>NZ_VTUZ01000007.1 GCF_008369935.1 Paraburkholderia panacisoli | reverse complement strand
GATCAGGTAGGTAAGGTGGGCTGAGAGCATCGCGCCGAAAAGTTAACATCCCGGCGCGCCGTTTACAACTTCTTCCTGCTCCGCAAATGAAAATGCCGTTCAGTTCTTAACTGAACGGCATTACCGCCATTGCGGGGCTTTTTCATTTGACGATCACAACGCGCGTCAAACGATGGTGAGCGGCATTTCGTTACAGGCAGCCGCTGATTGCACTGGTGGCGTTGCTGTCCGCAGCGCCGGCCCCACGGAAGCCGACCCACGTGCCTTTGCCGGTGTAGGACGGGCGTACCACTGCGGCTGCGCCATTAGGGGGCTGCTGGCCGGGAGCATAAACATCCATCGCCTGATCGTTGGCGAGCGTGTTTTGCGAGACGACCTGTTGCTGCGAGCCGTCCGCCCATTTCTGCGCGATGCAGCTGGCCACGGCCTTGGGCGGTTGCTGGCTCTGGCCGACGGATTGAACGCCAGCAGGCGGTTGAGCGGCGCAGGCAGAAATTGCCACGGTGAAAGCGATTAACGGTAGGTATTTCACGTTATCTCCTCATGAGTCGCTCAGAATCGAGCCGGTTGCACGGATGTGAAAGTGTCAGAGCGACCGTTGCCACCCGTGTTCCCGAAGTTCTAGAAACAAGTTGTTAGCAAGCTTTTCAGTGCGGCGAACTTGTGCGAAGAAGTGGCCTGACAGCGGGCCACACGTTTTCAAGTAGCACTGGCTGTGCCTGCTGCGTCGGATGAAACTGGTCCGCCTGGAACATTTCCGGTTTATCGGCAATGCCCGCGAGCAGGAAGGGCACCAATGGCACCTTTAATTGCTTCGACAATTCGCCGTACATGCCGTGGAACTTCTGGGTGTAGTCCGGGCCGTAATTAGGTGGGACATACATGCCCACCAGCACGACCTTCGCGTGACCCTGTTGAGCCTGCTCGATGATCGTGCGCAGGTTGTCTTCGGTAGTGGGGAGCGGCACGCCGCGCAATGCATCGTTGGCGCCGAGCTCGACGATTACGATGCTCGGCTTCAGACGCTGCATCAGCGCCGGCAAGCGAGCCCGGCCGCCGCTCGTGGTGTCGCCGCTGATGCTTGCATTGGCAACGCTATAATCGAGTCGCTGGTCGGCGAGACGCTGGCGCAGCAAGGCCACCCAGCCCGTGTCGCGGGGCAAGCCGTATTCGGCCGAGATGCTGTCGCCGAGCACGACGATCACCGGCTTGGCGGGTTCCGGCGCATTGGCGGCGTGAACCGGCAAGGGCATCGAAAACAGCGCAGCGGTCGCGACGGCCGAGCCTAGTGCTGTAGTCATCCGCGCCGTTGCGCGAGGGGCTATGGCGAGCACTTTCAACCTACGCTTCACCATGCTAAACAAAACTGATCCAGTCATTGAAGTGCGGGGTTTGTGCAAGAAGGTTAAGGATGCAACGGGTGAACTGACGATTCTCGACGACATCGATCTTGCTATCGCTGCCGGCAGCAGTGTGGCGATCGTCGGTGCATCCGGGTCGGGCAAGTCTACGCTGCTCGGCTTGCTCGCAGGATTGGACAGCGCAAGCTCGGGCTCGGTTCGGTTGCTGGGTCGCGAGCTGACCGAACTGAGCGAAGACGAACGGGCCGCATTGCGCGGCGGCTCGGTCGGCTTCGTTTTCCAGTCGTTTCAGCTGATGCCGCATCTGACGGCGCTCGAAAACGTCACTTTGCCGCTCGAACTGCAAGGCGGCATCGGCACGCGCGAGGCTGCGGCGCGCGCGCGTGCGCTGCTGGAGCAGGTGGGTCTCGGGCAGCGCACCAGTCATTATCCGAAGCTGCTGTCAGGTGGCGAGCAGCAGCGCGTCGCATTGGCGCGGGCGTTCGTCACGCACCCGGCCATCCTGTTCGCCGATGAGCCGACCGGCAGCCTCGATGCCGCCACCGGTCATGCGGTGATCGATCTGATGTTCGAGATGAACCGCGCGAACGGTGCGACGCTGATTCTCGTCACGCATGATATCGAGCTGGCGCGTCGTTGCGATACGACCGTGACGATCGAGGCGGGACGGATCGCGTGAACGGGACGCTCGCGCGCGGCGAGGCGCGAGCGGTGACCATCGATACAAAAGCAAAGCGGGCCGTGTGTGAACTGACGGCCCGCTTTTTCATTGCGGCTCATGGTTGCCGTCGAGCATGGAGCTGCAACTTGCGGCAACTCTGCAGCACGCCAAACGATGCAGGTAGCGACGCAACCGCACGTAACCGCATGCTGCTCAACGACTCGCTGACACCGCGGCGCCACTCACACTCACCGCTTCAACGCAGCGCGCGCCCGCGCGATCAACGCCGACGTCGACGAGTCATGCTTCTTCGCATCCACGCTGGCGGCGGTCAGATCGGCCTCGACCACCTTGCCGAGAATCTTGCCCAATTCGACGCCCCATTGATCGAACGGATTGATGTTCCACACCGAGGCCTGCACCAGCACCTTGTGCTCGTACAACGCGATCAACGCACCGAGCGAACGCGCGGTCAGCGCGTCGACGAGCAGTGTCGCGGTCGGACGGTTGCCAGGAAACACGAGATGCGGCGCGAGTTCCGGCTTGTCCGGCCCGGCCACTTTTTTGGCTTCCTCGAGCGTGCGACCGAGCATCAGCGCCTCGCTTTGCGCGAAGCAGTTGGCGAGCAGCTTCGGATGATGACTGACCAGCGGATGCTCCGGCGTCAGCACCGCGATGAAGTCGATCGGCACGATGGTCGGGCCTTGGTGAAGCATCTGGAAGAACGCATGCTGGCCGTTCGTGCCCGGTTCGCCCCAGGTCACGGCCGAAGTCGGATAGTCGACCATCGCGCCATCGAGCCGAGCCGATTTGCCGTTGCTCTCCATCTCGAGCTGTTGCAGATACGACGGCAGGAAATGCAGCGCTTCCGAATACGGCGCGACCAGATAGCTCTGCGAGCCGAAAAAGTTGCGATACCAGATGCCGATCATGCCGAGCAGCACCGGCAGATTCTTCTCGAGCGGCGCATCGCGGAAATGCTGGTCCATCTCGTTGGCGCCGGCGAGCAGCTCGCCGAACTGCTGCGGGCCGACCGCGATCATGATCGACAGACCCACCGCCGACCACAGCGAGTAACGGCCGCCGACCCAGTCCCACATCTCGAACACGTTCTCTTTCGCGATGCCGAACTTGACCACTTCGGAGGGATTGGCCGACACGCCGACGAAGTGCTTCGCAAGTGCGCTTTCCGGGCAGCCTTTCTGGATGAACCAGTCGCGCAGCGAGCGCGCGTTGGTCATGGTCTCGAGCGTGGTGAAGGTCTTCGAGACGATGATCGCGAGCGTCTCTTCCGGGTCGATCTGTTGCATCACGTTGTACAGATCGGCGCCGTCGACGTTGGACACGAAGTGCGTGGCGATCTCCGGCGCGGCCAGATGGTGCAGCGCGTGCACGACCATCTTCGGCCCGAGGTCCGAGCCGCCGATGCCGATGTTCACGATGTAGCGAATCCGTTTGCCGGTGTAGCCGGTCCATGCGCCGCTGCGCACCTGCTCGGCGAACGCGGCCATCTTCGCGCGCTCGGCCTGCACCTGGGCGAAGAACGGCGCCTTCGGATCGGTCGCGCGCAACGCGGTATGCAACGCGGCGCGGCCTTCGGTCGGGTTGACCACGTCGCCTGCGAACATCGCGTCGCGGCGCTTCTCGACGCCGGCTTCGCGCGCGAGTTGCACGAGCAGTTGCAGGGTTTCGTCGGTCACGCGGTGCTTCGAGAAATCAGCCGCGAGACCGCCGCCGGCGAACGTGAGGCGCTCGGCACGGGTAGGGGCGGGATCGTTCTCGGGGGCGAACCAGTCGCGCATGTGGGCATCGCGAATCTTCTCGTAATGCGTTTGCAGCGAGGACCAGGAGGGGAGCGAGTTCTGGGTCATAGCGTCCGTCTAACCAAGGGGCACGAAGAAAGGCGCGCGCGTGAAGCGCTGCCGCGGATGATGCAACGAGGCTGTTAGAGCGATGCCGCGCAGCCGGGTTCGTGCATGGGCGCCGGTGAGGCCTCGACGGCCCGCCATCCAGCGCAGGGGGCCGTTGAAGTCTCACCGCACCCGCAAACGATCCGATCGTGCGGCGCAGTTAATCAGTATAGCGGCGTTGCGTGACAGGCTGTACCCGTTTGGCTTCAGCGCGCAAAGGTTGGGATGGGTGCGTCACGTGTGCGCGGGCGGATAGAACAGGCGGTTAAGCAAGGTCCGCACCATCGGCGCGAGTTCGCCCGCCGTCAGGCCGGCCGGGCCGTGGCCTTGCGCGCTGAGGGTGTCGGCGGCGAGGCCGTGCAGGTAGACGCCCGCCAGCGCCGCTTCGTAGCGCGGCAGATGTTGCGCGAGCAGCGCGCCGATGATCCCGCCGAGTACGTCGCCGGTGCCGCCCGTCGCCAGAGCGGCGTTGCCGGTCGGATTGATCGCGAGGCGGCCGTCCGGCGCGGCGATGATCGTGCCGGTGCCTTTCAGCACCACCACGCTGGCAAAGCGCGCGGCCAGCGCGCGGGCCGCGCCGAGCCGGTCGCGCTGCACGCCGGGCGCGTCGCTGCCGAGCAGGCGCGCGGCTTCGAGCGGATGGGGCGTGAGAATGCACGGGTCGCCTTGCACGCCGCGCGCAGTGAGTTCGGCGGCGAGCGCGGGGTCCTTCGCGATCAGGTTCAGCGCGTCCGCGTCGAACAGCTTCGGCACGTCGAGCTTCAGCACGTCGTGCATCACCCGCGTCGCGCTTTCGCGGTGCCCCATTCCGCAGCCGACGGCGAGCGCGTCCATCCTGTCGAGCGGTAGATCGTCGAGCGCATGCAGCATCAGTTCGGGATGCGGCGGATCGTAGGGCGGGGCGCCGTCGCCCAGCAGCGCGACGTGCACCTTGCCTGCGCCGCTGAAGAGCGCCGCGCGCGCCGCGAGGATCGGCGCGCCGCACATGCCGGAGTCCCCGCCGACCACCGCGAGGCTGCCGAAGGTGCCCTTGTTGGTCGCGAAGTCGCGCGGCGGCAGGAACGCGCCGAACAGCTCGGGCGCATTCAGCTGCACGCTCGTGCGCTGGCTGCTGTCGACGCCGATCGGCGCGACCGTCACCGCACCGGCCAGGTCGCGGCCCTGCGCGGTGAACAGACCCGGCTTCGCGCCGATGAAAGTGATCGTGTGGGTCGCGTGGACGGCGGCGCCGTCGCCATCGCCGACGATCGTGCCGGTGTCGCTGTCGAGGCCGCTGGGGACGTCGAGCGCGAGCACGCCGCCTTTCCTGGGCCGAGCCTTCGCGCGTTGCGACAACTGCCGCGCGACGCTCGCGAACACGCCTTCGAGGGGCCTCTTGAGGCCGATGCCGAACATCCCGTCCACGAGCCAGCGGTAGCCGTCGAGCGACGCCGGCGGCGCCGTGGTGATCGGCACGCCCGCGGCGCGGGCCGCGTCGAGTGCCCAGCGCGCGTCGTCCGGTTTCACTTCCACCGGCATGCACAGCTCCACCGCGATGCCGGTTTTATGCAGCCCGGTCGCGAGGACCAACGCGTCGCCGCCGTTGTTGCCGGGGCCGGCGATCAGCCACACGCGCTGTTTCGAGCGGGCGATCGACGTGTCGCGGGTGATCTGTTCGTCGAGCAGGCTCGCGGCCGACTGGCCCGCGCGCGCCATCAGCGTGTGCTGCGGCAACGCCGCCGCGGCTTGCGCTTCCGCGATCCGCAGGTCGGTCAGCGTGAGCAGGGGCAGCGCCCGCTGGTGCGGGTCGATGAGCGTCGGGGGCGTGTTTTCGGCGTCTGTCATGGCGAGGCCTGGCGGTTCGTCCGGTGGGTCCCCGCTGGTTCCGGTCGGTCCGGTGCGGGGCGGGAAGCTTGGGAACCGCTATGTTAGTGCCGATGCAGGCGCTGCGGGCGGCTCTTTCAGCCCGCTCGCGGGCGGCGTCAAAGCAGCCCGCGCGAGAGCCGAAAGCGGATTACCGCTGAAACCGGACGTTACTGGAAGCGGTCCGTGCGCAGCGCCGCCAGCGTGTCGTCGGGCAAGCCCGGCGCGTGGCCCGACAGCAGGTCGGCGACCAGCTTGCCCGCGCCGCAGGCCAGGCCCCAGCCCGCCGGACCGTGGCCCGCGTTGACGAACAAACGCGGATGCAGCGCGTTGCCGATCACCGGCAAGCCGTCCGGCGACAGCAGCTTGACGCCTTCCCAAGGCAGCGCCGCCGAAATCCGCGCGGCGCCAGGAATCCAGTCGTGCGTCGCCTGGCCGAGCAGCGCGAGCGCTTCCTTGGTCACGGCTTCGCCCAATGGCTTGTCGATCTGGCCGGCGCTTTGCAGCACCGCGCCGCCAGCGATCCGCAGCCGCTGGTTCATCCGGCTGATGCCGATCCGCTTGACCGCGTCGACGATCGCCACGTGCGGCGCGCATTCCTCATGCGCGATCGGCGCGACCAGCGTGTGCAAGCGCAGCGGATGCAGCGGCAGCCGCAAGCCGATGCGCTCGAGCAGCGCAAGGCTGCCGTGACCGGCGGCCACCACGACCGCGTCGGCGTGGATCACTTCGACTTCGCGCGAACGGGCGGCCGCACCGGCGCGCGGCGCCAGCTCCACGGACGCGCGCTGGCCTTCGAGGCGGATCGCCGAGACCTCGCAGCCCAGCATGAACTGCACGCCACCTTGCGAGTCGAGGGTCTGCTTGATGAGCTTGGCGAACAGCGGACAGTTCGCCGTGCGCTCCCGCTCGAACAGCACGCCGCCGGCGAATTCCGGCTCGGTGCGCACGGAATGCTCATACGCGGCGCATTCGGCCGGCGTCAGCACATGATGCGGCACTTCGTACTGGCGCAGCAGGCCGAGCGCGGGCTGGGTCTGCTCCCATTCGTGCTCGGCGCGCACCAGATGGAGCAGCCCGCTGGTCTGTTCGAATTCGAGACCGAAGCGCGCTTCCACGTCGGCCATCGCGTCACGCGACGCTTCGATCAGCGGGCGCAAGCGGCCATACTGGCGGGCGAACGCCTCCGGTTCCTGCAACGCGGCGAGCTGCTTGACGAACTGACGCGCCGCCCCGTTGAAGCCGATTTTGTTGATGACGCCGTTCTTTGCGTTCTGACGGCTCGCGAGGAAAGTCGGGCCGAACCAGACGTCGAGCGGGGTCGGCAGGACATTGCCGCCGTGGCCGTAGGTCGCGCCCTGCGCGACGGTGGCGTGGCGCTCGACGACGCATACGCGGTGGCCGGCCGCGCGCAGGTGATAAGCGGTGGCGACGCCCGCTATCCCGCCGCCAATGACGATGACATCCATGTTTTGATTCGAATTGCCGACGGGACGCCGAAGCGGCGCATTCCCGTTGAACGTGGCATGCGGCGCGCTGCCCGGCATGGCTCGGGCGGCTCGCGCCGATCTGGTGAAAGGGCGAATGATAGCAGTCAAAGCGCCGCCGCGGCCACGCGCCGCGCATCGCCCGGCGGCGCCCGAGCGCGGACCGAACGCACACCGCCAGGCCCGCTGGAAGCCTGTTCCCGGGGTATAATCCCGGACTTCCTTTCCGCCTCACGTCGCCTGCATGCGCGACTTCTCGGCATCACTGAGCGACGCAACGTCAAGTCCATGGCCCACTTCTCGTGTTTCCCCGGCGCTTCGGCCCTTTCCGATTTCCGTCAAACCCGCCTGCTCGAAACGCTCACGCGCATCGACCCGAATATCACTGGCGTACGCGGGCAATACCTGCACTTCGTCAACGCGCAAACGCCGCTCTCCGCTGAAGACACCGCGAAGATCGAGGCGCTCATGCACTACGGCGATCCGCTCGAAGCAGGCAAGGAGCGCGGCGTCGCCGAAACCTTCCTCGTGGTGCCGCGTTTCGGCACGGTCTCGCCGTGGGCCAGCAAGGCCACCGACATCGCCCATCTGTGCGGGCTCACGCAGGTGCGCCGCATCGAGCGCGGCGTCGAGTACACGGTCACGCTGAAAAGCGGCCTGCTGGGCGGCAAGAAGGTGCTCTCCGACGAAGCCCGCGAGGCTGTCTCGGCGGCGCTGCACGACCGCATGACCGAAAGCGTGTCACCGTCGCGCGACCACGCGCTGCATCTGTTCGACGAACTGCCGGCCAAGCCGCTGCAAACCGTCGACGTGCTCGGTCACGGCCGTGGCGCGCTGGAAACCGCGAACACGGAGCTGGGCCTCGCGCTCGCCGACGACGAAATCGACTACCTGGTCGACGCGTTCACGAAGCTCGGCCGCAACCCGACCGACGTCGAACTGATGATGTTCGCGCAGGCCAACAGCGAGCACTGCCGCCACAAGATTTTCAACGCGGACTGGACCATCGACGGCGAGAAGCAGGACATCTCGCTGTTCAACATGATCCGCAACACCGAGAAGCTGAACCCGCAGGGCACGATCGTCGCGTATTCGGACAACTCGGCGATCATGGCGGGCGGCATGGCCGAGCGCTGGTTCCCGCGCACGCCGGCCGAGCCCGGCGCGATGCCGGAGCACTACCGCCGCAGCGTCGAACTCACGCACACGCTGATGAAGGTGGAAACGCACAATCACCCGACCGCGATCTCGCCGTTCCCGGGCGCCGCGACCGGCGCGGGCGGCGAAATCCGCGACGAAGGCGCGACCGGCCGCGGCGCGCGTCCGAAGGCGGGCCTGGCGGGCTACACGGTGTCGAACCTCGAGTTACCCGACGGCGTCGAGGCATGGGAAAACGCGCGCGACGCCGCGCAACTGCTCGCGCACCGCAATCCGGCCGACCAGCACGAAGCCTATGGCCGTCCCGACCGCATTGCATCGCCGCTGCAGATCATGATCGACGGCCCGCTCGGCGGCGCCGCGTTCAACAACGAATTCGGCCGACCGAATCTGGGCGGTTATTTCCGTGCTTATGAACAGAACGTCGCGGGCCTCGTGCGCGGCTATCACAAGCCGATCATGATCGCCGGCGGCATCGGCAACATCTCGGACCAGCACACGCACAAGCACGACCTGCCGGAAGGTTCGCTGCTGATCCAGATCGGCGGCCCGGGCATGCGCATCGGCATGGGCGGCGGCGCGGCCAGCTCGATGGCGACCGGCACCAACACCGCCGAACTCGACTTCGACTCGGTGCAGCGCGGCAATCCGGAAATCGAACGCCGCGCGCAGGAAGTCATCAACGCGTGCTGGCAGCTCGGCGAGAAGAACCCGATCCTGAGCATTCACGACGTGGGCGCGGGCGGTTTGTCGAACGCGTTCCCGGAAGTGGTGGACGGCGCGGGCAAGGGCGCGCTGTTCGAGCTGCGCAAGATCCAGCTTGAAGAGAGTGGCTTGTCGCCGCGCGAAATCTGGTCGAATGAAGCGCAGGAGCGCTACGTGCTGGCGATCGCGCCGGCCGATCTGCCGGCCTTCGAAGCGATGTGCAAGCGCGAGCGCTGCCCGTTCGCGGTGATCGGCACGGCCACCGCCGAGCGTCAGTTGAAGCTGATCGACTCCGAACTGAACGACGCCGCCGCCCATCAGCCGGTCGACATGCCGATGGAAGTGCTGCTCGGCAAGGCGCCGCGCATGCATCGCGACGTCAAGCGCGTCGAGCAGCGGCTCGAACCGGTGGACGTCACCGGCATCGCGTTGCCGGATGTCGCGCAGAGCGTGCTGCGTCATCCGACGGTCGCGAGCAAGTCGTTCCTGATTACGATCGGCGACCGCTCGGTGGGCGGCACGACCGCGCGCGACCAGATGGTCGGCCCGTGGCAAGTGCCGGTGGCCGACGTCGCGATCACGACGATGGACTACGCGGGCTTCAGAGGCGAAGCGATGACGATGGCCGAGCGCACGCCGCTCGCCGTGATCAACGCGCCGGCTTCAGGCCGCATGGCGGTCGGCGAGGCGGTCACGAACATCGCGGCCGCGCCGATCGCGTCGCTCGACAAGCTGAAGCTGTCGGCGAACTGGATGGCCGCGTGCGGCGCGCCGGGCGAAGACGCGGCGTTGTACGACACGGTCAAGGCGATCGGCATGGAGCTGTGCCCGGCGCTCGGCATCAGCATCCCGGTCGGCAAGGATTCGCTGTCGATGCGCACCAAGTGGGAAGACCGTGGCGTCGCAAAGGAAGTGGTCGCGCCGGTCTCGCTGATCATCTCGGCGTTCGCGCCGGTCGAAGACGTGCGCAAGCAGCTCACGCCGCAACTGCGCCGCATGAGCGAGGTCGGCGACTCGGTGCTGATCGCGATCGACCTCGGCCGCGGCAAGCATCGTCTGGGCGGCAGTATCCTCGCGCAGGTCACGCAGCAGGTCGGCGACACGGTCCCCGACATCGACGATCCTGAAGACCTGAAGCGCTTCTTCAACGCAATCCAGGCGCTGAACAGCGACGGCAAGCTGCTCGCTTACCACGACCGTTCGGACGGCGGCCTGTGGGCGACGGTGTGCGAAATGGCGTTTGCGGGTCACGTCGGCGTGTCGCTGAACGTCGACATGCTGGTGCTCGATCCGCATCACGAATCCGATTACGGCGACGCGAAAGACTGGGCGAAGCAGACCAGCGGCCGCCGTGAAGACCGCACGATGCGCGCGCTGTTCAACGAAGAGCTGGGCGGCGTGATCCAGGTGCGCGCAGCGGACCGCGACGCGGTGCTGGTCGCGTTGCGCGAACACGGGCTGTCGGCGTGCTCGCATGTGATCGGCAAGATCACCGAGCGCGACGCGATCGAAATCTATCGCGACGCAAAGAAGATCTACGAAGCGCCGCGCACCGAACTGCATCGCACGTGGAGCGAAGTGAGCTGGCGTATCGCGCGTCTGCGCGACAACCCGGCCTGCGCCGACGCGGAATACGACGCGCTGCTGGACGCCGCTGATCCGGGCATCACGGCGGTACTGAGCTTCGATCCGGCTGAAGACGTCGCCGCGCCATATATTGGCAAGAGCGCGCGTCCGCGTGTTGCGATCCTGCGTGAGCAGGGCGTCAACTCGCACCTCGAAACGGCCTACGCGTTCGACCGCGCCGGCTTCGACGCGCACGACGTGCACATGAGCGACCTGCTCGCGGGCCGCGCGAACCTGGCGGACTTCGCCGGCGCGGTGGCGTGCGGCGGCTTCTCATACGGCGACACGCTGGGCGCAGGCGAAGGCTGGGCGAAGGCGATCCGCTTCAATGCGCAACTGGCCGACATGTTCGCCGCATTCTTCGGCCGCGAAGACACGTTCGCGCTCGGCATCTGCAACGGCTGCCAGATGATGAGCAGCCTCGCGTCGATGATCCCGGGCGCCGAGGCGTGGCCGAAGTTCACGCGCAACAAGTCGGAGAAATTCGAAGCGCGCTTCTCGCTGGTCGAAGTGCAGGCGTCGCCGTCGATCTTCTTCGCCGGCATGGAAGGCTCGCGCATTCCGGTGGCGGTCGCGCACGGCGAAGGCTATGCGGACTTCTCGCAGCAAGGCGATGCGTCGACGGTGGCGGTGGCGATGCGTTACGTCGATCACCGTGGCCAGGCGACCGAGCAATATCCGTTCAATCCGAACGGTTCGCCGAACGGCATCGCGTCGGTCACGACCGCCGATGGCCGCTTCACGGTACTGATGCCGCACACCGAACGCGTGCATCGCGCGGTGCAGATGAGCTGGCATCCGGAAGGCTGGGGCGAGGGCGGCACGGACGCTAGCCCGTGGATGCGCGTGTTCCAGAACGCGCGCCGCTGGTTGGGGTGATCTGAGGCAGGGCCGCCGCTTGCTTTGGGTGGCGGCCTTGTTGTGTGACTCACGTTCAGGCGGCTCGCGCTGCGCACCGCGTTTTACGATGTGCCCGACGTTGAGCCTCACCCCAGGTTTCACACTACGCTTCGCACAACGCAAAAAGCTGCGACAACAAAACCCGCAGTAAATAAAAAAAGCCGCCCTCGTGGGCGGCTTTTCTGCTTCAGACTCCAGACGAAGCGGTCACTCGAGATCCCGCTTACTGAATCTTCGCGTTCTTGCGCAGACCTTCTTCGAACGCCTGCAGCTTTTCCTGCTGGATCTGCTGCACGATCTGCGCGCGCACCTGATCCAGCGGCGGCGGCGTGGTATCGCGCACGTCGTCGACACGGATGATGTGCCAGCCGAATTGCGTATGCACCGGCGTGTCGGTCATCTGGCCTTTCTGCAGATGCGTGGCCGCGTCCGCGAATTCAGGCACGTAGGCCTTCGGGTCCGACCAGTCGAGATCGCCGCCGTTCTTGCCCGATCCCGGGTCCTTCGAGTATTGCTTGGCGAGCTCTTCGAAGCTTGCGCCGCCCTTGATCTTCGCGATCAGGTCCTTCGCCTGCTGCTCGTTGTCGACGAGGATGTGGTGCAGGTGATATTCCTTGCCGCCCGCGTCCTTGATCAGCGCGTTGTAGCGCGCGGTGATTTCGGCGTCGCTCGGCTGATTGTTCTTCACGAAGTCTTCGATCAGCGCGCGCAGCACGACGGTCTGTTGCGCGACGGCGATTTGCGCCTTGATGTCCGGACGATTCGGCAGGCCGCGGCGCAGCGCTTCCTGCATCAGGATTTCGCGGTTCACCAGTTCTTCGCGCACTGCCATTTGAAGTTGCGGCGTGTTTTGCTGGCCTTGGTGAACCAGCTGGTCGATCAGCGCATCGGCGCGCGCTTTCGGAATCGGCGTGCCGTTCACGACAGCGATGTTCTGTGCAAATGCAGGTGCGGCCGCAAATGCAGCCAGCAATACCCAAAGGCGGGTTTTCTTCAAAGTCATCGGAAGTTCCTAGCGGGGCAACAAAGCAAATTCTTCGGGCGTATACGCCGTGATGGCAAGGGCATGAATGCCGCGCTGCATGGCATCGGCCAGCGCATCATACACCATGCGATGCCGCGCCACGCGGGCTTTGCCGGCAAATGCGGCAGCCACGATCGTGACACTGAAATGACCGCCGGCGGAGGCTCCCGCGTGGCCCGCGTGCTGCGCACTGTCGTCGGTGATGCGAATCGATTCGACCGGCGCGAGCGCGGCGGTGAGACGCGCCTCGATCAGCGCGGCGCGCTCGGCGGTGGTGGCGTGCATGAATACATCGCTCGTCATGTCATTCTTCCTTCATGTATTTCGCAAGCCACAAACTCTGCCCGACGATGAACACCAGCAGGCATCCGGTCGCGCCGAACAGCTTGAAATTGACCCATTGGTCGGTCGTGTAGTGATACGCGACGAACAGATTGACGAGCCCGAGCAGCACGAAAAACACCGCCCACACGATATTCAGCTTGCCCCAGATCGCGTGTGGCAGCGTGATCTGCTTGCCCATCATCGCTTCGATCAGGTTCTTGTTGAAGGCCAGTTGCGAGACGATCAGCGCGACGGAGAACGCCCAGTACAACACGGTCGGCTTCCACTTGATGAAGGTGTCGTTGTGCAGCACGAGCGTGGCGCCGCCGAACACCGTGACGACGCCGAGGCTCACCCACAGCATCGGATCGACCTTGCGGTGGCGGAAGGCCACCCAAGCGATCTGCACCAGCGTGGCGACGATCGCCACTGCCGTCGCCGTGAAAATGCCCCATATCTTGAAGGCGACGAAGAACAGGATGATCGGGAACAGATCGAACAGGAATTTCATTATCTGGTCGGGAATTCGCAGAGTGAGTCGAAGGTGAGGGCGCAGTGCGAAGCGCCCGGTGGTGCTAGCCGCGCCAGGCTGCCATGGCAAACGGACGGCTTTACCCGGCTGTTCGTCGCGAGCCTGCCGCGCAAGGGTGGCAGGCCCGCAGGCTGGATCAAGGGCGTCGCAGCCGCCGGACGCCCGATGGCGCGCGCCTGCCGGCAACGCGCCGGACTTCGCACAGCGTTACTTGGGCTCGAATTGTAACGCAGCCGAATTGATGCAGTAGCGCAGACCGGTCGGCGCGGGGCCGTCTTCGAACACGTGGCCCAGATGCGCGCCGCAGTTCTTGCATTGCACTTCGATGCGCAACATGCCGTGCGAGCGGTCGGTTTTCTCGGCGATCACCTCGCCGTTGATCGGCTTGAAGTAGCTCGGCCAGCCGCAGCCGGCGTCGAACTTGGTGTCCGATTCGAACAGCGGCGTGCCGCAGCACACACAGTCGTAGATGCCGCGGTCCCAGTGATCGTGGTAGCGGCCCGTGAACGGGCGTTCGGTGGCCGCGTGGCGGGTCACCTGGTATTCGATGTCGGACAGCTGCTTGCGCCACTCGGCGTCGTCTTTCTGCACGGCGGGGGCATCGGGGTTCAGGTCGTCGGGCTTGTTCATGGTCGGTTCCTGTCTCGGGCTTGTTTTGGGGGGATGCTCGGTGTGCGGGCCGGGTTCGGTGTTCAATCGGCTTTCTTTCAGGCTTCGGTCGGCGTTCGTTCACGCTTCATCGCGGCTCGAATCGCGGCTGCACGGTTCACTCGGCTCATCACACAGAATCAGGTGCATTTCTGCGTCTCGCAGACGCGTCACGACGAGCAACTCACTTCCAGCGAGCTTGCCCAGTCGGGCGGCAAGCCCGCATAGGCTTCGTGCTCGGGCTGTTCGTCGAATGGGCGGCGCAGCACTGCCGCCAGACGCTCCACTTCGGAAAAATCCTTCTCTTTCGCGCGGCGGATCGCCGTTTCCGCCAGATGATTGCGAAGTACGAATTTGGGGTTCACACGGTTCATTGCAATGGCGCGCGCGGCGTCGTCGCGTGTTTCTTCGCACAGTCGCGCGCGATAGTCGTTCGCCCACGCATCGAACGCGGCGCGATCGAGAAACAGGTCGCGCACCGGCGCGTCGCCGCTCGCGTCGTGTTTCGACATGCGCGCCAGATTGCGGAAGGTCCGCGTGAAATCGGCGCGGTTCGCGTGCATCAACTCGAACAGGCGATTGACCAGCGCATCGTCGCCGTCGCGCTCGTTTTCGAGGCCGAGCTTGGCACGCATGCGCCGCTCCAGCGCCGGCGCGAAGCGCTCCTTGAAACCGCCGAGCACGCGCTGCGCGTCTTCGATCGCCTTGTCGCTGCGCACGCTTTCGTCGTGCTGCTCGCCGAGCAGGGGCAAGAGCCCTTGCGCGAGGCAAAACAGATTCCAGTAGGCGATCTGCGGCTGCATCCGGTACGCGTAACGGCCCTGCGAGTCGGAGTGGTTGCAGATGTAGCCGGCGTCGAAGCCGTCCATGAAGCCGAACGGACCGTAGTCGATCGTGAGGCCGAGGATCGACATGTTGTCGGTATTCATCACGCCGTGACAGAACCCGACCGCCTGCCACTCGACCATCAGGTCGGCGGTGGACAGCACCGCTTCGTTCAGCAGCGCGAGATACGGATCGTCGGCTTCGCGGCAATGCGGATAGAAACGCTCGATCACGTGATCGGCGAGCGCACGCAGCGCATCGACGCGATCGTTCGAATAGAAGTGCTCGAAGTGGCCGAAGCGCACGAAGCTCGGCGCCACGCGCGTGACCACGGCGGCGGTTTCGACGGTCTCGCGCCGCACCGGCTGATCGGAGCCGATCACGCACAGCGCGCGGGTGGTCGGAATGCCGAGATGATGCATCGCTTCCGAACAGAGAAACTCGCGGATCGACGAGCGCAGCACCGCGCGGCCGTCGCCCATGCGCGAATAGGGGGTGCGTCCCGCGCCCTTGAGCTGCAGCTCGAAGCGCTCGCCGTCGTGTTCGATTTCGCCGAGACCGAGCGCGCGGCCGTCGCCGAGCTGACCCGCCCACACGCCGAACTGATGGCCCGAGTACACCGATGCATAAGGCAATACTTCGGCTGGCCACTCACGCGTCGCGTTGCCGCAGAACAGTTCGGCGAAGCCCGGATCGTTGCGAAGCTCAGGCGCGAGCCCGAGCAGCGCGGCAGTCTCCGTGGAGAAGCCGACCATATACGGCGCGCTGAGCGGCGCGGCGGGCAGACGCGTGAGAAACGCGCTGCCGAGCTGCGCGAACGCGCTCGGCGGAGGAGTGACAAGAGTGGTGGAAAGATCCGTTAAAGCTTCGGATAACCCTGCAATGCTTGGGGAAAACGACATGTTGAGCGCCTCTGGATTAACCGATATTGTAAGTCCGCGCCCGCGGAGCTGCTGGCCGGCCTTTGGACGATGCTGCACCCCGATGTGGTACCCCCTCTGTCGCCGGCTTTGCGGATTTCGCCGCCGCGCAGCGAGACACGTCCAATCGGCTCCCGGACCACAACCCAATCGAAAACAGACAAGCCGAGGAGATCCCGCTTTATGACGACGCCGCTGCTGGGCCAGATGATGGACGTGCCGCTCACCGTGCCCTCATTGCTCGCGCATGCCGCGCGGCATTTCGGCAGCACCGAGATCGTCTCGCGGCGCATCGAAGGCGACCTGCACCGCTACACCTACCGCGATTGCGAGAAGCGCGCGAAGCAGCTCGCGCAGGCGCTGATCGCGCTGGGCGTAGAACCCGGCGAGCGGATCGCGACGCTCGCGTGGAACGGCTACCGGCATCTGGAAACGTACTACGGCACGACCGGCTTCGGCGCCGTCTGCCACACGATCAACCCGCGGCTCTTTCCCGAGCAGGTCGCCTACATCGTCAATCACGCCGACGACGCCTACGTGCTGTTCGACACCACGTTCGCGCCGCTCGTCGACGTGCTCGCGCCGCAATGCCCGAAAGTGCGCGGCTGGATCGCGCTGGCCGACGACGCGCATCTGCCCGTCATGCAAACGCCGGTGTTCAGCTATGAGACGCTGATGGCCGCGCAGAACGGCGACTTCGAATGGCCGTCTCTCGACGAGCGCCAGGCGTCCTACCTTTGCTATACGTCGGGCACTACGGGCAATCCGAAGGGCGCGCTCTATTCGCATCGCTCGACGGTGCTGCATGCGTTCGGCGCGTCCCTGCCCGATGCGATGAGCCTGTCCGCACGCGATTGCGTGCTGCCCGTCGTGCCGATGTTCCATGTGAACGCGTGGGGCATTCCGCACGCCGCGCCGTTGACCGGCGCGAAGCTGGTGTTCCCCGGCAAGGACCTTGACGGCAAGTCGCTCTACGAGCTGATGGAAAGCGAACGCGTCACGTATTCGGCCGGCGTGCCGACCGTGTGGCTCGGCTTGCTGAACTACCTGCGCGACGCGGGCGTGACGTTTTCGTCGCTGGAGCGCACGGTGATCGGCGGCTCCGCGTGTCCGCCGGCCATGCTGCGCACGTTCGAGGACGACTACGGCGTGCAGGTGATCCACGCGTGGGGCATGACCGAAATGTCACCGCTCGGCACGCTGTCGAAGCTGACCTGGGAGCA
Organism: Paraburkholderia panacisoli; assembly: GCF_008369935.1. Classification (GTDB taxonomy): domain Bacteria; phylum Pseudomonadota; class Gammaproteobacteria; order Burkholderiales; family Burkholderiaceae; genus Paraburkholderia; species Paraburkholderia panacisoli. The sequence continues at coordinate 326,006 of NZ_VTUZ01000007.1, read as the reverse complement.
GAGTCAGCGGCCGCTTGCCGAGCAGCGCAAGTTGCTCGAAAAGCAGGGCCACGCACTGTACGGCGTCGACATGAAGATCGTCGGCGAGGACGGGCGCGAACTGCCGTGGGACGGCGTCGCGTTCGGCGATCTGCATGTGCGCGGACCGTGGGTGATCAACCGGTATTTCTGCAAGAATGACTCGCCGTTGGTGGACGGCTGGTTCCCGACCGGCGACGTCGCCACTATCGACCGCGACGGCTTCCTGCACATCACCGACCGCTCGAAGGACGTGATCAAATCCGGCGGCGAATGGATCAGCTCGATCGATATCGAGAACGTCGCGATCGCGCATCCGGCGGTGGCGGAAGCGGCCTGCATCGCGTGCGCGCATCCGAAGTGGACCGAGCGTCCGCTGCTGGTGGTCGTCAAGCGCGCCGGCCTGGATGTCACGCGCGAAGAACTGCTCGCGTTCTACGAAGGCAAGGTCGCCAAGTGGTGGATTCCCGACGACGTCGCGTTCGTCGACGAACTGCCGCATACCGCTACCGGCAAGCTGCAGAAACTGAAGCTGCGCGCAGCTTTCCGCGACCACGTGCTGCCGTCCGCGCTCGACGATGAACAGCACTGCCTGCTTGCCAGGGGAAACCCTGCCTAGAGATAAATTGAACGATCGTGCTTTTCTGTGTATCCTGCCTGTAGACCGGGGAACGCTGGTCGGCTGCAGAGCCGGCCAATGAGTCGGACAATGAGCCGACTCGGTAACCCGGATGGCCGGCGCGCAATGTGCCGCCTAATCGCATGATTGGCATGGATCGCATGGAGGCAGGCAGATGGCAGTGAATTACACAACTCAAGACGGCGTGGCCGTCATCACGCTGAACAATCCTCCGGTAAACGGCCTCGGCCTGTCGACGCGGGCGGGCATCGTCGAGGGGATCGAGCGCGCGCAGAACGACCCGGACGTCAAGGCCATCGTGCTGACCGGCGCGGGCAAGGCTTTCTCGGGCGGCGCCGACATCACCGAATTCAACACGCCGAAAGCCACTCAGGAGCCGACGCTCGCCACGGTCATCAAGATCGTCGAAGGCAGCGCGAAGCCGGTGGTCGCAGCCATCCACAGCGTCGCGATGGGCGGCGGCCTGGAGCTGGCGCTCGGCGCGCATTACCGCATCGCCGCGCCCGGCGCGCAGATCGCGCTGCCGGAAGTGAAGCTCGGCATCCTGCCGGGCGCGGGCGGCACGCAGCGCCTGCCGCGCGCAATCGGCCTCGAAGCCGCGCTCAACATGATCGTCTCCGGCGCGCCGGTGCTGTCGGAGAAGCTGGCCGACTCGGGCCTGTTCGACGAAGTCGTGCAAGGCGATCTGCTTGAGGCGGCGCTCGCGTTCGCCCGCAAGGTCGGCGCAAAGCAAGGCCCGCATCCGAAGGTGCGCGATCGCAAGATCGAGCATCCGAACGCGGCCGGTTTCATCCAGTTCGCGCGCAATAGCGTCGCGGCGATCGCGAAGAACTTCCCGGCGCCGCACAAATGTATCGACGCTGTCGAAGCGGGCGTGCAGAACGGTTTCGACAAGGGCCTCGCATTCGAGCGCGAATGCTTTATCGCGCTGGTGCAGACGCCGGAAAGCCGTGCGCTGCGCCATGCGTTCTTCGGCGAACGCGCGGCCAGCAAAATTCCCGATGTGCCTGCCGATACGCCGCTGCGCGACATCAGCCGGGTGGCCGTGATCGGCGCGGGCACGATGGGCGGCGGCATCGCGATGAACTTCATCAACGCGGGTATTGCGGTCACGCTGCTGGAAACGAAACAGGAAGCGCTCGACCGCGGCCTCGCGACGATCCGCAAGAACTACGAAGCCAGCGTCAAGAAAGGCAAGTTGAAGCCCGAAGCGCTCGAAGAGCGCATGGCGCTGATCACGCCCACGCTTTCCTACGACCACCTGAGGAGCGCCGACCTGATCGTCGAAGCCGTGTTCGAAGAACTGGGCGTGAAAGAGCAGGTGTTCAAGCGTCTTGACGAAGTCGCCAAGCCCGGCGCGATCCTCGCGTCGAATACGTCGACGCTCGACGTCGACAAGATCGCCGCGTTCACGAAGCGTCCGCAGGACGTGGTCGGCCTGCACTTCTTCAGCCCGGCCAACGTGATGAAGCTGCTCGAAGTGGTGCGCGGCAAGGAAACCGCCAAAGACGTGCTCGCCACCGTGATGCAACTCGCGAAGAAGATCAGGAAGACCGCAGTGGTGTCCGGCGTGTGCGACGGCTTCATCGGCAACCGGATGATCGAGCAGTACGTGCGTCAGGCGCTCTTCATGCTCGAAGAAGGCGCGCTGCCCGCGCAGGTGGACAAGGCCATCGAGAAGTTCGGTTTCGCGATGGGCCCGTTCCGCATGAGCGATCTGGCCGGCAACGACATCGGCTGGGCGATCCGCAAGCGCCGCTATCAGGAACGTCCTGATATCCATTACTCGAAGATCGCCGACCGCCTGTGCGAGATGGGCCGCTTCGGGCAGAAGACCGGCGGCGGCTGGTACGACTACAAGACGGGCGACCGCACCGCGTATCCGTCGCAAGTGGTCGACGAGATGATCGGCGCGTTCTCGAAGGAAATCAACGGCGAGCGCCGCAAGATCAGCGACGAGGAAATCGTCGAGCGCCTCGTGTTCGCGCTCGTCAACGAAGGCGCGAAGATTCTCGAAGAAGGCATTGCGTCGAAAGCGTCGGACATCGACATGGTCTATCTGACCGGCTACGGCTTCCCGCTCTATCGCGGCGGCCCGATGCTGTACGCGGACACGGTCGGCCTCTACAACGTGGAGCGCGCGATCCGCCGCTACGCGGCGCGGCCGAACGGCGACGCGTGGCAACTCGCGCCGGGCCTCGCGAAGCTGGTGGCCGAAGGGCACGGGTTCAACGGCTGAGCGGGCTGACGGCCCCTCGGATCAAACGAATGAGGTGGCGCGCTTCGGCTCCGGATTCGCAGCGTACTTTGATGCGCGAATCGGAGCGTAAATCGCCTGGCGATTTGCCGACGCGCCACCATCGACATCTGGAAGTAGGAGATATGCATGACTGACGCCGTAATCGTATCGACCGCCCGCACGGGCCTTGCCAAATCATGGCGCGGCGGTTTCAACATGACGCACGGCGCGACGCTCGGCGGCCACGTGACGCAGGCCGCCGTCGAACGCGCGAAGCTCGACCCGGCGCGCGTCGAGGACGTGATCATGGGCTGCGCGAATCCGGAAGGCGCGACGGGCGGCAATATCGCGCGGCAGATCGCGTTGCGCGCCGGTTTGCCGGTCAGCGTGCCGGGCATGACGGTGAACCGTTTCTGTTCTTCGGGATTGCAAACTATCGCGCTCGCCGCGCAACGCGTGATCGCCGGTGAAGGCGACGTGTTCGTCGCCGGCGGCGTGGAGTCGATCTCGTGCGTGCAGAACGAGATGAACCGCCACATGATGGCCGAAGGCTGGCTCAGCAAAAACAAACCGGAAATCTACTGGTCGATGCTGCAGACCGCCGAGAACGTCGCGAAGCGCTATTCGATCTCGAAGGAACGTCAGGACGAGTACGGCGTGCGCTCGCAGCAACGCGCGGCGGCCGCGCTCGAAGCCGGCAGGTTCAAGGACGAGATCGTGCCGTTGACGGTGCTCGCCGGCGTCGCCGACAAAGCGAGCGGCCGTCTGTCCACGAAGGAAGTGACCGTCAGCAGCGATGAAGGCATTCGCGCCGACACGACGCTGGAAGGCGTGTCGAAGATTCGCACCGCGATGCCGGGCGGCGTGATCACCGCCGGCAACGCGAGCCAGTTCTCGGACGGCGCGTCGGCTTGCGTTGTGATGAACGCGAAAGTCGCGGAGCGTGAAGGGCTGCAGCCGCTCGGCATTTTCCGCGGCTTCGCGGTGGCCGGCTGCGAGCCGGACGAAATGGGCATCGGCCCGGTGTTCGCGGTGCCGAAGCTGCTGAAGCAGGCGGGTCTGAAGGTCGAGGACATCGACCTGTGGGAATTGAACGAGGCGTTCGCGGTGCAGGTGCTGTATTGCGCGGACAAGCTCGGCATTCCGCAGGATCGCCTGAACGTGAACGGCGGCGCGATTGCGGTCGGGCATCCGTATGGCGTGTCCGGCGCGCGGCTCACCGGCCATGCGCTGATCGAAGGCAAGCGGCGCGGCGCGAAGCTGGTCGTCGTGACGATGTGCATCGGCGGCGGGCAGGGCGCGGCGGGGTTGTTCGAAGTGGTGTGAGGCGGGCCGTGCTGGAGGAGACCTGAGAGGGCGGGCGCTGCGGGTTCGGTGCGGTAGCGGGAAATCCGCACCGAATCCGTGGTGTTCGTTTTTTGTTCGCGAGGGGATCAGAGTTGTTCGATGGAATTGCCGGGATCACGGTGAACCCGCCCCAAGCGATGACAGGTTCAACGTCCCCTGATTGATGAAGCGCGTCGTGCCCGTCATGCCGCCCGCGAGCTTGCCGCGCAGGATGTACGGAATCTGCCCCGACTGCGCGGCGTCCGCGACCGCGAAGGCCTGGCGAACGGCGGCGAAAGCCGGCACGGTCAGCGGCACGGTGACGATGGTTTCGCCGAAGCGCTGCACGGTGCCCGCCTGATCGCTGACGCCGCTGGCGAACGGCTTGCCGTTCAGTTCGAGATCGAGCGACACGCCGTTGAAGCTGACCGTGGAATCGTTGGGATTCTGCACGCGCAGTTTGACGTTGAAGCGCATCTCCAGCCCCTGGCTGGCGATCGGTTCGATGCCGGCCACGCTGACGCGCAACGGATCGCCGCCGAACAGCCCGGCGCAGCCATTGAGCGTGAGCGCGGCAAGCGTGAAAAACGTGAAGACGGCGAGCAGGCGATAAAGACCCGACAGACCGCTGGACAGCGGCGCGCGCGGCAAGGACATGACCAGCACCTCGAAGGAAGCGGGTTGATCACGCATTGTACCGGGCGGCATCGCGCGAGCAGAGCGTTTCAGGCGGCGCGCCCCAACCGTGTTCTGACGAGCGCGGCCAGACGATGGGCGGCGCGACGGACGAGACCCTGCACGCCGTGATCCGTACTCGGGCACAGCACGATGAACGCGGCGGCCTGCGCCTGCATCGCGCTGATCGTCACGACGCCGCGTTGCGGCATCACAAACCGCTCGCCTTCATGCAAGGCGAGCGACGTAAGCGGCACGGCATCGCCCAGCCATGCCAGCGAATGATCGCGGAAGCCGAGTTGCAGCGCGCCCTCGACGGCCACGATCGAACTACCCGCGCGCAAGTCGTGCATGGCCACCTGCGCGGCGGCAACACGTAAAGCGCCGGGGCGGCGCGGGTCGGCAACAGGTTGACGCACAGACATGACAGATCCTTTGAATCGTTTTCATGCTGTACAGCTTATGGAGTCCGTCCACGTGAAAACAGCGGCAGCCGTCGACAATCTGAACCGGTGCAGTGCCACGTTTCGACATGCTGTATCGGTCAGAATCGCGGCGATGTGTATCTGTCGCGGCGCGCGATCTGTCCGCACCATCGGCTCATGACCGAATTCATCCTCAGCCAGAGCGGCCCGTCCACCGACCGTCTTTCGGACAGCCAGCCGCTCTACCGGCAGTTGGCCGACCAATACCGCCGCGCGATCGGCAACGGCGTGCTGCGTCCCGGCGACCGCATGCCGTCGATGCGTGCGTTCATGCAACGCCATCACGTGAGCCTCGCGACGGCGACCGAGAGCTATCGCGTGCTCGAACGCGCCGCGCTGATCGACGCCCGGCCGCGTGCCGGCTATTTCGTGCGCGTGCCGCCGGCAGCCGCATTGCCGGCCGCGTCCGAACCCGATCTCGCGATGCTGGGTGCCGCGCAGTTCGTCGGCATTCATTCGGCGATTTCCACGATCGTGTCGAAATTCCAGCGCTATCCTGACGCGCTGAATCTCGGCGGCGCGACCGCGTCGCCCGACCTGTACCCGACCGACGCGTTGCAGAAAGCCGCGTTGCGCGCGCTGCGCCGGCAGCCGACGTTGCTGACCGCCGCCGGCCACGCTCAGGGCGACCCGGCGTTGCGCGCGATCATCGCGAGACGCGCGCTCGACGCGGGCATCCAGATCAGCGCGGACGACATCATCATGACGCACGGCGGCATTGAAGCCGTCAACCTCGCGTTGCGCGCGGTGACGCAGCCGGGCGATACCGTTGCGGTCGAGTCGCCGTGCTTTTTCGGCTTGCTGCAGGCGCTCGAAAGTCTCGGCCTGCGCGCGCTCGAAATCCCGACCAGTCCGAGCACCGGCATCGCGATCGAAGCGCTGGCGTTCGCGCTGCAAACGCATCCCGACATCAAGGCGGTGGTGGTCGTGCCGAACCTGCAAAACCCGTTGGGCAGCGTGATGCCCGACGCGCACAAGGCGAGCCTTGTCGAACTCTGCGCGCGCGCCGGCATCGCGCTGATCGAGGACGATCCGTACCGCGAACTCGCCGACGCCGCGCAGCCGCCCAGATCGCTGAAAGCGTGGGACACCGACGGCACGGTGATCCACTGCACGTCGTTCAACAAGACGCTGGCGCCCGGCATGCGGGTCGGCTGGATCAACGGCGGACGCTGGCATCCACGCATCGGCATGCTGAAGTTCGCGCAGTCGCGGCATAACGAACAGCTGTCGCAAGTGGTGCTCGCCGGCTTTCTGGAAACCAGCGCCTACGAGCGGCATCTGCGGCGTTTGCGCGATGGCTTGCGACTACAGCGCGAACGGATGGCGGCGGCGGTGGCCGCGTCGTTTCCCGAAGGCACGCGCTTCACGCCGCCGCGCGGCGGGATGTTTTTCTGGATCGAGTTGCCGCGCGACGTCTCGTCGGCGGCGCTTTTCGACGCCGCATTGGATGACGGTATTCGCATCATGCCGGGGACGGTGTTTTCGAACGCGGGGCGTTTCGATCACTTCATCCGCTTGAGTTGCCCGAGCACGGATCTCAATCGGGCCGACGAAGCGGTGCGCAGATTGGGGCGCCTGGCGCAAAGGCTGGCCGCCCATGCGCCGAGGCGATAGCGGGTATCATTTCCTGCTGTGCGCGCCTTCGGCTCGCCGTGCGTCCCGATGCAACGGGATGCGACGAGTCGTGATACGAAGCCGCGCAGCGAGGCTGATTTCACGATTCATCATAGTGTGATGTTAAGGCTCGACGAAGACGCCAGTCCCATCGGCCACATTTCGCTGTGCCGACAACGAACCCTGAATACGCAATGACCGATTCATCCTCATCCCCCCAAGCAGCCGCGCCATCGTTGCCTGAGAGCCCGTTCGTCGATCGTCTCGGCGTGCAGTTGCGCTCGGCCGCCGACGGCGTCAGCGAAGTCGTGCTGACGTTGCAGCCCGATCACATGAACACGTGGGACGTCGCGCACGGTGGCGTCACGATGACGCTCGCCGATGTCGCGCTCGCGATGGCCGCGCGCAGTCTGGCCGGCGACGGCGTCGGCGTCGTCACCGTCGAAATGAAGGTCAACTTCATGCAGCCGGGCCGCGGCGAGCTGCGCGCGACCGGCCGCGTCCTGCACCGCTCGACCACCATGGCCTATTGCGAAGGCGAGATCCGCGACAGCGAAGGCCATTTCGTCGCCAAGGCGCTCGGCACCTTCAAATACATGCGACGGCTTGCGGTCGGCCGCGACGTGACGCAGCAGCGCTTGCGCAGCGACCCGTCGGCGAAACCCGGCCCGAGCGACGGCTGATCGACCGCCGCGCGACCATCGCGCGCCCACGGCAAAGCGCGTGAGCCCGAGCGAGCCACGCGCGCCTGTCACGACCACCACGCTCGCCGTTCAATACATTAACCGACCCGATCGCTAGCTCATCGCTAACACATCGGTAACTCAAGGAGACGACCGTCATGCCCCAGATCAACCGTCAACTCGTGCTCGCTTCGCGTCCGCAAGGCGCGGTCACGCCCGACAATTTCCGGCTCGTCGAAACGCCGCTCGCGCCCCTGGCCGATGGCGAATTGCGCGTGCGCAATCACTTCCTGTCGCTCGATCCGTATATGCGCGGACGCATGAACGACAGCAAGTCGTACGCGGCGCCGCAGCCGCTGAACGAAGTGATGATCGGCGGCACGGTCGGCGAAGTGGTCGAGTCGAAGAATCCGAAGTTCGCGGTCGACGACAAGGTCGTGGCGATGTTCGGCTGGCAGGAATACGGCACGTCGAACGGAGTCGGCGTGCAGAAAGTCGACGACACGCATGTGCCGCTCTCGGCCTATCTCGGCCCGGTCGGCATGCCCGGCGTCACCGCATGGTATGGGCTGAACCGGATCATCGCGCCGAAAGCGGGCGAGACCGTGGTGGTCAGCGCGGCGAGCGGCGCGGTGGGCAGCGTGGTCGGTCAACTGGCGAAGCTGGCCGGCGCGCGCGCGGTCGGCATCGCGGGCGGCGCGGACAAGTGCCGCTACGTGGTCGAGACGCTCGGCTTCGACGCGTGCGTCGATTACAAGGCGGGCAATCTGTATCAGGAACTCAAGGCCGTGACGCCGGACGGCGTGGACGGCTATTTCGAGAACGTCGGCGGCGAAGTGCTCGACGTGACGCTCGCGCGCATGAACGCATTCGGCCGCATTGCGTTGTGCGGATTCATCGCGGGCTATGACGGTCAGCCGATGCCGCTCAAGCATCCGGCGCTGATGCTCACGCAGCGGTTGCTCGTGCAAGGCTTCATCGTCAGCGAGCATATGGATGTGTGGCCGGAAGCGCTCAAGCAACTCGGCACGCTGGTCGCGCAGAAAAAACTGCAGTATCGCGAGACCATCGCGCAAGGGCTCGATGCGGCGCCCGAGGCGTTCATGGGACTGCTCAAAGGCAAGAACTTCGGCAAGCAGCTCGTCAAGCTGATCTGAGCGGCGACGCACTCGAGAGGCACATGCGCGCGCAAGCCGCTACTCAATCCGCTACTCAATCCGGGAGTCACACGATGTTCGAATTCGCAGGCAAGGTAGCGGTGATCACCGGGGCGGCCAGCGGCTTGGGCCATGCGTTCGCGCAGAAGGGCGCGTCGCTCGGCATGAAGCTGGTGCTCGCCGATGTGAATCCCGTCGCGCTCACGCAAACCGTCGACGCGTTGCGCGAGCGCGGCGCCGACGCGATCGGCGTGCCGACCGACGTGTCGGACGCGGCCCAGGTCGAAGCGCTCGCGCAAGCGGCGCTCGCCGCGTTCGGCAAGGTGCATCTGCTGTTCAACAACGCAGGCGTGGGCGCGGGCGGCTTCGTGTGGGAAAGCCCGGCGAACGACTGGTCGTGGGTGTTCGGCGTCAACGTGATGGGCGTCGCGCACGGCGTGCGGGTCTTCACGCCGATCATGCTGGCGCAGAACGAGCCCGCGCATATCGTCAACACGGCGTCGGTCGCGGGCTTGCTGTCGCCGCCCGCGATGGGCGTCTACAACGCGTCGAAACACGCGGTGGTGTCGTTGACCGAGACGCTTTATCACGACCTGCAACTCGCGCAAGCGCCAGTAGCGGGGACGGTGGCAGGAGCGCAAGCGGCCGGGCGGCAGGTCGGCTGTTCGCTGTTGTGCCCGGCCTTCGTGCCGACCGGCATCGCCGACGCGGAACGCGCGCGTCCGTCGGAGCTGCGCAACGCGGGCGCGCCGACCCGCTCGCAGATCGCCGCGGACAGGCAGTTGCATCGTGCGGTGCAGTCGGGCAAGCTGAGCGCCGCCGATGTCGCCGACATCACGTTCGAAGCGATCGCCGCGCGACGCTTCTACATTGTCACGCATCCTGGCATCATGGCGACGGTGAAGCTGCGTCACGAGGACATCGAGCAATTGCGCGAACCCACCGATCCGATGTCGCTCAAGCCCGAAGTGAAGAACGCGGGTTAGGCGCTCGAACGCATCGCCGGCACGTTGCGGGCCGGCTCTTTTCAACCACCGGCGCGCAGGCGCCACCCGATGCGCCATGCCGTTGAATCCGAAGATCGAGCAGGTGCTCGACATGATCGCGCGGGCGAAGCGTCCGCAATACCATCAGATGAGCGCTCAACAGGCGCGCGCGTTGTACGAAAAAAGCGCGCCCATCCTGGAGATCGCGAGCGCGCCGATGTTCACGCGGGAAGATCTGTCGATCCCAACGCGCGACGGCGCGGCGATTCGCGCGCGTCTTTATCAGGCGGTCGAGCCGAGTTGGGTCGAGCCCGCACCGGCGCTCGTGTACTACCACGGCGGCGGCTTCACGGTAGGCAGCGTCGATACGCACGACGCGCTGTGCCGGATGTTCGCGCGCGACGGCCAATGCACGGTGTTGTCGGTCGATTACCGGCTCGCGCCGGAGCACAAATTCCCCACCGCGGTCGACGACGCGTTCGACGCGTTGACCTGGCTGCGCGAGCACGCCGCGGAATATGGCGTCGACGCGGACCGGCTCGCGGTCGGCGGCGATAGCGCGGGCGGCACGCTGGCGACGGTCTGCACCGTGCTCGCACGCGACGCGGGCATCCGGCTTGCGTTGCAATTGCTGATCTATCCGGGCACGACCGGCCATCAGCAAACCGATTCGCACTCGCGCCTCGCGGACGGTTTCCTGCTGTCGGGCGACACCATCCAATGGTTCTTCGAGCAATACGTGCGCGACGAAAACGATCGCCACGACTGGCGTTTCGCGCCGCTCGACGGTCAGCGCGGCGCGCCCGATTTTCGCGGCGTCGCGCCGGCCTGGATCGCAACCGCCGAATACGATCCGTTGAGCGATGAGGGCGACGCGTATGCGGAGAAACTGTGCACGCTGGGCAATCAGGTAACGCTCAGGCGCTATCCGGGCATGATCCACGAATTCTTCAAGATGGGCGGCTACGTGCCCGAGGTCGCGCATGCGCATGCGGATGCCGCGGCGGCTCTGCGCCTGGCGTTTGGGCTGGAGTAGCGGCGGTTTTCGTTTCAGCGTGCCGGGTTCGGAGCGTTGGTTTCAGCGCGTCGGAACGAGTCCAGACTACCGGACCTCACAACGCTCCTCACGCACGCACGCTTCACGCAATCTCACGTTCGATGTTGAACGCGAAGCTGCGCTCGAAGTCGCCCGGCCGCACGATTCGATGCGAGCCGTTGTCGTCGCTGCGCTCGGCCACGGCCACGCTGATCACTTCGCCATGCGCGCTCACGCGCAACGCGGTCGTGCCGCGCGTGCCGTAGTCCGGCGACTCTATGAACGCCGCCGACAACACCCGTTCACGTTCGAGCGGAATGCCGGTGGCCGGCAATTCGTCATCGCGGGCGACACGCGGGTCGCGCATCAGATCGATCAGTCGCTCGAGCGGCGGCATCGCGTCGCGCGTGAGCAGCGTACCCAGTTCCGTGCGCTTGTTCACGAGCTTCGTCCACGCGGTATCGAGCACCGCGTTCGAGATGCCGTGCGTGCCGGGCGAGAGCAGAGCAGGCGCGCGATCCGCACGGTTGCAATACCAGGCGAGTTCGCGGCGCGTCCAGTCGCCCACCAGCAGATTGAAACCGTTGTAGATGTCGCCGGTTCGCGCGACGTGTTGCAGATACGCGAGCGGGCTTTCGTGCGGGCTGTCGTCCGGATCACGTGCGGAACTGCTCAGCCAGTCGCTGACGAGGGTGCCGCGGGTCGGCGCATCGGCGCGCATTTCGTGCGGCGCGCGGTAATTGGTCAGCGCGGCGAAGCGGCCGTCGCGCGACAGACCGAGCCACGTGCCGCCGCCCACCAGGTCGCGGCCCGCCAGCACGCCTGGCGCGTCGTGCCACCAGCTGATCGGCTCGGCCGTGCGGCGAAAGAATTCGTCACGATTCGCGGCGAGCGTGAAAAGCGCGCCATCGAGCGCGTCGGGCCGCCAGTCAAAAACGATCAGGCACATCGGGGAGCGTCTCCCGGTGAGAGCGTCGGCGTTGCAGGGGTCAGCAAAAAGCGGCGCCTGCTTGCGCCGCTTTGCGTGATGGAAGGTGTCAAACCTCGGTCGGCAAGCCGTAGGGCAGCGCGAGGAAGCGCAGCGCCGGGCCATCGGGTGCGCCCAGATGCACCGAGCCGCCTTCGAGCGACGCCAGCTTGATCTCGACCAGCAGATCGACCCCATCGCCTTGCGCCGACGCCGCGTTCACGATCATCCCGCACGGCTGCCCCGGATCGTCCGAGTGGAACAGTTCCGTGCCGGGCCGCACGTTTGCCAGTTCGCCTGGCACGTTGGCGAGCGACGTGCGCCGCTTGATCGTGCCGCGATACTGGCTGCGCGCGACCACTTCCTGGCCGGGATAGCAGCCCTTGCGGAAATTCACCGCGCCGAGCACGTCGAAGTTGACCATCTGCGGCACGAACTGTTCGACCACCGGCTGCGTGATGCGCGGCTCGCCCGCGCGGATGTCGAGCCAGTCCCACACTGCCGGCGACACGCGCTTGAGTTTGTCGTCGAGCGAGGGCAGCAGCGCCTCGACCTGCGCCTTCGGGCCGATCCACAGATAGCGCAGCCGTTGCAGCGCATCCGGCACGCGGATCAGCGAGCCCGCCGTGCCGTCCACCTGCACGTGCACGCCGTCGGGCAGCGCGTCGAACACGCCGGACAGCGCGCGACGCACGTCGCCGGCAAGACCGACCACGGCGAGTTCGCCGCTGGCGTCGACCAGCTTCGCCTTGGCGCGCAGGATGAACATGGAGAGCCGCTTCTGCGCCGCCGCCTGCACGTCTTTCGACACCAGCAGGCGAATCGTGTCGCCGCTGCGCCACGTCAGGAACGACGCCAGCAGACGGCCCTTCGCCGAGCAGTAGCCGGCAAGACGCGCGTGGGCGGCGTCCAGATGCTGGGTGTCGTTGGTCAGTTGGCCGTGCAGGAAGCTCGCCGCCTCGTCGCCGGTCGCATCGATCACGCCGAATTGCGTGAGCGGCATGTAGGCGCCGTGCTCGAGCACGGCATCGAATTCATCGGCCGACGGACGCGGCAGCACGGCCAGCGAAGGTGTGCCGGACTGTGTACCTGAGGGGGTGCCTGAAGCGGTAGCGAGCGGTGTGTTCATGGATTCGGAGAACAGTCAATTCTGACTTTGGCTGAGGCAAACAAGCATTATATGCAGTCCAACCCTGCTACGTTCCGCATAGCCCTACTTGCATGAGGTCTCTGCCAAGGCCCAAGGCTTGTGCAGCAAGGGCTAGCAGGTAGTCCGCAGCCGGTTGTCCCCGGCTTGCGGGCATGTTGGCGTGTTCTGTCGAATGGTCAGGTGCAAGATGAGCGTACCGGAGAACGTGTTCATACTTCGCCCAGCACACCAACTCTTCAACCGATTCGGCGGCGTCCCTGCCCGAACGTGCCAGTTCGCCCAGGTGCCGGCGCACGTCGTGGAACCGGACGTTCTCGATCCCATGCATAAAGATGGACATTGGACCGTCGGTTCCAGCCGCTGCAGCGGACGCTCGTAGATCGGCCCTACTCGTGCCGTATCGGCCAGGAGGGTCCCTCGGATTTCAACGAGCACGCCCTGCCGCATTTTCCGGTGCTCTTACTTAAGCACTACTGGCGCACGCGTCTGCCATGAATGGTGCTTTATCAAGCAGTCGTTGGAACGCGTGCGAGGGCGCATGGACAAGTCAGGTTTCCTCGCCGATCATAGTCTGATTGGTATGCCACAGATCCAGCGATGACCGACGATCTTACGACATGGCTGGTACACCTCGGCCTCGGTGAGCACGCTGCGAAGTTCGCCTCCGAAGGGATCGACTGGGACGTGCTCAGCGATCTTTCCGATGACGAGTTGAAGGAACTCGGCCTGACGCTTGGCGACCGCAAGCGGCTCGCCAAAGGTCTTGCGGAGCGCACGGGAATTCATCGGCGACTGCTTCAACATGCGAAGGAACGAAGTCAGCCGCCTGCGTCAGCCACGTCCACAGCCGTCGACGCCGAGAGACGGCAGCTCACGGTGATGTTCGTCGATCTGATCGATTCAACAGGGCTTGCCGAGCGATTCGATCCCGAGGACATGCGAGGCCTGCTGGGCTTTTACCATCAAGCCTGCGCCAGCGCGATAGAAGCTCATGAAGGTCACATCGCGCTTTACCTCGGTGACGGACTGCTCGTCTATTTCGGGTACCCGAATGCACACGAAGACGATGCCGTGCGCGCGGTACTTGCCGCGCTCGCCGTCGTCACTGCGATGCGCGAGGCCAACGATCGCATCGAAGTCGAGCACGGTGTTCGCCTGCAGGTACGAATCGGCATCGAGACGGGGCTGGTCGTCGTTGGGGCAATCGGTGCCGGGTCCACGCTGGACCGCCAGGCGATCGTCGGCGAGGCGCCAATCGTTGCGGCAAGGCTGCAATCGCTCGCACCGCCCGATGCGATCGTCGTGGGCCCGGCGACGCAACGCCTGATCGAAGGATCATTCCTGCTCGAAGACCTCGGTCGGCAGGAACTGAAAGGCGTCTCCGGTCCGGTTAAGGTCCAGCGCGTGCTCGCGCAAGCGGATGCGGTTAACCGCTTCGAAGTCAAGGCAGCCCGCGGCATGACGCCGCTCATCGGACGGGCTGTGGAACTCGAGATGATCCGGCAGCGCTGGAAGCAGAGCGTCGATGGCGAAATGCGCGGCGTGCTGCTGACCGGCGAGCCGGGAATCGGAAAATCCCGTGTGCTCCGGGCATTCGGCGATAGCATCAGGGGAGACACCCATGCGGTCGTTTCGCTCCACTGTTCCCCGTACTATCGCAACAGCCCTTTCTGGCCGGTATTGCGCTGGTTACGCCGCGACTTTGGTCTCGGACCCGACGCGCCCAGCGCTCTGGATCTCGAACCGCTGGAGGCGGCAGTCGCACGACTCGGGGGCGATGTCGACGAAATGGTTCTCGTGCTCAGAACCTTGCTCGGCATTCCGGCGACCGGGCGCCATCCGGCGATCGATTCCTCATCGCCTTCATTCAAGCGGCGCACGCTCGACATGCTTGTCACGATCGTCGAAAGATCGGCGCGCGTGCAGCCGTTGCTCGTCGTCGTAGAGGACGCGCACTGGATCGATCCGTCCTCACAGGAGTTCGTCCGGCTCCTGCTCGAGCGACTGGTGTCCGCGCCGCTGCTCGTGCTGCTCACCGCGCGGCCCGAGTTCGAACCAGGATGGGCCTACCCACATCTCGTGCAAGTCAATCTCGACCGCCTGTCGCGCAACGATTGCATCGCGATGATCGAACGGCTGACCGATGGAAAGAGGCTTCCGGGTCTCGTACTCGATCAGATCCTCTCCAAGACCGACGGTGTGCCGCTTTTTGTCGAGGAGCTAACCAAGACGGTTCTGCAGGGCGATCTGTTGCAGGATGCAGGCGTCAGCTACGAATTAAAGGGAACGCCACAGACCATTGCGATTCCGGATACGCTGCAAGGCTCGCTGTTGTCGCGGCTCGACCGGCTGGAGCCCATCGTCAAGGAAACTGCCCAGATCGCGGCCACTGTGGGACGGGAGTTCGGCAGGAAGCTGCTCAGCCTGCTTGCGTCGAAGCCTGAGAACGAATTGCAGGAAACGCTTGACCACCTGGTCGCGGCGGAAATCATCGTTCCGGCCTCCGGCACGCCTGCTGGGCGAGGCACGTATCTGTTCCGGCATGCATTGATCCAGGAGATTGCGTACCAATCGCTCTTGCTTGCGCGCCGCCGCCAATACCATGCGCAGATCGCCATCGCGCTGGAGCAGCATTATCCCGAAGTCGCCGAACGGCAACCCGAACTGATCGCCCAGAACTTCGCTGCGGCCGATCTGCCGGCGCGCGCAATCGGTTACTGGCAGCGTGCGGGAGAGCGGGCGCATTCGGGCGCGGCCTACGAAGAAGCTATCGCGCACGCGCAGCGCGGGATCGAACTGATCGACCGATGCGCTTACAGCGATCACGATCGAGCCACCCATCTGCTGTCCTTGCTACTGACGAGAGGCGGCGCGGAACTCAGGCTGGCGCGGCGCGAGGCGATTGCGACGTTCGGGCAGGCTGCCCAGATTGCCCGCGAACACAAGCTCACAACTTTTCTTGTCCAGGCGGCGTTGGGATTCGATACCGCCGAGACGTTCCTCGAAGGCTCCGGCGACGCGTCGCTTTTATTGCTCGAAGAAGCGCTCGCGCTGGTCGGCACGCAGGAGTCGGTCGAACGTTGTCGCCTGTTGAGCCGCCTCGTCCGCACCGTTCACATGACGGGTGCGCGCAAACCGACGGGCGAACTCGTTCTCGAGGCTGTCGCCCTCGCCAGACGCCTGAACGACCTGCCGAGCCTGTTCGACGCATTGGTTTGCGAGATGATGCATGTCGGAGCCCGGCCGTTGCCTGCGGAGAAGTTTGCGGAGCGCGCAAGCGTGTTGCAGGAGTTGAGCCGGATTGCCGAGGATCTCGGCGATGCGCACACCGTAGGTCATGCGTGCGCCCGATGTCTCGCTGGCTACCTCGAGATTGGCCAGGTGGAACGCTTCGAGAGTGCGCTGGAAAGGTATCGGCAAATCGCCGCCAGCGGGCAGCACTTCGTCGACAAGTGGTGTGTGACGGGTGCGCAGGCGATGCGGGCGATACTTGTCGGAGACTTCGCCGCGGCCGAGCACAAGGCGCGAGAGTCGCTCCAGATGGCGCAGACGGTCGACGCGACACTCGCAACGGGCGTCTACGGCATGCAGATGTTCACGATACGCCGCGAGCAAGGGCGGCTCGCCGAGGTGGCGCCGCTCTTCAAGCGGTTCGTCGACGAACATTCCGGAAGCTCTGCGTGGCGGCCCGGGCTCATGCTGATCTGCAGCGATCTCGGCTTCGAAGCGCAAGCCCGCGACAATCTCGATCGGCTGGTGGAATCGGAATTCGGCATTCCCGTCGACAGCAAGCGGCTCATTACGTTGGCGTATCTGGCGGAAGTTGCCGCGCGGCTCCAGGACGTCGCGCACGCCGAACAGATCTATGCGCTTCTTCTGCCGTTTCGGGACCAGGTTGTCACCGTTCCTGTTTTTACGCTGTGCTGCGGGTCAGCGGCGCGTTATCTTGGCATGCTGGCCCGTGCACTGGGCGATTGGTCCGCTGCCGAGGAGCATTTCGAATACGGGCTGCGCATCGACGAGCGCTTGCGCGCGTGGCCCTGGCTTGCGCATGACAGGCACGAATACGCACTCATGCTGGCAGCGCGCAACGGAGTCGACGATAGAGAACGGGCACAGCATCTGCTCGCCGAGGCCGATGCTGCAGCGAAAGAACTCAAGATGTTTGCGCTCGTCGAGCGCATTGCCGGCGCTCAAGCCAGCGCGGCGCTCAGACTCTAACGCGCCCGATCGCAGGATTCGAAGCGCAGCGAAGCACCTACCAATGAGGAGAAGCTCATGCCACGTTTTATGATTGAACGAAACTTCGCGGAACAGCTCGAGGTCACCAACGAAAGTGCGGACGCTGTCAGGCGGATCAACGACGAAGAGGGCGTCGAGTGGCTTTTTTCGTTCCTCAGTGCGGACAAGAAGAAGACATATTGCCTATATGAGGCGCCCAACGCCGAAGCCATCCGCGCCGCCGCGCGCCGGGCGAACCTGCCGGCTGATGTGATCATCGAGGTGAGCGACTTGCGGCCGGAAATGTTCAATTAAGGGCGCCGTGACAATTTACCTAAGGCCGGCCGGGTTGAACGTTGAGGTGTTGGAGACCGAAAGGCGAAAAGGCCTCGGCCATGTCCGCCGTTGAAAAGGCGCAGATGCCCGTTATGCATTGAACGCCGCCGATCAGGTGGCGCCTGGTCCTTCGTCCCGTGAGGGGCAGTTGATGCCGTTGGCTTATCTGCTGAGATCAGCGGTCGTGCGAGGTCTGCGCCGGACCGAGTCCTTGGCCGCTTGCGAAGCCCGGATAGCGGAGTGTCCGCCCTTTACCTACAGATTGATCAGTCGCCACCCGTTGCCCCCGCTGGACGCAAGAAAACTTCGCCTGAAGATGCTGTATCGTGAACGCCTTTCGCCTTTGCACAGAGCCCACGATCTCCGTAGAGATGCCTTAGATGATCCCACTCCACCGCAATCCAGCTTTCTACGAGCTCCTTACCGATAGTTACGCCCGGGTGCTTGGTCGCCCTCTAGTGCCGCAGGCCATGCCGGTGGCCGAAGCTACCGAATGGCTCTATGAGAGTGCACCGTTCGCAGTGCTTGCGCACAACACCGATCCCGACCCGCTCTTTATTTATGGCAATAAAGCTGCGCAGTGCCGCTTTGAATATAGCTGGGATGAAATCACCCGACTGCCGTCCCGGCTCTCAGCTGAAGCCCCGAATCGCGAGGAGCGGCAGCAGTTCCTCGCACGCGTACAGCGGCTCGGCTATGAGGCGGGCTACAAGGGCGTGCGTGTCACCAAGTCAGGCCGGCGCTTCATGATCGAGGAAGCGACACTGTGGCAACTTCTCGATGCGGAAGGCAAATTGCACGGCCAGGCAGTTGTCATCCCGCGCACGCGCGACATTTGATCGCGAGGAAGTAGCTGCGAGCGGGAGCGGGGCCAAAGTGGTGACGTCGCAAGGCGGCTCAACGAACGTCCAAGGAAAACTCTAAACTTCGATACACCAGCTGAGCGATTCCAGCAAATCGTTGCATCGACCGGTTGAATCCGCAGTTGAACTTAGACAGTTGGACGGAAAGCGCCGATCGCGTGCAGTGAACGTCCGACTCATCTTGCGAGCCCGTTTGACCGCGTCACAGTGCGGTTAGATTGAAGTTGCGGCAATAAAAGAATGGCGTAGGTCGTCGCGTTACGCTGCGTACCTTGCTTGCGCGCCGTTCGTGAAGTAGATTTTTCTCATGAGGTTCGTCAGGCGGGAGGGACTGCCATGGAACTGAACGTGGAACGTATCGATGTTTGGGCGGCTACCATCGACGACAAGCCGGGCGGCCTTGCGAAGGTATTAAGCGTCTTGCGGGATGCTGGTGTCGACTTGCAGTTCATCGTGGCACGTCGCACGCCGGAGGCATCGGGTAAGGGGGTCGTATTTGTTGCACCGCTAGAGGGAGACAGTGCGATCCGTGCCGCCACACAGGTGGGGTTCAGCGTCACTCCGAGCCTTCACTCTGTCCGTGTAATGGGTCTGGATCAGCTGGGCATCATCGCGCAATTGACCGAGGCGTTGTCGGACGGGGGGGTCAACCTCCGCGGCGTCTCGGCCGCTGTACTTGGCACGCAGTTCATTGCGTATCTCGCGGTCGACTCGTTGGACGATGCCGAAAAGGCCATTGACCTTCTGCAAAGGGTCTGAAGCACCCGTACCGGACGGTGACGCAGCCTGAATCCCGACGCCGGGAGGAGGTCGAGAGTGATGAAGACACCGACGACCAGAAGGCGGGTAGTTTGGGCGCTCTCGCTCTGTACTATTGCGACGTGCATGGCAGTTGGCGGGGCATTGCTGTTCGAGCTGTCGGTGATCGGCTATGCCGTGCGCGATTTCCGCCGGGACGAGGCAATAGCGCAAGCCGGCATCGCGCGTGGCGAGCCGGCGACGCTCGAGGAGCGCCTCAATCCGCCCTATCTGAAGCAGTACGGGTTGGACCGCAACCTGTACACGGACAGTCACGGAAATTTTTCGCCAACGGGGGCTGACTGGCGGCAATGGGCGTTGCGAACCAAGGTCGCGGCCATTGTGATGTGGCTGGGTCACGATCCACCGGGAACCTGGTGGACCTTCGCTCAAATCAAGTGCGTTGACCGGTTTCCTCAAGCTCACGCCGACAGCGAGCCGATCGTCGATGTTGCCGACGCTTGCCTCGGTACACCGCATTGATCGACGCACAGCCAGTCTGGGCGATGCCGCCTTCGCTGCTCGAACCGAGCCAGTCAACTTCGGGCTGAGCGCGGCCGCAACCCGTCGTCCTGGCTGGGTTTGGCACATCAACCAGGTTGCTCCCCTAGACGAAGCGCCGGATCAGCGCGCACAAAGCAGTTCGTGCCCGACACCCCAGAATAGTGAGTGATCGCGGGAGAGCCGCCTGCGGGCCGCTTTGCTGTTTGTGCCCACATCCTGCCCACACCTATACAATACGGGTCGAAATGGGCCAAAAAGGCTACAAACGGGCAAAGTCTCAATGCTGACCGGCGCGAGACATTCGTGTTTTAAATCAACCGCTTGCGGTTCAAAATTTAACCATTCCTCGTCGTGTCCCTCCTGAAGAAATGTTTCGTCGCCGGCGCGATGGTCGTTGTGCTGGCCGCAGTCGCAATTGCTGGCGGATACCACTGGGCTACCAAGCCGCTCGACCTGACCCCCGCGCAACTCGACGTCACCGTCAAACCGCACAGCAGCCTGCGCAGCGTCGCGCTGCAGCTCAATCGCGGCGGTGTGCCGGTCGAGCCGGAGCTGTTCATCATCATGACGCGGCTGCTGGGTCTGCAAACCGAGCTGAAATCGGGCAACTACGAGTTCAAGACCGGCGTGACGCCCTACGAGGTGCTGCAGAAAATCGCCCGCGGCGACGTCAACGAGTACGTGGCGACCATCATCGAAGGGTGGACTTTCAAGCGCATGCGCGCCGAGCTGGACGCCAATCCGGCGCTCAAACACGATACGTCCGGCCTGAGCGACGCCGACCTGATGACCGCGATCGGTGCGCCGGAGGCGTCGATCGGCAACGGCGAGGGGCTGTTTTTCCCGGACACCTATCTGTTCGACAAGAACACCAGCGATCTCGATATCTATCGCCGCGCATACCGGCTGATGCGCGTGCGGCTCGACGAGGCGTGGATCGCGCGCGCGCCGAACCTGCCGTACAAGACGCCGTACGACGCGTTGACGATGGCCTCGATCATCGAGAAGGAAACCGGCAAGACGTCGGACCGGCCGATGGTGGCGGCGGTGTTCGCGAACCGGCTGCGTGCGGGCATGCCGCTGCAAACCGACCCGACCGTGATCTACGGCATGGGTGACAGCTACACCGGCCACATCAGGAAGAAAGACCTGCAGACCGACACTCCCTACAATACCTACACCCGGATGGGCCTGCCGCCCACTCCCATCTCGTTGCCCGGGGTCGCGTCGCTGCAGGCGGCGCTGAACCCGGCGCAAAGCGCCGCGCTGTACTTCGTGTCACGCGGCGACGGCAGCAGCATCTTTTCTGACACCCTCGGCGATCACAACAAGGCCGTGGACAAATACATTCGAGGGCAATGATGGCGCGGGGCAAATTCATCACGTTTGAGGGCATCGACGGCGCCGGCAAGACGACCCATCTCGGCTGGTTTCGCGAACGGCTCGAAGAGAAGGTCGCAAGCACCGGCCGCTCCGTTGTCATGACGCGCGAGCCAGGCGGCACGCCGCTCGGTGAGCAGATCCGCGAGATCGTGCTGCACCAAAAGATGGACCTCGAAACCGAGGCGCTGCTGATGTTCGCGCTGCGCCGCCAGCATCTGGCCGAAGTGATCGAGCCGGCGCTCGCGCGCGGCGACTGGGTGCTGTCGGACCGTTTCACCGACGCGACCTTCGCGTATCAGGGCGGCGGCCGCGGCCTGCCGCGCGACAAGCTGGAAACGCTGGAGCGCTGGGTGCAGGGCGGCTTCCAGCCGGACCTGACGGTGCTGTTCGATCTGCCGCCCGAGATCGCCAACGAACGGCGCAGCGCAGCGCGCGATCCGGATCGCTTCGAGAGCGAGTCGGCGGCGTTTTTCGAGCGCACCCGCACCGAATACCTGCGCCGCGCGGAAGAGGCGCCATACCGGTTCGCTATCATCGACTCTTCGCAGAGCATTGCGCGAATTCAGAAGCAGCTTGAAGAGTTGATCGCAGTTATTTGATTTTAAAAGAATATAAATTGCCGTTATAACATTATGCAAAGGTCTGGCGAACCTGATGTTGTGCCTCATGCAACGCTTTCAACCGATTGATTTCAAAGAGAAACGATGATCTATCCGTGGCAAGCCGATGACTGGAACCGCCTGCAGCAGCTGCGCGGCCACTGGCCGCACGCGCTGTTACTGCATGGGCAGGCGGGCATCGGCAAGCTGCGCTTTGCGCAGCATCTCGCGCAGGGACTGCTGTGCGAGGCGCAGCAAGCCAACGGCGAGCCGTGCGGCAAATGCGTGGCCTGCAACTGGTTCGCGCAAGGCAATCATCCGGACTATCGGATCGTCGTGCCCGAGGCGCTCGCCGCCGAAGCCGGCGTAGGCGCCGCCGCCGCCGAGAAGGCCGACGCCGACGAAGGCAAGAAGACCCGCACGCCCAGCAAGGAAATCAAGATCGAGCAGATTCGCGGCCTGCTCGACTTCGTCGGCGTGGGTTCGCACCGTGGCGGCGCGCGCGTGGTCGTGCTGTATCCGGCCGAAGCGCTGAACCTCGCGGCGGCCAATGCGCTGCTCAAGACGCTGGAAGAGCCGCCCGCGGGCGTCGTGTTCCTGATGGTGTCGGCGCGTATCGACCGTTTGCTGCCCACCATCATCAGCCGCTGCCGCCAATGGCCGTTGAGCGTGCCCGCGCCGGACGTGGCGACGAAGTGGCTGGCCGCGCAAGGTGTCGCCGAGGCGCCCGCGCTGCTCGCCGAAGCCGGCGGCGCGCCGCTCGCGGCGCTCGCGCTCGCCAGCGACGAGAACCGCACGCTGCGCGACTGGACGCTCAAGCAACTGGCCGCCGGGGCGGACTGCGACGCCTTCGCCTGCGGCGAGGCGCTGCAGAAGCTGCCGGTGCCGCTGGTGCTGGGCTGGCTGCAGCGCTGGATGTACGATCTGCTCGCGCAGCGCACCGCCGGCGCGCCGCGATATTTTCCGCAGGCGTCGGCGGCGTTGACGCGCTGCGCATCGCAAGCGGACGCCAGCGCGTTCGCGCGCTTCATGCGCAGCGTGACGCGCCAACGCGCGGTCGAGAACCATCCGTTGAACGCGCGGCTGGTGTTCGAGGAACTGTTTATCGGCTACCGCGAGCTGTTCGCGTAAGCCCGGCCGCGCCGTCCGGGCTGGCCGGGTTTTCCGCTGCGCGCCCAGCCCGGTCATGGGCCCCGTAATCCGTCTTTCATTTCGAATAAAAGCACCATGAGCCTTGCCTACCGCGATGCCACCCTCGACGATCTGCCCGCGATCGTCGCCATCTACAACTCGACGGTGCCGTCGCGGCAAGTCACCGCCGATCTCGAACCGGTCAGCGTCGAAAGCCGGCTCGCGTGGTTTCACGCGCATGGTCCGCAAAAGCGTCCGCTGTGGGTGGTGGAAGACCCGCAGCAGCCCGGCCGCGTGATCGCGTGGCTGAGCTTTTCGGATTTCTACGGCCGCCCGGCCTATCAGCGCACTGCCGAGGTCAGCATCTACCTCGACGAAAGCGCGCGCGGCCAGGGGCTCGGCAAGCAATTGCTGACCGCCTCGCTCGCGGCGGCGCCGGGGCTCGGCATCGACACCGTGCTCGGCTTCGTGTTCGGCCACAACGACGCGAGCCTGCGGCTGTTCCGCGGCTTCGGCTTCGACGCGTGGGGCACGCTGCCGCGCGTGGCCGTGCTGGACGGTGTCGAGCGCGATCTGGTAATTCTCGGCAAGCGCCTCGAGCCGGCCCACACCGCCGCCTGATCAGCCTCAATCCATTTTTCGCAGGACTTCATCATGTTTGTCGACTCGCACTGTCACATCAACTTCGAAGGACTCGCCGACCGCTTGCCGCAGGTGCTCGAGAACATGCGCAGCCATTCGGTCACGCATGCGCTGTGCGTCTCGGTCGATCTGGAAACGCTGCCCTCCGTGCTGGAGATCGCCAGCCGGCACGAGAACGTGTACGCGTCGGTCGGCGTGCATCCCGATCACGAGGACATGCGCGAACCGAGCGTGGCCGAGCTGATCGAGCTGGCCGAGCATCCCAAGGTGGTGGCGATCGGCGAGACGGGGCTCGATTACTACCGTCTGGAAGGCCGCACGATCGCCGACATGGAATGGCAGCGCGAGCGCTTTCGCACCCACATCCGCGCCGCGCATGCGACCGGCAAGCCGCTGATCGTCCACACGCGGGCGTCGGCGGAAGATACGCTGCGCATCATGGCCGAGGAGCGCGCGAGCGAGCCGGGCGGCGTCATGCACTGCTTCACCGAGCCGTGGTCGGTCGCCGAGCAGGCGCTGGCGCAGAATTTTTACATCTCGCTGTCGGGCATCGTCACGTTCAAGAAGGCGACCGACGTGCAGGACGTCGCGCGCCGCGTGCCGCTCGAGCGCCTGCTGATCGAAACCGACTCGCCGTACCTTGCGCCGGTGCCGTATCGCGGCAAGCCTAATGAACCTGCGTACGTAAGTTATGTCGGACGCTTCATCGCGCAACATCGCGAGATGCCGGACGAGGCGCTGGCCGCCGCCACCACGCAGAACTTCTTCCGCCTTTTCAAGATCCCCGCGCCCGCCGGTGCCTGAGTCTGAAAAACTAGTAATATCAAAAGGATAGGGAAGTCTCCTAAAGTAAGTTATGAAAACTATTTCGATGTCGACCGCTGCACTTCAACACACTTCCGCCATGCGCGGCGCACTGGCTTCGGCGCGGCGCCGCGCCTCGCGCATGGCGCTCGCGGCCACCGTCGCGTGTGCGGCGCTGACGGCGCTGAGCGCCGCGCCGGTGCAAGCCGCACCGATCGATTCGCTGATCAAGGCGGTCAAGTTCGACGACGTCGACGGCGTGAACAAACTGCTCGCCAAGGGCATGGACCCGAACAGCGTCGATAACCAGGGCATCCCGCTGCTGGTGCTCGCCGCGCGCGAGAAGTCCGACAAGGTGGGCGCGGCGCTGCTCGCCAATCCGAAGACCAACATCGAGATCGAGGACAAGGCCGGCGAGAACGCGATGATGATGGCCGCGCTGGGCGGCGATCTGAACTTCGTCAACCTGCTGATCGCGAAAGACGCCGAGGTCAACAAGAAGGGCTGGGCGCCGCTGCACTACGCGGCCGCGAACGGGCACGACGACATCGTCAAGGTGCTGCTCGACCATTCGGCCTACGTCGACGCCGGTTCGCCGAACGGCACCACCCCGCTGATGATGGCGGCGCGCGGCGGCCATGTGTCGACGGTCAAGCTGCTGCTCGACAATGGCGCGGATCTGACCGTGAAGAACCAGATCGGCATGACGGCGCTCGATTTCGCGAAGACCTACAAGGAGCCGGACGTGGTCGAAGGCCTGAGCGCGCGCCTGCAGCAGATGCAACAGAAGTGAACGGCCGGCGACACTGGCGAGGCGGACCGGAGGCCTCGCCGTCGGGCGCGGCTTCGCCATGCGTTGGCCGAGCTTCGCCTGACGATCGCGGCAGCCTGGCTGCTGCCGCGTCGTAAAACAGTGCAGAATGACGACTTGGTGCGCCGCGCGGCGCGCCCTGTGGATGCGGCGTAAGACCGCCTGATAAACGACCCTGGAAAGGAACACCATGCTGCGGGCTTTGATTTTCGCCAGCGCGTTTGCCGTACCGCTATCGGCAGCTGCGTTTACGGGAGGCGACCTCAACAAGCTGTGCACCAAGACCGATGTCGCATCGCGCAGTGCATGCGCGGCCTATATCGAAGGCGCCGCTGACGGCATCTTCAACACCATCGACGCGATCGGCGGCACGACCGGCCCGCGGGTCGGCCAGTACTTCTGCCTGCCGGCCGACGCGCGCTCGGCGCAGTTGACCGACGCGGTGCGCCAATACATTGCGGAAAATCCGAACGTCGCGGGCTACAACGCCAGCACGGCGATCTCGCTGGGACTCGGCAAAGCGTTTCCCTGCAAGAGCGGAAGTTGATCTGGAAGTTGATGTGACAGCAGACTGGAGACGCACGCGTGTTCCGGTTTGCCAGTGCTTTTGTGTGCGGCCCGGACTGTCGCGAGTCTGAAAACCCACTCCGGGACGAACGCGTCAAACCTGGTTGAAATTCAGGTTGCTTCCGCATGGCGGGGCGATTGGGCCGGCTCCCCCTTCGCGGGGTGAACATTAAGATGTCGGTAGTTTCGTGGATGCGCCACGCGGCTCCTGACCGGCACGAGACGGCGCCGCATCTCATCCCGCGACGCTGCGCGCCGCGCCCGCGTGTCAGGCACCCCGGTCCTGTCTACACTCGCGCCAGGAGGACAATGCCCGTCATGCCTACTTTCGACGAATTCAGCCTTGCCGCCGAGGCGCCGCTGCACACCTGGTTCGGCGCGCTGGTCGTGTCGGTCATCCTGGTGGTGGTGGCCGTCGGCGTCCACCGGTTCGGCGCGCGCATCGTGATGCGCATCGCGCGGCCGCATCCGCTGACCAGCGTGGTGCTGCGCTACATCGACAAACCGTCGCTGTTCGTCCTCGTGATTCTGGTGCTCGAAGGCGTGTTGTCCGAGGCGCCCAGCACGCTCAACTATATCGAGCCGATCCGCGACGTCGCCGCGATCGCGCTCATCGCCGCGCTCACGTGGCTGTCGGTGCGCTCGGCGGCGGCCATCGGCGAGGCGATCATCCGCGCCCATCCGCTCGATAGCGCCGACAACCTGCAGGCGCGCCGCATCCATACGCAGGCGCGAGTGCTGGCGCGCTCGGTGATGATCCTGATCGTGATCGTCGGCACGGGCGGCGCGCTGATGACTTTCCCGAATGTCCGGCAGGTCGGTGCGAGCCTGCTGGCCTCGGCCGGTGTCGCCGGTCTGGTCGCCGGTATCGCGGCGCGGCCGGTGCTCGGTAACCTGATCGCCGGTTTGCAGATCGCGTTGTCCCAGCCGATCCGCCTCGACGATGTCGTCGTCATCCAGGGCGAGTGGGGGCGTATCGAGGAAATCACCGGCACGTATGTGTCGGTGCGTCTGTGGGACCAGCGCCGGCTGATCGTGCCGCTGCAATGGTTCATCGAGAATCCGTTCACCAACTGGACCCGCAGCAGTTCGCAGATCATCGGCACGGTGTTTCTGTTCGTCGATTACCGGATGCCGCTCGCGCCGCTGCGCGAAGAACTCGCGCGCATCGTCGAGAGCGCGCCCGAGTGGGACCGCCGCGTGCAGGTGCTGCAGGTCACCGACGGCACCGAGCGCTCGATGCAACTGCGCGCGCTCGTCAGTTCGCCGGACTCCGGCCTGAACTGGGACTTGCGATGCCGCGTGCGCGAAGGCCTGCTCGGCTTCATCCAGCAGCACTATCCGCAGTATTTGCCGCGCACGCGCGCCGACGTGTCGGCGGAACTGGAAACCACCGTCAGCGAGCCGCTCGACTGGGTGCCGCGCAGCGCGCAGGCGCCGGCCGGCAGCACCGCCGCGCATACCGAGGCGGATCCGGTGGCGAGCCGGTTCGGTCGGCCGGGCGCGGCGGAAGCTTCGCAGAAATCGAAGGAGAGGGTATAGCGGGTGGGGTGCATACTGGCGCGAGTGCGTGCGCATGCGAGTGCATGGGGGCGCTGGCAGATCGATGCGCGAGCACGTTACCACGTGAACCCGCGCGGCGCGCAACCAGCGCCGCGTGACAGAACGCATCGAACCGATCGTGTCTCCGCGCGGTCGAACCGTCCACTCACTCACGAACCTGGCGCGGCACAAACCCGCATCATGGTGCTTCGGCATCGCAGCGCTCGCGAGAAGTTCGCCAAGCCCGGCGCCGCAAGCTCCCGACGCACACTAGTCCGCGCCGTGCGAACCAAGGAGGACATCCAACATGGGCCGACTGATCGTCGTGTCGAATCGCGTCGCAACGCCGACGGAAACCAAGGGATCGGCGGGCGGCCTCGCGGTCGGCGTATTCGGCGCGTTGAAGGATGCGGGAGGCGTGTGGTTCGGCTGGAGCGGCGACGTGGTCAGCGAGACCGTGGCCAACGCCGGCCCGACGCTCGAGCAGGACGGCGCGGTGACCTTCGCAACCGTCGGCCTTACGCGCAAGGACTACGACCAGTACTATCGCGGCTTCTCGAACGCGACGCTCTGGCCGGTGTTCCACTACCGCAACGACCTCGCCCGCTACGAGCGCGAGGAGTACGCCGGCTACCGGCGTGTCAATGCGTGGCTCGCGCACAAGCTGATCAAACTGCTTGAACCCGACGACGTCATCTGGATTCACGACTACCATCTGATCCCGTTCGCCGAAGCGCTGCGCAACGAGGGCGTCACGAACCGCATCGGCTTCTTTCTGCATATCCCGTTTCCCGCGCCGCAAATCCTGCTCAACATTCCGCCGCACGAAGAACTGGTGAAGTCGCTGTCATGCTACGACCTGCTGGGCTTCCAGACCGCCACCGACGAACAGGCGTTCCACGATTACGTGACGCGCCACGCGCGCGGCACGGTGCGCGCGGACGGCGTGGTCGAGGCGTTCGGGCGCAAGCTGCGCACGGGGGTCTACCGGATCGGCGTGTTCCCCGATGAAATCGCCGAACAGGCCAAGCGCTACGAAAGCCGGCAGCATGTGCTGGATCTGAAGCAGAGCCTGGAAGGGCGCAAGCTGATCATGAGCGTCGATCGGCTCGATTATTCGAAGGGGCTGGTCGAGCGCTTCCGCGCGTTCGAACATCTGCTGGAGCGCTCGCCCGAATGGCGCGGCAATGTCACGCTGGTGCAGATCGCGCCGCCGACGCGTTCAGATGTCGCCACCTACCAGAAAATCCGCCAGGACCTGGAATACGAAGCAGGACGAATCAATGGCCGCTATTCGGGCCTCGACTACACGCCGATCCGCTATCTGAACCAGCAGTACGACCGCTGGAAGCTGATGTCGCTGTTTCGCGAATCGCAGATCGGCTTCGTGACGCCGTTGCACGACGGCATGAACCTCGTCGCGAAGGAATACGTCGCCGCGCAAAATCCCGACGATCCCGGCGTGCTGGTGCTGTCGATCTTCGCGGGCGCGGCAGCGGAGTTGTCCGGCGCGCTGCTGGTCAATCCGCATGACGCGATCGGCATGTGCGAAGCGCTGCAGCGCGCGTTGCAGATGCCGCTCGACGCGCGTCAGCGGCGTCACGAAGTCAACATGGCGGCCTTGCGCAAGAACGATCTCGGCGTGTGGCGCGACACGTTCCTCAACGATTTGCGCAGCGTGCCCGTGCAGAAGCCGGGCGAGGATGGCGGCCATAAGTGATGCAACGCGTGCATGCGGTACGGGTATTGGGCGTGCCGCCGCTCGCGTTCGAACGATCGGCGGCCGCATGCTGACCACGTTGGCGGTCGCCGGATACCGGTCGCTGCGCGAGTTGATCGTGCCGCTCGGGCGACTGAACGTGATCACCGGCGCGAACGGCAGCGGCAAGTCGAGCGTGTATCGCTCGCTGCGCCTGCTGGCGGAAACGGCGCGCGGCGGCGTGATCACGTCGCTCGCGCGCGAAGGCGGCTTGCCGTCGACGCTTTGGGCCGGTCCCGAGCGCTTTTCGCGCGCGATGCTGGCGGGTGACGCGCCGGTCGAGGGCACGCGCCGCAAAGACCCGGTCAGCCTCAGGCTCGGCTTTTCCGGCGACGAATTCGGCTATGCGATCGACCTGGGTTTGCCGCCGCCGATGCCGAGCAAATTCACGCTCGACCCGGTGATCAAGCGCGAGTGCATCTGGAGCGGGCCGGTGCTGCGGCCTTCGGCCTTGCTGGTCGACCGTCACGGCGTCGCCTTGCGCACGCGTGACGAAAACGGCGACTGGCAGACCGTGCCGCAACCGGTCGCGAGCTTCGACAGCATGATGACGGAGTTCTCCGACCCGCGCAGCGCGCCCGAAATGATCACGGTGCGCGAACAGATCCGTTCGTGGCGCTTCTACGACCATTTCCGCACCGACGCCGACGCGGCCGCGCGTCTGCCGCAGATCGGCACGCATACGCCGGTGCTGTCCAACGACGGCGCGGATCTCGCCGCGGCCTTGCAAACCATCCGTGAGATCGGCGACCCGGCCGGACTCGACGCCGCGCTCGACGACGCGTTTCCCGGCTCGCGACTGGACGTCACGACCCACGACGGCCGTTTCGAAGTCGAGATGCGCCAGCACGGCCTGCTGCGGCCGCTGAAGGGCGCGGAACTGTCGGACGGCACCTTGCGCTATCTGCTGCTGGTCGCCGCCTTGCTGACACCGCGTCCGCCCGCGCTGCTGGTACTGAACGAACCGGAGACGAGTCTGCACCCGGACCTGCTGCCGGCGCTCGCACGGCTGATCGCGCGGGCGTCCGCGCATTCGCAGGTGCTGGTGGTGTCGCACGCGGCGCGGCTGATCGCGGCGCTCGAAAGGGAGGAGGCGAGCCAGTCGATCGTGCTGGAGAAGCACTTCGGCGCCACGCGGATCGCCGATGCCGACGAGCGCGAACTGCCTGCGTGGAAGTGGCCGCCGCGGTAATTCCGGCACGAGCGGCGCGTCCGCGGATGTAAGTCGACTGTAACAGCGCAAAGCAAATGAAAGACTAGGGGGTTTTTTGCCGGATACCAGGGAATAATGCTCCGATGCCGGTGGTGCACGCGATCGTGCTACACCGCCGGCATTGATTGGAGGTAACGGCGCTGTCATACTCGGCGTCGCTGATGCGCACCGTCACGAGGCGCGCGCCATCAGTTCATGGAGCATGGAGACACACAATATGAAGATTGCGCAGATCGCCCCCTTGACCGAATCGGTGCCGCCCAAGCTGTATGGCGGCACGGAGCGCGTCGTGTCGTATATCACCGAAGCGCTGGTCGAACTTGGCCATGACGTGACGCTGTTCGCAAGCGGCGACTCCGTCACCAGCGCGAAGCTCGAACCGGTCTGGCCACGCGCGCTGCGTCTGGATCCGGGCATTCGCGACCGCATTGCGCCGCATATGCTGCTGATGGAACTGGTGCGCCGCCAGGCCGAAGAGTTCGACGTGCTGCATTTTCACCTCGACTACTATTCTTTCTCGGTCTTCAAGCGCCAGGAGACGCCGTTCGTCACGACGATGCACGGGCGTCTCGATCTGCCCGAGCAGCAGCCGGTATTCGATACCTTCAACACGGCGCCGGTGATCTCGATCTCGAACGCGCAACGTCATCCGCTGCCCCAGGCGCGCTGGCTCGCCACCGTCTATCACGGTTTGCCCGAGCAGCTGTACACGCCGCAACCGGTCGAGCAGAAGTACCTCGCGTTTCTCGGCCGCATCTCGCCGGAAAAGCGCGTCGACACGGCGATCCGGATCGCCGGACGGTGCGGCATGCAGATTCGCATCGCCGCGAAAGTGGACGCCGCCGACCGCGAGTATTTCGAGCGCGACATCCGGCCGTTGCTGGACTTGCCGCACGTCGAGTTCATCGGCGAGATCGCGGATAACCAGAAAGCCGAATTCCTGTCGGGCGCGCACGCCTTGCTGTTCCCGATCGACTGGCCGGAGCCGTTCGGTCTGGTGATGATCGAGGCGATGGCGTGCGGCACGCCGGTGATCGCGTTCAATCGCGGCTCGGTGCCGGAGGTGCTGGAAGACGGCTTGACCGGGTTCATCGTCGAGGACGAGATCGGCGCGGTGGCGGCGGTCAACCGTCTGCACAAGATGCCGCGCGCGGGCGTGCGGCAGCGCTTCGAGGAGCGCTTCACGTCGCATCGGATGGCGCAGCAGTACGTGGACGTGTATCAGTCGGTGATCCGGGCGCAGAAGCGGTCGCGCTTCAAGGTGATTGATACGTCGGCGGGGAGTTGAGGGTGCGTTTCAGTCGGCGTTGCCCGTTCAGGCGCTGAAGCAGGTAGCGAGTTGGACGGCGCGGCATGGTGAAAAAGAACGGCGGTGTGCGATGCGCACCGCCGTTTTTTATGGTCGCTTCACGCTGGACGGATGGATTGCGCTACCGCCCGATTGCGGCGGCAAAGCTGTAGGGAGTGGTGAAGGGCGGTAAATGCAGCGAAGGGTGACTGGCAGCACGGCGCGACCGGCAGTTCGAACAAGGCCGTTCTCAGCGGCGCCCGCCACGATGCAACCGCGGATGCAAATTCCGATGAAACAACCACAACCTGCGCAGGCTTGCGTCTGACCCGGCCACCGCGGCTCACGGAACCGGGCGGATCAGACGTACACCCCGCGCTCCAGACAAGCGGATGAGCCGCTTAGATCTTCAGCCGCGAGACCTTGGTGCCTTGCAGCGACAGGTCACCCATCAGGCCGGAGTTGGTCAGCACGAACACCTGGACCGGTGCGGTGGCGGTGGTTGTGTCGATTATGCCGTTCGCGCCGACCTTCACGAGCGCCACGGACGCGTCGCCGCCGACCGACCAACCATCGGCGTTGCGGAATTTGTCCAGCGAGTCCTGCGTCATGAACAGGAAGATAATGGCCTTCGACTGCGCGCCCGCCTGCAGTCCGACCGAGCCTGAAGCCGTGCTGTAGTAGCCGACCGATGCGCCGCCGACGCGCAGCGCGCCTTCGCCGTACTGGCCGCCGACAACGAGGCCCGCTTGTATAACCGACGGGAACACGAGTACACCGCGCGCCTTCGAGACCAGCTCACGCGAACCCGGCACGGTCGTAAAAAGCCGCGACAACGTGCCGTCGACGGCGGCGTCGATCGACTGGCGCTTGGATGCATTAGTGGCAGGCGTCGGGTTGCTGCTGCTGGGCGAGGTGGTTGTGCAGCCCGCGAGTGCAAGGCCTCCGAAAGCGAGCGCAGCGGTCGTCTTCAACATGAAGTTTCGTCTTTGCATCGTTTTTCTCCGTATGGTTCCGGGGCGCAACCTGAGGCGATATCGCCGGGGTGCCTTTGAGTTATATCACACGCAAGTGCAAAAAGCGCCGTCGCCGTTTCGCGAAAAGCCTTGTGCGGCGGGGCTTTGCGGCTAATCGTAAGGCGTCGTGCTGTAAATTTGACCGGCTCGGCGCAACGGCGGGAGCGGCGCGCGCCGCGTGTTTGTTAGGGGGCTGCGGATTTCTGCTTCAAGCGAAGCTGCCTGACGCTCGCGGGCCTGGGGGCGTGCGAAAGTCGCGTTTTTACCGATTTTTAGCGTCACTGCGCAGTGTCGAAATCAAACTGAAAGTGTTGCCCGGATGCAGCAGTCCGGCGTGTTGTCGACTGCGAATCGAGGCGCGCAGCATGGGTTCGATTGCGTCGCCGCGCTTCGCGACGGCCTGGCGTGACGGCCGCGCGTTGCCTCATCCATGATTCGCCGGGCTCTTCACCGGCGGCGGGCGCCGCAGCGCGCGGCGCACCATGCCGATCAGCACGCCGAGCAGAAACAGCACGACCGCCGGCACGACCCAATAGCCGACGAACGCGTGCCACAGATAAGCCATCAAGGTGGAGCGGCGCACGCTGTATTCATTGCGCGCGTCCTGCTGGCGCGGCGCATTGGCGGCCAGCACGTCGGCGGGGCAGCCGGCGGCTTGCGCCTCGTCGGGCTTGCCGTGGCAGCGCGCGGGCGCGCCGGCGGCGCGTTGTGCGTCGGTGAAATTCCAGGTGGTCAACGCGCGGTCGAGGTCGACGTCGTTGTACGCCATTTCCTCGCGGATCTCGTTGACCGCAACGATCGCCACGGGCACGGCCCAGAATACGATGACGACCAGCCACCGCCTCAACCAGCGGTTTTTATGCTTCGATACCATCCTTGCCTCCAATCGATGCTCAGTAGCACCAACGACAAGATGGCGGCCCGTCTAATGTTGTATAGGGGGTGGGCCGTCTCCGCAGCCATCATAGAAGAAAACGGCGCGCTCCGGCGGGCGGACTGCGCAGGGCGAGAGGGGGACGGTGAAGCGGAAGACGAAGCAGGCGGGGAGGGGCCACGCCGGAAAACCGCGCGGCCCTGTTCGAACAATCAGCGCTCAGGCGCCGTGTTCGTAGCACGACGCGTCAGCAGAGCAGGGCTGGCTTGCGTTCAGTTGGCGGGCGCGGACGACAGGCAGGTCTTCATGAACGCCTTGCGATCGTCGCCCTTCTTGTCGGCGGCTTGCGTGTTGCACACCTTCATCTTCTCCTGCTGGGTCATCGGCGCGGCGGCCGGCTTCGCGGACAGGCAGGTTTTCATGAACGCCTTGCGGTCATCGCCTTTCTTGTCGCCGGCCTGCTTGTTGCAATCGGCCATTTTTGTCTGCTGGCTGTTCTCTGCGAACACCGGCGAAACGAGAACAGCGCCGAGCACCAGCGTAGCGATTGCGGATTGGATTTTCATGTGACACTCCATCGGTGGTGAAAACGTTTTTGTCGTTCATGCGCGCGGGCGTCAACGGCATCCAGGGCCCCTGTGCACGTCCATTATGGCAAATGCTGTCTGCCAGAACGGACAGAAACACCAATCGGTTGACAGGCGCTGCCGCTCGTTTTCCCCTACTTGACGGGGTGACAGCCGGGGCCGTCCGTTTGAAACCGGCGAATGACCGTGGTGTCGAATAATGTTATGCAATCCAGATCAATTAATTGCCAGATTTCAATGTGAATTGGATAGATCATTATTTGAATGGGCGAATAAAAATTGAAATGCCGGATGCATTGATTCGAGTAAAAATGAATAAATAATCGGCACAAAATTCCGCGATGGTTTGGAGTGGTAATATTGACTTCAACGCAGGCAAATGTCCGTCTCTCTTTGCCCGTCTCTGATGCTAGCCATAGGAGGCTCGCCATGCACTATCTGTTGATGTACGACCTCGTGTCCGACTATCTGGAACGGCGCGCCGAGTATCGCGACGCGCATCTGAAACTCGCGTGGGCGGCGGCGGAGCGCGGCGAGTTGCTGCTCGCCGGCGCGTTGACCGAGCCCACGGACAGCGCCGTGCTGCTATTCGAGAGCGATTCTCCCGCCGCCGCCGAAGCCTTTGCCAGAGCGGATCCCTATGTACTTGCCGGACTCGTGGCGCGCTGGCGCGTGCGTGAATGGACGACGGTGGTGGGCGAGCGCGCGGCGAAACCGGTGCGCTGACAGCGGGTTCAACGCAGTTGCGTCGAGAAGCGCATGAAGCGCCCGGGAGCGCGCATGCGCAGTCACTGTATGTGGCTTTATCTGTGCGCGGTCCCGATCATGTCAGCGCGCTATTCCGGCGCTGCTTCGGGCGCCGTCCGAACGACTTTCAAACTGCCAAAATGCATTGAAATACCGTCTCAAACAGGCGAGCGGTTCGTAAATCCAATTCGGCGCGATCGTGTATCGTAGTGCCGAACAATCACGCGCCATACCGCGCGAGCCGCTCCTGAGTTCTGTGACGGCAATGCGTGAAATGACGCAGCGAAAAGGACAAGATTGTTTCTATCCGTAACACTTGTCTCAATCGTATTCATGGAAACCCTGGGATGGTATGCTTCGTGCACAAATTCTCCCATGCACGAGTGAGACCACGTTTTGTGCTTCGCAATAGGGACAAACCGCACTACACCGGGGCGGTATTGACCAGTCAACAGAACGTACAAAACATATTTGTGCAACCGAGGACCGCACACGGATCGTGAACGCTGAATCCGTGGCAGGTCCAAAGCCGCGGCCAGGCCGAGCCGCGTGGAGAAAACCCAATGTTTTTCGATGAGCTAAGCAATGACGAGTGGGCGCTGCTGGCCGCGCTTGTCTCCGACGAGCCGGCCGTCCGTCTGAATCGACGCGGCCGGCCCCGCGCCGAACCGCGTATCGTGGCCAATGCCGTGTTGTGGATTCTGACAACCGGCGAACCCTGGTCGAAGCTGCCGGGCCGCTATCCGTCGGGGCCAACGTGCCGGCGGCGGTTTGAAGAATGGCAACTGAACGGCACGCTGCTCGAGATGGTCCGGCTGTTGTCGCAAACCGGGCGCACCTTCGCCTACATCCCGCAGCCGGCGCCGCCGGTCGGGGCCAAACCGGCGGTCAAACCCGCTCCGGTTGCGGCGGAAGCACCCGGCATGCGCGACGAAGGTCTGCGTGGCGTGTCGTGGAAAAGTCCCGAGTCGTGGCAGGCGCCCGGCGTGTCGAGCACGCTGAGCCACTGGCGCTCGGCCGATCCGATCGCCGACATCACGCGGCAGTTGTCCGGTGTCGCGGATGCGGCGCCGGTCACGCGTGCGCCGGCCACATCCTCTTCGTCCGCTGCATCCGGCACATGGCCCGCGATGCGCACCGCCGTGCCTGTCTGCGGCAGTAGCGAAGCGGTCGCGGTCGGTGCGGCGATGGAGCGCCTCGATGCGGCGATCGCGTCGGCACGCCACCCGCAAGCACCGGACGATCAACGCAAGCCGCTGTCGATGAGTCTCGCGCCGCGCGGCACGCAGATCGCCGGCCCGCACGGCTATCTGATCTACGTCGTGGCCGAGCAGGTGCCCAATGCGATGTATCGGGCGTGGGCGGAAATCATGAAGGACGGCCAACGCGTCGAGCGTTCCGGCCTCGTCGGCCCGCGCTTCACCGATGCGCACGCAGCCGAGCAATACGCGCTCGAATGGGCGCGGCAGTGGATCGACCGCGAGCGCTTGACGCAGGTCGCGGGCGAATCCATCGACAGCGCACGTGCGCAGTCGGCGTCGTATGCGCCGAGGCAGCCGGCTCGTCCGTTGCCCAAGCGTCACGTGCCGGAGCCCGTTGCGGTGAATCATGGTGCGCCGTTGCATGGTCCGCTCAATGCGTTTCGTGGACCGCTGCGCCGTTATCCTGGTGACGCGGCTGCCGCAACAACCTCGCCCGACAGCAATAGCGCAGCGGATCGTTTTCCTTCGTCGTACACAGAACTGATCTCCCACGCGGGATGAGCACGGCAGTAAGCAACGGCAGTAAGCACGGCTATCAGCATGACTGTCGGCACGACTGAAAACATCGTCGTCGGCACAGCAGTTCCCCGCGGCTGGTAGGAGCAACCGCCGCAGGTTCCCGCTTCATTCGTTGTGGTTCAACTGTGTCACCTGGTTTGGCCGATCACTGGCGTCCGTACGTGTCGTCGAAGCGCACGATATCGTCTTCGCCGAGATACGAACCCGACTGGACCTCGATCATTTCGAGCGGCATCTTGCCCGGATTCTCGAGGCGGTGCGTGACCCCCAGCGGAATATAAGCCGATTCGTTTTCGGAGACGATAAAGCGCTCTTCACCTCGCGTGACGAGCGCCGTGCCGCGCACGACGATCCAATGTTCGGCGCGGTGATGATGCATTTGCAGCGACAGTCGCGCACCGGGTTTGACGACGATGCGTTTGACCTGGAAGCGCTCGCCGGTGTCGACGGAATCGTAGTTGCCCCACGGACGATGCACCTTGCGATGGTTGGCCGCTTCGAGACCGCCCTCGGCGCGAATCCGGCCGACGATCTTCTTGACGTCCTGCACGCGCGATTTATCGGCGACGAGAATCGCGTCGGCCGTCTCGACCACCACGAGGTCCTGCGTGCCCACGCAGGCAATCAGGCGTCCTTCGGAATGCGCGAAGGTCGACGATGCGCCTTCGAACATCACGCGGCCCCGGCTCACGTTGTGATCGGCGTCCTTCTCCGAGATGTCCCAGATCGCGTCCCACGAACCCACGTCCGACCAGCCCGCCTGCAACGGCACCACCACGCCGGCCGCGACGCTTTGATCCGCGCCGAGCTTTTCCATCACTGCGTAATCGATCGAGTTCGACGGCGACGCGCTGAACGCGTCGCGTTGCAGACGGAAGAAGTCGCCGTCCGCCTTGCCGCCCGTGAAGGCCGCTGCACACGCTTCGGAAATGGCCGGCTGGAAATGGCGGATCGCTTTCAGCCAGGTCGATGCGCGCATGATGAAGATGCCGCTGTTCCACCAGTACTCGCGCGATTCGACGTAGCGCTGCGCCAGTTCCAGATGCGGCTTTTCGACGAAGCGGTCGAGCTGGTGCGCGATGATCCTGCTCGATGCTTCGTTATCCGTATCATCGGCATGATCGCCCGTATGAGGCGCCGATGCACCCAGCGCAGCGCCGATGCGAATGTAGCCGTAGCCGGTTTCGGCGCGAGTCGGCACGATGCCCATCGTGACGATGCGCCCGGACGCCGCATGCTGCACGCCGGCGGCCACGGCCGCATGAAATCCGTCGCTGTCGGTGACCGCGTGATCGGCGGGCATCACGACCATGATGCCGTCCTCGTCCTGCGCGACAATCGACAGCGCGGCGACCGTCAACGCCGGCGCCGTGTCGCGGCCCATCGGTTCGAGAATCAGCCGGGTCGGCTTGCCGCTCGTGCGCAGTTGCTCGGCGGTGGTGAAGCGCTGCTCTTCATTGGCCACCACGACGAGTTGCCCGGTGAGCGGGTAGCCGGATTCGAGCCCGTCGAGACGGCGCGTGGTGGATTGCAGCAGCGAGTCTTCGCCGAGCAGGCCGATCAGCTGTTTCGGATGCTGCTCGCGCGACATCGGCCACAGCCTTGTACCGGAGCCCCCCGCGAGAATCACAGGATGAACCTTGAGCTTGACGTTCAGGGGCGTAGCTTGCGTGGACCGGGTGTCGGCGGGCGTGGCCGTGACCGGAGCTGTCATGATGAACTCCTCGAGGCTGGGTGAATGCGTCGAGTTTTATCACGAAGTCGGGAATCAATAAAAGCGCGTTAAATGCAAATGATATAAATCGGCCGGATAAAATTATCCGTTTAATGAAGGAAAAATGTCCGGCCCATTTATCAAAAAGAAAAATTTTCCGAAAAAAATAGGCGGCAATTTTTTTATCGTGAATTCTGCGTGAGAATAGTGCCGAAAGGTAAGCCGCAAGCTTCGCCGATCACAGCGCAACACGGGCTGCATTGCCTTACAGATAGGTCCGCGCGACGCCTGAAGAGCACCGATTCAGGTAACAATTACCGAATAAAATCCAGAAAAAATGCCGAAAATTGACCGATACAATTTGAGATATTTTGCGGTCTTGCAGTACGAATTTTAATACCGCCTTATCTATACCTGTACAAGGGTATTCACTCATTCCGGCACAGATTTTCCAATCCGGCCACTCAGGCGCGATTCAGGCGAAATTTAGCCGAATCATGGATCGGGAAATAAAAGGGCAATCGCTCCGGTTCAATCAGATTCGCGTCGCGCGCGGCAGGGCGGGACGCGGTTGCCGGCGTGGCGCGCCCGCCTGTTGCAGTGGAATGCGACGGACTTGATCAACCAACGGATGGCACTTGACTGACGAACTGAGGGGCAGCTCATGCTGAGCGTTCTATCGAGAATCATCGACATCGCCATGGTCGCGCTCGGCGCGGCCATCGCGGCGGCCGTGCACAGCGGGAAAGTAGTGTGGCTGGACGATATGCAAAGCGTGTCGCTCGCGTTCGGCTGCCTGCTGGTGGTGGTGTTCTTTCCGGCGCTGGGCATCTATCAATCATGGCGCGGCAAGCCGCTCTACGACCTGCTGTCGCGCGTCGCGGGCGGCTGGGTGATGGTGGAAATCACCGGTGTGCTGATCAGCTTCAGCCTGCACCGCTCGGACAACCTGTCGCGGTTGTGGCTCGTGTATTGGGCGGTGGCCACCATCGGCTTGCTGATCATCACCAAGGTGATCGTCTATTCGATCCTGCGCGGGCTGCGCCGCGAAGGCTTCAATCAGCGCGCGGTGGCGATCGTCGGTGGCGCGCCGTATGGGCGCTTTCTGATCGAGCAGATGCGCAGCCGTCCGGAAGCGGGCTTTAGCCCCGTCGTGGTGTTCGACGAGGACGGCACGATCAACCCCTACGAAGACCCGGACGCGGCCGACGCGATCGAAGGCGTGCCGGTCGAGCGCGACTATCAGCGAATGATCCAGCTGGTGCGCCAGCGCGCGATCCGCGAGTTGTGGCTGGCGCTGCCGATCTCGAAGGAAAAGGCGATCCATCGCTTCGTGATGGATCTGCGCAACGACTTCGTGAACATCCGCTTCATTCCGGACGTGCGCAGCCTGACGCTGTTCAATCAGCCGATGGTCGAATTGCTCGGCGTGCCGGCGATCAACCTTGCCGCGTCGCCGATCACCGATCTGCGCGTGCTGCCCAAGCGCGTGTTCGACCGCCTGTTCGCGCTGGCCGCGCTGACCGCGCTGGCGCCGCTGATGCTGGGGATCGCGGCGATGGTGAAGCTGAGCTCGCCCGGCCCGGTGTTCTTCCGCCAGAAGCGCAAGGGCATCGACGGCAACCAGTTCGAGATCTACAAGTTCCGCTCGATGAAGATGCACAAGGAAGAGGCCGGCAAGATCACCCAGGCCACGCGGCGCGACCCGCGCATCACGGCGGTCGGCGCGTTCCTGCGGCGCACCAGCCTCGACGAGTTGCCGCAGTTCATCAACGTGCTGCGCGGCGAGATGTCGGTGGTCGGCCCGCGCCCGCACGCGCTCGAACACGACGACATCTACAAGGATCTGGTGAAGGGCTACATGCACCGCTACCGGATCAAGCCGGGCATCACCGGATGGGCGCAGATCAATGGTTATCGCGGCGAAACCGACCGCATCGAAAAGATGATGGGCCGCGTCAAGCTCGATCTGTACTACATGCAGCACTGGACCTTCTGGCTCGACATCAAGATCGTCGTGCTGACGCTGTGGAAGGGCTTCGTGGGCAGCAACGCATATTGAGTCCCGCACACGGGCGCGGGCCATACGACGCGCCGCGTGAGCGCACTCCTGAATCAACTCCATTTTCCGAGGTGTAATACATGAACCTGACGATCATCGGTAGTGGCTACGTAGGCCTCGTGACGGGCGCATGTCTGGCCGACATCGGCCACGACGTGTTCTGTCTCGACGTCGATCAGCGCAAGATCGACGTGCTCAACAACGGCGGCGTGCCGATCCATGAACCGGGTCTGCAGGAGATCATCGCGCGCAATCGCAAAGCGGGGCGCCTGAAGTTCTCGACCGACATCGAGGCCGCGGTCGCCCACGGCGACATCCAGTTCATCGCGGTCGGCACGCCGTCCGACGAGGACGGTTCCGCCGACCTGCAATACGTGCTGGCCGCCGCGCGCAATATCGGCCGGCATATGACGGGCTTCAAGGTGATCGTCGACAAATCGACGGTGCCGGTCGGCACGGCCTCGCGCGTGCGCGAGGTGGTCGCCGCCGAGCTGGCCGCGCGCAAGCTCGATCACATGTTCTCGGTGGTGTCGAATCCGGAGTTCCTGAAAGAGGGCGCGGCGGTCGAAGACTTCACGCGGCCTGATCGC
Organism: Paraburkholderia panacisoli; assembly: GCF_008369935.1. Lineage (GTDB taxonomy): Bacteria > Pseudomonadota > Gammaproteobacteria > Burkholderiales > Burkholderiaceae > Paraburkholderia > Paraburkholderia panacisoli. The sequence continues at coordinate 285,195 of NZ_VTUZ01000007.1, read as the reverse complement.
ATCGTGCTCGGCTGCGACGAGGACGTGCCCGGTGAAAAGGCGCGCGAACTGATGAAGCGCCTCTACGCGCCGTTCAACCGCAATCGCGAACGCACGCTGTACATGGACGTGCGCTCGGCCGAATTCACCAAGTACGCGGCCAACGCGATGCTCGCCACGCGCATCTCGTACATGAACGAGCTGGCCAATCTGGCCGACCGCGTCGGCGCGGACATCGAGGCGGTGCGCCGCGGCATCGGCTCCGATCCGCGCATCGGCTACGACTTCCTGTATGCCGGCTGTGGCTATGGCGGCTCGTGCTTCCCGAAGGACGTGCAGGCGTTGATCCGCACCGCGGCCGACCACAAGGCGAACCTGCGCATTCTAGAAGCGGTGGAAGCGGTCAACGACACGCAGAAACGCATCCTCGCGCAGAAGATCGTCGCGCGTCTGGGCGAGGACCTGTCTGACCGCACGTTCGGCGTGTGGGGCCTCGCGTTCAAGCCGAACACCGACGACATGCGCGAAGCGCCGAGCCGTCCGCTGATCGCCGAACTGCTGCGCCGTGGCGCGCGCGTGAAGGCTTACGACCCGGTCGCGATCGACGAGTCGAAGCGCGTGTTCGCGCTCGATCTGAAGGACGTGCCGCAGCAGCACGCGCGGTTGTCGTTCGTGAAGGAAGAGATGGAAGCGGCCGAGGGTGTCGACGCGCTGGTGATCCTCACAGAATGGAAGGTCTTCAAGAGCCCGGACTTCGCTTCGCTCAAGGAGATGCTGAAGACGCCGCTGATTTTCGACGGCCGCAATCTGTACGAACCGGATGCGCTGCTCGAACTCGGCATCGAGTATCACGCGATCGGCCGGCAGCATGCGTTGCGCAATGCGCCGGCGAGAGTCGGCGCGCACGCGCTCCCGCTCGACGAAGCCGACGCGGATGCGGATGCGGTGCATGCAACCGCCGTCGCGAATCACTAGGCCGCGAGGCCACCGAGCCACCAGGTCAGCGCACGCCGCGAGAGAGCCCGCCATGTTCGCCAACGTTCTGATCGTCTGCCATGCCAACGTGTGCCGTTCGCCCGCCGCCGAGATGCTGTTCAAGTCAAAGCAGCGCGCGGCGGCGCCGATCGCGTTTCATTCGGCGGGCTTGCGGGCGATGAACGGCCACGGCATGGACCCGGTGATGCAGCGCCTGCTCGCCGAGCGCGGCGTCGCTTCCGGCATCCATTACTCGCGGCGGCTTGACCGCCAACTCGTGCGCGCCGCCGATCTGGTGCTCGTCACCGAACGCGCCCAGGTGAGCGCCGTCGAAGCGCTCGATCCGGCTTCGCGCGGCAAGGTCTATCCGCTCGGCAAGTGGGAAGACGATTCCGACGTCGCCGATCCGCATGGCGGCGCCGAAACCGCATACAGGGAGAGTCTCGTGCTCATCGAACATCTGGTCATGGGATGGCTGAAAAAAATATGCTGATGAAAAAACTCACTGCAAACTCACTCGCGAGTTTCCGCGCGAAATTCGCCGCTTCGCTTTTGCTGACGTCCTTTCTGTCGGCCTGCGCCACCGCACCGGGCAACTTCCTCGACACGTCGCGCCTGAAGGAAGACGGTCAGACCGCGCCCACCGAAACGTATCCGGTCCATCTGATCGACGCCAGCCTGATCGTCTCGCAGGCGCAAGCCGCCGCCGCGAAGACCCAGGTGCTGCCGACCTCGACCCTGCCGGACCCGTCGCAGTACGTGTACCGCCTTTCGCCGCAGGACATTCTCGGCATCACCGTCTGGGACCACCCTGAGTTGACCACGCCGCAGGGCAGCACGCTGTCGGCGGGCGGCAATACCACGCAGTCGATCGGCGGCGCATTGCAGCAGCCGTATACAGCCGCGCTGCCGGGCCAGGCCGATCCGTACGGCCAGACCATCGCCGCCGACGGCACGATCTTTTTCCCGTTTGTCGGCCGCATCAAGGCCGCCGGCAAAACCACGAGCGAGTTGCGCGACCAGCTCTCAACCGGGCTCGTGCGCTATATCCGCAATCCGCAGGTCGACGTGCGCGTGCTGTCGTATCGCGGCCAGAAAGTCCAGGTGACCGGCGAAGTGAAGACGCCGGGACCGCTTGCTATCAGCGACGTGCCGCTCACGCTGGTCGACGCCATCACGCGCTCGGGCGGTACGAACTCGGACGCCGATATCCAGCGCGTGCGCCTCACGCGCAACAACAAGCTCTACGTGCTCGACGCCGACCGCATGCTCGATCGCGGCGACACCACGCAGAACGTGATGCTGCAAAACGGCGACGTGATCAACGTGCCGGATCGCACCGACGCCCGCATCTTCGTGATGGGCGAAGTGAAGACGCCGATCCAGCTGCCGATCATCCGCGGCCGGATGACGATCGCCGACGCGCTGACCCAGGGTGGCGGCATCCTCGACACCGACGCCAATCCGCGTCAGATCTTCGTGATGCGCGGCATGCGCGACCATCCGACCACGCCGGAGGTATTCCGCCTCGACATGACGCAACCGGACTCGATCATGCTGTCCTCGCAGTTCCAGTTGCAGCCGCTCGATGTCGTGTACGTCGGCACTGCTGCTTCGACCACCTTCAACCGTGTGTTGCAGCAGGTCCTGCCGAGCATACAGACGCTGTTCTACCTGAAGCAGCTGACGCGCTGAACCTCTGAGCCGTAGACAGGCCCGCGCCGCGCCCCCCTTGGGACGCGGCGCGGGACCGAAGCAAAAACGCCGAAGCAATGCAAGAGCAAACGCCGAAGCAACCGATACGGGATCGAATTGTGAGCAATCAAATCTCTCCACACATGACTGGTCCGATCAAGACCGAAGAAGAGGACGTCGTCCTCGGACAACTGGTCCAGGTGATCCTCGACGACATCTGGTGGCTGCTCGCGATCGCCGGCGTGATCGTCGCGATGGCCGCCGCCTATTGCTACCTCGCCAAGCCGATCTATTCGGCCGACGCGCACGTGCGCGTCGAGCAGTCCGACAACACGTCGCAGGCGCTCACGCAGACGCAGACCGGCGCCGCGATCACCACCGGCTCCAGCACGCTGCCGACCGACGCCGAAATCGAAATCATCAAGAGCCGCGGCGTGGTCGGCCCGGTGGTGCAGCAGCTGAAGCTGAACTTCAGCGTCACGCCGAAGACGATTCCGCTGCTCGGCAGCATCGCCGCGCGCATGGCGACGCCCGGTCAGCCGGCGCGTGCGTGGCTGGGACTGACCTCGTATGCATGGGGCGGCGAGAACGTCGAAGTCGGTTCGATCGACGTGACGCCCGCGCTCGAAGGCCAGAAGCTGATGCTGCGGGTCATCGACGACCAGCACTACGAACTGCATGCGGAGAACGGCGCGCTGCTGCTGCGCGGCCAGGTCGGCCAGCAGGCGCAGGGCGGCGGCGTGACGATGCTCGTCAACACGATGGTCGCGCGTGCCGGTCAGGAATTTACCGTGGTGCGCGCCAACGATCTCGACGCGATCACCGCGTTCCAGTCGGCGATCACCGTGCAGGAGCAGGGCAAGCAGACCGGCGTGATCCAGATTTCGCTGGAGGACAAGAGCGCCGAGCACGCGGCGCTGGTCGCCAATGCGCTCGCGCAGTCCTATGTGCGCCAGCACGTGTCGAACAAGCAGGAAGACGCGATCAGGATGCTCGACTTCCTGAAGAGCGAAGAGCCGCGCCTGAAGTCCGACCTCGAACGCGCCGAAGCCGCGTTGACCGCGTATCAGCGCCAGTCCGGCTCGATCAACGCGAGCGATGAAGCGAAGGTGTACCTCGAAGGCAGCGTGCAGTACGAGCAGCAGATCGCCGGCCTGCGCCTGCAGATGGCGCAGCTCACCGAGCGTTACGGCGACGACCATCCGCTGCTCAAGGCCGCGCGCGAACAGATGGCCGAGTTGCAGGCGCAGCGCGCCAAATACGCGGACCGCTTCCGCGATCTGCCCGCCACCGAAGTGAAGGCCGTGCAGTTGCAGCGCGACGCGAAGGTCGCCGAAGACATCTATGTGCTGCTGCTCAACCGCGTGCAGGAGCTGTCGGTGCAGAAGGCCGGCACGGGCGGCAATGTGCACATCGTCGACGCCGCGCTGCGTCCGGGTGCGCCGGTCAAGCCGAAGAAGATGCTGATCCTGTCGGCGGCGGTGATTCTCGGGCTGATCGCCGGCACGGGTTTCGTGTTCCTGCGCCGCAATATGTTCAAGGGCATCGACGACCCCGATCACATCGAGCGCGCGTTCCATCTGCCGGTGTTCGGCCTCGTGCCGCAAAGCGCCGAGCAGGCGCAGCTCGACAGCGCGTTCCCGCGCGGCGGAGAACGCCTGCGCTCGGTGCTGGCCAACGCGCGTCCGAAGGACGTGACGATCGAAAGTCTGCGCAGCCTGCGCACCTCGATGCAGTTCACGATGATGGACGCGCGCAATCGCATCGTCATGCTGACCGGCCCGATGGCCGGCGTCGGCAAGAGCTTCCTGACGGTCAACCTCGCGGTGTTGCTCGCGAATTCGGGCAAGCGCGTGCTGCTGATCGACGGCGACATGCGGCGCGGCGTGCTCGAACGCTACCTCGGCGGCCCGCAGGACAGCGGCCTGTCCGAGTTGCTGAGCGGCCAGATTTCGCTGGAAGAGGCGATTCGCAGTTCGCATGTCGACGGCCTGAGCTTCATCGCGTGCGGCCGCCGTCCGCCCAATCCTTCGGAGCTGCTGATGTCGCCGCGTCTGCCGCAATACCTCGACGGGCTCGCCAAGCGCTACGACGTGATTCTGATCGACACGCCGCCGGTGCTGGCCGTGACCGACGCGTCGATCATCGGCGCGTATGCCGGCTCGACCTTCTTCGTGATGCGCTCGGGCGTGCACAGCGAAGGCGAGATCACCGATGCGCTCAAGCGTCTGCGCGCGGCCGGCGTGCACGTGCAGGGCGGCATCTTCAACGGTATGCCGGCGCGCCGTGGCGGCTACGACCGCGGCTATGCGGCGGTTCAGGAATATCTGAGCACCTGAGCGCCGCGCGTTCTGAACGTGCAGATTCCAGCGCAACGACGATTAAAAAGGACATCACGATGAAAGTGACGGTACTGATTCCGACCTACCGCCGCCCGGCCGATCTGGCGCGCTGCCTCGCGGCGCTGCAACGGCAGTCGCGCGCGCCGGACGAAGTGGTGGTGGTGGCGCGCGCCGACGACGACGCGACGCACGCGTGTCTGCGTGACCCGGCCGTGCCGGGCAAGCTGCCGCTAGTGGTCGCGCCGGTCGGCGTGCCCGGCCAGGTCGCCGCGCTCAACCGCGGGCTCGATGCCGCCAGCGGCGACGTGATCGCGATCACCGACGACGACGCCGCGCCGCACGCCGACTGGGTCGAGCGGATCGCCGCCGCGTTCGCCGGTGATGCGCGTCTGGGCGCGCTCGGCGGGCGTGACTGGGTGCACGAGAAGGGCCGTGTGCTGGACGGCGAGCGGCCGCTGGTGGGCAAGGTGACCGCGCACGGCAAGATCATCGGCAATCATCATCTCGGGGTGGGCAGCGCGCGCGAAGTCGACATCCTGAAGGGCGCCAACATGAGCTACCGGCGCGACGCGGTACGCACGATCCGCTTCGACGCGCGCCTGCGCGGCGCGGGCGCGCAGGTCCATAACGACATGGCGTTCAGCCTCGCCGTGAAGAACGCCGGCTGGAAGCTGATGTACGATCCGCGCGTGGCGGTCGATCACTTCCCCGCCGAGCGTTTCGACGACGATCGCCGCGACGCGCAAACCATGACGGCGTTGCGCAACGCCGCGTTCAACTTCCATCTGATCCTGCGCGACCAGTTGCCGCCGCTGCGCCGCGAAACCGCGTGGTGGTGGTGGACGCTGGTCGGCACGCGGGTCTACCCGGGGCTCACGCATGCGGCGCTCGCGCTGGTGTCGAAGCAGGCGGGGCTCAAGCTCTCGCGCTGGCGCGCGGTGCGCAGCGGCGCGCACGAGGCGCGCCGCGCGCTGTCGTGAGTGACGTGAGCCGCGTCAGCCATCTGAGCCCCGCCGCAACCCCCACGTTCGCGCATCGGCACGCGGCCCCCGCCAGGGCCGCCGATGCCTCTTTCCACCGGCAGAGCGGAGTGTCTGCATGAGTACGAAAGTTCACGTTCATCTGTTTTACGGCGCCGATCCGCGTTTCTACCGGCCGGGCGACAACATCGGCTGCCTGTACGGCTATCACCACGCCGAGTCCGATGAGTTCAAGCTGACCTATTCGCAGGACGCGCGCGAAGGCAAACCGGTGCGTCTGCTGCGCCGCGCGCTGAAGGCGCTGCTGGGGTTCGATTTCATCCACACGTGGCGCAATCGCGCCGAGATGCTGCGCTCGGACGTGATCTGGACGCACACCGAACAGGAATGGCTGTCCGCCGCGCTGATGCTGCTGTTGAGCGGCCGCAAGGCGGGCGCGGGCGCGGCGCCGCTGCTGCTCGCGCAAAGCGTCTGGCTGCTCGACAAATGGCCTTCGTATGGGATTTTGCGCAGTTGGCTGTATCGCAGGCTGATGCGCCGCGCCGATCAGCTGACCACGCTCGCCAGCGACAACGCCGAGCTGTGCCAGCGGTACTTCGGCCGCGACGCGCAGCCGCTGCTGTACGGCCTGAATACGCGCGACTTCCCGGTCAACGTGCCGGCGCAATGGACGCCGCATACGCCGCTGCGCATCGCCGCGATCGGCAACGACCGCGACCGCGACTGGGAAACGCTCATCAAGGCGTTCGGCAACGATTCGCGCTACACGGTGAAGCTCGCGACGCGGCGGCGCATTCCCGCGTCGCTGCGCGCGCCGAACGTCGAGATCGCGCTGTTCTCGGGCATCAGGAAGCAGCACGAACTGTACGACTGGGCCGATGTGATCGTGGTGCCGCTGCGGCCGAATTCGCACGCTTCGGGCATCACCGTGATGCTCGAAGCGGCGGCGGTCGGCAAGCCGATGGTGGTGACGAACGTCGGCGCGTTACAGGACTATTTTCCGGAAGACGAGGCGGCCTATATCCCGCCGTTCGATCCGCAAGCGTTGCGCGACGCGGTCGACCGGCTCGCCGCTGCGCCGGCCGACGCGTTGCGCCAGGCGCAGGCGGCGGCAGCCGGTTTGTTGTCGCGCGATCTGACCACGCAGCACTACGCAATGCAGCACGTGCGGATCACGCGGGAGATGCTGCACGCGCGTGCGCACGGCGAGGCGAACTCGCAAATACAAACGCAGACACACGCACACGCACGCACTCACGCGCAAGCGCGCACCCCGGCCGCCGCCCAGGCCCACGCCGCGAAACCGGCGCACGCGCCCAAGCCCGCGCAAACCCCACGCGCGTCCGCGCGCGAATCAAGCGGAGGCCTCTGAACGATGTCGACGATTCCGCGAGCCGGCGCCCCCCACGCACCCGACGCCTCGGCAGAAAGCGGCCCCGCGCGGCTGCTGTCCGGCAGCCGGCGCGACTGGCTGCCGCCGCTGCTGCTGTGGCTCGTCACGGCGGTGTTGATCGTCGCGCATCAGGGCACGGTGCTCACGCTCGCGTTTCCGGTGCTCGCGATCCTCACGGGCCTGTGGCTCTACTTCAAGAGCCCGGCGCGCTACATCGGCTTCATGTGGTGGCTGTGGTTCCTGAGCCCGGAAGTGCGGCGTCTGGCCGACTGGTCCAAAGGCTCGTTCACGCCGACCAGCCTGATCCAGGTCGCACCGCTCGCGGTCACGATGATCAGCGCGCTGTCGCTGTTGCGCTACTACCGACTGCTCGCGCAGCGGCGCGGCCTGCCGGTGCTGCTGATCCTGCTCGGCCTCGTCTACGCGTTCATGATCGGCGTGATGTCGAGCGGACCGCTCGCGGCCACCTACGACCTCGCGAACTGGCTCTATCCGATCCTGATCGGCTTTCACATCATGGCGCATACGCGCCAGTATCCGCAGTACCGCGACACCATCGTCAACACGTTCATCTGGGGCATGCTGGCGATGGGCGGCTACGGGCTGATCCAGTTCTTCATCATGCCGCCGTGGGACGTGCTGTGGATGCTCGGCTCGCAGATGAACTCGCAAGGCGACCCCGTGCCGATGGGCGTGCGCGTGTTCAGCACGATGAACTCGTCGGGACCGTTCGCATTCGCGATGATGGGCGCGATGGTCTTCGTGATGGCGGCCACGCACCGCGTGCGCTGGATCGCCGCGGCGCTCGGCTTCTTCTCGTTCGCGCTGAGCCTCGTGCGCTCGACGTGGGGCGGCTGGGTCATCGCGCTCCTGATCCAGCTCGTCAAGTCGAACAACAAGGTGCGCGTGCGCATCGTCGGCAGCGCGGTGCTGCTCGCGGGCCTGTGCGTGCCGCTGCTGGCGGTCGGCCCGGTGGCCGAGCGGATGCAGGCGCGCCTGACCACGATCGTCAACCTGAACGACGACCAGAGCTACGCGGCGCGCAACGAGTTCTACGCGACCTTTGCGAAGACCGCGTTCACCGACGTGGCCGGCGAGGGCATGGGCGCGACCGGCACCTCGACCAAACTGTCGAACGACGGCGGCCAGCTCGGCCAGTACGGCAACTTCGACAGCGGCGTGATGAACATCCCGTTCGTGCTCGGCTGGCCCGGCACGCTGCTGTATATGTCAGGCATCGTCTGGCTGCTCACGCGCGCGGTGCTCGCGTCGTTCAAACTGCGCGACGACAAATTCGTGTCCGCGTGCCTGAGCCTGAGTCTCGCGACCTTCGCGATGCTGGTGTTCACCAACTCGCTGGTCGGCACCGGCGGACTGCTGCTTTTCATGAGTGTTTTTTCGATTCTTTCCGCGGTCCATCACGACAAGATGAATCGCCGCCGCACGCTATTTCTCCACGGAGGCACTGATTGAGAGTCGCCATTGTCACGCACGTAGTGCGCCATAACGACGGCCAGGGGCGCGTCAACCACGAGATCGCGCGCGCCGCCCTCGACGAGAACATCGGCGTCACGCTGGTCGCGTCGCACGTCGCGCCCGAGTTGCTCGCGCATCCGAACGTCCGCTGGGCGCCGGTGAAAATCGGCCGCTGGTGGCCCACCAATCTGCTGCGCCAGCAGGTGTTCGCGTTCAAGAGCGCGCTGTGGCTGCGCGCGCATCGCCGTGAATTCGACGTGCTGCACGTGAACGGCTTCATCACGTGGATGCCCGCCGACGTCAATACATCGCACTTCGTGCATAGCGGCTGGTTCGGCAGCAAGTACTACCCGTTCGGGCTGACCAAGGGGGTGTGGTCAGCGTATCAGTCGGTGTATACGCGCTGCAATGCGCTGCTCGAACGCTGGGCTTACCGGCGCTCGAAAGTGATCACCGCGGTGTCGCAGAAAGTCGCCGACGAAATCCGTGCGATCGGGTTGACGCCGCACAACCGCGTGGACGTGATCTACAACGGCGTCGACACGCAAGGCTTCGCGGCGGCCACCGGCGATCGCGAGAAATTCGGCTTGCCGAAGGACGCGTTCCTGCTGCTGTTCGTCGGAGACCTGCGCACGCCGCGCAAGAATCTCGGCACCGTGCTGGCCGCGCTCAAGCATCTGCCGGAGCACGTGCAGATCGCGGTGGCAGGCTTTCTGCCGGGCAGTCCGTATCCGGAAGAAGCGAAGGCGCTCGGCATCGCGCATCGGGTGCATTTTCTCGGCTTGGTGAAGGAGATGCCGGTGCTGATGCATTCGGTCGATGCGTTCGTGTTCCCGTCGCGTTACGAAGCGATGAGCCTGTCGCTGCTCGAAGCGATGGCGGCCGGCTTGCCGGTGGTCACCGCGCGGACCGCGGGCGGCGCCGAAATCATCACGCCGGAGTGCGGCATCGTGCTCGACGATCCCGACGATCCCAAGGCATTGGCCGGCGCGGTCGCGCGGCTCGCGGGCAATGACGATGCCCGCCGCGCGATGGGCATCGCCGCCAATCAGCTCGCCACCGGCTTCGGCTGGGCGCGTATGGCCGCGCAGTACATCGCGCTGTACCGGCAGTTGGCCGGGCAGCAGGAAAACCGCCGGCGCAGCGAGGTGGAAGCGTCGACGGTCGCCAAGACCGACGCGCTGACGCTGAACACGCTGGCCGGACAGAAGAGCGCGGAATGACGCAACGCGCAGCGCCGCGCTAGCTTGCTGCGACGTGCCGCGCCGCGCATTCACTCAGCGCTTCATCAACACAACTCTCAGAACGCACAGGGGCAACAACCATGACGACGAGCTCAATCAAATCGCTGCAGATCGGGATGCACTGGTTTCCCGAACGCGCGGGCGGCCTCGACCGCATGTACTACTCGCTGGTCGGCGCGCTGCCGGGCGCGGGCGTCGCGGTGCGCGGCGTGGTGGCCGGTTCGCCGAAAGTGGCCGCGGACACCGGCGGCGCCATCAACGGCTTCGGTTCGGCCGCGCAATCGCTGCCGTTGCGGCTGATGGCGGCACGCCGCGCGCTGCGCCAGGAAATCAGCACGTCGCGGCCGGACGTGATCTCGTCACACTTCGCGCTGTACACGTTTCCCGGCCTCGACGTGACGCGCGGCATTCCGCAGGTCTCGCATTTTCAGGGGCCGTGGGCCGACGAGAGCCACGTCGAAGGCGCGGATTCGCTCGGCCAGCGCGCCAAGCGTTACCTGGAGCAGTCGGTGTATGCGCGCTCGTCGCGGTTGATCGTGCTGTCGGACGCGTTCGGCAAGATTCTGACTTCGCGCTATCGGATCGCGCCGGACCGCGTGCGCGTAGTGCCCGGTTGTGTCGATGTCGAACAGTTCAATCTGCCGATCACGCCGGCCGAGGCACGGCTGAAACTGCAATTGCCGCAAGACCGGCCGATCGTGCTGGCGGTGCGGCGTCTCGTGCGCCGCATGGGTCTCGAAGATCTGATCGATGCGGTGAAGCTGCTCAAGCGCAGCGCGCCCGACGTGCTGTTGCTGATCGCGGGCAAGGGACGGCTCGAAGGCGAGTTGCAGGCGCGCATCAGCGAAGCGGGTCTGGAGGACAACGTGAAGCTGCTGGGCTTCGTGCCCGATCAGCATCTGGCGGCGTTGTATCGCGCGGCGAATATCAGCGTGGTGCCGACGGTCGCGCTCGAAGGCTTCGGCCTCATCACGGTCGAATCGCTCGCGTCGGGCACGCCTGTGCTGGTGACGCCGGTGGGTGGGTTGCCGGAAGCGGTGGCGGGCTTGTCGCCGAATCTGGTGTTGCCGGAAACGGGCGCGAAGGCAATCGCGGATGGGCTGGCGGGAGCGCTGAACGGCTCGCTGAAGCTGCCGGATGCGGATGCGTGCCGCCGCTACGCGCGTGAGAACTTCGATAACGCGGTGATCGCGAAGCGGGTGGCGTCGGTGTATAGCGAGGCGATCGCGGCGGGGGGGATGCACTGAGTTTGCCGGTTGCCGTCAGCGTGTGGCGGCAACCCACGGCGCGAAAAAATGCGGCCAACCGGCCGCATTTTTTTTTCACAAGGCCCGAAATCAGAACGTCTCGTGATGCTCGTTGCGCCCGATGTCCGCGTGAACCATCATGTGGCACAGCTGTTCGAGCGTGGTTTGCGGCTGCCAGCCGAGCGTGTCGCGCGCCTTGTCCGCGCAGCCGATCAGCAGATCCACTTCGGCCGGCCGATAGAACTTCGGATTCACGCGCACCAGCGTCTTGCCGGTGGCGACATCGATGCCGGTTTCGCGCTCGTCCTTGCCCGACCATTCGATCTGATAACCCGCGGCGGCGAACGCCATGCGCACGAAATCGCGGACCGTCTCGGTGCGGCCGGTGGCCAGCACGAAGGTGTCCGGCGTATCGGCTTGCAGCATGCGCCACATCCCTTCGACGTATTCGAGCGCGAAGCCCCAGTCGCGCTGCGCGCTCAGGTTGCCCAACTCCAGCACGTCCTGCTTGCCGAGCTTGATCTTCGCGACCGTGTCGGTGATCTTGCGGGTGACGAATTCGCGGCCACGCAGCGGTGATTCGTGATTGAACAGAATCCCGCTGCTCGCGAACAGGTTGTACGACTCGCGATAATTGATGGTCGACCAGTGCGCGAACAGCTTGGCGACGCCGTACGGGCTGCGCGGATAGAAGGGCGTGCTCTCGCGTTGCGGGACCGCCTGCACGAGACCGAACATCTCCGATGTCGACGCCTGGTAGAAGCGCGTCTTCGGGCTCAGAATGCGCAGGCCCTCGAGCAGATTCAGCGCGCCGACGCCGGTCACTTCGGCGGTGGTCACGGGCTGGTCGAACGACACGCCAACGAAGCTCTGCGCGGCGAGGTTGTACAGTTCGTCGGCCTGTGCGCCTTCGAGCAGGCGCAGCGTCGAGCCGAGGTCGGTCAGATCGTGTTCGACCAGCCGCAGATTCGGATGATCGAGCACGCCGAGCTCACGCATGCGCCAGAAATTGACCGAGCTGGTGCGCCGGTACGTGCCGGTCACGTGATAGCCCTTTTCGAGCAGCAGTTTGGTCAGATAGGCGCCGTCCTGTCCGGATACGCCGGTGATGATCGCTTTGCGTGGTTGGCTCATAGCTTGCCTTCGAGATTGTTAAAAGAAAAAAGGAAGAAGCATTCGCGCCGGTCAGGGCGCATTTCATCGGCACAGTCGGAAGCGCATTTCAGAAGCACGATTCGCGAGAGCCGCTGGTGGGATTCGCCAGCGGAACCTCGCGAAGCGCGCTTGAAAAAGCGCTTTAGAGCGTGCCGTCCAGCAGCCGCCGCACCAGCGGTCCGACGACCTGATAGTCCTGTTCGGCCTTGAGCCGGTACAGGCCCGGCTTTGGATGCGCGCCGTCGGACATCAGCGTCTGCCAGTCCGGCAGACGGCTGACGTAGGCGAACTGGTCGACGAGCGGCACCTGCTGTTCGGCGGCCACACGGCGTGTCATCGCGACCATCGCGGCGAGCCGCGCGTTGAGCCGGTTGTCGGGCATCGGGTTCGAGGTCTGCAGAACCGGCTGCTTGCCGAGCGCACGAGCGGTTTTCACGAGCGCTGTTTCGGCTGCGTAGAACTGCTCGGGCGTCTGGTTCTGCATCGCTTCGTTGATGCCGTAGTTGATCAACACGATCTGCGCGGGCGACGCCGCGAGGCGCTCTTGCCAGGGCAGACCGGCGGTTGGGCCGGCGCGGCGGTTGCCGGTGCCGTCGCGCAGTTGCGTGGCCATTGTGCCGCCCACGCCGAGGTTCGCGACGCGCACGCGATCGCCGTAATGCGCGTGCAAGTCCTCTTGCAGATAAGACACGGCGTTTTGCGGCTGCGGGCCGCAGTGGCCTTCGCTGCACGTGATGCCGAGCGTGGTCGAATCGCCGTATGCGTCGATCAGGATTTGCGTTTGTGCTTGCGGCCGCGGTGCTTGCGGTTTTTGCGCCGCATCGGCACGGGCGGAGAAGGCCGCGGGTGCTAGTGCGAGTGCGATTACAAGCGCGCTCATCGAGGCACCCACGCGCGGTTTCACACGCGCCCGCACAAGCGCACGAGGCGCCGACGCCCCGGCGTTTGCGCTCGCGCCAACCCATTCACGGCGGCTCATGCGCGGCTCTGCGGTGCTTGCCGCGCAGCGCGAGCCCCGGCGACACCGCCGCCCGGCGCGTGCGCGTGCGTCTGCGTCTGCGCCTGCATTTGCGCATGCGCCTTGCCACGCGCGCCGAAGATCAACCGCTTCTCGAACGCGAACCACGTGACGCTCGCGTAGACGAGCGTGATCGCGAGCGCGAGCGCCGCCGTCAGATAGCGGTTCAGATGCAGCGGCCACAGCACGTACAGCACGCTCAGATGAATCAGGTAAATCGTGTAGCTGATGGTGCCGATATAGACCAGCACCGGATTGCACAGCAGCCGTTTGACGATGCCCTTGCTTTGCAGAGCGATGACCACGACCGACGTACAAAGCACCAACGAAACGCTATACAACCCCGCATTCGACAGCGGCGTATTGGCCGCGCGAAAACGCGGGAAGTGCAGATGCAGCCATGCGAGCACGGCCAGCGCGGCGAAGAAGCCGAGCACCGCGAGGCCCTTGAACGGCTCCAGCGCATCGCGGTCGCGCCGCAGCGCGACCGCCAGCAGCGCGCCGGCCGCGAGCAGGTCCATGCGGAACGGCGTCAGGTAATAGATCGGCCAGAACGTATCGAACCACGGCGTGGCGACTGCGCGCAGCACCGGCACCAGCACGATCAGTGCGGCCGCCACGTAGCCGAGCAGACGCTCGGGCACCAGCAGGATCACGAACGGCCAGAAAATATAGAACTGCTCCTCGACCGCGAGCGACCACAGCACATTCAGGCTGTCGTGACCGCTCTGATTGAGCGCGTCGCCGATATTGGTCGCGAAGAACGTGTACCAGTACCAGTGCTCAGCCCACGCGAGGCCGAACAGCAGCGACGACACCACCATTAGCAGCACGTACGGCGGCAGGATGCGCCGCGCGCGGCGCGCGTAAAAGTAGCTGAAATACGGCAGCTGGCGTTCCTTACGATCGAGCAGAATGCCGCTGATCAGAAAGCCGCTCAAAACAAAAAACAGATCGACGCCCATCCACAGCGGCGCCTTCAGCGCGTGCTGCGCGAAGACCGCGAGCACGGCGATGGCGCGCAGGCCGTCGAGCTGCACGATGCGGGAGTGGGTAGGCGCGAGGGGCAATGCGCTGGCTGTCATGAACCGTCCATGGTGTGAAGCGGATGGGCCGGGCGAAGCGTCGCGCGTGATTCCATACGGAACACGCGTGCGCGCTTCGCGTCGCAACGGGAGTGCAGTCGATTCTAGGGAAAAGAAAATCGCGAAAAAACGGTAATGAATGAGAGAAGTGAATCAGATTGCAACAGGGTGTTTCGTTATCCATTAGAAATGGATTTATATGCTTGCGCGGAGACGTTCGGGTGATGCGTAATAACTGCCAGGAGTGGCCCGAGACATCGGTAAAGATGGGTTGAAACGCGCAACGCGGGTGCATTACAGGTTCGCTGCATTATGCGTTGTAACGCATTTCAATTTAATTGATTTTTAAATCACTTTCTTTCGACACGCTTAAAGCGTCGAATATTTTTGAATTATTTTCGATTTTCGTTGCGGCATTTTTTCCGCGTAATGTGAGCCGTGCGGATTGGCATGTCCGGGACCGCGCGTGGGCAGCGCACGGCATGCGTCCTCGGGTATCCGGATGCGTGGCGCTGCCATGGCCATGCCGTGAAATGACGGCCGCCTGCCACGAACATCGCCTCGCCGTGCGGCAGCGCATCCGTCCTTCCTGCACGAATCGGCCGCACCTTTTTCTTGCGTGGCTTCCGGCGGCCCGGTCCGCCACATCCATTGAATTTTTACCCGCGCGGGCTCGTGCCCGAGCGCGGTGCTGACTGGAGGACTTACCTTGTCCCGTTTCACGTTCAAAAGCTGGCTCGCCGTATCGGCGTGCGCCGCCGGACTGGCTGCGGGCTCGGTCAGTTTCACGGCCAGCGCGGAAACAGCGTTGAACGCGAAGACCTCATGGATCGGCAACAGCTTCGGTTTCGGCGACGGCACCTGGGCGCAGATCAACATCACCGCGATTGCGGTGGCACCCGACGGCAAGGTGTACACCAACGCGCCCTGGGACGAGAGCGGCGCCGAAGCCAGCGTCTATCAGAACGGCAAGATGCTCGGCTTCGCGGGCGGCACGCATGGCTGGGGCAATAGCGGCGGCAACGCGATCGCGGTGAATCGCAAGTATGCGTTCGTGGCGATCGCGGTGGGCAACGAAAAGGGGCGGCTCGTCGAGCAGGGCGTGTGGCCGGAGAAGGGCAAGCAATGGTTCGGCATTTCGCGCCGCGAGATTGCCGATCCGAAACGCGCCGCGCCGTTCCAGCCCGCCGCGAAAAGCGCGGACCCGCACGCGCAACTCGCGGCGGGCTTCCTGATGATGAACGAAGTGCCGACCGGTACGAGCGCGGAAATCGGCGGCCTGGCGGCGAACGACACCACGCTGTACGCGTCGAACACCGCGCGCGATCGCATCGAGGTGTACGACGCCGAGTCGATGCAGAAGAAGGCCGCGTGGAGCGTGCACGAACCCGGCCGCCTCGCGCTCGCGCCCGACGGCACGCTGTGGGTGCTGAGCGGCACCCGCAGCGATCGTGCGCCGCGCGTCGAGCACTACACGGCGACGGGCCAGCGCATCGACGAAAACTTCGCGCTGCCGTCGGACACGGCGGCAGTCGATCTCGCCATCGACGCGCAAGGCCGCATCCTGATCGCCGACAACGGCCCGCGCCAGCAGGTGCTGTTCTTCAAGAAGAGCGATGGCCGCTACACGGAGTCCGGCACGCTAGGCGAGAAGGGCGGCATTTTCAGCGGCATCGCCGGCAAGCCGGGACCGCGCCGCTTGAACGGACTGACCGGCGTCGGCGTGGATGCGCGCGGCAATGTCTATGTGTCGACCAACGGCATCGGTCCGCGCTACGAGCCGATCGGTGCAGGCCTCGGCGCGACGCTCGAGAGCTATGCGCCCGACGGCAGACAGAACTGGCAGGTGCAGGGGTTGCTGTTCGTCGACGGCGCGTGGATCGATCCGTCGCGGCCGGACAGCGTCTATACCGGCAACAAGCGCTTCGAACTCGATCTGTCGAAGCCCGCCGGGCAGGACTGGAAATACGCGGGATTCCTGTCGAATCGCTTCAAATATCCGGACGATCCGGTCTTTCACACCGACCAGTATCCAGGCCTGCCGATCGCCCGCAAGCTGAAGGGCCGCACGTTCCTGTACCTGACGGACATGTATGCGGACCATCTGAAGATCTATCGCTTCGATCCGCAGCATGACGGCGAAACGGCGATTCCGTCGGGCTTCATCGCGGGCCGCGAGCGCGCGGTCGCGAAGGTGCCGAATGCGCCGCCGGGCGGCGACTGGATCTGGCGCGATACGAATGGCGACGGCCGCTTCAACAGCGACGAATTCACGCTCAACACGAGCGGCACGAAGCTCGCGGGCGGCTGGGGCTGGTGGGTCGATACCAACGGCGACATCTGGCGCACGCGCGACACCAAAGGCATCTACCGCTTCCGTTTCGGCGGGCTGGATGCGAAGGGCAATCCGGTCTACGCGTACTCGGACCTGACGCTGTACCCGGTGCCGCAACCGTTCACGGAACTGCATCGCGCGATCTACGACCCCGCCACCGATTCGCTGTACGTGAGCGGCTATACGCCCGACACGCCAGTCGATCGCGGCTTCTGGAAAGAAGTGGGACGCGTGCTGGTGCGCTACGACAAATGGTCGAGCGGCAATCCGGTGCAGCGCTACGCGATCACGTTGCCGTGGCAGACGCAGAGCAAACCCATCGCGACGATCATCGGCCTGACCGTCGAGGGGCAATACCTCTTCGGCGTCGAACCGGTCGGCGCGGTGCACGTGTGGGACAAGGACAGCGGCAAGGAACTGGGCGTGATCCGTCCGGGCCCGGAAGTGGGGCGCGCGTCGGGCTGGGTCGATGTGCCCAATGGCATCAGCGCGGCGAAGCGCGCGAACGGCGAGTACCTGGTGTTCGTCGAGGAAGACGCGCGCGGCAAGGTGCTGATGTACCGCTGGAAACCTTGATGAAGCGGGCGGCTGGAGTCTTCCTTCGCGCTATTGCCTGCTGAAGCAAAGCCCGCGCAACCCAACGCAAAAACAACCGCAAAAAAACAAACGCAATCGAAACCGCAATCGCAGTCAAACCCAAGGCATCCGATGGACAAAGGCATTCTCAGGAACGTAGCGATCAATTTCTTCGGGCTGGTGCTGCCGACCTTCGTCTCGCTCGTGACCGTGCCGTCGTATATCAAGCTGCTCGGCGTCGAGCGCTACGGCGTGATCAGTCTCGTGTGGACGCTGATCGGCTACTTCGGGATTCTCGATCTCGGCATGAGCATGGCCGCGCAGAACCACATCTCGAAGGCGCGCGCATCCGGCGACAAGGACGAAAGCGCGCGCGTGTTCTGGAGCGCGACGTGGCTCAATCTCGCGACCGGTGTGATCGGCGGCCTGATCATCTACTTCGGCGCGTTTCTCTACACCGCGTATTTCACCAAGGTGTCGCCCGAGCTTCAGCATGAGGTGTATATGGCGCTGCCGTGGCTCGCGGTGGCGATTCCGATCGCCAACGTGTCGTGGGTCTTCGCCGGCGCGATCAACGGCGCGGAACGCTTCGGCGTCTACAACACCAATCAGACGCTCGGCACCTTCCTGTTCCAGTTGCTGCCGCTCGGCGCCGCGCTGTGGCTGGGCGCGACGTTGCAGAACGTGCTCGCAGCGGCGGTGTTCGCGCGGATTCTGGCCGCGCTGCTGCTCGGCCGTTCCGCGTTGAAGGTGCTGGAAATCCGCCGCGTTTTGCCGCCGCAGTTCGGCGTGGCGAAGGGACTCTTCAACTTCGGCGGCTGGATGCTGATTGCGAGCGTCACCACGATGGTTGCCGACTCGCTCGACCGCGTGATGCTCGGCACGAGCCTCGGCGCGCGTTTCGTCACGTACTACACGGTGCCGCAAAACCTCGTCACGCGTTTGAACATCGTGCCGACCGCACTGGTGCGCACGCTGTTTCCGCGCTTGTCCGCGGTCGGCCGCGCGGATGCCGACACCATCACGCAGCAGTCGCTCGAATTTCTCAACGGCGTGTTCACGCCGGTCGCGCTGGTCGCGATGCTGGTGCTCGAACCGTTCTTGCATCTGTGGGTCGGCAATGAGATCGCCACGGTGGCGGCACCCGTGGGCCGCATCATGATCATCGCCGTGTGGCTGGTCGGTCAGGCGAACGTCACGCGGATTCTGATCCAGTCGCAGGTCAATCCGGCCACCGCCGCGCGTGTCGGCCTCGTCGAATTGCCGCTGTTTGCAGGGGCGTTGTGGCTCGGCATCACGCACTTCGGCCTGACCGGTGCGGCGGTGGCAGTGGCCGGCCGCGCGCTGTTCGACTACGCGGTGCTGCTGCACTTTTCGGCGATCCGCGCGCGCCAGATCGCGCTCGACATGCTCGCCCATCTCGCCTTCCTGCTCGCGAGCCTGTGGCTCGCGGGCTTCCTGCCGGGTCTCGCGCTGGCGATCGCCGCCGGCGTCCTGATGGTCGGCGCGAACCTCGCCTGGTCGATCACGATGACTCCCGCCTTGCGCAATCTTGCGCGCTCACTGCTGTTGCGACTGAATCCGAGGAAAAGCGCATGAACCAGGAAGTCCTTGAAGAACCCGCGCTGCGACCCGCGACGCGCAGCGCTCTGGCCGAACTCACGAGCGTGCCCGGCGTGCCGGCCACGCCGCGCCGCGCCGCGTTGCGCGCCGGCAAGACCGTGCGCATCGCGATCGTGCATGACTGGCTCGTCACCTATGCGGGCGCGGAGAAAGTGCTCGAGCAGATCGTCGCGTGCTTTCCGGACGCGGACCTGTTCAGTCTCGTCGACTTTCTCGACGACCGCAGTTTCCTGCGCGGCAAGTCCGTGACGACGTCGTTCATCCAGAAGCTGCCGCTCGCGCGCAGCAAGTACCGCTCGTATCTGCCGCTGATGCCGCTCGCGATCGAGCAGCTCGACGTGTCCGCGTACGACGTGGTGATTTCCAGCAGCCACGCGGTCGCCAAGGGCATTCTGACCGGCCCCGACCAGGTGCATATCAGCTACGTGCATTCGCCGATCCGCTACGCGTGGGATCTGCAGCACCAGTACCTGCAGCAGTCGAAGCTGACCAACGGCCCGAAGTCGGCGCTCGCGCGGCTCATTCTGCATTACATCCGCAACTGGGATATCCGCACGTCCAACTCGGTGGATGGTTTCGTCGCGAACTCCGACTTCATTGCGCGGCGCATCAAGAAGGTCTATCAGCGCGACGCGCAGGTGATCTTTCCGCCGGTCGATGTCGAGGCATTTTCGCTGTGCACCGAGAAGGAAGACTTCTATCTGACCGCGTCGCGGATGGTGCCGTACAAGAAGATCGACCTGATCGTCGAAGCGTTCGCGCGCATGCCCGAGCGCAAGCTGGTCGTGATCGGCGACGGCCCCGACATGGAGAAGATCCGCGCGAAGGCGGGGCCGAATGTGGAGATCATGGGTTACCAGCCGTTCACGGTGCTCAAGGACCGGATGAGCCGCGCGAAGGCCTTCGTGTTCGCCGCCGAGGAAGACTTCGGCATCTCGGTGGTCGAAGCGCAGGCGTGCGGCACGCCGGTGATCGCCTACGGTAAGGGCGGGGCGCTCGAAACCGTGCGCGATCTGTCGGAACCGCGGCCCACCGGCATGTTCTTCGACGAGCAGGACGCCGAATCGATCATTGCGGCGGTGCGCCGTTTCGACGAGCACATCGCACGCGTGTCGGCGGCGGATTGCCGGGCCAACGCCGAGCAGTTTTCCGCCGCGCATTTTCGCGAGCGCTTCTTCGCGCATGTGCGTGCGGCGGTGCCGGCGTTGCGCGCGGCGAAGCTGCCGCCCTACGTGCCGTATAAAGCGGACGCGGCGGCCGGCGCGCCGCGCATTCTTGCCGTCGATCAAAGCGGCGTGCTCGGGGGCGCCGAGTTGTCGCTGCTGGAGATCGTCAAGGCGTTGCGCTCGCGTGTCGAGGTCGTGCTGTTCGACGACGGCCCGTTCCGCACCGCGCTGGCCGACGCCGGCGTCACGGTCGACGTGCTGGATGCCGGCGCGCTGCGCCATGTGCGCAAGCAGGGCGGTTCGTTGCCGAAGGGCCAGGCGCTGAAGGGTCTGCTGTCGCTCGTGCGCGCCACCGCGAAGCGCGCGCGCGCCGCCGACGTGATCTACGCGAACACCCAGCGCGCGATGGTGATCGGCGCGCTTGCCGGCAAGCTGGCGCGGCGTCCGGTGGTCTGGCACCTGCGCGACATCGTGAGCCCCGAGCATTTCGGCGGCAAACAACTCGCGATCATCAAGTGGTGCGCGCGGCTCGGCCTCACGCACGTGATCGCCAATTCGGCCGCGTCGGCGCGCGCGTTCACCGAGCTTGCGCAGTTCGACGACAAGCGCGTCGACGTGGTTTTCAACGGCATTTCGGCCGAGCCGTTCGACGCGTTGCGCACGATGCCGCAAGCGACGCTGCGCGAGCGCCTGAACCTGCCGCGCGACGCGTTCCTGGTCGGCTCGTTCAGCCGCCTCGCGCGCTGGAAAGGGCAGCATGTGCTGCTCGAAGCGATGGTGCTCAATCCGCAGATGCACGCGGTGCTGGTGGGCGCGCCGCTGTTCGGCGAGGACCAGTACGAGAGCGAACTGCACGCGTTCGTCGCCGCGCACGATCTGCGCGACCGGGTGCATTTCCTCGGCTTCCAGCATGACATTCCGGCCTGCATGTGCGCGGTCGACGCGGTCGTCCATACGTCGATTACGCCGGAGCCGTTCGGCCGCGTGATCGTCGAAGGGATGCTCGCGCAGCGGCCGGTGGTGGCCGCGCGCGCGGGCGGCGTGCTGGAGATCATCGACGACCACGAAAACGGCATGCTGTGCACGCCGGGCGATGCGCACGGCCTGGCCGACACGCTCGCGGAATTGCGCTCGAACGACGACCTGCGCAACAAGCTGGTCAGCAACGGCTATCAGACGGCACTGAGCCGGTTCGGCACGACGACCTATGTGGATGGGGTCGCGCGGATTCTGAAGCGCGTGGCGGGGCGTTAAAAAGCGCCGGACAGCCTGGGGGATGCAAGTTCACTCCCAGGACTGGCCGACGCGAGTTCGACGTAACAGGTTTGACGCGTGGTTAGGCAAGGACACGGCCGTCCTTGTCGTTGGCGCAGCGGAGCGAAAGTCCACGGACCTTCGCTCCGTTTTTTTATCGCGAAGTGCTCATCGCGAAGCTCGCGCGGTCTTCGGTTTGAAGCTGGCCGACCATTTCATCGCGGGCAGTTCGACGAGCCGGTAGAACACATAGGCGACCGGCACGGCCACCAGCATGTAGCCGAACGACGGCCAGATCGACATCTGCAGCGACGAGCGGAACAGCAGCGACGACAGGAGCACGAAGATCGGCAGATGGATCAGGTACAGCGAGAAGCTGAAGTCGCCGAAGCGGGACAGCACGCGCATCCCGAACGTTTCGCGCCGCGCGCCGCTGGGGCGCTCCAGCGCCTTGTACAGATAGAACGCGAAGCCGAGCGCCCACAGCTGGAACGCGCCGTACTGGCCGAAACGAAACGCCGCGCAGCCCAGCGCGATAAAGCCCGCGGCCAGCACATAAAGCCACAGCGACGAGCGCGTTTGCGCCGTGCTGCGGGCTCTCGCATCCGCGATCCACGCGCCGAGCGTCCAGGCGAACCAGTACGACGTGAAGAACTGGATGTCGTGGCGTTCGAGCGCATATGCGGACACCACGTTGACCAGCGCGACGAGCGCGAGCACGGGCGTCATGCCGATGCGCCGGCGCAGCGCGAACAGCAGCGGATAGATCGCGTAGAACTGTACTTCGAGCGACAGCGTCCACAGCGCGCCGTTCGAACCATAGGTTTTGCCTGCCACCCCTTGCAGCGAAAACAGGTTGACGAGGAACGCGTGCAAGCCGATCTCACGGATCTTGTGGCTGACCGGCGGCAATTGCAGGCTGAACCAGTCGAGCGCGAAAGTCAGCAGCAGCGCCGCCAGCAGCACCGGATAGATGCGCGCGAAGCGGCGCACCCAGAAATTCGCGGTGTCGAGCCGGTAAGCGGGATTGCCGGCAAGACGCAGCGCGCCGCCGCGATGAATGCAATAGCCGCTGATCACGAAGAAAATCGGCACGCCCGCCGAGCCCCACGCAATCGGGAACGTCAGATAAGCGGCAATGGCGCTCAGACTGAACGCATGGCCGACGCTCTGGTGAAAAGCCTGCATGCCGACCCAGGCGACCTGGCGGCAATGAAAATACGCGACCAGCAGCGCGGCAAAGCCGCGCATCGCGTCGATCACATGCTCCTTGCCGGCGCTGTCGGCGCGCGCTTCGTCTCGCGTACGTGAAGCTTCGAGCGGGCGGGACGGGGAGAGGGGCAGGGATGAGCCGGCGGCTTCCAGTGCTGAGTCGCTCATGCGCGGTCCTTATTCTGAACGGAAAAAAGCGGATTGCCGGGCGCCGTGCGCGCCCGCGATGCATCACATGCTAGAGCACGGAAGCCGCAAAAAAACGCTAAAAAAATGCCCGCCGCATTTGAATTGAATAAGGATTTTGTGACGAATTGTAATTGAGCATGAGCAGATGCAGCATTGAATTATTTGCCGCTTTTGTCGTGCTAATTTAAAGCATGGATTTTCCTGACCAGAGGTGAAGTCATGAACCTGCACATACTCGCCGGCATCGCCGTGCTGCTGATGCTAGTCGCCGCGTCTGCGTACCGGGAGGCGCTGCGCAACGAGCCTATCCGCCGTTACCGGATGAATCCGGGTAAGCTGCCGCCCGTCGACGAAAACGACTGACGCGCGGGCGGCATTGCCCGCGCCGCGCCGCGATTCACGCTGGCGATTTATAATCGCGGCACTCTCGCCCTCCGCGGACCGGCAGCCGCGCTCGTAAAATTTTCGGAATTGCCGGAAAATAATTCGATCGAAATATGTCATTTTTTCCTGTTATTTTCCACTATCTGGCATAGCGAAGACGAGTCGATTTTTTAATTCGACGGAGAAAAATTCGCACGTGAAACGGACTGTTTTTTTTGCTAGTCTTTGCGGCGATATCCAATAGTCACCAATTGGCCGCCAGGTCCGCGGACACACCAATTTCTAACCGATGTGGGAATGCCTACCATGCTGAAAGTCACCAAAGCCGTGTTTCCCGTAGCGGGCCTCGGGACACGATTCCTGCCGGCTACCAAAGCAAGTCCCAAGGAAATGCTGCCGATCGTCGACAAGCCGCTGATCCAGTACGCGGTCGAGGAAGCGATCGCCGCCGGCATCACCGAGATGATCTTCGTGACGGGCCGCAGCAAGCGCGCGATCGAAGATCATTTCGACAAGTCCTATGAGATCGAAGCCGAACTCGAGGCGCGCAACAAGCAGAAGCTGCTCGATCTGGTGCGCAGCATCAAGCCGGCCAACGTGGACTGCTTCTACGTGCGCCAGGCCGAAGCGCTGGGTCTCGGCCATGCGGTGCTGTGCGCCGAGAAACTGGTGGGCGACAGCCCGTTCGCCGTGATTCTCGCCGACGACCTGCTGCACAGCTCGAAGCCGGTGATGAGCCAGCTCGTCGACACCTTCAACCACTATCACAGCTCGGTGATCGGCGTCGAGACCATCGCGCGCGAGGACAGCCGTTCGTACGGCGTGGTCGACGGCCGCGAGTGGGAAGACAATGTGATCAAGCTGTCGGGCATCGTCGAGAAGCCGGCGCCGGACAATGCGCCGTCGAACCTCGGCGTGGTCGGCCGCTATGTGCTGATGCCGACCATCTTCAAGCACATCCGCGCGTTGAAGCCCGGCGCGGGCGGCGAACTGCAATTGACCGACGCAGTGCAATCGCTGCTGACCGAAGAACAGGTGCTCGCATATCGCTACTTCGGCACGCGTTTCGACTGTGGCAGCAAGCTCGGCTATCTGAAGGCGACGGTGGAGTTCGCGCTGCGCCATCCGGAAGTGAAGGCGGATTTCGAAGCGTATCTACACGCGTATATGCAGAACAACACGCAGGCTGAGTACACGGCTGAAGCGGCGTGAGGGGTTGAGCGCGGCGCGCCGCCACGGCGCGAAGAAGTACCGCACGAAAAACCCGTCTGAATAGAAACGGGCGCCGTATCACACACGGCGCCCGTTTTTTATTTCAACCACTGCGCGAGTCGTCACACGCGAAGCGGCCCGGCAACAAGCGGCTTCAACCCTGCTTCTTCACTTCCAGCCGGAACTTGTGCAGCAGCGGTTCCGTATAGCCGCTCGGCTGCTGGCGGCCTTCGAACACCAGCGCCAGCGCGGCCTTGAACGCGATCGTGTCGAACCTCGGCGCCATCGGCGTGTAGTTCGGGTCACCGGCGTTCTGTTCGTCCACCACCTTCGCCATGCGCTTGAACGTCTCTTCGACGAGTTCGCGCTTCACCACACCGTGATGCAGCCAGTTGGCGATGTGCTGGCTCGAAATACGCAGCGTCGCGCGGTCTTCCATCAAGCCGACGTTGTGAATGTCCGGCACCTTCGAGCAGCCCACACCCTGGTCGATCCAACGCACCACGTAGCCGAGAATGCCTTGCGCGTTGTTGTCGATTTCGCTGCGGATCTCGTCGTCGCTCCACTTCGCGGATTCGACCACCGGAATCGTCAGCAGGCCGTCGAGCAGTTCGTCGCGCACCTTCGCATAGTCGGTGCGCTCCAGTTCCTGCTGGACCGCCTGCACGTCGATCTGGTGGTAGTGCAGCGCGTGCAGCGCCGCGGCGGTCGGCGAGGGCACCCATGCGGTGTTCGCACCGGCCTTCGGATGCGCGATCTTCTGTTCGAGCATCGCGTGCATCAGGTCGGGCATCGCCCACATCCCCTTGCCGATCTGCGAGCGTCCGCGCAGACCCGCGCTCAAGCCGACCAGCACGTTGCTGCGCTCATACGCGGCAATCCACGTGCTCGACTTCATGTCGCCCTTGCGCATCATCGGGCCGGCTTCCATCGCCGAGTGCATCTCGTCGCCGGTGCGGTCGAGGAAGCCCGTGTTGATGAAGGCCACCCGCTCCGACGCTTCGGCGATACAGGCGAGCAGGTTCACGCTGGTGCGGCGCTCCTCGTCCATGATGCCCATCTTGATGGTGTTGCGCGGCAGCTTCAGCAAGTCTTCGACGCGCGCGAACAGTTCGCTCGCGAACGCGACTTCAGCCGGCCCGTGCATCTTCGGCTTGACGATGTAGATCGAGCCGGTGCGCGAATTCAGCTGGTTCTTGCGGTCGCGCAGTGCGCACAAGGTGGTGATCACCGCGTCGAGAATGCCTTCCGGAATCTCGCCGCCGTCTTTCATCAGCACCGCCGGGTTGGTCATCAGGTGGCCGACGTTGCGGATGAACAGCAGCGAGCGGCCATGCAGCACGACCGGCGCCGTGCCGTTCGCGGCGACATACACGCGGTCCTCGTTCAACCGGCGCGTGAAGGTCTTGCCGTTCTTCGAGACCTCTTCGGTCAGATCGCCGTTCATCAGGCCGAGCCAGTTGCGATAGAGCTGCACCTTGTCGTCGGCATCCACGGCCGCGACCGAGTCCTCGCAATCGATGATCGTGCTCACCGCCGCTTCGACCACCACGTCCTTCACGTGCGCCGCATCCGACTTGCCGATCGGATCGTTCGCGTCGATCTGGATCTCGAAGTGCAGGCCGTTGTGTTTGAACAGCACCGCGGACGGCGCGCTCTCGTCACCCTGATAACCGATGAATTGAGCGGGCGTTTGCAGCGCGCTCGTGCCGTTCTTCAGCGCGACGACCAGCTTGCCGCCTTCGACGCTATAGCGCGTCGCGTCGGCATGCGAGCCGTTTGCGAGCGGCGCCGCCTGATCGAGAAACTTGCGCGCGTAAGCGATCACCGCCGCGCCGCGCACCGGGTTGAACGCCTTCTGCTTTTCCGCGCCGTCGGCTTCGGGAATCGCGTCGGTGCCGTACAGCGCGTCGTACAGGCTGCCCCAGCGCGCGTTCGCCGCGTTCAGCGCATACCGCTGATTCGACAGCGGCACCACCAGTTGCGGGCCGGCCTGTTCGGCGATTTCGGTGTCCACGTGGTCGGTCGTGGCTTTGACGCGGGCCGGCGTCGGCACGATATAGCCGATGCCTTCGAGAAACGCACGGAACGCGCGCGAATCGCGCACCGGCCCCGGATTGGCGCGATGCCAGTTGTCGAGTTCGGTTTGCAGCCGGTCGCGCTCGGCGAGCAGCGCGCGATTTTTGGGCGCCAGCTCGTGCACGAGGGCGTCGAAGCCCGACCAGAATGCGGCGCTGTCGATTCCGGTGCCGGGCAGGGCTTCGGTTTCGACGAACTGGTCGAGATTGGCGGCGACCTGCAGTCCGCCGCGCGGGTTCATCTGAGTCATCGACTGCTCCATCTGTCTGAATGGGACCGATGAGGGGGCATCGGTCCGCGGGGTTGCAACGGTTTAGTTGAATCGATGTGCGAGCGCCGTTGCGAACGGCATCCGGTCTTAAGCAGCAATCGCCGCGATGCCGGCCTTGGCGATCTGCGCGTCCTGATCCGACTTGACGCCCGACACGCCGACCGCGCCGACCACATGGCCGTCGACGATCACCGGCACGCCGCCTTCCAGCGTGCCTTGCAGCGGTGCGCTCAGGAATGCGGTGCGGCCGTTGTTGATCATGTCTTCGTAGACCTTGGTCTCGCGGCGGCCGATCGCCGCGGTGCGTGCCTTTTCGGTCGCGATATACGCGCTGGCCGGCGCACTGCCGTCGAGGCGTAGCATGCCGAGCGGATGGCCGCCGTCGTCGGCCACGACGATCGCGACGGCCCACTGATGCTTGCCGGCTTCCGCGCGGGCGGCTTCGAGGATGCGGGTCGTTTCGGCGATGGTCAACACGGGTTTGCTCAGCATGATGAATGTCCTGTCTCGGTTATGGTAAGGATGCTTCTACAAGTTCTATCCAGTGACGCACCGGCGTGCGTCCAGCGCTGTCCAGATGCGTCTGGCAGCCGATGTTGGCCGTGACGATCAACTCCGGGTTGCCGCTCTCCAGCGCATCGAGCCGGTTGTTGCGCAGCCTCTGCGCAAGCTCGGGCTGGGTGATCGAATACGTGCCCGCCGATCCGCAGCACAGATGGGCATCGGGCACCGCAGTCAGATCGAAGCCGAGCCGTTGCAGGATCGACTCGACCGCGCCGCCCAGCTTCTGCGCATGCTGCAACGTGCAGGGGCAGTGAAACGCGATGCGCCGCTGCTTCTGCGCTGGCGGTTCGGCCGGCAATGCTGCTTCTAAATTCATTGCTGAACTCGCCTGTGAATCCGTTTGCAAGGCGTCGAGCGGCTCGCGAGCCAGCACCTCGACGAGGTCCCGCGCCAGTTCGCTGACCCGCTGCGCTTTCGCCGCATAGCGCGGGTCGCCGCGCAACAGATGCCCGTACTCCTTGACGAACGCGCCACAGCCGCTCGCCGTTTGCACGATCGCTTCGGCGCCGGCCTCGATGGCGGGCCACCACGCGTCGATATTGCGCCGTGCGCGCGCGAGGCCGGCTTCCTGCGCGTTCAGATGATAATCGGTCGCTCCGCAGCAGCCCGCCTGCGCGGCATCCACGATGCTGATGCCGAGCCGGTCGAGCACGCGCGCCGCGGCCGCGTTGGTGTTCGGCGACAGTGCGGGTTGCACGCAGCCCTCCAGCATCAGCATTGTGCGCGGATGCCGCGGCGCCGGCCGCGCTTTCGGGCGGGCGCCACGCTTGGGGATTTTACGTCCAAGCGCGGCCGGAAGAAACGGCCGCAGCGCGCGGCCGGTCTTCAGCAGCGCGTCGAACACCGCGGGATGCGGGATCGCGCGGCGCAAACCCTCGCGCAGCAGGCGTTCGGCGGCGGGCCGTGGGACCCGCCGCTCCAGTTCCGCGCGGCCGATGTCGAGCAGCGCGTGATAGGTGACGCCCGACGGGCAGGTGGTTTCGCAGTTGCGGCAGGTGAGGCAGCGGTCCAGGTGCAGCTGGGTTTTCTGCGTGACCGGCTCGCCTTCGAGCATCTGCTTGATCAGATAGATGCGCCCGCGCGGACCGTCGAGTTCGTTGCCGAGCAATTGATAGGTCGGGCAGGTCGCGTTGCAGAAGCCGCAGTGCACGCACGAGCGCAGGATCTGTTCGGCTTCGTCCGCGCGCGACAGGGTTTTGGCGGCATCGCTGAGATTGGTTTGCATGCTGGTGTTCCCTTCGGTGGATCGCCTTCAGGTTTTCATAGCCCGGCGTACAGGCGGCCGGGATTGAAGAGGCCGCGCGGATCGAGCTGCTGCTTCAGTTGCCGGTGAAAGCGCAGCAACGCGGGCGGCAGCGGCGTGAACGGTTCGGCGTCCGGGTGCGGCGTGAAGGAGGTCGCGTGGCCGCCCGCCGCGTGCGCGATCTGGCGCGGCGTCGCGGCCGGCGCATCGCTTTTCAGCCAGCGTTGCGCGCCGCCCCAATCGAGCAGCGTGGCGCCTGGCAAGTCGAGCAGCGGCGACGCGTTCGGCAGCGACAGACGCCACAGCCGGCGCGGGTCGTCGAAAAACGCCAGACGGTGCTCGCGCAGGTCGTCCCAGAAGCACGGCTCCAACTGCTCGCCGCCGATCCGCTCCAGCGCCGACGCCACCGATCCCGCGCCGCCTTCGAGCCGCACATGCAGACGGCCGTCGACGTGACACGCGGCGCTCACCGGCAGCACCGCGCGACGCCATGCCGACAGTTCGCGCAGCGCTTCGTCCGCGTCGAGTTCGAGCGACAGGCAGGCGGTTGCGCGCGGTTTGGGCAGCACCTTCAGCGACACTTCCGTGATCAGCCCGAGGCAGCCGAAGCTGCCCGCGAGCAAGCGCGACACGTCATAGCCGGCCACGTTCTTCATCACCTCGCCGCCGAAGCGCAGATGCTTCGCGTGGCCCGTGATCACGCGGCAGCCGAGCACCAGATCGCGCACCGAGCCGGACCACGGCCGGCGTGGTCCGGCGAGCCCAACCGCCACCATGCCGCCGACGGTGGCCGCACCGCCGAAGGCCGGCGGCTCGCACGGCAGCATCTGCCCGGCGGCGTCGAGCGTGGCGTTCAGCTCCGCGAGCGGCGTGCCGGCGCGCGCGGTAATCACGAGTTCGGTCGGGTCGTAGCTGACCACGCCGCGATGCGAGCGCGTGTCGAGCAGCGCGCCTTGCACCGCGCGGCCCAGAAACGCCTTGCTGTTGCCACCGCGAATCGCCAGCGGCGTGCCGCTCGCGAGTGCTTGTGAGACTTCGGCGACGAGCCGCTCGCTGTCGTCCATCGAGACGGGTTCGATGCGCATCAGAAACGCTCCAGTTCGGGAAAGGGCAAAGCGCCGTGGTGGACATGCATCGAGCCGAATTCGGCGCAACGGTGCAAGGTCGGCACGTTCTTGCCGGGATTGAGCAGGCCGCTGGGGTCGAACGCGGCCTTCAGCGCGTGGAAGAACGTCAGCTCGTCGCTGTTGAATTGCGCGCACATCTGATTGATCTTTTCGCGGCCCACGCCATGCTCGCCGGTGATGCTGCCGCCCACCGCCACGCACAGTTCGAGGATGCGTGCGCCGAGCGCTTCGGCGCGCTCGGCCTCGCCTGGCGCGTTCGCGTCGAACAGGATCAGCGGATGCATGTTGCCGTCGCCGGCATGAAACACGTTGGCTACCTTCAGCCCGTATTCGTTCGACAGCGCTTCGATGCCCTTGAGCACGCGCGGCAATTCGCGGCGCGGAATCGTGCCGTCCATGCAGTAGTAGTCGGGCGAGATACGGCCCACCGCGCCGAACGCATTCTTGCGGCCGGCCCAGAAGCGCTGGCGTTCGGCCTCGTCTCGCGCGACGCGGATCTCGGTTGCGCCCGCCGCCCGCAGCAGCGCTTCGACACGCTCGACGTCTTCCTGCACGTCGCTTTCGACGCCGTCGACTTCGCACAGCAGGATCGCCGCGGCATCGACCGGATAGCCCGCGTGGACGAAGTCTTCCGCCGCGCGGATCGCGAGGTTGTCCATCATTTCGAGGCCGCCCGGAATCACGCCCGCGCCGATGATCCGCGCGACCGCCGCGCCGGCCTGCTCGACGTCGTCGAAACAGGCGAGCAGCACCTTCGCGACTGGCGGCTTCGTGAGCAGCTTCACCGTGACTTCGGTGACGATGCCGAGCATGCCTTCCGAGCCGGTGAACAGCGCGAGGTAATCGAAGCCGGGCGCGTCGAGCGCATCCGAGCCGAGCGTGATGCGCTCGCCGTCGATGGTGAGGATCTCGAGCTTGAGGATGTTGTTGACGGTCAGCCCGTACTTCAGGCAATGCACGCCGCCCGCGTTCTCCGCGACGTTGCCGCCGATCGAGCAGGCGATCTGCGACGACGGGTCCGGCGCGTAGTACAGACCGTGCGGCGCGGCGGCCTGCGAAATCGCGAGGTTGCGCACGCCGGGTTGCACGCGCGCGGTGCAGGCTTCGGGGTCGATGTCGAGAATCCGGTTGAAGCGCGCCATCACCAGCAGGATGCCTTTCTCGAGCGGCAGTGCGCCGCCCGACAGCCCGGTGCCCGCACCCCGTGCGACCACGGGAATCTTGTGCCCATTCGCGTATTTCAGCAGTGCCTCGACCTGTTCGACCTTGTCGGGCAGCGCGACCAGCATCGGCGTCGCGCGATAGGCGGCGAGGCCGTCGCATTCGAACGGCCGCAGGTCTTCCTGCTCGTGCAGCAGTTGCAAGCCGGGGATCAACGCCTGCAACTGCGCTACGACCGTGGCTTTGTCGTGCGTCGCGAGCGGGCCGTCGATGGTCTCGTCGTAGTGATAACTCATAGGGGGTCTCCTGGCGTCGCGCGGGCGGAAATGCCCGTGGGCACGGGTGCGCGAACATGGCTCTGGCGGGATTGTTACGGCTGGGCGCGCGGCTGTCGATGGCTGCGACAAGTGGTCGTACCAGTTTTTCAGCAGGCGTTTTGTGACTGGTTACCGCCAGCGGCATAGTGCATAGGGTTTATATGGCGCATCATTCGACGCTACGTGCTAGCATTCCAAACTGGTCACACCAGTTGGAATGAACGATGCAGACAGCGGATCTGGACAACCCCCGGCAGGTCGCGGACGTGGTCGCCGAGCGGATCGAGCGGCTGATCGTCGACGGCGTGCTGAAAACCGGGCAGGCGCTGCCGTCCGAGCGGCGCCTCACCGACAAGCTCGGCGTGTCGCGCACCGCGCTGCGTGAAGGGCTGAAGCTGTTGCGGGCGCGCGGCATCATCGAGACTTCGCATGGCAGGGGCTCGTTCGTCGCGAGCCTCACCGCGCCGCCCACGCTCTCGCCGCTGATGCATCTGCTCGGTTCGCAGCCGCGCACGCTTTACGACCTGTTCGAAGTGCGCGCGCTGCTGGAGGCCGAATCCGCACGGCTCGCGGCGTTGCGCGGCACGGCCGCCGACTTCGTGCTGATCACGCGCCGCTACGAGGAAATGCTCGCGGCGCACGGCAAGGAGACGAGCGCGTCGACGCACGCGCGACTCGATCACGCGTTTCATCTGGCGATCTGCGAGGCCTCGCATAACCCCGTGCTGGTGCATACGCTGAGTTCGCTGACTGATCTGCTGCTGAGTTCCGTGTTCGCGTCGGTCAACAATCTCTATCACCGCGAGCCGCAAAAGCGCGTGATCGATCGTCAGCATGCGCGGCTCTATAACGCGGTCACCGGCAAACTGCCCGAACAGGCGCGCAAGGCGGCGGCCGATCACATCGCGAGCGTATGCGCGAATCTACGGGAAATCGAACAGGAAGAGCAGCGGCTCGTGCGCGCCACGCTGAGGCTGGAAGGGTGGGAGTAGTGGGTACGGGTAGTGCGTCCCGGTAGTGGGCGTTATCAGTCCGCTTTACAATCGGGCCTCGTGCCTACATTCGAGCGCGCCACGCGCCCACACCACCATGCCTACCATCAGCGAACTGTTCGTCTATCCGGTCAAATCCTGCGCGGGCATCGCGCTGCGCGAAGCGCGGCTGCTCGCAACCGGCCTCGAATATGATCGCAGCTGGATGGTCACCGATCCGGACGGCGCGATGTTCACGCAGCGCGCGTATCCGCGCATGGCGCTGATCAAGGTCGAGCTTGGCGCACAAGAGCTGGTGCTCCGCGCACCCGGCATGAGCGAGTTGCGCACGCCGCTCGACGCTGCGCGACTCGACGGCGCACGCAAGGTGCAGACCTCGGTGTGGCGCGACGCGGCCTACGGCATCGACACCGGCGAAGAAACCGCTGCCTGGTTCTCGACGTTTCTCGGCATGCCGGCGCGGCTCCTGCGTTTCAACCCCGAGCACGCGCGGATCGTCGATCCGGACTACACCAGCAGCACCGGCGGCGCCTCCACGCTGTTCGCCGACGGCTTCCCGGTGCTGGTGGCCGGCCAGGCTTCGCTCGACGATCTGAACGCGCGATTGAACAGCAAAGGCGCGCCGTCGATTCCGATCGACCGGTTTCGCCCCAATGTCGTGCTGAGCGGGCTCGACGCATTCGAAGAGGACTATGTGGAAATGCTCAGCATCGACGGCGACGCGCACGCGCAGCCACGCGTGCAACTGCGGCTCGTCAAGCTATGCTCGCGTTGCCCGATGCCGACCATCGATCAGGCGAAAGGCGCGCCCGATCCCGAGTGGCCGAATGAACCGACCGACACGATGAGCGTTTATCGGGCCAAGCAGCAACTCAATGGCGCACTCACATTTGGCACGAATGCGCTGGTCGCGAGCGGCGCCGGAGCATGGCTGCGGGTCGGGCAGACGGTTGAAGCGGAACTGGGTTTCGGGGATTGATTCGACCGGTGCCTGTCTTTTGCAACCGGGAAGCTGGGTCCCTGGTTGGACCCTCGTTGGACGAGCGAGTCCGCGCGCCTTGAGCGCGGCCCCGTCTAATGCCGGATGCGTCCGGTCAGCGCCGCGAGAATCACCGGCATCGGCGCCGGCTTGACGAAATGATGGTTGAAGCCCGCGCGCAACGACTCGCTTTCCTCTTCCGCGCGTTCGAGGCCGCTGACCGCGACCAGTGTCGGCGCGGGCCTGTCGGCCACGCAGCGGATGCGCCGCGCCACCGCGCGGCCGTCCAGACGTGGCATCTCCACATCGAGCAACGCGGCCGACGGGTGCCACGCGTAGTACTCGGCGAGCGCGGCGAGTCCGTCGCGCGCGGTGCGGATGTCGAAGCCGTGCGCGCTGAAGTAGAGCGCGTAGGCGGCGAGCAGGTCCGCGTCGTCGTCGGCGATCAGCAGGCGGGCGGCAGGGTGGGTGAGCATCCGGCGTCTCCGAGGTGGGTTGCTATTTATCGAGCAATTTGAAGTCCCGCTGGATGTGCCGCCGCCTTCACGCAGTGAAAGCGCGGTTTTCTGGCCGCCCCGGCACGGTTTTCCTGTCGCACGATTGCCCTGCTGCGGACCGCGCCCGTCATAGCGGAGCGGATATAGCGCATCGGCGCAGGGTGCCGGTTGCGCGCAGAGCGCGCGATCCGACGTCATGCAAACATCCCGGGCTGTCACGGTGGTCACGTCGCGCGAATTTACGCGCTGCACCGCTATATTCCCGCGCCGATCATTTTTCCCGACGGCAACACTATCGGTAATCTCTGCGCGATGCCTGTCATCATTCGGGCAGAGGGGCTTGTATTTGGCCGCGCCGCTTGCCTGTCAAAACAAAATGTTTCTTAGCGTCGAAGCGACAGAGCCTCATCACGCGGCATAAGCGATCGCTTCGCGGGCGACTGCTTCGTCCACATGCATGGCAGCGGCCGCAGTACGCTGGCCGTCCTCCTCGCCCCACATGCGCTCGACACTTTCGCCGATCGCGCTGCCCACCAGAATCACCGCCGGACTGTCGAAGCCCGCGTCGGTCGCGTCGGCGGCAAGCCGATCGAGACGTGTGAGCAACCGCCGCTCGTTGATCCCGCCCGCCCATTGCACCAGCGCGGCCGGCGTGTCGCCCGGCAGGCTTTCGAGCAACGCGCCGGCAATCCTCTCGATGCGCCGCATTCCCATATAGATCGCCAGTGTGGTGCGAGTTGCGGCGAGCGCGGCCCAGTCCGGCTCGCCGTGATCCTCGGTGTGCGCGGTGACGAAGCTCACGCCATGACAATGGCGCCGATGCGTCAGCGAAATGCCGAGCCCCGCGGCGGCCGCGAAACCCGACGAGATGCCGTTGACGATCTCCACCGCGATGCCGGCCTCGCGCAACACCGCGAGTTCTTCGCCGGCGCGGCCGAACAGCAGCGCCTCGCCGCCTTTCACCCGCACCACGTGCAAGCCCTTGAGCGCATAACGCCGCATCAGGCGTTCGATGAACGCTTGCGGCGTCGAGCGGCAGCCGCCGCGCTTGCCGACGCGGATCACGCGGGCTTGCGGCGCGAGCGTCACGATGTCGGGATTCGCAAGGTCGTCGAGCAGCACGACATCCGCGGCCGCGAGCGCTTTGGCGGCCTTGAGCGTGAGCAGGTCGAGATCGCCCGGACCGGCGCTGAGTAACGTGACCTTGCCGATGTTCTTGTTCATCACGGTGTCCTTATCGGTGTTGCTGGCTGCTTGCATTGCGCCAAATAAAAAAGCGTCCGCTCGTGATGCTCACGAGGGGACGCCGTTGTCCGTTGCTGCGATCTGTTTTCAAAACCTGTTCGAGCGGGACGAGGCACGACGACGTGCCTCGTCCTGTCATCGCGGCGACGTTGCGTTGATGACTTCGCGTCGATTAATGCAAGTACTACGCCAGCCATCTGCGATGTGCGCCCGATTCCGCTCCAAACCTCACGCGCCGCGCGAAATGAGCATGGTCAGCGCACCTTGCGCGTGCCCATGTCTCGCACGCGCAAGGTGCTGCGTCGCACCATCCATGTGCCTGGCCGCATCGAAACGCACCGCGCGCGGCGCCCGCCGAGAGCTTGGCCGATTAACCGCAAAGCCCCGCGCGACGGCCTTGTAGCGCGCATTTCGCAAGCTTGGCACAGGCTTTGCATTAAACGTTGCGAGCGGATCAACGTGGATCCGCCGCGAGTGCAACACAAAGTGCTCGCCGCAGTACCAAGCTCAGGACAACGGCGTCCCCCGAATTCAGTCATCGACTGGGTTCGCGGGACGCCGTTTTTATTTCCGGAACCGCTTCGCCACACACCAGACGGCGACGCCCGAAGCCCAAGCACATCGAGGACACCGCGCTCATGAAAATCATCGTTATCGGTCACGGGATGGTCGGCCACAAACTGGTCGAGAGCCTCGCGCAAGATGCCGCGCACGGCCTGGACATCACGGTGCTGTGCGAGGAATCGCGGCCGGCCTACGATCGCGTGCATCTGTCCGAATTCTTCGCGGGCAAGACGGCGGACGACCTGTCGCTCGTCGCGCCGGGCTTCTTCGAGCGCCAGAACGTGCAACTCAAGCTGAACGCGAAGGCCGTCGCGGTCGACCGCGACGCGCGCACCGTGACGCTGGAAAGCGGCGAAACACTGCCATACGACAAGCTGGTGTTCGCGACCGGTTCCTATCCGTTCGTGCCGCCGGTGCCGGGGCGCGAGCGCGCCGATTGCTTCGTGTACCGAACCATCGACGATCTCGAAGCTATGCAGGAATGCGGCGCGCGCTCGAAAACGGGCACGGTGGTCGGCGGCGGCCTGCTCGGTCTCGAATGCGCAAAGGCCTTGCGCGACCTGGGCCTGCAAACACACGTGGTCGAATTCGCCCCGCGCCTGATGGCCGTGCAGGTGGACGACGGCGGTGGCCGCGTGCTGCGCACGAAGATCGAAGAACTGGGCGTGACGGTGCACACGCAGAAGAACACCACGGCGATCGTCGACGGCGAAGCGGGCACGCACCGCATGCAGTTCGCGGACGGCAGCCACCTCGATACCGACATGATCGTGTTCTCCGCCGGCATCCGTCCGCGCGACGACCTCGCGCGCGCATGCGGTCTGACGCTGGGCGCGCGCGGCGGCATCGTGATCGACGACGCGTGCCGCACCAGCGATCCGCACATCTACGCGATCGGCGAATGCGCGCTGTGGAACGGCCAGCTGTTCGGGCTCGTCGCGCCCGGTTACGACATGGCGCGCGCGGTGGCGAAGCAACTGCTCGGCGACGTGGCGCAATTCGCCGGCGCCGACATGAGCACCAAGCTCAAGCTGATGGGCGTCGACGTGGCGAGCATCGGCGACGCGCATGGCAACACGCCGGGCAGCCGCGCGTACCAGTTCAGCGACGAACGCAAGCGGGTCTACAAGAAGCTGGTGGTGTCCGAGTGCGGCAAGTATCTGCTCGGCGGCGTGATGGTCGGCGATGCGAGCGAATACGGCACGCTATTACAGATGATGCTCAACCGTATCGAACTGCCGGAAGCGCCGGAATTCCTGATCCTGCCGCAAGCGGACGGCAGCGCAAAACCCGCGCTCGGTGTCGAAGCGCTGCCCGCCGCCGCGCAGATCTGCTCGTGCAACAACGTGTCGAAGGGTGATCTGTGCGCGGCCGTGGGCGCGGGCGCCACCGACATCGGCGCGCTCAAATGCGCGACCAGCGCCGGCACCTCGTGCGGCGGTTGCGTGCCGCTCGTCACTCAGGTCATGAAGGCCGAGATGAAGAAGCAGGGCCTCGCGGTCAATAACCACGTCTGCGAGCACTTCGCGTATTCGCGCCAGGAGCTGTATCACATCGTGCGCGTCGAAGGCGTGCGCAGCTTCGGCGAACTGCTCGCGAAACACGGCCACGGACTCGGCTGCGAAATCTGTAAGCCGGCGGTGGCGAGCATTCTGGCGTCGTGCTGGAACGAATTCGTGCTGAAGAAAGAGCATGCGTCCTTGCAGGACACCAACGATTACTACCTCGCCAACATCCAGCGCGACGGTACCTATTCGGTCGTGCCGCGCATGGCGGGCGGCGAAGTGACGCCCGACGGCCTGATCGCGGTCGGCCAGATCGCAAAGAAATACGGCCTCTATACGAAGATCACCGGCGGTCAGCGGGTCGACCTGTTCGGGGCGCGCGTCGAGCAACTGCCGTCGATCTGGGAAGAGCTAATCGCGGCCGGCTTCGAATCCGGTCACGCGTACGGCAAGTCGTTGCGCACCGTGAAGTCGTGCGTCGGTTCGACGTGGTGCCGCTACGGCGTCGGCGATTCGGTGGGCCTCGCGGTCGAACTCGAGAACCGCTACAAGGGTTTGCGCACGCCGCACAAGATCAAGTTCGGCGTGTCGGGCTGCACGCGCGAATGCGCGGAAGCGCAGGGCAAGGACGTCGGCGTGATCGCAACCGAGAAGGGCTGGAACCTCTATGTGTGCGGCAACGGCGGCATGAAGCCGCGCCATGCCGAACTGCTCGCCTCGGACCTCGATAAGGACACGCTGATCCGCTACATCGACCGTTTCCTGATGTTCTATGTGCGCACCGCCGACCGTCTGCAACGCACCAGCGTGTGGCGCGACAACCTCGAAGGCGGTCTGGCGTACCTGATCGACGTGGTGGTCAACGATCACCTGAACGTGGCCGCCGAACTCGAAACGGAAATGCAGCACGTGATCGACACCTACGAGTGCGAATGGAAGAAGGCCGTCACCGATCCCGAAACGCGCAAGCGCTTCCGTCATTTCGTCAACAGCGGCGAGTCCGACAGCAACGTGCGCTTCGTCGAGGAACGCGGGCAGATCCGACCCGCGACGCCTGCCGAGCGGCATTCGAGGATCGCGGCGATTCCGGTCGTCGTCGAGACGGTCTGATTTTCTGCATCGCCTGGATGCGTTACCCATTGCTCCATTCATTGCTCACCTTGCGAGGACTACTGCCATGAACAACGATCGCCTGCCACGCCCCTGGACGGCCATCTGCCCGCTCGACGACATCGTGCCGAACACCGGCGTGTGCGCACTGGTCAACGGCGAACAGGTGGCGGTATTCCATGTGAACGATGGCAACGACAACATCGTGTACGCGATTGAAAACTTCGATCCGGGCTCGCAGGCGGCCGTGCTCTCGCGCGGACTGATCGGCAGCCTCGGCGAACGCGTGGTGGTTGCGTCGCCGATCTACAAGCATCACTTCGATCTGCGCACCGGCGAATGTCTGGAGACCCCGTCGTATTCGGTCGGAGCGTTCGAGACGCGTGTCGAAGACGGTCACGTGTGGGTCGCGGTGTGAGCCGTTGAATTCCTGAAACCTCTTGCCAACCACGACGCCCCTTATGTCCTCCACTAGCGTAAAAACCGTGTGCCCCTACTGCGGCGTTGGCTGCGGAATGGTGCTGCACGTCGAGGACGGCCAGGTCGTGAAGATTGCCGGCGACAAGGAGCATCCGTCCAACTTCGGGCGGCTGTGCACGAAGGGGCAGTCCGCGCATGTCGCGTTGCGCAAATCCGGCCGTCTGGAAAGCGCGTACGTGCGCCATGCACGCGACGAAGACCCGGTGCCGCTGCCGATGGCGCAGGCGATCAGCACCACCGCCGCGCGTCTGCGCGGCCTGCTCGACGAACATGGACCGGACGCGTTGTCGTTCTACGTGTCCGGCCAGATGTCGATCGAGGCGCAGTACCTCGTCAACAAGCTCGCGAAGGGCTTCGTTGGCACCAACAACATCGAGTCGAATTCGCGCCTGTGCATGGCGAGCGCGGGCAGCGGCTACAAGCTCTCGCTCGGCGCGGACGGCCCGCCGGGATCGTACGAAGACATCGATCATGCCGACCTGTTCTTCGTGATCGGCGCGAACATGGCCGACTGTCATCCGATTCTGTTCCTGCGGATGATGGACCGCGTGAAGGCGGGCGCGAAGCTGATCGTCGTCGATCCGCGCCGCAACGCGACCGCGGAAAAGGCCGACCTGTTCATGCAGATCAAGCCGGGCACCGATCTCGCGCTGCTCAACGGCCTGCTGCATCTGCTGCACGAAAACGGCCATACGGATGCCGCTTTCATCGCCGAGGCCACCGAAGGGTGGGACGCGATGCCGGCGTTTCTCGCGGACTACACACCGGAGCGCGTCGCCGAGATCACCGGCCTCGCCGCCGATGACATCCGCCGCGCCGCGCAGATGATCGGCAGCGCGAAGGAGTGGATCAGCTGCTGGACCATGGGCCTGAATCAGAGCACGCACGGCACGTGGCACACCAACGCGATCTGCAATCTGCATCTGGCGACCGGCAAGATCTGCCGGCGCGGCAGCGGGCCGTTTTCGCTGACCGGCCAGCCCAATGCGATGGGCGGCCGCGAAATGGGCTACATGGGTCCGGGCTTGCCGGGCCAGCGTTCGGTGCTGGTCGACACGGACCGCGCGTTTATCGAAGACCTGTGGGGCATTGCGCCGGGCACGCTGAAGACCGAAGTTGGCAACGGCACCATCGACATGTTCTCGCGCATGGCCGCCGGTGAGATCAAGGCGTGCTGGATCATCTGCACGAATCCGGTGGCGAGCGTCGCCAACCGCCAGAACGCGATTGCCGGTTTGCGCGCGGCGGAACTCGTGATCGCGCAGGACGCGTTCCTCGACACCGAGACCAACCGCTACGCCGACGTGCTGCTTCCCGGCGCGCTGTGGGCCGAAGCGGAAGGCGTGATGATCAACTCCGAGCGCAATCTCACGCTGATGCAAAAGGGCATCGAACCGCCGGGCGCCGCGTTGCCGGACTGGCAGATCATCGCGCGGGTCGCCTGCGAAATGGGCTTCGCGCATGCATTCAGCTATGCGAGCGCCGAAGAAGTGTTCGCCGAAATCACGCGCGCGTCGAATCCGAAAACCGGCTACGACCTGCGCGGCGCAAGCCATCGCCGGCTGAAGGACACGCCGCTGCAATGGCCGCTCGCGGGAGCCGGTTCAGCCGACCGCAATCCGGTTCGCTATCTGAACGACGGCGTGAGCCAGACGCTGAAGGAACTGCCCGACGGCAGCCGTCCACGCCTCGTGTTTCCGACCGCGAGCGGCAAGGCGATGTTCTTTGCCCGCGCGTATGCGGCCCCGGCTGAATTGCCCGATCGCGAATTCCCGATCGTGCTGAACACCGGCCGCTTGCAGCATCAATGG
Organism: Paraburkholderia panacisoli; assembly: GCF_008369935.1. Taxonomy (GTDB): domain Bacteria; phylum Pseudomonadota; class Gammaproteobacteria; order Burkholderiales; family Burkholderiaceae; genus Paraburkholderia; species Paraburkholderia panacisoli. The sequence continues at coordinate 244,710 of NZ_VTUZ01000007.1, read as the reverse complement.
CACACCATGACCAAGACCGGCAAGGTCGCGATGCTCAACAAGCTGAACCCCGGACCGTTCGTCGAGATTCATCCCGAAGACGCCGCCACCCTCGGCATCAAGGCGCACGACGCGGTCGAGATCCGTTCGCGCCGTGGCCGCGCGGTGCTGCCCGCTGTCGTCACCGAGCGCGTGAGCGCCGGCAACTGTTTTGCGCCGATGCACTGGAACGATGTGTTCGGCGACGACCTGTGCATCAACGCGGTGACGAGCGACGCGATCGACCCGGTCTCCCAGCAGCCCGAACTGAAGTTCTGCGCGGCCGCGCTGAGTCCGGTGACAGTCGACGCCGTCGAACCGCTTGAGCCGCTTGAGCACGGCCATGACGAAGTGCCCGCCGTTGAGGTTGTCGTTACCCCCAGCGTCAAGGATCAGGACATGCCCCGTATCGAAGCACTCACCAGCCTTTTGCAATTGCCGCCCACGCCCGCGCCGTCGCTCACCGACGCCGAGCGCGCGTATCTGGCGGGCTTCGTCAGTGGTTTGCGTTCGGCCGAAGCGCAGGGTCTCGACAGCGTGCCGGTTCTGCCGCGCAGCGCACCGTTCGATACGGCGAGCCGTTTGCACGTGGACGGTCTGCTCGCCGGACTGTATAGCCGCAGCGCGAGCATCGCGGGCGTGGCCGCCGCCGCTGCGCTTCCGGGTGCGCAGGCCGACACGGCGCAAGCTTCCGGCGTGCGCATCGTGCGCGTGCGTCCGAAGGTGACGCTGCTGTGGGCCTCGCAAACGGGCAACACCGAATCGCTCACCGAGCGTTATGCCACGCGTCTGATGGAGTCGCGCTTCGAAATTCGCACCTCGTGCATGGAGGACTATCAGATCTCGTCGCTCGCCAAATCGCAATACGTGTTGCTGATGACGAGCACGTTCGGCGACGGCGATCCGCCCGACAACGCGCAAAGCTTCTGGACGCAGTTGAGGGCCGACGAGGCGCCGCGTCTCGAAGGCGTGCGCTTCGCGGTGCTCGCGCTCGGCGATCGCAACTACGATCAGTTCTGCGGGCACGGCCGCCGCCTCGACGAGCGTCTCGCCGCACAAGGCGCGCTGCGTCTGATGGATCGTGTCGATTGCGACGGCGAGTACCAGGAGAGCGCCGACGCGTGGCTCGAACGCGTCATCGTGCGCATCAACGAAGAAGACGCGGCGCTGCATGCGGTGCCGCCGGGCGGCATGATCAACGCGGTGGTGCCGGGTGCGGTGCCGACCAAGGCGCGCCCGGCCGCTTCGCGGCTCGTCAGCAATCTGCGCCTGAACCGCCAGGGCGCGGCAAAGGACACGCGTTACTTCTCGCTGAACACCGGCGACTCGGGCCTCGAATACGAAGCGGGCGACGCGCTCGGCGTATGGCCGAGCAACTGCCCCGAACTGGTCGATGAACTGATCGGTTTGAGCGGCCTGAGCGCGGACGAGCCGGTGCATGTGGCGGGCGCGGGCGACGTGCGTCTGGCCGATGCCCTCGGCAAACACTACGAGATCGCGCGGCCTGGCGCGGACGCGCTCGCGTTCATCGCCGCGCGCAGCAGCAACGGCGGGCTGCGCGATCTGCTGACGCCCGAGCGCAAGGGCGACCTGAAGCAATGGCTGTGGGGCCAGCAACTCGCCGACGTGCTGCACGAATTTCCGGTACGCCTCACGGCCACCGAACTGACCGGCATGCTCAAGCGTCTGCAGCCGCGCCTGTATTCGATCGCGTCGAGCCCGAAAGCGCACCCTGGCGAAGTGCATCTGACGGTGGCGGCCGTGCGATACAGCAACGGCCGGCGTCATCGTAAAGGCGTGTCGTCGACGTTTCTCGCCGACCGGGCGAACGAGGCCAATGTGCCCGTGTTCGTGCAGAAGTCCGCACACTTTCGTCCTCCTCATCATGCCGACACGCCGATGATCATGGTCGGCCCCGGCACCGGCATTGCACCGTTTCGCAGCTTTCTGCACGAACGGCAGGCGCGCGGCGACCGCGGACGCAACTGGCTGTTCTTCGGCGAACAGCATGCGGCCACCGATTTCTACTACCGCGACGAACTCGAAGCGATGCGCGACAGCGGCTTCCTGACCCGGCTCGACGTTGCGTTCTCGCGTGACCAGGCCGACAAGATTTATGTGCAGGACCGCATGCGCGAACAAGGTGCGCAACTGTGGTCATGGCTCGAAGAAGGTGCGCATTTCTATGTGTGCGGCGACGCGAACCGGATGGCGCGCGATGTCGACACGGCGCTCAAGGATGTGATCGCCACGCACGGCGGCTTGAGCAATGAAAAGGCCGCCGAATACGTGAGCCGTCTGTCGCGCGAAAAGCGCTATGCCCGCGACGTGTATTGAGCGGCGAGGCGCGCCAACGCAACTCGTGCATCCACGATTGCAAGGGTTCAAAGAGTACGCAGTGAAGTTTTGAAAAACGGAGCCGGATGGCATGGAGGTTGCATGTTCTGATCGGCTTTCAACATCGTGGCTGACTGGTGCATGGCGCAGTGCCAACGCTGGATGGTCGAGAAATCAGCTTTGTGAGGATATCTGATGAAAAACGTGATGAGCTCCCTTAAGAGCGGTGACTGGCGCGCACTGGTGGCGTGTTTCCTCTATTTCGACACCGGCTTTACCGTATGGGTGCTGTATGGACCGCTCGCGCCGTTCATCAGCAAGAGCATTGCGATGACGCCCGCGCAACAAGGTTTGCTGGTCGCGGTGCCGGTGCTGTCGGCGGCGATTCTGCGCGTGACGCTCGGCAATCTGTATCAGTCGGCGCATGGCAAGCGCATTGCGTTGATGGGCGTGTTGCTGTCGGCGGTGCCGACCATCGTGCTGCCGCTGTTGCAGTCCGTGCCGTCGTACGAAATGCTGCTGGTGCTCGGCGTGTTCCTCGGCGTCGGCGGTGCGAGCTTCGCGGTGGCGCTGCCGATGGCCGGCAGCAACTATCCGCCGAAAGTGCAGGGCCTGGTGCTGGGTCTTGCCGCGGCCGGCAATATCGGCGCGGTGCTCGACGGTTTTCTGTTCCCGCAACTGGCGACGCACTACGGTTGGCAAATGGCCGCCGGCGGTGCACTGCCGTTGCTCGCGATCGCCGCGATCACGCTGTATTTCTGGGCCAACGACTCAGGTGTGAAGTCGGGCAGCGTGCTGCGCGCATTCGGCAGCTTCGCGGTGACGCTGGCCGGTTTGATCGTGCTCGTGCTGCTGGTCGAAGCGGGCCTGTTCGGGTCGGGTAAGACTGGCGTGCTGCTGTTGCCGGTGATTGGCGCGCTGCTGGCGATCGCGGTGCTGCCCAAGCGTTATCGCTCGGTGCTCGGTGAGCGCGACACCTGGGTGATCATGCTGGTCTATAGCATCACGTTCGGTGGTTTCGTCGGGATGTCGTCGTATGTTTCGCTGCTGCTCACCAACCTCTATCAGCTTTCGAAAATCGACGCGGGTCTGTTCATGGCGCTGCTCGCCGCAACCGGCGCGATGGTGCGCCCGCTCGGCGGCCTGATCGCCGACAAGGTGTCCGGCGTGCGCGCACTGACTGTGCTGCTCGCGATCATCTCACTGTGCGACTTCGTGTTCGCTGCCGCGATGCCTTCGATCGTGGGCGGCATTGCGCTGCTGTTGTGCCTGTACGTGGCCTTCGGTCTCGGCAACGGCGCGACCTTCCAACTGGTGCCGCATCGTTGGGCGGGCCGCACGGGTCTGATGTCGGGCATCGTCGGCGCGGCGGGCGGCATTGGCGGTTTCTATCTGCCGGTCGTGATGGGCATCGCTAAGGAAAGCACGGGCAGCTATCAGATGGGCTTTGCGACGTTCGGCGCGCTGGCCGCCTGCGCGTTCGTCGCGATCGTCGCGCTGCGCCGTCCGTGGATGGCGTGGTCGATGCATGCCGGCGTGATGCACGCGCACGCGACCGAGTGATGTCACGCGACCGGCGCGATACGGCCGCACCTGAAAGCGCGTGGGCTCACGACGGACGCGGGCCTGCGAGCGGGCAAGGGCGCGGACGCGGGCGCCGCCGCAGTGCGTGGACGCGAGTCGACAGCGCTGCGCGGCGCGCAGTTCGCGCGCATGACTGCGCCGAACGCGGACTTCACCGGGAGTCGAGCGAGCACGACGAGCCATGACCGATCCTACGAAAAGCCGTTATGAAAATACGCAGGCAAATACTTGCATATTGTGAACAGCGTTTCTAATATGCAGTCAGGAGGCTGCATATGAACTCATCGACCGATCGCATCGAAAAGCAGATTCTGCTCAAAGCGCCGCGCTCGCGGGTCTGGCGCGCGTTGTCCAGTGCCGAGGAATTCGGCAAATGGTTCGGCATGAATCTGACCGGCAAGCAGTTCATCGCCGGCAAAACCGTGCAAGGCAATCTGACCTATCCCGGCTATGAGCATCTCGTCATCGACCTGCTGATCGAGCGCGTCGAGCCCGAGCATCATATGTCGTGGCGTTGGCATCCAGCCGCGATCGATGCGTCGGTTGACTACTCGCCTGAGCCGACCACGCTGGTCGAGTTCGAGCTGACCGAGGTCGACGGGGGCACCTTGCTGCGCGTCGTCGAATCGGGTTTCGACCAGATCCCCGCCGCGCGCCGCGACGAAGCGTTCCGCATGAACACCGGCGGGTGGGAACATCAACTGGTCAATATCGAACAGCATGTCGCCAAGGGTTAGAGCGGCGTCGGCAAGCGCGAGTCTGAAGGCGTCAGTGCTGCGAAACGCCGCACCTGTTTTCGCGGCGCTCGGCGACGAGACGCGGCTGCGCCTGATCGCGGTGTTGTGCGCGGGCAGCGCGATGTCGATCGCGCAGTTGACCGCGGGCACGGCGATGACGCGGCAGTCGGTGACTCAGCATCTGCAGGTGCTCGCGAACGCGGGGCTCGTGCGCGACGTGAAGGTGGGGCGCGAGCGCTTGTGGGCGTTCGAGCCGGCCCACGTCGACGAGGCGCGCCGTGCGCTCGATGCGATCTCGCAGCAGTGGGATCAGGCGTTGTCGAGGTTGAAGGCGATGGTGGAGGAGTGAGCGACGCGTTGTATACGTTCGAGTGAGACGTGCGCGCTATAGTCGATTGAACACAGCGGGGGCGGCGCCTGCCAACGCGCCAGCCCCGCTCAGGTGCAACTGATCGTCAATCCATCAATACGCGATACACACCGACTTGCTTTCCGTATAAGCGTCGATGATCGCCTTCCCATGTTCGCGGCCGATTCCCGATGCCTTGAAGCCGCCGAACGGCATCGCCGGGTCCACCATGTTGTGCGTGTTGACCCACACCGTGCCCGCTTCGATCCCATCGACGAGACGCAGCGCCTTGTCGAGCTGGTTCGTCCACACGCTCGCGCCGAGCCCGTATTCGGACGCGTTCGCGAGCGCCAGCACTTCATCCAGGTCGTCGTAAGGCATCGCGACGAGCACCGGACCGAACACCTCTTCCTTGACCACCGTCAGCGGTTTGCAAGCGCGGTTGGCAATCACGGTAGGACGCACGAAGTAGCCGTCGCCGTCCACGCGCGCCTCGCGCGACAGGATCTCACCGCCTTCCTGGCCGCCTTGCGCGATCATGCCGACGACCTTGTCGCGATGCCGCGCGGAGACCATCGGTCCCATCTGCGTCGCCGCATCGAAGCCCGAGCCGAGCGCGATGCTGTCGGCCACGGCGGCGATGCCTTGCACGACTTCATCGTAGATCGAGCGCGCGACATAGAGACGCGAACCCGCCGTGCAAACCTGGCCGTGATTGAAGAAAATCGCGCCAGCAGCGCCTTCGATCGCCTTGCGCGGGTCGCAGTCGTCCAGCACGATCACCGGGCTCTTGCCGCCGAGTTCCAGCGACGCGCGCTTCAGATCTTCGGCGCATTGACGGCCGATGATGCGGCCCACTTCGGTCGATCCCGTGAAGGTGACCTTGTTCACCAACGGATGCTTGACCAGCGCCGCGCCGGCAGTCTTGCCACGGCCGGTGATCACGTTGAATACGCCGGCCGGGAAGCCTGCCTGATGCGCGAGTTCGGCGAGACGGATCGCGGTCAACGGCGTTTCTTCGGCGGGCTTGAGCACCACGGTGCAGCCGCACGCGAGCGCGGGTGCGATCTTCCACACCGCCATCAGCAGCGGGAAATTCCACGGCACGATCGCGGCGACCACGCCGGCCGGCACACGCCGCGTCGACGCGTTGTAGCGCGTGCCCGGCGGAAACGGAATCGACAGATCGAAAGTGGTCCCTTCGACTTTGGTGGCCCAGCCGGCCATGTAGCGCAACCACTGCACGCTGCCCGCCACTTCGAGCATCTTCGAGAAGCCGATCAGCTTGCCCTGGTTCAGCGTTTCCAGCGTCGCGAGTTCGTCGGTGTGCTGTTCGACGAGGTCGGCCAGCTTGAGCAGCAAACGCTCGCGGGCGGCCGGCGGCATTCTGCGCCACGCGTCGGATTCGAAAGCAGCCTTCGATGTTCTCACTGCATGATCGACGTCCGACTCCGACGCGTCGGGAATTTGCGCGAGTTCTTCCGACGTGGCCGGGTTATACACGGGAAAGGTTTTGCCCGCGGCGCTGCGGGTTTTCTCGCCGTTGATGAACATGGCCTGCGGCAGCGCCGTTGCGAGGTGGTGTTCGCTCATGGTGTTTCGTCTCCGTTGAGTGTTGGGGTGAGACCGGCGCGGGGCTAGCTGGAAGAGTGGGCCGGACGGTGAAAGCGGTGGTAAATCTGCGCGACGGGATGCGGCGTTTTCCTCGCGCGCCAATGGGTGGCTAGCGACGCCGCGCATATCAGGTTCGCCGCCGCGCTTAGTGCGAACAGCACGACGAATCCGTCGTTGAAAAAGTAGGGGGTGGTCGAGAGCGCCGCGCCTGTCACCATGCCGAGGTGATGCGCGATGCCGGGGCAACTCGCGCTCAATACGCGCTGAGAGCTTCCGCGTAGCGTCGCGAGCGCCGGAATCGTCACGCAGTCGAGCAGCAGAAAAAACTTGGCCGCGAGTGGGGCAAGCGCGGGATCGTCCAGCGTCGCGAGTGCGCCGATCAACGCAGCGCGCGCGATGTACAAAGTCGTCAGCATGCTGTTGTTGTTGCGCGAACGGTCGACGAGCAAGGCCAACGCGCAGACCGCGATCAACGACAGCGCGATCTGCCAGCACGGTTGCGCGCCGTTCGAACCGCACAGCGCGTACAACTGGAAGCGCGCGAGCGTGCCGCTCGAAAGTCCCGCGAACAACGCGAGCAGGGCGGCCGCGCCCACAGGGCGAGTCGCTTCGATCGGCATGTCCGCATGGCGACGCGTGTTGGCGGCCGAAGCACACACATGCCGCCAGTAATACAGGAGCATGCCGCCGGCCGCGATCATCAATGCAGCCACGACGCCGCCTTGCTGCATTCCATTCAGATACGCGGGCAATGCGTTCATCGCGCTCATCGTCACGATCAGCGTGGCAGCGCTCGCGAGCGTCGTGTGCCGGCTCGCCGGGCGCGCCATCAGGAGCGGCACGCCCATCATCGCCGCCAGCGCCAGCGCACTCATCCACAGCGCGCTGGCGTGCTGGCCGAGGCCGGCCCGCATCGATAGCGCGGCGCCGCCGCTAGCAATAAGCGCGCAGGCGGAGCCTGCCGCGCACGCGGCAAGAACGCTCGCCGCCGTGCTCGTGCTCGTGCTCATGCGCTGCGCGCCGCGCATCGCCGGATCAGTGCTTGCAGCAGCCATGGTCCGCGGACTTGCCATCTTCGACGCTGTTCAGATCGCGCTCGGCCGGCAGATCCATCGTCGGGTTGCCCGAGAAGAAGTTGTTCGGCTTCAGCATGAAACCGGCGTATTCCACCGGCATCACCGGGAAGTCCTCGGGCTTGCACACGTGCGTGTGACCGAAGCTGTGCCACAGCACGAGGTCCTGATTCTCGATGTTGCGGTTCGCTTCGATGTAGCGCGGCAAGCCGTCGCCGCCCGAGTGCTGGTTCGGGTAGTCGCCGCTCGCATAGCGCTCAGCCGGATCGAACGGCGTGACCCACACGTGACGCGTCGCGAAGCCGCCGCGTTGACGGACCTTCGAACGCTCGTCGGCCAGCATCAGCGGCGAATCGTTGACGACCAGCTTGTAGCCCGGATTCGCACCGACTGCGTTCTTCACGTTCGGGTTGCTCACTTTCCAGTAGCGTCCCGTGCTGCCGTTCGCGAGCCGTGCGGCTTCGCTTTCCGTCTTCAACACGCGCTTCGTCGTATCGAACACGTTGCCGTACGGATTCGTATCGCCCATCGGACGCGGCACGAATTCGTGCTCCGTGACGGTGTTGCGCTCGCCGTCGACCATCATGTGCATCCGCGCGTTGAAGAAGTGCTGATGGGTCGGGCCGCCCAGGTTCTCCGTGATCATGCCGCCCCACGGATACGTATCGCCATCGGCCACCGCCGAGGTTTGCACGATGCCGGTCAGCTTGCATTCGAGCTGGATCGTGCCGTCCTGATACAGATACCAGTAGAAGCCGTAGTCGTAATTGCCGACCGTCGCGAAGAACGAAATCACGAGCCGGCGCGAGCGGCGCATTTCGAACACGCCGGTGCGGAATTCATAGTGCTTCCACAGCGTGCCGTAATCCTCTTCGTGCATGCACACGGCGTTCTTCATCACGAACGCATTGCCGAAATCGTCGGCGGACGGAATGTCGAAATAGCGGATCGTGCCGAGGCAATCGCAACCGAGTTCGAGCTGGTTCGCGAGTTTGCCGAGACCGTATTCGCCGGCATCGAATGCGCTTTTCCAGTAGTGGTTGGTGGTCGGGTCGGAGTAGGGCACGCACATTTCCGTGACGCTCGCCCGGTAGATGATCGGCCGCGCGCTCTTGCCGTCGTCCCACGACAGCTGATGCAGCACGAGCCCTTCGCGCGGCGTGAAGCCGACGCGGAAATTCCAGTTCTGCCAGCTCACGTGCCAGCCATCGATCTTGAAGCTCGGGCCATCGGGCTGATTGATCGACAGCGGCTTGAGCGTGCTGCGCGGCTCGCCGAGGCTCGGCGTGTCATAGTTGTGCTTGGCGCGCGGAATCGGAATGATGCGGCCGTCGTCGATCAGTTCGATCACTTTCTTTTCGAGCAGATCGACCACCGCGAGCACGCCTTCGATCGGATGCGCGTAGCCGTTGTCGGTCAGGGTCTCGCGGTAGTAGCTCACGCAACGCACGAGGCGGCGGCCGTTTTCGTTGTCGCGATCGAAACAGCCGGCCGAGAACGGATCGATCTGCACGCGCTCCAGATCCCGCTCGCTGAGGCCGCGCTTCATCACGGCCACGCGCCATGCTTCGTCGTTCTTGACGATCTGCTCGGCGTTCATGAAGTCGTCGATCATGATCGGCGGCTGGCCGTAAGGCGCCTGATCGAACGGCAGCACACGGCGTGACGCGATGCGTTTCTCTCTCAGGTCCACGTCGAACTCGATCGTCGCGCCATTCGAACGGTCGATCGCCAGTACGAAGGCCGTGCGCGAAAAATACGAACCCGTCTTGAACGCCACCACTTCGGCTTTCGGCGGCTCGCGCAATTCGACCATCGGAAAGCGGGCATGCGAATCGAGTTTTTCAGCGGCCTTCACGAGATCGCAGGCAAGCTGCATTTCTTCGCCACTCAGCGGATCGAGCGGATGAATGGTGGCGTGAGCAGCTTTCGTGGCATTCGTATTCATAAGGTTTCCGTAAGGACGTTTGCTAGAGTCGATGGCAAATCGTAGGAACCCAATAATATTTTCGCGCTTGCTTATCGCGCCAATTGGGCGATAAAGTGCGCCAGATGAAATGACTCGGGCAACACGACAGCGCAGACTGGAGAGGAGACGCTCAACATGAAAAAAGTCACGCTCAATGGCAGTTTCCCGATGATTCGCGCGGCGGTGATGGGACCGGTCGTGCGTGCACTCGATCAATCGGGGGCGGATTGCGACTCGCTGCTGGAAGCCTTCGGCATGAGCCGGCGGCTGCTGTCCAATCCCTATGAAATCCTGCCGCTCACGCGTTATGTGGCGGCATTCGAGCGTGCGGCCGAATTGCTTGGCGAAGCGTCGCTAGGCTTGCGCCTGGGCAGCGAATTGCAATTGACGGAACTCGGACCGGCGGGTCTGGTGTTTCTTTCGTCGCCAACGCTGAATTCGGCGATGCGCAAGTTCTCGCTCGCACTGGCGTCGTGGCAAAGCAGCACGAGCTGCGAATTGCTGCGCGACGAAGAATGGCCGATCTGGACTTACCGGATCACCAGCGCGCAAATCTGGCCGCGCCGCCAGGATGCGGAATACAGCCTGTCTACGATGTGCAACATGATCCGGCTCGTGCGCGGTGCGGCATGGAATCCGGTCGAAGTGCATTTCGAGCACGCCGCACCGGCGGATCTCAAACCGTATGCGCGGATCTTTCGCGTACCGGTGCGATTTCAGCAACCTTTCAACGGCGTGATCCTGCGTCCGCAAGATCTCGACGCGTCGCTCAAAAGCGCCGACACGCAAATGGCGCGCATGATGGAGCGCCACGCGACCGATCTGATCGCGAGCGATGCGGTGCCGCACAGCATCGTCGAGCAGGTTCGCGATCTGATTGCGCGGCGCCTCGCGCATGAAAAGCTGATCGTCGCCGACATCGCGAAAGACCTCGGTCTGTCGCATCGCTCGTTGCAACGGCATCTCGCGCAAGAGGGCACGTCCGTCCGGCAGATCCTGCGCGAGGAGCGGCAACGCAGTGTCGAAGGGCTGCTCGAACGCGACGGGCTCACCAATGCGGCGATCGCGCGCGCGGTCGGTTATGCCGACGCGACAGTGTTGTGGCGCGCCACGCGCAACTGGAAAAAATAATCGCACGATTGCGGTCCAATACCTTTCATTCCGAAAGCCCCGCGCAATAAGGCTCACGTCGGAATGAAACCATTCCGGCTTCCTAAGCATTTCATGCAAACCAGCGAGTTCGAGGTTCGCGCCGCATTGGCGCGCTTTATCGAAAATTTGGCGCGGTTCGCGAAGTCGTTTTATTTTTTAGCTACCTAACATGCGCTCAGCCCGAAGCATTTGACGTCGGTCAAGCGAGCGCCATGACCTGGGAGTGAAAGGGTTCTGGCGAGTTTCAGACTAGCCAATAACATAGAGGCAGCGATGAATGAACCCTATTCGCCGACCAATCTGGTCGACGCGGAGAACCCCGTGGAGTTGAAGGGCAATACGCTGGGCTTGTGGCAGATCGTGTTTCTCGTGATTTCCGCAGCGGCGCCGCTCACCGGCATGCTGGGCGCGGTGCCACCCGCAATCAGCCTCGGCAATGGCGCGGGCATTCCCGGCGCGTTCGTGATAGCCGGCGTAGTGCTGCTGATTTTCAGCGTGGGCTTTGCGTCGATGAGCCGCCACGTGGTGCGCGCCGGCGCGTTCTACGCGTACATCACCGCCGGTCTCGGACGGCCGTTGGGCATGGCCGGCGCGCTCGTCGCGCTGATGTCGTACACCTTCATCCAGATCGCGCTGTACGGGCTGTTCGGATTCTTCTGCACGGTGATCCTGTCACCGCTTCTGCATACAGCGTTGCCCTGGTACGGGTATTCACTGATCTGCGTGGCGGTCGTGCAATTCACCGGCATTCGCGGCATCGATCTGAATAGCCGCCTGCTCGGCGTGCTGATGTGTCTCGAACTGTGCATCCTGTTGCTGCTCGCCATCGCGATCGTGATTCATGGCGGCGGCCCCAACGGCCTGACGCTCGCGCCGTTCTCGCCGCAACATGTTTTCAGCGGCCACCTCGGCATTGCAGTGATGTTCGCGTTTGCGTCGTTCATCGGTTTCGAGGCCACCGCGATCTACGGCAAGGAATGCCGCGATCCGAAAGTGACCGTACCGCGCGCGACATACGTGTCGGTGCTGATGATCCTGGTGTTCTTCGCGTTCATCACGTGGACGATCGTCTGCGCCTACGGTCTCGCCGACGTGGTCGACGTCGCCACCAAACAGCCCGGCGATTTCTGGTTCATTCAGTCCGGCAAGTACTTGGGTAGCGCGGTGACGACGGTGATGAGCTTCCTGCTCCTCAGCAGTATTTTCGCGAGTCTGCTGTCGTTTCATAACACGCTGGTGCGTTACATCCACGCGCTCAGCATGGAGGGCATCCTGCCGCAAGTGCTCAATCGCGTGCATGACAAGTACCGTTCGCCGTACGTGGCGAGCTATCTGCAAACGCTGTCGGTGTGCGTGCTGCTCGGGCTCTTCATCGCAGCGGGCAGCGACGTGTTCAACATCGTGTTCAGCTGGAGTTCGGCGCTCGGCACGATCGGTGTCGTGATGCTGCAGGCAGTGACGAGTTTTTCGGTAATCGCATTCTTCCGCAAGACGCGCAAGGACACGCGCGTATGGCACTCGTTGATCGCGCCGTTGGTCGGCGGGCTTGGCCTCTTGTACATCGGCGCGATTCTGGTGCGCAATCTCGACGCGCTCAGCGGCTCCGATAGTCCGATCGTCAAGTCGTTCCCGTGGATCGTGTTCGCCGTGGCGTTGATCGGCGTGCTGATCGGTCTCGTGCTGCGCAAGAAGCGTCCGGACATCTACGCACGTTTCGGCCAGTAAGCCATTCGCGCACTCCGCGCTCGAAACAGCCCACCTCACTTTCCGGCAATAAAACAAATGGCAGACAAATTCGTCAAGCGCTCGGCGCTTGCGCTGGCCGCGTTCGGCCTCGCGATGGGCGCACACGCGCAATCTTCGGTCGCGCTCTATGGCACGGTCGACGCCGGCCTCGTCTACACGAACAACCAGCAGACCACGCTCGCCGACGGCAGCACCAACGGGCACGCGAACTACCAGCTGGCGGGCGGCAATTTGGTGCCGTCGCGCTGGGGCTTGATGGGCGCCGAAGACATCGGCGGCGGCACCACGGTGAACTTCACGTTGGAAAACAGCTTTCTGATCGGCAATGGCGCGATGCTGCAATCGAACACGCTGTTCAGCCGCAATGCGTGGGTCGGTTTGAACAACAGCAGTTATGGTGCGTTGACTTTCGGCCGTCAATACGACCCGTTCTCCGATTTCCTCGGCGCGTATGTGTCGAGCAACAACTGGGCGACGCTGTACGGTTCGCATTTCGGCGACGTCGACAACCTGAACGAAGCGTTCAACTTCAACAACTCGATCAAGTACATCAGCCCGAGTTTCGGCGGCTTCACGGTCGGCGGACTGTTCAGTCTCGGCGGCGTCGCGGGCGATTTTTCGCGCAACAAGGGATGGTCGCTCGCCGCGAATTACGCGCAAGGGCCGTTGTCGCTGAGCGCCGGGTATCTGGAGTTGAACCAGCCGTTCGACGCGGCATTGGGCGGCGCCAACGGTTATATCGGCGACTTCAGCTGCGCGAACCCGGGTGCGTTGTATTGCCAGTTGCAGAACGCGAGCAAGGTGCGGATTTTCGGGGCAGGGGGATCGTATGCGTTCGGCAAGGCGAGCGTGGGGCTGACCTACACGCATACGCGGCTGTCGCAGAGCCAGTACTTCGCGAGTGCGACGCGGCCCGACGGCGCGGATATTTCGTTCGACATCGCCGAGCTGAACACCACTTACGCGCTTGCGCCGGATTTGCAGCTAGGCTTCGCTTATATCTTCAACGACGCAAAACCGTCGGGCAGTTCGTCGACGCGCGTGCATCAGGTGAATCTGGGGGCGGTGTACAGCTTGTCGAAGCGCACGGCGGTGTACGCGGTGGCGATCGGGCAGAAGTCGTCGGGCGCGGGGCTCGCGATCAATCCGTCGACCGGCGCGACGGAGAATCTTGCGCAGATTCCGAATATCGTGAATTCGGACTCGGACAAGCAGCTCTCGGTGATCGTGGGGTTGCGGCACAACTTCTGAGCGTGCCGCAGCCGGAAAATCATCTAATCTCAATCCGCGAGGCGCCGATCCGCCAGCGCGTTCTGGCAATCCGCGAGCACCTGCTGGAGCAGTCGTGCTTGCGGGTCGAGTTCATCGGTATCGAGGATTTCTTCGACCGCGTCGCGCGCCCAGTCGGTATCGACGAAGCGGGCGTGCCGCTGCGCGATCTGGACCGCCGTGGCCGACAGCTTCGCGATGCTCAGCCAGTCGGCTTCGCGCGCGCGGCGGTCGAGCCACTTGTGCGCGGCCTGCACGTGGAACGCCGCGTCGGGCCAGTCCTCATTCAGATAATAGGCACCAAGGCTTCCGCATGTGAGCCAGCACAACAGCTCCAAACGGTCCCGTGGACTCAGATGTTGGCGTACATCACTCATGGCGACGCTCGCTGCTGTAAATTGCCCGGTGAGGACGGCGGGCCGCCATCCTCCGCTTTCAGTAACAATATCACGCAAAATTCAAGCGCGGCAATTACCTACGTACCCTGGCGCACTCTTGGCCCGCAAGCGTCGCGGACGAGCACGCAGCGTGGCGGTCCGCTAGCGCGGCTACCGTGTGGCGACGATGAAAAGCCGCGGAAACGGCAGCAACACCGTGCCGTCGTCAAGTGCCGGATAGGCGGCAGCGATTTCGTCGCGATAGCACTGCAGAAAGGCCGATTGTTCGGCCGCGTCGAGCTTCGCGAGAAACGGCCGCAGCGCGCTGCCCTTGAACCATTCGACCACCGCGTCGGCGCCCGCGAGCGGGTGATGGTAGACGGTGCGCCACACGTCGACCCGCGCGCACAGCGGCTTGAGCAAGCCGTAATACCAGCCGGCGCCGTGGCGCATGGTCCGCTCGACGCCTTCGAGCTGATGCGCCCACGGGCCGTGCGCCGCGACCTCGCGTAGCAGACGGTGCGCGGGTTCATCCAGGTTGTCGGGCATCTGCACGGCGAGGCTGCCGCCCGGCGCGAGTTTTGTCACGAGCGACGGAAACAGCCGCTCGTGGTCAGGCACCCATTGCATCACCGCGTTTGCGAGGATCAGGTCGTACGGTCCGGCGGCGTTCCACGTCGCAATGTCGCCGATGTCAAACTGGCATTGCGGCAGGCGTCGACGGGCCGCGGCGATCATGTCGGTGGAATTGTCCAGCCCGCTGATCGCCGCGCCCGACGCGTGCGCCGCGAGCGTTTCGGTGGAATTGCCGGGGCCGCAGCCGAGGTCCACGGCGATCCGCACGTCCGTGGCCGGCACCGCCGCCAGCAGATCCCTGACCGGGCGCGTGCGCTCGTTTTCGAACAGCACGTACTGTTTCGCCTGCCAATCCGTCGTCGCTGTCATCTGATTGCTCCTTGTGTGCGCAATAGCCGGACCGGCGGTCGGCGCCCGCATTGGCGGCGTACCGAACCGATCCAGTGCGTGCATTCTCGGCGGCCCAGCCGGTGCAGTAAAATGAATTTATGATTCCGATTCCTTCATTTTTCTAATGAAAATCGACACCCTCGGCGTGCAGGCATTCGTGGCGATCGCGGATCGCGGCAGCTTCCAGAGCGCGGCCGATTCGCTGCACGTCACGCAAACGGCGATCACCCAGCGGCTGCGCAAGCTCGAAACCTTTCTCGGCGTCACGCTGATCGAACGGACCACGCGTTCGATGGCGCTGACCGAGATCGGCCGCAGTTTTTTGCCGCAGGCGCGCCGCCTGCTCGGCGAACTAGCCGACGCGCTGGTCGAAATCCGCGAAACGGGCGAGGCCCGCCGCGGCGACGTGTCGATTGCGTGCGTGCCGACCGTCGGCGTGCAATATCTGCCGCGCATTCTTCAGGCGTATGCGGCGCGTTATCCGCACAACCGCATCAAGATTCTCGATCACGCGTCGTCCGCGGTGGAGGAGGCCGTGCTGCGCCGGGAGGTCGAATTCGGCATCAACATCGCGCGTGACCCCCACCCGGATCTGGCAAGCGTGCCCCTGACAGAGGACCGATATGTGCTGATCTGCCATCAGGATCACGCGCTGGCGAAGCGCCGGCGGATTGCGTGGCGGCAACTGCAAGCCTATCCGCTGATCTTTGCCGGCGAGGTGAGCGGCAACCGCGCGCTGCTCGATGTCGCGCTGGAGGCGAGCGGTCTCGCGCTGCGCTCGTTCTACGAAGTGCAGCGCAGTTCGACCGCCGTGGGGCTGGTCGCGCAAGGCGTCGGCGCGGCGGTGGTGCCGGCGCTCGCGCTTCAGAAGGGCGCGTATCCTACGGTTTGCACGGTCGAACTCACGCAGCCGGTCGTGTCCCGCACGCTCGTTCTGGTCGCGCGCAAGACCGCGCATCTGTCGCCGGCCGCGCAGGCGCTGTACGACATGATCGGCGAGCAGGCGACGCTCAAAGCGGCAGACAATTGAAGGGCTGTGCGTGCCACGCCGCGCGGCGTGACGCGGATCGCATGCAAACCCCTGCGCGCAAGCTGTTCCGTTCCGGTTCATCCAGGCATCGCAACCACTCGAGACGCCACGTCCCATGCTGCAGATACTCGGCAAGACCT
The DNA here is from genome assembly GCF_008369935.1 of Paraburkholderia panacisoli. Taxonomy (GTDB): domain Bacteria; phylum Pseudomonadota; class Gammaproteobacteria; order Burkholderiales; family Burkholderiaceae; genus Paraburkholderia; species Paraburkholderia panacisoli. The sequence goes on along the minus strand of NZ_VTUZ01000007.1, from coordinate 228,349 downwards.
CATCCATCAACGTGCGCAAGGTGCTGTGGACCTGCGCGGAACTCGGGCTGTCCTTCGAGCAGGAGGACTGGGGCTCCGGATTTCGCGCGACGGACACCGCGGAATTTCGCGCGCTCAATCCGAACGCGATGGTTCCCGTGATCCGCGACGGCGACTTCGTGCTGTGGGAGTCCAATTCGATCATCCGCTACCTGGCGGGCCGCTATCACGGCGACGCGCTTTACCCGGCCGACCCGGGCGAGCGCGCGCGCTGCGATCAATGGATCGACTGGCAGGCGAGCGAGCTGAATCGCTCGTGGAGCTACGCGTTTCTCGCGCTGGTGCGGCACTCGCCGGCCCATCAGGACCGGCAGCAGATCGCACTGTCATGCGCGAACTGGACCAGGCATATGGCGATCGTCGAAGGGCAGTTGGCGCGGACCGGCGCGTTCATCGCGGGGCAGGCGTTCTCGCTCGCGGACATTCCGATCGCGCTGTCCGTCAACCGCTGGCTCGAAACGCCGCTGCAGCACGCTGAATTTCCGGCGGTTGCGGCCTACATGGCGCGTCTTGGCGAGCGCGAAGGTTACCGCGAGTACTGCCGCAACGGCACACCGTGAGCGGTGCGCCCAGGGCGCTTTGCAGCGCCCGCGCTGCTTACGAAAATCCTTGCTCCGCGCTTACGGATTCATGCGCGCGCAACGCTTGTGCATACCGCCTCCCGACTCACCTACAATGGCCGCCTTTGCGACTCAGTTTGAAGGTTCGAGAATGCGGGTATCGAAATTGGCGCTGGCTCTGCTGACAGCGTTTTTCACGGTGAGTGCGAGCGCCGAGATGACGGCTTCGCAATACAAACAATGGGCGCATACGGATAACAACTCCGTCTACGCCGCGTACATTACCGGCACGATCAACGCGCTCGGCTGGGCGAACGGCGACCTGGTCTCGAAGAAGCGTCCGCCGCTGTTCTGCCCGCCGCAAACGCTCGCAATCGGCAATCAGACCGTCTATCCGTTGCTCGACGCGTTTTTCACCAATCACCCGGGCATTTCGGACGATTTTCCGGTCGGCCTCGCGATTCTCCGCTCGCTTCAGGGCGCGTTTCCCTGCTGACCCCGTGACCCGCCGGCCCTGCTAACGCGAGGCGCTGGCGGCCAGCCGGAATGGGTCGACGGCCCACGCTTCATTCGCGCCGATCGTCGGCTGCGCGCGCGCAAGCCACTGCGCCAGCGGCGTGAGCCGGATGCCGCTGACCGAACCGTCAAACGATTCCGAAACGAACGGCGCGTCGTCGTCCGGACGGCGGACGACCTGCACGATATGCGTGATGCCCCGCAGCCGCGGATGATTGATTGCCCACGCGGGCTTGCCGATCTTCAGTCCGATGGTCGCGCAGCGCGGCAGCGCGTCGGCCGTGATGGCGGTTCCTTCCAGCATGTATCCCGTGCGCTGCCCGATCTCGGCGATGATGCGGTCGGACCAGCTGTGCAGCGCATCGATGTCGTCGGCGGCGAACAGGGTGCGCCCGGCCGCCTCGTTTTGCGCTTGCAGTGCTCGCGACAGCAGCAGGGCGGTCCAGCCCGAGCAATCGATGACCGGCGGGCTCGCCGACAGTCCTTCGGACTTCACGCCGCGCCGGTATCCGACCCGGCCCGTGTAGCACTGCACGAGCTGCCACAGCGTGGCTTCGGCTGCTTCGAATGTCATCGCACGCACGCCTTCGCGCCTTGCGCTGTGAATTGCGGCAGCCCGTCGACGCGACACGAACTGCGCCGTCAAGCGACGAGCCCGCGCGACGCGTGCCCGCCGCCGTACTCCGTCAAACCTGCACGAGCTTCGGAATCTGCACGTCGGGATTGACGTCCGCGTCATAGTCCACGCCCGCGATCTCGAAGCCGAAGAGCCGCAGAAAATCGGTCTTGTAGCCGCTGAAGTCGGTGAGTTCGTAGATATTTTCGTTGGTCACCTGGCCCCACAGCGCCTGCACGCGCTGCTGCACTTCGGGGTCGAGTTCCTTGTAGTCCGCGCGCAGCCGGCCTTCGTCGTCGAGATGCGGCGCGGCGCCGTAGAGGCTCTCCTTGTACAGACCATAGACCTGCTCGATGCAGCCTTCGTGCGTGCCTTTCTCCTTCATCACCTTGAAGAGCAGCGACAGATACAGCGGCATCATCGGAATCGCGGAGCTGGCCTGCGTGACGACCGCCTTGAGCACCGACACGCGCGCGTCTGCGCCCTTGGCTGCGAGCTTCGCGCGGATGCCCAGCACTTTCTGGTCGAGGTCTTTCTTGGCCGCGCCGATCGAGCCGTTCCAGTAGATGTCGTGGGTAATCTTTTCGCCGAGGTAGGTGAACGCGGTGGTCTTCGCGCCGTCCGCGAGCACGCCGGCTTCGAGCAGCGCGTCGATCCACATCTGCCAGTCTTCGCCGCCCATCACCGCGACGGTGTGGTCGATTTCGGTCTGCGTCGCCGGTTCGAGGACCGTTTCCTTGATCACTTCCTTGTCCGTGTCGATGCCGCGCAGATTCACGGCGCGGCCGATCGGCTTGAGCGTCGAGCTGAACACTTCGCCGCTCTTCGGATGTGTGCGCTTGGGCGCGGCGAGGCTGTAGACCACCAGGTCGACCTGACCGAGATCGCGTTTGATGACCTCGATGGTGCGCTGCTTGACTTCATCGGAGAACGCGTCGCCGTTGATGCTGGTCGCGTACAGACCCTTTTCCGTGGCGAATTTCTCGAACGCGGCGCTGTTATACCAGCCGGCGGTGCCCGCCTTGGTTTCGCTGCCGGCGCGCTCGAAGAACACGCCGAGCGTGTCCGCGCCGCAACCGAACGCGGCGCTGATGCGCGCGGCCAGGCCGTAGCCGGTGGATGCGCCGATCACGAGCACTTTCTTCGGGCCATTGGCGATGGGGCCGCGTGCTTCGACGTACTCGATCTGTTCCTTGACGTTGGCCTCGCAGCCGGTCGGATGGGTGGAAACGCAGATAAAGCCACGCACGCGCGGTTTGATGATCATGAAGCACCTCTTGTCGGAATTTGGCGACATTATAGTGGCCCGCGATTGCCGCGGGCGTGCCGCGCTGGTTTGGCCGCGCGCGCCGCAAATTTCGGCTGCCGCCGCGCATCTTGGTAGGATTGCGCCTTTCCCGGCAGACGGTAGCAAGCGTGAAGCGCCTCATCCCCTCGTTTCTGGCGGCCCTCGACAAAGGGCTGACCTTCGTGAACCCGCTCATTGCGCAGGCCATGTGGCACTTGCGCCATCCTACCCGGCGCGGCGTAGCGTGGGCGTGCGCCGCGCTGCCGGTGCTGCTGCTCCTGTATGTGCTCGCGCTGATTCCGTTCACGCCGGGCATCGGCGACATCCGCAAGGCGAAGATCGAGCAGCCCGCGCGGATTCTGTCGGCCGACGGCAAGCTGCTCGCCGAATTCAAGCCGTCCAACCGCGAATGGGTCAAGCTCAAGGACATCTCGCCGAACGTGGTGAACGCGCTGATCGCCACCGAAGATCACCGCTTCTACCAGCATTTCGGCCTCGACTGGCGGCGCACGGCATCGGCCGCGCTGCATACGTTTTCCGGCGACCGGCAGGGCGGCTCGACCATCACCCAGCAGCTCGCGCGCAATCTCTATCCCGACGAGATCGGCCGCGCGCCGACGCTCACTCGCAAGCTCAAGGAAGCGATCACGGCCTTCAAGATCGAGGCGCTCTACACCAAGGACGAGATTCTCGAGACCTACCTGAACACGGTGCCGTTTCTCTACAACGCGTATGGCATCGAGATGGCCGCGCGCACCTATTTCGACAAATCGGCGTCCGACCTGAACGTGCTGGAAGCCGCGACGCTCGCCGGCATGCTCAAGGGCAACAGCTACTACAACCCGGTGCTCAACCCGGAGCGCGCGCTGCAGCGCCGTAACACGGTGCTCGCGCAGATGGTCAAGTACGGCAAGCTGACGCCCGCCGCTTACGACACGCTGAAGGTTCGGGCGCTGCGCATCGACTTCGAGCGTCAGACCGAGCCGCCCGGACCCGCGCCGCATTTTGCGCAGCAACTGCGCAAGTGGCTCGCGGCGTGGGCCGATCGCAACGACTACAACATCTACTCGGACGGTCTGGTGGTGCGCACCACCATCGATTCGCGTTTGCAGACCATGGCGACCCAGGCGGTCACGCTGCAGGGCAACCAGTTGCAGGGCATCGCGAACTCGGCGTGGGGTACGCGCGCGGGCTGCGCGGGCGACAAGGATCTGCTGCAGACCTTTCTGCGCGAGACGCCGGACTATCGCGCCGCGAAACAGACGGGCCTGAGCGATGAAGATGCGCTCAAGCGCGTCGCGTCCGACCGCGATCTGGTGCGTTCGGTCTGCGAGTCGAAAACGCGCGTGCAAGCGGATTTCCTCGCAATGGACCCGCGCAGCGGCCAGATCAGGGCGTGGGTCGGCAGCCGCGACTTCAGCCAGGACCCGTTCGACCACGTGCAGCAGGCGCGCCGTCAGCCGGGCTCGACCTTCAAGCCGTTCGTCTACGCGGCGGCCTTCGAGGCCGGCGCGAAACCGTCCGATACTTTCGTCGACAAACCGGTCGAAATCCCGCTGGCGGGCGGTGAAATCTGGCGTCCGAGCGACGAGGACGAGCCGAGCGCGCGTGCGATCAGCCTGCGCGACGCGCTCGCGTATTCGCGCAACCGCATCACCGCGCAGGTGATGGAGACGGTCGGCCCGAACAAGGTCGCGCGGCTCGCTCGCGCGATGGGCGTGCGCGACAGCGAACTGGACCCGGTGCCTTCGCTCGCGCTCGGCACGAGCCCGGTCACGCTGAAGGAGATGGTGTCGGCGTACGGCACGATCGCCAATCTCGGCGGCTACGTGGAGCCGGTGATGGTCACGCGGATCGAAGACCGCAACGGCGAGGTGCTGGCCGAGTTCGCGCCGGCGCCGGCGCAGCAGGAACTGCCCGCCGACACCGCCCGTACGCTGATCGACGTGATGCGCGATGTCGTGAGCCGGGGCACGGGGTCGAGCATTCGCAGTCGCTTCGGCGTGCGCGGCGATGTCGCCGGCAAGACGGGCACCACCCAGGGCAACGCGGACGGCTGGTTCATCCTGATTCATCCGCAACTGGTGGCGGGCGCGTGGGTGGGCTTCAACGACAGCCGCGTGACGTTGCGCAGCGACTACTGGGGGCAGGGGGCGCATAGCGCGCTGCCGATCGTCGGCGATTTCTTCCAGCGCGCGCAGCGTTCAAGGCTGGTCGACAGCCATGTCAGGTTTGATACGACGCAGGAGCCGGGCTGGTTCGCCGGGCGCTCGGCGCGCTTGCGCGAGTGGTTCCAGCAGCTGTTCGCGGCCGCGCCGGCCAAGCCGGAGAAACCGGTGGTGACGCGCGGTCCGGCGCGCCGGGCGCCGGTCGCACCGGTCGCGCCGGTCGCGCCGGTCGAGGGCGGGGCGTCGGCAGGGTCCGCTGCGGCCGCTGCGTCGGCTGCCGCGTCTGAAACGGTGGTCGAACCGCGCGCGCTGCCCCCGCTGCTGCCAGCGCCTGGCTCGGCTGCAACGGCAGCGGGCGGGGCGGTCGATGGGCAAGCGCATGGCGGCGGGGAACCGGCCATCGCGCCGACGCCCACGCCGGATGATGTCGTGCCGCCGGATGTCGGCAGTGCGGCCGACGCGGGTGGGTCGGCGAATGGTGGTGCGGCGCGGTGAGTGTTGAGGGGGCGGGCGGTGCGGTCGAGGTCGCGCGGCGTCGGCTTGGGTTCGGGCTGTGCGTGGTCGCGTCTGCGCGGCGTGGCTGCACCGGCTGCCTTTGCGCGCGGCTACGCCCTCATGGCGTAGCTGCTCCCACTCACGCGCCGCGTCGCCCTCGCGGCTAGTGCTGCGCGCGGAGACGTCTTCGCCATGACCGCTCTGGCTTACGCTGCGCGTAATTGCGTTCTCGCGGCGTGAGTCACGCGGCTCGCACACGGCGCGGTTACACCCTCGCCGTGGCTGCTCCAGTTCACGCACCGCGCAATTCCATCCTCTCGTCGTAGCTCTCTGAATTCACCCGCCTCTAGGATCGCGCCACCTTAGCCCCCGCTGCGCGCGGATGGGGCAACCCCGACGACGACGCTTCAAGCGACGCATCGTGATGCAGCAGCAACACGGCCGCGACGCCCACCAGTCCCGCGCCCGACAGGCATAGCAACCCGGCGCCGAAGCCTCCCGTGCTGTCCTTGATCCACCCCATCGCGAACGGCCCGAAGAATCCCGCCAGATTGCCGAGCGAGTTGATCGCCGCGATGCCGCCCGCAGCCGCCGCGCCCGACAGGAAAGAAGCCGGCAAGGTCCAGATCACCGGCAGGCAGCCGAAAATGCCGAAACCGGCGATCGACAGCGCGATCATCTTCTGCACCGGATTGTCGAGCCCGGCCGCCGCCGCGATGCCACCGGCCGCGACCAGCAGCGCAATCGCCACGTGCCACCGGCGTTCGAGCTTGCGGTCCGAACGCCGCCCCCACAGCACCATGCTGATCACGCCGACCACATACGGCAGCGACGTCACGAACCCCGTCTGCAGATTGGTGAGCCCGAACGACTTGACGATTTGCGGCAGGAAGAAGCTCAGCCCGTAGTTGGTCGCGTTCGCACCGAAGTAGATCAGCGCGATCGCGAGAACGCGCGGATTGATCAGCGCCTCCTTCACGCTGAACGCGCGCACGGACTCGCGATGCTCGCGCTCCTGTTTCTGACGCGCGACCAGCCAGTCGCGCTCCTCGGTGGCGAGCCAGGTGGCGTCGGCGGGCTTGTCGGTCAGATAGAACAGCACGACGAACGACAGCAGCACGGCGGGCAGCGCTTCGATCAGATACACCCATTGCCAGCCGGCGAGTCCGCCGTGGCCGTCCAGCGAAAGCAGCGCGCCGGAAATCGGCCCGCCGATCACCGTCGACAGCGGAATCGCCGCCATGAAATAACTGACCACGCGGCCGCGATACGCGGCGGGGAACCACAGTGTGAGCAGGAAGATGATGCCGGGGAAGAACCCGGCCTCCGCCACGCCCAGCAGGATGCGCAGCCCATAAAAGACGTGCGCCGCCGAGAGTCCGGTGAAGCGCGAAATGTCGGGGATGAACGCCATCGCGCCGGCCAGAATGCCCCACGTGAACATGATCCGCGCGATCCAGCGGCGCGCGCCGAAGCGTTCGAGCAGGAGATTGGACGGCACTTCGAAGAAGAAGTACGCGATGAAGAAGATGCCCGCGCCGAAACCGAACGCGCTGGCCGACAAGTCGAGCGCCTTGTTCATCTGCAGCGCGGCAAAGCCGACGTTGACGCGATCCAGATAGGCGATGAAGTAGCAGAGGATCAGGAACGGCACGAGCCGGACCGTCACATTTTTTATGGTGCGTGCCTCAAGTTCCATCAATGTCTCCTCCGGTTCAGGTTCCGGTTCATTTGAACGATGTCGTTACATGCTAGACGCTGGAACGCGATTTCGATAGGCGTTTGCGAACGGTTGCGGGGAAAGCCTGGTGGATGCCGGATGCGGTAGTGCCGGCGGGCGCACGAATCGATGTGATGCAGCACGGACTGTGCCGCGGCATGGCGTCCTTGACGAAGCAGGCCGCGCAATGCGAGGCCGGAAACCCATGACGCTGCGGCTGATGCATCGGAAGACACGAGATCGATCTGATCAGCATATGAACCACTGCGCACTGCCGCGATCGAAACATTGTTCAAGCGCGCGCAACAGTGTTTTCGAGTGGAGAGACTGATCTCTTGCACTTGATTGCGGATAATTACGGCTTAGTAACCGGTTCAAAAAGTGCAGGTAATAACATGGTCATTCATCATTCGGAGCGGACGCTCGAACGGGACGATGCGTCCGTCACACTCTTCAGTCGAGCGGCGTTATCCACGCGCATGCGCGGCGTGATTGCCGTGGTCGCCGCATGCGCGAGCCTCGCGGGATGCGCATCGACGACCGACGTCGTCGCCACCGACCAACCCGGTACCTATACGGTCGCGGCAAGCGCGACGGGCGGGCGCATGGCGTGGGCGCGTGCGCACGAGCACGCCGTGAACGAGGCACGCGACTATTGCGAGCGTCGCGGCATGCAAAGCAGTGTGACGACGGAAACCGTCAGCGGCGTGCAGGCGATGAGCGAGCATGCATCGTCAGTCAATTTCGAATGCCATCCGAAGTTCTAGCGTGAAGCGGGCAGGGGCGTGGAACGCGTGCGCTGCCCATGCCGCATGCGCGTATGCAACGAGCCGGCTCGCTCCGCCTGCAACGACGCCGGCACGCAGTTCCGACGCGTGGTCCGCGCCGGCCGCCTGGGTGGCCGCTAGTGACGGCCACACCGCGCGATCACTTCTTGTCGAACGTCACGAGGTTCCTGTCTTTCGTGTCCGCGACGAAGATGGCCAGCAGCTTCGCCGGTTCGGTGGCGCTCGCGTTTTCGCTGACCGTGTGATGGACGCCGGGCTTCTCGGTCCAGTATTCGCCCGCGTGATAGACGCGTTCCTCGCCATCGTTGACACGGCTGCGGATCGCCCCCGACAGCACGTAGCCGACCACAAAAGCCTGTCCATGCCGATGCGACGGCGACTTGCCGCCCGGCGCGTAGTCGACCACCAGCGCGGTCATCGTCTTGCCCGGCACGTTGGCGATCGCTTCCGCGAAAGCCGGCGTGATCGTTTCGCGCGCGGCGGTGGCGTCGGCGGCGAACGCGCACTGCGAAGCTCCGATGATCGACAATCCCGCCAGCGTTGCAGCGGCGATAAGGGTGCGGATGTTCATCTCGTTACTCCTGGCAAAGCGTGACGGCTTCATGGTGCGTATCGACGGTGGTCGCGACGGAGGCGTGCGCAATCCGCTTCGCCCGACTCGCCCAGTTCGCCGCCACCCCGGCCAGTTCCGCGCGCGCCCGTTCGAGCGCTTCGGCGCGCGCCTCGGGGTTCGCAAACTGCAGCGGCTGCGCATCGACGAACGTGGGCTCGGCGACGCCGAGGAACCCGAACGCCGCCTTTAACGCCGGCGTGAGCGCGTCCATCGACTCGTAGGGCGAGCCCGCGCGCAAGTCCGCGCCGCGGCTGGTGATGAACAGCACCTTCTGCCGTACGAGTTGCCCGACGACGCGGCCGTCGTCCGAATTCACGTAGGTCACGCCGGTGCGCGTGACGCTATCGATGAACGCCTTGAACGCGGAAGGCATCGACCAGTTGTACATCGGCATCGCGAACACCAGCGCGTCGGCGGCGAGCAGTCGCCGGCACAGCGCATCCGACGACGCCAGCGTCGCCTTCATCGCCGCCGTGCGTTCCTGCGCGGGCGTGTAGGTCGCAATCGCGAAAGCTTCGCTGACGTGCGGCGGGGTATCCACCGTGACGTCCAGGTAATCCACTTCGAGGTCCACGCGCTCCTCGCGCAGACGTTCCAGAAAATAGCGGCTCAAGGCGCGGGAGTTGGAGCGCTCGCGTTTCGCGCTGGCGTCGACGTGCATGATCTTCATGATTTCCGTCCTTCCGGTAGTGATTTAGGCTGAAAGTAGATTAAACGCTCGACTGGCTTTATTAAATGACCGGTTTTGGTTGATTCGAGGTGACCACTTCAGCGCGGCCTGAGAGCCATGGAACAGGGCGCGCAATGCAACACAACGCCGAAGTGCCGGAATCCATCTTTGACTTTATCTGACTTTGCAGATAAAATTCCACTTATCAACCAGGAGATCGCGATGAACCACTACTCGCCCGACAATTTCAGCCTGACCCAGAGCGTGGGCTTCTCGATCAACAAAGCGCGCAACCTGCTCGTGACCGAGATGGATGCGGCGCTCAAGGAGCTCGACATCACCAGCCAGCAGATGGGCATTCTGCTGTCCATGCGGCGCGGCGTCGCCACCACGCCGTTCGAATTGTCGAAGCTCCTCGGCATCGACACCGGCCTGATGACGCGCATGCTCGACAAGCTGGAAGCGCGGGATTTGCTGGCGCGCTCGCGCGACATCGAAGACCGCCGCGTCGTCAACCTGAAGCTGACGAAGGAGGGCGAAGCGGTCGCCGCGCAGCTTCCGCAGATCGCCCCGGCGGTGCTGAACCGGCGTCTGAAAAAATTCACGAAAGCCGAATTCGAAGAATTGCGCCGCTTGCTGAACAAGTTTCTTGCGGAGTAGGCGCAACGCGAACGAACGCGCATGAGGACGGACAGCGCTGTTGATGCCTGCAGCGATTTTTTTCGCCCAGTTAACTGATAGGTCAGAAAATGGAATCACAGTTAATCAGGCTGGCAGCCGGATCGCGAGTAGTGTGACGGTGATCGTCGCGGCCGCGCTGTCGGCTTGTGCGAATTACGCCGACCTACGGCGACGCGCAATTGACGGCCCTGGTTTCCGATTGCGACAGCGAAACTCACCGCTTGTGGTCTGCCGAGCGTTTGACGAACGGCCCGCGAGAAAAATCAATCGACGCGCGGCCTTGAGACTCGGGCTTCGAGCGGGAACGGCGAGCAGGGCGCACCGATGCCGGTTCGGTCCGCGCTATCTCCAGTCGCCGTGACATCGTTTCGAGACGTTGCCGAAGCAGTTCGACGGATGCAAGCCGCTCGGCGAGCAATGCGTCCTTCTGCGCCAGTTGCGCGTCGATCGCCGCACATCGTGCCGTCGACGCGGCCAGCTCAGCCTTCGCAGTAGCGAGCCCGTCGCGCAGCGCATCGCGTTCCGAGCGATGTTCCGTCTCCAGCATCGCGATCCGTTCCTTGGCGGCCTGAAGCTCCTTGCGCACGCGATTCGCCGCCGCCCGCTCGCTCTCGATTTCAAGCAGCGCCCGTTTTTCGGCGGCGGCCAGCCGCTGCTCGTTCTGATCGTGCGATCGGCGCAGCTTGGTCAGCTCATCGGCGAAATCGCGTCTTGCGTCAGCGAGCGCGGCGGCTCCCGCCGCGATCTCGTCCTTCGACGCCGCCAGTTGCCCGGTCAGCATTTCGTTCGCGGTCTGCAGCTCGACGAGGCGCGCTTCGAGCGCGCCGATCTGCTGGCCGAGCGCGGCGGCAGTGCTCGCCGCCTGTTCGGCTTTCAACAGCGCGTCGTTGCGTTGCGCTTCCAACTGCTGCGCCTGCTGGCGAGCATCGGCGATTTCCGCCTGTGCATCCTGCCTGAACACATCCCACGCGGCGGTCGCGGCGTCATTCGACAGCCGCCAGAGATTTGCCGCCAGTTCACCGGCCGCCGTTGCGACTTCGGGCGGCAAGTCCGGACGTCCAACGTCGACCCGCGTCTTTTCGCGCACCTCGACCCAGAAATCGCGCAACGCCTTGGCCGGCGCGCTCATGCTGCCTTTGCGCACCAGTTGATACAGACGATTCGCGGTCGGGGTTTCGCCGTAACGGAAAAACATCAGCGCGCAAACCTCGCGATACAACGCCTGCGTGTCCGACGCGTGTTCGCGGACGGCTTCAATGTCAGAGTCGAGTGTCATGGGGAGCGGACAGGATCGGAATGGGCAGATGTGTTGATAATACAACGTATCTGCCAAAAATCACTACATTCTCTTTTCAGATACACGACATTAGTACTATAATGTCGTGTACTATATATAGCCGTCGCATTTGGTGTTTTCCTCGCAATCTGGAGTGCCTGAACCGTGTCCAATGCCCAGCTCGCCACCGTGCAGCCCGTCGAATCGCTCGCCGTTCCGGATAGCCTCGATGGCCGCGACGGCACCAATCGCGGCGCCATCGAAAGCTCGCAGCTCTCGGCCCGCAACGATCTGGATGCCGTGCGCGCCTGGCTCTCGAACTACGCGGACACCAAAACCACTTTCGACAACTACCGCAAGGAAGCCGAGCGGCTGCTGCTGTGGGCCGTCGTGCAACTGGGCAAACCGCTGTCGTCGCTGACGCACGAGGATCTGCTGGTGTTCAGGTCGTTTCTCGCCGATCCGCAGCCGGCCAGCCGCTGGGTGTCCATCAACGGCGGCAAATATGCGCGCGGCGACGAGCGCTGGCGGCCGTTCAACGGGCCGCTGTCGCCGGCCAGCCAGCGTCAGGCGCTGATCATCCTGAACGCGATGTTCACGTGGCTCGTCAACGCCGGGTACCTGCGCGGCAATCCGATGGCGCTGCTGCGGCAACGGGCCAAGCGTTCGGCGCCGCGGGTCACGCGCTATCTGTCGACCTCGCTGTGGGACGAAGTCAAGCAGTTCGTCGAACAGCTGCCGCAGGAAACCGTCGTGCAACGCGCGTATTACGCCCGTTACCGATGGCTGACCACGCTGTTCTATCTCCAGGGGATGCGAATTTCGGAAGTCGCTGGTGGCCAGATGGGGAGCTTTTTCCGCAGACTCGGCGCGGATGGCAAGGATCAATGGTGGCTGGAAACGCTGGGCAAAGGCGACAAGGAGCGGATCGTGCCCGTGTCGACCGAGCTGATCCAGGAACTGCGCAGCTACCGGACGCAGAATGGTCTCGCCGCCCTGCCCACCCGGTCCGAGGAAACGCCGCTCGTCATTCCGTTCAAGGGCAGAAACCGCTGCCTGTCCCGTTCCGCGATCCACGATGCGATCAAGGGCGTCTTCGGTGGCGCGGCGTCGTGGCTGCGCGCGCGAGGCCCGGAATTCGCCGATCGCGCCGACGAACTCGAACGGGCGTCGGCGCACTGGCTTCGGCACACCGCGGGTTCACATCAGGCTGATGGCGGCGTCGATTTGCGCACCATCCGCGACAATCTCGGGCATGTGTCGCTGAACACGACGAGCCTTTATCTGCACACGGAAGATGACGCCCGGCATACGGAAACCGTCAAACGTCACCGGATGAATTGGGGTGCAGCGCAAACTAAAGACGACGATTCGGGCAATGCGTAATGGGCGCGAGGTCTTTCATTCATGCGCCGCGGTGTAATGCCGCGTAATCGTCACGACGCGCCACGCAACTCATCGCGCTGCCAGCCTCCGCCGCGTCTCACACAAGCCGCAACAACCCGCCAATCTCGCCCGATTGCCCGCTAGAATGCGCGGCTTTGCCCGCTTCGGCCTCGCCACAAGGCAAAATACGGGTTTTGCGCGCGCCGCAAACACCGCGGCGTGCGCTGGATCACGCGTCGGCGGCCGGCAGGCCGCCGGCCTTCGCCAATCCGCCCGACGGCGGCCGGCTCAAGCCCAGCATGAGCGCGCGGCCCGTCCCAAGCGACGCAGCGAGGACAGCTCGTCCTTGAACAGAGCACCTCAGGAGCATTTATGACCGATTCGAACCCATCCTTCCTCGGCAGGATTTCGCTTGCCGTCGGCACGTTTTTCAGCATTCTCGGCGATGGCCAGTTCGCCGCCGACGTGCTGCGTCTGCGTAAAGGCGGCACGGCGAGCGCCGCAACCGCGCCTGCTCCGGCACCGGCGCCTGTCGCCGCGCCGGCCCCGGCACCCGCGCCCACGCTGAAGGAAGCCAGCCCCGACGCCGCGCTGCAACTGCTCGGCCTGTTGCAACGCGACGCGCGCTTCATCGATTTCGTCGAGGAAGACATCAGGAACTACAGCGACGCCGACATCGGCGCGGCCGCGCGCCTCGTGCACGACGGCTGCCGCGCGACGCTGCGCGAGCATTTCACGATCCGTCCGGTGCGCGACGAAGCCGAAGGCAGCCGCGTCACGCTGCCCGATGGTTTCGACGCGAGCCTGGTTCGCCTGACCGGCAACGTCGTCGGCCGCGCGCCGTTTAACGGCAGCATCAGCCATCGCGGCTGGCGCGTCGACGAAGTGCGTCTGCCGAAGCTCGCGGACAGCCATAACGCGAAAGTGATCGCACCGGCCGAGGTGGAACTATGAGCGACGCACGCTATTCCATCGGTATCGACCTGGGCACCACGCACTGCGCGCTGTCCTATGTGGACACCAGCGCGAGCGACGGCGAAAAGACCGTCCTGAACGTGCTGCCGATCGCCCAGCTCACGGGCCCCGGCGCAATCGATAACCTCGCTCTGCTGCCTTCGTTCCTCTACTTGCCGCATCCGGACGAGCTGGCGTCGGGCGACCTCTACCTGCCGTGGACCGGCCAGCGCGAGTTCGCGGTCGGCGAATTCGCGCGCAGCCGTGGCGCGGCCACGCCGATCCGGCTGGTGTCGAGCGCGAAAAGCTGGCTGTGCCATCCGGGCGTCGACCGCCGCGCGGCGATCCTGCCCAACGACGCACCGCCCGAAGTCGCGCGCGTGTCACCGCTCGAAAGCTCGGTGCGCTATCTGACGCACCTGCGCGAAGCCTGGGACCACGTGCATCCGGACGCGCCGTTCGGCCAGCAGGACATCACGGTGACGATCCCCGCGTCGTTCGATCCGGCCGCGCGCGAACTCACCGCCGAAGCCGCCGAGGCAGCGGGCCTCGGCCGCATGACGCTGCTGGAAGAGCCGCAAGCCGCGCTGTATAGCTGGATCCAGAAGAGCGGCGGCCAGTGGCGCAAGCAGGTCAAGGTCGGCGACATCATCCTCGTGGTCGACGTGGGCGGCGGCACGACCGACCTGTCGCTGATCGCGGTGATCGAGCGCGAAGGCAATCTCGAACTGCATCGCGTCGCGGTCGGCGAACACATCCTGCTCGGCGGCGACAACATGGACCTCGCGCTCGCGCACGTGGTCGCGCGCAAGCTCGCGGCCGAGGGCACCCAGGCCGACGCGTGGCAACTGCGCGCCCTCACCTACGCGTGCCGCTCGGCCAAGGAAACGCTGCTCAGCGATCCCGCCACCGACACCGTGCCGCTCGTCGTGCCGAGCCGCGGCTCGAAGCTGATCGGCGGCTCGATCCGCACGGAACTGACGCGCGCGGAGCTGACGCAGACGATCCTCGAAGGCTTCTTCCCGAAGGTGGACAGCGCGGCGCGCCCGGTGAGCCGTGCGCGCGTCGGCCTGACGCAGCTCGGCTTGCCGTATGCGCAGGACGCGGGCATCACGCGTCATCTGGCGGCGTTCCTCGGCCGTCAGGTCGGCGCGCTGGCCGAACTGGAAGGTCTGCGCGATGCGGGTGGCAACGGGGGCGCGCAAGGCGCGAGCTTCCTGCACCCCACCGCCGTGCTGTTCAACGGCGGCGTGTTCAAGTCGGCACTGCTGGTCGAGCGCCTGATGGGCACGCTCAACAACTGGCTCGCGGCGGAAGGCGCGGCGCCGGCCCGGCTGCTCGAAGGCGCGGACCTCGACCTCGCGGTCGCGCGCGGCGCGGCCTACTACGGTTACGTGCGGCGCGGCCGTGGGGTGCGGATTCGCGGCGGCACCGCGCGCGCGTACTACATCGCAATCGAATCGGCGATGCCGGCCGTGCCCGGGCTCGAACCGCCTGTGCAGGCGCTGTGCATCGCGCCGTTCGGCATGGAGGAAGGCACCGAAGCCGAATTGCCGGCGCAGGAGTTCGGTCTCGTGGTCGGCGAGCCGGTGCATTTCCGCTTCTTCGGGTCGTCGGTGCGTCGTCAGGATCAGGTCGGCACGCTGCTCGACTACTGGGGCCCCGAGGAGTTGCAGGAGCTGGATGAAATCCAGGCGACGCTGCCCGCCGCCGGCCGCACCGCCGGTGAAGTCGTGCCGGTGAAGCTGCATGCGCGCGTCACCGAAGCGGGCACGCTCGAACTGGAAGCCATCCCGCGTGGTTCCGACGAACGCTGGAAAGTCGAGTTCGACGTGCGCGGCAACGCGAATGCGTGAATGAGATGAAGCGGTACTGCGTCGGAATCGATCTCGGCACCAGTAATACGGTGCTCGCCTATGCCGAGGCGGGGGCGCCGTTGGGTGGGCCGCTGAGTGGTCCACAGCCCATCCGCGTCTTCGAGATCGACCAGCTGGTGAGCCCCGGCGAAGTCGCCGCGCGGCCGCTGCTGCCCTCGGTGCGCTATCACGCGGCCGAGGGCGAACTGAACGCGGGCGATCTGCAATTGCCGTGGTCCACCCGCGATCACGCGGCCGGCGACGACGCGGCGCAGCCGGTCGTGATCGGCCGGCTCGCGCGTCTGCTCGGCGCGCAGGTGCCGGGGCGGCTGGTGACGAGCGCGAAAAGCTGGCTGTCGCACGCATCGGTCGACCGCGTTGCGCCGATCCTGCCGTGGGGCGCCGCCGACGACGTCCGCAAAGTCTCACCCGTCGACGCGAGCGCGAGTTATCTCGCGCACGTGCGCGCCGCGTGGAACCAGCGCTTCCCCGACGCGCCGCTCGAACAGCAGGACGTGGTGCTCACGGTGCCCGCTTCGTTCGACGAAGGCGCGCGGGCGCTGACCGTGGCAGCCGCGCGTCTCGCCGGTCTGCCCGCGTTGCGGCTGCTCGAAGAGCCGCAGGCCGCGTTCTACGACTGGCTGTTTCATCATCGCGAGCGGCTGGCGAGCGAGCTTGCGCGCACGCGTCTCGTGCTGATCTGCGATGTCGGCGGCGGCACGACCGACCTCACGCTGATCGAGGTGAGCATGCGCGACGGCGAGCCGCAGCTCACACGCATCGGCGTGGGCAACCATCTGATGCTCGGCGGCGACAACATGGATCTCGCGCTCGCGCATCTGGTCGAAGCGCGGCTGCCGGGTGGCGACGGGCCTTCGCGTTTGTCGGCGGCGAGTCTGTCGCAACTGGTCGAGCGCTGCCGGGGCGCGAAGGAACAACTGCTCGGCGCGCATGCGCCTGATTCGGCGTCGATCACGTTGCTCGGCGCGGGGGCGAAACTGGTCGGCGGGGCACGCACGGTGCAGGTCACGCGCGATGAAGTCGAGCGCGTGATCGTCGATGGCTTTTTTCCGGCGGTGGCGTCGCATGAGCGGCCGGGCCGGGCGCGCGGCGCGATCGTCGAGTTCGGCCTGCCCTACGCGACCGACGCGGCGGTCACGCGGCATATCGCGGCGTTTCTGAGCCGGTTCGCGGCGCAGTCGCGCAAGGCGCTGGGTGTGGGTTCTGGCGGTCAGAGCGAGGCTTCCGGCGCAAGCATTGCTGCTGCTGGCCACGGCAATGCTGTCGGCGAGAACGGCGCAAGCAGCGTGAGCAACGACAACGCCCTGCCCGTGCCCGACACCCTGCTGCTCAACGGTGGCGTCTTCCGCGCCGAAGCGCTCACGCAGCGCCTTGCGCACACGCTCGGTGCGTGGCGCGGCGCGCCGCTCAACGTCCTGCATAACGACAACCCCGATGTGGCCGTCGCTCGCGGCGCGGTCGCCTATTCGCTCGCGCGCGCGGGCAACGCGCCGAAAATCGGCGGCGGCTCGCCGCGCAGCTACTTCCTCGTGCTAGACGACGGCGCCGACAGCAAGCCCGACGCCGAATCCGCGCCACGCGGCATCTGTCTGCTGCCGCGCGGCACCGAGGAAGGCCACGAAATCCTGATCGCGGATCGCACGTTCGCGCTGCGGCTCGGACATCCGGTGCGCTTTCATCTGGTGTCGTCGAGCGCGGACACGATTTATCGGGCCGGCGAGCTGACCGATCTCGCGGGCGGCGACTTCATCCGGCTGCCGCCGCTCGCGACCGTCGTGCAGCCGCGCGGCGAGCGCAGCGCACGCGAAACCACGGTGCGCATCGCGACCTCGCTCACCGAAGTCGGCACGCTCGACGTGCATTGCATCGAGCTCGACGATCCGGCGCAACGCTGGCTGCTTGAATTCCAGCTGCGTCGCGACCACGCGCAAGTGGATCTGCCGGCCAACGCCGCGCCGGCGAGACACCCGGCACTCGACGGCGCGCTCGAACAGATCGACCGCTGTTTCGGTTCGCGCTCGCAAAACGTGGGCCCCAAAGAAGTCAAACGGCTGCGCTCGCAACTCGAACAACTGCTCGGGCCGCGCGAGAGCTGGAACAGCGCGTTGCTGCGCGAACTGTTCGGCGCGCTGTGGGAACGCGCGCGCCGTCGCCGGCGCTCGGCGGATCACGAGCGGCTCTGGCTGAATCTGGCCGGCTACTGCGTGCGGCCCGGCTTCGGCTATCCGCTCGACGAATGGCGCGTCGAACAGCTCTGGTCGCTATTCGACGACGGCATTCAATACGTGCACGAAAGCCAGGTGTGGTCCGAATGGTGGACGCTCTGGCGACGCGCGGCCGGCGGCCTCGACGAAAGCGCGCAATTGCGCGTGCTCGACGCGATGGCGTACCTGCAAACGGCCGCGCAATCGCGTCACAAGCTGCCGTTCGACATCGCCAAAACGGGCGTCGCCGATATGGTCCGGTTGAGCGCATCGCTCGAACGGATTCCCGTCGAACGCAAGATCGAACTCGGCGAGTCGGTGCTGACGCGCCTGAAAAAGCCCGCCGAAAACCATCAAAGCTGGTGGGCGGTCGGGCGCATCGGCGCGCGGCGTCCCTTCTACGGCAGCGCACATAGCGTCGTGCCGCCGGAGATCGCCGCCCAATGGCTTGACGCGGTACTCGCGCTCGACTGGAGGAAGGTCGACCCCGCGGCGTTTGCCGCCGTGCAGATCGCCCGCATGACCGGCGACCGCTCGCGCGACCTGCCCGACGATGTGCGTCAGACGGTCGTGCGCAGGCTCGAAGCGGCAACTGCGCCGCGCGCCTGGATCACGATGGTGAGCGAGAGCGTGGAGCTCGACAACGCCGACGAAGGCCGCGTGTTCGGCGAGTCCTTGCCCGTTGGGCTGAAGCTGATCGCGGACTGAGGCGCACGCGCGGCGTCGTCTCGTGGCAGCTTCGAGGCCACGGCGGGCGTTAGCTTCGGATCTTCATGCTTGCAACTAGTCCGGCTTGAAATTCAGTACGGCTTGCGCCGCGCCCGGCTGATTGCGTTTCTCCAGGCTCTCCGCCAGCAACTCGCGAAAGATGACGAGCTTGTCGGCGCCGTGTTGCGTGCAAAACTCGTCCACGATCTCGGCAATCGCGATGCGTTGCGTCTGCGGACTCAGCGTGCTGGCAATGTGTGAACTGCCTCTGGCCAGCTCCGTCAGATACAGCGATCTGTATGCATTCTTTTCGGCCTGTTCGGCGCCTTTCCGTGCTCTGGGCATTTTTAATTGTTCTCAGCCGTCTTGCTGTACGCGTCATGCCGCCAGGTCCCCTGCCTTTCCCCTGGCGGTCCCTTGCCTATCTGAACAGTCATGCCTTAAGGAAACCTTATGCGTCGGCGCAAAACGGCCTCACGTGCGCTCGATTTTTTTTCGCGCATCTCGCAGGACGGGTGAGTCAGTGTGTTTTGCGCGTTGCGCCATTGTGCCAAAGTCGGCGCATGTAAAAAAGGCCACTATTTCCCCCGGCTTTACGTATGTCGGTGACGTGCAGTCCAACGGGATGAACCCGAGAGCAGTTCGATCTTGAGGATACCTGACCGGGAAAAACGTCCGCCTCGCACGCATGCGGTGACAGGCACCGCAACATAGCAGCACGTCACACTCCGGACTACGCCATCGTCACCTGATTCCTGCCGCCATGCTTCGAGCGATACAACGCGCGGTCCGCGCTCGCAAAGCCGTCGCGATGAGCCAGCCGCGAACCTTCGCTGATGCGCGTCAACGATGCCCCCACGCTGACCGTCACTACGCCGAGCGGTGAAGCGCGATGCTCGATTGCCAGTTCCTCGACGCCCTGCCGCAGCGTTTCGAGCGTGTCCTCGAGCGCGGCGCACTCCGGCTGCAGCACCAGCAGCCCGAATTCCTCGCCGCCCATGCGCCCGACGACGATGTGCTCGCCATCGGCCGCGGCCTGCATCACCGAGGCCACCTTGCGCAGGCAACTGTCGCCCGCCGGGTGGCCGTAGGTATCGTTGTATTGCTTGAACCAGTCCACGTCGACCACTACCGAGCCCATCACGTCGCCGTCCTGCGCTTCCTTCCAGCGGCGCGCAATGCTTTCGAGCAGGAAGCGGCGGTTGTACAGCTGCGTGAGCGGATCGATCGCGGTGGCCGTGCGCATCTTCAGATCGTTCTCGATCATCGCGCGCAGATGGTAGAACACGCCCCGCTGCCCCGCGTCGAGCCGGCCGGGCGACGGGTCCATCGCGCACAACGCGCCGACGATCTCGCCGTTCGGCGCGCGCAGCGCGATCGCCGCGTAAAAGCGCACGAACGGATAGCGTTGCACCAGCATGCATTCGCCGAAGCGGCTGTCGTCGTGCGCGTCCTCGATCACGAACAGCTCCGCGTCGCGCACCGCGTAGTCGGCAAGCGACCGGGCGCGTGTGACGAGCGGCATCGTCATGCCGACTTCGGCGCGGTAGTGCTGGTACTCCTCGTCGAGCAGCGTGATCGCGGTGATCGCCGCGCCGGTCACGCTCTTCAGGATTTCGGCCGCGTGCGTGAAGCACTCGCGCATCACCTGATCGTCATGCAGCAGCCACTCTATAACCGAAGACTCCACCTCAGGTTCGCCAGTGGCGGACGGATCGACAGCCATCCGGCTGGACAGGCGATCGTTACTGTAAGCGAGTTGCACGGCACGGTCCCAGAATGTGATTAGCCTATGTCAACGGCATGAACGCAGGAAACTTGAGTGCCCGAAACGCTTCGCGCAGCGCGGATTCGCCACCGCGCCCCATGGCCGCGCGGCTCGGCATGTGGCAGCGCGAAGTACAATCACACGCCAGCCGCGCGCCGCTTTCGTTTGCCTGTCGATGTTCCTGCCAGGCAGGCGGCACGCGCCATTCAACTGATGATTGCACGCGCACCGCACCGCGCGGCGCTGCCGAACGGCCGCGCCAACCCCAGCGTCGACACCCATCCATGAACACGACCGCCACTCACCCCATGACGAACGCCTCGCTCATCACGAACGTGCGCCGGACCGACGGCGCCCGCGTCGACGTGTCCCTCGCCGACGGCCGCGTCGCGGCGATCGGCCCGGACTTGCCGCGCGAGCCGGGTGTCCGGATCGAGGACGGTGCGGGCGCGTTGCTGCTGCCCGGTTTCGTCGAAGGCCATACGCATCTGGACAAGACCAACTGGGGCATGAACTGGTATTGCAACGAGGTCGGGCCGAAGCTGACCGACCGGATCGAGAACGAACGGCGCTGGCGCGCGCAGAGCGGCCACGATGCGGGCGCACAGTCACTCGCGCTCGCGCGCGCGTTCCTCGCGGCGGGCACCACGCGTTTGCGCACGCACGTCGATATCGACACCGAGGCGGGCCTGCGCCACCTCGAAGGCGTGCTGGCAACGCGCACCGCGCTGCGCGATGTGCTCGACATGCAGATCGTCGCTTTCCCGCAATCGGGGCTGCTCGGCCGGCCCGGGACCGACGCGTTGCTCGACCGCGCGCTGGGCGCGGGCGCCGACGTGCTCGGCGCGCTCGACCCCGCGCTGATCGACGGCGATCCGGTGGCGTCGCTGGACCTGACGTTCAGTCTTGCGCAGCGTCATCAGAAGCCGATCGATATCCATCTGCACGAGCCCGGCGAAATCGGCGCGTTTACGCTCGGGCTGCTGCTCGACCGGGTCGCCGCACTCGGCATGCAAGGGCAGGTGGTGGTGAGCCACGCGTTCTGTCTGGGCGCGCTGCCCGAACGCGAGCGCGATGCCCTGCTCGCGCGCCTCGCCGATCTACGCGTCGCGCTGCTGACCACTGCCCCGCCGTCGACGCCGGTGCCGCCGCTGAAGACTTGCGTGGAACGAGGCGTCACGCTGTTTGGCGGCAACGACGGCATTCGCGATACGTGGACGCCCTACGGCTCGCCGGACATGCTCGAACGCGCGATGCTGATCGCGATGCGCTACGGCCTGCGTCGCGACGACGACCTGGCGCTCGCGTTCGACTGTGTGAGCAGCACGGCTGCCCACGGCTGTGGCTTCACGCACTACGGCTTGCAAGCCGGCGCTCGCGCCGACCTCGTGCTGATCGAAGCCGACACGCTCGCACATGCGATCGTCGCGCGGCCGCCGCGCAAACTGGTCATGGCCAACGGCCGGATCGTCGCGCGCAACGGCACGCTCGCGCAGGATTGATGCGGGTCGTGAAGCGCATGCGGGTGTTCATGAAGCGCGCGGGAAGGCCCGCAAAGAGAAGCGCCGGCGCAGCGCAATCCTCCGTGCCGAGCAGGCTCGCACCCTGCTTCGCAAGCCGTCTTGCCGCCCGCTTTGCAACCCGTCTTGCAGCCCACCTTGCGCCACCCGCCACAACGAATCCGTTTTCCGCTCTCACATGATCAATCTCTTTCAGGCCATGCAGGCTTTCGTCAAGGTTGCCGACGCGGGCAGCTTCGCGCAGGCCGCCGCGCATCTCGGCGTCTCGACTTCGGTCGTGACGCGCCATGTATCGAGCCTCGAACAGCATCTGGGCATTCGCCTCTTCCAGCGCACCACGCGCAAGGTCGTGCTGACCGAAGCCGGCGCCGAGTACGCCGACGGTTGCCGCGTGCTGCTGGCCGAACTGGAAGAAGTGGAATCGCGCGCGACCACGACCTCGAAGGAAGTCGCGGGTGATCTGCGCATCGTTGCGCTGGGCAGTTTTTCGCTGTTTCGCCTCACTCCGCTTTTCGCTGACTATCAGTCCAGGTTTCCGCACGTGAATCTGCGCGTCACGCTGACGGAAAAACGCGTCGATCTGCTCGAAGGCGGTTTCGACGTGGGCATCGTGACCGAGCACATGATCCGCTCGGAGTCACTGGTGGTGCGGCGTCTGCTGAATTCGCACGCGGTGCCGGTGGCGGCGGCCGCGTATCTCGCGCAGGCCGGTCATCCGCAAGCGCCCGCCGATCTCGCCCGGCACCGCGTGATCGCCGCGCCGCTCGATACCAGTCCGCAGAACTGGATCTTCAGCGGTAGCGACGGCGGCGACGAGAGCATCGCGCTCGATGCGTCGTTCACGGTGAACAGCATGATCATGCAGAAACAGGCTGCGCTGGGCGCGATGGGCATTGCATTGCTGCCGCTGGAGATGGTCGCCGACGAATTGCAGGCCGGCACGCTGGTGCGGATTCTCGACGACTGCACCGTGGTCAATGGCGACGTCGCCGTCTCGCTGGTTTATCCGAGCCGTGAGTTCGTGCCGCGCAAGGTGCGGGAGTTTATCGATCTCGCGGTGGGGTACTTCAAGTGAGTGTGCGGAACTGACGGGCGCGCGGTTGTTCTCGCGGTTGCTCTTATGGCGCTGTATTGCCGCATTCAATCCAGACGGCGCGCGTTGCACGACGCCGAAAGGCGGGACCTCCCGGCCCCGCGTTCATTGCATCACGGCCGCTCGCCGCGCGCGAGACGCGCGTCGATGTCGTACACCACCGGCATCAGATCGGCGACGCTGTCGATCACATAGTGCGCGCCCGCCGCGCGCAATTTCTCGATCGCAGCGTGGCGACGCGTCGCGAACTCATCCGGCGCGAGCGCCTTGACATCCGCTTCGGCCATCCCGAACGCGTTGCCGCTCACCGCGACCCCCACCGCCCACGTGCCGCCGTTGAGCCCTTCCGCGATCCCGACTTCGGTGTCGTCGACCTTGATCGCGTCTTTCGCGCGCCAGACGCCCAGTTCCGGCAGCGACTTGTAGATCATGTACGGCGACGGCCGTCCCTCCGGCGTATCGCCCGTGCACACGATGCTGTCCGGCGCGAACCCCTGGGCCGCGGCGCCCGGCACGATCTCGTCGATGATCTCGCGCGTGTAGCCGGTGGTCGTGCCGATGCGGATGTCGTCCCTGCGCAGCGCGCTCGCCACTTCGGCCACGCCCGGAATCACCGCGCTATAGCTGGCCGCGACCGCGATGTTCTTCGGCACGAACACGTCGTACACGGCGTCGATATCCGCTTCGTCCGGTTTTCGGCCGTACTTGTCGGCCCATGCCTGCGCGACGCGCGGCAACGCCATCAGCGCAGCGATATGCGGGCGCTTGGCCATGCCCATCGGGCCGCGCGCTTCGTCGATCGTGATGGAGACGCCGAACTCCGCGAAGGTCTCGACGAACGCGCCCATCGGCGCCAACGAACCGTAGTCGACCACGGTGCCGGCCCAATCGAAAATTACCGCTTTGACGTGCTTGACCTGCTTCATCGACTTCTGTCCTGTGGGTTTTCCAGCAATGCTCGCGTGGCGTGCCGCGCGTTTCTATCTGATGGCTATGCGCAGTTTGCGCGCGCGAACCGCGCGCTCAATCCGTGCGTGTTCCTTTTGCTCAAGCCGCTTGCGCCAACGCCTTGCGCTCTTCGAGCGCGGCCGCTGGCGGCGCCGCATGCGCGACGCCCATCGCCTGCAACGACCTCGCGCACGCCTGCACCACGCGGCGCATCACGTGCTCGTCGACCTGACCGATGCAGCCGATGCGGAAGCTGTCCACCACCGTCAGCTTGCCCGGATAGATGATGAAGCCCTGCTGCTTCATCAGCTCGTAGAAACGCGCGAATTCGAACGACGGATGCGCCGGCGCAAAGAACGTGACGATGATCGGCGAGCGCCAGCGCGCATTCAGCAGCGGCTCGAAGCCGAGTTCACGCATGCCCGCCACCAGCACGTCGCGATTGTTCGCGTAACGCGCGAGACGCGCGGGCTGGCCGCCTTCGAGCCGATAGAGCCGCAGCGCTTCGAGGAACGCGGCCACCGTGTGGGTCGGCGGCGTGAAGCGCCACTGCCCGGTGCGGTTCATCACCTCCCATTGATCGTAAACGTCGAGCGCGAGCGAGTGGCTGCGGCCCTTCGCTTCCTGCAACGCGCGCTTGCGGGCGATCACGAAGCCGAAGCCGGGCACGCCCTCGATGCACTTGTTCGCCGACGACACGAAGGCCTCGCAGGCGATCTCGCGCACGTCGAGCGGCACCGCACCGAATGCGCTCATCGAATCGATCAGCAGCTTGCGGCCCTTCTTCGCGGTGGCGGCGGCGATCTCTTCGAGCGGATTGAGAATCCCCGAGCTGGTTTCGCAGTGCACCGCGACCACGTGCGTGATGCTCGGATCGGCATCCAGCATGCGTTCCACTTCGGCGCCGCGCGGCGGCAGATAGTCGCCCTTATCGAGCAGCGTGCAGGCGCGGCCCAGGTAGCCGAGCGTGGTCGCGATGCGCTTGCCGTACGCGCCGTTGACGAGCACGAGCGCATGGCCGTCGCGCGGCAGCAGGCTGCCCAGCATCGCTTCGACACAATAGCTGCCGCTGCCTTGCAGCGGCACGCAGTCGTATTCGCCGGCGGTGTCGCCCGCGATGTCCAGCAGGCTCGCGCGCAACTGCGCGGTCATCGCGCGGAAGTCGCCGTCCCACGAGCCCCAGTCGCGCAGCATCGCCTGCTTGGTCGAGAGCGCGGTGGTGAGCGGCCCCGGCGTCAGCAGATACGGCTCGCCGCCGGCCGGCGCGGCGCACGTCGCAATTGAAGACGCTGCCGGTGAATTGCCGAGCGCGCTTTCCATGTTCGAAACTCCGATCTCGCAATGTCGATGCGTGACACAGTACAGAAAGCACGTCCATCGGTAAAATCAATATAATCGATGCCGATATCGTAAAAACTTATTCGTGACGAGGCACACGTGCAATACGCGCAATTGCGGGCGTTTCATGCGGTCGCGGAACACGGCGGGTTTTCCAAAGCGGCTCAGGCGCTGTCGCTGACGCAGCCGGCGGTGTCGGATCATGTGCGGCGGTTGGAGCAGGACTACGGCGTCAAGCTGTTCGAGCGCGGGCCGCGCGGCGTCACGACCACCGAGCTGGGCTTGCGCCTCTTTAGTGTGACGCGGCACATGCTCAGTTGCGAGCGCGACGCGCGGCAACTGCTGGAGTCGGCGGGCGGGCTCGAGACCGGCTCGCTGTCGCTCGCCGCGGACGCGCCCGATCTGGCAGTCGCGCTGATCGGCGCGTTTCGCAAGCTGCATCCGGGGATCGTCGTGACGCTGTCGATCGCCAACGCCGCGGACTGCATGCAGCGCGTGCTGTCGAGCGCAGTGGACGTGGCCATCACCGCCGCGCCGCAAGTGCACAGCCGGCTGGTGTCGCGCGTGTTGCGGCGCGATCCGCTGGTGGCGATGGTGCCGGCCAGCCATCCGGTCGCGAAGAAACGCAAGCTGAGCTACGCGGAGCTGGTCAGGCAGCCGATGATTTTCCGCGAGTCGCAATCCGTCACGCAGCAGTTGCTCGAAATCGAACTGGTGCGCGAGTCGCTGCAGGTGGAACCGGTGATGTACGTGGACGGGCGCGAGGCGCTCGAAGAAGCGGTCGCGCAAGGCATGGGGGTGGGTGTGATCGCGCGCGCCGAGTTCAACGAGTCGCGGCGCATCAGGATGATTCCGCTGCAGGATTGCCAGGTGCAGATGATCGAATCGCTGACGCGGCTCGCCGAGCGGCCGGGATCGAATCTGCTGGATGCGTTGTTTGCGGTGCAGTTGCCGGGGCCCGTTACGGTGGCTGCCGGATAGAAACACAAGCCGCCCCGCAGGCGCTGGCGGAGCCTGCGGGGCGGCTTACTTCACTTCTTTGCTCGTGCGGTTTGCGCTGCTTGCATGGATTGCGTTGCAAGCCGGGCGGTACGGCCAGCTACCGCATCGCCGGACCGCTCGCGCTCACGTGGAATCACACCACTTCGCTCAACGCGATCCGCCGCTGGCAATCAGGCTCTCGCCGGTCATCCAGCGCGAGTCGTCGGAGGCGAGGAACACGACCACATCCGCGATATCGTCAGGCTGGCCGACGCGTCCGAGCGGCGTCGTGCTGACCGCCCACGTTTCGAAATCCGAACCGATGATGCCTGCGCTATGCGTGCCTTCGGTCGCGACCATGCCCGGATTCACGGAATTCACGCGAATCTTGCGCGGCCCGAGCTCCTTCGCGAGCACGCCCGTGATGCCGTCCACCGCGCTTTTGGTCGCCGTATAGACCGAACTGCCCGGCGGCGTGATGCGGCTCACCACCGAACTGACGTTGACGATGCTGCCGCCTTCTCCGAGATGCTTGACCGCTGCCTGCGTGGTCAGCAGCAGACCTAGCACGTTCACATTGAAGTGCTTGTGGAAATGCTCTTCGGTGATCTCTTCGATCGGCGCGAATTCATACACGCCCGAGTTGTTGACGAGAATATCGAGGCGGCCATAGGTTTCGACCGCCGTATCGATGATGCCTTGCGCGTCCGCTGCCTTCGCGACGTCGCCCGCCACCGCCACGGCCTTGCCGCCCGCGCGGGTGATCGCGTCGACCACGCTGTCCGCGCCCGCCTTGCTCGACGCGTAGTTCACCACCACCGACGCACCCTGTGCCGCCAATGCTTTCGCAATGGCCGCGCCGATCCCTTTCGATCCGCCGGTTACAACCGCAACCTTACCTGTGAGCTTGCTCATGATCATGTCCTTTAAATGGTTTTCGCGCCGACGCGTTGTCGCGGAGATTCGCGGGGCCGCGTCGATGAAGCCGGAAAGGCAGTGGCGCTGTCACTGGACACAATGTAAGCATCTCAGCCGTGCGGATAAAGCGGCTGAAGGCGAATAGATACGTCGGGTGAGACAAACAATCGCGAATGGGACGAACAATCGCGAATGGGACGAACAATCGCGAATGGGACGACGCGGTGCGTTATGCAGGCGCCTTCAAACGCGGGCGCAAACGCAGGCCCGCGCGCGCGAGACGGTTGGCAGCCTCGTGCAACCAGACGGACGCCGCTTGTGAATTCAACGCTTACACAGCAGCGCAATCTGCGCGGCCACGCTCGCCAGCACCGCCAGCGCACCAAGGGTATCCAGAATGACGTGCCACACGATGCCGTCCTCCTTTGCTCGCTGCCATCACATTCCGATTAAACGAACGTGCGGGCCATCACATTCCAATTAGACGAACGCGCGCGCCATCAATTGAATACCGAGCCCGAGCAGACAGATAAAAAACCAGCGGCGAAAGCTCTCCGCGCTGATGCGTCCGCGCACGCGCTGCCCGATCCACATGCCGATCAGCGCCGGCACCACTGCGGCAAGCGACACACCGAGATCGTCGGCGGCGAACGCATGCTCTCTCGCGAGACCGATTGCGAGCGCGATCGTGGACACGGTGAACGACAGCCCGAGCGCCTGCACCAGGTCCTCTTTCTTCAACGCGAGCCCCTGAAGATAAGGGACCGCCGGCACGACGAACACGCCGGTGCCGCCCGTGACCACGCCGGTGAGCGCGCCGATGGCCGGCGACAGCCAGCGCTCGTGCCGCGCCGGCACCGCACAGCGCCACGCCAGCAAACCGGCCACCGCGTAGAGGGCCAGCGCGACGCCGAGCCCGACCACCGCCCAAGCGCCGCCCGCCCCTGCAATGAACGATGCCGCGGCAAGCGTGCCGCCGACGATGCCCACCATCATCGGCCACAAACGCTTGAGGAGCGCGCCGACGCTCGGACCGGCGAACAGTTGCCACACGTTCGTGACGAACGACGGCAGCAGCAGCAATGCGGCTGCCTGCGCCGGCAGCATCAGCGTGCCGAGCACGCCCATCGCGACGGTCGGCAGACCCATGCCGGTCACGCCCTTGACGAAGCCGGCCACCACGAAAGTCGCGGCGACCACGCCGGCATGCATCGCAAACGAATTCGCAAACGAAGAGATCATCGGAAGAGTCTTGTTGAACTGATGTCCGCGATTTTCAATCGCCGCCATGCAGTCCACAATGCGTAAGATACGTACCGTGACTTAGGCTGCGGCTAAGGCTGAAACCCACCCAAACTCTCTTTCATGCGCTTCGACCTGATCGATCTCCGGCTCTTTCTGCATGTGCTCGACACCGGCAGCATCACCCACGGCGCGGCACGCGCGAACATGTCATTGCCTTCGGCCAGCGCGCGGCTGCGCGGCATGGAGGACGCCTTGGGGATGCCGCTGCTCGAACGCGGCCGCCGAGGCGTCGAGTCCACCCCAGCAGGCGATACGCTCGCGCATCATGCGCGACTCGTGCTCGGACAGATCGAAAGAATGCAGGGCGAACTGGGCGAGCATCAGGAAGGACGCAAAGCCTGCATTCGCCTATGGACCAACACCGCCGCGATCACCGAGTTTCTGCCGTCGGCGATCGGCCAGTTTTTGCGCGATCACCCGAACGTGCAGATCGATCTGAAAGAACGTCAGAGCAGCGAGACGGTCAAGGCGGTGCTGACCGGCGCGGCGGAGATCGGCATCATTTCCGACGCGGTCGAGCGCGGCGCACTGCACACACTGCCCTTCGCCGTCGACAAGCTGGTGCTGATCACGAGCCGCGACGATGCGCTCGCCACGCGCCGGCGCGCCAGTCTCGCGGACGTGGCGCAGCGCGATTTCATCGGCCTGAGCGCGGATAGCGCGCTGCAGGCGTACCTGGGTGAGCGCGCGCTGCTGGCCGGCCAGCCGCTCGGATTTCGCGCGCACATGCGCACGTTCGACGGCATCTGCTGCATGGTCGAACAAGGCGCCGGCATCGGCATCGTGCCGGCCACGGCGGCGAAGCGCTATCGCGGCACGCCGGGCATCCGCACGATCGAGCTGACCGACAGCTGGGCGTCGCGCCGGTTGCTCGTCTGCATGCGCGACCTGAACGCGATGCCGAGGCCGGAAAAGGCGCTGGTTCGGCATCTGGCGGGGATCTAGCGGGCGGTGGGAAGCCGCGCCTGAGACGGCTTAGTTCGTCAGATATCAATCTGGTTTATCCATCAGGCCATTTTTAATCAATTTGCCCGATCTGACGGGAGTTCTTATTCTTGCTGCAAGAGTGCACGCGACTCCCCCGCATGCGCCGCCCCGCTCTGCTTCGCGCAGTGCTCCTTTTTGTCGGCAAGATCATGGAAAGAACCACTCTCAACGTGCGCGTGGACAGCGTGCGCGACGAAGCGCATGGCGTGCGCTCGTTCAGCGTCTCGCGTCTGGACGGTCAACCGTTCGACCACTACGAACCCGGCGCCCACATCGACGTCACCGGCCCTTCCGGTTTCACTCGGCAGTATTCACTGTGCGGCGACCCCGATCAGCGTCATGCGCATCTGTTCGCGGTGAAGCGCGAAGCCGCCTCGCGCGGCGGCTCGCGCTCGCTGCATGACGAGGTCAAGGTCGGCAGCGAACTGACGATCGGCGCGCCGCGCAATCTGTTCCAGCTCGCGCCCGGCGCAAGCGAACACATTCTGGTGGCCGCCGGCATCGGCGTGACGCCGCTGTTGAGCATGGCGTACCGGCTGCTCAAGCAGAAACAGCCCTTCGTCCTGCACTATTTCGCGCGCAGCGCGGAGCATGCCGCGTTTATGTCGCTGCTGTCACGCGCGCCGTTCAGCGATCACGTGAAGTTTCACTTCGGCATCGCGCGCGAGCAGCTCGATACGGTGCTCGGCGCTTGTCTGGCCGACGCGCACGACGGCACGCATGTCTACACTTGCGGCCCCGCGCCTTTCATGGAGCGGATGGTGGCGCTCGGCGAAACGCGCGTCGCGCCCGAGGCGATTCACCTCGAACGTTTCGCGGCCGAGCCGGCTTCCTCTGTCAGCGGCGCATCGGCCGCGCTCGACGCATTCGACGTGCGAATCGCCAGCAGCGGCGCCACCGTGCGCGTGGATAAGAACACGAGCATCGTCGCCGCGTTGGCGTCGATCGGCATCGAAGTGGACACATCGTGCGGGGAAGGCGTCTGCGGGACCTGCATGATCGACGTGGTGAGCGGCACGCCCGAGCATCGCGATCACTGTCTGAGCAAAGCGGAACGCGCGAGCGGCAAGGTGATCTGCTGCTGCGTGTCGCGCGCGACGTCGCCGGAGCTGGTGCTGGATCTTTGATCGATGACTTTTGATGCGCCGCGTTGGGCCGCGCATTGGCTTGACGCAATCACAGTTTCATCCAGCAGCACAGGTGCCGCGCTCGCGGCACCTTTTTTGCGTTCGTGTTTTCAGCGGTCGTCGTCGCGAATCGACGATGCATGCCGGCACAGCGCACGCACCTCGACCTCCATATACGGAAACAGCGGCAACTGGCTCAGCACGTCGTGCAGATGCGCGGGGCTCTCTACATCGAACACGCTGATGTTCGCGTAGCGTCCTGCGATGCGCCACAAGTGCCGCCAGACGCCTTCCTGCTGCAGCTTTTGCGACATTGCCTTCTCATCGGCCTTCAGGCGCGCGGCGCGCTCGGCGTCCATGTCGTTCGGCAGATTGACGGTCATTTCGACGTGAAACAGCATGCTTGCACTCCTCTTGTGATTAATGTGATCGACGTGATCGATACGTGATCGGAAATCGGTAATTGGTAAACAAAGACCCCGGCTGAGCGGCAAACCAGACGCCGCGCAAACCAGGGTCGACAGATTCCTGCGGGACGTTCAGGCGTCTTCGCTCATCGCGTCCCAGACATCAGGCTTCGGCGCGTAGACGCTCCACTTCGGCGCCCGGCAGATTGTCGCGGTCGTCGAACAACGTGAAGTCGAAGTCGATCAGCGCGAACTGGCCTTCCACGCCGTATGGCTTG
Organism: Paraburkholderia panacisoli; assembly: GCF_008369935.1. Classification (GTDB taxonomy): domain Bacteria; phylum Pseudomonadota; class Gammaproteobacteria; order Burkholderiales; family Burkholderiaceae; genus Paraburkholderia; species Paraburkholderia panacisoli. The sequence goes on along the minus strand of NZ_VTUZ01000007.1, from coordinate 197,120 downwards.
CCTTCGGCGCCTTCCGCCTGCTTGACGGCCGGCACGAGACCATCGCGCGTGGCGAACGCGAAGTCGTCCCACAGATACGGATCGCCGTCGATGTTGATCTGCGTCGTCAGCTTGCGGCAGCCCGGTGCGGAAACGAAGAAGTGGATGTGCGCCGGACGATGTCCATGACGGCCGAGCTGATCGAGCAGCAGTTGCGTCTGTCCTTGCGGCGGCACGCTATAGCCGACCGGCACGACGCTGCGGAAGCTGTATTGGCCTTCGGCATCGGTGCGGATCGAGCGGCGCAGATTGAACGCCGGTTGCGACTTGTCGAAGTACGAGTAGTTGCCGAGGTGGTTCGCGTGCCACACTTCGACCAGCGCATTCGCCAACGGCTTGCCGTTTTCGCCGAACACGCGACCGCGCATCACCAGCGTCTGGCCGGGGTCGGTGCCGTCATCGAGCCGCGCATGGCCGACGGACTCCGGCGCACCTGCCACGTACAACGGCCCTTCGATCGTGCGCGGCGTGCCGCCTTCAATGCCGGCCTTCGCTTCCGCTTCGTCCATACGCAGATCGAGAAAATGCTCGAAGCCGAGACCCGCGGCCAGCAGGCCCAGTTCGCCGCTCTTGCCGGCTTCGCCGAGATAGTTCAGCGCGGTCCAGAATTCGGCGGGCTGCACGTCGAGGTCTTCGATCGTATAGAACAGATCCTGCACGATCCGGTTGACGATCTGCTTGGTGCGCGGATTGCCTTCGCTGGTGGCGCTGTCGTTGATCTTCTGCAACAGCGTGTCGATAGCTTGCTTGTTCATGGGGTATCTCCTTCGTTTGATCTTTTGGATGGCTGACGGGTAAGCCAGTGAATGAGTCTTCAGACAACGAACCTTCAAATCGCGGCGACGCTTGCGCCTTTGCGCGTATCGCGTCGCAGGCGGTCGATCTTGTCCCAGTCGAGCGTGATGCCAAGGCCCGGACCTTGCGGCAGATGCAGTGCAAAGTTTTCGTAGCGCAGCGGCTCGGTGAGGATTTCTTCGGTCAACAGCAAGGGGCCGAACAGTTCAGTACCCCACTTCAATTCGCCGAAGGTGCTGAAGAGTTGCGCCGACGCGATCGTGCCCACCGCGCCTTCGAGCATGGTGCCGCCGTACAGATCGATGTTCGCGGCCGACGCGATCGCCGCCACTTGCGCTGCGCCGCTCAGGCCGCCCGATTGCGCGATCTTCACCGCGAACACATCGGCGCCGCGCGCGCTGGCAATCGCGAACGCGTCCGCCGGGCCGTGCAGCGCCTCGTCGGCCATGATCGGCACGTCCGCCAGCTCGGTCAGGCGTTTCAGACCCGCGCGGTTCTGCGCGGCGATCGGCTGCTCGATCAGCGTGACGCCGGCATCGGCGAAACGGCGGCCGGCCGAGATCGCTTCCGATTCGGTCCAGGCCTGGTTCACGTCGACCCGCACCTCGCCGTATCCTTCCACTGCTTTGCTGATCGCCACCACATGCGCGACGTCGTCGGCCACTGCGCGCGAACCGATCTTCAGCTTGAACACGCGATGGCGCCTGGCCTCGTACACACGTTCCGCTTCGTCGATATCGCGCTTCGTATCGCCGCTCGCGAGCGTCCACGCCACGTCCACCGACTCGCGCACACGCCCGCCGAACAGCTCCGATAACGGCACGCCGACGCGCTGCGCCTGCGCATCGAACAACGCGGTTTCAAGTGCTGATTTCGCGAACCGGTTGCCTTGAAACAGCTCGCGCAGTTTCGCCATCGCGGCGCCCGGACGGGTCGCGTCCATACCTTTGAGCAAGGGCGCGAAATAGGTGTCGATGTTGACCTTGATACTTTCCGGGCTTTCCTCGCCATACGCGAGCCCGCCGATGGTGGTGCCCTCGCCCACGCCGACCACGCCGTCCGCGCAACGCACGCGCACCAGCACGAGTGTCTGGCAGTTCATCGTTGCGACCGAGAGCCGGTGCGGACGGATCGTCGGTACGTCGACGAGAATCGTCTCCACGCTTTCGATCTTCACGGGTGCTGCTGTCATTCCTTGCCCTCCTGAACTGCTATACCGGGAGCGCTCATCTTAGAAACAAACCGGCGAGGCAGTCCAACACTCATTCAGACTACTTCCATACCTTGACGGCATGAAGTGCCGGAACGGGCGGATGGCCGCACGTTGACGTGGGCTTAGGGCGTAGGAGAGAGGCGACTTTCGCTCAGACGGCGAATGGATGGATTGCGCCGCTGACGGCCTTCGAATCGGGATGAAACGTGAAAGAGGATGGTGGCTTACGAGGATTTCCGCTGTGCGCGTTGATTGCCCGGCGGCACCGGGCCGAACCACTGACCAACGGGCGTCACTGCGCCGAGGTTCGCATCGCCCGATACTCGCGCCGCACGATATCCATCAACTCCGCGACCGATGTGCTCGCGGCCTCCCGCTGATACGTCACGCGGCCGCGCTGCATCAGCATCACGCGATCGGCGATATCGAGCGTCTGCGCATAGTTGTGCATGATCATGATGATGGACAGCCCGCCCTTCTCCTTGAGCCGCAAGATCAGATCGATGATAAGCCCGGCTTCGCGGGCACCCATTGCCGCGAGCGGTTCGTCCAGCAGCAGAATCTTTGCATCCGAATTGACCGCGCGAGCGACTGCGATTGCCTGGCGCTGTCCACCGGAGAGTTGCTCGACCGGCAGCTCGACCGACGGCACATGCACGCCGATCTCTTCGAGACATTCAGCGGCGCGCTTGCGCATCGCGCGGTTGTCCAGCAAACGGAACGGACCGCGCCGGATGATCTCGCGATTCAGGAACATGTTGTGATAAATGCTCAGCGAGTTTGCCAGCGCCAGATCCTGATACACGCATTCGATCCCCAGCGAGCGGGCATGATCGACCGAGCGAAGCATTGTTTCCACGCCGTGCACGAAGAGCTTGCCGCTCGTCTGCTGATGAAAGCCGGTCAGAATCTTGATCAACGTCGACTTGCCCGCGCCGTTGTCGCCGAGCACGCCGAGAATCTCACCGGGCCTGAGCGTCAGCGACACCCCATCGAGCGCCGTGACCGCGCCGAAACGCTTGACGATGTCCTCGCCGCGCAAGGCTTCCGCAAGCTCGGACATCAAAGCTCTCCCTTGCGCGCGAGACGGACCACATGAATGTTGAAGATCATCGCCGCGAGAATGGCGGCGCCGAGAATCATATTGAAGGTGAACGCGTTGATGCCGATCAGCGTGAACCCGTCATTGAGAATGCCGAGGACCGCCGCGCCGATCAGACCGCCGATGATCGTGCCCGATCCGCCGGCGAGCGGCGTGCCGCCGATCACCGCTGCGGCCACGGCCAGAAACATGATCTGGTTGCCGCCCGCTTGCGGATCGATCGAGGTGATCCGGAACGCTTCGAGAATGCCTGTGAAGCCCGCGAGCACCGCGGCGAGAATGAAGTTGCCGAGTTTCAGGCGGTTGACATGAATGCCCGCTTCGCTCGCGCCGAGCGGATTCGCGCCACCTGCAATCGTATGCAAGCCCCAGCGCGTATGGCGCAGCAGAATGTGCATGACGGCCGCGATCACGAGCGTCCAGATGATCTCGCTGTAGCCCCATGCGCCCATGATCGCCGAAAACCGTGTACCTTCCGGCGGTGAAACCGGCGTGCCTCGGGAAATCGTCAGCGTGAAGCCGTTGACGAAGAAGAGCGTGCCGAGCGTGGTGACGAAGGATGGAATGCGCAGATACACCGTCACCGCGCCGTTGATCAGCCCGACCACGGCCGCCGCGAGCAGCCCGGCGAGCACGGCGACCCACACAGGCAAACCGGCCTCGTTGGCGAAATACATGACGAACGGCGCGAACGCGAACACCATCCCGGCGGAGAGATCGATCTCCCCGCCGATCATCAGCATGATTTCGCCAAACGCAATGATCGCAACCGGCGCGATGAATTGCGACAGGTTCTCCAGACTCGCGCCCGTCAGCAGAAAGTCACGATTGGCGGTTTCGAAGTAGGCGCACAGGATGAGCGCAACCGCGAGGATGCGAATCTCGCTCGAACGCCAGACCGGTCTGGACCATAACCGCCGGCGTTCGTGAGGTTTCGATTTTTCCGCCACAGAAGACGTCATCCCTTGATCGCGCCCGAGTGCGGCACGATCTGCGGCTTGGTGCTCTTGCCTTCATAGCGCGTCGACGTGTTCAGGTAAGGCTCGACCGTGTCTTTAGTGACGAATTTCAGACCCGTGTTCACATTGGCCGGACCAACCAGTCCGCCGGACGACAGGAACACGAATGCCTGAACCACGGTGTAAAAACCCTGCACGTAGGGCTGCTGATCGATCGTGAAGTCCAGAAAGCCTTCATGGATCAGCTGGACCGTGCGCGGCAACAGGTCGAAGCCGCCGCCGTGCACGCCCTTCGCAGGCAGGTTCGACGCCTTCATCACTTCGGCCACGCCCTGGGTGCTGCCGGCGTCGACCGCGAACATGCCCTTCACATCCTGGTGGCCGAGATAGAACGACTTGATCTTCGAGAGTTCTTCGTTGACGGTCGCGCCGGTCGCGATGGTCTCCACGTCGATCTTCTTGCCCGACTTCTTGATCGCAGCTACCGCGCCGTCCAGCCGAGGCTGAATGTTGAGCTGCCCCGGCGTCGCGATGAAGATGGCGACCATACCGCTATCGATGAGGCTGACGATGCGCTCGCCCATCTGATACCCGGACAGATACAGATCCTGGCCGATATACGAGAGGCGCGGATTGGACGTGCCTTGCGGCGCGTCGGCGTTGTACGCGAATACCGGAATGCCGGCGTCGAGCGCCGCCTGGATCGGTTTGTCGAACGCCTTCGGATCGACGATCGGCACGGCAATGGCGTCGGCCTTACCCGCGATCGCCGCGTTGACCGCATTCACCATCTGGGCAATGTCGGCATTGGCTGACCCGGTCCACTGAAAGTCCATCCCGAGCAGGCTCGTGGAATCCTGAATGCCGTATTGCGTGGGAACGAAGAACGGATTCGTCGTGACGTGGTTGACGAATACGATCTTCCAGCGCTTGTGTTCCGGAAATGGGCTCGCCTCTGCGGCTTGCGCCGGCGTCAACGCTCCGCCGAACATGGCTAGCGCTGCACCGAGACCCGCGCTTTGCAACAATCCACGGCGCGTGCGTTGCACCTGCTCCTGGCCTTCCTGCTCTTCCGCCATGTCAGTCTCCAGTCTCTCGGTTATGGAATAACTCGCTGTGCATGACGGCGCAGGCCAGGAAAGCGCCAGTGCCGGGCCCCACCACACTCCACAAAACGCGTGTGCATGCGCGTGCGCCTGACGACCCTGAGGAAAATCCTATATCACGCGCTTTTACCCTCAATCAATGTATACCCTTAACTAGTCCGACTATTTGAAGAGCGCTGGAGTATGGTCCGTGACAACGCCATCGGAGCGGGCGACGAGTTGGTGCCGAAAGACCGTGATGGCTGGAGCGGCGCGGTTGCAGCAGCGTTTTGCATGTCATGCTTGCGATGCAACAATTTGCGGCGCTACCTGCCTGTATCGTGACGGCAGCGAATTGAGCTTGAGGGCAAGGACTTCTCCACGGGCCTTTCTCTCCCTTACCCGCGCAGACTCGGCCCGGCACGCCGCATCAATAGTAATACTATCTAAGCAGACCATGAGAAGCACAGGCGGGACGCAAAAGCCGTCACGCCGGATGATGGATGCCGAGCTCCAGAATGCTCTCGGCATCCGCGCGGGCGTTTTCGAGTTGAACCAGACTGGCATGCCGCGCGCCCAGCGGGTCGCGATTCTGGATTGCGGTGAGGATCGCTTTGTGCCGAGGCAGCGACAGCGCATGCGTGTCCGGATGACGGCTTGTCAGTCGGATCGATTCCGACAGCGCGAGCGACAGCATATTGCCGATGTAGGCCAGCATGTCGTTATGAGTCGCCGCCATGATCGCGCGATGAAACTCGAGGTCCGGGTCCAGCAGCTCGCTCGCCGTTCCCGCGCGTTCCATCCGGTCATACGCGGATGCGATCCGCGCAAGGTCGTCGCTGGTCGCCGCGGTGGCGGCGAGCGCCGCCGCCGCGGGCTCGATGACGCGGCGCACGGTCAGAAGCGAGCTGAAGAATTCGCCTTCCGGAACGCTGCTGATGGTCCAGTACAGCACATCCGGATCGAGCATATGCCAGTCCGCGCGCGGTCTCACCACACTGCCCACCCTCGGCTTGGACACGACGAGCCCTTTCGCGGCCAGCACGCGCGTCGCCTCGCGCAATACCGGGCGGCTCACGCCATAGCCTTCGCACAGCACGGCCTCGGCCGGCAAGCGGCGGCCCGGTTGCAGCTTGCCGCTGACGATGCCCATGCCAAGCTCCTGCACAATGCGGCCATGCATGCTCTTGCGCTGTTGCAGATGACGATAGTCCATGCCCGGAGCTCGCGGTCGTGCACCGTTCGGTTCTGCTCCGATCTGTTCGGCGTTTGACACGGCATTGACTCCGTTGTCGACCCGGACAGGCTTCTGCTGCATGGAGCGCCGATGCGTAATCAAGCATAGCACGCGATATCACGCTGCATGTCAGGACTGACATCCTTGACTGCCCCACCTTCGCCGCGCCATCGAGTCAGCACCGTTTCATCGACGGCAAGCAGCACGGCGGTCATCTCGATGCTGACGTGCATGAGCGCGATGCTTCAACACGTCGCCGATGCCGGGCGTAGCCGGATTGCTCGCGACCCTCATCACGTGCGGAGTCGGTGAGGTTCAGAAGGGGCAACCACTCGCGGCTTATGTCACCGCCTATTGTCTTAGCCAGGGTCTGCACTATTCTTCCTGTTGGACAATGTGCATCTTCTCTCCCGCGTGACCGCGATCCGACGCAAATAGCCGACTCATGCAACCCGACAGGTCAACTTCGCACGACGCGCATCCCGCGAGCCACGCGCAACGATGGCTGCGCTGGCTGCCGGGTCTGCAAATGCTCAGGGAGTATCAGGCCGCCTGGCTGCCGAAGGACATCGCGGCCGGCCTCGTGTTGACCACGATGCTGGTGCCGGTCGGCATCGCCTATGCTGAGGCCTCCGGCGTCCCCGGCGTGTATGGCCTCTACGCGACGATCGTCCCGCTGCTTGCCTACGCCGTCTTCGGTCCCAGCCGGCTTCTCGTATTGGGTCCGGACTCCGCGCTGGCCGCGCCGATCCTCGCCGTCATCGTATCGATTGCCGCGGGCGATCCAGCGCGCGCGATCGCTGTGGCGAGCATGATGGCGGTCGTCTCGGGACTCTTCTGCATCGTCATGGGGCTACTGCATTTAGGCTTCATCACCGAACTGCTGTCCAAACCGATTCGCTACGGCTACATGAACGGTATCGCCATCACCGTTCTGATCAGTCAGCTACCCCGGGTCTTCGGCGTCTCCAGCGAAGCAAAAGGCCCGATGAACACCATCCTGAGCGTCGCTGGCGCCATCGCCGCCGGGCAATTCAATGGGTACAGCCTCGCGATCGGCGCGGCATGTCTCGCGCTGATACTGTTGCTCAAGCGCTTCGAGAAAGTGCCTGGCGTGCTGATCGCCGTCGTGCTGGCGACGCTGTGCGTCGCCGTGTTCAATCTCGACAAGCTCGGCGTGAGCGTGCTCGGCACGATTCCCCAAGGTCTGCCGGCTTTCGTGCTGCCGTGGGCAAGCGGCGCCGATCTGATCAGGATCGTGCTCGGCGGCTGCGCGGTGGCGCTGATCTCTTTCGCGGACACCAGTGTGCTGTCGCGCACCTTCGCGGCGCGTTTGCGCCATCGCGTCGATCCGAATCAGGAAATGGTGAGCCTCGGCGTCGCGAACCTCGCGGCAGGGTTTTTTCAGGGCTTTCCGATCAGCAGCAGCGCGTCACGCACGCCGGTCGCCGAAGCAGCGGGCGCGCGCACGCAGTTGACAGGCGTGGTGGGCGCGCTGGCGGTCGCGACGCTTCTGATCGCCGCGCCGAATCTGCTGCGCGATCTGCCCACCAGTGCGCTGGCCGCGGTTGTGATCGCCGCAGCGCTCGGCCTGTTCGAATTCGCCGACCTCAAGCGTATTTACCGCATCCAGCAGTGGGAGTTCTGGCTCTCGATCGCGTGCTTCGTGGGTGTCGCGGTATTCGGTGCGATTCCGGGCATCTGTCTCGCAGTGGTGATCGCGGTCATCGAATTTCTCTGGGACGGCTGGCGGCCTCATTACGCGATTCTGGGTCATGTGGAAGGTTTGCGCGGCTATCATGACGTGCAGCGCTATCCACATGCCTGGAGAATTCCGGGGCTGCTGCTGTTTCGCTGGGACGCCCCGCTCTTCTTTGCGAACGCCGAGCTGTTTCAGGATCGTCTTCTGGAAGCTGTCGCCGAGTACCCGACGCCCGTCCGAAGAGTCGTTGTGGCGGCCGAGCCCGTGACCAGCGTCGACGTGACTTCCGCCGACATGCTGAGGGAACTGAGCCGAATCCTGGACGAGCGCGGCATCCGCCTGCACTTCGCCGAAATGAAGGACCCGGTGCGTGACAAGCTCATACGCTTCGAGCTAATGGACATCATTGGCGACAGGAGCTTTCATCCCACGATAGGAAGCGCTGTCGACGACTACCTGAGAGAATCGGGCGTCGTCGTGGACGAGCGCGGTGCTGGCCCACAGCAGTCATGAGCCGTTCGCGCACGCGGCCCGATGATGAGCGAGGGAACGCATGAAGCCACCGCATGCCGACGGCGCTCATCGGCGATCGGACGGCAACGTCCAAAACCAATAAGAACCTTTACACCTCAGGGGCATGCATGGAACTTCGCCAACTCCGCTACTTCATCGCGGTCGCCGAAGAGATGAACATCACGCGGGCCGCCAATCGCCTGCACATGACACAGCCGCCGCTGAGCCGGCAGATTCAGCAGATCGAGGAAAGCATCGGCCTGCCGCTGTTCGAACGCGGCTCGCGTCCGCTGCGGCTGACCGAAGCCGGCCGCATTTTCTACGCGCAGGCGAAGCGCCTGATCGACGAGGCCGATGAACTCGCGCCGCTCACGCGCCGGCTCGCGCAACTGGCCGAGCGCATCGTGATCGGCTTCGTGCCGTCCACGCTGTACGGCGCGCTGCCCGCCGTGATCCGCGCGTTTCGCGAAGCCGCGCCGCATATCGAACTGTCGCTGATCGAAATGTTCACGATCGAACAACTGGGCGCGCTCAAAGGCGGCCGGATCGATGTCGGCTTCGGCCGCCTGCGCTTCGACGACGCGCAACTGGCGCGCGAAGTGCTCGTCGAGGAGCGGATGATCGCCGCACTGCCGCAGGACCATCCGCTCGCGCGCCAGAAGAAGCCGCTCACGCTAGCCGCGCTGGCGCAGGAAACGCTGATCGTCTATCCGAGCACCCCGCGCCCGAGCTACGCCGACCAGCAGCTCTCCGCGCTGCACGATCATGCACTGGAGCCGAAGGCGATCCACGAAGTGAGAGAGTTGCAGACCGCGCTGGGCCTGGTGGCCGCGCAAGTGGGCGTGTGCCTCGTGCCGGAAAGCGTGGAAGGCTTGCGCGCGCACGGCGTCACGTACCGGCCGATTCCGGCGGCCAACATTGCGTCGCCGATCATCATGAGCCGCCGTTTGCAGGACGAATCGCCCGCCACCACGCTGATGTGTTCGCTCGCGCGCCAGCTCTTCAAGCGTGCGTGACGCCGCTTGCGGCTCAATGCTCGTCGAAGCGCCGCACGATGTCCGCCATCAGGTTGCGCAGCCAGACGTTGCCTTCGTCCTGGTCGAAATGCTCGTGCCAGTGCATCGTCACCGCCGCGATCGGCAAGTTCACCGGCAACTCATAGATATGAAAGCCGCCGTCGCGATTGAAAATGTGCGCGAGGCGGCGCGGCAGTGTCGCGAACAGATCGGTGACGGCCAGCACGCTCGGCAACGCGACGAAATGCGGTAGTTCCAGCGCGATATGACGCCCCACGCCTTGCGCGCGGAATTCGTCGTCGAGCGCGTGATGGCTGTGCTCGACCGACGTGATCTGCACGTGCGACGCATCCAGAAACGCCTTCAGACCCAGCTCCTTCGTACGCGGCAAGCCGCGCCGTTTACGGGTCATGCACACATACGTCTCCTCGAACAGCGCCTGATGCCGCGTGCGAGCGGTCAGCGTCGGCAGATTGCCGATCGCGAAATCGAGCCGGCTCGCGCGCAACGCGTCTTCGATTTCCTCGACCGGCAACGGCTCGATGCGCAATTTCACGCGCGGCGCCTGCCGGTGCAAGGCCTCGCAGATGGGCGGCAGATAGGCCAGCTCGCCCGCGTCCGACAGCGACAGCCGGAACGTGCGCGTGCTCACCGCCGGATCGAAATGCTCCGCGTAGCGCAGCGCCTCGCGCACCGTGTCGAGCGCACGCGACACGATTCCCGACAGCTCCAGCGCGATCGGCGTGGGCTGCATGCCGACGCGCGTGCGGATGAACAGCGGGTCGTCGAACAGCGTGCGCAAACGCCCCAGCGAATAACTGATGGCCGGCTGCGATAGCGCAAGCCGCTGGCCGGCCCGCGTGAGGCTGCGCTCTTCGACGATCGCCTGAAAAACGCGCAGCAGGTTGAGGTCGACGTGATCCAGCGAGGTCATCGAGATATCCATGGGGTTGATTTTAGTTTTTATTTTAGATCAATTTGACGCATATCAGACGGTCGGCGAGACTTTGTTCCATCGACCACCCCACTTATACCGTCATGAGCGAATCCTCATATCAGACCGTCGATACGAGCGCGTTGTATCAGCGCGCGCAGTCCGACCGCGTCGCCCCGTCGCTGTACTACGATCCGGCGGTTTTCGAAGCCGAACTCGAACGCATTTTCTACAAGACGTGGATCTGGGTCGCGCACGAAAGCGAACTGCCGAATCCCGGCGACTTCCGCACCACCACGATCGGCCGCCAGCCGGTGATCGTGGTGCGCGACAAGAGCGGCGCGGTCAACGTGCTGCAAAACCGCTGCCGTCATCGTGGCGCGACCGTGTGCGAACAGCACAAGGGCAATGCGAAAGGCTTCACCTGCCCGTATCACAGCTGGACTTACGGCCTCGACGGCGCGCTGCGCGCGCTGCCGTACGGCGACGGCTATGAAGGGGTGATCGACAAGACCGAACTGCCGCTGGCGAGTCTGCGCGTGGGCATCTATCAAGGGCTGATCTTCGCGAGCTTCAATCAGGAGATCGAGCCGCTCGAAGATTTCCTTGGCGGCGCGAAGCCGTGGATCGATCTGTTCATGAAGCAAGGCGCGGGCTATCCGATCAAGGCCAACGGCGAACATCGCTTCCGTTTCAACGGCAACTGGAAGATCCAGCTGGAAAACACCACCGACCTGTATCACTTCCCCGTGGTGCACAAATCGTGGATGAAATCGATCGACGACGAAACCGCCGCCGCGATCACCAGCTTCATGACCAGCGAAGACGCGTTCTGCCGCTCTCTGGGCAACGGACATAGCCTCGCGGTGCTGGTGCCGGAACTCGTCGATCTGGACCGCGACGACGGCGCGCCGATTCCCGAACGCTTCGAGGCGCTGGCCGCCTCGCTCGCCAAAGATCACGCGCCGGACGAAGTGCGCCGCATCGTGCGCTCGCTGATGGGCGTCGGCTTCAATCTGAACCTGTTCCCGAACCTCGCGTTGTCGATGGCGTTTTTCCGCGTGCTGCGGCCCATTTCCGCGAACGAGACCGAAATCCGCCACGTCGCGCTCGCGATGGACGGCGGCCCCGAGGAAGCGAACCGCGTGCGTCTGCGCATTCACGAGCATTTCCAGGGCCCGTTCGGTTTCGGCAGCCCCGACGATGCCGAAGCGTGGGAACGCGTGCAGCGCGGCTCGCATGCCGGCCCCGATCTGCCGATCCTCGTGAACCGCGGCCTGAATCGCGAGAGCACCGCACCGAACGGCGAGAAGACCGCGCACGCCACCGACGAAACCGGCATGCGTGAAGCGTACGCGCAATGGCGCACGATGATGGAGCAAGCATGATGGACGACCGCAACACCCTGTTCTCGCAGAAGATCTTTGCCGACGCGATCGAACTCATCTGGCGCGAAGCCGAACTGCTGGACCGCAAGGACTATCGCGAGTGGCTGTCGCTGTGGGACCCGGCGGGCTTCTACGTGGTGCCGATCGAGCCCGACGCCACCGACTTCGCCGCCACGCTGAACTACGCGTACGACGATCAGGACATGCGCGAAAAACGCGTGCAACGCATGACGTCCGGCTATTCGTCGTCGGCGAGCGACGCCGCGCGCACCGTGCGCACGGTCTCGCGCTTCACGCTGACGAGCGATGCGAGCGACGAGGTCACGGTGAACTCCGCGCAGGTGATCGTCGCGTACAAACGCGGCAAGGCGACTTTGTTCGCGGCGGACCTGACGCATCGCATCGGCTTCGCGAGCGGCGAGCCGCGCATCGTGCAGAAGGTGATCCGCCTGATCGATTCGACCGACGCGCTCAGTGCGATCGGCTTCCTGCTGTGATCCTCGAACCGTGATGTCCGAACCCGCGAGCGAGGCGAAACGATGCCCACACTAGAAGTCTATCTGCCGGCCGGTCACGCGCCGGTGCGCAAGGCGCAACTGATTGCGGGCCTCACGCAGGCCACGGTCGACTCGATCGGTGCGCCGGCCGAATCGGTGCGGATACTGCTGAGCGAATTGCCGCCACATGATTTCGGCGTGGGCGGAGTCAGCGCAATGAGCGATGCGGGCGACCCAGCCCGTGGATTGCGGCGCGCCACATTGCTGAACATCGTCGCGATCCTGATCGCGGGCCGCACGCCCGCGCAAAAGACCGCGCTGATCGCCGCGCTCAGCGAGACCGGCGCTCGCGTGCTCGACACGCCGCTGGAGGCCGCCCGCGTGATGATCAAGGACATTCCGAACACGGACTTCGGCATTGGCGGCCAGACCGCGCAGTCACTCGGGCGCTAGCGCGCCGAGCTTGCACCCACGATACCCGCGATGCCCTCACCCATCGCGAAACCAGAGAGCACGACGATGCAAAACGACACGCTTTCCCCTACGGCCGGGTCGCCCCCCGCCCCCGCGATGCCGGCTACCTCACGGACCTTGCGGCGCATCATCGTCGCCTCCGTGCTCGGCAACGCGCTCGAATGGTACGACTTCTTCCTGTACGGCACGGCCGCCGCGCTGATCTTCGGGCCGCTGTTTTTCCCGCTGCATGGCGATCCGTTGCTCGGCACTCTCGCCGCGTTCGCGGGCTTCGCGATCGGCTTTCTCGCGCGGCCGCTGGGCGGCGTCGTGTTCGGCCACATCGGCGACCGGCACGGCCGCAAACGCGCGCTCGTCATCACGCTGATGATGATGGGCGTGGCGACGTTCGGCATCGGCCTCTTGCCGACCTTCTCGCAAGTGGGCTTTCTTGCGCCCGCCGCGCTGGTGTGCCTGCGCGTCGTGCAAGGCATCGCGTCCGGCGGCGAATGGGGCGGCGGCGTGCTGCTGATCAGCGAGAGCGCGCCGGCCAATCGTCGCGGGTACTACTCGTCGTTCAGCCAGTTGGGCGTGGCGGGCGGCTTCGTGTTGTCGGCGGCGGCGTTTTATCTGGTGCAGCGCCTGCCCACCGAGAGCTTCATGTCATGGGGCTGGCGCGTGCCGTTTCTCGCGAGCGTGCTGATCTTCGGCGTCGGCGTCTATATTCGCCGGCGCTTGCCCGAGAGCCGCGATTTCGCGGCCGCCAAACCGAAGCACATGCCGGTGCTGACGGTGCTGCGCAATCATCCGAAACAGGTGTTGCAGGCGATGGGGCTGCGCGTCGCGGAAAACGGCGGCACGTATATCTTTCTGTCGTTCGTGCTGGTGTACGGCAAGACGGTCGGCGTGCCGGTTTCGGTGATGCTCGGCGGCGTGATGATCGCGATGCTGCTCGAACTCGTGACGATCGTGCTGTGGGGTCGGCTCTCGGATGTGATCGGCCGGCGCCCCGTGTATATGATCGGCGCGCTCGGACTCGTGGTGGTCGCGTTTCCGGCCTTCTGGCTGATCGACACGCATCAGCCGCTGTACGTGTTTCTATCGCTCGCGCTGGGCTTGCCGTTCTGCCACGCTGCGATGATCGGCACGCAACCCGCGTTGATGGGCGAACTGTTTCCCACCGAAGTCCGCTACTCGGGCATGGCGCTCGGCCATGAAATCGCGTCGGTCTTTTCCGGCGGACTCGCGCCGCTGGTCGCCACCGCGTTGTATGCGAAGGTGCGCGAGCCGTGGCCGGTCGCGTTGATGCTGATCGGCTTCGGGCTGATTACCGCGCTGACCCTCTTGACCATTCCGAGGAACACGCACGCCACACATGATTGAGCCGCGTTCAGTCCGCGAGCGGCAGCGAGAAGCTGCATTCGAGGCCGCCGTGCCGCGCCGGCCTTGCCCAGATCTCGCCGCCATGCCGCGTGACGATGTTCTTGCACAGCGACAGGCCGATGCCGTTGCCGCCGGCTTTCGAGGACGAGAACCCGTCGAACATCCGGTCATGCGCATCGGCGGGCACGCCGGGTCCGTTGTCGATCACCTGGGCGATGGCGTGCTTGCCGCGCAGGCAGGTGACGAGGCGCAATTCGCGGCGCCGTGGCTGCGCCGGATTGTCGTCCGCCTGGGTGCCCGCATGATGCGTGCCTTCCCCCAGCGCATCGATCGCATTGAACGCGAGATTCAGCACCACCTGGCCGATCAGCACGCGCTCGACATACACCGGCAGCGGCTCGCTCGCCTGCTCGATCGTGACCGTCACGCCCGCTTCGCGCGCACGCAATTCGATGAAGTAAGCGGCGTCTGCGAGTACCTCGCGCAAATCCGCATGCGTCTCGCTCGGCTCGCGCTTGACGATGTAATCGCGCACGCTCTTGATGATGAGCGCCGCGTGCTCCGCCTGCCGATCGGCGCTGCGCAGGCCCCACACGGCGTCGTCGAGCGAGCCGGGTTGGGCGAGCCGGCGGATCGCACCTTCGATGAAGTTGCGTACCGCCGCGAGCGGCTGGCTCAACTCGTGTGCGATTGCGGTCGCCATTTCGCCCATCGCGTTGTAGCGCCCCGCATATTCGAGCAGACGCGCCTCGTTGCGGCGCGCCTCTTCGACGGCCACCTCGTCGGTCACGTCGCGAAAGTGCAGCAGACGGCCATTGAGATCGTCCTCGATCTCGATCCTGCGGCAGGTGATGCGCAGCCAGCGCGGCGTGCCGTCGCGCCGCGTGATGCGATAGCGTTGCGGTGCCGAAGGCTGGATGCGCGGCGCGGCGGCGAGTTGCGCGAGCAGGCGCTTGCGGTCCGGTTCGCTGCAATAGTCGAGCACGTCGCCCATCGGCGCACCTTCCTCCAGGCCCAGCACGCGCCGGCCGGACTCGCTGACGAACTCCACTTCACCGGCGGGCGTCAGCACCGCGACGCCTTCGCCGAGGTCCTGCATGAATTCGCGCAGCCGCGATTCGTAGCGCCGCAAGGTCTGCTTGAGCGAGTCTTCCGCGCTGATGTCGCGGAACTGCACCATCACAACGGGCCGCCCGGCAAGCGGCACATAGGTGGCGATCGCTTCGGACAACATATCGGCGCCGCTGCGCGACCGGTAGCACCACTCGTAGACCTGCGGCCCCTCGGTAATCGACCGGTCCATTGCGCCGACACCGATCTCGCGCCGGTACTTCGGCACCGGGCGCGTCATGTCCTTCGCCTTCAGCGGCAGCAGTTCGTCGAGCGTGAAGCCGAGCGCGTCACACGCCGCGCGATTGGCCCACACGATCGCCTTGGTCTCGGCGTCGTGCAGCAGCACGCACAGCGTGAGCGCGTCGAGCAGGCGGTGGAAATCGGCTTCGGCAGGGAAATTCATCGCAGGGAACGGCATACGGGTTCGATCAGGTATGGGCCAGAACATAACACCTGCGCGCGTGATCCGTATCTGAAGATTTCTTTAGGCGCCCCCGGTGGGTTACCTAAACAGGCGCCCCGCATCCCAATTGAAGCGTTCTTTTTGCATTTCTAGACTGGTCTCACCGTGCACGGCGCGTCAACTTCATGGCGAGCGTGCGTCGTGTTTCAGCCGATAACGAATCAAGGAGAAGCCCCCATGTCCGCAAGAGCCGCCGCCGTTGCCTTCGACCAACCGGACGCGTCGACGCACGCCCGCTTGCCGCTCTCCGACGTGATCGCCGAAATCGCCGCGCGCCGCGACGAGTTCGACCGTCTTTCGCATGTGCCGCGCGACGTGATCGCGAAGTTCAAACGCGCGGGCGTCTATCGCGCGGCGACGCCGCAGCGTTTTGGCGGCGATGCGCTCGCGCCGACAGCGTTCCTCGACATGATCGAACGGATTGCGATGGTGGATGGCTCGGCCGCGTGGGTCGCGAGCTTCGGCTCGGCCAATGTCTACCTGGCCGCGCTGCCGCTGCAGACCCAGGCCGAGATCTACGCCGGCGGCCCCGACCAGGTGTTCGCGGGCGGCCTCTTCCCGGTGCAGACGGCACAGCCTGCGGACGGGGGCTGGCGTGTGAACGGCACGTGGAAATTCGCGAGCGGCTGCAAGGGAGCGGACTGGCTGGGTGTGGGGATCGGCACCCAGGGCGCGAACGGCGCAAACGGTGCGGGCGCGCCCGGCAAACCGCGCACGGCGGTGTTTCGCCCGCATCAGGTGGAGATCGTCGAGAACTGGGACGTGGTCGGCATGCAAGGCACCGGTAGTCACGATCTGCGCGTGAGCGACCAGTTCGTCGCCGATGCGTGGACCTTCGTGCGTGGCGGCGAACCGTGCGTCGACGAACCCCTGTATCGCTACCCGACTATCGCATACGCGGCGCAAGTGCTCGCCGTGGTCAACCTCGGCCTCGCGCGCGCCGCGCTCGATGTCGCCAACCAGATGGCGGGTGGCCGCAAGACCACGACCGGTGCGCCGCAGCTCGCCGATCGCGCGTACTACCGGATCGAACTCGCGAAAGCCGAAGCGCAGTTGCGCTCGGCCCGCGCGTTCTTCTACGACAGCACCGACCAGGTGTGGCAGTCGATCCTGGCCGGCAATCCCGTCACTGCCGATCAGGTCAGCCTGCTGCGGCTGGCCGCCACGCAGATCGCCCGCGAAGGCGCCGAGGTTGTGCAGCGCGCGTACCGGCTCGGCGGCACGATGGCGATCTATCGCTCGCATCCGTTGCAGCGCCTGTTGCGCGACTCGATGGTCGTGACGCAGCACGCGTTTCTCGGCGAGGGCAATTACGACGGCGCCGGCGCGGTGTTCGTCGGCGTGCCGCCGATTCCCGGCTACCTTTAAGCGATTGGCGAGTGATCCGTGAGTGACCTGCAAGCCGCCCGAGCCATTCGGATCATTTAGCGCCCTCTTTCCGTTCACACGATTTCAAGGAGATTCACCCCATGACCACTGCGTCCACCACCACCGAAACCTCGGCACTGCCTTTACGCGTTCTGTTCTGCTGCGGGGTCACGCAGAATTTCTTTGACCTGCCGCGCGAGCGGATCGGTGAAGTCTGGCAGGCCTACGGCAAGATGCTGGCCGCAGTCGAAGCGATGGAAGGCGTCAAGGTGCTCGGCATCATGGACGACGACCGTCTCACCGTCGGCAATGCGGACAACTCGCCGTGGACCTTTTACATCATGGCCGACGTGCGCGACTTCGACACGGCGGTTGCCGTGTGCAATCTGTATCGCACGACGCCGGTCGGCGAATACAACCTGTGGCGCTACGGCAAGATCGAAGCGCGCGTTGGCCGCGCGTTGCAAGTGCCGCCGCAACATACGAGCGCGGCGTGAGCGTGAATGCGAATGTTTCGGAGCATGATGCGATGAGTGTGAACCCCGACACACTGCGCCTGTTGACCGAGCGCCTGGCCGCGCTCGAAGCCGAATCCGCGGTGCGCCGCACGATCGCGCGCTATATGGCGCTGTGCGACGTGCCGAGCGGCGCGCTGGAAGGTGAGACGCTCGCCGCCCTCTTCAGCGCCGACGCCGTGTGGGAAGGCATCGGCCCGCAGTACGCGAACAAGTTCGGATACCTGAAGGGTCACGCGGCGATCCTCGCGATGCTCACGCGCTACCTGCCGCCGTCGCCGCATTTCACGGTGAATACGCACTTCCTCACATCGGAGACGATCGACGTGCGCGGCGCGACTGCGAAGGGCCGCTGGATCATGCTGCAAGCTTCGGGCTATGTCGACGCGCCAGCGGAACTGATCTCGGCGCGTCTCGAAGTGGATTTCGCGCCGGCCGGCAATGGCCGTGACTGGCTCATCACGCACTTTCGCACCGAGCGCCTGTTCGACGCGCCGTGGCAAGTCAATGCAAGGAAAACGAACCCATGAACGAGTTTATCCAGACCCTGTCGATAGGCGGATCCGGACCGACCATCGCGATCAAGGACACGATCGATATCGCCGGCTACGCGACCACCGCCGCGAGCCGCGCGTTGGCGGACGCGCCGCCCGCGCAGCAGCACGCCGAAGTCGTCGAACGTCTGCTTGCGCTCGGCTGGCGCATCGTCGGCAAAGCGAATATGCATGAACTCGCGTTCGGCATGACCGGCATCAACGACTACACCGGCACGCCGCAAAACCCGCAGGACGCCGCGCGCATTCCGGGCGGCTCGTCGAGCGGCTCGGCGGCGGCGGTCGGCCTGAAACTCGCCGACGCCGCGCTCGGCACCGACACCGGCGGCTCGATTCGCGGCCCCGCCGCCTGCTGCGGCGTGCTCGGTTTGAAGCCGACGTTCGGACGCGTGTCGCGGCGCGGCGTGGCGCCGCGGGAATCCTCGCTCGATTGCGTCGGGCCGTTTGCGCGCGAGATGTCCATGCTGGTGGCCGCGATGGAGGCGATCACGGTGGACTTCGACGCGCAAGCCGCGCGCGCTTGGCAGGGGGCATGCAAGGTCGGCATCGTGCAGGCCGACGCGACGCCGGAGATCCGCGCAGCCGTCGAGCGCGCGGCCCGCGTGGCCGACTGCGCCGCGCACGCGACGCAACTCGCGGGACTCGCTGCTGCTTTCGATGCGGGCCTAGCGGTCATCAACGTAGAGACCTCGCGCGCATTCGGTCATCTGGTGGCAACCGGCAAGCTCGGCGCCGATCTCGACGCGCGGCTGCGCGCCGCGGCGAAAACCACCACTGCACAACTCGATGCGGCGCAACAGGTACGCAACCAGTTCACGGCGGACGTCGACCGCGCGCTCGAAAACGTCGATGTGCTGATCCTGCCGACACTGCCCGCATTGCCGATCACGCTCGACGAAGCGCGTGGCGGCACGTCGGTGATCGCGATGTCGTCGCTGATCCGGCCGTTCAATCTGAGCGGCCATCCTGCGTTGAGCTTGCCGTTGCCGATCGAGGGCTCGCCTCTGAAGGCGGGCTTGCAGATCGTCGGACGCAAGGGTCAGGACGAGCAGGTGTGCGCGATCGCGGCGCGCTTCGAAGCAGCACTTGCGGCTTGAGCAAGCTCGACCAGGCATAGGTCATTTACGCGGCCGCTCATATCAGAGTCGCGTTTTGTGCATTCACACGGAGTGGCAGTCATGCAGAAAAGAGTCGTACTCGTCACCGGCGCGGCGCGTGGTCTGGGCGCAGCAATCGCCGCGCGCTTTCACGCGGCGGGCTATGCGGTCGCGATCGGCGACATCGCGTTCGATGCCGCGCAAGCGCTCGCGCGCGATCTGAGCGCCGACGGTTCCAGCGCATTCGCGCTGAATCTCGACGTCACCGCGAAAGCCTCGTTCGAAACGGCGCGCGACGCGATCCTGCAGCACTGGGGCCGCGTGGACGCGCTGGTCAACAACGCGGGCGCATCGAAGGTCGTGCCGGTGATGGAGATCACCGGCGAACAATTCGATCAGGTCATCAACGTCAATCTGCGCAGCGTGCTGTTCGGCTGCCAGGTGTTCGGCCAGCATTTCGCCGACGCGGGCGCGGGCCGCATCGTCAATATCGCTTCGCTGGCGGGGCAGAACGGCGGCTCGGCCACCGGCGCGCACTACGCGGCCGCCAAGGGCGGCGTGATCACGCTCACCAAGGTGTTCGCGCGCGATCTCGGCGCGGCTGGCGTCACCGTCAACGCCATCTCGCCAGGGCCGATGGATTTGCCGATCGTGCATGAGAGCGTCGCGCCCGAGAAGCTCAAGACGGTGATCGCGAACATTCCCGCGGGGCGGCTGGGCTCGGCGGATTATGTCGCCGATGTCGCCGTGATGCTCGCCGCGGAGAATGCCTACTTCGCGAACGGCGCGTGTTGGGATGTGAATGGCGGGTTGTTCATGCGGTGACGGGGCTGCGGGTTGCCGATAGTCGAGGCATTCGGGCGCACTTGGTGCGCCCGGATGCGTTCATCGCACCTGCGCCACCAGCGCGCATCAACGAGGTGTCTCGTCTTCTTCCCACACCGCCATCACCTCGCGCACCAGCATCGCGATCGACGCGGCGCCGAGCTTGTCCTTGATGCTCGCGCGATGCACGTCGACAGTCTTCACGCTGATCGACAGATCGCTCGCAATGCGCTTGCTGCCTTTGCCGTCGATCACCCCACGCAGCACTTCCGTTTCGCGCGCGGTCAGCGACCCGATCCGCTTGCGCAACTCGCGCCGCTTCTGACCGGCGACATGCCGTTGCGCGGCGAGCTTCAACGCACGCTGCACCCGATCGAGCATCTGCTGCGAGTTATACGGCTTCTCGACGAAGTCGATCGCGCCGTTCTGCAAAGCGCGCACGGACATCGGAATGTCGCCGTGGCCGCTGACGAAAATGATCGGCAAGGTTGCGCCGCGCCGGTTCAATTCCGCCTGCACGTCGAAGCCGCTTTGCTCCGGCATCCGTACGTCGAGCACCAGCGCGGCCGGAATGGCCACGTCGAACGCATCGAGAAACTCGCTCGCATTCGCGAAGCCCGCCGACTTCACGCCAACCGATTCGAGCAGCCACGCGAGCGACGTGCGCATGCCGCTGTCGTCGTCGACGATATAGACAATGGGTGCGGGAATGGAAGCGGATTGCTGCGCGTGGGGCATGGAAGGAGCGGGAGCGGTTCGTATCGGTGCGGTTTGAAACGTGTTGCGCGAACCATCATATCCAGCGAAAAAAGCCGTGCAAAGTGCTAGTTACCCTGAAGCGCTGCTTACGTCGCGCTCATACGCTCGCAGTTCAAATGTGCACTTGGGCACTGAGAGCGCGTGGAGTATTGGGGAAAACTTTAGATACGTTGGGAAAGACGCTCACCTATGCGCCGCTCACGCGGATTTTTTTCCGTACGGGGATTGATTACGCTTGAATCCAGATCAGCACCCACGACGCCGCGCCAAAAAGGAATCCAGACGATGACCACGATGCCGACCCAGTCCCCCGCTTCCGGGCACGACGCCCACCTGAACGCCAAACAGCAGTTCCGCCAGGCGATGGCGCATCTGTGCGCGGCCGTCAACGTCGTCACGACCGCCGGCCCGCACGGGCGCTGCGGCGTCACCGCGAGCGCCGTGTGCTCCGTCACCGACACGCCACCGACACTGCTCGTCTGCCTGAACCGTTCGAGCGCGATGCACTCCACCTTCGAGAGCAACCGCCACGTTTGCGTCAACGTCCTGCCAGGCGAGCACGAACTGCTCGCGCGGCACTTCGCGGGGATGACCCAGGTGCCGATGGAAGAGCGCTTCGGCTGGCCGATCTGGGACGACGGCACGCACGGCGTGCCGGTGCTGCGCGATGCGCTCGCGAGCCTGCAAGGCGAGATCGTCGATCTGAAGGAAGTCGGCTCGCACTCGGTGATGTTCGTGAAGACCACGCGCATCAGCGTGCGTGCGGATGGCGACGGCCTGATCTATTTCGACCGCAATTTTCATCGCATCAAGCGGGTCGGGTCGTGTTGAACGCTGATTGCGTCGCATCAACGCGAAGGCGTGGTTATCGCCAACATCATCAACCGGTGGAATTCATTCGGCAGGCCGGTTTCCATCAAATATGGATAGTTGCGGCATGCCACCTTGGGGAAACTCGGACCCATCCGAACAAAGCCTCACGCCTGCCGGCAGTGCCGCATGGCAAGATAGGCGCACATGTTATTGATAGCTCATTGTGAACGTGGCTATCCCGTTCGCCGTTCCGGGTTTCACGGTAGGAGCGGTCTGCACATAGCGCGCCGTCAACGGAATATTGAAAGTCCCGTTTCCGGTGCTGCCCGCTAACCACTGGTTAGGGTTCCCGACTACGGATGAGTCCGGCCCGTAGCTGATGACGGTATTACCGTTCAGAACCTGGATACCGATCCCGCTTGCAGTCGAGCTGGTGCTCAATGACAGCGTGTTCGACTGATTGGTAGGATTGGTCTGGTCGGTCAACGTGGTATAGACGCTCGTCATGACTCCCGTATCACCGCCTGTGCAAGACAGGGAGATGTTGAACGAAGGCTGGACCGGCGATGTACTCCCCACGCCGGAGAAGCTCTTGAGCGGGACGCTGCCTAAAGGCACCTGGATCGAAGGAGTGGACACCCTGCAGGTCGGATGCTGTACGACCACGATTGGGAGAGCGGTAGTAGTGCCACTAGCAAGAACGGACATTTGAGCGAAGGTCGAGGATTGCCCGGAGGTTAGTTTTATCGAATTGGTGCCTAACGAATAGTTTCCCGGCTGCAGCGGGCCGGTCTGGACCAACTCAAGGGTTATCGTCCCCGTGCTCCATTTGAAATTGGCTGGACTCCCCGCACTCCCATACGGCGCAGACGTCGTAGTCTGGGGAAGATAGCCTGTCCCCAAGCCGTATGGGCCGCCCGACCATGAAAAACGCGCGCCGATACCTGGGATCGCCGTGCTTTCGGTGTTATACGGCCCCAAAGTGCCAGTGTAGGAGACCGTGAGTTGACCGCATGCGATAATTGAAGTGATGCCCGCGGTGCTGTTGTTTACAACAGTAGAAAACAGAACCGTGCCAGGCTGTGAATTGCCGGGGTTAATAGCTGGAGGGGTCGGCGCAAAAACCTGAATCCCTATCTGGCCAGAGGGGGAGCACTGTGCGTGGACGCCAGATGAACAGGCGGCAATTAAAATGCCTAAAAATATCTGAATTAGTTTTTTCATAAACCAGTCCTACGCGATAAGTTGTGGCCAGGCGAAATCGCTGGGTGACGTTGTACCGACCTATTCCAGAGCGAGTCGTCCCGGAATTTTCCGACGGCAGGCGAACAGGTCTTCATGCCCGCGGTAGTTTCGTATTGAGACATTCCAGTTAATTATCGGCCTGCACACAAGATCAAAATGGCTTGCGGTCATATCTTTCTCCAGATCTGATATAAATCATTCTTCAAATATCATTGATAAATGCCAGACTGGATATTCATTCCATGAAACACAAATCAGCATATACCGGCTGAAATCAATCTCGGCGCGCCCGACTATTTACATACGACATCGGCCACGCTGTACGAAGCGCGGGTTTTCATGTCCACCTTCGGCAACGAGTAATCGACCCAGCAACGCTCGTCTGCGCTGTCGCCCCAGTTCACCAGCAAGCGGCCGGTGTCGCTCTTCAGGCCATGCGCAATGCCTCGCCCTGCCTGGGCGACGGTGCCGATGTTCTGGCCTTGCTCGGTGGTCAACTGCGCGCCGAACGGCACCGGTTTGCCGTCGGCAGTCCTGATGCCCAGGATCGCGGCGCGCCCGGTGTTTTCCGTGTCGAACTTGAGCCGCACCACAGCGCCTGCGGTCGGCGCGACCGACTGCTGGGTTGACTTCAATTCCACATTGATCGGCAAACCCTTGGGATCGATCTCGATCTGGTTGCTCGCGAACGGGGTCAGGGTCGACACGATGGCGTGACCCCACGGGTCGACGCGCAGGCCGCTGTTGTTGGTCACGCGCGCGCCGGCCGCATCCCGGGCTTCCACGATCGCCAGCGTGTCGCCCATCAGTGGCGTGAAGGCAACTCCGCCCGAATACGCAACGATGCCGCCGCTCACACCAACGCCGGCCTGCGTGTAGCTGCTGCTCTTGCTGGTATTGCCGGTCAACGTGGCAACCGACGAAGTGTAGGAGACGTTGGCGCCCGCCGTGGTGCTGCTGCTCGTGTCGCCACCGCTGCTGTGAGCCGCGTTCAGACCATATGCAAAGGCGCTATCTACGCCGAGCGTGCCTGACACGGCTTGCTGCACGACGGTACCCGAGTTCCCGTCGCCCTGCAGGGAGGTGGTCGAGTACGGCGCGTGCGCACCCGTGCCAAGCGGAATACCGACGGTCAGCATCACACGGTTGTCCCACTTGTGCTTACTAACGTCCATCTGACGCGAGAGCGCCAGGCTGTAGTTCAGCTGCTTGTAGCTGTTGTTGTAGCCAGCCTGCAGTTGCGTGTCCGTACCGCTGCGATCCCAGTAGTTCTGGGTGGAACCGGTCAGGTAAAACGAGCCATAGCCCGCGGGCAGGTTCTGGTTCACCGTGATCTGCAGGCGACCGCGCTGGATGCCGTTAGCCGCAAAGCCCGTGTTGCGCTGATCGAGATCGCGCAACGCCATGGCGTCAGCGAGCCCCAGGTAACCGCGGCTCGAGTAGCGGTAAGCCGCCACGGCCAGGTTGGTGTTGGTAGGCTCGACCAGCTTGCTGTAGCTCAGGCGAAGACTCTGGCCGTTGCGGTCGGGCTGCTTGTCCAGGTGCGTGGCAGCCTGTGTGATGTCGAGGCCAAAGGCGCCAAAATCCGTATTCAGTGCGGCGCCCACCTGCGCGGCCATGTAGCCCTCTGTTGCTACGAAGCCGCCATAGCCTGTGATCAGATTGGTGAAACCATGCTGGACCGTGCCCTGGAACAGCACCGGATGGATGCTCACCGTCGGATTGCGGTACTGACCGACTGTTACATCAAAGCGCGTAATGCCGGGGCGCAGCGAGTTCACCGCAGCCGCATACGGCACCGTGGAGGTACGGACACTGCCGTCGGCCTCGGTGACCACCACGGTGAGGTCGCCACCGTAGCCAGTGGGGTAGAGATCGTTGATCTCGAAAGCCCCGGGTGCCACAGTCGTTTCATAGAGGAGGTTGCCGTTCTGGCGAACCTGCACGCGTGCGTTGCTGTTGGCGATGCCGCGGATGACCGGTGCGTAGCCGCGCTGCGACTCCGGGTACATGCGATCGTCGCTGGAGAGCTGCACGCCCCGGAAGCCGATGCTGTCGAACACGGAGCCACTGGTGAACGCATCGCCGATGATCAGCTGACTCTTGAGCGGCGCAATCGAACGCTGCAGGTTGGTCTGCACGCTCTGATAATGGGTGCCGGTCTGGTTACCTGAGGTCAGGCTGCCGTTATGGCGAAAGCGCCAGGGTCCGATGTTGATGCCGGCATTCAGTCCCACATAGCTCTGGGTGGAACTTGCCCCGTACGAATCGGAATGGTAAGCGTTGGCGTTGTATTGCAGGATGGCGGCGGGCACGCCCTCGTCCCAGTAACGCGGGTCGACATAACCGCGCGCCGTGCGGGCGAGCGCCATCTGGGGCACGGTCACATCGAGCCGCAGTTCGCCGTTGTCGAATGTCGCGGTAGCGTCCGGGACCAGCGACGGCAGCGTCAAGCAGCCATCGGTATCTTTCTCCACACGCGCGGCCGTCTCAGCCGGCAACTTCATCAGGTCCACGCCGACGCGCTCCAGCAGCGCGCGATCGAAGCACGCCTGCACGTCGCTGCGGTCGGTGCCGACCTGGCGCACCGGCACCATCGAGCGGCCAAGCCAGGCGCCGTTGACGTACAGATCGACCCGGTAGTCGCCAGGCAGCGCCACGTTGCCCTTATTGAATCGGCTGATGTCGACGCGCGCGCCGCTTGGCTGCTGAATAAACTGGTCGCTGAATTCGACTTCGGCCAGTTGGGTGGAAGCACCCGAATCGGAGGTGGCACCCCACGCTCCGGCACTGGTGAAGAGCAACAACACCACCGCACTGACAGGGGACAACTTTGAAGGAAAGGGACGAAATTGTTTTTGTTGCACTACCGCCGACTCCAAGCTTCAGAAAAATTCCTCCCCTGCCGCTTCGCGCAGCATTTTCAGCGGAGAGTGCTTGATAGAGATGGGCAGCCGGAAAGAACCGACTGCCAGTGAATCACTTCACTTGTGGTGCTGCGTTCAGCACCGACTCGCCTTCGGCAGGACCGCCGTAGTCGTTGATCGCGTGATAACGTACCTTGGCGTCAGCGCCCTGGAACACTTCGCCCGAGAGCGGGAAGTCCTGGGTTTCACCCGGCCCGACCATGCCGCCGTTTTCGAACTTCGCGGTCTTGCCGCCGCCTGTCAATTCCAGCGCCGTGAACGACACGTGGTAAGGCGTCGGATTGTGGGCTTCGAGTGCGGCGCCAATGTCTGTCTTGACCACATGCCAGCTAATCTGCGCAGGCGCTTCGCCTGCGCTGCCTTTCAGGCCTGCAGGACGAAAAAACATCTTGATGCGCGAGCGGAACGCCATTTGCAGCTTGTTGACGTCGACTTCATTGGCAGCCGGTTTGGGCGGTATTTCAAGGAGGTTGAGCCAGAATACCGATTCCTTGTCCTGCGGCAACGGCTCGCCGGTGTACAGAATGCGCAAGGTCTGTCCCTTGCCCGGGTCGACGCGAGCAAACGGCGGGCTGATGGTAAAGGGCACATCGATGGCGGAGGGCGCCGCCTTCGGATCACCCTTGTCCAGCCAGACCTGCGTCAAAGCCGGCGATTTGCCGTCGTTGGTCAGCTTGATGGTTTGCTCGGTATCGTCGGCGTTGTAGATGACCCGCGTACCGGCAATGACAACGGAAGCCTGCGCCTGCAGCGCACTCGCAAATCCCAGCGCGAGCACACCGGAAACCAGAAGAGTCCTGATCGTTTGTTTCATGTAATGGCGGGTCGGTAAGTGCGGAAAAGCGGGAAAACGCGGAGCGACCATGGGTTCGCTCCGCGACACAGCTCTAAAACTAATTACTCATAGGCGAGCGTGTACATCACGCTCGAATTGGCCGCTCCAGCAGTCGGAACGCCCGTTGACACGTACTGGGCGTAGTACGGAAGCGTTGCCGTGCCGCCGGAGATGACGACCGACTGGGAGTTCTGCGAAGCATCGGCAAAACCAACCTTGATCGGGGAGAAGTCCGAGCCGTTCAGCAGGCCGATCTCGACGTTGGTCGCGCCGCCCGCGTTCAACACCAGGTTGCCTGTGGTGGCGTCGGTCGTCGGACCCGCTTCGAAGTACGTGTGAACGTTGCCCGTATTAGGCGTGCAGCCCGTCAGCATGATGTTGAACGGCGTGCGGCCAGCGGGCTGGCCTACGGGGGTCAGCGCCGATACGGATACATTCGGCAGCGTCACTGAGAAGTCCGCCGCGCCTGACCCATTACCGCTGATGTTGCACGTCTGGGCGGTGATGGAGCCGTTGAAGGTGATCGTGCCGTCGGCAGCGTGCGAGGCCATCGGCAAGGCCGCGATCATTGCAACTGCCGCAGCGATCACTCCAGAGCGATTGAATTTCATCCGTAGTCCTATTATGCGATTATCATACGTTGATTAAATAAGGAATTCAGGGCGCAGTTGCCCTGCCCTCACTGAAACCGGTTAAGCTTGGAATTCTCTCCTCTCAATCGCGCGACCGCTACAGCACTGCGGAGAAATCGCTGGCGTTCAGATGAATCATCCGGATTTCACGTGGGTTGCGAATCCGATCAAGGTCGAGAAAATCACGCTTAAGTTAATTTTCGATTTCGCGTCAATGATGGCAGTCGTTACCGGTCTGGCATATATGACTAGTCAGATTATTTCCGCCTATTACGAAGCAAAACCAGGCAATCGCACGAAGGGTCATTAACATTCAATGAGGACCGCGAAGGATTTATGGAATGAGGTGTAGCAAGGCGGCCAATGAAATGATTGACGCCGTACGAGCGGGTCTTCGCCAGGCAACGGACGAGCAGAATCACGGCGCAGTGCGCCAGAAAGCAAACGCAGCCCTCGCCTGGGACATCAGCGCCGGCAGTAGTGCCACAGACGGATCATCGTATAGGCGGGGGGGGGGTGAACGCGTAGTGCAACTGACTGAGGCGATCGAAGCGAAGCAGCAACCGACTTGTCTTCCCAGGCGGACAACCACTCGATGGTACGGAACCGCTTTTTAAAGATGGCCGGCCCGACGCCATCGCGCCACGTACTACTGTTTCGCTGCAGCACACAAGACTCCGCTCATCTCTTCAAATGAGAACGCGCGGCACGCTGAACCTGTCACAGCACACGTCAGGTATGACGTCTTATTGGCCCTGACCACCTGCAGTGCGTTGGAACATCGAACCGATACACGCCTTTAGAAGCATCAGCGCGAACCTGTTATTCGTTACGAAATAGCGCCTCCACATCCGCCGGGGTTCCTGTGCGACGCGATAGGCCCATTCGAGTCCGCTGCGCTGCATCCAGCGAGGCGCACGGCGCACCTTACCAGCAACGACATCGAATGTACCGCCGACGCCCATGACAAAGTCCACTCCAAGCTGTCCCTTCCAGCGATTAATGAAGTTCTCCTTCTTCGGCGACGTAATTGCGACGAATAGAAGACGGGCTTCCCGAAGCACGAATCCTGTCGACCACTGCGGACTCGTCATCCCAAAAGTAGCCGTGATGATGGCCTGCAAGCAGGAGATCTGGATAGCGACTCGCACACCGCGCTGCCACAGTTTTGACTACCGCGTCAGTCGCGCCAAGGAGAAAGACCGGGAAGCCTCTCTGCGCGGCGTCCGCGAGCAGGCGTTCGAACAGATCAACACCGGCGATGCGGTCAGGCACTTCGTGTCCGAGCAAACGTGCCGTCCACACGACCCCCATACCGTCGATATTGACGATATCGCAATCTCTGACGGACGCAGCCAGTTCGGGATCCGATTGCATGTTGACAAGCTTGGCGACGTTGACTACGACGTGCTGGGTAAACTGCCTGGTAGCAATGCGATTCAATATCCATCCGACCGTTTCATCCATCGATGCGACGTCCAAAGGGCAGGAAAATAATTCAATACGTTTCATTGTTCTTCTCGACATGGTTCTGCTGGCTTGCCTCACCCCCTTCTCTGCGGACAGTATCAGCCTGTGCCTGATCCCCACCGATAGCAGGCAACAATGAGCGTCTTGACACGTCGACTGGCCCAAAGAAAACCTGGATCCGTGTGACGTTCGATTGTCGGGAATTCCAGCCGGACTTATACATCCCGATCTTTAGATAGGCATGCTGATCGTTGAGGTACGAGTTCGGTGCACCTTTACTCGTGAAGACGGAAACACCGTCCTTCCATAACTCCGTCAAAGCTTTCTTCCCCGAATCGTCGGGAACGTAACGCAAGGTCCAGTGGACCCACTTGCCCCGATCGATGTCTGCGCAGCAAATCCATTTCGCGGCTGAGACCCGTTCCGGATGCAGTCCGCCCCGCTCAGAGATCGCATACCGGCTTCCGAGCAGCGTGAGCGCGATGGTGGGCGAGCCGGCAAGTATTCCTTGATGAATCTGCGTAACAATCACGAGTTGTTTGTCGTCAAATTCGAAGCTGGAAGGAAGAAACGTGCTCCAGCGAATCAGGTAGTCCTGGCCTTGTGCAAAGCTGACAGGCGTTGGAAACAGCAACTCTGCTCGCGGCGCGCCATTGGCGATATGAGAGAAGTTCTCATCGCGGCTGATACTCGCCCGAACGACCTTGCCTCCGCGAAAGACCGGATCGTCCACTATGGCGATGCCGCCAAGGTTCGCCTGAACACCGATGCGCGCATCGAGGCCGCCCTGCCAGTCCTCGACATAGACCGCCTGATACGAATCCGCCGGACTGGGCATTCCCAAATCGCTATGCGGGAGCGAAATTGATTCCTGAGCCCACACGGGCAATTGCGCAATCAATAGCGCGCCCACCGCGAGGCATCCGTACCATCGTTTGAATCTGTCATCCATGCGTTTGCACTAATGCGCCACTACGTCGCGATAGCAACGGACATATAGGTTGCTGAGCGCTTCAGTTGAATAACACTGTCGTGCCCGCGCGAGTCCGGCTTTCCCCATCCGTTCCGCCAGTTCCGGATCCTCCATCAAACGACGAATGCGCGCAGCCAGGGCCTGCGGACTCGAAGGTTCGACCAGGTAGCCCGTCACCCCCTCCTCCACCAGATCGAGAAATCCGCCGAGTCGCGTACCGATGACCGGCACACCCGAAAACATCGCCTCGAGTGTCGAAATTCCAAACGATTCGTAGTGACTGGGCATGCAGAAGACTCGCGCATTGCGATAGAACTCCAGCTTCGCGTCACTGTCCAACCATCCCGCGAAGGTCACGAGATCATCAACCTGGAAATCACATGCCATCCGCTGCCAATGGTGCACATCTCCATCGCCAGCCAGTTTCAGCGATATAACGCACCCCGCTGCTCTGAGCAAAGCGAGCGCTTTCAACAGATCCCCAATTCCCTTCGCTTCCACCAGACGCCCGGCAAAGGCAAGATAGCCCCCGTCATTTTTTAGTGTCGGCAAGCCCGCGTCCTTGACGAACTCTGCCGAACCCGCTGTGTTACCGATCACGTATAACTTCGCAGGGTCCACACCAAGACGGATTAATTCCTGGCCAATCGTGACGGACACGGCTACGGCGGCATCCGCTCCTTGAACGAAACGTGAAATCGATAGTCGCGTCAATTTCCCTGCCCGCGATTCAAATCGATCAAAATTTCCCGCATGCAGATGAAAGATGGTTTTCCTGCCGGTCAACTTCGCAAGTAGACTGAACACGAATTTCCGATAGAACGACCCTCGTACAGATACGTGCAGATGAACGATATCCACATCTCGCATTAATACCAGTATGAATCGGGGCAGATCAAGCAACGCAAATCCAAGCAGATTCCGGGCGCTTTGAAACCCGTGCGTTTCGAAGAAGGAAAATACGATATTGGCCCTTCGAAACCGTGCCTGGAGGTTTTCGAGTTCGCCCATCATCGATGCAATCCCACCAAGCTGTCCCCGCCCGGGACCGACGTGCAGAACACGCACCACCCGCTTGAAGGAGGAGCGCTGCGACAACGTTTCATCAGACCACATCGAGATTGCCCTGTTGGCTACCAGACGACGCGTAGCGCTTTACGATCACAGCAATGACAGCGAGAAACGGTGCTACAAGAGCCGAGCCGAACACGTGCCCGGCGGTCGCCGCCACTCCCACGATCAGGTAGAAGAACAGTTTGCCAAAGCGTGTCGTGGAACACGGTTTCCCGCTATAAACAAACGCGCCGCGCAACGCCATGAAGTAGACGACGAAAGCCGGCAGTCCCAGAGTGAGCACCAGATCGGGAATGTCGATTTCAACCATATAGCGCGTGACGGGATACCCGCCGGTAAGCAGCGCAATGTAGTTCCGCTGCGCGACGCCGTCCCAGACATTAGCGAACTTCAGGTTGCGGCCAGACAACAAAATAGTCAGCAGTCTGTCGCTGCTAACGCGACCACCCTGGTACTCGAAGTAGTTCAGGGTGAGATCGACCGCCTGCTGTATGTTTGGTATCGCCACATAGGCCAGAATCGCCAGGGCTGCCAGCGTCCCCAGCACCAACGCCGCGCGTGCGGTCGCCCTGAACGCGTTGTGACGCGCGTAGAAATACGCACAGGTCACACCGAGTGCGCCGACCACCGCGCCTTTTGTACCGATAAGCATCGACGCTGCCAGGAGGCTGCCGGCGAGCAGAATCTCGCGCATCCGCCAACCGGATCGCAAGACCCCTAGATACGCGAAACCCAGACCGACGGTTACCAACGCTGACGCCTCGTTCTGTGCATAGACGATACCCTTGTAACCCGATCGGATATGCGTGTCAGCCTGATAGCTACGGAACATTTCGATCGACAGCGCAGCGCCCGCAACGATGCAGATTCCGTAGGCAAACAAGGCAAGCCTGACAAACCACTCGAGCTTCGCGAGTCTCCGGTCGCCAAGTTCCGACAGCGCCCCGAAATAGACAAAAAACGAAAATACTTTCAGCACGAAGATCGACTGTTCGCGGAATTCGGGGCCCGACGCAATGTCGAATGCATACACCACACCCGACGACAGGATCGCCATAAAGATCAGCAGCGACAGATACAACCCGGACCACCGTATCTTCCCGCCTATCAGCATCGCTCCAATCAGGCCGAACACGATCGCCCCACGCAAGAATAGCGAGAAGCGTGCATCGCTTCCGCTGGTCGAGAGCGCACCGTGCGACGCTTCGCCGACAGGAAGTCAGCAACTGGAGATAACACAAAGCCCAGTAAAACCAGCGTCCAGACGAATGCCACCGAGGGTGATGCGGAAGCATTTGATGCCGGAATTCGCAGCGGCAAAGAGTAAGGCGGTGATGAACTGTTCACGATTTAAACATCCTGCCGCGCGATCCTGTCACAGTGAAAGCGAGCACCATCATCCAGCGAACTACCGTACGCATGTGACGCAACGGCCAAACCGCTGCCGCATGCGACGCAGAGCGTGGGCGCCCATACCCGCTTCGCGCTGATTCAAGAGAGCTCTGCATCGTTTCAAAAGCTTCCCACGCGGCATATGGGCGCAGCTCCGCAACGCGCAGGCTTCCATGGCTGCGATGCCACGGCCAGTCGTCGAGCAATGCACCGATCGCGCCTTCAGTATGGGCAAGCGCCTTGCGAGCGCCGTCGTGAGCAATCCAGTATGCAACCGAACCGCTAGTCCATTGCTTGAACGGAACGCCGACGATCAGGCCATCGATCATTCGTGAGCGCTTCAACGGTTCCTGAAGATAGGCCCGTGCCGCGCTTGCGCGGCACAACTTCGAACGTCCAAGGAGCACGATATCGGCTGCAGATGCGAGCAGCGCCTCGGAAGCAGTCAACACACGTTCAAAAAAGACAGCTTCCAGAAGCGCGTCGTCTTCGATGACTACGGCAGAGCGCCCCGATTCCGCGATCCTTCGCCAGGCGGACCGGTGACTCATGAAACAACCCAATTCGCCACGAGTCAACGGTCGACCGTAGCGATCCCTGGCCGCCTCTTCGTCGTAAATGTCATCAACCTGGGCGTCCGTGAGTTCGCGGCCATCGACCGCATCCTCGAAACGAAATGCCGCCACCCGCTCCGTCAAAACCTTCGCGATCGATTCGCGTCGCTCTGACGAACTCAATGAAATCACGTATATGTCAAACATTGGCGAACACTTAACGATTCAGCAATTGCGTGAAATGGGACCGCAACGGCAATGTGCCCACGATCGCAACGAGGTAGGCGGCCAGAATCGCGGCCTCTGCAATCAGGAACGCCGAGGCGGCGCCCTCGGCGCCAAAAGATGGGACCAGGGCGAAGGCTAACGCGACATTCAATACGCCGCCTTACAGCATCACACGAGAGCGCCGCCATCTGGCCTCAAAGGGGACCAGCACTTGCAATCCGAGGAAGTACGCGAGATTCCCGAACACGGTCGCCATACAAAGCAAGGTCAGCACCGCGGCCGAGCCATGGTATGAACCACCCAGCACGATAGTCGTGAGCGGACCAGCCAGGCCGACGAACACTGCGGCACCCGCGCCTGTCGTCGCGATCGTTGCGATGGCTCCCACCATCGTCAGCCTGGCCGCAGCCCGCCCCGAGGCCGGATCGCGCTTCGCAACGAGCGCAGAAACACGTGGGTAAAGAACTGTGTTGATCTGGGCAGGAACCATGTTGCCAACCGTCTTCAGTCTGTCGGCAGCAGAATAGATCCCAACCTGATAAGAACCGGCAAACGAACCGAGGATGATTGCATTCGTGGCACTAAACAGGCTGACCGAAGCGGTTGACACAAACGCGTCAGCGCCCTGCTTGACCCGTAGCCAAATTCGGCGCCATGATGTGCGGGGCCGATGCAGCAAGCCTAGTCGGCATACGATACCGAGCGAGAGCAAACCCGTCAGCAGCGGTGCCGCGGCCTGAATCGCCACAGCCACGGCGACATCGTTAGCGCTTTTCACGAACACGAAGATTAGAGGCAGCGTAATGAAACGCCCTGCAAGCGATACCGTGGCGAAGAGGGAAAACCGCTCAAGCCCCTGCAGCAACCAGTTCAATGTGATCACATTGCCGATCACGACCAGCCACGACAACAGAACTGCGTGCGTTGCCAAAGCTGCTTGCCGATCAAAATGAAGCACTATCAGAAGAACGGCAATCGAGATCAGACACAGACAACCCTTGGCGCTGATAGTCGACCAGATCAGTTCGTTTAGTGCTTCAGGGCAGTCGCGGCATTCTATGACCGCTCGCGGACCGCTCAGGTTGAAACCCCATTCGGTCAATACCGTACCGTAGACCGCCATCGCATTCACATACGCCAGCAAACCGAACTGTGCAGGTCCAAGCACGCGTGTGAGATAGGGAAATGTGGCCAGTGGCGCCAGATAGTTGCCTAACTGCCAGATAACCATCGCGGCAAAATTCCGGCCGAGGCCGGAACCCGCATTCGGCACCGGCGCCGGTCCCCTGGCTGCGCTACTGCTCGTCGGATTGCTCGTAGACATCCGGCTTCTCAATTAACCGGTTGCACTTGCGATAGCAGCCCACGCGTGTCAATCACGATCTTGTCGTGGAAGCGCAGCGGATCGAGACGCCTGAAAGGTAGGTGGTCGACGAGAATAACCACAATATCGGCACGGCTCACCGCGTCGGTCAGC
This sequence comes from Paraburkholderia panacisoli, assembly GCF_008369935.1. GTDB lineage: Bacteria > Pseudomonadota > Gammaproteobacteria > Burkholderiales > Burkholderiaceae > Paraburkholderia > Paraburkholderia panacisoli. The sequence continues at coordinate 162,490 of NZ_VTUZ01000007.1, read as the reverse complement.
CGGCCAAGCTCGCATTTGTTATCGAGACCGGCCGGCAACGCCACCACGTTCGGTTCGACCGTGATGACATGCCCTATATTCCGATCCGTAAGCTCACGAACTATTTCGACCGCGGGGCTCTCACGCAGCCATTGGCGCCACCCTGCTGACGCAAAAGATTACGTCGCAGGAACGCGAAGGCGTGGTCATCGCCAACATCATCAACCGGTGGAATTCATTCGGCAGGCCGGTTTCCATCAAAAATGGATAGTTGCGGCAGCTTTAGGGAAACTCGGACCCCTTCCGAGCAAAGCCACGTTCATATAGATTGCCCTGGCCGCGAAGCACAGAGTATCCGCGACTGAGACTTGTCTAATGGTGAAGAATCTCCTGCCTGCATACAATTCACCGCGATCCTTGATGGCAAAGGAGCCATGTCGCTCCAATGATCGTCGCAACCGAAGAGTGCCGCCCTTGCAGAACATGGGCGTGTCGCACGTGAATCTAACGTTTTTCTCCGAGAGATCAGGCAGTGATCTGTAATGTTGGGCAATACCAGAACCCGTTTTCCGCCATCGCCTCATGGCGCATCCTCCGGCAACTCGCCGGCAACTTCACCATGCTGAGTGAGGAATGAGCAATCCATACGAGATGAAATACATGGCCCCGCTCGCTGGAGGCTGGAACCGCGATCCGCATTCTTCGACCGAAACAGCAGACGAAGTTCTATCCATGCTCTCACGGCTGAAAGAAGACGCGAGTTCGCTGGAGTCGCACGCTACCGCGCTTGAGGGTGAGCTAAAGCGTGTCCATGTCGAACGAACGGTTTTGGGCAAGAAGCTGCGCGTGTTGTCGGAACTGATCAAGGATGTCGAGGCACTCCGCGCGGAACCGGCGGCCGCGCAGCCAATGACGGCGCCTGCCCCGGAACAGAGGGTCGAGCCCGTCCGGCCACGGTCACGCCTGAAATGCATCCTGTCCGTTGTGTCGCTTGTTGTCGTGGCGCTTGCGATTGCTTTCGTCGTTCTGGAAAGGACAGGTCAAATCCCACCCCATATCACCTGCGCATTTGTTGCGTGCAACGGGCACGTCTGGCCTTGACGCGGCCGCTGCATCGAATGCAGCGCGCGAGGAAGACCAACACGTCCCTGTGGACGGAAGCGGCGACAGCGTCAAGTGAGAAGGTGGCAATAGCGGTGGCGCACCGTAGCGGGACCCCGCATTAAAGAAATGTCATGAAAAGTATCCTGGAACTATGTAGCACATGGTTTGACCATGATTCGCCGGAAAGCTTGCCGGTAGCGCACGACGACGACAGCTCTCCCACGCGTACAGAGCCATCCGGGCCAGAAGACGGCGAAACCGCCTCTCTTTCTGCACTGCCGTCGACAGTCGAACCCGCTCGAATCTTACCCGCCCTGTCTCCAGTTAGCGTCACGCCGAACAGAAAAGGCCGGAACGTGGAGTCCGGGGACATGGCGGCGATCAGCCAGCTGATCGAGATGAAGGCACTCACTTCCTTCCGACTACTGCAGTGTTTTGACTATTCAGCCAACCTGTTCTTTGACGAGAACGAGCTGACGTACTATGTGACACTCCATCAGGATACCGCACTATCCCGCGCGCTGAAGACCATCGACCTCGCTTCCGCCGAAAGCGTCTTTCTCGGCTTCGAGCAGCAGGTGAAGCGTCTGGCCGCAAGCGTGGCACGCTGTGTACAGCTCGAAGCGGAAAACAGACGTCTGGCGCGGCTTGTTGCCCAATCGGAAGCCGAGTTCGAGCGTTTGCGCGAAAACCTGCGGGAAGAATCGGCGCAGGCGAGATCCATTACCGCCCGGGAACGTCAGGTACGCAAGGATGTTACCCAACTGGAAGTGCAACGCGTTGCAACCCAAGCTTATCTTGGCAGAATGAGGCGCGAGATTCAGCGCCTGACATTGATAAGCAAACAACGCCTGCCACGACTATCCAGTTAGCGCTCGTCGGGTATGGGCCGGTAGGCAATCTGCAGCACGCGGCCCGGATCGCGGCAGTCGTCCCACGGCGGCGTCCAGGCAGCGACGACGAACCCGGCTCACGAGACCGCGCGACGCAGATACCCAGCGAGTCAGGCATCATTGGCGCGCCTGTCGAGAGATCGGCGCCATGAAAACCCGATACGCAACGAACCCCGAACACCCGCAACTTCTCGTGACCCGCGACATGCCCTTCGGCAAGTACAAGGGCGGTGCCGTTCGGTCAGGCACCGCTGCGAACCGCCCCCTCGAGCACACCCAAACTTCGGCGAGCGCGGCTCACACAACAACCCCTACGGCCTCACGCTACTTCACATCGAACCCATAATCGCCATGTGTGCGATGCCCGTCCGAAGCCACTGCCACCCAATGCACCGTATAGTGACCGGCCGCGAGCGACGGCAACGGCACAGTCATCGTGGTGGGCTCATGCGGGTCGACCAAAGCCTTTTGCGTGGTGACCTGTTTGCCGCTCGCGTCGGTCACCGTCAGCGAACTGAATGCCGGTTCGAGCGGCCCGTCGAAGATCACGCGCACTTGCGGCGGCGACGCCACCGTCTTGCCCGCGCCCGGCTCCTGCTTCTGTGGAAACACATGTGCGAAGGCTGCGCTCGCGAGCGCGAGACCGGCGGCAAGCGCCGTCAGTTTCGCGGCCGCGCGCAAGCCGATACTTCCAGATCTGGCCAGCACGTTGTTCATCATCTCTCTCCTGCTTTACTGAAACAGCGGTTTGCCGATCGTGGTCGGGGCAACATCGTCGAAGAAAATATGCGCCTGCACCAGAATGCCGACGTGCGAGCCGCTCGCACGATTAATCGGTATTTGCGCCTCGACACCGAACTGCCCATAGCGGTTGATCCAGATGAAGCCCGGATTGACCGTACCGGTCGTCTGCCCCTGACTCCTTGATAGCGGAATCTCCACCAGCGGAATCAGGTTCGCGAACGGCTGCGGCAGACCGGCCTCGTGCACGTGCTGCTGCAGATACGGCAGGCTGTATTGCACCGTGAAACCGTAGTTGAATGCGTTCGGTTGGCCCGCGCCGGTGGTCAGCGCGGGGCCCGCTTCAGCGGTGATCGCAACGGGCCGCAGATAGACGAGCGAGTCCGGCAGATCGCCCATGCCCTTGCCGACGAACACGGTCGGCGAGATCGTCGAAAAATTATCGGCGATGGCGCGGCTGCCGGTGCCGCCGAGTTCCGCGTTCACGCCGATCGAGGTCATGAATTCGTGCGCGTCGTTGACGTACAGCAGGTACTTCAGGCCGACACCGAAATTGTCGAAGCCGCGCGCCCTCGGATTGCTTTGCATCGCATAGCTGCCGTCGACGGACACCGCGAGGCGGGGAGTGATCAGTTTGTCGTATTCGAAGCTGAAGGTGTTGATGCTCTGGTCGCCGTCATCGCCGGGCACGCGCTGATGGCCGTACTCGAAATTGGCTTCGTCGCCGACACCGGGGTCGTCGACCGCCATCGTCGACGGGAAGACGCGGTTGCCCGCAATCGCGTGCGCACTGACGAGCGACGGCGTGCAGAGCACGAGGCTCGCGGCGGCCGCGACGAGCGGCGCTGCGCGCAGCGGCCGGCCGCTGCGCGTTGGTGAGGTTGGCATGGTTCATCCTGTTTGATGGGTCGTGACGATGCCGGCGCGCACGCTCGAATGCGCACGCGGCGGCAGGCGCGACGCGGTTCAACGCGTCGCGCCGCGGTGACTCGAATCAGGATGCGAAGGGTGGCGCGCGAGGCTGCGCGAAGGTGAGCGGTTCGACGCGGCGCACGCTCTCGAAGCGGGCCGCGACGGTGTGCTCGCGGGTCCAGACGGCGACGAGAAATAGCGCCTCGACGCTCGGCACGGCGGGCAGATGGGCCAGCAGGCTGCAATAGCCGCAGGCGTCGCCGTCGGACATCTGCGCGTGCTTGCCCGTGGAATCGTCGGGCGCGGCGGGTGTCTGCGCCGCTTCGTCCGGCATTGATGACATGCCGTCCATCGACGCCATCGAGCAATGCTCTTCCGACATCGCGTCGTGAACCGCGCGCGCGGCGAGCGTATGCGAAATCGTCGGCGCGAGCGTGGCCATCAGGATCGCGAACAATCCTAGCCAACTGCCGATCTTCCGCTGGAAACGACTCAAGATGCGCCCGTCGATGCGATGAGAAGCTGTGGCGGATTATGCCACGCTCATTCACGCATGCCAGTCAGATGTGTACGGGCGATGCGGCGCATGGACTTGCGAAGCCACACAGCGATCACTTTGCCCTGCCGGGTCAATAGAGCAAACTGCCGACGACAAACCCGCCGCGTACAGTAGACAATGCAGCATCCCGGCTTGCGGCACGGAGTCCCCATGAAAGCGCGGCGTCAGCGTCCCCCGCAATTCCCCGGCGACCATACGCATGCCGAATGGCGCGATCACACGCTGCCATATGTCATCGTGGCCATGCTCGTGGTGCTGGTGCTTATGCTGCTCATATGGATGGTCGATCCGGCGCCGCCTAAAGCCATCACGATGAGCGCCGGTCCGCGCGACAGCTCGTTTCTCATCACCGCGAACCAGTACAAGAAAATCCTCGCGCGCAATGGCATCCGGCTGAACGTGCTGGAGTCCGACGGTTCGGAGCAGAATCTGCAGCGTCTGCTGGACCCGAAGCAGCACGTCGATATCGCGCTGGTTCAAGGCGGTCTCGCCGACGGACTCGACACCTCGTCGCTGATGTCCCTCGGCAGCGTTTTCTATGTGCCGGTGGTGGTGTTTTACCGTGGCACGGGCGTGACCCAGCTTTCACAACTGGAAGGCAAGCGGATCGCCATTGGCCGCGAAGGCAGCGGCACGCGCCGGCTCGCGCTCAAGCTGCTGGACGCGAACGACATCGAGCCGGGCGGCAACACGGTGCTGGTCCCGAGCGACGGGCTGCAGGCCGCCACCCAACTGGTCGCGGGCGAGGTGGACGCGGCGATTCTGAGCGGCGACTCGGCCACGCGTGGTCTGATGCTGCGTCTACTCAGGGTGCCCGGCATCTCGGTGATCAATTTCGAGGAAGCCAGCGCCTATACGCGCCTCTTTCCGTACTTGGACCGGATCGATCTGCCGCCTGGCGTGCTGGATCTGAAGCACAGGATTCCGCCCGAAACGGTGCATCTGATCAGCCCCACGGTTGAACTGGTCGCGCGCACCAACCTGCATCCGGCGATCTCCGATCTGCTGATCGAAGCGGCGCAGGAAGTGCACGGCATGCCGGGTCTGCTGCAGCACGCGGGGCAGTTTCCGAATCCGGTCGCTCACGAATATCAGATCAGCGAGGACGCGCAGCGCTACTACAAGACCGGCAAGAGTTTTCTCTACCGGACACTGCCGTTCTGGCTGGCGAGCATCGGCGACCGCACGCTCGTGCTGTTGCTGCCCGTGGCCGTGCTGCTCTTTCCGACCATGCGCCTGATTCCCGCGCTTTATCGCTGGCGGATACGTTCGCGGATCTATCGATATTACGGTTCGCTGATTGCGATCGAACGCGACGCGCTCGCCCATTCCACCGGCGAAGAGCGCAAGCAGCTCTTCGCGCAACTGGATGAGATCGAGGCGTCGTTGAATCGGCTGCGCATGCCGCTCGCTTATGCCGATGCGTTCTACGTGCTGCGCGAACACGTCGGCTTCGTGCGCAGCCGGCTGACGGCTGCGGAGCGGCAAAGCGGCACCCCGTAGCGGGGTGGCGGGGACGTCAGGCTGCCGGAGTGGCCGGCGACGCTGCCGGTTCCGCAACCGCCGCGGTGTTCGCGGACGGTTCCGTCGAACTGGCCTGCGGCTTGCTGGCGGATTCGTCCGGCGCGCTTGCCGCGGCGTCGGCTGCATCGGCTGCTGGCACCGGCGCTTCGGCCGCCGCCGGCGCATCCGCTGCCACTGCCGCCGCCTTCGGCGCGCTCTTGCTCGCGCGGTGCGCTTGCAGGCGCTGCGCGCCCGCCGCTTCCTGCGCGGTGACCTTGCCCGCCTCGGCGCCCGTCAGGTCGACTCGCGCCGCGCCTTCGACGAGACACTTCCAGTAGCGGCTGCCACGGCACCACGTCTTGATCGCGTCGCGCAGTTCGGCTTCGCTCAGCGACAGCTCCTTCCCGTGCGCAACGAGGTCTTCGAAGATGCCGATCTTCAACGGCAGCTTGGGCGCGGGGTTCTTCGGGAACGCGATCGGAAAGCGCTTCTGCAGACGCCCGATCGACTTGACGACCGGGTCCACCGGCCTGGCATCCGCCGCCGGCCGGGCATCTGCCGCCGGCCGGGCTTGCGCGGCGGCCGCCGGCGCATCGCGGCGTGGCGCGCCATTGTTGCGGGCAGGCTTCGCGCCCGGCCTGGAACCAGCCTTGGATGCAGGCTTTGAAGCAGACTTGGATGCCGGTCTGGCACCGGACTTGGCGGCAGGCGCAGCTTCGGCGCGTGCAGCGGCCAGTTGCTTCTTCAGTTCAGCGAGTTGTTCGAAACCCATAGCGCACAATCGGTGGAGAAAGACAGGATTGTAGCAGCGTGTGGAAACGCGCTCATGACAACGCTGCATGCCCGGATTCGCATGCCGCTATGACGCCGCGCCGCGCGGCGCCGTCAGACGGTGTTGCGGCCCGCTGCGCCGCGCCTGCGCGCTTGATAATCCGCAGACAAATCCCGCCTGCAGCCGCACTGTCTGAATCAACGAATGTAGCCCGTGGCGACCATTGCATCGAAGCGAAGGGGGCACGCAATGCCCTGCCCCCCGCAAACCCGCCCGCAACGGCGTCAGGTTCTAACCGGCACGGGCGCCTCGGCATCGAGCGCCTTCAAACCGGACACCGCGACGCACAAGCCGGGCCGCCCCTCGTTATTGCGCAGCGAAAGGTCAAGCTGATGCCGCTCGGCGATCCGCGACACGATCGCGAGACCGAGCCCGCTGCCCTCGCCGCGCGCTTCCTCGCCGCGATAGAAGCGGTCGAACACGCGTTCCAGTTCGGCCTCCGGGATGCCCGAGCCGCTATCGACGACCTCGAAACCGACCCGCTCGCCGGCGCGCTTGAGGATCACGTCGACGCGACCGCCGCGCGGCGTCTGCCGGATCGAATTATTGATCAGATTTCCTAACAGAACGCTCATCCCATGCGGTTCGGCCAGCACCATGTAGGCGTCGTTGGGCGTGCGCGCGCCTTCGCATTCGAGGCCGAGATCGATCTCCTTCATCTCCGCCAGCAGCGACAGATCGCCCACCGCCTGCTCGCCGATCCGCCGTAGACTCACCGGCGCCATCGACGTGACCGGATGCGCGTCTTCGCGCGCCAGCGTCAACAACTGCTGCACTAGGTGAATGATCCGGTTCACGCGCCCCTCGACGCGCTCGAGCGTCTGCCCCTCGCCCTTTAGCGAGCCGTCGCGCGAGGCGGCCTGCAGTTGCAGCTTCAGCGCGGCGAGCGGCGAGCGCAACTCGTGCGCGGCATCGGCGATGAACGTGCGCTGCGCCTGCGAGGCCGTGTGCAGCCGTTGCAGCAGATCGTTCAGCGCCTGCACCAGCGGCTTGATTTCGACCGGCACGCTGCCGTCCAGGCGCAGCGGCTCGAGCGAGTCGATCGAGCGGGTCGACAGCGCGCGCGAGAGGCCGCCGATCGGTCCGAGCCCGCGCGCGACCACCAGCAGCACCAGCAGGATCGTCACCGGCACCAGCAGGGCCAGCGGCCACAGCGTGTGCAGCGCCAGCTTCAGCGCGAGGTCCTCGCGCACCGAGACGGGTTGCGCCACCTGCACATAACGGTCTTTCTGGTCCACCCCGAACGTACGCCAGTGATACTCGCCGCGCTCGACCGTGTTGAAGCCCTCCGGCAAGCGCGCCAGCACCGGCGCCTGCATCGAGTGATAGATCAGCTCGCCGGCGCGGTCCCAGATGTCGATGACGATGCGGTCGTCGGCAAGGCCGCCGAGGTCGGGGTCGCGATGTTCGCCGTCGCCCATGCCGGTCAGGTTCGACGGCAACGACAACGCGACCGTGCGCAGTTCATAGTCGAACAGTTCGCTGGCTTCCTCGCGCGCCGTATGGAAGATGCCGAACGCAGCCACGGCCGCCGCCGCCGCCATGCCGAAGATCAGCCAGCCCAGCAGCCAGCGGCGAATCGACGTCATCAGCACCTCTTCAGACGGTAGCCCACGCCGCGCACGGTCACCACCTGCTCCGCGCCGATCTTGCGCCGCAAGCTGTGCACGTGGACCTCGATCGTGTTGCTGCCCACTTCCTCGCCCCAGCCGTATAGCTTCTCTTCGAGCTCGGCCTTGGTGAACACGCGCGTGGGCTCTTCGATCAGCGCCTGCAGCAGCGCGAACTCGCGCGGCACGAGCGGCAGCGGCGCGCCGTCCTTGGTGACTTCGTGCGCGGCGGGGTCGAGCGTGAGTTCCCCGTGGGCGTACACCGGCTGCTTCTGGCCGGTGCGCCGGCGCAGCAGCGCGCGCACGCGCGCGGCCAGTTCGTCGAGATCGAACGGCTTGATCAGGTAGTCGTCGGCGCCGGCGTCGAGACCGCGAATCCGTTCGTCGACGGCGTCGCGAGCGGTCAGGATGATGACCGGCGCGGCGCCGCCGTTCTTACGATACGCGTTGAGCACTTCGATGCCGTCCTTCCTCGGCAAGCCGAGATCGAGCAGCACGAGGTCGTACACGCCGTTCCCGAGCGACAGCTCGGCCGCGCGGCCATCGGCGGCCCAATCGATCGCGTAGCCGGACCGGCGCATCGCGCCCAGCACGGTTTCCGCAATCATCTCGTCGTCTTCGACCAGTAGCAGGCGCATGCCCTCTTCTCCGTCCAGTTTGGACCGCACATTGTCCGGGCCGACAGCTTAACGCTTGCTTATGGCTTCCTTAAGGCGGTCTGACGGCTGCCTGACGCTCAAGGGATCGCAAGCGACGCCGACCGTCCGCTGAAATCAAACTTAAGCGTGACTTAAGCGCTTCCTCCGCAAACTCGCCCCACTTTCGCCGCATCCGCCCGTGGTGCAGCAACTCTTCATCTTGATTCAGGAGCCGGATTTTGCCCGTTTTCGATGCCGCCGCGGCAGCTTTCCCAGCGGTTTGCAAAGCGTGCGCGCCCGCGCCAACGCGCGCTTCAGAGGCCGCCCGCCGCTCGTTGCGGCTGCGCGCGCTCGTGACCGTCGGCGCGCTGCTGCTGGGCGGCTGCACCTGGTATCACCGCGAGCCGCTCGCGCCGCGCGACACGTCCACTTCCGCCGATTCGCTCGAACGCATCCAGATCGACGCGTCGCGCATGCCGCTGCCCGAGCTGGCCGCGCATCGTTTCGATCCGTCCGACGGGCTCGACATCGACGAAGTCGCGATGCTCGCGGTGGCCAATAATCCCGACCTCAAGCTGGCCCGCGACGATCTCGGCATCGCCCGCGCGCAGGCCTACTCGGCGGGGTTGCTGCCCGACCCGCAACTGAGCCTGTCGAGCGATTACCCCGGCGCCGCCGGCACAACGCGCGCGTTCAATTATGGCCTGAGCATCGACGTGATGGCGATCGTGCTGCGCAGCGCGAACAAACAGTACGCCGACGCGACCGTCGCGAAGACCGATCTCGGCCTGCTCTGGCAGGAATGGCAGGTGGTCGCGCAGGCACGGCAGTTGTTCATCAAGACGCGCTTTCAGCAGGACACGCTGCCGTTGCTGCAACAACAGCGCGATCTCGCGCGCACGCGCTACGAACGGATGGCCGAAGCGCGCCGCGACGGCAACCTCACCGACGACACGCTGACCGCCGCGCTCACCGCGTACAGCGACGCGCGCAAGCAATATACCGATGCCGCGCGCGCCGCGCAGCAGACGCATCACGATCTGAACGCGTTGCTCGGCCTTGCGCCCGAAGTCCAGTTGCAACTGAGCGGCAGCGAAGACCTCGCACCGCTGACCGACCCCACGCTCGACACCGCGCTCGCCAAACTCGCGCAACGCCGCCCCGATCTGATCGCGTTGCAGGCGGGCTACGAAGCGCAGGAGCAGAAATATCGCGCGGCGATTCTGAGCCAGTTTCCGAGCCTGTCGGTGGGCTTCGTGCGCGCGCGCGACACCTCGAACATCTACACCAGCGGCTTCCAGATCAACCTGAGCCTGCCGATCTTCAACCGCAACCAGGGCAATGTCGCGATCGAAAAAGCCACCCGCCAGCGGCTGCGCGACGAATATCAGACGCGCCTGAACCAGGCCTACGCGGACGTCGCGCAGATGCGCGCGGACCAGGCGATCCTCTCGCGGCAATTGCAGCAGACCGAAGCCGCGCTGCCCGATGTCGACCTCGCTGCCCAGCATGCGGCCGCTGCCTACGCCGAACACAACCTCGCGCTCGGCGCGTACACCGACGCGCAAAGCGCCGCGCTCGCCAAACGCGTCGACGTGGCGACGCTGCGCGAGTCGCTCGCCGAGCAGCGCGTCGGCTTGCAGGCGCTGCTGGGCAGCGCGATTCCCGACGCTTTCTCTTCCGCTCAGACCTTCATCGATACTCATGCGAAATAGCCCGCTTCCAACCTCGCGGCCGCGCGTCGCCGCCGTGGCGACCGCGCTCGCCTGCGCCGCGCTGCTGTGCGTGGCGCTCCATGCCGTGAGCGTGGCCCATGCTGCCGGCGCGGCCAGCTCTGCTGACGAAACCGCCAGCCAGCCCGTCGTATCCGTCCAGACAGTACGCGTGCAGCGTGCCGAGATCGCGCAACCGGTGCGCGGCTTCGGCATCGTCGCCGCGTCCGCCGCCAATCTCACTACCATCAATCTGCCCTACGTCGCGCGCATCGTGCAGATGCGCGTGCAGTCCGGACAGACCGTCACGCGCGGCACGCCGCTCTTCGTGGTGCAGGCCGATCCCGCCGCCGTGCTCGCCGCGACCCAGGCGAAGAGCGCGATGACGCTCGCGCAAGGCGAACTGGCGCGCACGCAGTCGCTGTACGACAAGGGGCTCGCCACGCAGTCGCAACTCGCGACCGCCCGCAAGGCCGCCGACGACGCGCAGCAGGCGCTCGCCGCGCAGAATCAGACCGGCGTCGCGAGCGGCAACAAGGTCGTGACCGCGCCGCTCGACGGCGTGGTGCTGCAACTGTCGGCGGCTCAGGGCGACCAGGTGCAGGCCGGCGCGGCGATCCTGCAACTGGCCGGCGGCAATGCAAAGGACGCGCGCGCCAACGTGATGCTCGGCGTCGAACCGTCGGACGCGGGCGCGATTCACGCGGGCGACAGCGTCACGCTGCGCGGCCTGTCGACCGCGCTCGCGAACACGCCGGTCAACGGGCGCGTGGTGCTGGTCGGCGCGGCCGTCAATCAGCAGAGCCAGTTGGTGGACGTCGGCGCGAACGTGCCGCTCGGCCAGAGCGCGTTCATTCCGGGCACGCGCGTGCGCGCCGAGATCGCGACCCGCAGCGGCACGCATTGGGTCGTGCCGCGCGCGGCCGTGCTGAAGGACGACCAAGGCGCTTACGTCTTTCAGATCACGGCGCAGAACAAGGCGCGCCGCGTCGCCGTGAGCATCCGGATCGAGAACGGCGAGCGCTATGGCGTGGACGGTCCGCTCGATGCCGCCCAGGGGCTCGTGACCAGCGGCAACTATGAACTGAAGGACGGCATGGCGGTGCGAACCGGCGGAGGCGCACCGCGATGAATTTCGGTCAATGGATGCAGGCGCATCGCCGCTCGCTGCTGTTCGTGATCGCGCTGCTGGCGATCGCGGGCGCATTGACCGCGTTCCGTCTGCCGATCTCGCTGTTCCCGAACGTCGCGTTTCCGCGCGCGGTGGTCTCGCTCGACGCGGGCGACCGCCCCGCCGAACAGATGGCCACGCTCGTCACGATGCCGGTCGAAGAAGCGCTGCGCCGCGTGCCGAACGTGCGCGACGTGGAGTCGAGGACCAGCCGCGGCGCGGCGGAAATTTCGCTGAACTTCGACTGGGGCACCGACATGGCGCAAGCCACGTTGCAAGCGCAGTCGGCCATCAGCGAGATTCTCGCGACGCTGCCGCCGGGCACCTCGATGCAGGTGCGGCGCATGGACCCGACGGTGTTTCCGGTGCTCGCGTACAGCCTCACGTCGACGCGGCAGTCGCTGTCCGCGCTGCACGATCTCGCGCAGTTCCAGATGCGGCCCTTGCTGTCGTCGGTGGAAGGCGTCGCGCGGGTCGAAGTGACCGGCGGCGCGCAGGACGAATTCGAAGTCGCGGTCGACCCCGCGCGTCTCGCCGCGTACAAGCTGTCGCTCGCCGACGTGTCGAAGGCGATCGGTGCGCACAACGTGCTGATGGCCAACGGCCGCATCGAGGACCACGACAAGCTGTACCTCGTGATCACCAACACCACCATCACGCAGCTCGACGAATTGCGCGACGTGGTGGTGTCCGCCAACGGCGCGACGCAGATCCGTCTGGGCGATGTCGCGACGGTCCGCCAGGGCGTCGTGCCGCAATGGATGCGCGTCACCGCCGACGGCCAGGATGCCGTGCTGCTCAACGTCTTCCAGCAGCCCGGCGCGAACAGCGTCGCGATGGCGAAGGCAATTCGCGCGAAGCTGGCCGACTTCCAGCGTCAGATGCCGCCGGGCGTGCATCTGTCGAACTGGTACGACCAGAGCGAACTGGTGATCGCGTCGGCCACCAGCGTGCGCGACGCGATCATGATCGGCGTGGTGCTGGCGGCGCTCACGCTGTTCGTGTTCCTGCGCAACTGGAAGATCACCGCGATCGCCGTCGCGCTGGTGCCGGTGGTGATGGCCGCGACGATCCTGCTGCTCGACGTGTTCGGCATGGGCTTTAACATCATGACGCTCGGCGGCATGGCGGCCGCGGTCGGCCTCGTGATCGACGACGCGATCGTGATGATCGAGCACATCGTGCGGCGCATGCGCGAAGCCGGCGCGCGCGCGTTTCACGGCCGCGTGATGGCGGCGGCGCTCGAATTCACGCGGCCGCTGGCGGGCTCCTCGGCGGCCACGCTGATCATCTTCGTGCCGCTCGCGTTTCTGTCGGGCGTGACGGGTGCGTTTTTCAAGGCGCTCTCGGTGACGATGGCCAGCGCGCTGTTCATTTCCTTTCTCGTCACGTGGCTCGCGGTGCCGATCCTGTGCGACCGCTGGCTCAAACCGAAAGACGCCGAGGAACACGCGGACACCCGCTTCGCCGCGTTTCTGAACCGGCGTTACGCGACGCTGGTCGAGCGCGTCACCGCGAAGCCCGTGCTCGTGCTGCTCGGCGTCGTGCCGCTGATCCTGGTGGCCGCGTTCGCTTTCACCCGGGTGGGCAGTGGCTTCATGCCGAGCATGGACGAAGGCGGCTTCGTGCTCGATTACCACACCGAACCGGGCACCTCCGTGACCGAAACCGACCGGCTGATGAAGCAGATCGAGAGCATCATCCGCGCGAATCCGAATGTGTCGACCTATTCGCGCCGCACCGGCGCGGGTCTCGGCGGCGATCTGAACGAGCCCAACAAGGGCGACTTCTTCGTGCGGCTGAAGTCCGGCCAGCGCGAGCCGATCGACACGGTGATGGAAGAAATCCGCTCTCAGGTCGAGGCGCAGGTGCCCGGCGTGAGCGTCGAACTCGCGCAGTTGATGGAGGACCTGATCGGCGACCTGACGGCAGTGCCGCAACCCGTGCAGATCAAGATCTTCTCCGACGACGCGAACACGCTCGACGCGACCGCGCGCAAGGTTGCCGCGCGGATCGGCAAGATTCAGGGCGTGGTGGATGTGAACGACGGCATCAACCCCGCCGGCGACGCGCTCGAACTGCACATCCTGCCTGCGGCGGCGGCCGCCGAGGGCATGGACCCGCAAGCGATCGCGCAGGCCGTGTCCGACATGGTCGAAGGCAATGTGGCGACGCAGTTCCAGAGCGGACCGAAAACGATCGGCGTGCGCGTGCGGGTGGACGGCGCGCTAAAGCTGACGGATACGCAACTGGGCCAGTTACAGATCCGCGCGCCGGACGGGCATCTGTTCGCGCTCAATCGCGTCGCCGATCAGGTGACGGTGACGGGCCAGCCGGAGATCAGCCGCGACAACCTGAAGCGGATGGTCGCGGTGACCGCGCGTATCGATGGGCGCGATCTCGGCTCCACCATCGCCGACGTGCAGAAGGCGCTCGGCGACGGGACGCTGCTGCCCACCGGCGTCTACTACGAACTGGGCGGCTTGTATCAGCAACAGCAGATCGCCTTCAAGGGCTTGCTGACCGTGTTCGGCGCCGCGATCGCGCTGGTGTTCGGCTTGCTGCTGTTTCTGTACGAGCGCTTTCGCGTCGCGCTGGCGGTGCTGGCGATGCCATTGCTGGCGGCGGGCGCGGTGTTCATCGGCCTGTGGGTCACCGGCATCGAGCTGAACATCTCGGCGATGATGGGGATGACGATGATCATCGGCATCGTCACCGAGGTGGCGATCTTCTATGTGTCGGAGTTGCAGGCGCTGGTGCGCGACGAGGAGATGCCGTTCGACGAAGCGTTGCGCAGCGCCGGCCGCAATCGCCTGCGCCCGATCGCGATGACGACGATCGCCGCGATCCTCGCGCTGTTGCCGCTGGCGTTCGCGCTCGGGCAAGGCTCGGCGATGCAGCAGCCGCTCGCGATCGCGATCATCTCCGGGCTGATCGTGCAGTTGCCGCTGGTGCTGTTGCTGCTGCCGGTGCTGCTGAAGCTGTTGATGAAGAAGCAGCCGATCTAGCGCGCGGTTTTTGCCGCGTGTGCCGGGGTGCATCACAGCGCGTCGTGCGTTGCGCTTATAGGTCCACCGCATGTCGTGGTGGACCTGCTCGCCCCCGCCAGAAGCAAAAGCGCCTACGCCAGCACGTCGGCAAAGCCGCCGACCCGCGCGCCCAACGCGCGAATCGCGGCGGCCACCTTCGGCGAAAGCAGCGCCTGCAGTTCATCGGCATGCCGGTAGTCACGCATGCCGTCGCTCAACGGGAACGCGCCGGCGAGCGCAGGATGGCAATAGATCTCGGCCACGCCGTGCGGCAGATCGGCTAGCGCCGCGAGCCACGCCGCCTCGTCCATGCGCCCGCTGCCGGCGATTCCAACCACATAGTCGTTGTGCGCGATCCCCGCGCGATCGAGGCGCGCCCTCACCTGCGCGATCCACGGCTTCAACCACAGCGGCGCGTTCGGCTCGAACGGCAGACGCATCGCCTTCATCCCGTACTCGCGGCCGATTGCGAGAATCAGCCCGAGCACCGTCGGGTGCAGATGAAAATGCTTGTGCGTGTTGACGTGATCGAGCGTCAAACCGGTTTGCGCAAAGGCGTCGAACTGCGCGCGAATCTCGCGCTCGAGCTGTCTGCGCACATGCGGCAGGAAGAAAAAGCGCACGCCGTCGCGCACCATGTTGTCGCCGAAGCGGTCATGCTCGTCGAGCAACGCGCCAATCGACGCGCGCGGCAGGAGCGCGGCGCCGTCGGCCAGCACCAGATGCAGACCGACCCGCAGGCGCGGCAACTCGCGCGCGCGCGACACGGCGTCGCGCGCGGCCGGCGCGCCGATCATCAGACTCGCGGCGCTCAGCACGCCGTGGCGATGCGCGCGTTCGACCGCCTGGTTCACGCGCGGATGCAGGCCGAAATCGTCGGCCGTCACGATCAGCCCGCGCGGCCTAGCCGCCATCCGACACCTCCATCGCATCCATCACGTTCAGGCGCCTGCTGTTCGCGAGCGCCGCAGCCGACGTTTCCAGCGGCACGCGCGCGCCGCGCCACGTCACATGCGAGCCGAACGCGGCGGCCCACCATTGCAGCGCCAGCAGCAGATCGCGCAACGGCACGAGCGGCAGATCGCTCCAGAACGAGCGCTCGCGGCGCGCCGCGCGCAGGTGCAGCACCAGACGCGCGGCCAGGCCGGCCGCCGTGGCGGCTGCGCTCGCGAGCGCGGCCGCACCGTGCGCGCCCGTCGCGAGGGATGCGCTCAGTAACGCGCCGGTCAGCAGCCACGGCGTCGGAAACGTGATGACCAGCGACGCGAAACCCAACGGGTTCACCGAACGGATCGTGCGCAGCCAGCGCGTTTCACGCTGCCATAGTGCGCCGAAGGTCGGCTCGATCACATCGGTAGCGACCATCACGCGCGAGAGCACCGTCTGCAGCCCCAGCGCGCGCACGTGTTCGGCCAGCCAGTAATCGTCCGCGAGACAGTTTTTCAGCGCGTCGAAACCGCCGATGCGTTCGAGCGTCGCGCGGCGCAAGGCCAGCGTCGCGCCGAAGCCGAAGCGGCGCGAGCCCGCCGCATGCGCGACGCGCACCGACGGCGCGAACCATTCGTTGATGAAGAGCGCGCCGACGCGCGGCCAGAATCCGCCGACGCCCCGTGCGACATACAGACACGTGACGACGCCCACGCGCGGGTCCGCGAGCGGCGCGGCGACGCTGTCGAGATAATCGGCTTCGACGGCGATGTCGCTGTCGGCGATCACGATCACGTCGTGACGGGCTCGCCCCGCCATGTTGATCAGATTGCTGACCTTCAGATTGCTGCCATGCACCCGCGTGTCGATCGCAAGCTCGATGTCGCGCTCCGGGTAGGCGGCCTGCAAACGGCGAACCACCGCGATCGCGGGGTCGTGCGGCGACGACACGCCGAGCACCAGTTGCCAATGCCCATGGCGTTGCTCGCAGAAGGTCTGCAGATTTTCGTAGAGACGCGGCTCGGCCCCGCAGAGCGGTTTGAGCACGCTGACGCCGACCAGCGCAAAGGGCTGTGCCGGCTGCGAAGCACACGCTGTGGCATGTGAAAGATCAGAGGAGTTGGCCCGCGTGGCCGAGCCGTTGCGGCGCGTGCCGAAGAACGACATCGCCACCAGCGCCGCCGTCGTCGCGTAGAGCGCGGCGGCGGTGCAGCCGGTCAGCAGTATCCATTGGCATACGGTCCATGCGTGCGCCGTCATCGCCCGTTTCCGTCAGTGCCCGGCCAGCACGAACGATCGACCCGTCAACCGCAGATGAAGAATGACGAGCCAGCGGCGCGGACAATCCGCCGTCACCTCGACCGGAGACGCGGCGCGCATCGTGGGGTGGCTTTTGACGGAGAACTCGAAGGCGGCCTGCGCGAATTCGCGCGTCACGATCACGCCGCCGACGATCACCGCGATCGCGAGCAGGCGGAACGGCATGGTCACGAAGAACTGCTGCGACACCGGCGATACCAGCAGCGCGATGCAGACCACGGCCTCGGCACCCGCGGCCGTGAGCGATGCGACCAGCAGATGGGCTCGCAGCATGTCGGCGGTGGCTGGCTTCATAACGTGGCCTCGTGACCTGACGGAACGCACGGCGCGATTCATCGGCATAAAAGCGCTGGTCGAAAGAATTCTGTCGATGTACTTACGATCAAGATGCAAGAACCTGACAAAGCAATCGATAGAAGCGGCTGACAACAACGCCGGTTCACGCTCTATATCACCACTCGAACCGGGCTGTTGAGGGGCGATACTATCCATTCAAGCTGAAGGCAACCTTAAGCAAGCGCACGGCATAATGTGGATCATGAAGGGGCTGGTTAAACTTCGCCTGCACGACTCGGCGCTTGCACAAAAGCGCCTACAGTTATGCAATAAAACATTTAAAACGGAATCCCAAACATGCGCCTACTCCTCGTAGAAGACGACGAACTGATCGGCTACGGCATCGAAGCGGGACTTCATCAGGCAGGCTTCACGGTCGACTGGGCGCGCGACGGCCACAAGGCCAGCCTCGCGCTCGACACGACCGCGTATGCGCTCGTGATACTCGACCTCGGCTTGCCGCGCGTGTCCGGCATGGAACTGCTCAAGCGCCTGCGCGACGCGGGCAAGGACGTGCCGGTGCTGGTGCTGACCGCGAAGAGCACGGTGGTCGACCGCGTCGGCGGTCTCGAAGCCGGTGCCGACGACTACCTCGGCAAGCCCTTCGACCTGACCGAGCTGATTGCGCGTTGCCGCGCTTTGCTCCGCCGCGCGCAAGGCCGCAGCGTCGAGTTGATCCACTATCAGGAACTGACGGTCAACCCGGCCGCGCAAACGGTCGAAGTGGGCGCGGCGCGAGTGCCGCTCACGTCGCGCGAATGGGCGATCCTGCTGCAGTTGCTGACCAACCAGGGGATTCCGCAGTCGCGCTCGCAGCTCGAAGAAAGCCTGTATGGCTGGCAGGAAGAGATCGAAAGCAACGCGATCGAGGTGCACGTGTCCAATCTGCGCAAGAAACTCGGCGCGGGATTGATCAAGACCGTGCGCAATATCGGCTACGTGATGGAGAAAGCGTAATGGGCGCGTCGATTCGCCGGCGCCTGTCGCTGCTGGTGCTCGCGAGCATCGTGCTGATCTGGGGCATCGCGCTGGTGTCGAGCTATCGTCAGGCGTCGCACGAAGTCGGCGAATGGGAAGAGGCGCGCCTCGCGGAACTCGCGCAGATCCTCGCGCTGCTCGATCAACCCAATCTGATCACGCTCGCCAACGCGCGCATCGACGTGCGCGAAGAAGAAGAAGGCGGCGACCCCGGCGCGAGCAATCTCGACGACGACGACACGCTGCCGCGCGACGCCCTCTTCCAGGTGCGCGCTGCGAACGGCGAGGTGCTGGCGGGCAGCCCGCAGTTGCGCACGCTCAGCGCGTGGGATCTGCCGGTGCCGCCCGCGAGCGGCGCGCGCGACATCACGCTGGGCGGCCAGATGTATCACACGTTCACGCTGCGAGACACCGCGCTCGGCCATACGGTGCGCGTATTCGAACCGGCCAACACGCGCAGCGACCTGGTGAGCGGCGTCGCGAGCCGCATCGCGCGGCCCACGCTGATCGCGCTGCCGGTGCTGGCGCTGCTGGTGTGGTTCAGCATCGGCTGGAGTCTCGCGCCGCTCAAGGTGCTGTCGGACGCGATCCGCTCGCGCGACATCAACCGGATGGAGCCGGTCGACATCGGCCGCGCGCCGACCGAGGTGCGGCCGCTCGTCGATGCGATCAACCTGATGCTGTCGCGTTTGCAGAATTCGCTGGAACGCGAACGCGCGTTCACCGCCGACGCCGCCCACGAACTGAAGACACCGCTTGCCGCGATCAAGGTGCAGGCGCAGGTCGCGCTGGGCGAGCAGGACACGGCATTGCAGCGGCTCGCGATGGAACGGGTGGTGCAAGGCGTGGATCGCAGCGCGCGGCTCGCGGAGCAGTTGCTGCTGCTCGCGCGTCTGGACGTGCAGGAGATGTTGTCGACGGTGCCGCTCAAACCGGCGAGCGTGGCGAAGGACACGTTGCTCGCGAACGAGCGCAACGCGCAGCAGAAGAACATCAGCGTGATGCTGATCGGCGACATGCGCGCCGAGATCAATGCGGAGCCGGTGCTGATCGGCATCCTGCTCGACAATCTGCTGGACAACGCGATCAAGTACGGGCGCAGCGGCGGCAGCATCGAAGTCGCGGTGCGGCATGCCGACGACCGCGTGCAGCTCACCGTGCGCGACGACGGCCCCGGCGTTGCGCCGGACGATCTCGCGCGCCTGACCAGTCGCTTTTTTCGCGCGACCGGCAATCAGGCCACCGGCAGCGGCCTGGGTTTGTCGATCGTCGCGCGCATCGCCGAGCATTTCGGCGCGCGGCTGCATCTTGGCACGGGCATCGGCGAACGCGGCCTTGCAGTCGAGGTGTCGTTTCCCGCGTATGCGGCAGCGCAGGCGCCTGCACACTGACGCGCTGGCACGTTTGCACGCGATGCTAGCGCCGGCTCGTCTCGCGCACGGCGGACCGCGCGTGGGCCACCGCGCGCGCGCCCCGCTGCTGATGCCCGAGCGTGCGATTGGACGACTCGGCGAACTGCCACGCGATCAGGCCGGGCACGAACACCAGCAGATCGCGAATGCGGCGCGCGGCGGCGAGCGCCAGACAGGTGGACGGATCGAGCCCGAGCGCGCCGCCGACCAGAATGAAACCGCCTTCCTGCACGCCCAGGCCGCCGGGCACGAAGAACGCCGCGCTACTGATTGCCTGGATCAACGATTCGATCACGACCGCTTCGACAAGCGTGACATGCACGCCGAGGAAGTGCAGCGCGAGCCAGATTTCCAGCGAAGTCAGGAAACATTGCAACGGCTGCCAGAAGAACAGGTAGCGCAGCACCACCGCACGCCGCCGCCAGATCACCTTGATCGACTGATCGATCTGCGCCGACTGGCCGACCAGCGCCGCCAGCTTGCCGCTCGTCATGTGATTGAGCACGCGCGTGATGCGCTCGAATGGATTCGCGTGCTGCACGAGCGCGAACAGCAGCAGCAGCGGCGTGAGCACCACGACGCCCCACGCCAGTTGCCCGGCAAGCCGCAGCGTGTCCGACTGCGCGTGCGCGAACAGGAAGCCGATGCCGACCATCGTGAACAGCAGCTGGCTGATCACCGTCAGCTGCATGTCGACGATGATGCTGCCCACCGCCATCGACGGCCGTACGCCCCAGCCTTTGAGCATGCGGAACGCGACGACTTCGCCGCCGACCCGCGCGACCGGCAGCATGCTGTTGACCGATTCGCGCACCCACACCAGGTGCAGCATCTTCAGGATGCTGGGCCGGTTCGCGCCGCGAATCAGCGAACGCCAGTCGCATGCGTTGGCGAGCATCGGCAGCACGTGCACGAGCGCCGCCACCACGAGGCCCGCGCCGGCGGCCCGTAGCGCGCCGAGCACGGCGCCAGGGTGGTCGCGCCAGACGAGCCAGAGCGACAGCAGCAAGCCCACGAATGCCGCGACGCGGCCGAGATGTTTCATCACGCGGCCACCTCGTGCGCGCGCGCTACTGTCATTGACACTGCCACCGCTGTCTTGCCGCCGTCTCGCGGTTCGAAAAACTCTTGCTTCATTGCCGACCCAACCTGCCGTTAATCTGTCATTCGTCGCGCGCCGCCGACAGCAGACCGTCGCCGTCCACCTTGAAGCTGAAGCCCCGCCAGATCACACGCGAGGACAGGAAGCTCGCGACGAAAATCGCAAATGATACGATATCCCATATCGGCTGCAACCACATGTCGCGGGAGCGCAGCCGCAACGCGCGGTCGGTGAGCAGTTGCAGCGCAAGCCGCGCGCACATGGCGATCAGCACAAGCGGCCATGCCCAGATCGCGCCGCCCGAAAACGCGACGGCAAGCAGCGCGAACGCGAGCGGATGAATCAGCGCCGAGCCCAGATGCCCGAGCGGATCAATATGGCGAATCGTGCGGCTCCAGCGCAGTTCATGCGCGACCAGCTGCGTCGCGCTCGCTTCGACGCACGCATGCGAGATCGGGAACGGCGGAATCACCACCTTCTCGCCAATCATGCGCACCGCCTCGCCGATCGCGTGATCTTCGGCGAGATGCCGCACGAACGGCGTGAAGCCGCCGATTTTTTCAAACGTGTCGCGCCGCATCGCGATGGTCTGCCCGAAGCACGGCCGGGCGAGCCCGAGCGCAAGGCCGGTCACCACGCTGGGCAGGAACTGGTAGTTGGTGGCCTTAACCGACAGCCGCGGCCAGAAGCCCGGATCGGGCTGCCCGCGATACGCGCAGGTGACGAGCCCGACCTCCGGCTTCTGCAATTCGCCGATCACGTTGCGCAGATAATCGGGCTCGACGCTCACGTCGCTGTCGGCGAACACCAGCACGTCGTGCCGCGCGTGCGGCAGCATGTTGAGGATGTTGCTGATCTTGCGGTTAGGGCCGTACAGACGCGCATCGGCCACCACGGTGATGTCCGCTTCCGGATGCAGCCGCCGCAGTTCGTCGACGGCTTGCAGCGCCGGGTCGGTCGAGTCGTGCACGCCGAAGACGAATTGCATCGGCCCCGGGTAATTCTGCAAGCAGAAACTCGACAGATTGGCGAGCAGCGCCCATTCGCTGCCATGCAGCGGCTTGACGATCGTGACCGGCGGAAAACTGGCCGGTTCGGCCACCGGCCGGGCGAAGAAACGCCCGATCAGCGCGCCGGCCAGCAAGGTGTAGCCGATGCCGAACACAGCCGCCGCCGCACACGCGTAGGCCAGCGTGACGGCGAGCAGATGTGTGGCGCTCACGCTTGATGGGCGCGCAGGAAGCGGAAGAATTCGACGCCTTCACGCAAGCGCCGTTTCATCATGTCCCAACTCGTGAACATCTCGCGCAGGATTTCCCAGATCTTCGACGGCCGGAAATAGAAGCGCTTGTAGAAGTTTTCGAGCTGGTGATACATCTCGTCGCGCGACAGATGCGGATAGCCGATCGCCGCCAGCTGCACCCCTTCCTTGCTGACGAGATTGATGACCTTATTCTCCGCGAGCCAGCCGTTCTCGACCGCCTGGTTGTAGAGCACGGTACCGGGATACGGTGCGGCGAGCGACACCTGGATCGTCAACGGATTGACCTCTTTCGCGTACTCGATGGTCTTCTGAATCGTTTCCGTCGTCTCGCCCGGCAAGCCCAGAATGAAGGTGCCGTGAACCTTGATGCCAAGCGTGCGGCAGTCTTTCGCGAAACGCCGCGCCATATCCGTGCGCAAGCCCTTCTTGACGTTCAGCAGGATCTGGTCGTCGCCCGACTCGTAGCCGACGAGCAGCAGGCGCAGGCCGTTGTCCTTCATGATCTTCAGCGTCGCGTAAGGCACGTTCGCCTTGGCGTTGCACGACCACGTCACGCCCAGCTTGCCCATGCCGCGCGCAATCTCTTCCGCGCGTGGCTTGAAGTCGGTGAACGTGTCGTCGTCGAACATGATCTCCTTGACTTCAGGCATGTTGTCGCGAATCCACTTGACCTCTTCGAGCACGTGCTCGACCGAACGCGTCCGATAGGCGTGGCCGCCGACGGTGTGCGGCCATAGGCAGAACGTGCACCTCGAGCGGCAGCCGCGGCCCGTGTAGAGCGACACGTACGGATGCTTCAGGTAACCGTTGAAGTAGTTTGGAATCGTCAGATCGCGCTTGTAGACCGGCGCGACGAACGGCAACTCGTCCATGTTCTCGAGGATCGGGCGCGCTTCGTTATGCTCGATCGAACCGTCCGCCGCGCGATAGCTCAAGCCCTTGATCTGCGCGAACGGCACGCCTTCGGCGATTTCCTTGCAGGTGAAATCGAATTCTTCGCGGCAAACGAAGTCGATCGCCTCGGTCGCGGTGAGCGAGTTGTGCGGATCGACCGCGACCTTGGCGCCCACCATGCCGATCAATAGCGACGGCTTGTGTTGCTTGAGATGCTGCGCGAACATCGCGTCGGTGGGAAACGACGGGGTGCTGGTGTGGATGATGACGAGATCGTATTGCTCCGCGATCTTAAGTGTCTCTTCGACCGATGCGCCATTCGCGGTCGCATCGAACACGCGGCTGTCGGGAATCAGAGCGGCCGGCTGTGCAAGCCAGGTGGGATACCAGAACGACTTGACCTCACGTTTCGCCTGGTAGCGCGAACCCGCGCCGCCGTCGAAACCGTCGAAAGACGGAGCCTGCAAGAACAGAGTTTTCATGAGTGCTCCAGCGAGCCTGAACGGCGCTTTCAGTATTTTGTCGGGAAGCTAATAGGACCAAGAGTCGCGTAGGCGCGAGTCGTGGCGCAAATAGTACGGAGCAAAGCTGAAGGAAACCTGAAGGATAATACTGCGTTCCCGCTGCTTGCGGCATTGTTCTTATGTTTAGTTTCGAGTGACGCTCGCTTGTCTTTTCGGTGTGGTATTAGGAGAGAATGCGCGCTGATTCGCCCGTTGCGCGGCCATTGCCAAGCTCACCGCACGATGTGTCTTGCCCAATCGAGCCAGCCCAGATTAAGGGCAGCGTTTACCACTACGCCGAGTGCCGACGCGATGGCCGCGATCATGGTCCAGAACGCGGAGCGCCGCGCGCTCAGCGCCGACGTGTGCGCGGCCGTGGCGGCATCGCGCGACGCGCTCGCCGCCGCCTGCGCGATGTGCGAGGACGACTCCATCTGCGCGAGCGACTTCAGCGCGAAACCGCGCTCTTCGTCGTGTCTCGCCGTGCGCGCGCCCTGATCTTTTTCGAACAGGTAGCGATAGCAGAATGGCGTGAGTGGATGATCGGGGTTCTGCGCGGCGAAGTACCTTGCATAAGGTTCGCCGCCGTTGTCGGTGATCTGCTGGTATGCGCTGTCCTTGTCCACGAAGGCCTCGCTTGTCGACTGGACGCGCGGTGGCGGCCGTTGACATGATCGTGCCACATTGGCGGCGTGGCGCTCTCGCACCTCACCCCGATTTCATACATGCTGCAATGCGCCATTGCTGCGCGTGTTCGCCGGGCTCGATCACGGATTCGACGGCGAGTTTCTGCTCGATGGGTTCGCCCAGCGTGGACCCTCGCCGCATGTCGGCGAGAATTTTCAGGAACCAAGGCTGGGTGGCTGAGCGTGGCCAACAACTTCGCGTTTGCCACCGGCCCGCAGGCAAGGCGATGACCCTCACGTGGCCCGCCTGCCCGATGAAGTTGGCCTCGCGGGCACGGGCGCGGCGCTGCCCAGGCAAGTGCCAGACGGCATGGCGCAGCCCGTGGCACTGGCGCGCCGGCTGTTGCCGCAGCCGGATCTAGTGCTGTTCGACGAGAGCCGTTCAGCGCCGTCGATGCGATGACCCGCATGCGTCTGCAAGACCTGTTGCTGTCGCTCACGCGTGCGCACGGCATCGCCGCACTGATCGCCACGCATGATCTGGACGAGGCTCGCCATCTGTCCGACCGCGTGCTGCCGCGCAACACTGCGGGCCCGCAGCGCGCGGGACGCACTCGTACGTGATGTCGCGGTGCCACGGCGGCATCCGCGTGAGCGGCGCGATGCGGCGTTTGCGGACGTGCGCGATGAATGACTCGAAGGGATCGCGGCCGCGTCGAACGGCTGGGTTTGACGGATGCGGGTATAGCGGGCGATGTCGCGGCAACCAGGTGTCGCCGCAACTACTCAGCAACGGCTCGCCGACTTTCGCAGCAACTTGCGCGGCTAACTCATCGCAGCGCGGCCGACCCCACGCCCCAACGCGCGGGGCCGGCCACCCTCCTTCGTCAGACGGGCTTGATATCCGCCGCCTGCTTACCCTTCGGCCCCTGCTTGATTTCGAAGCTGACCTTCTGGTTTTCCTGCAGCGACTTGAAACCCTCGGAGCGAATCTCCGAGAAATGCGCGAACAGATCTTCGCCGCCGTCATCGGGCGTGATGAAGCCAAAGCCTTTCGCGTCGTTAAACCACTTCACTGTACCGGTAGGCATGTTGATTCCTCGTGTGGATCTGGGTTGATTGGGTTGCAGTCGCTGTCTTCGGGCCGCCGCTTTCGAACCTTGCGTCGCGCTTCGCTCAAGTCAGCTGGTGCCTGCCCGAAGCCGCTTCGGCACGGTCAATGGCCACGGGCCCGGGCCTTTTGCCGCCACCGCAACTGCCACCGCCGCTTGACTGTACGCCTCTTTGCGCGACGCCGCTTCGACCGATTATCCAGCGCCGTGACGGAAGCCTCGCAAACGGCGTGCCGCGTCCCGCAACCGGGCCCGCGTCCGGTGCGATCGCGCGCAATCAGATAAGATGATTGCTATCGGCAGTCCATCCATGGCCGCGCACGTGTCGTCCGCTTGCTCCACGACTGCGCGGCCTGTCGTTTTTTCCCATTCACAGGAACCCAGCATGGCCACTTCGAGCTATACCGATACCCGACTTCTGATCAACGGCGAATGGTGCGACGCCGCCAGCGGCAAGACCCTCGACGTCATCAACCCGGCCACCGGCCAGCCCATCGGCAAAGTGGCCCACGCCGGCATTGCCGACCTCGACCGCGCGCTCGAAGCCGCGCAGCGCGGCTTCGAAGCATGGCGCAAGATTCCGGCCAACGAACGCGCCGCAACCATGCGCAAAGCTGCCGCACTGGTGCGCGAGCGCGCCTCCGACATTGGCCGCCTGATGACGCAGGAACAGGGCAAGCCGTTCGCCGAAGCGCGCGTCGAAGTGCTGGCCGCCGCCGACATCATCGAATGGTTCGCCGACGAAGGCCGCCGCGTGTACGGCCGGATCGTGCCGTCGCGCAACCTCGCGGCGCAGCAACTGGTGCTCAAGGAGCCGATCGGCCCGGTCGCGGCGTTCACGCCGTGGAATTTCCCGGTCAACCAGGTGGTGCGCAAGCTGAGCGCGGCGCTCGCCTGCGGCTGCTCGTTCCTCGTGAAGGCGCCGGAAGAAACCCCGGCGTCGCCGGCGGCGCTGTTGCGGGCATTCGTCGAAGCCGGCGTGCCGGCGGGCACGGTCGGCCTCGTGTTCGGCGACCCGGCTGAAATTTCCAGCTACCTGATTCCGCATCCGGTGATCCGCAAGGTCACGTTCACCGGCTCGACGCCGGTCGGCAAGCAACTGGCCGCGCTGGCCGGCGCGCACATGAAGCGCGCGACGATGGAACTGGGCGGTCATGCGCCGGTCATCGTGGCGGAAGATGCGGACGTGGCGCTCGCCGTCAAGGCGGCCGGCGGCGCGAAATTCCGCAACGCGGGCCAGGTCTGCATCTCGCCGACCCGCTTCCTCGTGCACAACAGCATCCGCGAAGAGTTCGCCGCGGCGCTGGTCAAGCACGCCGAGAGCCTCAAGCTCGGCGACGGTCTCGCGGAAGGCACGACCCTCGGGCCGCTCGCCAACGCGCGCCGCCTGAGCGCAATGAGCAAGGTGCTCGACGACGCGCGCAAGACCGGCGCGACGGTGGCGACGGGCGGCGAACGCGTGGGCTCGGAAGGCAACTTCTTCGCGCCGACCGTGCTGACCAACGTGTCGCTCGAAGCGGACGTGTTCAACAACGAGCCGTTCGGCCCGATCGCCGCGATTCGCGGCTTCGACAAGCTCGAAGAGGCGATCGCCGAAGCCAACCGCCTGCCGTATGGCCTCGCGGGCTATGCGTACACGAAGTCGTTCAGCAACGTGCATCTGCTGTCGCAGCAGATGGAAGTCGGCATGCTGTGGATCAACCAGCCGGCCACCCCTTCGCCGGAAATGCCGTTCGGCGGCGTGAAGGACTCGGGCTATGGCTCGGAAGGCGGCCCGGAAGCGATGGAAGGCTATCTGGTCACGAAGGCGGTGTCGGTGATGTCGGCTTAAGGCCAGCCGAGGGCGGGCTGAGGCAGGCTGACGCAAGCCTGCCAGCCCGCGCTGTTTCGAATCGTCACACCGGGTCCGCGAGCCTTTGCTCGCGGACCTTTTTTATTGCCATGAACGATACCCCCTCTCGACTTATGCAGCCCACCCTGACCGGCGCGATCGTCGAACTCCGCCCGCTTCAGCACGACCACGCGCAAGCGCTGCTCGACGCCGCCACGGACGGCGAACTATGGAACCTGAAGCTTACGGTGGTGCCGGGGCCGGACACC
This sequence comes from Paraburkholderia panacisoli, assembly GCF_008369935.1. Lineage (GTDB taxonomy): Bacteria > Pseudomonadota > Gammaproteobacteria > Burkholderiales > Burkholderiaceae > Paraburkholderia > Paraburkholderia panacisoli. Next base: position 135,233 of record NZ_VTUZ01000007.1, on the reverse strand, counting down.
ATCGGCGGCTATATCGCGACCGCGCTCGACGGGCGCGCTGCCGGCACCGTGATGCCGTTCGTGATCGTGCTGCGTGAGAGCGGCGCGATTGTCGGCAGCACGCGCTTCTGGAAGATCGACCGCGCGAACCGCAAGCTCGAAATCGGCCACACGTGGTTGAGCGAGTCGGTGCAGCGCTCGGCGGTGAACACCGAGGCGAAGTATCTGCTGCTGAGCCACGCGTTCGACGCGCTGCAATGCGTGCGCGTGCAGTTCACGACCGATGAACTCAATGACAGGTCACGCGCGGCGATTCTGCGCATCGGCGCGAAACAGGAAGGGGTGGTCCGGCATGAACGGATCATGCCGGATGGACGCAAGCGCAACTCGGTGCGCTTTAGCATCATCGATGACGAGTGGCCAGGCGTGAAGGCGATGCTTGAAGCGAAGCTCGGGCGCTAATCGCCGCGCCGTCATGCATGGCCCGTTCCCGTCTCGATCACGGACAAAACGGGCCACCTGACACAAGCTCAAACGCGCGCGTCCCGCTCATTGAGCGGCGCCGGCTGCGCCGTCGCGAATTCCTCGCGCAACGCGTCGCGTGCGTGATGACGACGCACCCACAACGCGGTGAGAATCGGCACGAGGATCGCGGTTACGAGGCAAGCGGTCGCGACCATCGCGGTAGCGGCCGGCACCAGCGGCTTGAAGCTCGGAATCATGTCGCCGATGATCGCCGGATTCGCCACCGCGGCCCCCGCCGTCGACGACGCCGCCAGCCCCGCCGCCCCATTGCCGCCCGCGATCCAGCGGTCGGCGAGAATCAGCGGAATGCCCGTCACGACGATGACCGTGAGACCGAGCACGACGCCCGGCAAGCCGCTCGTGACGATCACGTTCAGGTCGATCCCGTTGCCGAGCGCGAAGCCGAAGAACGGAATCAGCGGATGCACGCAGCGGCCGAACAGCTCGCGCAGATCGCTGTCGAAATTGCCCAGCGCGAAGCCGATCAGGAAAGGCAGCACCGCCCCGACGAAGAGCCGCGGCTCGAAGAACGCGACGCCCGTCGCGCCCAGAATGATCATGCTGACGAGCGGCCCCGATTCGACCGACATCAGCACGAACGCGCCCGCCTCTTCCTTGGTCCCGTATTGCTGCATGACCGCCGCATAGAGACCGCCGTTGGTCATGTCCATCGACGTCGTGATCGCGAGGATCGACAGCCCCGCGAACAGTCCGGTCTTGATGCCGTCCACCGGGATGAAGCGCGCCGCGATCAGCGTCACGATCCACGCCACCACCATCTTGGTGGCGAGCAGCGTGCCCGACTTGCGCAACACGGTGCCGGTGGCCCGCAGATCGATCGTCGCGCCCATGCAGAAGAACCACACCGCCAGAATCGGCACGGTGCCGGTGATCAGGCCGTTGGTGAACGACCCGAAGTACTTGCCCGCGCCCGGCGCGAACGTGTGGACACAGGCGCCGAGCAACAACGGCACCAGCATCAGGCCGCCGGGAATGCGGTCGATGACCTTCTTGATCTTCATGCCTCCTCCATGGACTTTGCGTCCTGTTGGTCGGGTGGATCACCCGGGGTAAAAGTCCCGGTCTGACGCCGGACTGCTCCCTTTCGGCGCAATATAGCATCGTGAAAGGAACGCCGTTCCGTTTCTCTTTCGAATTTGCGCTCATCGTTTACCCGCGTGCAGCCTGCAAGCCTTGCCACGCTGGATGCAGCGAGACAAAGTTTTCGGACCACTGTTCCGAAATAGTCATTCTGCGCTACAGTCCTGACCAGAACGGCGCTGCCGAACGCGTGCGGCAGCGCGCCCGGATCGAATCGAACGGAGACAAAACATGGAAGTGAGACAGGCCATCAACAGCGAACACGCAAAGACCCTCGACACCACCGGATTGCGTAAGGCGTTTCTGGTCGACCAGGTGTTCGAGCGCGATGCACTGAAGCTCACCTATAGCCACATCGACCGGATCATCGTCGGCGGCGTGTGGCCGGCGACGCGCGCGGTCGAGGTGCCCGGCTCGCTCGGCAAGTCGATCGGCGTCAACTATCTGCTGGAGCGGCGCGAACTGGGCGCGATCAACATCGGCGGCGACGGCTGGGTCGATGTGGACGGCACGCGCTACACGGTGCGCAACGAGGAAGCGACCTACATCGGCAAAGGCGCGCAGGCCGTCGCGTTCGGCAGCGACGACGCCACGCGCCCCGCGAAGTTCTACCTGAACTGCGCGCCCGCGCACGAGTCGCATCCAACCCGCACGATTTCGCTGGCGCAGGCATCCCCGCAAACGCTCGGCGACCTCGCCACGAGCAACCGCCGCACCCTCTACAAGTTCATCGTGCCCGAGGTGTTGCCGACCTGCCAATTGTCGATGGGCATGACCAAACTCGAAGCGGGCAGCCTGTGGAACACGATGCCCTGCCATACGCACGAGCGGCGCATGGAAGTGTATTTCTACTTCAACGTCGCCGACGACGCCGCCGTTTTTCACATGATGGGCGAGCCGCACGAGACGCGCCACATTCTCGTGCACAACGAGCAGGCGGTGATCTCGCCGAGCTGGTCGATTCACTCGGGCGTCGGCACGCGCGCGTACACGTTCATCTGGGGGATGGTCGGCGAAAACCAGGTGTTCGGCGACATGGACCACGTCGCGGTCCGCGACCTGCGATGAAGCCGCGCATGTTCCTTTCCGACGACCCTCGGCAAACGATATGGGCCTGAAAACCGTGAACACTTTCGATCTCACCGGCAAGGTCGCCATCGTCACCGGCAGCAACACGGGACTCGGCGCCGCGATGGCCGTCGCGCTCGCCGCCGCCGGTTGCGACATCGTCGGCGTGAGCCGCGCCGACGCCGGCAACACGCCCGCGCGCGTCGAGGCCACCGGCCGCCGCTTCGCCGACGTGCGCGCCGACCTCGCGTCGATCGCGCCGGTCGACGACATCGTGCGCGCCGCGCTCGAGGCGTTCGGACGCGTCGACGTCCTGGTGAACAACGCCGGCATCATCCGCCGCGAGAACGCGCTCGACTTCACTGAAGCGGATTGGGACGCCGTCGTCGACGTCAATCTGAAGAGCCTCTTCTTTCTATCGCAAGCAACTGCGCGCCAGTTCGTCAGGCAGCAAAGCGGCGGCAAGATCATCAACGTCGCGTCGATGCTGTCGTTTCAGGGCGGCATCCGGGTGGCGTCGTACACGGCGGCGAAAAGCGGCGTGCTCGGCCTCACCCGGCTACTCGCGAACGAATGGGCCGAGCATCGCATCAACGTGAACGCGATCGCGCCGGGCTACATGGCGACCGCCAACACGGCGGCGTTGCGCGACGACGCGCAGCGCAATGAAGAAATTCTCGGCCGCATTCCGGCGGGCCGTTGGGGTTCGCCGGACGATCTCGCAGGACCGGTCGTGTTTCTCGCCTCGTGCGCGTCGGACTACGTGCACGGGCATACACTGGCGGTGGACGGCGGCTGGCTTGCGCGCTAGCTCGCCGCAAACGCCCGGGACACGGTATGCTCTCGCGCCTCGGCGCGTGAATTGACGGCGCGCTGTGGCAGCGCCGCTCGGCATGAACAGGGATGACGGAAATGGCAGCAACAGGCAAACAGCGCAAGCGCGACGCCGCCTTGCAGGTGCAGGACACGGATAGCCTGGAGTGCGGCAGCGGCAATGAGCGCGGCGAATCGGCGTCGTCGATCGGCCGCGTGTTCGCGATTCTCGGCGCGATCGGCGAGAGCGGGCAGATCGGCATCAGCGAGCTGTCGCACCGGCTTGCGATGTCGAAGACCACCGTGCACCGCGTAATCCAGATGCTCAAGGCACTCGGCTACGTGACCCAGGAAGTCGAAACCGAACGCTACCGGCTGACGATCCGTCTGTTCGAACTCGGCGCGAAGGCACTGGAAAGCGTCGATCTCGTGCGCGAGGCCGATGTCGAGATGCGGCGCATCGGCGAGGTGACGCGCGAGGCGATCCATCTCGGCGCGTTCGACCAAGACGCGATTATCTACATCCACAAGATCGACGCCGACTACGGCTTGCGCATGCAGTCGCGCATCGGCCGGCGCAATCCGCTGCACAGCACGGCGATCGGCAAGGTGCTGCTCGCGTGGATGGACCCGGCCGACGCGCGCGAGGTTCTCTCTCACGTCGAATTCCGCAAGTCGACGCAAAAGACCCTCACCTGCGCCGAGGCAGTGCTGAGCATCCTGCCACACGTGCGCGAGCAAGGCTACGGCGAGGACAACGAGGAGCAGGAAGAGGGACTACAGTGCATTGCGGTGCCGGTGTTCGACCGCTTCGGCCGCGTGATCGCCGGTTTATCGATCTCGTTTCCGACGATGCGCTGCGGCGCCGACACGAAGTCGCACTACGTCGCGCTGCTCAAGCAGTCGGGACTCGCGATCTCGACGCGGCTCGGGTATCGCGAAGCGACGGCGCCTGAGCATGCGGCCGCCGGCTAGCGGCGCGCGAGTGCGCTCGGCGCCACGCGGTCGTCAAGGCAGCATGCGCTGCAACACGCGATCCTTCAGAACGAAGCGGTGAAACAGCGCCGCCGCGATATGCAGCGCGATCAGCGCGAACAACACCCACGCCAGATAGCCGTGGATGTCGCCCATTGCATGACCGACGGACGAACCCGTCGGTGCGATCGCCGGAACCGGCAACAACCCCAATAGCCTGACCGACCACCCCCGCGACGACGCATTGGCCCACCCCAGCAGCGGCACGACCAGTAGCGCGAGATAGAGCAGACCGTGCGTGACCTGCGACACCGCGCGCAGCAACGGCGACACGTTCGCCGGTCCCGGCGGGTGCGCGAGACGCCAGACGATCCGCAGCACCACCACGGCGATCAGCGTGGCACCCACGCCGAGATGCCACGCGATAAGCCCTTCCGGACGCGTGTCCTTGTGAATGTCCGGCATGGTCCAGCCGATCACGAACTGAGCCGCGATCAACGCGGCCACCAGCCAGTGAAAAACCCGCGCTACGCGGTCGTAGCCCGCTTCGTCATCGCGCCAGGCGCGTTGGTCGGTTCGCATCATCAGAGTTGTTTGAGCATCGAGTGGCTGTCGATTGAAGGCAGCATCGCCGCATCGGCGAACGGGAATGCTGGGCGTACATAGCGCGGATGCTACGGATCGAACCTTAACATAAGCTGATGGCCTCTCCTTCGCGTTGCTGCGTTGCGTCGCGTCGAAAAGCGGGATGAGCACCCGCGACGTGCGAGCGAGCGTGCGCGACGGTGCTTACCGTCCCCAGTCTGCAACCGAATGTTTCCGCCTGACGTAATCGCGGCGAAACACAATGCCGTGCAGTTATCGGCTGTTCGCGCGTGGATCGTTTAGCACCGACGCACACGCGCAATGCTCGACGGCAGCGTTCTTTTCATAGCGTGTTCAATGGCTTGCCCGCCGCCACGGCCCGCTCCCCACCGGGCGACATCACGCACCCGCCCCGCCTGTACGCCCTCTTCTGCCTGTCACCGCCACGCGAGCGCCGCGACACGTCCTGTTACACACAAACACAACCTAAATCGCGCCGCTCAGTAGAGTTCGGGTCACAAGCAAAAGGGAGCAACACCATGAAAAAAATCTTCGCACTAGTCATTCTCGCGGCAACGCTCGGCAGCACGTTGGGCGGCTGCATCGTGGTCCCCGACGGCGAATATCACGCTCATGAGCATTATCACGATCACGACCACGACCATTACTAAGCCCGTGGCGCACAAGAGCGTTTCCTCACATTCGTAGAACCCGAGAACAAAATATGAAGACTTCACGAAACCGCTGGATGTCGTTGGCGATCGTCGCAGGCCTCGCGATCAGTGCATCGTCGGCCGCGCTGGCCCATGTCGACGTGGGTGTGAACATCGGCGTGCCGGGCGTCGTTTACGCGCCCGAGCCGGTTTATGCGCCGCCCCCGCCGCCGGTCTACGCGCCGGCGCCGCCGGTGGTGGTCGTGAGCCCGGGCTGGTACGGCGAGCGCTACTACGACGGCCACCGTTACTGGGAACGGCGCGAGTGGGAAGAACGTCATCACGAACGGCGCGACTGGCATGACGACCGGCGCGACTGGCGTGACGCCCGCGGCCACGACAACGGCTGGCACGGCCATGGCGACGATCACTGGCACGGCGATCACTGATGCATGGAGCACGGCGGTGTCGCTGACGGCGCCGCGTCGTGCTGGCATTCGCGCCACCTCTTTATAAGGAGCGACGATTTGCTACACAACGATACAAGACGAGTCTCGGCGCACGTCGATGGCGTGGTCATCTGCGCCGAATACAGCGAGCAGACAGGCCAGTTGTGTTTGCGCCAGGACGGCGCGCTGTTGCGCGAATGGTTTCCGCCGCATTCGTGGATGGCGATTGCGTCGGTGGCGGGTGCGCGGCATTGGGGCACGCGGCCTAGCGACGATGATCTGCTCGCGCTGCTGCGCAACGAGATGACGTTGTTGCGTGTGTCATAGCGCTTGAACAGATGCGAAGCGCGCGACGAATCGTTCGTCGCGCGCTTCGTGATCCTTCCTGGCAATGCGCTTGACACCGGAGTGCCAAACGCTCAAGCGTGTAGCGAGCGCTTAACGCGCGTTGTAGATGGGCGGCGAGTAGGAACTGACCGTCGTGTCAGTGCCGCGACCGGCTTGCCACGTCCCGTGGCTGCCAGCCCCGTAACCGCTGCGATCGGCCTCAACCGTGTTGCTCTGAGCGCCTGCCTGCGGCTGCGTCGCCTGTGAATCCTGCGAAACAGGCTGACCGGCCGATTGCGCGAACGACGCAACCGGCGCGGCGAGAACAACAGCGAGAGCAACGGCTTGAATGAGCGACTTCATGAAACCACCTCCTGGATTGTCCCGACATGCGCTGCGGACGTGAACTCTCGTTGCAACGGTGTGGCCAGTGTAGGTGCCCGACAGGACGGGATAAATCCGCTAATCCTGAATTCACTGTTGTCTTTCAGGCGCACAATTGAAGCGTGCGCAGCCGTTATTCGAGCGCGACAGCGGCAACCTCTCCCTCTGACGACTGGTCGAGCGGCACGCGCCGCATCATCAGGAACACGCCGCTCGCCGCGATGACCGCCGGCACCGCCAGCAGGCTGAACACCGCACCGAACTGCCAGCCCAGCCCCATCAGCGCCGCGCCGACCAGCGCGCCCGCCACGCCACCGATGCGGCCGATCCCCAGCATCCATGCCACGCCGGTCGCGCGCGCCCGCGTCGGATAGAAGCTCGCCGCGAGCGCCGACATCGACGTGACCGCACTGGTGGTCACCGTGCCGGTGAGGAAGATCAGCGTGCCAAGCCACACCTGATGACCGACCCCATGTCCGACGAACAGCACCAGCAGCCCCACCAACACATACGTCATCGCGACGACACGATGACCGGCGAAGCGGTCCATGATCCAGCCGACGCACAGATTGCCCAGCACGCCGCCGAGCGGAAAGAGCGACGTCATCAACGCGGCCTTTTCGCCGGAGAAACCGGTGTCCTTGAAGAGCGTCGGCAGCCAGTTGGTGAGCAGGTAATAGATCAGAAGCCCCATGAAATACGCGAGCCACAGCATCAGCGTGCCGAAGCGGTAACGCGACGACAGCACGACGCCGAGCGCCCACTGAGCGCGTTCGCCTGACTTGCCCGCGCCGTGTGTCGCGGCTTCGCGGCCGGCGCGCGCGTCGAGCGCGATGAAGCGGCATCCGTCGAAGCGGCTGTGCGGCGCGATACGCTGCAGGATACGGGCGATGCGCTGATCCGCGCGCCTGCGCACGGCGAGAAACTGCACCGACTCCGGCAGCATCAGAATCAGCAGCACGCTCAGCGCGATTGGGCCGACGCCGCCCGCCACCAGCACGCTGGGCCAGCCGAAGTGCGGAATCAGCCACGCTGAAGCCAGGCCGCCCACCGCCAGCCCGCACGAAAATCCGCAGAACATCGCATTCACCGCGACCGCGCGGATTCGCGCCGGCGCGTATTCCGACATCAGCGTGACCGCGTTCGGCATCGCCGCGCCGAGACCGAGCCCGGTGAAAAAGCGCAGCAGCGTCAGCGACTCGATCGATGTCGCGCGAGCCGCCGCGAGACTCCACACGCCGAAGAAGAACACCGACAACACCAGCACCATCTTGCGTCCGATCCGATCCGCACAAGGACCGGCCGCGAGCGCGCCGATGCCGAGGCCAACCAGCGCCGCGCTCATCACCGGGCCGAGCGAGCTGCGCGCGATCCCCCACTGCTCCACCAGCGACGGCGCGATGAAGCCGACCGCGGCCGTATCGAAGCCGTCAGCCGCGACGACCAGAAAGCACAGCACCAGAATCGTCCATTGAAATGGCGAGAAGCGCTGTTCGTCGATGAAAGCCTGCACATCCACACTGCGTTCGGCGCTGGTCATTTGCCGTCTCCTTGCGCGTCGAGCGCACCGGTTGCGGATTCGTGCAGATGCAGAGCTGCCGCCCTGCCTGGTTGGGGCCTTTTCATTGCGATGTCTCCATGAGAGGAAGAGTTGATTTTTATTATTCGGATTACTACGGATCACGCGAAGAGCGGCGCGCTTGTGCGGGACCCGCTCGCGGCTCGCGTGAAGGGGTCGGCGCGAACTAGTCGCTCGCCGCGCCATACGCATGCCAGCCGCCGTCGACGCTCAACACCGTGCCGGTGATGTAGCTCGCAGCGTCCGACGCGAGAAAGCCGATTGCGCGCGCGATTTCATCCGGGCGCGCGAGCCGGCCCATCGGCGTGCGCCGTTCGATCGCTGGCAGATTCATCTGGCCGTTGCGCTCGAGCGTCTCGACCAGCTCGGTGGCGACATAACCGGGCGCCACCGCATTCACGCGGATACCGTCACGCGCCCATTCGCAGGCAAGCGAACGGGTCATCGCGGCAATGCCGGCCTTCGCCGCGCCATACGCGTTACGGTGCGGGATGCCCGCAAGCCCCGCGATCGAGCCGAGATTGACGATCGCGCCGCTGCGCTGTGCGAGCATCACTCGCGCGGCTTCACGGCACGCGAGGAAAGTGCCGCGCACATGGATGCCGAGCAGCCGGTCGAATGCGTCGACGCTCTGTTGGAGGGTCGGATGCGGCTGATCGCCGTTGCCCGCGTTGTTGACCAGCACGTCGATCCGCCCGAAGCGTTTGACGCATGCATCGATCAGCGCGCGCACGTCGGCTTCGACGGCCACATCAGCGCCGATACCGACGTGCGTACTGCCGTGCGCCGCAGCCAGTTCGCGGGCGCGTTCGCGAGCCCGGTCCGCATCCATGTCGGCGACCGCCACGCCATAGCCGTCCTGCGCGAAACGTTGCGCGGTCGCCCAGCCGATGCCGTTTGCGCCGCCCGTCACGATCGCGACGCGCCGTGTTTGATCGTTCATGTTCTGTCTCCTCCTGAGTGATGCGCGTGCTGCTACGCCACGCGTCCCGCTAGCGAAGCATCGCCAGACTCCTGAAATCGACGCGCCTGATGATCCGGCTTTCCTGCGCGACGATCAGATGCGCCGATGCCTGCAGATACGCGGGCCATTCAGGATCGGCATCGCGCGCGGTGCGGCGCTGGTCGTAATCGGCGATGCTCTCGTAGCCCCACAGATGCACGACCTGGTTCAACGCGCCGATGTCGCTCATATAGAAGCCGACCGGCGCACCGAGATACTTCACCTGGATCGGCATGGCAAGGCGATCGAATACGTCGATGAATTCCGTCATGCCGCGCGGGCGGATCGTATAGATGCGGTGATCGACAAAAGGTTTGCCGCTGCTCATGTGCCTGTCCTCAATACAGTTCTGGTTGCGCCGGCTCCGGCATCGCCTGGCGAGTTCGCACCGATGGCGCCGACGCCCGCCAGATGCTGGCCGGTGATATAGCCGAAGGTCATGATCGGGCCGAGCGTGATGCCCGCGCCCGGATAGTTGCCGCCCATCACGCTGGCGCGATCGTTGCCCACCGCATAGAGACCGGCAATCGGCGCGCCGGCTTCGTTCAGCACCTCGCCCGTCACCTGGGTCGAGATGCCGTCGAAGGTGCCGAGGTCGCCCATTACCACCTTCAGCGCGTAATACGGTCCGTCGCCGATCGGCGCGACGCACGGGTTCGGCCGCTGTTCCGGGTCGGCGAGGTAGCGGTTGAACGAGGTCGTGCCACGGCCGAACTCCGGGTCTTCGCCACGCACCGCGTCCGCGTTGTAGCGTTTCACCGTCGCTTCCAGCGCCGCGCCGTCCAGTCCCGCGTTGCGCGCGAGTTCGGCGAGCGTGCGCCCGGTGTTCAGATAGCCGTTGCGCAGCAGCCGCCCGAGCGGGACCGGCGCGGGCTTCGCAAATCCGAGCCCGTATTTGCGGATGGTCGCGTGATCGCAGATCAGCCACATCGCGGTTTCGCGCTCGTTCGCGCACGCTTCGATCATCGCCGCGCCGACGTCGTGATACGAATTCGCTTCGTTCGTGAAGCGCTTGCCCGCCCGTGTCACGCCGATGATGCCGGGCTTGTAGCGATCGAGCAGATGCGGAAACACGCCGACGCTGCCGTCGCGCATCGGCACGCGCGAGACCGGCATCCAGGCCGCGGGCTGCGGGTAACGGATCGCCACTTTCGCGCCGAGCCGCTCCGCCATGCCGACGCCATCACCAGTATTGCCGGGCGGCACCGGCGACACGTGTTCGCCGCCGCGCCGCACGTGCGGATACGCTTTGGCGATGCGCGCCACGTCATGCGAAAAGCCGCCGCATGCCAGCACGACACCGCGCCGCGCGGCAATGCGCATCTCGCCGTCCGGTCCGCTGACGAGCGCGCCCGTCACGCGTTGGCCGACGACCGTCAGCTCACGCGCCCCGGTGTTCGTGTGAATCGGAATGCCGAGGTCGAGCGCAGACTTCGCCAGCCGCGCGGCGAGCGCGTTGCCGCTCGTCACCTGCACGCCGCGCCGGTACAACGCGAGATCCTTCAGATGGCTGGCGAGTCGCTTCGCCACGTAAAGCGCCGAAGTCAGCGAGCGCGTCGCGTTGAAGAAGTGCTTCAGGTCCGCGTTCGACGAGTTGAACATCATGCCGATGAAGGTGATCGTCTTCAGCGGCGGCCGCAGACGCGCGATGTCCTTGCCGAGCGCGCGCGCATCGAACGGCGCGGCCACCACCGAACGGCCGATATCCACGCCCCCGCCTACGTTCGGGTGATAGTCCGGATACAGCGTCGGCACGAATTTGACCGTGGTCTCGCGCTCGAAGAAGTCGAGCATTTGTGGGCCGGTATCGAGAAACGCGTCGACCGCTGCCTGATCGAAAAATGCGCCGGTCTCGTTGCGCATGTAGGTCAGCGCCGCTTCGCGCGTGTCGCTCACGTGACTGCTGTTCGCGTGACGATTGCCCGGAATCCATAGCACGCCGCCGGAAAACGCGGTCGTCCCGCCGAAGAACGGCTCCTTCTCGATCACGATCACGTCGAGCTCGTGCTTGCGCGCGGTGATGGCCGTCGCAAGACCGCCCGCGCCCGAGCCGATGACGAGTACGTCGCAGGTCAGCGCGGCGTTGGGTGTTGCACGTGTTGCATTGGTCATGATGTGCGTCCTTGTGCGAGGGCCTAACGGGTGACCGGCGTAGCCGCTGTGGCTTCGAAGCCGGGCCGCGGCACGAGGTCCATCAGCATGCTTTCGAGTCCGCCGTCGACGACGATCTCAGCGCCGTTCACATACGCGGCGCGAGCACTGGCGAGAAACGCGACGACATCGGCGATGTCGCCGGGTTCGCCGATGCGGCGGCTGGCCGTCATCGCGCTGCGGCGGCGCTCGATATCGCCGTGCTCATAGAACGCGGCGGACAACGGCGTGCGGATCATGCCCGGACACACCGTGTTGCTGCGGATGCCGCGCGGCCCCCACTCCGCCGCGAGTTGCTTCGACAGCATCGCGACGCCGGCTTTGCCGGGGCTATAGGCGCCGCTGTAGGTTTGCGGATGATGCGCGGCCACCGAAGCGACATGCACGATCGCGCCCGCGCCCTGCTTCAACATGCCGTGGCCGAACTGCTGCGAGCACAGCATGTACCCTGTCAGGTTCACGCGCAGCATCGCGTTCCACGCATCCAGACCGATCTCTTCGATGCCGCCCGGACGCAGCAATCCGGCGTTGTTCACCAGCACATCAGCCACGCCGAGTGCCGACTCGGCGCCGTTCACCGCACCGCGCACGCTGTCGATGTCGCCGATGTCGCAAGGGAGCGCGAGCGCCTCGACGCCATTCGCGTTCAGGCTCTGCGCGAGTGCGCGGCACTTTTCCTCGTCACGGTCGAGCAACGCCAGGCGCGCTCCCGCATTGCCGAGTACCTGAGCGATTGCGCTGCCGATACCGCCGGCCGCTCCGCTCACCACGCAGACCTTGCCTTCGAGCGCGAGCCAATGCTGTGCGCCCGCTGTGTCACGACTCCCGTTGATTTGATTAGTCATCCGAATCTCCATGATTTTGATCGTCGGCGCGATGCGCTGGCCGGCTTTGCCGCCGCGCTATTCAAGCGCGCCTTTCATGGAAAAAAGTATAGCCACGCGAGTGCGGCTGAAATTGGACAAAGGCAGCGCATCGCAGGACAATTCGCACATAGGAGACAAAACGGCATGAGTAAAATCCCTAACTACGACTTGTATGGAGAGTCGGCGCGGCCGCCCTGGTACGACGCATTCAATTTCGAATGGATCGTGGAGCGCAGCCGTCCTAACGACTGGCATATCGCAGCGCACCGTCACGACGCGCTGCTGCAGATTCTCTACATCCGCGGCGGCATGGGCCACGTGCTGGTCGAGAGCGAGAAACTCGCGATCGAACCGCCGTGCATCGTGCTGATTCCCGCGCAAACCGTGCATGGATTCGTGTTTTCGCCGGAAATGGACGGGCTCGTGATCACCGCTGCGCAGCGGGCGCTGGAGTCGATCTCGAAAGCCGTGTCGCCGGGTCTGTTACCGGTGCTGCAACGGCCCGCGCTGATCCCCGTGCGGCCCGAGGTCGGCGAGCGCACGCTGATGCCGTTGTTCGGCCTGCTGGAACAGGAATTTCGCGGCAGCGCGCGCGGCCATATCGCCGCGGGCATGGCGTTGATGATTGCACTTTTTGTGCAAGTGGCGCGTTTGACCGATGCCGCGTCGGCGGCCAGCGCGACGGTCAACGACCGACGCGCGGCGCAGATCAAACGGCTGCGCGAACTGGTCGCCTCGCACGTTCGCGAACACCAGCCCATCGAGTTCTATGCAGGGAAACTCGGCGTCACGGCCGCGCAATTGGGCCGCATCTGCCGCGACGAACTCGGCCATTCACCGCTGTCGCTCGTCAATGACCATCTGATACGCGAGGCGCAGCGCGATCTGGTCTATTCAGGCTTGACCATCAAACAGATCGCGCATGCGCTCGGTTTCGAGGATGCGGCTTATTTCAGCCGCTATTTCCGCAAGCAGACCGGCGTCACGCCTACGGAGTTTCAGGCCGCGGCGCACCGGGATTTGTCGCTCAACTAGCGTCGGTGCGACTCGCCTTGCGCGGTGGTTACGCCTGCGACACGGGCACGCCGACGTAATTTTCCGCCATCGCGGTGGCCGCCGCGCGCGACGTGGTCACGTATTCCAGTTCAGCCACCTGCAACTGCTGCTCGAACGGCGACGCGCCTTCAATGCGGTGCATCATGCTCGTCATCCAGTACGAGAAATGCTCGGCGCGCCAGATACGCTTGAGCGCGGTTTCGCTATAGCTGTCGAGCAGATCGGTGCGATTTTCGACGTAGAACGCGTCCAGCGCACGGGTCAGCACGCGCACGTCGGCGACCGCCAGATTCATGCCCTTTGCGCCGGTCGGCGGCACGATATGCGCGGCGTCGCCGGCGAGAAACAGCCGACCGTGCTGCATCGTGGCCGACACGAAACTGCGCATGCCGACAATATTCTTCTGGAAGATTTTGCCGTCGACGATCTTCTGGCCATCGTGCGAATCGACGCGTGCGTGCAACTCCGCCCAGATTCGGTCGTCGGACCAGTTCTCGACCGAGTCCTTCGGATCGCATTGGAAATACATGCGCTGCACGTTAGGCGAACGCGTGCTGATCAGCGCGAAGCCGCGTTCGTGACGTGCATAGATCAATTCGTCCGACGAGGGCGGCCCTTCGCACAGGATACCGAACCAACCGAACGGGTAGACGCGTTCATAGTCCTTGCGCAGCGCCTGCGGAATCGAAGCACGCGAGACGCCCTGCGATCCGTCACAGCCGATCACGAAGTCGCATTGCAGCTCGCATGCTTCGCCTTCGTGGCGATAGCGGATCGACGGCTTGTCGGTATCGATGCCGTGCAGCGACGTTTCCGACACGCCGAAACGCAGCGCGCCGTCCGCGGCCACGCGCGCGGCGACCAGATCCTTGATCACTTCGTGCTGCGCGTAGACCGTTATCGAGTGACCGGTGAGTCCGGTCAGATCGATACGCCGCCGCTTGCCTTCGAAGGCCAGTTCGAACCCATGATGCAGCGCGCCTTCGGCTTTCATGCGTGCGCCGACGCCGGCTTCGGTCAGCAGGTCCATCGTGCCCTGTTCGAGCACGCCGGCGCGGATGGTGGATTCGATCTGGTCGCGAGTGCGCGTTTCGAGCACGACCGACTCGATGCCGCGCAGATGAAGAAGGTGGGAAAGAAGCAGGCCCGCGGGCCCGGCACCGATGATGCCAACTTGGGTGCGCATGAGTTGTCTCCTGAATGCGGCGATTGATTGGCGCTCAGTGTGACGATCATGGGCTGTATCGTGCAATCCGATATTGTGGATAGGCTGTATCGCTTATGGCGATAAACGGCTGATCCGCGACGGCCGCGTTGATGGGTGACAACGCGCGCTAACGCCGTGCTGGCGGGGCTTGTGGCCCCTTTATAAGGCGCACCGGGCAATCACTGAAGGTTGCGCGACCTCAAGGTAAACCCCACCCAATCTGCTAGGCGAGAAACAGGCGATACACCGGGTTTTGCGTCTCTTCCCAGTACGGATAGCCGAGCGTCGCGAGAAAACGGTCGAACTCCCCGGTCTCGCTCGTGGGCACCTGGATGCCCACCAGGATCGAACTGTAATCCGCCCCCTGGTTGCGATAGTGGAACAGGCTGATGTTCCAGTTCGGCGCCATCGACGACAGGAACTTCATCAGCGCGCCCGGCCGCTCCGGAAACTCGAAGCGGAACAGCCGCTCGTCATGCGCGAGCGGCGAGCGCCCGCCGACCATGTAGCGGATGTGCTGCTTCGAGAGTTCGTCGAAGGTCAGGTCGACGGTGGCGAAGCCGTGCGCTTCGAACGCGCCCGCGATTTGCGCCGACTCGCTGCGATTCCTGATCTGCACGCCAACGAAGATATGCGCCGAGTTCGCGTCCGCGATCCGGTAGTTGAACTCGGTGACGCTGCGCGTGCCGACCAGTTCGCAGAAGCGCCGGAAGCTGCCGCGCTCCTCGGGGATCGTCACCGCGAACACCGCTTCGCGCGCCTCGCCGACTTCGGCGCGCTCGGCGACGAAACGCATGCGGTCGAAGTTCATGTTCGCGCCCGACGTGATCGCGATCAGCGTCTGGTTCTCGATGCCTTCGCGCTCCGCATACTGCTTGGCTCCGGCGACCGCCAGCGAGCCCGCGGGTTCGAGCACGCTGCGCGTGTCCTGGAACACGTCCTTGATCGCCGCGCACAGCGCATCGGTGTCCACGAGCAGCACGTCGTCGAGATATTCGCTGCACAGCCGGAAGGTTTCTTCACCGACCAGCTTCACCGCCGTGCCGTCCGAGAACAGGCCGACTTCGTTCAGCGTGACCCGCTCGCCCGCTTTCAGCGATGCGGCCATCGCGCACGAATCGTCGGTCTGCACGCCGATCACCTTGATCTCCGGGCGCACCGATTTCACATACGCGGCCACGCCGGCCGCGAGTCCGCCGCCGCCGATCGGCACGAAGATCGCGTGAATCGGTCCCTGATGCTGGCTGAGAATCTCCATCGCGACGGTGCCCTGGCCCGCGATCACGTAAGGGTCGTCGAACGGATGCACGAAGGTCAGGCCGCGCTCTTCCTGCAACTTCACCGCATGTGCGTAGGCGTCGCTGTACGATTCGCCGAACTGCACCACCTCGACCGTCGGGCCGCCGTGTGCGCGCACGGCATCGACCTTGACCTGCGGTGTCGTGACCGGCACCACGATGATCGCCTTCACGCCCATGCGTGCCGCCGACAATGCCACGCCCTGCGCATGATTGCCCGCCGATGCGGTAATCACCCCACGCCCCAGCGCTTCGGCCGGGATATGCGCCATCTTGTTGTACGCGCCGCGCAGCTTGAACGAGAACACCGGCTGGTTGTCCTCGCGCTTCAGATAGACCGGGTTGCGCAGCCGCGCCGACAGGTTCGGCGCGCGTTCGAGTTCGGTCTCGCGGGCCACGTCGTAGACGCGCGCGGTCAGGGTCTTCTTGAGGTAATCGTGGCGCAGCGCGACGCTGTCGATAGCTTCCGCAGCATAGGCGTGCGCGTATTCGAGTGAGTGTGACGGCAAGGCAAGCTCCTGTATGGCAAGAACGAATCAGCACAGAGTTCACCAGGAGGCAGGCAGCAAGCGGACATAAAAAAACCCGCCTCGTGGGGCGGGTTAATGTGTCACTGCTATCAGACGCGCGCTAACCCACCATTCGATGAATGATGCTAATAATCAGCGCAATACGGATGTCGAGGCAGTTCATCTGATCGATCTTCGTTGAGTCGGCGCGCTTTGTCAACCCTGATGCCGCCGACCCTTCGCCCAACCACTCGCCTCACACGACGACGCCGCAATCAGTCACGCACGCCGCTCTGCTTTTTGAAGGCGCTGAGAATGCGCCTCTCCATCGCGTTGTAGTCACCGCCGAAGTGATGATCGCCCGACGTGCGAATCACCTCGATACCGCTTTTATCGAGCGCCGGACACAGCGTGTCCTCCTCTTCCGCACCGTAAAAGCACTGCACGATCGCGGGCGGCACCTTCGTCAATTCCGGCTGCACCTTCAACGCCTTCTCGCTCGCCGGCATGCCGAGCCAGCCGCCCACGCGGATCTGAAAATCGGCATCGGGCGCAAAGCCGAGCAACGCGATCAGCGACACCTTCGTGCGCTGCTCCTGCGGCAGACGGTTGTACGCGAACGGCATCACGTCGGCGCCGAACGAATAGCCGACCAGCGCAATATGCTCCGCGTGCCAACGCGCGCCATAGGTCTGCATCACGCGCGCGAGATCGCGGCTCGTCTGCGCGGGGGGCTTCTCGCTCCAGAAGTAGCGCAGGCTGTCCCAGCCGACCACCGACACACCGTCTTTCTGCAACGCCTGCGCAATGGTCTTGTCGAGATCGCGCCAGCCGCCGTCGCCCGAAATGACGATCGCCATCAGGCCGTTCGGGTGCGCAGCCGGCAACTCGATCAGCGGCAGATCGGAGACATCGCCGTCGCTCGTCGACACGGGCTGCAGATGCGGCGTGAGCAACGCGACGACGCGCACGCGATCGGAGTTGCCCGTGCTCGCCTTTTCGACGAAGCCCGGCACCTTGTCGCGGATCACCGTCGGGTCCGGCGGACACGGCTGAAAGCGCGCATCGAGCGCATGCTCGGCATCCACCGAGACCGCGCCGGCAATCGTGTTCGACGGCGCCTGTTCGAGCACGTGCATCGCGAGCGTCGCGCCCTGGCCCGTGCCCGCGACGATCGGCGCGAAATAGTGACTCGATTGCGATTGCCGTTCGAGCTGGTGGCTCAACGCTTCGGCGTCGCCTACCAGCTGATGGCAGGTTTCCTTCTTCGCGCTCAGGTTGGCCGCGTAACGCGCGGTATCCACGCCGACAGTCAACGCGCCTGCTTTCGCGAGTGCGTCGGCAGTTTGCTGATCGGCCGCATTCCAGCCGCTGGCTTGCGAGTACAGCACCACGAAGCCGCGCAACGGGCCGGCCGGCTGGGTCACGGTGACGTCGCCATAACGGCCGCCAGGCACGGTGGTGGTCGCCGCTTGCGCGAGCGCGCCACAGCTCACGAAGCTCGCCGCGACGGCGAGCCTGAAGATCGAATGCAATGTCATGAACGCCGGCCTCCTGCCAGCAATGACAGGTCCGCGAGCGTGAAGAACACGCCCATCGAACCCGACGCCGCGAGATAGCGCGGCTCCCAATGCGGCTGGAACTTGCTCTTGAAAGCACGCAGTCCGCGGAAGTTATAGAAGCGGCCGCCGAAGCGCCACACGATGCCGGCCAGCCGGTGCCAGCGCGACGCGAGCGGCGTCGGCTGCATGCCGGAGAGCGGCGCGATGCCGAGGCTGAGCGAGCGGAACCCCGCCTGCTTCAGATGCAGCGCCAGTTGAGTGAACAGATATTCCATCGCATACGGCGACGCGCTTTCCACGTGCCGCATCACGCCGACCGTCGCCTCGGTGTTCATATCGGTCGTCATGAAGGTGACGAACGCGGCGGGCTCGCCGTTCTGGCGCACCAGCATCACCGATTGCGCCGCGAGATACTCGTCGTTGAACGCGGCCACCGAGAAGCTTTTCTCGCGTGCGTCGCGGCTGTCGAGCCAGCCGTCGGAAATCTCGCGCAGCGTTTCGAGCGACGCGGGCACGTTCGCCTGATCGATCACTTCGACGGTGAAGCCGTCGCGCTCGCCGCGCTTGAGCGCGTAGCGCAGATGCGCGCGATGCGAGCCCTTCAGATCGAAATCGTCGAGCACGACGTGCGCTTCCTCGCCGAGCTTCATCAGCGTGAGACCGGCGTCGAGATAGAGCGGCAATGCGTTGGCGCGCACCTGATAGAACGCCGCGCGCCCGCCGTGCGCATGCGCGAGCGCGACGAACTTGCGAATCAGGCCGGCCCACTCGTCGCGCGGTCCCACCGGATCATGCAGCGCGGCCCATGTGCGGCCGTTTTTCGCGTACATCAGGAATGCTTCGCGCGACTCGGAGAACAGGAAGCTCTTGTCGCCCATCAGCGCGAGACCGGCATCGCTGCGCTCCTGCGCGCGCACGATGCGCGCCGCGTCGCGCAGATCTTCCGGCGCGGGTTTGACGAAGCGGCCCGCCGCAGGACGCAGCAATTGCCAGAACGAGAAGGTCGCGGCGAACAGGCTCGCGGCCAGCGTCGCGCGCAGCGCACGCGGCGCGCGCTCGTCGAACGCGAATTGCCACCACAGGTCGCGCGTGTACGGCACGTCGCGGAACGCGAACAGCATGACCCACGTGGCCAGCATCAGCACCATCGCGACCGATACCAGCCAGCCCGCCGTAAAGCGCTCCGCGAACAGCGACGAATGGCGATTGAACCGCCAGCGCGTGGACAGCAGCAGCGCGATCAACATGCCGAGCACACCCGCCTCGACGAACGCGAGACCTTTGGTCAAAGACAGCGCGAGACTCAGCACCGCGAGCAGCAGCGTCATCCACCAGGCGGCGTCCAGACGGCGCAGCAAACCGCGCGCGACGAACAGCAGCAGCACGCCGAGCACGCTGCACAGCATCTGCGAGCTTTCGAGCACCCATAGCGGCACCAGGTCGCGCAAGATATGAATGCGTTGCCAGAAAGCGGGCGTCGCGCTGGAAATCACCAGCATGCCGCCGACCACGAACGTGACGAGGCTCAGAAACAGCGGCGCGAGTTCCGACGCGCGCTGCGCGCGCAACAGCGGCAAGCGGTCTTTCAGCGCGCGGCCTTCGAAGCCCGCGAGCAACGCCGCCGAGACGATCAACGGGACACCGAAATAGATCGCGCGATACGCCAGCAGCGCGGCAACCATCTGATGCGTTTGCACGCTGCCGCTCAGCGTGAAAACCATCGCCGCTTCGAACACTCCGACCCCGCCGGGCGTGTGGCCGATCATGCCGAGCAGCATGGCTGCCGCATAGACGGTGATGAAGGTTACGAAGCTCACGTTCGCATGCGGCAGCAGCGCCCACAGCGCGAGGCCTGCCGCCACCACGTCGAGGACCGCGAGCGCCACTTGCGCGAGCAGATCGCGGCGCGCGGGAATGTCGAACGACAGCCACTGCCAGCGCGTGCGGATCGGGCGGGTTTCGCGGCGGCACGCGGCAGCCGCGAGCGTGAGCGCGATCAGCAGCGCCGCGCCGCTCCAGCGCAGCGTGACGGGTGTGAGGTGCAGCATCGGCGCGAGCTGGCCGGCCATGCCGAGCATGCCGAGCGCCGACATCAGCACGAGCGCGAGCGCGAGCGACACGCTCGTGAACACGGTCATGCGGCCGATCTGCGCGGGCGTGATGTTCGCCACGCCGTAGACGCGCGCGCGCACGGCGCCGCCCGTCAACGCGCCGAAGCCGGTGGCGTTGCCGAGCGCGGAACCCGCGGTCGCACCGATCCACAGCGCCACGCGCGGCACGGCCGCGCCCAGGTAGCGCAAGCCCACGGCATCGCGTCCGACCAGCGCCACGTAGCTGAGTGCCGTGGCGCCGAGCGCGGCAGTCCACTCGCCGGCCGTGAGCTCGCGCAACTCGCGAATCACCGAGCGGTAGTCGACCGCTTGCGACAAATGCTGCAAGACGACCAGCAGCAACCCGCAAATCACGAGCGCTAACACGGGCGAGAGGATTTCCCGCTTGACGAGCGTCTTCGAGAGGCGGGTGAACATTGCGCGTAGCCGGTCGAATTTGTTGTTATGTCGATGGAACATGGTCAATGCGGGGGGCCTTGCGTGGAGCTGTCGCGACGACGGATCGTCCATCGCTGCGTCGCCTGATTTGGCGATTACAAAGGGATAACGGCAAAGTGTGCAAAAGGTTGACAGCGCACGCCATTTCGCCGTGATTTATCTGATGAACTGCGGAATATGGCAGTCAATATTGCCGGTTAGGGCTGCCTTTTGGGGTGCGATTCGTGCAAACCCTTACGCAGTGGCGCGAGCCGGGCGCGCGCCATGTGCTGTTCAAATACAGATTCGACCCTTGTCGTGATTAGCTTATTCCGCCGGCCCTTTTAAAAAGGGAATTCCCGCCATCAAGGTTTTCGCCTGTCGCGCCGTAATGGAGCGCAATGCACGGTGAAATGCGGCGCATTTACCGGGCGATGTCAGCTACTTGGGGGGAATGATGATGGCGGATCAGGATTGGCTGACGGCAGGCGTTTATCTGGTCGGACTGCTGGGGATCGCGTTATTGATGAGCGCCTTGTCCACGCGGTCGACCCGAATCCGCGCGTCGGCGTCGACCGGACCCGCCGACGCCGGCAACTAGACGCGTCGTACGCCTGGTTCGGCGATGGCGGCGCCAAGGACTCTCGGGAGTACCGGATCGCGTCCGCGTGCGGCGGATCAATCGACCCCGATTTGCGCAGCCACATAGCACAACGCCCGCTATGCAAGCGGGCGTTGTGCGATAGATCGGAGCGGAGCGCCGCCTGAATGGCCCGAAAAGCGCAAAGGCCACGAGCTCGACGGGTCAGCGCGTTGCGGCGCCCGCCGGGCCTTGCCGGCCGGGGCCGCGGCGCGCCAGCCTTACAGCGGACGGCGATAAGCTTCCGCGATCACGGCGCAGTTTTGCAGATGCAGGTTCAGCGCATGCAGCGCCAGGGCGCGCAGCTTGCCGAACAGGCTGACGTTAGCGGTAGTGGCACGGGCGGCGTTGGAAGCGGTGTTCATGGTCGGACTCCTGTATAGGGTTTCTACCTAGGCAATAACCCGATTATAGTCTTCTTATGTCGCACCGCAACAACTATTAAATAGGCGCCGGATGTGTTGCGCCGCAGTCACACTCAGTCGCGAATCATGAAGGGGCGCCATCACCATGCGGCGCTATTAACAATCCGCACCGTACAGGTGCAATAATGCCCCTTTGCCTGCGACACGCCGCCGCTCGCCTTCATGACCGCCGTCCAGAAAGCTCTGATTGCGCCCCTTATCGTCGCCTGCGCGATGTTCATGGAGAGCGTCGATGCGAACGTGATCGTCACCGCCCTGCCCGCCATGGCGCGCGACTTCGGGCGCGACCCGGTCACGCTGAAAATCGCGGTGACGAGCTATGTGCTGGGACTCGGCGTGTTCATCCCCGTATGCGGCTGGCTCGCCGACCGTTTTGGCGCGCGCACCATCTTCCGCACCGCGATCGGCATCTTCGTGACGGGCTCGCTCCTGTGCGCCGCGTCCAATTCGCTCGCCACGTTCACGCTCGCGCGCTTCGTGCAAGGCGTCGGCGGCGCGATGATGGTGCCGGTCGGGCGGATCATCATCTTTCGCGTGGTGGACAAGTCCGACTTCATCCGCGCGATGAACTACCTGAGTGTGCCCGCGATGCTCGGCCCCGCGGCGGGCCCGCTGCTCGGCGGCTTCATCACCACTTATCTGCATTGGCGTCTGATTTTCTTCATCAACGTGCCGATCGGCATACTCGGCATTTATCTGACCAACAAGTACATCACCAACACGCGCGAGCCGGACCCGGGCCCGCTCGACTGGATCGGCTTCCTGCTGTCGGCGGCGGGCGCGGTGCTGCTTCTGCTCGGGCTGTCGCTGGTCGGCGGCGAACTGATTTCCAACGCCGACGCGTTCGGCATGTGCGCAAGCGGCGCCGTGCTGCTCGCGATCTACGTCGCTTACGCACAGCGCGTCGAACTCCCGCTGCTCGACCTGCGCTTTTTCAAGGTGCCGACGTTCCAGGCCAGCGTGCTCGGCGGCTCGCTGTTCCGGATCGGCCTCGGCGCATTGCCGTTCCTGCTGCCGCTGATGCTGCAGGAAGGCCACGGCATGAGCGCGTTCCAATCCGGCCTCATCACCTGCGCGTCGGCGTTCGGCGGCATGTTCATGCGCACGGTCGCGTCGAGCGTGCTGCGGCAATTCGGCTTCCGCTCGGTGCTGGTGGTCAACGCGGCGCTTTCCGGACTGTCGATCGCGGCATGCGGACTGTTTTTCCCCAGCACGCCGACGTGGATCATCTGGGTGGTCGTGCTGCTCGGCGGCTTCTTCCCTGCGCTGCAATTCACGAGTCTGAACTCGCTGACCTATGCGGAGATCGCCAACCGCGACGTGGGACGCGCAACGAGCCTCGGCAGCGTCGTGCAACAGATGTCGCTCGGGCTCGGCGTGACGGTCGGCGGGATCGTGCTGCAGATTTCGCGGCTGTTGCACGGGCATCCGAGCATCACGTGGTCGGATTTCTGGCCGGCGTTTCTGGTGGTCGGCTTGTGCTCGTTCGCGTCGATTCCGGTCACGCTGCGCATGCCGCGCGGCGCCGGTGAGGAAATCTCGCGCGGCGGCCGGGGTTAAGCGCCGCGCGCAGGTTATACACCCTCGTCACGCGTTCCTTACCCGGTTCTCACGCGTTCTTGCGGATCACGCTCACTTCGCCGTTGCGTTCGAGAATCGCCGCGGCCACGTTGTCCATCGTGCGTGATCCGGTCTTTTGCCGCACGCTTTCCTGCACGTCGGTCGAGGTGATCAGCGCGGCATCCATTTCGTGCGCGTTGAACGCGCCGTTGCTGAACACCTCGCGCTCGACGCCGCCCACCAGCCGCTCGAGCCCGCGCGAGCGCATGCAGGCCCACGCCAGCATCCGGTGACACAGCACGATTGCGAGCGACGCGACGACTGTGGCGACGAACGGCGATGCGCCGACGATCGCGCGGCTCAAGGTGGCGCCGAGCAGGATCACCACCACCGAATCGAACGGCGAGCGTTGCCCAAACGAGCGCCGGCCCGATACGCGTATCAGCACGAGCGCGATCAGGAACACGACGATCGAGCGCATGCCCATCTGCAAGGGGTCGAGATTCCTGCCCTCGCCAAACAGAACGAAGATCGCGTCCATCATGTCGCCCTCCTCGCGGCGTCCCGCCGTCTCGATCTTCTGTTATCCGAAGCAAATTCCGGATGCCTCGCGAGTCGCGCGCGTCATCCGGCCGCCCATGCCGCCAGCGTGTCGCCGAAGCCGCCCCGCGCGCGGGCCGCCGCGCGCGCGCTCGTGATGACACGCGGTGCGGCGCTCCACGCGATGCGCGCGCCGATCGCAATCAGCCGGTCGACCAGCGCCACGTCTTCGCTGCACGTGAGCGGCGGAAAGCCGCCGGCGCGCCGGTAAGCCTCGGCCGACACGCCGAGATTCGCGCCGTGTACGTGACGATGACCGTCTGCATCGACGTAGGTCTTGCGAAAATATTCGCGCACGCTGTGCGGATGCGTGCTCCAGTCGTCCACCGCGATCGAGCCGCAGACCGCGTCCGCATCCTGCGCCAGCTGCGCAACCAGCCAGCCTGCCGACACGCGGCTGTCGGCGTCGGTGAACGCGAGCCAGCGGGCGCCGTCCGCGAGCAGCAGGTCGGCGCCC
Source organism: Paraburkholderia panacisoli (assembly GCF_008369935.1). Lineage (GTDB taxonomy): Bacteria > Pseudomonadota > Gammaproteobacteria > Burkholderiales > Burkholderiaceae > Paraburkholderia > Paraburkholderia panacisoli. The sequence goes on along the minus strand of NZ_VTUZ01000007.1, from coordinate 110,933 downwards.
GTCGCGCGCGCAATGCCGACGTTGCGCGCCTTTAGCGTCAGCGTTTGCACGCCGTAGGCCCGCGCGATCGCGCCGGAAAAATCGTTGCACGCATCGAGCACGACCACGATGCGCACCGCTTCGCCCACGAGGTCCTCGTGGCGCGACGCTTCGATCAGCGCCGCGAGGCAAGGCGCCAGCAACGCCTCTTCGTTATGTGCCGGAACGATCACGCCGATCATAGGAGCCCCTCGCGTTGCGCTACCGAACGCGCGTCGCGCGACCAGACGTCGATCAGCAGATCGGCTTCGTCATGATGCGCAAGACGCGACAAGCCGCAGCGCGCATCGAACAACGCATGCGCGGCGTCGGCGGATTCAAGCGCTTCGGCGAAAGGCCGGCGCCAGTGACACGCGAGCAGCGTGCCGTCGGTCGTCAGCGACGCGGCGATCCGCGCGGCCAGCGTTTCCAGCTCGGCTGCAGCGAGGTAGTAGGCAAACTCGCTGATGACGATCAGATCGAACGGTCCGGCTTCGGTCGGCCATTCACGCGGCACCGTGCGCTGCTCGACACGCACCTGCGGTGCGCCGGCCACGCGCTCGCGCGCGAGCAGTACCGCTCGCTCATGCAGATCGACGGCGAGCAACGCGTCGCAGCGGTTCGCCAGTTCGACGCTCAGCTCGCCGTTCGCGCAACCGGGTTCGAACGCGTTCCGATAACGCGGGTGCGGCAGCAGCGCGAGCGTGAGCGACCGCTTGCGCCGTTCGTACCAGCCTTCGCGCAGCTTCCACGGATCGTCGCTCTCTTTGTAGAGTTGATCGAAATACTGCGTGGTCGACATCTCAGCGACCCTCCGCGCTTCGGATCAAAGGGTCCACGGCGCACCTCCGAAGGTGGACGTGTCGACGACGCGCGGCGCGGCGATCATCTCGCCGAGCGCGGCAAGATCGCGTTCCGCGTGACTCTGGCGCAGAAACACCGGCAGGTCCGCCAACGCGCGCGCGAAGCGCGCATTGCGGCACAACGGGCCCGCGCCGAGCGCACGCGTCGCGTGAAGCATCACGGCGCCCGCCGCCTCCTCGACGACCAGACGCGCGCGCAGCGCTTCACACTGCGCGTCGGCCTGCGGATTCGCGTCGATATGCGCGGCGGTTTCGCGCAACACGGCAGCCGCCGCTTGCAGCGCGACATCGACCGCGCCGAGATGAGCGAGGCGCAGCGCATCGGCGCGCTGCGCACAAGCGTCGCGCAACATCCGGCCGATCTGCGCGGCGGCGCCGTACCAGCACGCGGCAATGCCGGCGCCGCCATGCCAGAAGCCCGGCCGGCGCACATACGCGTGCGCCGCGCCCACCAGCGTCGCGGGGGTGCGATCGAACATCACATCCGCACTGGCCGTGGCTCGCATGCCGACCGCTTGCCAGTTCGATGCGTCGATCGAGATCGTCGGCTGATCCATCGCGACGGCGACGAGCACCGGCTGTTCATCCAGCCATGCGGTGACGAGCGCGTGACTGACGACCGCTGCGCCCGAACACCAGGCTTTGGTACCGGTGAGCTGAACCTGCCCGTTATCGCTTCGGATTCCTACTTTGCTGACCTGCACGCGCGCGTCGGGGGGCTCGGCGGCCCACACGCCCCAGCAACTCCCCGCGGGCGGCGTGGGGCCGTGCAATTCGGCGAGGATGGCAAGTGCGTCCGTGTGGCCTTCGAACAGCTTGACGAGGCCCAGGTCGCACGCGGCAACCGCCGCCAGTGCGCGCCAGCGGGCCAGCGTGTGGCCGTGGCCGGGCAATGGCAGAAGCGGCGCGCGGTCGTAGCCGCGCTCGACCATCTCGCGCAACAGAGCGCCGAGCGCAGCCGGGTGGTTCGGATCGAAACGCGCAGTATGTAGAAAATCATCCAGCGGCGCGGTAGTTTTCGCGCCGCCGCGCGGCTCGCGCGCCGGATCCGAATCGCGGCGGCCGGATTTGCCCTCGCCCGGCGGGCGCCGCGCATGGACGCCGGCCGCATGATCACGCGTATCGAGCATCGTGCCTCCCTGAAGCGGTTCGATTTGCCGCCTGCGGCCTGCGTAAAGCCGCGGCATATGCAAAGGCCTCAGCAAACGACGTGCCCCAGCGCCGAACGCCGGCGAGCCGCCGTCTTCAGGCCGCTCAGTGTCAGGAAGGTGGGATGAAGTGCGCGAAGCCGCGCACGGTACTGGGAGGCAACGACAAAGGGATCAAAGCAACGATGGGGACGAACCGGCCGCGTCGACGCTCAAGGGAAATCGCGCTTGCCGCGCCGCGATTCGGCCTGCGCGAGCAGCGCGTCGAACTGCCCGAGTTCCACCGGCTTCACCAGATGCGCATGAAAACCGGCAGTGCGAGTCCGTTCGCGGTCGCTCGCGTGGCCGAAGCCCGTCATGGCGACGAACATCGTCCCGGCCAGTTCGGGCATCACGCGCAGTGCGGCGAGCGTCGCGTAGCCGTCCATTTTCGGCATCGCAATGTCGATCACCGCCAACTGAGGCACGAAGCGCGGCGCGATCTCCAGCGCCTGCTCGCCGCCGTACGCGATGCGCACCTCGTGGCCCTTGAGTTCGAGCAGCATCGCGAGGCTGTCGGCGGAATCGTGATTGTCGTCGACCAGCAGGACCCGCAACGGCGACACCTCGGGCGTGACCGCATGCGTCTCGTCAGCGGCCGCTTCCGACGACGCGCCGGCAAGCGGCAGACTCAGCGTGAACGCGCTGCCGCACCCGAGCCCTTCGCTGCTCGCGAAGATACTGCCGCCATGCATCTCGACCAGCGATTTGCACAGCGTGAGCCCGATGCCTAGACCGCCTTCGCTCGAATTCTGGCCGGCTTTTTCCTGCGCGAACAGTTGGAAGATCTTGTCGAGCGATTGCGCCGGAATACCGCAGCCCGCGTCGCGCACTTCGAGCACCGCCATCCGGTAGTCGATGCGGCCCGTGACATCGATACGGCTGCCCGGCGGCGAGAATTTCGACGCATTGTGCAGCAGGTTCTGCAGCACCTGCACGAGACGGGTCATGTCGCCGCGAATGCATACCGGTTCGTCCGGCACATGCGGCACGACGATCTGCTCGTGCGCGTCGGTGAACGGCCGCGCCGCCTCGATCGCGCGTGCCACCAGTTCGCGCAGATCGACGCGGCCGACGCGCAATTCGATCTTGTCCGACATGATCCGGCCCACGTCGAGCAGATCGTCGACCAGCCGTGTCAGATGGGTGACCTGGCGGTCGATCAGATCGCGCGAATGCATCATGGCGGGACTCAGCCCGGTTTCGAGCTGCATCACGCCGACGGCGTTGCGCACCGGCGCAAGCGGATTGCGCAACTCATGCGCGAGCGTCGCCAGAAACTCGCGCATGCGCTCGCTCGAGCGCTCCAGTTCTTCACGCTGACGCCGCTCGGTCAGATCGCGCGTGACCTTGGCGAAGCCGCGCAAGCGGTTCGATTCGTCGTGCACGGCCGTGATGTTGACGTTGGCCCAGAAGGTCGAGCCGTCCTTGCGCACGCGCCAGCCTTCGTCTTCCACATGGCCGAGCTGCCGCGCGATGGCCAGCTCGCGCGCCGGTTTGCCGGCCGCGGCTTCTTCGGGCACATAGAACAGCGAGAAATGCCGGCCGACGATCTCTTCGCGCGTATAGCCCTTGATGCGCGCCGCGCCCGCATTCCAGCTCACCACGTAGCCTTGCGGATCGAGCATGAAGATCGCGTAATCCTTGACGCAATCGACCAGCAGGCGAAAACGCTCCTCGCTTTGCCGCAACGCTTCCACGTACTCGCGTTGCGCGGTCAGGTCGCGCGTGATCTTGGCGAAGCCGGTGAGGACGCCCGCGTCGTTGCGGATCGCCGTGATCACCACGTTCGACCAGAACAGGCTGCCGTCCTTGCGCACTCGCCAGCCTTCGTCCTCGAAGCGGCCTGTGAGCGACGCCTGTTGCAGTTCGTAGGTCGGCCAGCCGCGCGCCACGGCTTCCTGGGTATAGAAGCGCGAGAAATGCTGGCCGATGATTTCCTGCGCCGTGTAGCCCTTGAGCTTCTGCGCGCCGACGTTCCAGCTGACGATGTGCCCGGTCGCATCGAGCAGGAAGATCGCGTAGTCTTCGATCGCCTGCACGAGCGCCGAATAGTCGACGGCGACGGCAGGGGTCGTACGGGCTGCGGCGGCGCCTCGGTCGGGCTCGCCGTCTTCGCGGGCGGAAGGAACATCAAGCTGGTTCATGACGCGCAAGTATAGAGGTTCCGGTCAAAGGATACACCGCGCATGACCGGCTGCTTTGCCTATCGTTTCACCCGATGGATGCCGTCACGGCCGCCGCGCCGCCGCGTTGCCCCATCGGCAGAAAACGATCGCGCCGGGCCCCGCTTTTGCTACGAGGTGACTGTCGTTACATCGACATCGCATGTCGTTAAGACAGGGAGCCCCAATTGAAACGAACGAAGCAGACACTGACCACCCTCACGCTCGCCGCAGCGCTCGCGCTCGCCCATGCCGCGGCTTACGCGGAAGGTTGCACCAAAGGCGCGGTCGTGGGCGGCGTCGCCGGGCACGTCGCCGGGGACCACGGCGTGGCGGGCGCGGCCGCGGGCTGCGCGATCGGCCATCACGAAGCGAAGAAGAAGGACAAGGCGGCGAGCGCGGCCGCCGCGGCGAGCGAGCCCGCAGGAAAATAACACCTGGCCCGCAGAAAAAAAGAGCCGGTCGTGACATGTCGATCTCGACCGGCTCGCTCACGCGCGTCGCACGACCCGCTCAATCGGCTCGATCGGTTCGATCCAGGCGCCGGCCAGTCACACGGCCACCCGCTCAGCCGGCCGCGGCGACTTTTTCCGCCAGCTTCGCGTCGTAACTGGAATGGATGTGCACGCGCTTTTTCTCGGGATACGCGTACGAATACGCCTTGCGCAGCGCCAGCGACGCCTCGTGGAATCCCGACAGAATCAGCTTCTGCTTGTTCGGATAGTTGGCGATGTCGCCGACCGCGAAAATGCCCGGGCGCGAACTTTCATAGTTCGACGTATCGACATCGACGCGGCCGCCGTGAATCGTGAGACCCCATTGCGCGATCGGGCCGAGATCGGCAACCAGCCCATACAGCGCGACGAGATGCTCGGTCTCGAGTTGCGTCTCGCCTTCGATATGCCGCAGCGTCAGCGCCTTCAACGCATCGCCTTGGACGCTCAATCCCGTGATCGCGCCGACCACGAAATCCATCTCGCCCGCTTCGACCGCGCGCCGCATCGACGCGACGCTCGAATCGGCCGCGCTGAAGCCGCTGCGCCGATGCACCAGCGTCACGCGCCGCGCGACCTTGCGCAACGCGAGCGCCCAGTCGAGCGCCGAGTCGCCGCCGCCGGCCACGACCACGGTCTTGCCGGCGAAATCGGCGACGCGCGGCACGCTGTAGTGCACATGGCGCGACTCCAGCGGCAAGGCCTCGGGCAGAGTCAGCTTTTGCGGCACGAACGCGCCGTTGCCCGCCGCGAGCATGATGGCCGCGACGTCGAACACGAGACCGCGGCCGGTGCGCACGGTCCAACGCCCGTCGTCGCGCTGCTCGACCGACTCGACCCGCTGATCGAGATGGATCGGCACGTCGAACGGCTTGCATTGGGTCATCAAACGCTCGACCAGATCGCGCGCGGTGCACGACGGAATCGCGGGGATATCGTAGATCGGCTTGTCGGGATAGAGTTCGGTGCATTGGCCGCCGATCTTGTCGAGCGCATCGACGATCTGGCACGACAGGCCGATCACGCCCGCCTCGAAAGCCGCGAACAGGCCAACGGGGCCGGCGCCGACGATCAGCACGTCGGAGCGGATCGGGGGCGCGAGAGAATCGGCTGGCGGGTCGGCGGCGGGCGTCATGGGCGGTCTCTTCGAATAGGCGATGGCCCACCATACAGAATCGCCCGAGGCCCGGCAACGATGCCATTACAGGCGGTAAGGACGCTCGGCGGGCCACCTGCGCAAGTCATGCAAGCGGGAAAGTGGTTACCTGAAAATACCCAAAACCGGTTATTTTCCGAATCCAGTCTTACGCCTAAGCTTCACCCATCGCATCACGGAATGCGTCCAACCCGACTCAGGAGTGAATCATGGAACAACGTCTCGACTTCTACAAAGCCAACCCCGCCGCGATCAAGGCCTTGATCGGCGTCGAAGAGCGCATCGGCAAATCGGCGCTCGAAAAATCGCTGACCGAACTGGTTCGCCTGCGCGCGTCGCAGATCAACGGCTGCGCGTACTGCGTCGACATGCACACCAGCGACGCCCGTAAAGGCGGCGAAACCGAACGGCGTCTCGCGACCGTGGTGGTGTGGCGCGAAACGCCGTTCTTCACGGACCGCGAACGCGCCGCGCTCGAATGGACCGAAGCGCTGACGCTCGTGTCGCAAGACCATGTGCCCGACGCGGTATGGAACGCGGTGCGCCCGCACTTCAGCGACGAGGAACTGGTCGACCTGACGCTGCTCGTCTCGGCGATCAACGCATGGAACCGTTTTGCGATTTCGTTTCGCAAGATGCCGGCCTGAACGCGCGCGTTGCGGTAAGCGCACACGTCGAGCCCACCCGGACGGCGCTGCGTCGAGCAGGTTCAGACAGCCTCTTCACGCAGCGCTACATCGCTCGCGACCTTGAAGGCCGCGGTCAACTCGCTCAATTGCCGCGCCTGATCCGCCAGCGAGTTCGCGGTCGCCGCGCTTTCCTCGACCAGCGCCGCGTTGTGCTGCGTGACCTCGTCCATCTGCGTGACGGCGAGGCTCACCTGGCGGATGCCTTCGCTCTGCTCCTTCGACGCCGCCGCGATCTCGCCGACCAGACGCGCGACGCGCCCGATCGCGGCTTCGATGTCCTGCATCGTGCCGCCCGCTTCGTTGACGAGTCCCGCGCCGCTCTCGACGCGCGAAGTCGACTCCGCGATCAACGCGCCGATTTCCTTCGCGGCCGCCGCCGAGCGTTGCGCGAGACTGCGCACCTCGCCCGCCACCACCGCGAAGCCGCGCCCTTCTTCGCCGGCACGCGCCGCTTCGACGGCTGCGTTCAGCGCGAGGATATTGGTTTGAAACGCGATGCCTTCGATCGCGGTGATGATGCCGGTCATCTTCGACGACCCCGCATGAATCACGCGCATCGTCTCCACCATGCTGCCAACCGAATGACGTCCGCGCGCGGCCATCTCGGACGCGCGCGACGCCAGTTCGCTCGCGTGATGCGCGTTCTCGGCGTTCAACTGCACGGTCGACGTGAGCTGTTCCATCGCCGCGGCGGTTTGTTCAAGCGACGCGGCCTGCTCTTCGGTGCGTTGCGACAGATCCAGATTGCCCGCGGCGATCTGCTGGGTCGACGAGGCGATCGAATGCGAACCGGCGCGCACGGTGGTGACGGTCGCGCCGAGCTTGTCCTGCATCGACGCGACGCCGCGCAGGAGCGTCGCCATTTCGTCGTTCGAACGGATCGGCACGCGGGTCGTCAATTCGCCGGCGGCGATCGCGTCGAACTGGCGTAGCGCGTCGTTCAGCGGCGTCATGATCGCGCGGCGCAACATGCGCCAGCTGATGAACGCGACGGTGAGCCCCACCAGCACACTGCCGATGCACGCATACAGCAGCGTATGAAACAGCGTCGCCGAGCGCTCGTTGGCGTCGCTCGCCTGCTGGTTCAGATAGTCCTCCAGCGCGCTCTGGCTCGCATTCATCGCGCTGTAAAGGCCGATCAGATGATTCGCGCGGCTCTCGTCCATCCAGCTCGCGTCGCCGCTGCGGATCGCGTCGATCAGCTTGTCGATGCCGTCGCGCCGCACGGTGCCGCGCCTCGCGTCGAGCTCGTCGGTGAGGCGTTGCAGCTTCGGCGTCTTCGGCAGATCGCGGAACGCATTCCACCATTTGTCCGATTCGCCGAGCAGCATGCGGGCGCGTTCGAGCTGCGTGGCCAGTTGCGGCGAATGCGGATTGCTCATCGCCCAGTCGAGCCCGAAACGCGCGCGTGACATCGCCGTACCCGATTTGCCGAGCGCCACCACCGACGCGAAATGCACGCTGTACGCGTCGCGCTGCGCCTGGTTGCTTTGGTCCATGCCGAGAATGCCGAGCGCGCCGGTGGCGATCAGCAGCACGCCGAGAAACGCAATCGTGATCGCGATGCGCAGATTGATGGTGAGATTTTTGGTCATCGTGGTGGTGGTCGCTCTGGCTGGTCTGGCGCTGCGGCTCATGACGTGCGGTCCCCGCGCACGTGTGAAAGACGGTGAGTTCCGGTACTTTCACGTGGCCAATCTTCTTTCGGATAAAAACGCTCAGTGTTCCTTGTATGGAACATGTACCCGTATATGGAAAAGTATAGCGATTCGCACCCAGATGAAAAAATAAAATCTGGCGGGCGCGGCAACCGCGCAACACGTATGCAGCGTGCGCGCAAATCGCTGTGACGAAGTGAACTGGCGGCCGCAGGCGCCGCACGCGTAGGACAGCGTAGCGATTGTCAGTGTCGGGACCGATGACCGACCGGTTGCCGCACCGGATCGGGCGCGGTGCTGCGCGACCAGACCGCAACGCGCGCGATGAAAAGCAATGCAGCGGCGTGGCTAATCCGAACAGAATGAAACGGGCGGCTTCTTGCGTCGCGCAAGCGGCGCGCGCCTGTCGTCATTCACCAATCCACGAGCCTCGCAAATCGCTGTCGTGCAACAGTTGCAGCAGCGTGCCAGCCGGGCGGCTGAGGCGTTTGGCCGCCAGCGCGATGAACTCCACCGACGGCAGCGTCGGCAAACCAGCGGCGTTCAACGGCGGTGTGAGCCCGCGCGCGGCCAGGTACTGCGGCCGTACCGTGATGCCGAGCCCGCCGCGCGCGGCCGCGATGCAACCCGCATGGCTGCTGCTCGTGCACACCACCTGCCAGCTGAAACCCGCCTCGGCGAGCGCGTCGAGCACGACCGCGCGTGTCACGCTCGGCTCGGCGACCAGAATCAGCGGCAATGGCTGGCTCAGATCGACCAGCGTGCCCGCGCGCGCGAGCCATTCCAGCCGCCCGGTGAAAAGCGGCACGCCGCGCCGGTCGCCAAGCCGCCGTTTGCCGACCAGCAGGTCGATCGCGCCCGCGTCCAGCAACTCGTACAGCTTGCCGGTCATGCCGATGGTGATCTCCAGCTCGACATCCGGATGCGCATTGCGGAACGCCGCGAGCACCGTGGGCAGCGGCCCGAGCGCGACGTCGTCGGACGAGCCGAGGCGCACGCGCCCTTTCAGACGCGGCGCGCGAAACTGCGACTCGGCCCGCGCCAGCGCCTGCAGGATCACGCTGGCGTGCGCGAGCATCGCCTCGCCGTCCGGCGTCATCGCGAGCGAATGGGTGTCGCGCACGAACAGGCGCCGGCCCACGCTCGCTTCGAGCCGGCGGACGTGTTCGCTGACGCTCGACTGTGTGAGGCCGAGCCGGCGCCCCGCCTCGGTAAAGCTGTGGCAGGCGGCGACGGTCGCGAAGGTCTTGAGCCAGATGGGATTGAGCATGCGTCATTGTCGCGCCGCTTATCGCCAAAGTCGATAACAGTCAGCGTCCCTAGTGGGCTTCCCGATTGACGTCGATGTCAATATCATGACGGAACTCTCCCGATGATTGCCTCGCGCGCGGACTTCTGCGCCGTCAGACCGCCCGCCGCGCCCTACCAGATGAACAAGGATTCTTCCCAGACCGCGCTGCTGTGGATCGTCGCCGCCGGTTTTTTCATGCAGTCGCTCGACACGACGATCGTCAACACCGCGCTGCCGTCGATCGCGAACAGCCTGCACGTCGCGCCCCTTGCGATGCAACCCGTCGTCGTCGCCTACACGCTGACCATGGCGATGCTCACGCCCGCGTCCGGCTGGCTCGCCGACCGCTTCGGCACACGCCGCGTCTACTTCGCGGCGATCCTCGTGTTCGTGCTGGGCTCGATCTGCTGTGCGAGCGCGCACACGCTCGGCCAGTTGGTGATGGCGCGCGTGCTGCAGGGTCTGGGCGGCTCGATGCTGCTGCCGATCGGCCGGCTCGCCGTGTTGCGCAGCGTCTCCGGCGAGCAATACGTGTCGGCGCTCGCCTTCATTTCGATCGCCGGGCAGCTCGGCCCGATTGCCGGGCCGACGCTCGGCGGCTGGTTCGTCCAGGCCATCACGTGGCACTGGATTTTCCTGATCAATGTGCCGATCGGCGCGGTGGGGCTATACGCGGTGCAGCGGTTTTTGCCGTCGCACGACAGCACCCAGGCGCCGCCGTTCGATCTGATCGGCTGCACTCTGCTGTCGCTGTGCATGATCGCGTTTTCGCTCGCGATCGACACGCCGGTCGCCACACATCGCGCGGCCTGGTCGGCGGCGTTGTTCGCGCTCGCCGTCGCGAGCGCGCTCGCCTACATTCCGCACGCGAAACACCGGCGCAATCCGCTCTTCAAGCTGTCGCTGTTCGGCGAGCCGAATTTCAGCGTCGGCCTGATCGGCAACCTCGTGTGTCGCGTCGGGTCGAGCGCCGTGCCGTTCCTCGTGCCGCTGCTGCTGCAACTGCAACTGGGTTATTCGCCGCTCCATTCGGGGCTGATGATGCTGCCCGCCGCGCTGGCCGGCACGCTCGCCAAACGCTGGATCGCGCCGCTCGTGCGGCGCTACGGTTATGACACTTTCCTGCTCGTCAACACCATCATCGTGGGGTCCGCGATCGTCGCGTTCGCGCTGATTTCGCGCGGCACGCCGCTCGTGATCGAGATTGCGATCCTCGCCGTATTCGGCGCGGCCAACTCGATGCAGTTCGCGGCGATGAACAGCGTCACGTTGAAGGACCTTTCGCATGAAGATGCGGGCAGCGGCAACAGCCTCTTTTCGATGGTGCAGATGCTGGCGATCGGGCTGGGCGTGTCGATCGGCGGCGGGCTGGTGAATCTGTTCTCCGCGCAATGGGGGTCGGCGGCGCTGGGGTTCCGTTTCAGCTTCGTGTGCGTCGGCGTGATCACGCTGCTGTCCGCGTGGGTGTTTCGTCATCTCGACGATCCGTCCGGCACGCGGGTGGTGGGTCGGCAGGCGGCGCAAAGCGCGGGGCGTTGAGGTGGTTGCAGCGCGGCTGTGTCGTGCTTGATCCGCGCCTGATCCGCGCTTGATCTGTACCCTCGCGGCACCCATGTGCCGTTGCGACTGGCAGGGCCTGCCTGCTCGCACAGTGCCCGCACACCACCGCTTGCTTCGCATCAATCCGGCAAGCGGACGCCCGAAAACCCCTCACACGCTTCGATCAGCCGCTCCTGCACGGCGACATCACGCAACACCGGATGCGTGTCGCGAGGCTTCATGTGATAGAAATACCCGCCGCTGACGGTGGCAGCCGGCTCATCGCTGACGGCGAGCCACACCTGGGTTTTCGGTGCCGCCTGCAGATCATCCGGCGCGCCCGCCCCGCCCATTCTGGTGGCGACCCATCCGGGCTCCAACGCGTTCGACAACACCTGCGGCCAGCGTCGCGCGACTGCGAACGCGAGCAGCGCGTCATGCAGTTTCGAGTCCGAATACGCTGCCGCGCCCTGCCACGGACGCCGCTCCCAGGCCAGATCGTCGAGGCTCGCATCGCCGCTGCGATGCAGGCCCGAGCTGAGATAGACGAGCCGCTTCGGCTTGTCGATCAGCGCGGTCAGCACGTAGGGCGCCAGCGTATTGACCGCGAAGACCTGCGACAAGCCGTCGACGGTGGCGACCCGGCGCGGCTCGCGGTAGCCGAGCGCCGCGTTGTGAATCACCGCGTCGAAACGGCCGAGACGATTGACCTGCTCCGCAAGCGCTTTGGTGGCCGCGATACTCGACAGGTCGCCGACCAGCGCGGTCTGCGCTTGCGGCACCGCGCGCAAGGCTTGCTCGGCGCGCGCGGCGCTGCGCGCGTGCAACACGACCTGATGCCCCATCTCGACGAGCAGGCGTGCGGCCATCTGGCCGAGGCCATCGGCGGAGCCGGTAATAAAAACTCGTGACATCGTGCGTTCTCCGTTGACGAGTCAAAATATGCCCAATGCATAACAAGAACCGCATGCCACCGTATGCCGGGCGAGAGTTCGTACAGCTTAACGTTAAAGTCACGCCTGACCCGATAGCGCGACCGTCATTGCACTCATGACAGCAGATCATCTATCCGTTTTGACAGGCATTACATCCCTGCGCCGATGCGTGAATTCCAGCAGACTTCGCGTTAGCATGTCGGGCATTCACGAATAACAAAAGGAATCTCACATGCCATTTGACGAGCGCATGCTGAACGGCATGGGCGTGCTGACGGCGATCGTCGATTGCGGCAGTTTTGCGGCGGCCGGCGAAGCGCTCGACATGTCGCAATCCGGGGTCAGCCGTTCCGTCGCGCGGCTCGAAGCGCGCCTGGGCATCCGGCTATTCGACCGCACCACGCGCTCGGTCATGCTGACCGACGAAGGCCGGCGCTTCTACGAACAGATCGTGCCGCTGCTGGGCGGCCTCGAAGAAGCGGCGGCGTCCGCGGCCCAGGGCGCGAGCGCGGTGCGCGGACGCTTGCGCGTGAACATGGACCCGTTCTTTTCGCGCCTCGTGCTGGGGCCGAGGCTCGGCGGCTTCATCGACAAACACCCCGATCTGCAGCTCGAACTGATCACGCGCGACCAGCTGGGCGATATGGTCGCCGACGGCTTCGATCTCGCGATCCGTTTCGGCGAGCCGCCGGTGTCGACGCTGATCGCGCGCAAGCTGCTGGATACGCGCATTCTGACGGTGGCCGCGCCTTCGTATCTGAAGAAGCACGGCCATCCGGCGAACCCGGCCGAACTCGAAAGCGCGCAGCACGTCTGCATCAAGTTCCGCGACCCGTTGACCGGCTATCCATTCAGTTGGGAATTTCATCGCGGCCGCAAGAAGCTCGTGATTACGCCGCAAGGCCGCTTGACCGTGAACGACGTGGGCACCTTGCACAGCGTCTGCGTGGCGGGCCAGGGCGTCGCGCAGATTCTGTCGCTCGGCGCGGAGTCGCTGCTGGCAAGCGGCAAGCTGATCGAGTTGTTTCCGGACTGGGCCGACGAGGTTTATCCGCTGTATGCGCTCTATCCTTCGCGGCATCATCCGCCGGCCAAGGTACGCGCGTTCTTTGACTTCATTGTTTCGCTGACCGGCGGTGCGCCGCGTGAGGCGGCGGGTTGAAGCAGCGAGCCAGGTGAAGGAATTGTTGCGGTCTGCGGGTTCAGGTTGGGGTTCGAATTCGCGACGTTGCGGGATAGTTCGGACTCCGGCCGGATCGGTTTTGATTGCCACGCTGCGGCTGATGAAGGGCGCGGCCACGCGCCCGTTTCAAGCACGCCGGCCGCTCGATTCGCTCACTGCTTCACGCCACCTCGATCAGCAACTCCCTCACCGCCTTGCGCGCCTCACGCGCCAGTTCCCTCAGATCGACGCCGTCGATCTGATCATCGGCTACCACGCGCTTGCCGGCGCAGAACAACGCCGCGAGCGATGGCCGCCCGCCCGACGCCACCGGCCCGATCGCCGGATCATGCAAGCCGAAATAGCGCGGATCGTCGAGCCGGTACACCGCGAGGTCGGCGGAAAAGCCCGCCGCGATCCGGCCGACCTCGTCGAGACCCAGCACCCGCGCCCCGCCCGCCGTGGCCCAGTGAATCACGTCCGCAATGCTGGCAGCGCCCGCTCCGCCCTCGAAGCTGCCGCCGCGATACGCGGGCTGCGCCATCATCCCGAGCCGCGCGCGCTGTGCAAGCCAGGTCATGTGCACTTCGGAGATCATATCGGCCGCTTCGTTCGACGCCGCGCCGTCGACGCCGATCGACACCGGCACGCCGGCATCCGCCATCTCGCGCACCGGACAGATGCCGCTGCCCAAGCGCCCATTGCTCTGCGGACAATGCGCGACCCCCGTGCCCGTCTGCGCGAGCATGGCGATTTCGTCGGCATCGACCTTGACGAGGTGCGCGTACCAGACATCGCTGCCGAGCCAATCATGCTCACCGCAAAACGCCACCGGCGACTGCCCGTACATCGCCTGCGCGCTGTCCTGATAGGCGACCGTCTCCGACAGGTGGCTATGCAGACGCAAGCCGAGCCGCCGCGCGAGCGCAGCGCTCGCGCGCATCTCGGCGGGCGAGATCGAATACAGCACGGTGGTCGGCGCCATCACGACCCGCTGCATCGCGCGCGGCGACGCGTCGTGATAGCGGGCGGCGAGCCGCTCGATATCGGCCGCGTACGCATCCAGCGACTCGGGCCGCAAAGTCGTCGGCAGTTCGGCTTCGAGTTGCCCTGTCTGCGTCGCGCCGCCGCGCAGCAGCACGAAACGCAAGCCGAGCTTCTGCGCTTCTTCGAACAGGATCGCCGAACTGTCGAACGGCATGCCCGGGTAATACACGTAGTTGTGATCGGCCACCGTCGCGCAGCCCGAACGCGCCAGTTCGATCAGGCCGATGCGCACCGCGAGCCGAAAGCGCCGCTCGTCGAACAGCGCGCGAAAGCGATACGGCGTCGCGGCGAGCCACGGCGTCAGCGTTGCGTCGAGGCCGGCCGTGTCGCCCTTGAGCAGCGACTGGAACAGATGATGGTGGGTGTTGACCCACGCGGCGTAGATCACGCAATCGGTCGCGTCGACGATCGTCTCGCCGGGCCGTGGCGTGAGCGCGCCGATCGCATCGATCGAATCGCCGACGATGCGGATGTCGGGACCGCTCACGCGTGCGGGATCGTCGCGGGAACCGAGGCCGCCGGTCATGATCGCGGCTGCGTTGCGGATCAGCGTCGAAGTTGTCGTGTCGTGTGCCGTCATGAGCGTGTGCGTGAGAATCAAAGTTGGCTATCATGCCAGCCGCGTAAACCGATGCGCGACACCCAGGCCGTGATGGCGAACAACACGACGCCCGTCACGGTAATCAGCAGCAACGGCGCGAACAGACGCGGAATATTCAGCTGGAAGCCCGCCTGCGGGATCTGATACACGAGCCCCGCGCCACTGCCTCCCGTACCGGCGACGAACTCCGCGACCACCGCGCCGATCAGCGATAGCCCGCTCGAAATACGCAGGCCGCCGAAGAAGTATGGCAAGGCGCTCGGAATCCGCAAGCGCACCAGCGTCTGCCGGCGCGTCGCCGGGTTGCGACTCCAGGCCCGCGCCTTGCTGCACGGAAAGGGTCATCCACCCAGGAGAGCGGCAATGAGCGCAACCAGGCAATCCACCAAGGACACCCCGGCCGACATGGAACACCCGCAGCCGGTGACTCACAGCGACAACGAAAAGAGCAAACTGCCCGAACGCGACGACGAAGACCGCAATCAGTCGCCCGCGGACCGTCCCGGCAAGAAGCCCGGCGAGGGCGAGCCGTCAGTCAGTTGAAAAAATTAAGCGTGTCTGCAAGCGGCTTTGCTGCGTTTGAGCAGCTAAGCCGCATAAATTTTTCCCTTCTATCGGCTTTCGGAAGCCAAACATTTCTTCCGGATTTTTGCCGATTATTTTTTTTGCGCGTTGCATTATTTTGCTGCTTGCAGCGTGCGCACCAAGCGAACCGGCTGCCGCCCCTCTTAATCGATAAAAAAGGCGACGCCCATGTCCATCTCATCGAGGTCACCTCGTCAGGCCGAACTTTCCGCCAAAGTCTCCATCTGTCTGCCCACCTGCGATCGTCCTGAACTGATCGCGCTGTGCATCGATTCATGCCTCGCGCAAAGCTACGGCAACCTGGAAATCGTGATCGGCGACGATTCGAAGGACACCCGCACCCAGAAGTTGATCGCGACCCGCTATGGACAGGAGCCGCGCGTGCGCTACAGGCGGAATCAGCCGCCGCTCGGCCAGGCGCGCAATGTCGCGAGCCTGTTCGAACGCGCGAGCGGCGACAAGATCCTGTTGATCCACGACGACGATCTGCTCGCGAGCGACGGCGTCGAAAAACTCGTGTCGCTCTGGACGCTTCATCCGCAACTCGACGCGGCCTTCGGCGATCAATACGAAGCCGATCACGGCGGCGCCGTCCATCTGGACGCGAGCGCACGGCTGAACGCGGCGTTCCGGCGCACGAAGGACGCTGAAGGTCTGCAGCCGTTGCCGGGCAGAACCGGACTGATCCAGATGTTCCCGAACAATGGCTGGATGGCCGACGCCCGACTCGTCAAGCGGATCGGCTACAAGGAACAGTACGGCATGTGCTGTGACTTCGTGTTCGGCGCCGAACTCTGTCTCGCGGCGCGCGAAGTGTTTTATCTGCACGACTATGTGTCGGTGTATCGCAAGACCGCGACGTCGATCTCGCACAGCACGCGCGGCACGGCGATCGCTGCGACGGTCAGCGCGTACGCGTTCGTGAAGGCCTTGCAACTGCCGCCGCAACTGGAGCCGTCGCGCAAGCTGGCGCTGCGGCGTCTCGCGCCGATCGTCGTGTCGATTCACGCGAGAAACCGGCAGGCGCTGGCGGGTTTCAGGATCGCGCTTGGTCATCTGTCCGCATACAACTATGGGTTCAGTGCGCGGCTCTACTACCATCTTCTGATGCTCGCACGCGCAGGCTTGACGGTGCGCCCGCAGGCTGTGGCGGCTGCCGCTGTTGCGGCCGTGGCAGCCAGGCCGGCGGTCGCATCCGATCCGGCTGCGGTGGTCAAGGAACTCGTCAACGAGCTTGTGACGGATCGCTCCGAGTCGGTTTGATGAGGGATGGACGGCGTCGCCAGACGCTCGCCTGAACGCGTGTTCGAACACCCCCTGCCCCGGGCATCCTGTGCTTAGCAAACGCGTATTCGTTGTTTGGCAGCGCGCACCGCGTTGATTACGATGAACTCGATCCATCATCAGCCGCGAGGTGATTCACCATGTCCGACAGCGCCTGTTTCAAGCCACGCGTGATCGAGCCCGTGCTCGTCGATCAACCCGAAGGATTGGGGCTCGCTGTCGAGTTGTGGCTGGTACAGCCCGTCGACGGTATCGCGGGCCGGGCGCTGCGGATTCATTTGCGCAGCAACGCGCGCATGCCGCAAGCCGAAGCGCTGCGCGATCTGCTGCACGCATGGGGGACGGAGATCGTGGTGAGTTGAGCGCGTACGCAACGGCCCGCATCGCAGCGCGCATGCGAAAAAAAAGCGACCGGATCGCTACCGGCCGCCGCTCTTGAACCCGCACCCCCAACGCAAAGGCACGGGCCATACCTCGCAAAGGCTCAGGGCTCGTGACGCAAATACCCTTCCGTCGACGGATCGCGCATGCGTAGCGCCACGATGCCGGCAATCGCGCACATCACCGTGACGTACCAGAAGAACGCCGTTTCGATGCCGATCGACTTCAGCCACAGCGCGACGTACTCAGCCGAGCCGCCGAACACCGCATTGGCCACCGCATAGGAAAGCCCCACGCCCAGCGCGCGCACTTCCGGCGGGAACATTTCCGCCTTGATCAGGCCGCTGATCGACGTGTAGAAACTGACGATCGCGAGCGCCACCACCACGAGCCCGAACGCCGCATACGGGCTCGTCACGTCTTTCAACGCATGCAGCAGCGGCACCGTGCCGATCGTCGCGAAGAAACCGAACAGCAGCATCGAACGACGGCGGCCGATCCGGTCCGACAGCGCGCCGAACGCCGGCTGGATCACCATGTAGACGAACAGCGCCACGGTCATCACCGAGCTGGCCGTTT
This sequence comes from Paraburkholderia panacisoli, assembly GCF_008369935.1. Classification (GTDB taxonomy): domain Bacteria; phylum Pseudomonadota; class Gammaproteobacteria; order Burkholderiales; family Burkholderiaceae; genus Paraburkholderia; species Paraburkholderia panacisoli. The sequence continues at coordinate 93,299 of NZ_VTUZ01000007.1, read as the reverse complement.
TGGTCTGCATGCCCGCCGTGTTGACCAGGTATTTCTGCATGTAAGTCGTGAAGGTGTAGAAAATCAGCGAGCCGCCGGCGGTGAAGCCGAGCACCGTCATGAACGCGCCCTTGTGCACCCACAAGCCGCGCAACGTGCCGGCTTCCTTGCGCTGACGGGTCGCGGCGGTGGTGGTTTCGTCGAGCGATTTACGCAGATAGAGCGCGACCAACGCGGCGATCGCGCCGATCACGAACGGCACGCGCCAGCCCCACGCCTTGATTTCAGCCGGGGAAAGCGCCTGCTGCAGGATCACGATCACCAGCAACGCGCACAACTGGCCGCCGATCAGCGTCACGTACTGGAACGACGCGAAGAAACCGCGCCGGCCCTTGAGCGCAACTTCACTCATGTAAGTCGCGCTGGTGCCGTATTCGCCGCCCACCGACAAGCCCTGGAACAGCCGCGCGACCAGCAGCAGCGCAGGCGCCAGCGCGCCGATCTGCGCGTACGTCGGCAGCAAGGCGATCACGAGCGAGCCGCCGCACATCATGAACACCGACACCATCATCGCGTTGCGTCGGCCGTGCTTGTCGGCGAGGCGGCCGAAGAACCAGCCGCCGATCGGACGCATCAGGAAGCCGGCGGCGAACACGCCCGCTGTGTTGAGCAACTGCGTGGTGGTGTTGCCGCTCGGGAAGAACGCCGGCGCGAAGTACAGCGCGGTGAACGAATACACGTAAAAGTCGAACCACTCGACGAGGTTGCCCGAGGAAGCGCCGACGATCGCGAAGATGCGCCGCCGGGTGTCGTGGGCCGAGGCCATGGTTTGGTCTGTCAGGTCGGTCATGCTGGTATTTGTCCTTGTCGTAAAACGAAGATGGCGGTCGTGTCGCCGCCTTCACAACCCGCGCCGCGAGAGGCTCGCCACGCGCGTGCGCGAATTTTACAGAACCGCAAGGGGAAGATGGGAGTTTGTCAGATGTCTCATGGCGGAGATCGGCGCATTCGCGTTGATGCGGCCAGTCCGGTAAAAGAAAAAAGCCTCTGCCAGTCCTGCGACTGGCAGAGGCTTTGCGCCCGTCATCAACCGGCCGCTCGTCCGAACGGCCTCACACCCTCACAGCAGGCGGCACATACCGGCATTCATAGCGCTTGCGCACGGTGCCGTTCTCGTCGACGCTCTCGAGGTACACGTCGAACTGCCACAGCCGCGCCATGTGCTTGAGCACTTCCTCGCTATCCGACGACAGATGCCGGTTGTCGCTCATGAAGTGGCGCAGCGTCAGGCTCCGGTCGCCGCGCGTGTTCACCGCCCACACCTGAATGTTCGGCTCCCGATGGTGCATGTCGTATTGCCGCGACAACGCCTGGCGCACGTACTGATAGCCGCTGTCGTCATGAATCGCCGACACTTCGAGCGCATCGCGCATGTCGTCGTCGAGCACTGAGAACAGCCGCATTTCGCGGATCAGATGCGGCGACAGGTACTGCGCGACGAAGCTTTCGTCCTTGAAGTTGCGCATCGCGTAGTGCATCGCCGGCAGCCACGGGCTGCCCGCCAGCTCAGGAAACCACTTGCGGTCTTCCTCGGTCGGCGCTTCGCAGATGCGGCGGATGTCGCTCATCATCGAAAAGCCGAGTGCGTACGGATTGATGCCGCTGTAGTACGGCTTCGTCACCGGCGGCTGGTAGACCACGTTGCTGTGCGAATGGAGAAACTCCATCATGAAGCCGTCTTCCAGCTTGCCCTGGTTGTACATCGTGTTGAGCAGCGTGTAGTGCCAGAACGTCGCCCAGCCTTCGTTCATCACCTGGGTTTGCCGTTGCGGATAGAAATACTGCCCGACCTTGCGCACGATGCGGATCACCTCGCGCTCCCACGGCTCCAGCAGCGGTGCATTCTTCTCCGCGAAATACAGCAGATTTTCCTGCGGCTCCGGCGGATAGCGCCCCTCGATTTCCTCCGGCAACGGCGTATGCCGGGTCGGCAGCGTGCGCCACAGTTCGTTCACCTGCGATTGCAGATACGCCTCACGTTCGCGGCGCGCGGCGAATTCCTTTTCGAGCGACAGCTTCTGCGGCCGCTTGTAACGGTCCACGCCGTAGTTCATCAGTGCATGGCACGAATCGAGCAGTTCCTCGACCCGGTCGAGCCCATAGCGCTCCTCGCACTCCGCGATGTAGTTCTTCGCGTAGACGAGGTAGTCGATGATCGCGTGCGCATCCGTCCACAGCCGGAACAGATAGTTGCCCTTGAAGAACGAGTTGTGCCCATAGGCCGCATGCGCGATGACGAGCGCCTGCATCGTCATCGTGTTCTCTTCCATCAGATACGCGATGCAGGGATTCGAATTGATGACGATCTCATACGCCAGCCCCATCTGCCCGCGACGGTAGCTTTTTTCGGTGGAGAGAAAGTGTTTGCCGAACGACCAGTGACGGTAGTTCACCGGCATACCGACGGACGCGTACGCATCCATCATCTGTTCGGCGCTGATGAGTTCCAGCTGGATCGGATACACGTCGAGTTCATATTGCTCCGCAACACGGGCAATATGCGAGTCGTACTCCTCGATCAACTCGAAGGTCCAGTCGGACGGACACGGCAGAGGCCTTCTATCGGCTACGTTCATACGGACTTCCCTTTGCCCCTCAGTGGGCGTTCCGGTGTGTCCCCGTGCTGCAGCGCCATGGACTGCTCCGGCTGCGGCGGATTCAGGATGATCCGCCCCGGCCTCGGCATGCCCCGACTGTTGCTGCGGCACGCCTTTTCCACGCTCCGGCTGATAGCCGCGCGCTTCGTTGTGCAGGTGCTTGGTCGTCATGAAGACGCCACCTGTTTTTCAAACAGTTCACGAAACACCGGATAAATGTCGGCCGCGGTTTCGACCTTCTTCATCGCCATGTGCGGCTGGCTCAGCGCCAGCTGCGCATACTCGAGCCACAAGTTCTGCTCTTCGGGCGTCACCTGAATATACGCAAAATAGCGCACCTTCTCCAGGATGTCATCCGAGAGTATCTTGCGACACTTGGGAGAGTCGTCGGTCCAGTTGTCGCCGTCCGAAGCCTGCGCCCCGTAAATGTTCCATTCAGTTGGCGAGTAGCGCTCGTCCATCACCTTCTGCATCAGTTCGAGCGCGCTCGACACCACCGTGCCGCCGCTTTCGGTCGAATGGAAGAACGTGTCTTCGTCGACTTCCTCGGCACGCGTGTGGTGGCGAATGAACACCACCTCGATGCGCTCGTAGTTACGCTTGAGGAACAGATAGAGCAGGATGAAGAAGCGCTTGGCGAGATCCTTGCGCTGCTCGTCCATCGAACCGGACACATCCATCAGACAGAACATCACCGCCTGGCTGGACGGCGTGGGCTGCTTCACGCGATTCACGTAGCGCAGATCGAATGGGTCGATAAACGGAATGCGCCAGATGCGCCCGCGCAAATGGTGGATTTCCTCTTCGAGCAGTTTGATCTCTTCACGGCGATCCGCGGGATCGGCCTTCATCACGTCGAGTTGCCGCTCCATCTCGTGCAACTGGTTGACGAGCGGCGCACCCAGCGCGATGCGCCGGCCGAGCGCGCTGCGCAGTGAGCGCACCACGTCGATGTTGTTCGGCGTGCCTTCGGCCGCCCAGCCCGCGCGGATGCTTTTCCACGTAGGCACGGCCAGCAGATGGGTTTTGACGAGGCGCGGCAGTTCGAGATCGTCGAAGAAATACTGCATGAATTCTTCGCGGCTCAGCTCGAACACGAAGTCGTCCTGACCCTCGCCCTCGTTGCTGGCCTGATTGCCCCCGCCTCCGCCGCCGCCCCCTTGCGGCCGCTGGATCTTGTCGCCGCGGATGTAGTCCGAGTTGCCCGGATGCACCATTTCGCGCCTGCCGCCGGGGCCGTGGCGGAACGACGGTTCCGCGATGTCCTTGCGCGGGATCGTGATGCTCTGGGTGTTCTGGATATCCTTGATGCTGCGGTCGCGCACCGCATCCGAAACGGCGCGACGAATGTAGTTCTTGACGCGGCGCAAAAAACGCTCGCGATTCGCAATGCTCTTGTTCTTGCCTGCTAACCTGCGGTCAATGATTTGATGAAGCACGCCCGGTCTCCCGCTGTAATTTCGGGTGCGCGAGACGCACGCCGCCTAGGCGGCCATGCTATGTCCATGCGGCTTGCGCCTCGCAGGGTGCCCGCGCGGCCGGACCGCGCGGGCTGCACGCAATGCGCATCATGACGACTTGCGCACACGCAGATACCAGTCACACAGCAAGCGCACCTGCTTCGGCGTATAGCCCTTCGTCACCATCCGGTTGACGAAGTCTTCGTGCTTGCGTTGCTCTTCCGCCGAGCCCTTCGCGTTGAACGAGATCACCGGCAGCAGTTCTTCCGTGTTCGAGAACATCTTCTTTTCGATCACGACGCGCAGCTTCTCGTAGCTGATCCACGCGGGATTCTTCCCCGCGTTGGCCGCACGCGCGCGCAGCACGAAGTTCACGATCTCGTTGCGGAAGTCCTTCGGGTTGCTGATGCCTGCAGGCTTCTCGATCTTCTCCAGTTCGGCATTCAGCGACGCCCGGTCGAAACTCTCGCCGGTGTCGTGGTCGCGGAACTCCTGGTCCTGAATCCAGAAGTCCGCGTACGTCACGTAGCGATCGAAAATGTTCTGACCGTACTCCGAATACGACTCCAGATACGCGGTCTGAATCTCCTTGCCGATGAACTCCGCATAGCGCGACGCAAGCACGTCCTTGATGAAGGACAGATACTTCTGCTCGGTTTCCGGCGGAAACTGCTCACGTTCGATCTGCTGTTCGAGCACGTACATCAGGTGCACCGGATTGGCCGCGACCTCGGTCGAATCGAAGTTGAACACGCGCGACATGATCTTGAACGCGAAGCGGGTCGACACGCCGGTCATCCCTTCATCGACGCCGGCGAAGTCGCGGTACTCCTGATACGACTTGGCTTTCGGATCGGTGTCCTTCAGATTCTCGCCGTCGTAGACCTGCATCTTCGAGAACAGGCTGGAATTCTCCGGCTCCTGCAAACGCGTGAGCACCGACATCTGCGCCATCATCTTCAACGTGCCGGGCGCGCACACCGCATTCGCGAGCGACGAATTGCGCAGCAGCTTCTCGTAGATCTTGATCTCTTCACCGTAGCGCAAGCAGTACGGCACCTTCACGACGAAGATCCGGTCGAGCAGTGCTTCGTTGTTGCGGTTGTTGCGGAACGCCTTCCATTCCGACTCGTTCGAGTGGGCGAGGATGATGCCGTCGAACGGGATCGCGCCGAAGCCTTCCGTGCCCTTGAAGTTGCCTTCCTGGGTCGCGGTGAGCAGCGGGTGCAGGACCTTGATCGGCGCCTTGAACATTTCGACGAACTCGAGCAGGCCCTGATTGGCGAGACACAGGCCGCCGGAGTAGCTGTAGGCGTCCGCGTCGTCTTGCGCGTACTGTTCGAGCTTGCGGATGTCGACCTTGCCGACGAGTGACGAGATGTCCTGATTGTTCTCGTCGCCCGGCTCGGTCTTGGCGATGCCAATCTGGCGAAGGATCGACGGGTAGCGGCGCACCACGCGGAACTTGCGGATGTCGCCGTTGTATTCGTGCAGGCGCTTCACCGCCCACGGACTCAGGATGCCTTTCAGGTAGCGGCGTGGAATCCCATATTGTTCTTCGAGAATCGGGCCGTCTTCCTCGTAGTCGAACAGACCGAGCGGCGACTCGTTCACGGGCGAGCCCTTGATCGCGTAGAACGGCACGCGTTCCATGAGCTGCTTCAGACGTTCCGCGATCGACGATTTACCGCCGCCGACCGGGCCCAACAGATACAGAATCTGCTTCTTTTCTTCGAGCCCCTGGGCCGAGTGCCGGAAGTAGGCGACCACCTGCTCGATCACCTCTTCCATTCCGTAGAACTCACGGAATGCGGGGTATACCTTGATGACCTTGTTCGCGAAGATGCGCGACAAGCGCGGATCGTTGCGAGTGTCGATCTGTTCCGGTTCTCCAATTGCCGTCAACATGCGTTCGCCAGCCGTGGCGTACGCGGCGGGATTGTCTTTGCAGAGCGCGAGATACTCCTCGAGCGAGAGCTCATCTTCTCGCGTTTTCTCGAAGCGGGTCGCGAAACTGCCGTAGATATCCATGCTACCTCCTCGCCGAAGTCTAGACCGATGTCGTGCGCGGCGCGCTATTCGGAAACGACATCGCTCGAATTCATCCTAAACCCTTTTAAATTTTTTTTCACGAACTACGTTGCGAAAATCGCGCCGTACCCGCCTCCCAACATTCCTCACTTGGAAACAAAATTTCGACCACCTACAATCTTGCACGCACATCGCATCCAATCTCACGCTGACGTTGCGCTCTCTACTGCGCCGTCCTCATGCAACGGCACTGCAAATCCCGCATCACTGCATCGCAACGCACGCGCTCTCATAGCGAACGATCCCGCTGTTGCGCCGGACACGCTGTCTGCGTACGCACACTTTTTTGCTGAACGTGCAGACGTCATGCGGTTTTCATGCCTGCTCACGTTTTTCTTCATCAACGCGCGACCCATGCGTTCGGTCTACCTGCGCATGCGTCTGTTACATGTTCGCTCACACATCATCCCCGCGGTTCGTCAACGCATGACGGCTTTGGGTTCCACACGCTCGAGCGAACCCACACTTTGAATCGTTGCGCGAGCCACGAGCGCCGCGCATCTCGATTGACCGCGTCGCTCGGAGGGTCGCCGCACGCATGACTGCATCACGACAACACAGCCGTGTGTTTTCATAGGTGTATACGGCAAAGCCGCTGACGCGGATGCCACAAAAATAAAACGGCCGCCCCTGGCAGCCGTTTGAATGAAGCTTCGTAATTTGCTGTTACATCCGCGCTATGAAGTGCGCGCCGTGATCGGTTCAGGTCAGCTCGATCTCCACTTCCCCGAGGCCGTCGATATGGCCGCGCACGATGCCCGGCTTGTCCACCCTGTGTGCGCCGACGTACGAACCGGTGGTGAGCGTCCAGTCCGGTTCGATCGTGATGCCCATGGCGGCGCAATGGTTGACGAACCACACCAGCAGCTCGCGCGGGTCGCCCGCAGGGTTGCCTGTGACCTCCGGCACCAGCGAGTCGCCGTCGAAGCTCAGCTCCAGTTCGGGTGAAACGAAGTCGAAGCCGCGTGCGAGACCCGCATAAGCGAGCGGGTGCCCGGTGATCAGCGCGCCGTTGTTCTGCGCATCGGCCAGTTGCGCGAGCGGCGCGACGTTCGGCCATTCGCTGAAACGGCTGTCGACGATCTCGATGGCTGGCAGCACCACCCCAACCTTCGAGAGCACTTCGTCGCGCGCATACGCGCGGCCGCGCGGCTCGATCGCCTCGGCGAAGCGAAAGGCGATCTCCAGCTCCACCAGCACCCGGAAGAACCCGCCATGCGCGAGCCGCGCCGGCGACGGCAGCACGACCGACGCCGGAATCGGCGCACCCGCGGCAGCGCCGCCCGGCGCCCGCGCGCCGATCTTCCACGCACCCGTCGAGTCGCCGAGGCCCGCGATGACCGCCTGCTGGATCGCATAGGCGGTTGCCGCATCGGGCGGCAGGCTGTCGGGGGCGGGCGCGTCGATTGGGCGATGCTGCCGGCGTGCTTCGACGAGGCGTTGCGCGAGGTCGTGTGGCGTCATGTCGGTCCTTTCTGGCTGGCGCATTGAGAGGTTCATCAGGCTCGAGGGTTGGGGGAAGCCATGGGTTGCGTGCGGCTGAAGGCAGGCAATCATCGTGGGCCGACGGCATTGCGCCGGATCGACGCTGCGTGAGCGATGCCGCCACGACAAGCCATGGCCGCGCCCGTCAATGTACCGGATCGCGAGGCCCGCCAGGGTGCGCTCTGCAGACGCAAACGTTAGTCACTGCGCGCACCATGAAAAAACCCGCGACTTTCTGGCAGTCGCGGTCTTTCGATATGACGCTTTCAGCTCGGCGGCTTGCTTGGCTCTCGCTGCGTCATCGGGAACGAATGTTGCGAGAAGGCTTGCCTGAGGAACGGTGCTGACCCGCGATCAGAACGTTTCCCAATCCTGATCACCGCCCGCGCTTGCCGCCGCAATGGCTTTGGCGGGAGCATGCGCGGGCGTGATGGCCGCGCGAGTCTTCGTCACCGCCGCGCCATGCGCGGCGGGCTGTGAATTCGTGGACGAAATCTTGCGAGCGCCCGTCGGGCGCGCCGGCGTCAAGGCGCGCTTCGGCGCTGCGCTCACGGGTGCCTTCGCAGGTGCCTTGTAACCACCTTCGTCGAGTTGGAACACGGCCACCGCGGTACGCAGCTTGCCCGCCTGATCTTCGAGCGACGACGCCGCTGCGGCGGCTTCCTCGACCAACGCCGCGTTCTGCTGCGTGACTTCGTCCATCTGCGTGACCGCGCGCGCCACCTGGTCGATGCCGCCGCTCTGCTCTTCCGACGCCGCCGCGATCTCGCCCATGATGTCCGTCACGCGCTGCACCGCGCCGATGATCTCGGTCATTGTGCGGCCCGCTTCGTCGACCAGCGCCGAGCCCGACTGCACCCGCTCGACCGAGGTATCGATCAGCTCCTTGATTTCCTTGGCCGCCGCCGACGAGCGTTGCGCGAGGCTGCGCACCTCGCCCGCCACCACCGCGAAGCCGCGCCCTTCCTCGCCGGCGCGCGCCGCTTCGACGGCCGCATTCAGCGCGAGGATGTTGGTCTGGAACGCAATGCCTTCGATGATCGAAATGATGTCGGCGATCTTCGCCGAGCTCTGGTTGATGTCGCCCATCGTGCCGACCACCTGGCCGACCACCGCGCTGCCCTTGTTGGCGATCTCCGACGCGTTGGCCGCGAGCGAACTGGCCTGGCGGGCGTTCTCGGCGTTCTGCTTGACCGTGCCGGTCAGCTCTTCCATGCTCGACGCGGTTTCCTGCAGCGCCGAGGCCTGCTCTTCGGTGCGCGAGGACAGGTCGATATTGCCGGCGGCGATCTGCCGCGTCGCGGTCGCGATCGACTCGGTGCCGCTGCGCACCGCGTGCACCGTTTCGGTGAGGCTGCGCTGCATTTTGGCGATGCCGTCGAGCAGTTGCCCCATTTCGTCGCGCGAGGTGACGACGACCGGACGGCGCAGATCGCCGGCGGCGATCGCGTCGAAATGACCGAGCGCTTCGCCGAGCGGCCGCGCGATCGAGCGGCTCAGCGTCAGGTACGACAGCGCCGCGGCCACGATGCCGATGGCCAGCGCGCCCATGCTGACGATACGAAACACGTCGAAGCTGCCTTGCGCGGCGTCATAGCCCTGCTTCGCCGAGTCGAACTGGACCTTGCGCAGCGCCTCGTCGGCGTTGGCCAGATCGTTGTAGGTGGACTGCAGCAGCTTGGCGCCGTCGATCAGCTTGGCCTGGTCGTTCGCCGAGACGATCGCCGCGAACGCGTCCATCTGCCGGTGCAGCGTGTCCCGTTTGGCGGCGACCTCCTGCGCGATGCGGTCCTCTTCGGCGCCGCGCGGCAGGTCGAGATACTTTTTCCACCATGCGTCGGAGGTGCTACGCATCAGGCGCGCGCGCTCCAGCGTCGGCGCCGATTCGGGCGTGCCGGCCATGAACGCGGCGCGGTCGAGTGCCAGACGTTCGCGCGCCGCGTACAGCTCGGCGTTGCCGACATTGACCGCGCTCGGCATTGCGCCGGTGAAGGTGTCCTTATAAGCGTCGTTCGAACGGCTCATGCCGATCAGCCCGAAAACGCCGATCGCGACCAGCAGCGCGGCGAGAAAAGCCATCGTAAGGCCAATCCGTGCCTTGATCGTAATGCTCTTGTTCAACATGTCTGGTTCCTGTGCCCGGCAAATGTGAGGCTGCATACGCAGTGCGAAGCAACGTGTGGCGTATACGTTCTGGCACTTTTCGAAGAAGTGCTCTAGTTACTTCGTTTACGGCACAGGAACCGCGTCCTTGAATTATTTATATAGTATGAAGAAAAGCGTGAAAGAGAATGGAAGAAATTACAAAGCACTGTCGGGGTCGGATGGCGAGGCGCGTGGCTTTGACCGACTCGCCGCAGCGTCGTGGCATGGGAAAGGAGCGGGGTTTGCTTGACCGGCAGCGTGTCGGAGTAATGTTGCTGCCTGGATTGACCGGGTAAAGCAGCTAAGGCGTGGTGCAGCGCAGGCGCCAAAAATATGCGCAGAAGCACCATCAATGGGCAAGCACCACGGGAAGAACGGGATCGGCGGCGTGCCTGGCGCCGCTGCAAATCAGCCCAACGCGTCAAGCTCCGCGCTAGTGGGAATAGACGGCTGCGCACCGGCGCGCGTCACCGACAGCGCCGCGGCGCGCTGCGCGAAGCGGATCGCGGCATCGACGCTCGCGCCCTGCGCAAGCTGCGCCGCGAATCCGCCGATGAACGTATCGCCTGCAGCGGTCGTGTCGACCGCTTTCACTCGCGGCGCGTCAAACAGCGCGGCGGCCGCGCCGTCGAGTGTCGCGTGCACGCCGCGCGCGCCGAGCGTCACCAGCACGTTGCGCGCACCGGCCGCGTGCAGCGCGGCGCCGGCGCGCGCCGCGTCCTCCGGAGAATCGACCGGCAGCCCGGTCAGCGCCGCCGCTTCCAGCTCGTTCGGAATCAGGTAGTCGATCAGCGGCAGCCAGTCGGCGGGCAATGGGCCGGTGACGGGCGCGGGATTCAGGATCACCGTCTTGCCGAGCCGCCGCGCCGCGGCCAGCGCAGCGCGCACCGCGGCCGGCGGCGTTTCGAGCTGGCAGACCACCACGTCGGCGGCCGCCAGCACGGCTTCGTGACGGGCAATCGTTTCGGGCGTCACTTCGCCGTTGCTGCCCGCGACGATCACGATCGCGTTTTGGCTCGCGTCGTCGACGACGATCAGCGCGACGCCGCTCGCCTCTTTGCCGGTTTCGAGCGCCGCGCAGTCGATCCCCTCCGCTTCGAGCCCGACGCGCAGTTGCGCGCCATTGGCGTCCGCGCCGACGCAGCCGAGCATCGACACCCGCGCGCCGAGCCGCGCCGCCGCGACCGCCTGGTTGCTGCCCTTGCCGCCCGCCACCTGCGCGAACGTATGGCCGGCGAGCGTCTCGCCGGGATGTGGCAGACGCGGCGCGCGCACCACGAGGTCCATGTTCAGGCTGCCGACCACCGTCACGCGTGAGCGCGGTTCATTGCTTGCCACTCGCTTCTCCTCGATGTCACGCAGCGTGTTCACGCTGCAGGCCCGCTCAAGCGGCCAGATCGCGCTGCGCCGCACCGGCCCACGTCGCGGTGGATTCGCGCACGATCAACCGCGGCGACACGACGCGCCGGCGGCCCGGCGCGCGAACGCTGCCCGACGAGCTCCCGGCGATCCGCTCGATCAGCGTCTGCGCAGCCATGTCGCCGAGCGCACGCACCGATTGCCCGACCGTCGACAGCGCCGGATAGGTGAAACGGCCCAGCTCGATGTCGTCGAAACCGATGATCGAGCAGTCGTGCGGCACGTTGATGCCGCGTTCGGCGGCCGCGCGCAGCGCGCCGATGCCCATCATGTCGTTGCCGGCGAAAATCGCCGACGGCTTGACCGTATCGAACAGTTGCCCGGCCGCGCGATGGCCGCCCGTCCCCGAAAAATCGCTCTCGACGATCGCGTCAGGCGGAATCTCGATGCCGCGCTCGGTCATCGCGCGGATGAAGCCGTGTACCCGCATCGCGCTGACCGCCGTCTGCACCGGCCCGGTGATGCAACCGATCCGCACGTGCCCCAGCTCCAGCAGATGGCGAGTGGCAAGATACGCGCCCTTTTCGTGGTCGATCTGCACCAGGTCCGCGTTCAGGCCTTCGATGTTGCGATCCACGATCACCAGCGGTTCGTGCGCGTCGGCGAGCGTTTGCGCGAGCACCGCGTCGTCGCCCGCGGACGCGACGATCAGCCCGTCGATGCGCTTTTCCTGCAGCACGCGCAGATAGTTGCGCTGCTTGGCGGGGTCGTCGTCGGAATTGCAGAAGAACACGCAGTAGCCGTTGCGCGCGCAGCCGTCCTCGATCCCGCGCGCCAGTTCCGCGAAATACGGGTTGGTGCTGTTCGGCACCACGAGGCCGATCGTCGCCGTCGCGCGCGCCTTCAGCGAGCGCGCCACCGCCGACGGCACATAGTGCAGTTCACGGATCGCGTGCTCGACCTTCGCGCGCACGTCGGCCGACACCGGCCGCGAGTTGTTCACCACGTGCGATACCGTCGTGAACGACACGCCCGCCACGGCTGCCACATCCTTGATCGTCGTCATAACCTGTTGCTCTCCTGCCTGTTTTTCCCGCCGGCCGCGCCACCTGGCGACCCACCGGACGTCTTCTTCGAAGACAGACCCAACTTATGAATGCCTATGCGTTACCGCTAATCCAACTTCCATCGCGCCGCTTCCACGAACCCCGGCTCAGGCGCGCTTGCGCCGGCTCCGATAGGTGTCCAGCACCACCGCCACCACGATCACCGCGCCGGTGATCATGCGTTTGGTCGGCTCGTTCGCGCCGATCTGCGCGAGCCCGGCCGCCAGCACCGAAATGATCAACACGCCGAAAAACGTGCTGATCACCGAGCCGCGCCCGCCCATCAGACTGGTGCCGCCGATTACCACGGCCGCGATCACCTGCAGCTCCGTGCCGACGCCCGCGTTCGGGTCGGCCGCTTCCAGACGCGAGATCTGGAACAGCGCGGCGAGCCCCGACAGCGCGCCCATCAGCGCAAACACCACGACCTTGTACGGGCGCGGATTGACGCCCGCGAGCCGCACCGCTTCCTCGTTGGTGCCGATGCCGACCAGATAGCGGCCGAACACCGTGCGCGTGAGCACCAGTTGCGCGATCACCATCACCGCGACCGCGATCAGGAACGCCGGCGAAATGCCGATCGCGATCGGGTTCGACAGGAAGTCGAACGCATCGCCGATATAGGCGGTGCGCGAATTGGTCATCTGATACGCCAAACCGCGCGCCGCTTCGAGCACGCCGAGCGACACGATGAAGGACGGAATCCGCCAGCCGACCGTCACCGCGCCGGTGATGGTGCCGGTCAGCGCCGCCGCCGCGACGCCGAGCAGCGCCGACGGCAAGGGCCCCCAGCCCCACTTCAGCGCGGCCACGCTCACCACCGACGCCCCCAGTGCCAGCACCGACCCCACCGACAGATCGATCCCGGCGATGATCAGCACGAAGGTCATCCCCACCGACATCACCACCAGATCCGGAATCTGATTGGCGATCGTGCTGAACGTGTCGTAGGTCAGAAAGTGCGAACTCAGCAGCGAGAACAGCACGATCATCGCCAGCAGCGCGCCGGCCAGACCGAGGTAGTTCGAAAAGCCGAGCCGCGTGCCGGCCGGCTTGCCGCTCGCAAGCGGCGCCGAAGGATCGGCCGGCGGCACGACGTTTGCGTTCGCACCCGCGTTCGCCTGTGCGGGGGTGCCGCCCTGCTTGCCGCCCGACGCTTCGCGCAACGATTGATCGGTCATGACAGACTCCCTGCTTCGTTGGTGTCGGGGACGTGCAGCAGCGCCTCGCGGCCGCGGTAGCCGGCGAACGCGGCGGCCAGCAACGCATCCTGCGACCAGCTATCGCGCTCGAACACGCCCGTCATGCTGCCCGCGGACATCACGCCGATCCGGTCGCAGATCAGCATCAGCTCGCGCAGGTCGCTCGACACCACGACGAGCGCGCGTCCTTCGCGAGCCAGCGCGCCCATCAAGCCATAAATATCGAACTTCGCGCCGACGTCGATGCCGCGCGTAGGTTCGTCGAATAACAGCACGCGGCTCTCACGCGCCAGCCAGCGGCCGATCACGACCTTCTGCTGATTGCCGCCCGACAGCTCGCCCACGATCTGGCCCGGCCCCGAACTGCGAATCCGCATTGCGTCGATCTGCTTTTGCGCCAGCGCGTTCTCGCGCTTCGCATCGACGATGCCGTGCCGCGCCACGCCGCCGATGTTGCCGAGCGACACGTTGGCCGCAACCGGCTGCGGCAGCAGCAGGCCTTCGCCTTTGCGGTCTTCGGTGATCAGCGCGATGCCCGCGCGCACCGCGTCCGACGGCGAATCGATCCGCACCGGCGTGGGCGGCGCGCCCGGCGCCGCGGCGAGCGACACCGTGCCGCTGTCCTTGCGGTCGGCGCCGTAGATCAGCCGCATCAGCTCGGTGCGGCCCGCGCCGATCAGACCGCTGATGCCGAAGATCTCGCCCGCGCGCACGTCGAACGACACGTCGCGCACCACCTTGCCGCGCGCCAGCCGCTCGACCTTCAACAGCGGCGCGCCGATGTTGCGCACACCCAGATCGATCCGCTCGCCGAGTTCGCGCCCGACCATCCACGTGACGATCTGCTCGCTCGTCAGCCGGGCCATCGCGTCGACGTGCACCAGCCGGCCGTCGCGCAGCACCGCGACCTGCCCGGCCACCCGCGCCAGCTCCTCGAGCCGGTGCGAGATATAGACCAGCGCGACGCCGCGCGACTTCAGCCGTCCGATCTGCTCGAACAGCAGGTCGACTTCGCGCGCGGTCAGCATCGCGGTCGGCTCGTCGAGGATCAGCACGCGGCAGTCGTCGATCAGGTTGCGGGCGATCTCCACCATCTGCTGATGCCCGATGCCGAGTTCGCCGACCAGCGTGTCGGGATCGATCGCGTCGAGCCCGACTTGCGCCATCGCGTGCCGCGCGTCGTCGCGCAGCTTGCGGCGGTCGATCCAGCCGAAGCTGAACGCCCCCAGGCGCGGCAGGCGGTTCAGGAACAGGTTCTCGGCCACCGACAAGGTCGGCAGCAGGTTCAGTTCCTGCATCACCATGCGCACGCCGAGCGCCTCGGCCTCGGTGCGGCTCGCTGGCGCGTAGGGCTCGCCGCCCAGGCGCATCGTGCCGGTGGTCGGCTCGACCAGCCCGCCAATAATTTTGGACAGCGTACTCTTGCCAGCGCCGTTTTCGCCGGTCAACGCCAGTACCTCGCCGGCGCGCAGCGCCAGCGAGACGTCGGCGAGCACCGGCTCGGCATAGGTCTTGCCGATGCCGCTGACGGACAAGACGACAGGCAAGACATCGTGGTCGGTTGAATCCATCGCGATCCTGGTTCCATGGCGGCCCTCGCGGCCTCATGCGATTCGCTCGAATGAAGCCGTCGACGGCCGTCACGTATCATGTCGGCCCAATGCGCAGGCGCCAAACGGCCGCTTATCCTCCCGCCGCGCAGCCGCCGTCATAACGCTTACCTCTGGAATTAACGGCGGCGCGCGCGGATTCTTGAGCGCCTGTTGAGCGTTTGTTGAATAGCGGCGGATTCGCGGGTCTGGCGTCACGTCATGGGCCGCTTCATAGGCCGCTTCATAGCCCTCTACACAGGCCTCTTCATGGGCCACTGCGCGGCATGCAACGGCGCCGGCGCGAACCGACGAATCCGCGGTCCCGGCGCCGACTTCGACACCAGGCGAATGGCGCTTATTTGGTCACGAGGCTAACCGGCGTTTCCACCACCCCGGACAGCTGCGACTGGTTCTTGTGCTCGCTGAGTGCCTTCAGCGCGGTATCGATGCCGAACACGGCCTGCTTGGCTGCGTATTGATCGGCGGTGGCGAGCACGCGGCCGTCCTTCAGCATCGGCCTGATCGCGTTGATGTTGTCGTAGCCGACCACCAGCACCTTGCCCTGCTTGCCCGCCGCGCGCACCGCCGAGACCGCCCCGATCGCCATATTGTCGTTGCCGGCGAGCAGCGCCTTCAGATTCGGGTACTCGTTGAGCATGGCCGAGGCCACCGCGTTACCCTTGTCGATTTCCCATTCACCGGATTGCACCGACACGATCTTCGCGCCGACCTTCTCCATCGCGTCCTTGAAGCCCGCTGTGCGCTGCTGCGCGTTGGTGGTGGTCGACACGCCTTCGAGGATGCCGACCTCGTCGCCCGCCTTCAGCCGCTTGGCCAGGTAGTCGCCGACCAACTGCGCGCCCTTGCGGTTATCCGGGCCGACGAACGGCACGTTCAGGTCTTTCGACTTGAGCACGTCCTGATCGAGCCGGTTGTCGATATTCACGACGATGATGCCCGCGTCCACCGCCTTCTTGACGACCGGCACGAGCGCCTTCGAATCGGCCGGCGCCAGCACGATCGCGTCGACCTTCGAGACGATCATCTGCTCGACGATGCGGATCTGGTTCGCGGTGTCGGTCTCGTCCTTGATGCCGTTGGTGATCAGGTCGAACTGGCCGGGGTTGTGTTTCTGGTAGTCCTTCGCGCCGGTTTCCATGGTCAGGAAGAATTCGTTGGCGAGCGACTTCATGACCAACGCGATCTTCGGTTTATGGGCGGGGGCGTTTTGCGCGTACGCGGTGGAAAACGGCAGCGCGGCGCTAGCGGCGGTGAGAATTGCGGCGGTGAGAATGCGACGGCGAATGCGAAAGCTCATGCGTATCTCCTGGTTTTTCGGGCTCGGGTTCGAGCCATATTTTTCATGGCGCGCAAACGTTTGCGAGGGCTATTCTCAACGCAGACCTTTCGGAATGTCAACGATCGGGCATGGTGCGGTGCACCGGTGCGCAGCATGCTGCGGCGATGCGGGGCGCTCGATCGATTCAGGCCGGCGCGCTGGATCAACGCGCCGGCGGGCAGCGTGTGACAAGGGTCCCTCGCTCGGTCCATGCGTGGCGGTTTTGCCACCGGCCGCAAGACGGGCGACCGGCGGGCCGCCTATGCTGGCCTTTTATTGCGTGCGGTGCAAGCCGGGACAATACGAGGCGAGCCGGACGCGAGCCACGCACGCGCGAGTCGGGCGAGCGGCCGCATGGACATGCGCCGCCGCCATGCGCCATGGCGTGACAGGCGATCAATGGCCGTGTATGGCCACGCGCGGCCTCGACCGTGAG
The DNA here is from genome assembly GCF_008369935.1 of Paraburkholderia panacisoli. GTDB lineage: Bacteria > Pseudomonadota > Gammaproteobacteria > Burkholderiales > Burkholderiaceae > Paraburkholderia > Paraburkholderia panacisoli. Next base: position 76,448 of record NZ_VTUZ01000007.1, on the reverse strand, counting down.
CGCGACCCGGCGATCAGGCTAGAGCCAGCCAGCCTTGCGGAAGCGGCGGAACAGGATGAGGTCGACCAGCAGCATGATCCCCAGACATAGCGGATAGCCGAACCTGAAGTGCAGCTCCGGGATGTTCTGAAAGTTCATCCCGTAGATGCCGGCGATCATGGTGGGCACCGCGAACAGGGCCGCGAACGAACCGAGCCGCTTGGTCACCTCGCTCTCGGTCAGCGAGATCATGCCGAGATTGATCTGCACCGCGGTGACGACCATTTCACGCCGGCCGTCGATAGTTCTGACGATCCGCTCAAGATGGTCGTAGACATCGCGGAAGTACGCCTGCATGCCCTGACAGACGCTCGGAATGCGCCCGCCGGTCAATTTGCCGACCGCTTCCAGCAGCGGCGAAATATGGTGCTGCAGGATCACGAGGCGGCGCTTCAACGAGTACAGATCCTGAATGACCGCGCGCGCCGCAGCCGAATCGTTGCGCTCGAAAATGCGGTCTTCGAGCGCTTCGATCTCGGTGTTCATCGCTTCGACGATCGGGAAGTAGCGATCGACGACATCGTCGAGCAGCGCGTACAACACGAAGGCCGAGCCTTCCTTGAGCAGGCGCGGCTCGCGCTCGCAGCGCGCGCGAACGTTCTGGAAGCCGGTGCGCGTGCCGCGGCGCACCGACAGCACGTAGTTGCGCCCCACGAACACGTCGACTTCGCCGAGCACCAGTTCGCCCTGTTCGTCCACCTCGACCGTATGCATCACGGCGAACAGCGACTCGCCGTACTCCTCGATCTTGGGACGCTGGTGGCCGTTTTGCGCGTCCTCGATCGCGAGTTCGTGAAGGGTAAACTCCTTTTTCATCACGGCCAGCTCGCCCGGCCCCGGGTCCTTCAGCGCGACCCAGACGAAGCACTCGGGCCGCGCCACGTAGTCGCTGATGCTATCCACGTCGATGTCAGCGAGCTTCCGACCGTCCTGGTAGGCGGCGCAATTGATCAGCATGTTCGGATTACCTTGAAAACGGGAAGCAGACCGGCCGGCCCCGCCCTGTGCGTAAGCCATACGTCAGGTCTGCGTTGACGAATGAGCGTTAGCCGCCATGTTAAGCGGCGCTGCGAAAACGTCACATATCCAATTGTTAAACCTTGTGGGGCCCGCGTCGAACACGCGTATTCCCTAACGGCTATTGCGCGACGCGGTGCAGCATGATGCGATGATCTTCGTCGAACGTGACCGACGCGCGGTTCGTATAGCGTGGATCGGCCGTCACCAGAAACTGCAGTTCGACGACCGGGTCGAACTGCGTCGACACGCCGATCCGATGCATGCCGGGGCGCAGATAAAAGACCACGTGCTCGCCGTTCATCACATCGGTGACCTGCTCGCCGTCGATGTACACCAGCGCATCGCGAAACCGCACGATCACGTCGCGCGAGCGCTCGCGCCGCACATCCATCGCGACCCGTCCCCCCGCCGGTTCCGTATAGCCGGGCCGCACGATGCGCGCGGACGGCACCGGCTTGAACGGCACCGGCTCGGCCGGGGTCGACGCGCAACCGGCAAGCGCCCCGCACAGGAGCGTGACGGGGATGACGAGCCTGACAAGCGCGGCTTTGCATGGGCAACGCGAGCGCATCGGCATTCGGCCTCCCCCTTGTGATTGATCGCGATCCCGCTTCTTATCCGCGCGAGGCGCGATGCCTGGCCATCCCGACTCCGGCGCTCCGTTGCCATGCATGATAACAACGCGCGGGCGTTCCGCCAGCCGGGCCCAACAGGCCATACGCGCCGCTCTTGCATGGCGTCGCGTTCTTCTTCATGATCGCTGCAAAAGGGTCGCACCGTGCGCGCTTCGCGTTGCGGATTTACCCTCGGATCGAGCGTGCCGCCCCGCCTGGCCGGCATGCAGAGTGAGCCGTCCGTATCGCCGGATCTGCAAGCAAGGAGACTGCTATGTGGTACTTCACCTGGATTCTCGGCGTCGGCGTGGCATTGGGCTTCGGCATCATCAACGTGCTGTGGCTGGAGACCAACGGCAAGTTCTCGCGCGATCCGCAGCCCGCCGCCACACCGTCCACCGCTGCCGCGGACAAGCCTTCGTGACGCATCTGGTTTTCTTTTGCGGTCACGCAGGCACCGGCAAGACCACGCTCGCGAAGAAGCTGATCGGCCCGCTGATGCAAGCGAGCGGAGCGCCCTTCTGCCTGCTCGACAAGGACACGCTGTTCGGCGGTTATAGCGCGGCCGCCATGGCGATGCTGACCGGCGACCCAAACGACCGCGACAGCCCGCTCTTTCTCCAGCATCTGCGCGACCCCGAGTACCGCGGCCTCATCGACACCGCGCGCGAGAACCTCGAACTCGGCGTCAGCGCGCTGGTGGTCGGGCCGCTGTCGCGCGAAGTGCGCGAACGGCGCCTGTTCGATCGCACGTGGCTGGGCGTCGGCGCGGAAGTGGTGCTGCGCGTCGTGTGGGTTCATACGTCGGAAGAGACGGCGCGGCAGCGGATCGTCGAACGTGCGGATCCGAACGACGCGTACAAGCTCGTGCACTGGGACCAGTACCGGCAGCGCCGCTTCGTGCCCAGCGGCGCGCTTTGCGACGATCTGTTGATGTTCGACAACACCGCGCCCAAGCCGCAGGACTACGAGGCGTTGCTCGCGCGCATCGTCGGCGAGCCGCAGGCGGCGGGCGTGATGATGCCGCCGGTGCCGGTCTAGCCGGCGGCGGCGTCCCTGAAACAGAAATGCCCCGCGAGGCGGGGCATTTCCGGTGCTATCTCTACGACCCTTCTGTACGACTCTTCTGCGCGGCCCTCTGCGGGGCCCTTCGTCGTTCAGCGCAACGGCACAACACACCGCCGCTTCGTCCCACGGCCCTCGATTGCCGCGTGCAACAACGATGGCCGCACGTTATACCGTCGCCATCGCATCCAGTGACTGCCCTTCGTACAACTGGCCGAAGCGGTTCGCAAGGAAGTCGCGCAGCGACACCTGCTCCTGGCGCACGAAACCCTTTTGCGGCAGCTTGCGTTCGCGGAACAGATCGAGCACCGCGCACATCGCGCCGGCCGTGGTGATCTGTATCGCGCTCATCGGCACACCGCACACGGTCTTCGCGAAGATCTTGCGGGTGAACACTTCCTGCACGAGTTGACCGTCGCGCATCCCGCTCACCGTGATAAACACCAGCACGACGTCCTGCGCGGTCGCCGGCACCGAGCGGCGCATGATGGTCTTGAGCGTGTCGCGGTCGCTCGAAAGACGCAGGTCTTCGAGCAGGAACTGCATCAGATTGCGGTGGCCCGGATAGCGCACCGACTTGTAGTCGAGCGATTCGACCCGGCCCGCCAGCGTCTCGCACAGCGTGCCGAGGCCGCCCGACGTATTGAAGGCTTCGTACTCGGTGCCGTCGAGCGAAAAATGTTCGAGGCCTTCGAGCGGCTGCACCCACTGCGTGCGGCTGTCGCGGATCGCTTCGCAAGGCTGGCAGTACTCGTTGATCAGACCGTCGACGCTCCACGTCAGGTTGTACTTCAGCGCGTTGGTCGGAAACTCCGGCAACGCGCCGACGCGCATCTTGACGTCGCGGATTTCGCTGAAGCGGTTCGCCAGTTCGTGCGCGGCAATGCCGATGAAGCCCGGCGCGAGACCGCACTGCGGCATGAACGCATGCTCGGCGTCGTCGGCGATCGCGCGGATCGCGTGCGTGGCGCGCACGTCCTCGGTCAGATCGAAGTAATGCACGCCCGCGCCCTTGGCGGCCGCCGCCACGCTCACCGCGAGGTAATACGGCAACGCGTTGACGAGTGCATCGAAGCCTTGTATTGCGGCACGCAACGCGGCGGCGTCGGCGGAATCGACGCGGCGCGTCGGAATGCCCTGAGCGGCGAGCTTGTCGAGTGCGGCTTGCTCGCGGTCGAAGGCGACGACTTCGTAGTCGCCGGTTTCACGCAGCATATGCGCGATCGTATGTCCGATCAGACCGGCACCCACAATGGCTACTTTCATGCGCTTCTCCTTGTTATCTGTGTGCTGTCTCCAGCTTGGGAAGTGCGCTGCGCTTCACGCGCGGCGCCCGGCGGGCTGAACCCTTGAGCAACAGTTTAGGGAGAAGCAAATACAGTTCATACACGCAAAATGCTGCGGTATGACCATGAAGTTCGACGTTATGACCAACGTGTTAGTCGATCTGACGAAATTGTATAAAAATTGCGTTAACGCCCGTGGCAGAGGTCAGCAAATATCGGCGACTCACAGCGCGTTCACACCATCCCGCGGTCGATCTTGCGCGCGAGGATGATCGAGGTCGTGGTCCGCTCCACGCCTTCCATGCCGCCGATCTGATCGAGCAGGTCGTTCAGCCGATCGGGCGAATCGGCCCGCAGCCACGCGACGTAGTCGAACTCGCCGCTCACCGCGCACAACAACTGCACTTCCGGCATCTTGCCGAGGCGCTTCTGCACCGCCGGCCCGTACTTCGGCGCGATGATGATGCCGACGTAGGCGACGATGCTCGAATCGAGCACGTCCTGGCCGAGCCGCACGCTATAGCCGGCGATCACGTTGCTGCGTTCGAGCCGCGCGATTCGTGCGATCACGGTGGTGCGCGCCACATCCAGCTGGCGCGCGAGACTGGCGACGCTTTCGCGCGCGTTGGCTTGCAACAGTGCAACAAGGTTTCGGTCGAGGTCGTCGAGCTGGTCGAGGCGCGGAGGTCTCATCGGGGGAGAAAGAAGTTGGTCAACGGTGCAGCGGATTATCGCGCGTCTGCGGCGCGGAATGGCGATCGGGGGCGGTCGTGAAGCTCACGCGCCGAAGCGCTTGCTTGCGAAACCACTGAAGCTGGTGCCAGCCACGGCATGCATGATGCTCGCGCGCATGCCGACCCGCCGTGGCCGACGAAATGTCGCGGCAACCGGTCCCGCTCTCAACGCCCGCTCCGATCACGGCGACGAAAAGCTAAGGAAAGGAAGCGTAAGCGTCAGCTATTTCCCTTTCGTTTCGGTTGTAAGCGTTTGTCGCACAAGAGCCGCATTGGACGGATATCGTGATACTAATAGCGGCGACGGCGAAAGGGGGCAGCCGGCCGCCGTGCGTCACCAACGGTCGACGCGCAGCGGGCCGCTCGCCACCCGCCTTGTCCCAATTCGAACAGACATCAGGAGTTTCGATGAAAAAAGCACTGGTAATGCTGGCCACCGCCATTTCCATGAGCGGCGCGTTCGCCCAAACTTCCGCGCCGGCCTCGGCACCCGCAGGCGCCGCTTCCGCGCCCGCCGGGAAGGCCGGTCATGAGCGCAACGTCGAAGACCGCATCGCCTATCTGCACACGCAACTGAAGATCACCTCGGCGCAGGAATCGCAATGGAATGCGTTCGCCGACGTGATGCGCGGCAACGGCGAAACCATGGGCCAGCTGTTCCAGGAACGCAAGGCTGCCACCAACGTGAGCGCTCTCGACGACATGAAGCAGTACGCGACGATCGCGCAAGCGCATGCGGACGGCATGAAGAGACTGCTCGACGCGTTCGAGCCGCTGTACAACAGCCTGTCGCCGGAGCAGAAGAAGCTGGCCGACACGACGTTCCATCAGCCGGGCGGCGGTCATCATCGTCAACATGACAAGGGCTAGGCTGGTCATGCGGCGCCCGCCAGCGACGCGACTATGAAGCCTTAAGAAGTAAGTTGCCCTGCGCGTAGCGCGGTTTTTCGCGCTGCGCGTCGCCGGATTCTTTTGCGATGGGCGGCGGCATCAGAGCACATGCGACGAGCGTCGAGCGCCACTCGGCGAAATTCGCTCGTATTACGCGGCTTCTTTTGTCGGCGCACCTGCCCGCTCGAAACAGGCGACTCATGCCGCCTATCGCAAAAGAAACCAAAAGAAAGTAAAACAAACCGGCCGCCAGATGCATCTGGCATGATGCGGGTACGCGGCTTCAGCGCATCACGGCCCACAGCTCGGCCGTGACACCAGCCCGAAGCGCCGCTGTCCATATTTCCACGCTCACCCGCCCCACCTCCCGCTTCATGACCGAACTCAAAAACATCGATCTGCGCCATGACGTCCATGCGCAACGCGTCGTCAAAGACGAAACGGTAAGCGTCGAATTTGCCGCCGTCGAAGGCGAACTGATGAGCCTCGAAGGCCCGAACCGCTATCTGCACGGCGATGCGCTGATTACCGGATCGACGGGCGACCGCTGGGTCGTGTCGCGCGAGCGCTTCGACGCCAAGTACGTTCCCGCCGACACCACGCTCGCGCACGGCGAACCGGGCGCGTATCGCAACCGCCCCGCCGTCGTGCTTGCCAGACAGATGAACGAAGCGTTCTCGCTCGCGCGTTCCGCGGACGGCGGCGACGTGCTGCGCGGCGCCGCCGGCGACTGGATCATGCAGTACGCCCCCGGCGACTACGGCGTGGTCCAGGCCGCGCGCTTCGCGAAGGTCTACCGGCGCGAGGACTGAGCCGTCTCAGGCGAACTCGTCGCCCAACTCCACGATGACGTCGCGCGGCACCGGCTCGCCGTTCGCATACTGCTCTTCGAGCGAGCCGAGGCTCGCTTCGACATACGCGCGCAACACCGCGAAACTGCGGCCGCGCAGCCGTGCCGGCAACGCGCGGTAACGCGCCAGCGACGCCGGCGCGATCGCCACGGTCATCACGATACGACGCGCGGTCGCGCCGAAACGCATCGCCACCCAGTGAATCGCCAGCGTCGGCGTGCCGTCTTCGGCCGCGCACTGGATGAAGTGTGTCTGCTCGGGAAACAGATCGCTGATCACGCGCGCCAGCTCCTCGAACTCGGGGTTGGCGCAGTCGTATTGGTAAGCTTCCATGGGGTCTGCCGGAAGATATTCTGAAGGTGGGCCGGAATAGGCAGGCGGATTTTAGGCAAAGACCGGGGCTTTAGCGAGACATGGCATCACGCGGCCGCCTCACGACGTCTGAAGGTCCGCATCAGCAGGCCCGCGACGATCACCGCGCCCAGCGCATACACGGCATCCACCGCCGCAAGCGGCACGAGCTGCGCCTGGAACAATGCGGCGGGCACGTCGACGAGCGCATGCAACACGATCGCGACCGGCAGGATGCCGCGCCAGCCTGCTCGCACGCCGCGCCACATCAACACCGACAGGCCGATCTGAAACACCAGCGCGGCGACTCGTTCGAGCGCGAAAATGCCGGCCGTCTGCGGCGTCAGGCTGGCGAGAATCAGGTGAATGCGCATCAGCGAATCGGGCGGCAGATTGCTCAGATAGCCGTCGAGCTGGCCGCGGTTTTCGAACACCGCGAACAGCAGCCATTGAACCTGCACCAGCACGCCGACCATCCACGCTTCCGCGCCGCCGTGACCGAGGCCGTAGGTCAGCGCGGTGCCGTCGTCGACGCGCGCCGCGCTGGCGGCGGCCGCGGACTTCGCCGCAGCGCGCCTGAGCAGCAGCCGCATGCCGATGAACCGCCCCACTTCCTCGCACACGCCCGCAACCAGCGCGCCATAGACGACAAACGCGAGCGGATTCGACAGGAACGTGGCGGTCGCCTCGTTCCGATGCAGCACGTAGTCGTTCAGCGCGCGCTCGATCACCATCGCGAACAGCGCGAACACGGCGATGCCGGCGATCGCGTCGCGCGGCTGCAGTGCGAGCGGCCGGCGCAGACGCCGGTAGATCAGAAACGGTAAAGCGGCGACGAACAACGTCGCGAGGGCGAGGCTCGAGAGGGTAAGCGGTGCAACAACCATGAGTTTCCTTGCGATGACCGGCGCGCACCCGCTGCGCGTCGCAGCCCGAATGATCGCAGATCAGCGCGAAGTTGACGCGCGAACGATCAGTTCGCCCGGCAAAAGACAGTCGCGCGCGGTGCTTTGCACGCCTTCGATGCGCTCGTGCAGGAACTCGACCGCGCGATAGCCGATCTCGTAGGTCGGCTGACGGATCGTCGTGATGCCGGCCAGTTCGGCCCAGTCGGGGTCGTCGATGGAGAGGAGCGCGACGCGCGTCTGCCAGCCGGCGCCGTAACGTCCTTTCAGATGTAGCGCGAGACGCAGCGCGACGGGGGCGTTGGCCGCGAACAATGCGACGCGTGCTGTTGTGCCTGAGGTATCCGCGTTGCCTTGGTTGCCTGCCTTGCCCATCACGCGATCGCCACCGCCCGCCTCGATCGCGCGATCCAGTTCAGCAAGGCTGCGCTCGACCGCGGCCGTGTCCGCGAGATCCAGCACCAGCGTATGCGCGCGCGCAGCGTTCTGGGCCTGCATCGCGTCACGAAACGCCAGCTCGCGCAGTTGCCGCGAACTGACCTGCTCGAACGGCTGAACGACGAACCAGATGTCGTCGAATCCCTGATCCAGCAGATGGCGCGTGCCGAGTTCGGCGGCGGCCCGGTTGTCGAGGCCCACCATGTCGGCGCTCAGGCCGTCCACCAGACGGTCGACCAGCACCGCCGGAATTCCGCCGCCGCCGACCGGCCGCAGCGTTTCCTCGCGCACGCCGAGCGCGTTGACGATCACGCCTTCCACGCGATACGTCGTCAGCAGTTGCAGATAGCGCCGCTCCATCTCCACTTCATTGGCCGCATGGCAGATCAGCGGCATCAGCCCGAGTGCGTGGCACGCCGCTTCCACACCTTGCAGCACTTCGACCGTGTACGGGTTCGTCAGATCGGCGAGCAGCATGCCGATCAGACGGTTGCGGCCGCGCTTGAGGCCGCGCGCCATCTGGTTCGGCTGATAGTCGAGCCGGGCGATCGCGGCTTCGATGCGCGCGCGCAATTCCGGCGACAGCACGTTCATCTCGCCGTTCAGATAGCGCGAGATGCTGGTCTTGCCGGTGCCGGCTTCGCGCGCGACATCGGTGATCGTCGCGCGGCGCGGTGCGGTTTGCGGCGGCGTGGTCATGGGCTATTGCCGCGTGGGGACGCCTCAGTCGGTTTGCTCATGCCCGCTCACTTCGCCAGCACTTCGCGATTGACGATGTTGGTCGTCAACTTGCCGTCGAGCGCGGCGATCAGATTCTCCGCCGCATTGCGCGCCATCGCGTGACGCGTCTCGTGGGTCGCCGAGCCGATATGCGGCAGCGCGACCACGTTCGCGAGCTTCAGCAGCGGCGAGTCGGCCGGCAACGGTTCGGTGTCGAACACGTCGAGCCCCGCGCCGTGGATCGTGCCGTTTTGCAGCGCCTCGATCAGCGCCTGTTCGTCGACGGTCGCGCCGCGCGACGCATTGATCAGGATCGCGCTCTTCTTCATCGATCTCAGTTCCGCCGCGCCGATCATATGCTTCGTCTCGGGCGTGAGCGGCACTTGCAGACAGACGAAGTCGGCGCTCGCGAGCAATTCCGGCAACTCGACGCGCCGCGCGCCATACGCCTGCTCCGCATGCGGATTCGCGCTGCGGTTGGTGTACAGCACCTGCATGTTGAAGCCGAGCGCCGCGCGCCGCGCGACCGCGCCGCCGATCCGCCCCAGCCCGACGATGCCGAGCGTCTTGCCTTGTACGTCGACGCCGAACTCAGCTGGTCCGATGCTGGTGCGCCACTGTCCCGCTTTGACCCATTCGGCGAGTTCGACCACCCGGCGCGCCGACGCGAGGATCAGCGAAAACACGGTGTCGGCGGTGGATTCGGTCAGCACGTCCGGCGTGTGCGCGAGCACGATGCCGCGGCGCGTGAGATCGGCGACATCGAACTGGTCGAAGCCCACCGAGATGGTCGACAGCGCCTTCAGGCGGCTCGCGCCTTCGAGCATGGCCGGCGTGATCTGCGCGCTCGCGCCGATGCCGCCGTCGGCATCGCGCAACGCGGCGACGAACGCGTCGTGCCGCTCGGGATCGACCTGCACCACTTCCGCATGCTGTTGCAGATACGCGAGCACATCTTCGGGCAGCGACTTCCAGGCGACGATCTTCTTCATCAGCTTATTTTCCTTGCAACGGGGTGGCGAGCGCGGGCGCCTGGGTGAGCGGCTGCGGCTTGACGATCAGCGTCAGGATCACCGCGGCGATCAGCGCCACGCTCATGAATGCATACGAGGCCGAGGGCGAACCGGTCGCGCCGTTCAGATAGCCGACCACGTACGAGCCGACGAACGAACCGAGCGCGCCCATGCTGTTGATCAGCGCCATCGCGCCGCCCGCGACGTTCTTCGGCAGCAGCTCCGGCACGATCGCGAAGAACGGCCCATAAGGCGCGTACATCGCGCCGCCCGCGATCACCAGCAATGCATACGAGAGCCAGAAATGCGTGGAGCCGAGCGCATACGACGCCGCGAACGCCACCGCGCCGACCAGCAGGAACGGCCACACGAACACTTTACGGCGATTGAGTTTATCCGATGCCCACGAAGCTGCAAGCATCGCGATGGTCGCGGCCAGATATGGCAGCGCCGACAGCCAGCCGGTTTCGACCATGCCGAGCGACGAGCCGTTCTTGAGGATCGACGGCAGCCACAGCACGAAACCGTACACGCCGATGCTCCAGCAGAAATACTGCGCACACAGCTTGATCACCGCGGGCGTGCGAAACGCTTCGCTGTAATTGCGCATCGGCTTGATCGCGGCCTGCTCCGCGCGCAGTGTTTCGGCGAGATCGTCCTTTTGCTGCTGGGTGAGCCATGAGACCTGCTGCGGCTTGTCCTGCACGATGAACCACCAGCACACGGCCCAGATGATCGCGGGCGCGCCCTCGGCGATGAACATCTGCCGCCAGCCGAACGAATGCACCAGATAGCCCGACACCACCGACATCCACAGCACCGTCACCGGATTGCCGAGAATCAGGAAGGTGTTGGCGCGCGAGCGCTCGCGCTTCGTGAACCAGTTGCTGATGAAGATCAGCATCGCGGGCATCACGGCGGCTTCGACGACGCCGAGCACGAAGCGGATCACCATCAGCGACGGAATATTGCTGACCATGCCCGTGAGCGCCGCGCAGCCGCCCCACAGGATCAGGCTCCAGAACACGAGTTTCTTCACGCTGCGGCGTTCCGCGTAGATCGCGCCGGGAATCTGGAAGAAGAAATAGCCGAGGAAGAACAGCGCGCCGATCAGCGACGACAGGCCCTTGCTGATGCCGAGATCCTGGTTGATGCCGGCGGCCGATGCGAAGCCGAAGTTCGCGCGATCCAGATAAGCGAGGCTGTATGTGATGAATACGATCGGCATGATCGTCCACCAGCGGCGAATCGCAAGCGATGAAGTCATGAGTGTCTCCTTTGTCGACCCGAGTTAGCGCTTTAGCGCTTACTCGGGTCCCATGCAACTGGATGCGGTCGACCCGAGTTGGCGCTTCAGCGCCTACTCCGGTCCCATGCAAGATAGTGGCTGACGGCTTCCCGAACCAATGATGGACAGTGAGGGGGCGCTGTCGGGCGCTCTTGCTGTTATCGGGGCGGCCTGGGTGAAAGCGGACGACGGCTGGCCGTGCATTCAGGCCGCAGATGCGATCGGTGCTGCGGTGGCGTTTGCATCGGCCAGTTCGAGCGCGTCGAGCTCGGCGCGGTGCGGCAGGCCTTCCGAATCACCGATCACCTGGATCGCCAGCGCGCCGATGCGGTTGCCGCGCGCCACCGCTTGCGGCAACGGCTTGCCTTCGAGCAGCGCACTGATCACGCCGACTGCGAAACCGTCGCCCGCGCCGACCGTGTCCACGACGTTCGCGACCGGCTTGGCGGCGATCACGCCCGAGGCGTCAGCGGTGCGAAAGTAGGCGCCGTGCGCGCCGAGCTTGACGATCACGCCGCGCGCGCCGTGCTCCAGATAGAAACCGGCGATGTCCTGCGGCTCCGTGTAGCCAGTCAGGATCTCGCCCTCGCCGATGCCGGGCAGCACCCAGTCGGCCAGCGCGGCGAGTGCGTTCAGTCCCTCGACCATCGCGGCGCGCGACGGCCACAGCGTCGGGCGCAGATTGGGGTCGAACGAAATCGTCTTGCCGGCCGCGCGCATTTCCCGCGCGAGATGGAACGCGAGTTCGCGCGAGCTTGCCGAGATCGCAGGCGCGACGCCGGTCAGATGCAGGTGCCGCGCCGGCAGCACGTAGTTCGCCGCGTAGTCGGCCAGCGACAGGTGACTCGCCGCCGAGCCCTTGCGGAAATATTCGACCGCCGGGTCGCTGCCGTCGTCGTTTTTCGACTTGAGCTGGAAGCCAGTGGGATAGCGTTCGTCGGTGCTGACGCAGCGCTGATCGATGCCCTCTTTCGTCAACGTGTCGCGCACGTACTGGCCGAACGAATCGTTGCCGACGCGGCTCATCCAGCCCACCTTGAAACCGAGCCGGGACAAACCGATCGCCACGTTCAGATCCGCGCCGGCGACGCGCTTCGTGAATTGCCCGACGCCGGCCAGCGGGCCGGTTTCAGCGGCGACGAACATGGCCATCGCTTCGCCGTAGGTGATGACATCGAGTGCTGCGCCTGGGTTGTTCATGCTTGCTCCTGCGTGTTGCATTTGCTGCGGGTTGTGCGTTTTGCCGCGGGTTTCGGTGCGTGGGTTTGTGGGTGCGTGGCCGGGCGTTCACGGTGCGTTGGCGGTTGCTATGCGTCTGCGCTTGCCATGCGTTTGCCACGCGCTTTTTGCGGTCCGTTCGCCAGACGTTTTGCCGGGCGTCGTTCCGTTCGTGTCGCCGCAAGCCTCGCGCCGCCCACCGTTCCAGATACTGCTCTTTCGCTCAGGTTCCAGCCGCCGTTCACACCGCGGCCAGCCATTTGACATAGTGCGTCGCGTCCGCCTCGACACGGCTCGCATCGAACGGAAATTCGATGCCGCGCGGCACATCGCGCGGCAAGCGGTCGAGCACCGCGATGAAGCGTGCATCGTCGGCGGCCGGCGCGGCGGGAAAGCGCCGCGCGCCCTCGCCCACGGTCGTCTTGCAATGGATGTATTCGACGTGCGGCGCGAGCTGTGCGGCGGCGTCGAGCGGCGCGACGTCGCGCCATGCCCAGTTGCCGATGTCGAAGGTCATGCCGAGCACGTGCGCGTGCTCTTCGCGCGCCAGCGCGCCGAACAGCCCGACGAACTGCGCGAGCGAGCCGCCTTCGGCCAATTGCCCGTTTTCCACGACCAGCCGCACATTCGAACCCTGCATCTGCCCAGCAATCGCCGCGCCGGCTGCGTCGTGCACGAACCCGCCGAGTTGCAGCTTGACGAACCGCGCCCCGAGCGCGCTCGCTTCGACGAGCGAGAGACGCAGCGCGGCGGCGTCGAGTCGGCCGTCGGCCGTGTACAGCGCCGCGGGCGTCGAAAACACTGACCACAAGCCCAGATCGGCAATCGCGCCGCCGAGCGCACGCAGGTGCTGCGGCGCGGCGTCGGCCTCGTCGGCGAACAGCTCGCGGCGCACCTCGAAGCCCGCGGCGCCGGCACGCCGGCACGCCTCTGCGCACTTCAGATGACCCTGCGCGCGGACCGCATCCATGCCGAATGCGCTTGCGACGATCACGATGTCAATCACATCAGCCATGTCGAATCTACTCAGTTCTGTGCCGTTGTCGATGCTTGGAACCGGTTCCAAACCCGCTTCGAAAAAAAGCGCCGAGGCGCTTGCGATGCCCGAATAGTGCGCCGAGATCCGCCGCCCGCACCATAGAGGAAATCCCCAGGCGCGCCGGGCACGGCTGCGCCGCTCAGACGCCATCGGCGAGACAGAGCGCGAGAAACCGCTCGACCACGCGCGACGGCGCACTCGCGAAGGGGACGAGAATCGACAGACGGCGCGTCAGCGGCTCCGGACCCAGCGACAGCCGGCATAGCGCACCGTCTTCATGGCGCATCGACATGCCGGACACGAAGCCGACGCCCATGCCGGCCCGTACCGCTTCCTTCACCCCTTCGACGCCGGCAATCTCCAGCGCCACGCGCATCGGCACGCCCGCCCGCGCGAACGCGCGCTCGACGATCTGCCGCACCGCCGAGCCCGCCTCGCGCAACACCAGCCGATGCGCGGCGAACGCCGCCAGATCCGCGCGCCCGCCCTCGCCCGCCTGCGCCAATGGATGCGAACGCGGCACGATCGCGACGATCTCGTCCTCGCGCCATGCGTGCACGGCGGTGTCCGGCGGCAGATCGGCGCCGACCGGCCCCTCGATCATCGCGATGTCCACCGAGCCGAGCGCCTCGACGATTTCCGTGGTGTTGCCGTTGGCGGTATGCACGGTCACGTCCGGATAACGACGATGAAATTCGGCGATCAGGTACGGCAGCAGGTAGCTCGCCGGTGTGGTGCTCGCGCCGATCCGCAAGGTGCCCTGCTCGAGACCGCGCAGCGCGTCGCGATAGGCATGCGCCTGGCGCCAGGTGTCGCGCAGCCGCGCCGCATAGCTCGCCAGTTGCTCGCCGGCCGGCGTCAGGCGCACGCCGCGCCCGTCGCGCTGATAGAGCGGCTCGCCGAACTCGTCCTGCAATTGCCGCAACTGCCCGGACACCGCCGGCTGCGACAGATGCAGCGCCACGGCCGCGCGGCTGATATTGCGATGCTCGGCGACGGCGGCAAACGTTATAAGCTGATCGGGGGTCATGGCAATATAAATATCAGTTAAGCCGATACTTTACATCCTAAATGATGATTTTTCATATCCTTATATCTATTTTAGGATTAGCCCCATTGAATCCAGTCAGTCAACGAGGCACCACGCCATGTCCACCACACCGGCTCACCTTGCCGCCATCACACCCGCCGAGTCGTCCACGCGCGGGCAACTGAACGGCATTCTCTTCGTCGCGCTGTTCGCCGCGGCCGTGACCCGCATCGCGTCGATCCCGGCGATCGCCGGTCTGGGCTTGAGCCCGCTGATCGTCGGCATCGTCGCCGGGGCCATTTACGGCAACGCGCTGCGTGACGGCATGCCCGCGAGCTGGGCGGCGGGCGTCAATTTTTCGGCGCGCAAGCTGCTACGCATCGCCGTCGCCTTCTTCGGCTTGCGCGTGAGCCTGCAGGAAATCGCTCAGGTCGGCCTGCCGGGCCTCGCGGAATCGGTGCTGATCGTGGTGAGCACGCTCGTCATCGGCACGTGGGCCGGCATGAAGATCATGAAGCTCGACCGTGACACGGCGCTGTTGACCGCCGCCGGCAGCGCGATCTGCGGCGCGGCCGCGGTGCTCGCGTTCGAATCCACGCTGCAATCGAAGCCGCACAAGAGCGCGATGGCCGTGGGCAGCGTGGTGCTGTTCGGCACGCTGTCGATGTTCCTCTACCCGGTGCTGTTCAACGCGGGCTGGCTGCATCTCGACACGGTCGGCGCTGGCCTGTTCTTCGGCGGCACGATTCACGAGGTGGCGCAGGTGGTCGGCGCGGCCAGCAACGTGAGCCCGGAAGCGACGCACATCGCCACCATCGTCAAGATGACCCGCGTGATGCTGCTGGTGCCGGTGCTGCTGGTGGTCGGCATGTGGGTGAACCGCTCCGCGCGCAGCGCGGCGGCAGCGGCCTCGCGGGACGGCGCCCACGGCAGCGCCCCGCGCAAGCTGGCGATTCCCTGGTTCGCGGTCGGCTTCCTCGCGTTCGTCGTGATCAACTCGCTGAACGTGCTGCCGGAAGCCGCGACCAGCACGCTCAACACGCTCGACACCTTCGCGCTGACCATGGCCATGACCGCGCTCGGCATCGAAACGCGCATTTCGCAGATCCGCCAGGCCGGCCCACGCGCGCTGACCACCGGCCTGATCCTGTACGTGTGGCTGATTGCCGGTGGACTGGGCATCACATGGGCTGTCCAGCACCTGCTCGGCTAAGCCGACCGCGCTTTCGAACCCACCCCGCCGCGCGCGGGGTTTTGCGCATTCTGAAGAAGCATCCGGCGTGCGCGCACGGCATACTGGTTGATGGCGTCACCTGCTCCTGCAACCCGCTCATGCCACACGCATGGGCGACCGGAATGAGGATCGATCGATGAGCCTGGAACTTTACTACTGGGACGGCCTTCAGGGCCGCGGCGAATTCGTGCGGCTCGCGCTGGAGGAAGCCGGCGCCGACTACGTGGAAGTGGCGCGCGGCACGTCGTCGGAAGGCCTCGGCACCGGCGCGATGATGACCGTGATGAAAAACCGCGACGAACCGTATCCGCCGTTCGCGCCGCCGTTTCTGAAAGACGGCGATCTGGTGATCTCGCAGACCGCCAACATCCTGTTCTACCTGGGGCCGCGGCTGAATCTCGCGCCGTCGGTCGAAGGCCTGCGCTACGTCGCCAACGGTCTGCAGCTGACCGTCGCCGACGTCGTCACGGAAGCGCATGACACGCATCATCCGCTCGCCAGCGCCCTTTACTACGAAGATCAGAAAGACGCCGCGAAGGTGCGCGCACACGACTTCATCGACAACCGGATTCCGAAATTCATGTCGTACTTCGAGCGCGTGCTGAAGCAGAATCCTGCCGGCGACAGCTTCATGGTCGGCGACTCGCTCACCTACGTCGACCTGTCGATGTTCCAGCTGATCGACGGCCTGCTGTACGCGTTCCCGCGTGCGCTCAAGCGCTTCGGCGAACACTATCCGCGGCTCGCCGCATTGCACGACGCGGTGATCGAGCGGTCGAACATCGCCGCGTATCTGCAGTCCGAGCGGCGCATCGAACATAACGAGGCCTGCATCTTCCGGCACTACCCGGAACTCGACAAGGCGGCGACTTGAACCGCGCCGTCGTCCATCGCTCATCCACAGCCGCGCGCCCGCCGTCCGTAGCGGGCGCGCTGCTGTTGTGGCGCGCGTCCTTTAACCCACCCTCACGCCCCGTACCACCGATGTGCTTTCATTCCTGCTGAAGCTGCGCACCCGCGCCCAACACCTGTTCCGTCTGTCCGAAGCCCACACGATGCTGGTCTGGTCGGTGGTGGTCGGCATCGCCGGCGCGTTCGCGACCATCGCCTTTCGCGAGGCGATCGCGTTGCTGCAACTGGCGGTGGCCGGCCGGTCCGGCAGCTTCGTCGAGATGGCGCGCAGCTTGCCGTGGACCGTGCGCATCTGGCTGCCCGCGGCCGGCGGCCTGATCGCCGGCTTCTTCCTGCTGATCGCGCAGCGCCACGCCGACAAAGCCAATCACGTCGACTACATGGAAGCGGTCGCGATCGGCGACGGCGTGGTGCCCGTGCGGCTGAGTCTGTGGCGCAGCGTGTCGTCGCTGTTCACGATCGCGAGCGGCGGCTCGATCGGCCGCGAAGGACCGATGGTGCAACTGGCCGCGCTGGGCGCGTCGCTGATCGGCCGCTGGGTGCATTTCGATCCGTCGCGTCTGCGACTGCTGGTCGCCTGCGGCGCGGCGGCCGGGATCACGTCCGCGTACAGCGCGCCGATCGCAGGCGCGTTCTTCGTCACCGAGATCGTGCTCGGCTCAATCGCGATGGAAAGCTTCGGGCCGGTGGTGGTGTCGGCGGTGGTCGCCAACATCACGATGCGCGAATTCGCCGGCTACAAACCGCCGTACGAGATGCCGGTGTTTCCCGCGGTGACCGGCGTCGAGGTACTGCTGTTCGTCGCGCTCGGCGCGCTGTGCGGCGCGGCGGCGCCGCAGTTTCTGCGGCTGCTCGACGCGTCGAAGGCGGCCTTTCGCAAGCTGCCGGTGCCGCTGCCCGTGCGGCTCGCGCTCGGCGGCTTCGTGGTCGGCATCATCTCCATCTGGACCCCCGAGGTGTGGGGCAACGGCTATAGCGTCGTCAACTCGATCCTGCATTCGCCGTGGACGTGGACCGCGCTCGTCCTCGTGCTGGTGTTCAAGCTCGCGGCGACCGCGGCCACGGCGGGTTCCGGCGCGGTCGGCGGGGTTTTCACGCCGACCCTGTTCGTCGGCGCCGCGGTCGGCTCGCTGTTCGGCCAGGGCATGCACGCGCTGTGGCCGCATGCGACTTCGGCGCCCTACGCGTATGCGATGGTCGGCATGGGCGCGTTTCTCGCCGGCGCAACCCAGGCGCCGCTGATGGCGATCCTGATGATCTTCGAGATGACGCTCAGCTACCAGGTCGTGCTGCCGCTGATGCTGTCGTGTGTGGTTGCGTATTTCATCTCGCGCGCGATCGGCAAGACCTCGATGTATGAGATCACGTTGCGGCGCAATCGCGAGGAACAGGAGCGCACGCGCCTGCGCGCCACGCAGATGCGTGAGCTGATCCGGCCCGCCGAAACCGTCGTGCTGCCCAACGCGAGCGTGCAGGAGATGACGCGCGTGTTCCTCGAATATCCGGTGAAGTATCTGTACGTCGCCAACCAGTCCGGCGCGTTTCTCGGCGTGGTCGCGCTCAAGGACATCACGTCCGATCTGCTCGACAATCGCGACACGGCGGCGAAAACGGCGGCGGACTATTTGCAGCCGCACTTCGACGTGCTCACGCCGGATATGTCGCTCGGCGTCGCGTTGCAGCACTTCCTCGCGTTCCAGGGGGAGCGTCTGCCGGTAGTGGAAAGCGCCGCGCATCCGAAGCTGGCGGGCGTGGTCTACAAGACCTCGCTGCTCGATGCGTATTTCCGCATGAATCCGACTCACTAGGCGGCCGCGCCCCGCGAACCTGGCGGCGCCGTGCAAAGCGCCGCAGATTTTCTACAATGGGGAGACCGCTGCAGCGCAAGCACAAGGCGCCGGCAGCGCGCGTTACGCCAGGACGGGCGCCCCGGGACGCCCGCCGTTCGATCGGAGCGAACATGAGCGAACCGTCCCTCGATGCCGTGCGCCGCGACCAGGCAGGCTGGATTTTCCTGCACATCGAAGGCGAACCCTACGATCGCGGCGAACAGCACGGGCAGTTGCTCGCCAGCGAAATCCAGAACGCGATCCGCACCGCCCGCTACCTCGCGAAGTGGGACACGGGCGAAGAGTTCGACACTTTCGTCGACGCCGCGGTCGCCCAGTTCGCCAACCGGCTCGACACCGAATTCGCCGACGAAATCCAGGGCATCGCCGACGGCGCGAAGCTGCCGTTCGCCGAAGTGCTGGCATGGAACGGCTACATGGATCTGCTGCAAAGCTGGTGGCCGAGCCACGCGGCACAGCAGCAGCCGCAGCTGGGCGTGAAACCGTGGCGCGGCCGGCGCGGACATCATTGCAGCGCGTTCGTCGCCACCGGCAAGGCCACGCGCGACGGCCGCATCGTGATGGCGCACAACTCGTGGGACCGCTACGCCGCAGGCGACGCGTTCAACGTGGTGTTCGACATCGTGCCGGATCGCGGCAACCGCATCCTGATGCAGGGCCTGCCGGGCTGCATCTCCAGCCTCACCGACTTCTGGGTGACCGCCGCGGGGCTGATGGTCACCGAAACCACCATCTCCAACTTCGCCGGCTATAACCCGGCGGGCGCACCGGAGTTCTACCGTTCGCGGCGCGCGTCGCAGTATGCGAACAGTATCGGCGAATGGTGCGAGATGTTCGCGCTCGCCAATAACGGCGGCTATGCGAACAGCTGGCTGCTCGGCGATGCGAAGACCGGCGAGATCGCGCGCTATGAACTGGGGCTGCACTATTCGGGCTTCGAGACCACCAGGGACGGCTTTTACAGCGGCTATAACACCGCCACCGATCTGAAGATCCGCAACCAGGAATGCATCGGTGAAGGCGAGGACTATACGGACGTGCGCAAGAACGGCGCGCGGCGCCTGCGCTTCATGCAGCTCGAGGAAATGCATCACGGCAAGATCGACGTGGAACTCGCCAAGCAGATGATCGCCGATCATCACGACGTCTATCTCGATCGCAACGACAACCCGTGCTCGCGGACCATCTGCGGCCATCTGGAACTGGACGACGCGCGCTTCGGCGGCACCGATCACGGGCCGTTCAATCCGTGGGGGGCCAACGACGGCAAAGTGGTCGACAGCGAAATGGCGCGTGAGATGGCGTTCACCGCGCGCTGGGGTCATCCGTGCGGCCGGCCATTCGACGCCCAGGCGTTCATGAAGCGCCATCCGCAGTGGAACTGGCTCAACGGCTATATGCGCGACCGGCCTTCATGGCCGTGGACGCGTTTCGATGTGCTGCGTTAGCTGGGCTGCTTGCTGCTAGCGGGGCGTTTGCTGCTAGCGGGCCGTTTGCTGCCAGCGCGCCCGCTTGCTGCTTGCTGCCAGCCATCTCTCGCTCGCCGCTCGGCATTGCACCGCGCCGCATCCGCCGACATGGCCGCAACGGCAGCCTGCACAGGCATTGCGCCGCCCTGGCGCAATCGTGGCAAGATCTGAAATCTACAATACCGTTTTGTCGCAAATGTGCGCGCGTTGCAGGATTTGCCATCTAAGATGGTAATTGCAAGCGGACCGCACATCGCAATGCCGCGTGAAGCTTGCGCCTTCCTTTCGACGCGGGGACGGCACAGCATTTGCTCACTTGTCAGCGCCGCATGAGCTTAGGAGGTCGGGCGATGAAAACCTCGACACTGTTGACCATGGTGACGCTGTCCGCCTCGTGCTTCGCCGCGCCGGTTCACACCGCGCCGGACGGCACGAATGCCAGTATCCTCGCTGAACGCGCCAACGCCGCACCAGTCGCGCCGCCGGCGCCGGATGTCGCCACGGACGATAACCGTCCGCAGCAATGGCAGCACATTGCGCTGCCTAAGTCGCGCCATCTCGACCGCAGCTTCATGGGGCAGAACGAGCATTTGCAGACCTGACGGCGACTGCCGATATTCTCGCGACAGGGCGGCAGCGGTTCGTGCCCGACTTTGAGTTTGAAACGAAGCGCCGATCAGCGTGGGTAGGCAGGGGTGCCATGGGTGCGACGGCCGCTAGCGGGTCAAGCGGTTTTTTATAGCTGCGCTGGAGTTGCCCGGCAATTTCCTGAGCGTTCTGTGCCGTTGCGTGTGCATGCCCTCGCAGCGCCAACAACTGATTTCAATCGCGCACCAACTGGAGCAAATGCATGACTGCCTCGGCCATTCCCGGCGAATCGATCGACCTGCAGATCGCCGACCTCCTCAGCGAAGTCCAATTCCCGACCAACAAAGACGCGCTAGTCGACGCCGCGCGCGAAGCCGGCGCGAGCAATGAAGTGCTGTCGATGCTCGACGGCATGCCGGAACAGGATTACGTCGATATCGAGTCGGTGACGCGGCTGATCAGCGGCAATTACGGGCCGGGCCTGGGAGCGTAGGCACGCGGGGCTGATTTCGTCGCCGCATCCGGAGTCATAGGCATGGGAAGCGCTTGGGGACGGAAGCTCGCGTCTGCCGGCGGCTCAAACATCGGATAGTTAGTTGTCTATAACCGCGCGGCCCCCGCGCTGCTGCAGCACGCGCACAGTTTGGCGCGCGGCGACCCTCGCCCCACAGCCCGCGCCGCGCGCAGCCACCTTTTGCCTGCACAATCGGCACTGCGACCGTGGGCTGTTTTTTGACGGCGCGCCGGCTGCCACCCGCCGCAATCGCCCTCAAACCGGCGACGACTCCGCCACCCGCGTTCTCCGCGCA
Organism: Paraburkholderia panacisoli; assembly: GCF_008369935.1. Taxonomy (GTDB): domain Bacteria; phylum Pseudomonadota; class Gammaproteobacteria; order Burkholderiales; family Burkholderiaceae; genus Paraburkholderia; species Paraburkholderia panacisoli. Next base: position 55,084 of record NZ_VTUZ01000007.1, on the reverse strand, counting down.
TGGGCCGTGTCGGGCAAGCGGCGCGTCAATTCCGGCACGGCCACGCTGTCCGCATCAGCTAACGAAGCGACCGCAGGGCGCCCCGGCGCCCCAAGCCGCGAAGCGCGCACCGGCTCGCCAGCCGGCTGGAAGTGCTCGACGAGGTGATCGATAAAAGTGCGCACCTTCGCCGGCAGATGAAGGCGGCTCGGATACGCAATCGTGATTTCGATCGGCGGCAAACGGTAGTCGCCGAGCAGGGGTACGAGCCGCCCGGACGCCAGATCCCTGCCGATCAGATAGCTCGGCAGAATCCCCACACCCATGCCCAGCAGCGCGAACTGCCGCAGCATTTCCGTATTGTTCGCGGCGATCGCGTTGACCGGCCGCACCCGCACTTCGCCGCCGCCCGGTCCGGTGAACACCCGTTCCTCGCCGCCCTGTTCGGGCGGCCGGCTCAGACACGGATGCCGCAGCAGATCTTCCGGGCGCGCCGGCGTGCCGTGCTGCGCCAGATAGGCGGGCGTCGCGCACACCGTCATGCAGGCGGTGGTCAGGCGCCGGGTGACGATGCTCGCACTGCGCATGTGCCGCGCGACCAGGATGCCGACGTCGAAGCCTTCCTCGACCAGATCGGCGTGACGATCCGCCAGCGTGACATCCGGCACGACGTCCGGATAGCGCGCCGCGTACGACTGCACCACCGGCGCGAGACTATGCAGCCCGAACACCACCGGCGCGACGATGCGCAACGTGCCGACCGGTTCGTGATTGCGCGCCACGACCATCTGCTCGACGCCTTCGAGGTCGTCGAGAATGTGCCGCACGCGCTCCAGATAGGTCCTGCCGGACTCGGTCAGCGACAGACGGCGCGTCGTCCGGTTGAGCAGCCGCGTGCCCAGACGCGCTTCCAGATCGGCCACATGCCGCGTGACCACCGCCGTGGAAAGATCCAGCGCGCCCGCCGCGCCGACGAAACTGCCGAGGTCCGCCACCTTGACGAACACGCGCATCGACTGCAGTTGATTCATGGGACGACTCCTGCCTCGGTAAAGCCGGGCCGGCGCAACCCTCGCCGCCTTTGAAGACCCGTGCGGCAAGGCGCGCACGGGTTTGCCCAACGATCCGATTGTATCGACCCGATCATGTCCCAACCCTGACCTGAACATGACATTCCAGTCAGATTAGCGACGCGCGCGCAGCACACTATTCCGGCGCGCGCACTGAATTCTGAGTAGGTATAAACCCTTATAAGCTGGTAACATAGCGGCCGAAAGGAAATTACCGCTATGACACATCGTTTTCAGCTTCTGGAAAAAATCGCGTTCTCGCTGGTCTGCTGGTCCGCCGCGGCCTGCTCGGCTTTCATCGCGTACGAGCGCTGTCCGGACATCAAGGTCGTCCTGCATGCCGGCAAGGAAGTCTTGCGCTACAGCGGCGAGTATTCGCTAGCCTGTGCGGCGCCGGCCGCCGACATCTGCGCGCCTTTGCCGAACAACTGATTCAGCGGATCTGCCGCCCCTGCATTTCGAACCGCCCCGCCGCTCGCGCTGTATTGAACTGCGCCGGCCGGGCTGCGGTTCGGTCTGAGTCAACCACCCCACCGCCGTCATCGCGCGCAAGCCGCGCGGATCACGCGTCGCGCCCGAACACCACGCGCGAGAAAAATCCCGCCAGCACCGCTTCGGCCATCTCCGTCGGCACGTTCTGCGGATCGACCGCGTAGAAGAACTGCACGCCGTCGCACAAGCCCATCAAACCGATGGCCAGCCGTTCGGGCTCCATCAGCATCGGCGTGCCGACGCGCGCCGAGAACTCGCGGATATAGGCGCCCAGTTGCTCGAGCTTCTCGTGCATGAACGCGTTAAAGCGCAGCCGGAAGCGGCCGTCGCGCACCGCGAGCAGCTTCGCCTCGACCCACAACAGAAAACATTTGTTCTCGCGATGCAGGTTGCTGTAGTACCGCAGCACGCGCGCTTCCATCTCTTCGCGCGAGGCGGCGTTTTCGAAGATCGCCTGCAACCCCGCCTGCATCGTTTCGTGATCGCGCCGCAGTAGCTCGAGAAACAGTTCGTTCTTGCTGCGGAAGTTCGAATAGAACGCGCCGCGCGTATAGCCGGCCGCCCCGGCGATGTCCTCGACACTCGCCGCGACGAAACCCTTCTTCATAAAAATGGCTTGCGCAGCGTCGAGCAGACGCTCGCGCGTCTGGTCCTTGCTTTGTTCGCGGGTCAGTCGTTGCCGTTTCATGGGCGCAAGTCTAGCACCGAAAAGAATTCAAATTCACATCAACATTCAAATACAGTGGTGTATTAGAATGCATGGCACCATTCGAAGTCAGACGCGTATGCCGATTGCATGAACCGGTCTGCGGGTCTTCGCTGGCGGGCCGCTGCGGCTTGCCGTGTTCGTTCGCTGTCTCCAGTTGGGGTAGTCGTGAAGCGTCCCGGTCCTCCCGCATCGTCGACGATGCGCCAGCAGTCCTATCGGCAGATGCGCCGCGCGGCTTGCGCCGTGGCGCTGGCCGGCGTCGTCGCGCTGGCCGCCTGCTCGAAGAAAGAAGCGGCCGCGCCCGCGCCGCGCCCGGTCGTCGCCGTCGCCGTGCATGCGGACGGCCATGCGATGCAAGCCGCGTCGCTGCCCGGCGAAGTGCAGGCGCGTTATGCGACGCCGCTGTCGTTTCGCATCGGCGGCAAGATCATCGAGCGGCGGGTGCGTCTCGGCGACGTCGTGAAGAGCGGCCAGATCGTCGCCCAGCTCGATCCGGCGGATGCGCAAAAGAATGCGGCCAGCGCGCAGGCGCAACTCGAGGCGGCGCAGCACGGCCTCGTGTTCGCGAAGCAGCAGATCGAGCGCGACCAGGCGCAGGCGAAAGAAAACCTGATCGCGCCGGCGCAGCTCGAACAGTCCACCAATGCCTACGCGTCCGCGCTCGGCCAGCGCGATCAGGCTGCGCAACAGGCGGCGCTCTCGAAGAACCAGTTGCAGTACACCACGCTCGTCGCCGGTCACGCGGGCGTCATCACGGCGGAGCAGGCCGACACCGGGCAGAACGTGTCCGCGGGCCAGGCCGTGTACAACCTCGCGTGGAGCGGCGACATCGACGTGTTGTGCGACGTGCCGGAAAGCGCGCTCGCCGGGTTCGCGGTCGGACAAAGCGCGAACGTCACGCTCGCCGCGCTGCCGGGACGCAAGTTCAGCGCGCGGGTGCGCGAACTGTCGCCCGCCGCCGACTCGCAAAGCCGCACCTGGCGCGCGCGGCTCACGCTCAACGACCCCGGCCCCGACGTGCGCCTCGGTATGACCGCCGATGTCACGCCAGTCACGCCGCTCGCGCCGTCGCAGGCAAACGGCTCGTTCACGCTGCCCGTCACCGCGCTGTTCCACGAAGGCCGGCAGCCCGCCGTGTGGGTCGTGCGAGCCGCCGACAATGCATTGGAACTGCGCCCAGTCACGGTCACGCGCTACAACGAGCGCACCATCGTGATTAGCGACGGACTCAAGGACGGCGAACGCGTCGTATTGCAAGGCGTGCACACCGTGAGCGCCGGCGAGAAAGTCAACGTAATCGCGCCGCTGCATCCCGAGGACTTCGCTTCATGAGCACGGCGCACGAAGAAGGACGCTTCAACCTGTCCGCCTGGGCGCTGCGTCATCAGGCGCTGGTCGTGTTCCTGATCGCGCTCGCGACCGCGTTCGGCATCCTCGCCTATACGCGGCTCGCGCAATCCGAAGACCCGCCGTTCACGTTCCGCGTGATGGTGATCCGCACCTTCTGGCCCGGCGCGACCGCGCGGCAGGTTCAGGAGCAGGTGACCGACCGCATCGGCCGCAAGCTGCAGGAGACGCCTGCCATCGATTTCATCCGCAGCTACTCGCGCCCCGGCGAGTCGCTGATGTTCTTCACGATGAAGGACTCCGCGCCGGTCAGCGACGTGCCCGAGACCTGGTACCAGGTGCGCAAGAAAGTCGGCGATATCGCGGCGACCCTGCCGCCGGGCATTCAAGGCCCGTTCTTCAACGACGAATTCGGCGACGTCTACACCAACATCTACACGCTCGAAGGCGATGGTTTTTCCGCCGCGCAACTGCATGACTACGCGGACCAGTTGCGCACGGTGCTGCTGCGCGTGCCGGGCGTCGGCAAGGTCGATTACTTCGGCGACCCCGATCAACACATCTACATCGAGATCGCCAACACGCAGCTCACGCGTCTGGGCATCTCGCCGCAGCAACTCGGCCAGGCGATCAACGGGCAAAACAGCGTGTCGCCCGCAGGCACGCTGACCACCGCCGACGACCGCGTGTTCGTGCGCCCCACCGGCCAGTTCAACGACGTCGCCGCGCTCGCCGACACGCTGATCCGCATCAACAACCGCACGTTCCGCCTCGGCGACATCGCGACGATCAAGCGCGGCTACGACGACCCGGTCGTCACGCAGATGCGTTTCGGCGGCAAGGCCGTGCTCGGCATCGGCGTGACGATGCAGCCGGGCGGCGACGTGATCCGCCTCGGCAAAGCGCTCGACGAGCAGACGGCGCGGTTGCGCCAGGCGTTGCCCGCCGGCTTGCGGCTGGCCGAGGTGTCGAGCATGCCGAAGGCGGTCGCGCGCTCGGTCGACGACTTCCTCGAAGCCGTCGCCGAAGCCGTCGCCATCGTGCTGGTGGTGAGCCTCGTGTCGCTCGGCGTGCGCACCGGCATGGTGGTCGTGATCTCGATCCCGGTGGTGCTCGCCGTTACCGCGCTGTGCATGTACGTGTTCGACATCGGTCTGCACAAGGTGTCGCTCGGCACCCTGGTGCTGGCGCTCGGGCTGCTGGTCGACGACGCGATCATCGCGGTCGAGATGATGTCGGTGAAGCTGGAGCAAGGCTGGAATCGCACGCGCGCGGCGGCCTTCGCGTACACCAGCACCGCGTTTCCGATGCTGACCGGCACCCTCGTGACCGTCGCCGGTTTCCTGCCGATTGCGCTCGCCAAATCGAGCACTGGCGAATACACGCGCTCGATTTTCGAAGTGTCGGCGATCGCGCTGATCGCATCGTGGCTCGCGGCCGTCGTGCTGATTCCGCTGCTCGGCTATCACCTGCTGCCCGAGCGCAAGCGCCAGGCGCACGAGGCCGAGGACCACGAACACGACATCTACGACACGCGCTTCTACACGCGTCTGCGTGGCTGGATCGGCTGGTGCGTCGAGCGGCGTTTCGTCGTGCTGGCGATCACCGTCGCGCTGTTCGTGCTGGCGTTGGCGGGCTTCACTCTGGTGCCGCAGCAGTTTTTCCCGAGCTCGGACCGTCCCGAGTTGCTGGTCGACGTGCGCCTGCCCGAAGGCGCGTCGTTCGAAGCCACGTTGCGTCAGGCGCAGCGGCTCGAAAAGGCGCTGGTGGGCCGCGCGGAAATCGACCATACGGTGAGCTTCGTCGGCACCGGCGCGCCGCGCTTCTATCTCCCGCTCGACCAGCAATTGCCGCAACCCAACTTCGCGCAGTTCGTGATCACCGCGAAGTCGGTGAAGGATCGCGAGAAGCTCGCGCAATGGCTCGAACCGGAATTGCGCAACAACTTTCCGGCGATCCGCACGCGCCTGTCGCGCCTCGAAAACGGGCCGCCGGTCGGCTATCCGGTGCAGTTCCGCGTGAGCGGCGACGACATCGCGACCGTGCGCTCGATCGCCGAGCGCGCCGCCGCGACGATGCGCGCCGACCGCCGCACCAGCAATGTCCAGTTCGACTGGGACGAACCCGCCGAGCGCTCGGTGCGTTTCGAAGTCGATCAGAAACGCGCGCGCGAACTCGGCGTCAGCTCCGAAGACATCTCGAGCTTCCTCGCGATGACACTCTCCGGCTATACCGTCACGCAGTATCGCGAACGCGACAAGCTGATCAGTGTCGATCTGCGCGCGCCGCGTGCGGAGCGCGTCGACCCGTCGCAACTCGTCGCGCTGGCGATGCCCACGCCGAACGGCGCCGTGCCGCTCGGCACGCTCGGCCATCTGCGCAACGACCTCGAATACGGTGTGATCTGGGAGCGCGACCGTCAGCCGACCATCACCGTGCAGTCCGACGTCACGGGCGGTGCGCAAGGCATCGACGTCACGCATGCGGTGGACCGCGCGCTCGCCCAGATTCGCGCGACGCTGCCGGTCGGCTACCGGATCGAAGTGGGCGGCTCGGTCGAGGAAAGCGGCAAGGGCCAGACGTCGATCAACGCGCAGATTCCGATCATGGTGATCGCCGTGCTGACCTTGCTGATGATCCAGTTGCAAAGCTTCCCGCGCGTGCTGATGGTCGTGCTGACCGCGCCGCTCGGGCTGATCGGCGTGGTCATCACGCTGCTGCTGTTCGGCAAGCCGTTCGGCTTCGTCGCGATGCTCGGCGTGATCGCGATGTTCGGCATCATCATGCGCAACTCGGTGATTCTGGTCGATCAGATCGAGCAGGACATCGCGTCGGGACACAAGCGTTTCGACGCGATCGTCGGCGCGACCGTGCGGCGCTTCCGGCCGATCACGCTGACCGCGGCGGCCGCCGTGCTCGCGCTGATTCCATTGCTGCGTTCGAATTTCTTCGGCCCGATGGCGACCGCGTTGATGGGCGGCATCACGAGCGCGACGATCCTCACGCTGTTCTATCTGCCCGCGTTGTACGCCGTGTCGTTCAGGGTGCGTGGCGACGAACGCGAACCGCAGACGCCGTCCGGCGCGACGCATACGGGGAATTGAGCATGGCTACTTTCGCAGTCTCGCGCGCAATCTCCCGCTACCCGCGGCCCGGCCTCGCATGCGCCCTCGCCTTCGCGCTCGCCGGCTGCTCGTTCGGGCCCAATGGCGAGCCGCCCGCGATGCCGCAGCCGGCGCACTACGGCGCCCAGGCGCAGCCGACGCAGACCGCGCCCGCGCAAGGCGTCACGCAGCAGTTCGTGGTCGGCGCGAAGCCGGTGCCCGAATGGTGGAAGCTGTATCAGTCGGACACGTTGAACGCGCTGGTCGACGAAGGCCTGCACAACAGCCCGACGCTCGCCGCCACCGACAAATCCCTTGCCGCCGCGCGCGAGCAGTTGCGCGCGCAGATCGGCAGTTCGCTGCTGCCCACCATCGACGCAGGCGGCCAGGCGACCCGCAATCGCGCACTCGCGATCCCCGAGATCGGCCCCAACACGTTTCTGTACAATGTCTTCGTCGGTCAATTGCAGGCGCACTACACGTTCGACCTGTTCGGCGCCGCGCGCCTCGCCAACGCGGGGCTCGCCGCGCGCGTGAACGTGCAGGCGTATCAGTTCGATGCGGCGCGTCGAGCGCTGGCGGCCAACATCGTGACAGCGGCGATCACGAGTGCCGCGCTGCATGCGCAGATCGAGACCACCGAGCGGCTCGTGACGATCGCCAACGACCAGGCGCGCGACACGCAGCGCCGCTATGCGCTCGGTGCGCTCTCGCATGCCGATCAGTTGAGCGCGCAGCAGAGCGCGGCGAGTCTGTCCGCGAGCCTGCCGGGTCTCAAGCAGCAATGGCTGACCACGCGCCATGCGCTGGCGGTGCTGCTCGGCCGCACGCCGGACGCCGCGCCGGACGATCTCGAACTCGCGCGGCTGCACTTGCCCGAACAGGTGCCGGTCGTGGTGCCGTCGGAGTTGCTGCGCTCGCGGCCCGACATTCAGGCCGCCGACGCCGCGGTGAAAGCCGCGGCCGCCGATGTCGGCGTCGCGACCGCGCAGATGTTCCCGAGCCTGTCGCTGAGCGCATCGATGGGACAAGGCGGCTTTAGCTGGCCAGCGGCGCTGTCCGGTGCCGGGGCGATCTGGAGCATCGGCGCCTCGTTGTCGCAGCCGCTGTTTCATGGCGGCGCACTGCTCGCGCAACGCCGCGCCGCACAGGACACCTACGACGCGACAATCTCGCAGTACAAGCAGACCGTGCTGGCCGCGTTCCAGAACGTCGCCGACACGCTCGCCGCGCTCGAACACGATGCGCAGGCGCTGGATGCGGCGAACCTCGCCGCGCGCTCGGCACAGGGCATTTTCGAAGAGACTTCTGGACGCTACCGGCTGGGCGCGCTGCCCGTTGCGTCGACGCGTTCGAGCGAGCAGCAGTTTCGCAATGCGCAACTCGATGAGATCCGCTACACCAGCGCGCGTCTGACAGACACGGCGGCGCTGTTTCAGGCGATGGGCAATCCGCCGGTCGATGCGGCGGCGAGCACCGCTGCGGCGTTGTCAACGTCGTCGGCAAATGCGGGTACTTCGAACTAAACCTGGGAATCCGTACGGACGCTCATCGACTTATCCCCAGTTTATGTTGACCAGCCTGTTGAAAACTATCTGACAAGCTGGCTAACCTGTTGAACGCGCTGTGTTTTATCGGAGCGGCACGAAATGAATCAGCGGGCATCGGGCGGCTGTCGTTTGCGTCGACCAAGCCGTTGGGATCACTCAACGTTATCCCCAGTTTGTGTGGAGAGATCTGTTGATAACCCAGGGGTTGCGCGCTTAAGTGCTTGAAGTGAATCGTTTTGTCGAGCGCGGCGCCGGTGGATGCAGCGGCACGTGAGCGCTGAGGTCACAGCGCGACGCAATGACCGCTCTGCCGCTTATCCACAGATTCTGTTCATAGACCTGTTGATAACGCTTGGAGATCCCAACCAAGTGTCTGAGCACGCTATGAATTCCGGTGCAGATGCGTTTGCCGACGCGCAATGCTGCCAGCCCTAAAACCACAGCCGCGCGCACCCTCAATAAACCCCCGCCTCTCCCGCAGGCCGATTCTTGAACCGCTTATGCACCCAATAATATTGATCAGGAATCCGTCGTACCTGCGTCTCGAGAAACTCGGTGATCCGACGCGCGTCGACCGATACATCGTCGGACGGGAAATCGCTTAGCGCGTCGAAAATGGTCAGCTTGTAGCCGCGATAGCCCGGCAGCACCTCGGTCACGAACGGCACTACTCGCGCATTGCCCGCGCGCGCCATCCGCGATACCGACGTCAGCGTGCACGCCGGCACGCCGAAGAACGGCACGAATACCGAATCGCGCAAACCGAAATCCATGTCGGCGGCAAGCATCACCGGCTTGCCCTCGCGCAGCACGCGCAACGCGCGCCGCACGCTGTCGCTGCGCGGAATCATCTCGGTGCCGAAGCGGCCGCGCTGGCGCTTGGCCATCGCGTCGAGGAGCAGGTTCGACATCGGCGTATAGAGCGAAGCGACCGGATGGCGTGTCGAATACATCATGCAGCCCGCCTCGATGCCGACGAAATGGAAGCCGACGAAAATAGTCGGCTGCGACTGGACATCGGCGAGATCGATCGCACTCTCCACTTCGACGAGGCGCGCGAGCGCCTGCGCATTGCCGAACCATTGCGGCCCGCGCTCGACATAGCTGCGGATCACATGGCAAAAGTGCGCGCGCGCCAGACGTTCGCGCGCGTCGTCGCTCATGTCGGGAAAGCACAGCTTCAGATTGGTATGCACGACGCGCCGGCGCGTGCTCGGAATGCGGTACAGCAACGCGCCGATGCCGGTGCCGATCCGCGCGACCACTCCGTAGGGCAACAAGGCGAACGCGCGCAGCAGAGCCGTCGTCAGACAGAGGAGAATACGACTTTTCACAAGGGGGACCCGGTGGATGCTGGATGACGAACACACCGGCCGCCGCAACCTCGGGTTGCCAACGATCGAAGTGACATGCGCGCGCGTCAAACCGGGTCTCGCGCTGCGCGTTCTGAAGTGCGACGTTTCGCTCGCGGCGAAACGCTGTGGTGCTGGCGGCCGAAACCGTTTGAGGATCGGGCGTCCGGATTGGACCCAAGGGGGAAAAACACCGCAGGCGTGATTAAAACACACCGCCGATCGCGGACGCAGAAGCTGCAGGCCGGAACGCCCGTAATGCGCCGCTAAGCGTTGCCAGGCCTCGTTTTCCGTAGCCTTTCAAAATCTCACGCGGCGTGTGCGGCTGCATGGCGCGCACACGCCGCACACTCATCAAGGCTTGTTCGACTCGAACAGATCCATGATCTGCTTGCGTTCGTTCGACGACACGCTCGGCGGCGGCACCGCCGGCGGCGTCATGCCCGCCGGCCCCACGCCGCCAACTGCGTCGCTCGTGCCGGCCAAAGGATTCGTCGAATCCAGACCGATGCTGGCGACGAAGCCGTTGCCCGGCGTCATGTCGGTAAAGAACAGTTCGCCGTCCACCGTGGTCACGCCGTCCGGCTGCTGCGGTTCGGCCTGCGGCACGCCGCGCAGCGCGCGCTGCATATACTCGACCCAGATCGGCAACGCGAGCTGCGCGCCGAATTCGCGGCTGCCAAGGCTCTTCGGCTGGTCGTAACCCATCCACGCGACCGCCACCAGCGACTGCTGATAACCGGCGAACCAGCCGTCCTTTGCATCGTTGGTGGTACCCGTCTTGCCTTGCAGGTCCGAGCGATGCAGCACGTTGGTGCCCGCACCCGTGCCGGCCGTCGCGACCGAATGCAGCAGGCTGTTCATGATGTACGCGTTACGCGGCTCCAGCGTGCGCGGCGCGTCGCGCCCGGCCGTGAGCGGCTGCGCTTTGGAAAGCGGCTGGCCGTGTGCGTCCGTCACTTCGTTGATCAGATACGGGTTGATCCGGTAGCCGCCGTTCGCGAACACGGAATACGCGCCCGCGGACTGCAACGGCGTGACGAGCCCCGCGCCGAGCGCCATCGGCAGATACGGCGGGGTCTTGTCGGCGTCGAAACCGAAGCGCTGCGTGACGAAGTCTTGCGCGTACTTGGTGCCGATGAACGACAGAATGCGGATCGACACGAGGTTCTTCGACTTCTGCAACGCGAGGCGCATCGGCATCGGACCGTCCGGCTGATCGTCGTCCTTCGGCTCCCACGCGTCGCCGCCCGGCGTGCTCGACGGGAAGTACAGCGGCGCGTCGTTGATGATCGTCGCCGGTGCAAGGCCCTTGTCGAGCGCCGCCGAATAGATGAACGGCTTGAAGCTCGAACCCGGTTGGCGCCATGCCTGCGTGACGTGGTTGAACTTGTTCTTGTTGAAGTCGAAGCCGCCGACCAGCGCGCGGATCGCGCCGTCCTGCGGCGTGAGCGACACGAGCGCGCCTTCCACTTGCGGCAATTGCGTGATCTGCCAGTTGCCCTTGTCGTCGGCGACGAGGCGCACGATCGAGCCCGGCTTGATCTTCGTGGCGGCCGTGGCGCGCGCGCTCAGCGCGCCCGCAACGAAACGCAGGCCGTCGCCGCCGATCGTCACCTGCGTGCCGTCCACCAATTGCGCCTTCACCTGCTTCGGACTCGCGTCCGTCACCACGGCGGCGATGATCTCGCCGTTGTCCGGGTGGTCCGTGAGCGCGTCGTCGATGGTCTGATCGCGGTCGTCGCCCGGCTCGGGCAGTTGCACGAAGCCTTCCGGCCCGCGATAGCCGTGGCGCCGCTCGTAATCCATCACGCCCTTGCGCACCGCGCGATACGCGGCGTCCTGGTCGGCCGAGTCGATCGTGGTGGTGACGCTCAGACCGCGCGTATAGGTTTCGTCCTTGTACTGCGCGTACATCATCTGCCGGACCATTTCGGCGATGTACTCCGCGTGCACGCTGTATTCGTTGCCGGGGTTCTTGGTGTGAATCTCTTCCTTGACCGCCTGGTCGTACTGCTCCTGGCTGATGTACTTCAGCTCGAGCATGCGCTTCAAAATGTACTCCTGGCGGATCTTCGCGCGTTTCGGGTTGACCACCGGGTTATACGCCGATGGCGCTTTCGGCAGGCCGGCCAGCATGGCCGCTTCCGCCAGCGTGATGTCTTTCAGATCCTTGCCGAAGTACACGCGCGCGGCCGCGGCGAAGCCGTAGGAGCGCTCGCCCAGATAGATCTGGTTCATGTACAGCTCGAGAATCTGGTCCTTGGTCAGCGCGCGCTCGATCTTGTACGCGAGCAGCATCTCGTAGATCTTGCGCGTATAGGTCTTTTCGCTCGACAGGAAGAAGTTGCGCGCCACCTGCATCGTGATCGTGCTGGCGCCCTGCGACGCGCCGCCGTGCGCGAGGTCGGCAAAGCCGGCGCGCAGAATGCCCACGAAGTCGACGCCGCCGTGTTCGTAGAAGCGGTAGTCCTCGATCGCGAGCACCGCTTTCTTCATCTGGTCGGGAATGTCCTGAAAGCGCACGAGGCTGCGCCGCTCCTCGCCGAATTCGCCGATCAGCACGTGATCCGCGGTGTAGACCCGCAGCGGCACTTTCGGACGATAGTCGGTCAGCGCGTCGAGCGACGGCAGTTGTGGCCCCATCACCACGAGCGCATAGCCGACGATCAGCGCGCCCACCACCGCGATGGTCGCGAGCAGCCCGGCGAACCACATGACGAGCGTCGCGCCGAACGAGCGGCGGCCCGCCTCGGCATCGCGCGAAGCGGCATTGCGTCCTGGAGTGCGTTGGTTGGAGTTCCGGTCTTCACCGGCCGGAGAATGGGAGGAATGCGGTCGTTTGATGATTGGCATGACTGGAATAGTGGGCGCATGACTGAACGCCTTTCTGCCCGCGCTCGCAGCGCGCGCATGGGTCGTGATCGAGCATCGCAGCCTGAGGTGTCAAACACCGCGCTGCCGCTTGCCCCCGGCCGGCCGCACGGCACGCCTCGGACCAAGTCCGGCGCAACGTAACAGCGTATTTTAAAAGAAATCAAGCCCGCCCCAAGGCAGTTTTTTTGTAAGAATTCCCTTCGCGCCGCGTACGCCCGGTAGTTCCGTGTAATCCCCGGCGTGCTCCCCGGGGTGGCAGCCGGTTATCAACAGAAAATGTGCAAAGGCCTGTGGACAAGCGGCCTGCAAACACCACAACTCGTTGATGTCACGGGATTTTCACGCCGCGACCGTTCCGCATCGATGCAACTCGTCATATGATGGTCTCGGCGCGCATGACGACACTGATGCGGACACCGATGCGCGCGCGCCGCGTATGCAGCTACACCCCTTGACCCGCCAATGCCAACAAGACTGCGAGCCGATCATGAACAAGCCCAGCGAGCGCATCGTCGTATTCGTGACGACCGCACAGAAACGCGCGATCACCGCCACCGCCGAGAATCTCGGCATTAGCGTCAGCGAGCTGATGCGGCGCGCCGTGCTGAGCTTCGGCGCGACCAGTGAGCAGGTGAAAGCGGCGAGCATCGTTGACCGGCTGCGCGCGCCGCGCGCACCGGACGCGCTCAACGCCGCGTTGCAGCGCGTGGCGCGCGGCACGCGGCACGCTCGTGCCACCCTGCCGGCGGCGTTGCAGGCGCGCGCAGACATCGCCGGCGAGCCTGCTGCCGACGCGTCCGCAGCAGGCCCGGCAGCCCGCGACGGTTCCGCAGCGGCATCTGTTGCCAATGCGCTGCCGCTCGCGCCCGCGGCAGCGTCTGGTCCTCTGCTGCCCGCCGGTTTGGCGGCCGCCCTCGCCGCTGAAGTCGATCTGGAAGCGGCCGCGACCGCCGAAGCGGTCGCGCGCGTCGCCGCGGCAGGCGGTGAAGATTCGACACCGCAGCAGCCCGATACCGAGGCGCAACTACGCAGCGTGCTGAAGCGCCCGCGCATCGACACGCCTCGCGAGGACGACAACCCCCGCAGCGACCCGAGTACCGAAGGCGGCCGCTTCGCGTGACACAAAATGACAGGCGCTTTGCGCACAATGCGATTCAATCGGTTGCATGTCGTTACATCAAAATCAATTCAAATGAATTAGCTTTCGACATTGCAAGCTTAAGCATTTGAACAGCGCCCTGTTCAACGGCCAAAAGCCGTTGGCACACGCGTTATTCGCGTTGCGCAAACAGAAGCACTTCATCCGTTTTCTTCATTTCGCCGCTCTGTGCCACACCACGCGGGCCACGGCGCAATCGCACCCTTTAAGCCGTTTTTAAGAGGGGACGTGGTGTAATATCCGCCAGCTACTCTATGACTCGTCGCGTAATTGTTTGAAACCAACGCCACTCGCTTCGAAACAACAATTTGCGTGCTCGCTATTGCAATTGGAAAGCGTGCCCCGAACTCCGGTTCGAACGTTGCGCAGCTTCGCGCACAGCGGCGTAAAGTAAACGGTTGAAAGCAGTCAAGCGCGCGGGATTATTCAGCGCCAACATCATTCTCTGGAGGTTTTCATGTCGCTTTTTGACAGCATTTCGCGCACGCTCAAAGGTCTCCTGAACGACGCGGCCGACTCCGTGCAAGATCCGTCGCGCGACTCGCGCCAGATCGTGCGCGAACTCGACGAAAGCATCGGTAAAGCCGAGAACTCGCTGATCGAGATTCAGGCGCAAGTGGCCACGCAGCAAAGCAAGCGCGATGTTGCCGCGGACAAGGCGAAGAAGTACGAAGACGGCGCCAAGCGCGCGCTGCAATCCGGCGACGAAGCGCTCGCTCGCGAAGCGCTCAGCGCGCAAGCCACTGCCGAAGCCGAACGCGATGCGCTCACGAAGGAGCTAACCACGCTCGAACCATCGGTCGCGCAGCTCAAGAGCCAGATCGAAGACATGCGCAGCCGCCGCAACGACCTCAACGCCCGCTCGAACATTCTGCAAGCCAAGCAGCAGATCGCTCAGGCCAAAGACGTCGCGGCCACCGCGTTGGGCGGCATCGGCGGCAAGAATCTTTCCGAAGATTTCCAGAAGCTCGAAGACAAGGTGGCGTTGTCGAATGCGCGTTCGGATGCGCGTCTGAATTCGGCCGACGTGAGCAGCGGCAAGGCGCTCGACGACAAGCTCGCGGATCTGAATCGCGGCCCGTCCGTCGAAGAACGCCTGGAAGCGTTGAAGAAGCAAATCAACACGCCGGCCCAGTAATTGCGGCGGCAGCGCATGCCGGGGCGGCCGCGAACGGAAATCCGGCATGCCGGCCGCGCAAGTGCGCGGCCACTGCAAACGACTCAAGGAGACGGGCGTCACGCGCCCGGTCCGTCAATGAAAAAATTTCTCGCAACTGCGTTCGGTTCGTTGCTGCTGGTGTCGGCCGCGGCGTTCGCCGTGCCGACGGCTCAGCAGATCGAATCCGCCATGTCGCAGGGCAACTGGCAGCAGGCCGACACCGGTCTGAGCGAGGTGCTGCAAGCGCACCCGAACAATGCCCACGCGCACTATCTGTACAGCCAGGTGCTCGATCGCGAAGGCCGCTATGGCGACGCGCTCGCCCAGTTGCAGCAGGCCAAGACGCTCGACCCGCAAATCCGTTTTACCGATCCGAGCCGTTTCGCGCAAACTGAAGCACGCATCCGAAGGGATGCGGAGCGCGCGGGCGACGCGGGCGGCAACAGCAGGGGCCGCGCCGCGAATCCGTTCGTACAGCAGACTGCGCCTGCTGTACAGCAACAGTCGGCGATGATCTCGCAAGCGCAACAACGGCATGGTCCGGGGGTGGGTATGTGGATCGGTATCATTGTTCTGATTGGCGTGATCGCATTGGTGCTGCGCTGGACGCTGCGCCGTGCCCGTACGCAGGACGACACGCGCGCCGACGACGATCGTCGCGTGCAACTGAAGCGCGCGACCGACATGCTCAATGCCGTGCGTTCGCTGAAGCTCGACGTAAAGCTCTCCACCGCTCCGGGTCATGAGGCGCTGGAGAAGGAAGTCGAAGCTACCGAAGACCAGTTGCGCGGCGTCGTCGAGACCTTGTCGAACGGCAAGAATCCGCTGCCGCCCTATCAGCTCGACGAACTCGAGCAGCGCATCGGCAGCCTGCGCGCGCGCGCCGATGGGCGGCCCGATCCGGCTGCCGGCAGTCAGCAGTCGACCTATGCGCAGGAAGCCGAGCGTTTCGGCAATCCGCCGCAAGCGCCCTATCCGCCGCAAGGTCCGTATCAGCAGCAGCCACCGGTGATCGTGCAGCAAGGCGGCGGCGGTTTCGGCGGCGGTATGGGCGGCCTGCTCACGGGCGTGCTGCTTGGCGAAGCGCTGAACTCCGGACGTGAGCGCGTAGTGGAGCGTGACGTGATCGTCGATGACGAAGCGCGCCGCCGCGGCAACGATGGCGGCAATGGCGGTGGCCTCGACTTCGGCCAGGGCTCGAACGACTGGAGCGATAACGGCGGTGGGGTCGACATGGGCAGCAACGACGATTCCGGCGGCTGGACCGATACCTGAGCATCCGCGATGTCACGCCGCATGAAGCATGCGGCAGTCAACGACCCATCGGCCACGCGGCAATTGAAGAACGGGCTCCTCACGGAGCCTGTTTTTTTGCTGACTCCGACTCGCTTCGCGAGATGGCAGTTCGCGAGACTTCAATCAGCCCGCGCCGACACCGCCATCCTCTGCGCCTCATGCTGCGCAAGCAGCACCGCCCCCCCCCAAACAACCTGACGATGAAGCGTTTCACGTAATTGACCAGCGCGGCACAGCGCGCGAATTGCGCGTCGATGTATTCGGCCGCAAGCGCCGGCTCACCGATTCAACGGCCTCGCGCGCCGAATCGTCGAGCGTGTCGAAATGACGGTAGAACGTGTTGGGATTGAGCCCTGCCTCGCGCGCCAGTTGGCGCAAACCCAGGCTCGCGAAACTGCGGCCGCCGGCGGTCAGCCGCAGCGCGGCTTCGATCCGTTTGCGCTTGCCGGCCGGCAACTCCTGTGCGGCAGCGGACGTGCCGGTGCCGACATCGGCTGCCACTTTGGGTGCGGATTTCATAAGCTTTAAATCGCTGCGCGGTGTGCGCGTTTGATAGCAGCCCTCTAAGCGATCTCGACGCCGTGTATACAGTTGTCTACCCTGCACGTTATGACACTGGGTAGACACATAGCCGCTCTCGTTCAAACCCATGTTTTCTCCCATCGCCCCATGCCGGAGACTGCCGTGACGTCAGCTCTCTCTGCCCCGTCCACCGCGCCACGCATTGCGATTGTCGGCAGCGGCTTTGCCGGGCTCGGCATGGCGATCCGTCTGCAGCAGATGGGCCTCACGTCGTTCACGATTTACGAGGCGGCCGGCGACATCGGCGGCACGTGGCGCGACAACACCTATCCCGGTGCGGCCTGCGATGTGCCTTCCCATCTCTATTCGTTTTCGTTCGAGCCGAATCCGGCGTGGTCGCGCGCGTTCGGCGGCCAGGCGGAAATCCTCGCGTATCTGAAGCATTGCGCGCGCAAGTATGACGTGGCGCGTTACGTGCGCTGTAACGCGAAAGTGGCCGCTGCGCGTTTCGACGATGCGCGCCAGCTCTGGCGCATCGAGATCATCGCGAACGGCACGCGCGAATATAGCGAAGCCGATGTGCTGATCGCCGCGAACGGCGCGCTGTCCCGTCCGGCGCTGCCACGGATCGCCGGGCTCGAACGCTTCGCAGGCAAGCTGTTTCATTCGGCGCGCTGGGACCATACGTATGCGCTGGAAGGCAAACGCGTCGCGGTGATCGGCACCGGCGCGAGCGCGATCCAGTTCGTGCCGCAAATCCAGCCGCGCGTCGCGCACCTCGATCTGTTCCAGCGCAGCGCGCCGTGGATCATGCCGAAGGCCGACAAGCCGGTTGCTCCGCGCGCCCGCTGGCTATTCCGCCATCTGCCTCTCACGCAGCGCTTCGTGCGCAGTGCGATCTACTGGCAGCTCGAATCGCGCGCGCTCGGATTCGTGGTCAACCC
The DNA here is from genome assembly GCF_008369935.1 of Paraburkholderia panacisoli. Classification (GTDB taxonomy): domain Bacteria; phylum Pseudomonadota; class Gammaproteobacteria; order Burkholderiales; family Burkholderiaceae; genus Paraburkholderia; species Paraburkholderia panacisoli. The sequence goes on along the minus strand of NZ_VTUZ01000007.1, from coordinate 37,524 downwards.
GAAGCTGATGGCGCTGCCGATGAAACTGAGCCGACACTACCTCGAACACAGCGTGAAGGACCCGGCGTTGCGCGCGAAACTCACGCCGAACTACCGGCTCGGCTGCAAGCGCGTACTGCTGTCGAGCGACTACTATCGCGCCGTCAGCCAGCCGAATGTCGACGTGGTGACGGCCGGCATCCGCGAAATCGTCGCGGACGGCGTCGTCACCGACGACGGCGTACATCGCCGCGCGGACGCGATCATTTGCGGCACGGGCTTCCAGGTCAACGACGTCGGCGCGCCGTTCGAAGTGATTGGCATCGACGGCGCGGACCTCGGCGCGATGTGGCTGCGCGACGGTCCCGAGGCCTACCTCGGCGTCAGCATCGCGAACTTCCCGAACTTTTTCATGCTCGTCGGCCCGAACACCTTGCTCGGCCATAACTCGATGATCTACATGATCGAGTCGCAAGTGCAATACATCGCCGACTGCCTGCGCGTTCTGCGCGAGCGCAACGCCCGCACGATGAATCTTCGGCCCGACGTGCAACGTGATTTCAACGCGCGCCTGCAAAAGGAAATGCGGCACTCCGTGTGGGTCAGCGGCTGCCATAGCTGGTATCAGACGACGGGCGGCAAGGTCACCGCGCTGTGGCCAGGGTTCACGTTCAGCTTTCGCAAACGCACCCGGCGTGTGCGGCCGGGCGACTATCGCTTCGCGCGTTGACAGCGTGGCGCGTGGCCGGCGCGCTCACTCGCCCTCGCACAAAAGGGAAATAACCAGCATGACAGGCATCGATTAGGCCACGCCCGCATCCATCGCCGCGCGTCACCGCGAGGCTGTCATCAACAACGTAGCGCGCAGCGTCAGCGCGCGAATCTCGCCCGCCTTCACGTCGGCCCTCGCCTCACCCGTGCTCACCCGCCCGATCACACTCACCCGCCGCCCAACAAGCGCAGCAGCCCCCACAGAAACTTGCAGAGCAGCACGATCAGCTCCCACAGGTAATAGAGCTGATCCCAGCCCGAAACGCGTGCGAAAGAGTCGATCATGGATTGCCGGTAAGAAAACGAAAGGGCTGCGAACCGCGGTTCGGTATGAGCGCACATGATAACGACTGCGGGATACCCCGTATCAAGTCGGTTGAATGCGTGCCGTAAATGCACGGATAACTCGCCGCAGCCACGCCGGGTGACGGCGCCGGTAGCGGGTCACCCGCACGCACGCCCCCCTGCACCACCCGCGCCATCAAGGAGACGACCATGACGCGTTTCAGTTTTCGCCGAGCGGCCCGTTCGCACACGGTCGTCGGCGATATCGCCGCGCAAGCCGGCAAACTGGGTATCGAGATCTGCGACGTATCGGGCCACGTCGAGGAAGTCGCCGCCCGCGTGCAGCGTCAGGCGCAAGTCTGCCGGGCGCTGCGCGAGTCCGCCGCGCAAACGCTCGCGGGCAATCACCGCATTGCCGCGGCCGCGCGCGAAATGAGCAACGTATCGGCCGAAGCCGCGACCGGCGTGCAACAGTCGCAGCAAACGCTCGAAGCATCGCTCGCCGACATTCACGGACTGGTCGAAGGCGTGACGGTGATCGAAAGCCAGATCGGCGCGCTGCGCAGCGCGTTGGCGCATGTGAGCCGGGTGTCCGAGGAGATCTCGCTGATCGCCCGCCAGACTCATCTGCTCGCGCTGAACGCCGCGATCGAAGCCGCCCGCGCCGGGGACTCCGGCAGGAGCTTCGCGGTGGTGGCCGCCGAAGTGAAGAACCTGTCGGCGAAAACCGCGCAGGCCACCGGGCAGATCGAGACGACCCTCGCACAGCTCACGCAGCAGACCGAACAGCTGATCAACGAAGGCTCGGTGAACACCGCTCGGGCGCATCGCGTACGCGAAGGCACGCGCAAGATCGGCGACGTCGTGCATGCAACGGGCGACGCAATCGCGCACCTGAACAACGAGGCCGGCCAGATCGCGGCGCTGACCGGCGAAATCGAAACGCAGTGCGACGGGCTCGAAGCGCAGGTGCTGGAAATGGCGAGCGGCGTCGAGGACTCGAGTAAAAACTTCGTGCAGGCGAAAGACCGTCTGGGCAATCTGGTCGGCGTCTCTGAGACGCTGATCGAGCTGACCGCGGCGACCGGCGTCGAAACCGACGACACACGCTTCATCGAAGCAGTGCAGCAGGCCGCCGCGGCGGTGAGCAAGCTATTCGACGCGGCGGTGACGCGCGGCGAGGTATCGCTCGAAGACCTGTTCGATCAGCACTACGTGCCGGTGACGGGGACCAACCCGCCGCAGTTCCTGACACGCTTCACCGCGTTCACCGACCGCGTGCTGCCTGCAATCCAGGAGCCTCTGCTCGACCTCGATCCGCGTGTCGCGTTCTGCGCCGCGGTCGATGCGCGGGGTTATCTGCCGACTCACAATCTGAAGTTCTCGCTGCCGCCGCGCGACGACGTCGTGTGGAACATGGCGAACTGCCGCAACCGGCGCATGTTCGACGATCGCACCGGCATTGCGGCCGCGTCGCATACGAAGAAGTTTTTACTGCAGACGTACCGCCGCGATATGGGCGGCGGCCAGTTCGTGCTGATGAAGGATGCGTCGGCGCCGGTGTTCGTCGGCGGACGGCATTGGGGCGGCGTGCGGATCGGGTACAAGGTTTGAACGCGGGCGTGCGTCGCGCGGCGCACTGAACGTGCGGTCCGCGCGACGCAGGCCGGTTTAAACCGCCATCACTGCGCGCCTGCGCTCCGCGCGCTGCATGAAGTAGTTGGCCGCCACCACGCCAACCGTCACGACCGCGATGAACAGCGTCGCGAGCGCATTCATTTCCGGGTTCAGCCCGAGCCGGACGCGCGAGAACACCACCAGCGGCAGCGTCGTCGAACCGGGGCCGGACAGGAATGCCGACAGCACCAGATCGTCGATCGACAACGTGAACGACAGCAGCCAGCCGGACACCAGCGCCTGCGAAATCAACGGCAGCGTGATGAAGAAGAACACGCGCAGCGGCGTGGCGCCGAGGTCCAGCGCGGCTTCTTCGAGCGAAGGGTGCAACTCCCTCACGCGCGATTGCACGATGATCGCGACATACGAAATGCACAGCATCACATGGCCGATCCAGATCGTGAAAATGCCGCGCCCCGCCGGCCACCCCAACCATTTCGCCATTTCAATGAACAGCAGCAGCAACGAGATGCCCTGAATCACCTCGGGAATGACCAGCGGTGCGTTGATCATGCCGGTATACAGCGTGAAACCGCGAAACCGTCCCATGCGGGCGAGCACAAAACCGGCCCACGTGCCGATGATCACCGACGCGAACGCCGTCAGCAACCCAATCCGCAACGACAGCCAGGCCGCCGTGATCAGCTCGTCATCGCTCAGCAGCGCCGCGTACCAGCGCGTCGAAAAGCGCGTCCACACGGTGACCAGCTGCGATTCGTTGAACGAATACACCACCAGGCTTACGATCGGGATGTACAGAAACAGAAACCCGATCCCGAGGGCCATCAACTGCAAAATCCGGTTCGGCTTCATCAGCGCCTTTCCTCCATCGCCTTCGCCTGCGCGTGCTGGAACAAGGCCATCGGCACCAGCAGAAGCAACACCATCGCGCACGTCACCGCGGAGGCCATCGGCCAGTCGGCGTTGTCGAAGAACTCATTCCACATCACGCGACCGATCATCAGCGTGTTCGCGCCGCCCAGCAATTCAGGAATCACGTACTCGCCCACCGCCGGGATGAACACCAGCAGGCAACCGGCGATGATGCCGTTCTTCGACAACGGCAACGTGATCTGCCAGAACGCCTTCCAAGGCTTCGCGCCGAGGTCGTACGCGGCTTCGAGCAGGGTCAGGTCCATCTTCACCAGATGCGCGTAGAGCGGCATCACGAGGAACGGCAGATACGAATACACCATGCCGATATAGACCGCGGTGTTCGTGTGATACAGCTCGATTGGCGAATGGATCAGCCCGGTCGACATCAGGAAGTTGTTCAGCAAGCCGTTGTTCTTCAGGATCCCGATCCATGCGTACACGCGAATCAGGAACGACGTCCAGAACGGCAGCATCACCGCCATCATCAACACGTTGCGGCTCGCCGGATTCGAACGGGCGATGTAGTACGCCATCGGATAACCGATCAACAGACACAGCACGGTCGAGATCGCGGCGACCACCACCGAATTCACATAGGTCGCGAAATAGAGGCTGTCGGTCAGCAGAAAAGCGTAATGCGACAGGTCGAGCGTGATGTGAATCGCGCCTTCCGCGAAGTTGACCAGTTGCGTGTACGGCGGAATCCCGAGCTGCGAATCGGCGAAGCTGATCTTCACGACCAGCAGGAACGGCACGAGGAAAAACAGTAGCAGCCAGACGAACGGCCCCGCCACCACCGCGCTGCGGCCGGTCAGATTGAAGCGCCGCACCGGCCAGCTGACGAAGGCATCGAGCACGCGCTTCATGACGTCAGCACCACGCCGGCCGACGCGCTCCAGCGCACGTACACTTCATCGCCCCACGTGGGCGGATCGATCTCGGTGAGCGCGAGGCTCGTCACGTTCGCGATCACCGTCTTGCCGCCGTCGAGCTTCACGTGGTACAGCGAATAGCCGCCCATATAAGCGATATTCGTGACGACGCCCTTGCCCCAGTTGTACGCGCCTTCGGGCGGCTTGCGCGTGAGCGCGATGCGCTCGGGGCGCACCGAAATGGTCACCGGCATGCCGAGCGGCCCGGTGATGCCGTGGCTCACGTACAGGCGGCACGGCAGGTCGGGCGTTTCGATGAACACGTAGTCGGGTTCGTCCTCGACCGTATGGCCTTCGAACAGATTGGTCGAGCCGATGAACTCCGCCGAAAAGCGGCTGTTCGGATACTCGTACACTTCATGCGGCGTGCCGAGCTGCACGATCTCGCCTTCGCTCATCACGGCGAGGCGGTCCGCCATCGTCATCGCCTCTTCCTGGTCGTGGGTGACCATCATGCAGGTCACGCCGACCTTGTCGAGAATATTGACCAGCTCGATCTGCGTGCGCTGGCGGATCTGCTTGTCGAGCGCGGACATCGGCTCGTCGAGCAGCAGCAGCTTGGGCCGTTTGACGAGCGAACGCGCCAGCGCCACGCGCTGCTGCTGGCCGCCCGACAGCTGATGCGGCTTGCGCTTCGCGAAGCGGCCCATCTGCACGAGTTCGAGCGCCGTCTGCACGCGCTCCTTCAGTTCGGCCTTCGGCACGCCTTCCTGCTTCAGACCGAAGGCGACGTTCGCCTCCACCGTCATGTGCGGAAACAATGCGTACGACTGGAACATCATGTTGACCGGCCGGCGATACGGCGGCAATTGCGCAAGGTCTTCGCCGTCGATCAGGATCTTGCCCGAGGTCACGGTCTCGAGCCCCGCCATCATGCGCAGCAAGGTCGACTTGCCGCAGCCCGAACTGCCGAGCAGCGCGAACAGCTCGCCCTTCTTCACCGACAGGTTGACCCCTTTGACCGCCACGGTCTCGCCGAACTTCTTCACGACGTCGACGATCTGGATGAACTGGTCCGCTGCGTCGCCCGTGCCGACGCCCGTAACGGCGTGCAGGCCCGCGGGCGGCGCGCCCGTCCCGGCCAGCGCGCCCGACTGGTCACTACTTATCATGATGCTGCTTCACTCCGGCGTTTGACGAACAAAGCCCCCGGTGAACACCGAGGGCTTCATGATGATGCTTACCCGTTCTGCTGCCGCGGGTCAGCGGCCGGACTTGAACTCAGTCCACAACCGCGTTTGCAGCCGCTGGATTTCCTGCGGCAGCGGCTTGAGCAGGAACAGGGTCTTGATGGTTTCAGGCGACGGATACACCGCCGGGTCGTTCGCCACATCCTTGTCCACGTACTTGCGAGCTTCGAGGTTCGTGCTCGGATAGTAGACGGCGTTGGTGATCGCGGCGTGCACCTGCGGCGTTTCGATGTAGTTGATCCATTCGAGCGCGGCTTCCTTGTGCTTCGCGTCCTTCGGAATCGCCATCACGTCGAACCAGACCGGCGCGCCGCCCTTCGGAATGAAGTATTCGATCTTGTACGGCTTCTTCGCTTCGACCGCGCGATGCTTGGCGATCACGACGTCGCCCGACCAGCCATACGCGAAGCATACGTCGCCGCCGACCAGGTCGTTGATGTAGCCCGACGAGTTGAACTGCGTGATGTACGGGCGGATCTTCTTCATCATTTCGAGCGCGGCGCGGTAGTCGGCCGGGTTCGTGCTCATCGGATCCTTGCCGATGTAATGCAGCGCGGCCGCGAACATCTGGTCCGGCGCGTCGAGCACGGACACGCCGCAGGCCTTCAGCTTCGAAATGTTTTCCGGCTTGAACAGGATGTCCCAGCTGTCGAGCGGCGTGTTCTTGCCGAGAATCTGCTGGACTTTGGTGACGTTGTACCCGAGACCGGTCGTGCCGTACGCCCAGGGCACCACGTATTTGTTGCCCGGATCGGCGCCCGCCACGAGCGCCATCAGCGACGGGTCGAGGTACTTCAGGTTCGGCAGCTTCGACTTGTCGAGCGGCTCGAAGATGCCCGCGGCGATCTGCTTGCCGGCGTAGTTGCTGGTCGGCACGACGATGTCGTAGCCGGAATTGCCGGTGAGGAGCTTCGCTTGCAGCGTGTCGTCGCTGTCGTAGTTGTCGTATTTGACCTGGACGCCGGTCTGCTTGGTGAAGTTCGGAATGGTGTCCTTGGCGATGTAATCGGACCAGTTATACACGTTCAGCTGCGTATCTTTCGCTGCGGCCGTCAACCATGGCATCGCGCACAGCATCAGCGCGGCCACTTGTCCCACTACCCGTTTTTTCATCCCGTTCTCCGATCGTGACCGGCTCGCGCCGACCGTCGTCACTCAGGCCGCGGCATCGCGCGCGGCTCCCCTGAAAAACCCGAAAACTACCATCAATTATTGCGCGCTCCAAAAAAAATACCCGACTGTCGCGCAAACGGTACAGCCCAAGCCGCACCATTGGAAAATGCGCGCAATTTTAGCGGGTTATCGGCGCGTGTCTACCCGAAAAAAACGCAGACGGCGTTCGCGTTGTTATCTCGTTGTCAAGTTGAGGCGGATGGGTGGTCGGTCGGCGTGCTCGTGCTTGTGCTTGCTTATGGATTGCGACCGGCTCTCCATGCAAGACCCGATGCCATTGCTCCCACCCGCGCCGGGGACGAGCATGAGCCATCAGCCGTTCGACGGTGCACAATAGCCGTCAGGAGACCGACTGCCGGCACGCCGCCCAGCGCGCCGCCACCCCGGCTCCGCCGCGCCTGCGCCGCCCACCCAGCGGCCATTGGGCACATGGCTTGCGAGAGGATGCGATCCCGAACCTCAGGCACAGATGAACACCAACCCATTCGCGCTGCGACCCAACCGCCGCCGGCGTCTGCCTGACGGCGGCCCGGCGCGTCCTCCGCACTGGTTTTCGTTCATCGGCGCGGGCGCGTTGATCGCGGTCGGCTATATCGACCCCGGCAACTGGGCGACCGCGCTCGGCGCCGGCGCGGGCTACGGCTACCGCCTGCTCGGCATGGTGCTGCTGTCGAGCCTGATGGCGATGCTGCTGCAATGGCTGTCGTCGCGCCTGGGCGTCGTGACCGGCCGCGATCTCGCGCAGATCTGCCGCGAGCGCACCGGCCGGCGCGGCACCCTGTTCCTGTGGCTGACCAGCGAAGTCGCGATCATCGCGTGCGATGTCGCCGAGGTAGTCGGCAGCGCCGTCGCACTGCAATTGCTGCTCCGCGTGTCGCTGACCGTCGGCGTGCTGATGTCGGCGGTCTGCACGTTTGCGCTGCTCGCGCTTCAGCAGAAAGGCGGCCGCAAGCTCGAAGCGGTGATCGCGGCGCTGATCGGCTTCGTCGGCCTGTGCTTCGTGGTTCAGCTGGCGCTCGCGCGGCCCGACTGGCACGCCGCGCTGGCCGGCACCGCGCCGAGCGTCGAGCTGCTGCGCAACGCGGGCATGCTGTGGCTGGCGGCGGGCATCGTCGGCGCGACGGTGATGCCGCACAACCTCTATCTGCACTCGGCGCTCGTCAAGCATCACGCGCCCGAAGGCAGCGACGCGCAGATCAAGGCCGCGTTGCAGGTGGTCAACATCGATACCTTCGCATCACTTTCGTTTGCCTTCGTGATCAACGCCGCGCTGCTGATCGTGGCCGCCGCGGTGTTCTACGCAAGCGGCCATCGCGACGTGACCGATCTCGCCGACGCCCACCGCCTGATCGCACCGCTCGTCGGCACGCACTGGGCCAGCATCCTGTTCGCGGCGGCGCTGCTGGCGTGCGGGCTGAGTGCGACGGTCACCGGCACGCTGGCCGGTCAGGCGGTGATGGAAGGCTTTCTGCAGATCCGGCTGCCGCGCTGGAAGCGCGCGCTGCTCACCCGCGCGCTGGCGATCGGGCCTGCGCTGTTCGCGGTCGCGCTTTTCGGCCAGCACGGTTCCAACCAGTTGCTGGTGGCGAGCCAGGTGGTGCTGAGCCTGCAATTGCCACTCGCGGTCGTGCCGTTGATCCGCTCCACGTCGAACGCCGACCTGATGCACGGCTGGCGCGTGCGCGGCGTGCCGCTCGTGGTCGCGTGGCTGTGCGCAGGGTTCATCGTCGCGCTCAATGGGGCGTTGCTGTGGCAACTGGCGTTTGGCGTGTAGTGTTTGGCGCGTGACTCGGCGTTGCTGGCGCGTGGCCGTCGAGGGAAAATCCGCCGCTCGCCGCTGAACGCACACGAACAGCCCACACTCGAATCCGGGCCCTGCTGCTCGTCACAGCGAAGCGCGCCGCGCATCGGTTAACATAGCGGGACTTCGCTTCTCCGCTCCAAGGTTTCCGATGGCATCGAATCTTCACGATCTTCCCGACAGTCCGTGCATCGGCGTGTGCTCCACGCTGTTCGACGAGGTTTGCAAAGGCTGCGGCCGCACCGCCGCCGAAGTGTCCAACTGGGTGTTCCTGAGCGACGAGGAAAAGCGCATGGTGTGGCTGCGCATCGAGCAGGAAGGCACGGCCATGCGCTTTCAGAACGACAGGCTGTAGCCGTTTGCGCTGCGCCCCCCCCGATCGACATGGGCGCAGCGCCTCAAAAAGGCAGCGACAAAAAGACGCCGGGGGTGCAGCTGGAACTGAGCTGCACCCCCGGCGTTTTGCATGGCGAGCGCGGCTCGTGCCGCGCGCCAGTCAGAATCGCATCCCGACGCCCAAACCGACGATCACCGGATCAATGCTTAGCCGGCCGAGCGGCTCGCCGCCGAGCGACGCATCCGTGTGCATCCAGATTTTCTTGATGTCCGCATTGACGAACAGCGACCTGGTGACCTGCACGTCCACACCGGCCTGCAACGCGGGGCCGAAACTGTGATTGCTGATCGAGATCGGCGCGCCGCCTGCGTTCAGCCCGTTGTTATAGAACAGCGTGTAGTTGAGACCCGCGCCGAGATAAGGCCGAATGCGCCCCGCGTGGTTGAAGTGATATTGCAGCAGCAGCGTGGGCGGCAACACGTTCACGCCGCCAAGACCGCCGAGGCTCGACGTCACCTGATGGCGCGACGTGGCGAGAATCAGCTCGACGCCGAGGTCGTCGCGAATCATGTAGGTCAGATCCAGCTCGGGCACGATGGCGTTATTGACGCCCACGTTGAGCGCCGACAGCGTCTGGCTGGTGTCCACGTTCGGCACGATGCTGATCGCGCGCAGACGCACGAGCACGTCGCCGGCGTGGATGCCGCTCAGCGCGTCGTCGTCCGCGGCGTGCGCGTGGGGCGCGAGCGCCGCCGTGCATAGCAGGCTCGCTGCAACAGCGGCGGCCTTGATTTTTTTTCTGAACGAGTCCTTCATGTGCTTCCCCGCGTGATGAATGATTGATATCGCGCGGAGATTGTCGAAGTTCCCGTCAGGCAGCGCGTTGACCCGTATCAACCCAGCGAGAACGACCATCGCCCTGCGACAGCCGGCCGCGTCGCGCCGGTCAGCAGCAGTTCGAGCAGATCGTGGACGCTGCGAATCGCCGTGCCGAACGGCAACGCTTCGCGGCCGCGAAAAAACAGGCCGTTGGCCACGTCGCCGCGCAAGGCCGCGGCGAGCCGAGTGTCGATGCAGAAGTGGCCGAACTTCTCGATCCCGTCGCGCCAGCCGCACACGCTCAGGCATTCGAGCGCGGTCGGACACGCGTGCTTCAGCGCGCCGACCTTCTCGCGGATCTTCGCTTCATGCCGCAGATAGCGCATCAGCCACGGCGTTTTCACCGCGCGCGCGGGCAGCCCCGTCACGCTGATGAATTCGACGATGTCGTCGGGCGTCGCTTCGGCCAGCACGCGTTTGAAGTTCGGATGCGCATCGCCTTCCTCGGTGACGGCGAACGGCGTGCCGAGCTGCACGCCGTTCGCGCCCGCGTTCAGCAGCTCGCGCACGGCCTCGTGACTGTTGATGCCGCCCGCGACGATGACGGGCACGTCCCGGCGATTCAGGCCGAGCGATGCGAACACGGTTTCGAGCTCTTCGAGAATGCGCAGGAAGTCGAAGCGTCGGTCATGCATATCAGCGAGATTGCCGACACCGAGATGCCCGCCCGCGTGCGCCGGATGTTCGACCACGACCGCGTCGGGCAAGCGGCCCTTCTTCATCCACTTCTTCAGCACGAGCGAGACGCCGCGGCTATCCGACAGGATCGGGATCAGCGCGACGTCGCGGCCTTCGGTCATGTCCGGCAGATCGAGCGGCAGGCCCGCGCCCATCACGATCGCATCGGCGCCGCTCTCGCAGGCCACGCGCACATAGTCCGCTTGCGCGCTGACCGCCTTCATCACGTTGACGGCGATCATCCCGCGCCCGTCGCTGATGACTCTGGCCGCGCGGATTTCGCGCTCCAGCGCGGTGAGGTTGGCCTGTTCGAGCGTCGTCGTATCGGGCGACTGGCGGCACAGCTCGACGAGGTCGCGATGATGGTGGCGCAGATCGATGCTGGCGATGGTGCCGAGCGCACCCTCACGGGCGACGCTGCCGGCCAGCCGGTGGGCTGAGATGCCGACGCCCATGCCGCCTTGCACGATCGGCAGCAGCGAGCGGCCGCGGATCACCAGCGGCGGGAAAGACTGAGTGTTGAGCATGACTGGCCCGATGACGAATGATCAAACCGTTGATGATCGGCTGTCGGACGCGGGCTGCTTTGCGTCAGGTCAAGACGGCTGCGAATGAACGGGGCGCGCGCATCGTTTGGTTGATGCCGGTCATGTGAAGCAGATCTTGAATGCGATGCGCGTTTGGGCGCGCACATGAAAAAAGCCCGCTTCGAAGAAGCGGGCTTTGCGGTGCAGCGTGACTGCTGCGTAACCTGAGCAGCATGTGCGTCGATGACGCTTACTGCACGCCCTGGCTCGTCAGGAAGTCCTCATAGTTGCCACCGAAGTCATTCAACGTGCCATTGGTCTTCACTTCGATGATCCGGTTCGCGAGGCCGCTCACGAACTCACGGTCGTGCGACACGAAAATCAGTGTGCCTTCGAACTTGTCGAGCGCGATCTGCAGCGACTCGATCGATTCCATGTCCATGTGGTTGGTCGGCTCGTCCATCATCAGCACGTTGTGGCGGCCCAGCATCAGCTTGCCCCAGATCATGCGGCCCTTCTCGCCGCCCGAGAGCACCTTGACCGACTTGCGGATGTCGTCGGCATTGAACAGCAGGCGGCCGAGCGTGCCACGCACCATCTGCTCGTCGTCGCCTTCCTTGCGGTAGCCGTCGATCCAGTCCATCAGCGTGACGTCGTCCGGAAACTCTTCGTACGTATCTTGCGGCATGTAGCCGACGTTCGCGTTCTCCGCCCACTTCACCGCGCCGTGATCGAGCGTGAGCTTGCCCAGCAGCGAGCGCAGCAGCGTGGTCTTGCCCGCGCCGTTCTCGCCGATGATCGCGATACGCTCGCCCGGTTGCACGCTGATGCTGAAGTCGTTGAAGATGCTGCGCTCGTACTTCTTGGAGATCTTCTCGGCCACCACCGCGATGTTGTGCAGCTTCTTCTCGTACTCGAAGCGGATGAACGGGTTCTGCCGCGACGACGGCTTGAATTCCTCGATCTTGATCTTGTCGATCATCTTCAGACGGCTGGTGGCCTGACGCGCCTTCGACTTGTTCGCCGAGAAGCGGCGCACGAAGTCCTGCAAATCGGCCACGCGTTCCTTGGCCTTCGCGTTGGCGTTCTGCTGACGCTCGCGCGCCTGCGTGCTCGCGAGCATGTAGTCGTCGTAGTTGCCCGGATAGACCTTCAGCGTGCCGTAGTCCATGTCGGCCATGTGCGTGCAGACCTGGTTCAGGAAGTGCCGGTCGTGCGAGATGATGATCATCGTCGAGTTGTACTGGTTGAGTACGTCTTCCAGCCAACGGATCGAGTTGATGTCCAGGTTGTTGGTCGGCTCATCCAGCAGCAGCACGTCCGGCTTCGAGAACAGCGCCTGCGCGAGCAGCACGCGCAGCTTCCAGCCGGGTGCGACGTTGCTCATCGGGCCGCTGTGGTCCTCGATCGCGATGCCGATGCCGAGCAGCAGCTCGCCCGCGCGCGCTTCGGCGGTGTAGCCGTCGTATTCGGCGAACTTCGCTTCGAGTTCGGCGGCGTGCATGTAGTCGTCGTCGGTGGCGTCGGGGTTCGCGTAGATCGCGTCGCGCTCGGTCATCGCGGCCCACATTTCGGTGTGGCCCATCATCACGACGTCGAGCACGCGCACGTCTTCGTACGCGAACTGATCCTGGCGCAGCTTGCCGAGGCGAACGTTCGGCTCGAGCATCACGTTGCCCGAACTCGGTTCCAGGTCGGAACCGAGAATCTTCATGAAGGTGGATTTACCGCAGCCGTTCGCACCGATGAGGCCATAGCGGTTCCCTTCCCCGAATTTGACCGAAATGTTCTCGAAGAGGGGCTTCGGCCCGAATTGCATGGTGATATTGGCAGTAGACAGCACGGCGCGTCCCTTTGAATGTGATATCGGCGAAAAACCCAATATTTTAGCAGGTTATCGCGATTTCAACCCGCGCGCACCTTGCGCTACCCCGCAGCGCCGCCGCGCGGCGTCTGCAGAACGTCGATGAAGGCCGACAGGTCGGCCTCGGCGAGCCCCATCGCCGCGCCCAGACGCAGCAATTGCTGGACCGTCGACGACACCGGCATCGGCGTGCCGGTCTCATACGCGGCGGCGGCGGCCGTGTCGACGTCCTTCTGGAACGTGCGGAATGCACCGATCGGCGCGAGGCCGGTCTGGGTCATGCGCGGCACGAAGGTCTGCAGCAGCACCGAGTCGGCCCAGCCGCCGGCGAGACCTTCGGTGAGTTTCGCGGCGTCGAGGCCGCTGCGCTGCGCGAGGCTCACCGCCTCGGCAATCGCCGCGACCGTCGCGGTGACGATGGTCTGGTTGCACAGCTTCGCGGTTTGCCCCGCGCCGACCCCGCCCATATGCGTGACGCGTGACGCGTAGGCGTCGAGCAGCGGCTTGACGGCGTCGACATCGGCCGCGGCGCCGCCGGCCATCACCGCCAGTTTGCCGGCGTGCGCGCCCGCGACGCCGCCCGACACCGGCGCGTCGATCCAGCCGATGCGCGCCGCGCCGGGGGCCGTAGCATCGCGAGCCACTGCGGACGCGGACGGAGCCGCGAATGAAGCTCCGAATGAAGCCGCAAACGCCGCCGCGCGCTGCGCGAACCCGCGCGTCGCGGCCGGTGGAATGCTGGAGTGATCGACGATCCAGCGCAACCGCAGCGGCGCCTCGGCGCCTGCGCTCAAAAGCCCCGCTGCGCCGAACACCGTCTCTTCCACCGCCGCCGCATCCGCGACGCACAGCAGCACCGCGTCGCAGCGCCCGGCCAGCTCGCGCGGCGTATCGACCACGCTCGCGCCGTCCGCCATCAGCGCCTCGGCCTTGGCCCGCGTGCGGTTCCACACATGCACGGCATGCCCCGCGCGCAGCAGATGCCGGATCATCGGCGCGCCCATCAGGCCGGGACCGCAAAAACCAATTTCCACTTTCGAACCTCGTCGGCTGTCAGATTGAGTTGCGCGAACATGATAACGGCCGCGCGCCGTCATGGTCACGACCTACCGGGCACACGATGTGCGGCACCCGTCGCGGGTGCAATGGGCAGGTGCCGCGCCGCTCGTTGCCTATACTTTCTGGACATCAACGAAGACCAAAGGAGGAAGTTCATGTCAGACCACGTCTATAAGCAGATCGAGTTGACCGGCTCGTCGACCGTGTCGAGCGACGACGCCGTCAAAACCGCGATCGCCAAAGCGTCGAAGACGCTGCGCAACCTGCACTGGTTCGAAGTCACGGAAACGCGGGGCCAGATCGAAGACGACAAGGTTACCTACTGGCAGGTGACGCTCAAGGTCGGCTTGCGGATCGAGTGACACAGGGCGTCAGCACGTCATTCGCGGCGAAAAAAAAGCTGCGTCCGCACTGGACGCAGCTCCTCAAAGCAGCGGTTGCTGAGGCCGCCGCCTGGTCGATCATGAATCGTTCAGCGTTGGGCCGAGCGGCATCGCTTACTTCGGCAGCGAACCGTCCACGCCTTCCACATACCAGTTCAGACGTTGCAGTTCCGGGTCGGTCAGCGTCTTGCCGGCCGGCACCTTCACCGCGCCGGACTGATCCTTGAGCGGGCCGGTGAACACGTCCCACTTGCCGCTCGCCAGTTCGTCGCGCTTCGCCGCGACCTGCTTCTGCGCGTCAGCCGAGATCACCGACGTGTTCAGATCTTCCAGGTTCACGGCTTTCTGCGGAATGCCCCACCACACGGGGTCGTTCTTCCACTTGCCGTCGAGCACCTGCTGGATCACCGCCGTGTAGTAGACGCCCCAATGCGCGACCACCGAGCCCAGGTGCGCATCGGGACCGAACTTCTTCATGTCCGAATCCCAGCCGAACGCATGCACGTGTTTTTCCGACGCGGTGGCGAGCGTCGCGCTCGAATCGGTGTTTTGCAGCAGCACGTCGGCGCCCTGGCCGATCAGCGTTTCAGCCGCCTGCTTTTCCTTGCCCGGATCGAACCAGCTGTTGATCCAGATGACCTTCGTGTGCACCTTCGGATTCACCGAGCGCGCGCCGAGCGTGTACGCATTGATGTTGCGGATCACTTCGGGAATCGGCACCGACGCAACGAAGCCGAGCGTGTTGGTCTTGGTCACATAGCCCGCCGCGACGCCCGCCAGGTACGCGCCCTGGTACATGCGCACGTCGTAGGTGCCGAAGTTCGGCGCCTTCTTGTAGCCGGTCGCGTGCAGGAACACGGCGTCCGGGAAATCCTTCGCGACCTTCAACTGGAAGTCCTGAAAGCCGAAGCTCGTGCCGATGATGATCTTGTTGCCCTTGTTCGCCAGATCGCGGAACACGCGCTCCGAGTCGGCCGATTCAGGCACGTTTTCGACACGCGTGATCTTGATCTTGTTGCCGAACTTCGCTTCCGCTTCCTTCGAGCCCTGGTCGTGCGCGAAGGTCCAGCCGGCGTCTCCCGGATTGCCGAGGTAGACGAACGCGACACCCGGCGCGTCGGCGGCCTGCGCGGTTTGCGCGAGCGGCGCGGCGAGCGCGAGCGAGGCCGCGCCCCACGCGAAAGCGGTCAGCAGATTTCTTCTCTTCATGTTGGGTCCTGTTGTGTTGGCGAATGTTGGAACGTGTGGTCGATGGGTGATCAATCGTTGATCGACTAGCCCGCTGAGAAAAACGGCTTGCCCAGCGAGGCAGGGGCATTCAGACGGATGGTGTTCGGATTGCGCGAGATCAGCACCAGTACGACGACCGTCGCGACGTACGGCAGCATCGCGAGGAATTGCGTCGGCACCGGCACGCCGATCGCCTGCGCGTAAAACTGCAGGCCGGTCACCGCGCCGAACAGCAGCGCGCCGATCAGCAGGCGCCCTGGCCGCCACGTCGCGAACACGACCAGCGCGAGCGCGATCCAGCCGCGGCCGGACGTGAGATTCTCCTGCCACAGGTGCAGATTGACGATCGAGTAGTACCCGCCCGCAAGCCCGGCCATGCCGCCGCCGAAGGCCACCGCGCCGTAGCGCACGCCGACCACCGGAAAGCCCACCGAATGCGCGACCTGCGGCGATTCGCCGACTGAGCGCAGCACCAGTCCGGCGCGCGTGCGGTACAGGAACCAGCCGATCACGGCGAACATCAGGAACGCCAGATAATCGAGCGGCGTGAGGCTGAAGAGTGCCGGCCCGAGAACGGGAATTTTCGAGAGACCGGGAATGGCCCACGTGTCGATTGTCGCGCGCACCGCCGCCGACGTGTACGGCTTGCCGACATACGCGGACAGGCCGATGCCGAAGATCGTCAGCGAGAGGCCCGTGGCAACCTGATTGGCGAGCATGGTCAGCGTGAGGAACGCGAACAGCAGCGCCATCGCGAGACCGGCGGCGATCGCGGCGAGCACGCCGAGCCACGGGCTGCCGCTGATCGACGTGACCGCGTAGCCGGTCACGGCGCCCATCAGCATCATCCCTTCGACGCCAAGGTTGAGGACACCCGATTTCTCGGTGACGAGTTCGCCCGCGCCCGCGAACATTAGCGGGATCGCGGCGGTGACGGCGCTCGAGGTGAGCGCGCTGGCTTGTTGAATGTCCATGGAGATCCGGCGGGAAATCGGTAATCGAATGTCGGTGAGACGGTCAGTGACCCGCGGCGGCCAGCGTTCGGCGGCGCACCCGGTAGTTCACGAACAGGTCGGCGCCCAGCAGGCAGAACAGCAGCAGCCCCTGGAACACGCCGGAGAGCGCCTGCGGCAATTGCATCGAGGTCTGCACCGCTTCGCCGCCGAGATACAGCAACGCCATCAGCAGACTCGCGAGCACGATGCCGACCGGATGCAGCCGCCCGACGAACACGACGATGATCGCGGTGAAGCCGTAGCCCGGCGACCACGTCGCCTGCAACTGGCCGATCGGACCGGCGATCTCGCCCATCCCGGCGAGGCCCGCGAGGCCGCCGCTGATCAGCAGCGACGTCCAGATGGTTTTCTTGTCGGAGAAGCCGGCATAGCGCGCGGCGAGCGGCGCGAGACCGCCGACGTTCATCCGGTAGCCCGCGAAGCTCTTGCGCATGAACAGCCACACGAGCGGAATCGCGATCAGCGTGATGAACACCGACGCATTCAGCCGCGTGCCGCGCAGCCATTTCCAGTGCCAGTCGCCGTATAGCGTCGGATAGAGCGCGTCGCCGCTGAACATCTCCGAGAGCGGGAAATTCATGCCCTGCGGATCGCGCCACGGACCGCTCACCAGATAGATCAGCAACTGCGTGGCCACATACGTGAGCATCAGGCTGACGAGAATCTCGTTGGTGTTGAAGCGGCTTTTCAGCAGCGCGGGAATCGCCGCCCAGGCCATGCCGCCGAGCACGCCGGCGATCATCATGGTCGGCAGGATCCACCAGCCGGTCGCCTGATCGAAGTAGATCGCGACGCCGCTCGCGGCGATGCCGCCGAGCAGCATCTGCCCTTCGGCGCCGATGTTCCAGACGTTGGCGCGATAGCCGATCGCGAGGCCGAGGCCGATCAGGCACAAGGGCGACGCCTTCAGCAACAGCTCCGACCAGCCGTTCACGCTGGACAGCGGCTCGATGAAAAACGCGTGCATGGCCTGCAGCGGATCGCGGCCCACCAGGCTGAAGATCAGAAAGCCGATCGTGAGCGTGAGCAGCGCGGCGATCAGCGGCACCGCGAACTGCATCGTGCGCGACGGCGTCGTGCGTGCTTCGAGTCGATAGGGAAGAATCATGGATAGCGTGTGGTTTATTGGGTTCTGGTTCCGATGATCGAGCTTCGCGCGAGTCACGCGTGCGCCGGCTGTTCCGACGACGGCGCCGCGTCCTCGCGGCCGCCGAACAGGCCCGCCATCCAGCGGCCGATTTCCTCGGCATTGGTCGCGCCCGTCGCGCGCACCGGCGAGAGCCGGCCGCCGGCGAGCACCGCGATGCGGTCGCAGATGTCGAACAGCTCTTCCAGTTCCTCCGAGATCACCAGAATCGCGACGCCGCGCGCCGCCAGATCGAGCAGCTGCTGGCGGATGAACGCCGCCGCGCCGACGTCGACGCCCCACGTGGGCTGCGCGACCACCAGCACCTTGGGCGCCTGCAGAATCTCGCGGCCCATGATGTATTTCTGCAGATTGCCGCCGGACAGACTCTGCGCGAGCGCTTCCGGGCCGCCGCAACGCACGTCGAAGGCCTCGATGCAGCGCCTGGCGAACGCGCGCATCGCGCCCGCCCTGATCCAGCCCGAGCTCACCATCTGCTGACGGTGCCCGGTGAGCAGCGCGTTTTCCGACAGCGACATCGCCGGCACCGCGCCGCGGCCGAGGCGCTCCTCCGGCACGAAGCCGAAGCCGAGCGCGCGCCGGCCGCCTGCGCCCAGGCGCCCGGCGGGCTTGCCGCAAATCGTCACCGCGTCGGCGCGCGTGCCGCGTTTTTCGCCTGACAGCGCCGACAGCAGTTCCGCCTGGCCGTTGCCCGACACGCCAGCGATGCCGAAAATCTCGCCGGCATGCACGCCGAACGACACGTCGCGCAGCGAGGTGCCGAACGGGTCGTCGCTTTCCACCGACAACTGCTTCACATCGAGCAGCACGGCACCGGGGTTGTGCTCGCGCCGCGTGTAATCGGGCAGCGAATGACCGACCATCAACTGCGCGAGCGATGCATGAGTCTCGCCCTTCGGCTTCACATGACCGGTCACGCGGCCGCCGCGCATCACCGTCGCGGTGTCGCACAGCTCCTGGATTTCGTCGAGCTTGTGGCTGATGTAGAGAATGCTGCAGCCTTCGGCCGCCAACCGGCGCAGGGTCGCGAACAGCTTCCTCACCGCTTGCGGCGTCAGCACCGAAGTCGGCTCGTCCATGATCAGCAGGCGCGGGTTCTGCAGCAGACAGCGCACGATCTCGACGCGTTGCCGCTCGCCCACCGTCAGGCTATGCACGTGGCGCTGCGGGTCGATGTCGAGACCGTAGTCGCCCGAGACTTCGCGAATCCGTTTCGAGAGTGTCTTCAGATCGAACGGCTCGTCGAGTGCGAGCGCGATGTTTTCGCCGACCGTGAGCGTCTCGAACAGCGAAAAGTGCTGGAACACCATGCCGATGCCGAGCTTGCGCGCGGCCGCCGGGCTCGCGATCTCCACCGCCTCGCCTTCCCAGCGAATCTCGCCGGCGTCGGGACGCACCGCGCCGTAAATGATCTTCATCAACGTGCTTTTGCCGGCGCCGTTTTCGCCGAGCACCGCATGGATTTCACCCGGCGCGACGATCAACGTGACGTCGTCGTTGGCTCGCACGGCCGGATACTGTTTGGTGATGCCCTGGAGCACCAGCCGGGGCGCCGCCTGTTCCGGCCCGGGTGCCGGCTGCGCGGCGGCGCCGTCGCTATAAGAAGAGTCGCTCATGTGATTCCGTAGTACGTCAGTGACTGCCGGTTACGACGCGTCCATCCACCGTGACGGCAGATGATCCGTCACCACAACCGGATGACAATACCCAATTCGACCCGCTCAGTCGAGCCATCAAAATTCCCGCAAACCCCCGCCGCAGCGTGCTCTGCGGGTATGCCACCCTTGACGCGGTTTTTCGTTCATATTAAAACCCATATACCCCCACGCCCGTTCGATCAGCCAGAACATATATTTCGGAGAAGTCATGAGCCAGCAACGCGAGGCGATCGATACGTACCTACTGCGCGTCTTGCACACCTTGTTGATGGAGCGCAGCGTCACGCGCGCGGCCGTCAAACTGAATCAATCGCAACCCGCGATCAGCGCGGCGCTGCGCCGTTTGCGCGACATCACCGGCGACCCGCTGCTGGTGCGCGGCAAATCCGGCATGGTGCCCACGGAGTACGGCCTGCGCCTGCTCGAACCGGTGCAGAACGCGCTGCGCGAGATCGAACGCATCAAGTTCCAGCAGCACAACTTCGATCCGGCCACGTCGATCCGCTGCTACCGGATCGGCTGCCCCGACTACCTGAACGTGCTGTTCGTGCCGACGGTGGTCGAACGCTTTCGCCAGGCCGCGCCGAACGCGACGCTCGAATTTCACTCGCTGGGCCCCGCCTTCGACTACGAACTCGCGCTCGAGGACGGCAAGCTCGACATCGTGGTCGGCAACTGGCCGGAGCCGCCGGAGCAGTTGCACCTGTCGAACCTGTTCGTCGATCAGATCGTCTGCCTGATGAGCAACACGCATCCGTTCGCCAAACGCGGCGGCCTCACGCTCGACCAGTATCTGAATGCGCCGCATCTCGCGCCGACTCCTTACTCGGTGGGCCAGCGCGGCGCGATCGACGTGCATCTTGCGCGCGAGCGGCTCAAGCGTCACGTGGTCGTCACGTTGCCGTACTTCAATCTCGCGCCGTACGTGTTGATCAAGTCCGATCTGATCTTCACGACCACGCGCCTGTTTGCCGATTACTACGCCAAATTCCTGCCGCTCACCGTGGTGCCCGCCCCACTCGATTTTCCGCCGATGCAGTACTACCAGCTATGGCACGAGCGCGTGCATTACTCCGATGAAGTGCGCTGGCTGCGCAGCCTGGTCGCCGAAGCGACCAAAACCTTGATCGACAAGCCTTGACGCTTTTCACCGCCCGCTTTTCACCGACGGTAGCGGGCGGCCATGCCGTGCATGACGATGGCGCGGCCGCCCCCAACCCGGCTCTGTTCTCCCGCTTTTTCCCTGTTACGCCGCCGCTTCGTAAAGCATCTTCGCCAGCCGGTTGTGCTGCTCGATGACCGGTCCGAGGTCGAGCGTCGTCAACTGCCCGTCCTTCACGATCACCTTGCCCCCGATCACGCTATGGCTCACTTGCGACGGCGCGCAGAATACCAGCGCCGCAACTGGGTCGTGCAGCGCGCCCGCAAACAGCGGTTGACGCAAATCGAACGACACGAAGTCCGCCGCCATACCGGGCGCGAGTGCGCCGATGTCGTCGCGGTTGAGCACCTTCGCGCCGCCTAGCGTGGCGATTTCCAGCGCCTCGCGCGCGGTCATCGCATCCGGCCCGAAACCGACGCGCTGCAATAGCAGCGCCTGGCGCACTTCGGCCACCATCTGCGCGCCGTCGTTCGAAGCCGAACCGTCGACGCCCAGCCCCACCGGCACGCCCGCGAGCCGCATCCGCCTGACCGGCGCGATGCCCGACGCGAGCCGCATGTTCGAACACGGACAGTGCGCGACGCCGGTGCCGGTGCGCGCGAACAATGCGATGCCGGCGTCGTCGAGTTGCACGCAGTGCGCATGCCACACATCGTGGCCGACCCAGCCGAGGTCTTCCGCATACTCCGCCGGCGTCATGCCGAACTTCTCGCGGCTGTACGCGATGTCGTTGACGTTCTCGGCGAGGTGCGTATGCAGCGATACGCCGTACTGGCGCGCCATCGCCGCCGACTCGCGCATCAGGTCGCGGCTCACCGAGAACGGCGAGCATGGCGCGACCACCACGCGCAGCATCGCGTAGCGCCCTTCGTCGTGATACGTCTCGATCAGCCGCTGCGTGTCCTTCAGGATGTCCGCTTCACGCTCGACCACCGAATCCGGCGGCAGGCCGCCGTCCTTCTGCCCCACGCTCATGCTGCCGCGCGCCGCGTGAAAGCGCATGCCGATCCTGCGCGCCGCGGCGATGCTGTCGTCGAGCCGGCTGCCGTTCGGATAGATATACAGATGGTCGCTCGAGGTCGTGCAACCGGACAGCAGCAGCTCGGCCATCGCCGTCAGCGTCGAGACTTCGATCATCTCCGGCGTGAGGTTCGCCCACACCTTGTACAGGCTGGTGAGCCAGCCGAACAACTCGGCGTTCTGCGCGGCGGGAATCGCGCGCGTGAGACTCTGGTACATGTGGTGGTGCGTGTTCACCAGCCCTGGGATCACCAGGTGTCCGCGCATGTCCAGCACTTCGTCGGCCGTCTGCGGCAATTGCGCCGTGGGTCCGACCGCGACGATGCGGTTGTCCTCGATATACAGACCAGCGTCGCGCAACTCGCGCCGGGCGCCGTCCATCGTGACCAGCACGTCCGCATGCTTCACCAGCATCGTTTTTTTCTTACCCGGCTGTTGCGCCGCCTGTTCCATCGTCATTCGTTTCTCCGCTGTCATGCTTGCGTGCAAAGTCGTCCGAACGCGATGTGACGGCACGCCAGCCGTGCCGCCGCGTCCCGTCGAACGCCGTTGGCCCGGTTACCCAGCGCGTTGCGCCGTCTTCGGGGTGTTCCCCCCCGAGAGGACTTCCTTCGGGGCTGTGCCGCGGTCGAACCGCTTCCGGCCCGTCTTCAGCGCGGCGCACAGGTGTAACCTTCGACGGCCAAAATAAGCATGGCAACTCGCGCCAATGCGATACCCGACTTCACGCCGCCGATATAGTGGGCCTTTTTTGGCGCCGCTACGATCGAAGCGTAGTCAAAAATCGAACGAGTCGATGCGCTGCGGCTTTCAGCAGGCTGTCCGTCATGTGCCAGGTATTATCTTTCCTATCTCGCGCGCGCTGAACGGAACAACCTTTTTACAATGGATGTCACGGCGCTCGCTTCAATTCGCCGACGGGTATGTAGCCACTGACGTGGAGCCTCGATCCGCCGCAAACGTATCTGGATCGGGCCGCCGCCGAAACCTCGCATTCACATAAGGAAAATTGCGAATGGGAAAGCTCACTACCCACGTGCTCGACACCGCGAACGGCCGTCCCGGCGCGGGCATCAAGGTCGAACTCTTCGTGCTCGCGGGCGATACGCGCCGCGCGCTCAAAACCACCCGTACCAATGACGACGGCCGCTGCGACGAGCCGCTGCTGGAAGGCGACGCGCTCGTCGCGGGCGAATACGAACTGGTGTTCGGCGCAGGCGATTACTTCGCGTCGATCGGCACGAAGGTGCCGCAACCGCGTTTCGTCGACCGTGTGGTGCTGCGCTTCGGCGTGGCCGATCCCGCTGCGCATTATCACGTGCCGCTGCTGGTGTCGCCGTGGTCGTACAGCACGTATCGAGGCAGCTAGGAGACGTCCGCGCAGGGCGCGCTCGATTGCATTGCGCAGAGGCCCGCTGGCTCATGGCAACAAGCCGCCAACAGCCCCGGGCACCCCGCGAAACGCAATCGACCGCGCGAGCCGAACCGACCCGAACCTGAGATCCATTAAAAGAACGACGCCGTGCGAACTGAGCGCGCCGCGTCCTTGACCCCGCAGTCGGCGCGGTGACGCTGTACCCGTTGGGATCCATCAACCGGATCCGCCCAGGCGCCGAACGTCACCGCGTGTACAACGAATCAGAAGTGGAGGAGTTTCATGGAAGGCTTTATTACCGACTGGTTGAACCTGGCGATCCGCTGGTTCCATGTCATCGCCGCGATTGCATGGATCGGCGAGTCGTTCTACTTCGTCGCGCTCGACAACAGCCTGAAACCGCCGCCGGACCCGAACCAGCGCCGGCGCGGCGTGTTCGGCGAACTGTGGCACGTGCACGGCGGCGGCTTCTACAACATGCAGAAGTACACCGTCGCGCCGCCCGAAATGCCGGATGACCTGCACTGGTCGAAGTGGCCGTCGTACACCACGTGGCTGTCGGGTTTTGGTCTGTTCACCGTGCTCTATCTGTTCTCGCCGTCCACGTATCTGATCGACAAGAACGTGCTCGACATGGGCCCGGTGGTCGCCGTCGCGTCGGCGCTCGGCTTTCTCGCGGCCGGCTGGATCGTGTACGACTCGCTGTGCCGCATCCTCGGCAACAAGGACAAGGTGCTCGGCATCTGCGTCGGCGTGTACGTGCTGATCGCGGCGTGGCTCGCCTGCCATATCTTCGCGGGCCGCGCGGCCTACCTGATCATGGGCGCGATGCTGGCGACGATCATGTCGGCCAACGTGTTCTTCGTGATCATTCCGGGCCAGCGCAAGATGGTCGACGCGATGCTCAAGGGCAACACGCCGAACCCGATCTACGGCAAGCGCGGCAAGCAACGCTCGGTGCACAACACGTATTTCACGTTGCCGGTGGTGTTCGCGATGTTGTCGAACCACTACGCGATGACCTACACGCATCCGTACAACTGGGCCGTGCTGCTGGTCATCATGCTGGCCGGCGCGCTGATCCGCCAGTTCTTCGTGATGCGCCACCGTGGCCAGGTGCTGTGGTATCTGCCGCTGGCCGGCATCGTGCTGATGTTCGGCGCGCTCTTCTGGACCATGCCGAAGCCGATCGTGCCGCAAGCGCAGGCCGCGAACGCGCCGTCGGTCAAGGTGGCCGACATCGCGCCGGTGCTGCAACAGCGCTGCGTGGCTTGCCACTCCGCGCATCCGACGATGATGGGCAGCGCGCCGGCCGGCGTGCTGCTGGATACGCCGGATGAGATCTCGCAGAACGCGCAGCGGATCTATCAGCAGGCGGTGACGTTGAAGGCGATGCCGCTCGGCAACGTCACCCACATGACCGACGACGAACGGATGAAGATCGCCGCATGGTTCGAAGGCGGCGCGGTGAAGTAAGGTGAAACAGCCTGCCGGCCGGACTTAAGGTCCGGCTCGCCGGCGATGCAGCAGGATGAAGCGGGCTTTTCGCGCAAGCGGCAAGCCCGTTTTTTTTGACCGTCCAGCGGACGTTGCCGCTGAGGATGCGCGAGTGGCGGTTTGTCGCCCAAGGGCTACAATAATATTGGAAGATGCGTGAAATGTAGCCGTTGGGACACAATATCGTCCAATCGTTTTGTGTCTCATGGGCTACAATATGACTGCAATCCGGCAAAATTGATGCCTTGGGGCTACAAATGACCAATCTCGCCGACGTATCGGACATGCTGAAAGCGCTGCGGCGCGAAAACAACCTGTCGCAGGAAGAACTGGCGCGCCGCGCCGGCGTCGCGCGCACCACCGTCGCGCGCATGGAAACGCTCGCCAGAAACGACATGAGCGTGTCCGTGCTGGTGCGTCTGCTCGAAGCGGCCGGCTACGACCTCAAGTTCGTCGAGCATGGACACGGGCGCACGCTCGAAGACATCCTCGCTGAACAACGCAGCCCGGACGCGAACCCATGAGGCTCGACGTCCAGGTGCGGGGCCAGAACGTCGCCACGCTGTTTCGCGAGCGCGACGATTACGTCCTCAAATACAACGCCGACGCGCGCCCGGCCGACTTCGTCAGCCTCACGATGCCGGTGCGCGAAGAAGCCTGGCGCTGGCCGCGCGACCTGCATCCGTTCTTCCGGCAGAACCTGCCCGAGGGCTACCTGCTGAATCTGATCCGCGAGCAGTTCGGCCCGTTGCTCGACGGCACCGATCTGTCGCTGCTCGCCGTGGTCGGGGCAATGGGGATCGGCCGCGTCACCGTGACGCCCGAAGGCGTCGCGCCGGGCACCGAACTGCAGGCGCTCGACGTAAAGGACATCCTGCACGGCGACAACACCGCTGAACATTTCGCGCAGCTGGTACGCGAATATGCGCGCGCGGCCATCTCGGGCGTCGTGCCGAAATTCATCGCGCCCCAGCAAGCGGCATCCGGCGCCGCCGTGCCGACGCCGCTCGGCAAGCCGACCCTCCGGACGAGCCGCCACATCGTCAAAGGCTCGGACGACAACACGCCGTTTCTGGGCTTCAACGAGTTCTATTCGATGCGCGTACTCGAACGGCTCGGCGTCGCGCCGGTGGCGCGCACGCAAATGTCGGACGATGGCCGGGCGCTGATCGTCGAGCGCTTCGACGTGGATGCCGAAGGACTGCCGGCGTATGGCGTTGAAGACATGTGCGGACTGCTGGGTTTGCCGCCGCACGAAAAATACAATTCGACCAGCGAAAAGATGCTCAACGCCGCACGAGCGTACCTGCTCGATCGCGACCGCATGCGCGAGCAACTCCAGCGGCTCGGCTGGCATCTGCTGACGAACTACGTCGTGCGCAATGCGGACTGCCACACGAAGAACGTTGCCCTGTTCTATACGTCGGTCGACGACGTGGCGTTCACGCCTGTCTACGACATCGTCACGACGCAGGCCTATCCGCGTTTCGCGGCCAATCCGCCGGGTCTGCCGATCGACGGCCGCAAGACCTGGGCGGCCGGCAAAACGCTGGAGCGCTTTTTCAACACGCGCATGGGCATCGCGCCGCGGCAGTATGCGCAGATGGTCGAAGCGCTGTGCGATTCGGCCGTCGCGGTCGGCCATGAAATGATCGAGGCGGCGCGCCACGAAACACAGTGGCGCACGGTTGCGAAACACATGCTGCACGCGTGGGACGACGGCATGGCGTCGTTGCGCTCGCCGAAGAAGAGCCTGCAATTCAAGGGACTCAAACCGGCAATCGAAGCCGCGGGCTTTTCCGATCCCGAGCCACCTGAACGGGCACGTGAAGTGATTGGGCGTTCACCGCTGCTGGGCAAGCGCGGCTAATCACTGAAGCACGGCCTCGCGTTGCTCTTTCAAGGTCCGCAAATACGAAAGCCCACGACATGCGCGTGGGCTTTCTGTTCATCAACACAAGCTTGCTACGACGAAGTCGCCAGCCTCAGACCGCGACCGCACTCAACGCATCTTCGGTGAGCCATAGCGACTCGGCCAGATCCTGCTCATTCAGGTTGAGCCCGTCACCGCCGCGATCCACGACGATAAAGTCGCTCACGTCCCCCAACGCGATCAGCGGATGATGCCAGACGCCCTTCGCATAGTTGACGCCCTGCCAGCCGTTCGTGACGAACGCGCGAATCCGCGACGCGTCCAGTTCGCCCGCCGGCGCCACCACCACCAGATACGGCTTGTCGTTCAGCGGCACGAACGCCTGGCTGCCGAGCGGATGACGTTCCAGCATCTTCACTTCGAACGGCAGCGTGCGCGGCTGGCCGCGAAACAGGTTCACCAGCGTACGGCCGTTCTCGTCGGTCACATCCACTTTCGCGAGATCGTGATAGCGGATCGTCGTGCCGAGATTGATCGGAATCTGCTTCGCGCCTTCGAGTTCGATCACGTCGCCGAACGCGGCGAACGCTTCCTTCGTCAGCGGTTCGATAGCGAGCGTTTTCATGATGCGAGCGTACCCCACAGACGCAGACGCGACACGCCACCGTCGGGAATGATGTTAAAGCGCACATGCGTGACCGGACCGAGCGCCGCGATCTCGCTTTCGAAGTAATGCTGCTCGTCCATCTGCAGCTTCTGCTCGCCGAGCAACACCGGCCAGAACATCGCCTGGGTGACCAGCGAGCTGTCGGTGCCCCCCGTCACATAGGCGGCCTGGATCGAGCAGCGGTCCGGATAGTTGCCCTTGAAGTGAGCCGTATCGACTTCGATCTTCCGGATCACACCC
Source organism: Paraburkholderia panacisoli (assembly GCF_008369935.1). Classification (GTDB taxonomy): domain Bacteria; phylum Pseudomonadota; class Gammaproteobacteria; order Burkholderiales; family Burkholderiaceae; genus Paraburkholderia; species Paraburkholderia panacisoli. The sequence goes on along the minus strand of NZ_VTUZ01000007.1, from coordinate 10,228 downwards.
GGCTGCGCCAGCGCGACGATTGCCCAGTCGTTGCCGGGCTCGCGACGGCGGCGCGTCTCCCAGCCGTCGCCCATGTTCACGCCGCGGCCCGGCATCAGGATCGTCGACGCCGCGCCGAAGTGCTGATTGTTCGCCGCAACCAGATACGCGCCGTTCTCCATCGCGGCCAGATCGAACAGCTCGGTGCGGCTCGCGCCGGCCCAGTCGACCTGCGGCTGACCGTACACCCGCAGACGCGCGATCCCGCCGTCCGGGTAGATGTTCACGCGCAAATGCGTGTACGCGTTCGCGTCGTTGACTTCCAGATAGTGGTGGCTATTGCCCTGCAAGGTGGTCGACGGCACGATCTCGGTCCATTGCGTCGACTGGTTCGGCGTGCCGTCCACCACGCGGGCCGCCTCCACCGATGCCGCCGGCGGAAAGTTGCCCGTGAAGTGGCTGGTATCGAGGTCGAGCCCCTTGATGACGCCCGCACGCGCCAGCTTCACGACGCACCAGTCGTAGCCGGTGGCGCGCTTGCGGCGGGTTTCCCAGCCGTCCATCCACTTGCCGTTGTCGTCGTACTTGCCGGGAATGAAGACGGCCGGCTCCGGATTCAGCATGCGTTCCTTCGGGGCGAAGAAATCGTCGCTGGCCTCGAGCGCCTGCGCGCCCAGACGCGGGTCCGCCAGGTTCACAAAGCGGCGCGTGAATTCCGGTGCGTTGGGATCGAGAATCGGAAGTGCCATCTTAGTCGTCCTTGATATATGTGGGTGCTGGAAAAACGTTTCCGTGCGAGTTCCGGGACGCGTGCGTGACGCGAGGTCGATGCGCGCCCGGGGTCTACGCCTCGATCAGGTCGTCGAGCCGGAAACGTGCGATGCGGTAGATCTGATCGAGGCTCGCGCGCAGTTCGTCGGCGCGGCTGTTGTTCACTCGCGCCTCGAAGTTCGCGATGATGCCGTGGCGGTCGTAGCCGCGCACCGCGAGAATGAACGGGAAGCCGAACTTCGCGCGATACGCGCTGTTCAGCGCGAGCAGCTTGTCGAACTCTTCCTGCGTGCACTGCGCGAGACCTGCGCCGCTTTGCTCGCGTGTCGATTCGGCGGTCAGCTCGCCGCGCACGGCGGCCTTGCCGGCAAGCTCCGGGTGCGCGTTGATCAACGCCAGTTGCTTGTCGTCGCCCGCTGTTTCGACGATGCCCGACATCTTGCGATGCAGTTCGTCGACGCTGGCAAACGGCCGCTGCTGCGCGGCGATTTCGGCGACCCATGGCGAGTGCTCGAAAATACCCGACAGCGCCGCGACAAACGCGTCGGACGAAATGCTGTTGAGTTGATCCAGAGTGTATTGCATCGCCTTCATGCCGCCGCCTCGCGGTTGTCTTGTTGGTAAGGATGATGTTCACGCCAGTGCCGCGCGATATCGACGCGCCGCGTGACCCACACGCGATCGTGCTGTTCGATATGGTCGAGAAAACGTTGCAGCGCGCGAAAACGTCCCGGACGCCCGAGCAGGCGGCAATGCATGCCGACCGACAGCATCTTCGGCGCCTGGTCGCCTTCTTCGTAGAGTACGTCGAAAGCGTCGCGCAGATAGGTAAAGAAGTGGTCCGCGGTGTTGAAGCCCTGCGGGCTCGCGAAGCGCATGTCGTTGGTGTCGAGCGTGTACGGCAAGATCAGTTGCGGTACCTTCGCGCCGCCCGTGACCTCGACATCCATCCAGAACGGCAGATCGTCGCCGTAGTAATCCGAGTCGTACAGGAAGCCGCCGTATTCGGCGACCAGACGATGCGTGTTCGGACTGTCACGGCCGGTGTACCAGCCGAGCGGCCGCTCACCGGTCACGCGTTCGATCGCTTCCATGCCCAGCCGCATGTGCTCCGCTTCCTGCTCCGGCGACACGTCCTGATAGTGAATCCAGCGATAGCCGTGGCACGCGATCTCATGACCGAGTTCGACGAATGCGCGTGCCACTTCCGGATGCCGTTCGATCGCCATGCCGACGCCGAACACCGTGAGCGGCAGCTTGCGCTTTTCGAATTCGCGCAGGATGCGCCACACGCCCGCGCGCGAGCCGTATTCGTAGATCGACTCCATGCTCATGTGGCGAGCCGGAAAGGACGCCGCGCCGACGATCTCCGACAAAAACTGCTCCGAGCCGGGATCGCCGTGCAGCACGCAATTTTCACCGCCCTCTTCGTAGTTCAGGACGAATTGCACCGCGACCCGTGCTCGACCCGGCCACTTGGCGTGCACCGGGTGGCGGCCGTAGCCGATCAGATCGCGTGGGTAGTTCGAATCGAGTGACATGGTTTGACGAATGCGTGGTGACGGTACGTAAAAATCGCGTGGCGCTCATTTGCCACTCGTGTGCTGCTTAGGTGGCGCTCACGTGACAAACGCGTGAGCCTTGCTTGAGCCCGCTTGCCGCTTGCGCCTGAGCCCGCGCGGGCTGCAAACCCGTCAGGCCCCTCGGCAAAGAGGCCCGGCGGGCCTCCTGGACGAGTTGGACCAGTGTAGCGAAAACACCCGGGTGCGCCCATACACCCGGCCAGATAGTCCGTGTCAGACCGAATGTATGTACTGGCCCGGCTCGGCAGTGTTTACCCGCAGCCGATCGGCGGCCTGCGTGCTGCCGGCGCCGGCCTGCGCGATCGTGGCAGACGCGTCCGGGCCACCGCGCGGCGGCTGCGGATTCAGATCCGCCCCGCTCGGACTGAACGACGCCAGCGCGCCGTCGTAGCGCTTGGCCAGCGGCCGCGCGTAATCGCCACGCTTGGCCGTCGACAGACGCAGCGCGACCAGCGCCTCGGTCCACTTCACGGCGGCCGTCACGCCTTCGATCACCGGCGCGCCGAGCGCGTCCTCGATCTCCGCGCACAACTCGGCCATGCCCGCGCAACCGAGCACGATCGCATCCGACCCGTCCTCGGCAAGCGCGCGCCGGCATTCGTCGAGAATGATGCGGCGCGCCGCCGACCCTGGCTTGTCGAGATCGAGCACGGCGACGTCGGTCGCACGGACGTTGCGGCAAAACCGCTTCATACCGTAGCGCTCGGCGAGATGCCAGGCCATCCCGCACGTGCGCGCGAGCGTCGTCACCACCGAGAAGCCCGGCGCCAGCACGCTCGCCGCATGCATCGCCGCTTCCGCGATGCCGATCACCGGGCCGCGCGCCACTTCGCGCGCCGCGTACAAACCAGGATCACCGAAGCAGGCGATCACGTAGCCGTCGCAGCCCTCGCGCTCGCCCGCGGCGACTTCGGCCAGCAAGCCCGGCGTGGCGAGCGCCTCGTCGTAGTAGCCCTCGATCGACGGCGGCCCCATGGTCGGATTCACCGCGATCACTTCGGTGCCGGGCGCCGCGACTTCGCGGGCGCAGCGGCCCATCGCCTCGGTCATGCGCTGGGTCGTATTCGGGTTGATCAGTTTGATACGCATAAGAACTCCTTTGTGCGGCAGCGCGATTCAGCGTGCGAGCGCGCGATAGAACAGCGCACCGAGACCCGCACCGATGAACCATGAGAAATTCGCCATCCCGTCGAGCCCCGGCGTCATCACGCAGATCACCGCGATCAGCGCGGCCGGCAGCAGCGCGGCCACGGCCCGGTAGTTGACGCCGTTGCGATACCAGTACGAGCCGGTCGGCGCGACGGTGTACAGATCGTCGAGCACGATCTTCTGGCGCTTCACGAGATAGTAGTCGACGATCAGGACCCCGTACAAAGGTCCGATGAAGCTGCCGAGCACGTCGAGCGTGTAGTGGATCACGGCCGGGTTGTTGAACAGATTCCACGGCGTGATGAAAATCGACGCCACCGCCGCGAGCATCCCGCCCGCACGCCAGCTGATCAGGCGCGGCGCGACGTTCGAAAAGTCGAATGCCGGGGACACGAAGTTGGCGACGATGTTGATGCCGATCGTCGCAATCGTGAAGGTCAACGCGCCGAGGATGACGGCGGTCGGATAGTCGATGTGGCCGACCGTTTCGACGGGGTCCGTGATCAGCTCGCCGAACACCGGCAGCGTGGCCGCGGTCGTGATCACCGTCACCAGCGAGAAAGCGAGGAAGTTGACCGGCAGCCCCCAGAAGTTGCCGCGCTTCACGCTGCGAAAGCTTTTGCCGTAGCGCGAAAAGTCGCCGAAATTCAGCATCGGTCCGGAGAAGTACGACACCACCAGCGAGATCGCCGTGATCATCACCGGCACCACCTGCATGCCGTGATATTTGACGCCGCCCAGGTTGATGCCGATGTGGCGCCACCCCGCGCGATACACCATGTAGCCCGCCAGAATGAACATCACCACGTAGACCGCCGGACCGGCGAAATCGATGAACTTCTTGATGGTTTCCATGCCATGCCAGAACACCAGCGCCTGCAACACCCACAGCAGCATGAAGCCGGCCCAGCCGAGTGTCGACAGACCCATGAAGCCGTGGTGATGAAGATCCGCATACGGCAGCAGCGACGGCACGAACTTGAGCACCACGATCACCAGCGCGCTCGACGCCAGATACGTCTGAATGCCGTACCACGCGACCGCGATCAGGCCGCGGATCACCGCCGGAATATTCGCGCCAAGCACGCCGAAGGTGGCGCGGCATGCGACCGGATACGGCACGCCGTTCGCCTGGCTCGGCTTGGCGATCAGGTTGCACAGCAGGTTGACGATCGTGATGCCGACCAGCAGCGCGAGCAGCACCTGCCAGCTCGTCAGGCCGAGCGCGAACAGACTGCCCGCGAACACATAGCCGCCGACACTGTGCACGTCCGACATCCAGAACGCGAAGATGTTGTAGGCGCCCCAGGTTTGATGGCGCAGCGGCGCGAGGTCCGCGTTGTAGAGCCGTTCGCTGTAGCCTGCGGGCATGGACGGATCGGCTTGCGCGTCGCCGTCGGCGTAAGTGGATATCGAGGGACTGCTGGGCGCTGCACTGAACTGAGCCATGATTCCTCCTTGAGATAGGGACCGTCGATAGCGCATCGAAGGACGTTGCACCGGCCATGCCAGCCGCGCCCTCCTCGCCCGTGCGGGATCGAGGAAGCCGGCGCCATCTGGGTGGACCGTGCCGCGGGTGTCTCCGTACTGAAGTACTTGTGGTTATCGCATCGCCGGCCTCCGCGGATCTCCGGCGATGCGTTGCTGCTCGAAGTCAGTCGCGTGGCGACGGACGTGCGTGCGCAAGCCGGCAGCGCTCATGCCGAGCCGCCTTGCGACGCCTGATTCGGTTCAGTTCAGTTCAGTTCAGTGCAGCGCGCACCGCCAGTGGACGCGCGCTGATTTGCGCCTGTTAGCGCTCGTTTGCGCGTATTCGCGCTTGCTGCCGCCTGCCTCAGCCCGCTGAGGACCTGGCCTTGGATGCATCTTTGGGCGCCCCGCTCAGTGTGCCGAACACTTCATGGAGATCCGCCGCGCCACGGGCGGGGCGGTCCAGCATCTTCAACTCGACGCTTTGCAGATGGCGCGACATCAGTGCCGCCGCCTCTTTCACATCGCCGGCGTCGAGCGCGGCGAGAATGGCTTCGTGGTCTTCGAACGAGCAGGGGCTGCGTCCGAGCGACTCGTACAACGCGGAGATCAGCGTGGAGCGCGCGACCAGTCCGCTCAGGCAATCGCACAGCACAGTGTTGCCGGCGAGCGAGGCCAACTCGGTGTGAAACTCGCCGGACAGACGGATCCACGCCGGAAAATCGCGTGTTTCGAACGCCTTGCGTTCACGCCCGATCATGCTGCCGATGCTCTTCAAACGCCGCATGCCGTGGCCGCTGCAAATCTTTTCGACCACCGCGAGTTCGATGATGCGGCGCATTTCGAACACCTCGTGCACTTCCTGCAGCGACGGACTCGCGACGAACGCACCTCGATTCGGCTCGAGATCGACGAGGTGGTCGGTCGCCAGTTGCGCGAGCGCCTGGCGGATCGGGCCGCGCTTCACGCCGAATACTTCGCATAACTGCGCTTCGGTCAGCTTCGCGCCGGGTGCGAGCCGATGTTCGAGGATCGCGGCGCGGATGCGCTCGGCAATCGCTTCGGGCTTCGAACTGTTCGCGGTGGCTGAATCGGTGTCGGACATGATGGGCGTCTCGGTATGTTGGTCATCATAGGACGGACATAAAGATTGTCAACAATTTTTATCTGGAATTTTGACAATCTTCACGGAGAGGCTGGGCTGGCGGTGCGGCAGGGTGTGCCATTGGCCTTGTGGCGCTTCAATAGCAGTTTAATTAGGTGGTACGCAAGCTGTCTATTGGGGGCTGGTTTTGTCAACAAAACGAGGGACCTTCACCGCACGTTCTGTTTGTGAGTTGCCCGGAAAACCGACCGTTAGTTGCGTTTAATAGAGAGAAGAAAGCGGGCGATCGCCCGCTTCGCTTCCTCTAGCCGTTCAGCCGTGCAGCCGCCCCTTCAGCCCAGACACGGATAGCCCGACAGACTGAGTTTGAACCCATGCGTGTCGGCAACGAGATGCGCGTCCGCCCCCACCGGCAACGTCAGCATGTTGGGAATATGCCCGAACTGCAGGCCCGTGACGATCGGGATGCCGACCAGCGACCTCACCTGCTCGATCATCGCGTGCAGATCGTAGCCGTTGTCGTAGTCGTAGGTCTTGCCGCCTGAAAAGTCGCCCAGCACGAGCGCTTGCTGCTGCGCGAGGATACCCGACAGGTGCAACTGATAAATCATCCGTTCGATCCGGAACGGCTGCTCGTTGACATCCTCGACAAACAGGATGCCGCCCTGCACCGGCGGCATATACGGCGTGCCGATCAGCGACGCCACCACCGCCAGGTTACCGCCCCACAACGTGCCCGACACGTCGATCGGCTGCGCCTGCGGCGTCTTGCTGGCGATCGTCATGGTCGGCTTCGTGAGCGCCGACCAGAAGTGCTGCATGGTGAATTCGCTGAGTTCCTCCGCGCCGAAATCGCTCATCAGCATCGGGCCGCCGAACGTCTTCAACCCGGCGCGCGCCAGCAACGCAAGCTGGATCGCGGTGAAATCGCTGTGCCCGACCAGCGCCAACGGCTGATCGGTCAGCCGACGTTGCAGTCCCTCGTAGTCAAGTCCGTGCAGGATACGCACCGCGCCATAACCGCCGCGCACCGTCAGCACCACGTCGGGCAACTCGCGCGACGGGTCCGCGAGCCGGTTCAGATCGGCCGCGCGCTCGCCGTCGGTGCCGGCAAAGCGCTGATAGCGGCGCTTCGCCGCCGCCTCGCCAACGACGCGATGCCCTTGCGCGTACAGACGATGCAATGCGCGATGCAGCACCTCCGGGTCATGCGGATACCCGGACGGCGCGATCAGTTCGAAGGTGCGATGAACGGTCATTGGCGAGACCTGTTGGACGGGGTTGTTTTAGAGCGGCTCGGAGGGCGCCGATTCGCCGTTTGCCGCGGCGCATGCCGCCGCGCGTGCTTCACGGCTGGCACGCCGCCGCTCGGCAAAGAACGATTTGAGCGCGGCGCCGCATTCGGCTTCGAGCACGCCGCCGCTCACCGTGGTGTGATGGTTCAACTGCGGATTCGCGAATGCATCGACGACGCTGCCGCACGCGCCGGTTTTCGGATCGCGCGCGCCAAACACGACGCGCGCAATGCGCGCGTGCATGATCGCCCCGGCGCACATCAGACACGGCTCGAGCGTCACGTAGAGCTCGCAGCCCGGCAGGCGGTAGTTCTCGACGACTTGCGCGGCGGCGCGCAACGCGACCATTTCCGCATGCGCCGACGGGTCGTGCGCGCCGATAGGATGATTGAACCCTCTGGCGATGACTTCATCGCCTCGCACGAGGACTGCGCCGACCGGCACTTCGCCGGCTGCGCGCGCTTCTTCGGCGGCGGCCTGGGCTAGCGCCATGAAGCGCCGATCGCGTTCGGAAATAATGGGGGGCTCGGGCGGATCGACTGGCGTGGGAGCGTTGAGCGCGATAGCGACAGACGCGCCGCAAGCGTGGGCCGAAGATGCGCCAGCCTCACCGCAGGGGGATTCGAGTGCGCCGGGCGAGACCGGTACGTTCGGCGCTGCGCCAAAGCCACTTGACGGCGAGCCTGACGCCGCACAGCGCGCGGGCGCGACATCCGGCACACCCGGCGAAACAGGGACGACAGGCACAAACGGCTCACTCACTGCGAACCCGCTTCTGCCGTATCGAGATTGCCGGCGCGCTCCGACAGCCGCTCGGCAATTCGCCGGCAATATTCGCGGGGCAAAACCATCGGGCCGCCACGCAGCGATTCAAGCGCCATGTCGAGCGCCAGCATGCGCGCCTGCAGACGGCAACGGGTGGCCTGGTCGCTCACGGCATTCAGCTCCGATTGCAGGTCGCGCAACGCGCGCAACTGCTCGACGGCGGGCGGCACGAAACCCGCATTTTTTAAAATCCGGTTGGCGACGCGCACTTCTTCCGGGACCAGTGCATCGTCGTCCAGGGTCAGCGGCGCGCCCGCGCCCGGCAAATCGTCGAATTCGCCGCGCGCGGCTGCGGCGGCAATACGCTGTTCGACAAGCGCATCAAGCAATTTCATCTGCTATCCACTACGTTGCGGCCCAAGCATTCTATCAGGGAGCGCACGACCGTTCAGGCTGTCCAGCCGACAAAACGCACCGATTTTCAGATAATGCGTATATCAGGGGCGTATAGCGGTGGATTACATTGAAAAACCGGCTGGGCGGCGCGTCTCGCGAGGATTGGGCGGATGAGAGACCTTTTTCCGCAAATAACGCCGCTTGGATTCCCTGCTTCTCGCTTTTCGAGGTCACTGTCGTTATGCAATCCACCACGATCGAAAAACCCGTTAGCCAACCGCTTGCGACGTCCACCGCCAGCCTTCGTTTGCGCTCGACCGCGCAGCTTGTACCGCCTTCTGCGCAACTCCGGATGCACGCATTTCGCGCATCTCGCGCATGCCTGCGCGCGCCACTGGCAGCGCTGGCCGTGTCGGTGGCGCTGTCCGGCTGCGGCGTGTTCTGCGGCGGCGCAGGCGGAAGCGGTGGTGGATTTGCCGGCGGTTGCGGAGCCGGAATACGATTCTGAGTTCCAGTGCCCCGGACGCGAAGTTGACTTGACCGCGGCCACCGGCGCGAACGGGACCTGGGCGCGGCCAGGGGGATGGACTTGGGGCATTGAGTACGCAGCCCCCGAGCACCGCCACCGAACCCTGCACGCTGAACGTCGAGCACCTGACACCAACGCCGATCGCCGATCGCGGCGAATTATTATTCGCCCATCACCAGCGGCCACCGCGCCAGCGCGACATGCCGCGTACGCCCGAGCAAACTGTGCATCAACGCAAATTCGCGCACGTTCCAGCAAGCCGACTCAATCGGACGCGCAGCCACCCACGGCATGCCGTACGCCAACGTGACATGCGGCGTATAAGGCACGGCGTTCGAAACCACGCGCTCCGCAAAACCAGCATGCTGCAACGCATGTCCCAGCGCGCCATGAAGCGCGTGAAGCCCAGCAACGCCCTCGCCCCCCGTCAACACCAGCGGCCCTGGCCGCGGCTTCGACGCAAAGCTGGAGACTGCGTCGAATTCGACCGTAAAGGGCGCCATGCTGATCGACGCACCCGCCCGCATCGCGGCGTCGACTTTATCCCGAGGCAGACCGCCTGCAAAATTCCCGAGATGCAGCAAGGTGACGTGCAGACGCCCAGCCACGAGCGGTTTGCTGCGCACGCGCGTCTCGGCGCACAGTTGTTGCGCGAGCTTTGAGATAGCGGCCGCCGTATTGGCATCGGGAAATACGGCGAAAAACAGACCGTCTGTCGGCGTCGGCGGCGCCTCCAGCCCGGGCAACCAGAGTTGTTCAGGCATGTCGTTCCTGGCCGGGTAAAGCCGGCATATAGATGAATCTCCGTTCATGTTACGGGCTCACCCGCTTGGCCGATCGCGCCATGTGGCTCGATGACGAACCGGCACCGACGCATCGCCCTGCTTCTCCAGTCGATCACCGACGATTCGCGGGAATCCAGCCGCATTTCCTCTTTTACCGCCGATTTCACTGCCATCGCCTCAGAGCGGACCTACGAGACTCGCCATGCCCCCCCGCCCTACCTCGTTTTCCGCCGCTCCAGAAACCCTTGCACTCGCGCCCGGCCCACGTACTGCACTGCGTTACGGTAGGAATGCCCCTTACGGGACACCCCCCGCGCAGATCCCGGCGTGCGCGATTCACGCACCGGGCTCCTGCCTCGGGTGGTTGGCGGCAAACCGTACCGCAGGCCATGGATGAAGAA
>NZ_VTUZ01000069.1 GCF_008369935.1 Paraburkholderia panacisoli | reverse complement strand
GCGTGACCACGCCAGTCAGGCGACGCATGATCTTCATGACGACGATCCCGGAGCCGAATGGATAAAGGATAGGTCGCGGGGTCGTATTTGTCAGCCGATTGCGGAACGGATGTCTCGCGCGGGTGCCCCGGTCTTCGTCATTTGGCGTCAATAATTCATGTCGTCAAGTTTCCCGTCGTGCGGTCATGGAATCACCTAACGGTGTTCGGCTGCTCCGCATACGTGCCGCGAGACCGAGAAATTCGTTTGGGGGAAGGCGTGCGAGCGTCAAACGTTTCATACTTCTCGAAGACGCCAATGGTTCGCCAATGATTGGTCAGGTCATGCTGACCTCCGCAAGTAGCATATTCGACAGGTTTCAGAGGCGAAGCGGTCGCTCGAATGCCACTTTGGGAGTAGCGGTGAATGACAGCAACTGGCCCGAACCCGGTCCCCTGGCGCATTTCCGTCGTTGCCGCTCATATTGCGCCGGCTGGTCTCCGTGGCGGACCGTTTACGTTGCGCCTCGTGACGACCTCTTGCCCTCGTTGATTTAGGTTTCAACGCGACCAGAGGTGCAGCGGCTAGATGTGCGGACGACACGTTAAAGCAACTCATCCAGCAGCACCTTCGTCTGCCGCAGGTCGACGCTCTCAAAGCCTTCAGTAAAGGCGGCCTGGAGCTGCACCAGCCTATGCCTGGCTGCGGCTGTCTTGCCCTGTCGTTGCCATAGCCGAGCCAGGCTCAGTAGTGCCCTCAGTTCGAGCGACTTGGCGTCCTGGTGATGCGCAACTGCGATGGCCTTGTGAAAACACGCTTCTGCTTCCTTTGCGCTGGCGGAGCCACCAGTCTTAATGTTCCCTTCCTGAAGCACTAGCAACTCTCCCTTGAGCCGATGCAACTCCGCTTCGTAATAACGTTCCCCCGTCTTGTCGACCATGGCCATCGCCTCGAGCAGCACGCTCAGCCCGGCCTGCGCTTGCCCGGCGTTCGCATAGGCTGAGGCCATGAGGCCCAGAAAGTACGGGCGTCCCAGCTCAGCCCCTGTAGCCCGATAGGCGGCAAGGCCGTGGCTCATCTGCGCAATGCCCTCCTCGATGCGTCCCTGCTCGGCCAGCGCCCAGCCCCGAAGGATGGTCGCCCACGCCAGCCAGAACGGAAAGCCCTGCTCGGTCGAGAGCGTGATCGCGGCTTCGGCGCATTCCTGAGTCAGTTGCGCCTCACGCCGAAACTGGTGGAGTTCGGCCGTAAAAGTCAGGCAGTGCACGGCTTTTGGGGTATTTCCACTAAGGCTGTAGTGGTGTGCCAACTCGCTGCAGTAGTCCTTGAGTCGACTGTGAAAAAGTGCCTCGACGGCCTGCGCCGTGCGTTCATGCAGCAGGCTGCGCTGTTCTGCGAGGAGGGAGTTGCCCGCGACCTCCTGGGTGAGGGCGTGCTTGAAACTATATTCCTCCCCCCGGAATGTCGACCGCTCGTAAATGAATTCTGCGGCCTGCAGGTGGCACAAAAGGCGGCGCAATTCGTCCTCAGACTGCCCGACAACCGCGTGGATCAGCCTCCAGGGAGACTCCTTGCCGACCACTGCGAGGGTCTGCAGCAACGCCTTTTCCGCGGTGGGGAGCCGATCCATGCGGGCCGCGAGCACACCCTGCACGGTGGTCGGCATATGCAGCGTCGTCGGCGTCGTCTCGATGCGATAACGTCCGCGGGGGCCGAGCAACAACTTCTCCTCGGCCAGGGTCTGGACGATCTCCTCCATGAAGAAGGGATTGCCCTCAGTTTTCTCCAGGATGAGCTGCTTGAGTGGCGACAGACTGAGATCGTCCCCCAGCAGGGACATGAGCAGTCGTGGGGCTTCGACCTGGTCCAGGGCATCGAGCCGCAGCTGGGTACAGTAGCTTTTTTGACCCCAGCCGTGCTCATACTCGGGTCGGTAGTTCATAAGCAGGAGCATCCGGGTGCTCGCCACGCGGTCGGCGAGAAAGGCGAGGAACGCCTGGGTCTCGCCGTCCAGCCATTGCAGGTCCTCGACCAGGAGCTCGATCGGCTGATTGAGGCTTTCGCGCACCAGCAGGCGTGTGATTGCACCGAACGTGCGGCCGCGCCGGATCTGAGAGTCCATCTCCGCAAGTGCCGAACCGGGCTCGCTGATGCCCAGCAGATACAGCAGGTAAGGCAAGAGGTCTTCCAGGCTGCGGTCCAATGTCAGCACCTTGTCCGCGACTTTCTCCCGGCATCGGCGGTCGTCGTCCGGAGCAGTGATCTGGAAGTAGTTCCTCAAGAGCTCGATCAGCGGCAAATAGGGAAAGGCTTTGCCGTGCGGAACCGCAAAAGTCTCTAGCACCAGGCAGCCGCGATGCGAGCGTTCCTTGAACTCGTGGAGCAGCCGCGACTTTCCGACCCCGGCCTCGCCCACCAGCGCGACGATCTGTCCGCGCCCCGCCGCGGCCTGTTCCAGCGCATGATGCAATTGCCCGAGTTCGGTCTGCCGGCCCACGAACTGGGCGAGGCCAAGCCGCGCCGCCACCTGGAGCCGCGTGCGCAGCGCACCCGGACCAAGCACCTCATAAACGGCGAGCGGGTCCGGGATGCCCTTGACGTGGGTGTTTTCGAGAGCCTTGAACTCGAAATACCCCTTCGCGAGCTTGTAGGAGGACTCGCTCACGAGGATGGAGGAAGGCGCGGCGATCGTCTGCATCCGAAACGCGACATGGATCGTGTACCCCACCGGCTCGTATTCCGTGTGCAGATCATCCTTTCGAATCGAGCGCACCACCACCTCACCGGTATTGATACCTACCCGGATCTGGAGCGGGATGCCGGACTGCAGACGGATCCTGTTACTGTGGCGACGCATCTCGTCCTGCATACGCAACGCCGCGTACAGCGCGCGCTGCGTGTGGTCCTCATGGGCAATGGGCGCACCAAAAAGCGCCAGGATACCGTCGCCCAGGGACTTTGCAACGTAGCCTTCATAGTGGTGCACAGCCCCCATCATCAGTTCGACGACCGGTCCAATCAGCCGGTCGGCGTCTTCCGGATCCATGTCGCGAATCAACTCCGTCGAGTCGGCCAGGTCAGCGAACAGCACGGTGACGCTCTTACGTTCACCAGCAGTCTCCCCCCGCGCTTCCAGCGCAGCATGCTCGGCCAGAATTCGTTCGGCCAGGTGGGGTGGCGTGTAGTGAATGGGGGGCGGCGAGGGACCCACAGGCGTGCCACACGCACGGCAGAACTGCGCGCTCGGGCTCAGTTCGTGGCCACATTTTGGGCAGATGCGTGCCAGGTTGGCGCCGCACTGCTCGCAAAAGCTGGCTGCAACGGCATTCTCGAACCCGCACTTCATGCAGCGCATATCGCGATTCGTGCAAGGTTGCGGTACGGCGCGGCTTTCGATCAACGAGGCAAGCGAGATCGAATCCGTTGGATCGGCTTCGCAAGACATGGCAGGTGCAATGGGCTGAAGCTCAAGCATGTAACCCCTGCGGGGGACGGTCCGGATCACACGCTGTCGATGCTCGCCCAAGGCCGAGCGCAGTTCGCCAAGGCACTGGACCAACGAGTCGTCGGTCACAATGGCGTCACGCCACACCGCCTGGAGGAGTTCGTCTCTTGCAAGCAGCCGGCCCGGGTGTTGCGCCAGATACGCCAGCAGCGCAAAAGTCCTGGGTCTGAGCACAACCGCTTGCCCCTCGACACGCAACTCGCCGCGATCGACATCGACCTCAAATCCGGGGTAGCGCACCACGCCAGCGGCAGCGCTGCCGATAGTCGTGGCCAATGCATGTTTCGGAGAAGTTTCGGGCTTCATTCGGCCTATCGTCGTGGCATCCGACGCCTCCATGCCTACGCTTGGTCCGTGCCATCCACCCATGGAGAATAATAGGACGTCTGCGAACCGGCGGATGGCGCACATCCTGCAGTGTTGCCCCGAAATCGACTTGCTGCAGCTTGCGTTTTCACACGGCCTTATATGGACACCGCCCGGTTTGCCAAGTTGATCTTGTGTGATACGTGAACGAGGTATCGGCTGCGGTCTTACATGCGGCCTTTTGCAAGCCGAAGCTGCGGGCCCTGATGGAATTCGCCAGGAACGTCCTCATCTCGGCCACGTGCTTGAAGCACAAGACTGTGTTCAGGTTTGCGTTCCTGCGGTCCGACCTGTCGCGCCATCACATTGAAATCAACCCAAGCAACCTACCAGTTCCTCAACGCTTCAAAGTGCTCATCCTGCTATGCAGGTCTGTTGCTCACATGATGCGCTTCGTACGAAGTCCGGTGAGCGAGGATCGCCCAGGCGACTCTCGCCATTTTGTTCGCAAGGCCACTGTTACTACATTTGCTGGACGTCGCACCTGTATTGCCTTTTGCCATGCGGTTGGTACCTTGGTGTGACACAGAACAGAGCGCGCCCCATGTATCAGCAACGTACGCAGGTACCTGATGGTGACAGACAGAATCCGATCCGCATCAGCCGTGCGGACTTGCGCGACATCAACGGCTGCTTAACGAGTTTCGCAGCCCTCCAAGGTCTGAAACTCGAAATGGCGGCTCACGGCTGACAGCAGGTCGCCCCGCCCGCGCAGATGCCGGCATGCCCGCCGCCTCGTCGGCACGGATATTTCCGACCGGACACTGCAAAATCTGTGATGCTGGATAGCAAGCAGCAAAGCAAGGCCCGCCCGGGCGGCGCTGTGACATTTATTCGTGTGAAGCAGGCAAGGTAACTAGTACTCTGACTGTAGGTTAGCCACGCTTCACGTGACTCCGGTCGGATTGCGGGGCTGTTGGCATCCATTCAGCCTCCGCGAAAGGAGGATATATGTCACCTTGGTCCTCACGTCGTCCGCAACTACGCGCACTACGAAGCCGACACTCGCCGCGTGGCATCGCGCCCCTCATCGCTATCTCTCTCGCTGGATTGTCGTTGGCGCATACGGCGATTGCCGGTGGCGTCCTCCCGCAAGGCGGTCACTACGTTGCCGGCGCAGGAACCATCGCTGGCCAGGGCGATGCGCTCACCGTGACGCAGCCCGGCACGACTCGCGGCGTGATCGACTGGACCAGCTTCTCGATCGGCAAGGGTAATACCGTCATATTTGAAATCGGCTCGGGCGCAACGCTCAATCGCGTGACGGGCGGCACCGTCTCGACGATTCTCGGCAACCTGAACGCAACGGGCGGTGTGTATCTGATCAACCCCCAGGGTGTCCTCGTGGGCCGCAGCGGCGTCATCAGCACAGGCGGACGATTCGTGGCTTCGACGCTCGATCTGCCGGATACCGCCTTCATGAATGGCGGGACGCTGACGCTCGCGGGATTCTCGAATGGGAAGGTCGTGAATCTCGGCAAGATCAGTTCGAGCGGCGGCGATGTCTTCCTTTTCTCACATGACGTCGTCGTGAATGCAGGCTCGGTCAGCGCACCAAACGGCACGGCCGAATACATCGCGGGGCAGCAGGTCGTGTTGTACGAATCGTCGAGCAGCAGGCAGGTTTTCGTGCAGGTAAGCAGTAGAGGCACGGTGGTCGATCGCGGTGACACGCAAGCCGCGCAGATCAATCTCGAAGCAGCGGACGGCAATATCTATGCCCTTGCCGGCAGTGGCTCGCGGATCCGCGCGACGGGGACGGCCATGCGCGACGGCCACGTCTGGCTGGTGGCCGGCAATGGCAACGTGACGCAACAAGGCATGCTTGCGGCAACGAATGCCGATGGTAGCGGCGGCACCGTCGATACCATCGCCAACACACTCAGTTTGAGGAATAGCGCAGCGGTGCAAGCGGGGCTCTGGAATGTGTCGACGCCAGACTTCACCGTCGATAGCGCCACGGCTGGCGCGTTCGTGCGCAGCCTGAACGCTGGCACGTCCGTCGATGCAACCGCGACCGGAACGAATGGGGCGACCGGCGATATGACCGTTGCTTCCAGTCTTGACTGGAAAGGTCCTGCGTCGTTATCGCTGGTGGCTTTTCGCAATGTAACGATTGCAGCAGCGACAACACTCAGGAACACCGGCAGCGGCAACGTGAGCTTGCGGGCGGACGCGGCGAGCATCAACAACAATGGCAGCGTGGCAAACCAGGGCACGATCGACTGGTCGGACAGTACGGGTTTTGTGAGGTCGTTCTATGACATGAATGGCAGCTACAGCCACGGGTCGATCCTCGCGAATAGCGCGTGGGCAGCCGCGCCTTATAGCGGTCTCGTGGCGCAAGTGACCGGCTACAAGCTGGTCAATTCGTTGGCCGATCTGCAGAGTGTGTCGCTCGATCTGACGGGCAACTATGCACTTGGCAAGAATATCGATGCGAGTGCGACGAATTCCTCCGTCGCGTTCGTTTCGATTGGCGACACGGCCACGCCGTTCTCCGGTCAGTTCGACGGCATGGGACATGTGATTGACGCGTTTCACCGTGAACAGGACCCAGCAGTTGGGCTGTTCGGCGTGATCGGCCCCACGGGCGTCGTACGCAATATCGGCATGACGAACAGCGACCTGGGCGGGGAGTATCGAGACCTGGGCTTCGGCATTCTCGCCGGGCAGAATCAAGGGTTAGTCACCCACGCTTATACGACCGGGATGACGAGCGTGGGACCCTACGAGGGCCCTCTGGTCGGAGGCCTGGTGGGGCGCAACGACGGGCTGATCGAACGTTCCTGGAGCAGCGCATCGGTTGAGTCCTCCGGCGAGATCGGCGGGCTCGTAGGCGCCAACTATGGAACGATCAAACAGTCGTACGCGACCGGGAGCGTGACCGCCACGACCCACGGCTTCTCGGGCGGCCTGGTCGGCGACAACCGTGGCACCGTATCGCAATCGTACGCGACGGGCATAACGTACGGGTCTGCCCAGGCTGGCGGATTGGTTCTAGGCAATTCGGGCGTGGTCGAACAATCGTTCGCGTCGGGCCAGGTTCAAAGCTACTGTTGTGGGCCGCCGGATTCAACCTATTTCGGTGGGATCGCGTCCTCCAACGGGGGCACAATCGCAACGAACGTCTACTGGGACAAGGAGACGAC
Organism: Paraburkholderia panacisoli; assembly: GCF_008369935.1. Lineage (GTDB taxonomy): Bacteria > Pseudomonadota > Gammaproteobacteria > Burkholderiales > Burkholderiaceae > Paraburkholderia > Paraburkholderia panacisoli. The sequence continues at coordinate 30,402 of NZ_VTUZ01000069.1, read as the reverse complement.
GACACGAACGCAAAGCTCGGGGGCCGGTGGTCAACTGCCGTCGTCCAATGGCCTCACGACCGCCCAGATGGGTAACGTGAAAAGCTTCGATGCGTCATGGGACTTTAGTCCAACGGGAACATGGGCGATGCCTGCCAGTGCGACGCATCCGATCCTTCGGTGGCAGCTGGCGCAGTAGGCGCTGCACGACAAGTTAGAACGCATGGTTCCGGCTGCGCAGGCGCTGACGACCGCGCAGATAAGCGTACCGTCAAGCTTCGGCCCTGCGTACGATTTCATTGCGAACGGCGTCTGGGCGACGCATGCGGGAGCGGCTTGTTCCGTGTTGCGCCGCAGATTGTATGGATAGCTAATCACGTGACTGCCGATGAGGGCAACGCCAACGCGCTGCTGATGCCGGCGGCCAGCTGAGCTGGCGGCCATCCGGAGGCCGCGCCAACGGGGGCTCTCCAAAGTGCAACGGTCATCGTTGCCTACATGCTGGCCGACCGCGGAGGCCTTCGCAGTCGTTCGCTATCGCGCGATAGTCCATCATTCGTACCGCGATTCTGAATGCGCCTGCCTTTTGTCCGATATTCATCTGGTATCGGCGAATAGCGTGGATTACGCTACTTTTTGCTATGCGACTTTAAAGCGTGGCTGACTCACGAAGTCACAATTGCGCGGACTGTCGTGCCCCCATCTGCACGTGTCTGCCGACACCGGGCGAAAAATGACTGCTTGGTGAAGCGTGTCGCCATTCACTCCATTGGCCCACGCATGGGCTTTCTCGCCTCACACTCGGGAATAGGCCCGTCGCACCGACGGCCTCTCGTTCTCTCATCCCTTGCTCCGCAAACTGCGGCAGCCGGGTAGCACTGCGGCCGCGTTTTATTCCATTTGTTTGGATTGGGCGCCTATCTCGCCAGGTAGTAGGCCCCTGCGCGCTGTGATGTTACGTGCCTGGTTCGGTGACAAGGAGATGACCATGAAGATCAAGCATTTGTGCATTTTGTCAGCAACCGCCGTTGCACTTCTCTCGCTCAGTGGCGCCGCGCAGGCCGGCGACCGCGGCGACCGCGGCGACCACGGCGACCACGGCGGCCTTTGCTCGAACGCAACGCTAAAGGCACCGTTTGAGTTTATCGGTCACGGAGAGATTCTTGGATTGAAAGGCGCCGATGGTACGTTGCATCCGTACGCCGCCCCGTCGATCCTCGATGACGTCGCCCTGGTGACGTTCGACGGTAGGGGCACTTTTCAACGCACCGACTTCGGCATGATTGGCGGGTTGCCGAAAGGGGGGCAGACGACATTCAATCCGAACCAGATGGGCACCTACACGGTGAACTCCGATTGCACCGGCACCATGAAAATCGTCTATACCGCCGGCGGAGCCGTGCCGGCCGGCGTCGAAACTGATCTGAACATCGTCGTCGCTGCCGACGGGACGCTCGTCGAATCCGTTGTCTACAGGGCGGTCACCGTGTCAGGCGCGAGCGGGGACGGCAAAGTAACGTGCCCATCGGGTTGCGAGCAAGGTGTGCAAGAAAGTTTTGAGGGGAAAAAGGTCCTGGTCTATGGCTTCCGTTAGCGATCCCGGATGGACTCACGTTCGCTAAGGCGCTTGCCATGAGCGGCGCTGAGCCCGACCTTGGGCGCAGGATTTCGGTCCTTTGATTCCCGCGCCTTCTGCGTGACGATTGGGTCACTTCTCCGACCTGTCGCGATACGGAGGGCGCCGGTACATGATCATGGCTGCCCAAGGAGGCGGAGCGTCGATCACATGATCGCAAGCGTAAGACCGTTGTTGGGGGCGCAGCGGATGTTCGAACGTCCGCGTGAAGGTCAGGTTGAATGTCCCTGGCTGGCCGACTACGGAAGTTAGCAAACATTCTCGGGCGACCAACATGGCCGTCGTCCGAGCAGCTGCTGCCGACCCGATTCAGCCAGTCGCCCGGTTGCGACCTGCGCGGCTCGTCTCCGAGAGCAGCGGACATTCGTGAGGCGAAATCGTTGGCGTGTTCGCGGCCTTTGCGGACGCGTGCCTTGACGCAGATTCGTGGGCAAGATCATCCCGCGTCGAAAGCTCGCTAACAGCCCTACTGACTTACCCCGCGTGTGTCATTGCGCCAGTTGCCAGCGCAGCACCGGATGCGTCGCGCCGACTGGCATTGCCCACACCCCCGTCGGGCTGAAGTCATACCCCACGAACGATGTCGGCGTGCTCATCTGAGCGGTGGTCAGCCCGTTCGCCGTGGGAATCGGCGTACCGTATTTGACGCCGATTGTGGCGCCAGTGGTGTTGGTGTTCCAGTACACATCGTTCGTAATCGTGCCTTCGTTGGACCGCGCGATGCCGAACGGTCCATACGCCGGCTGGATCACCGGACCGGTTGCGAATGACTGGGTGATTGTTCCTGAGTTATCGACGACGAGGGCGGCCCCGCCGCAATGCGTATTGGTGGGACGGCACAACGTAAACATGGTAGAGCCGGTTGCATAAGACTGGCTGATCGTGCCACTGTTAGAGCCGACGAGGCCGCCACCGCCCGTAGCGACATAACCCGATACTACGACAGGACCCGTGGCGAACGACTGGCTGATCAGGCCGCTATTCAGGCCCGCCAGACCACCGCCCACATCCCTCGAGGTCACGGCGGCGCTGCTCGAAGAACGCAGGATCGAGCCGGCGTTGACGCCCACGAGCCCACCGGTTGTCGAAAAGTCGAGAAGGTTCCCGTCGTTTGTGGTCGCCACCACCGTGCCGGCCGTGCTCACGCGCAGGACAGTACCGTTGTTCAGGCCGGCGAGTATGCCCATATAGAAGCTCGAGGCCCCTACAATCCCGCTCACGTTAGCCGAGGCCGCCGTCCCCGAAATGTCGAGGTTACGTACGACGCCCTGGGTACCGATCACACCGAACATGCCAATTAGTGGCAGTTCGGTCTCGGTGCGCAATATCCCGCCCAGCGTGAGCGAGGTGATCGTATTGCCTTTGCCGTCGAACTGCCCCGTGAACGGTGTGTTGCTATTGCCGATTGGAACGAAGGGGCTCTTGCTCGTCGCGCTCGCATCGATGTTCCTGCCGAGCGCGTAGTTACCGTTGAGATCGTTGCCAACCTTCGTCAGGTCGGTCAGGGAGTTGACAAGCCTGTACGCGGTGATCTGAGTAACGAGGCCGCTGAATGCGGGGGGCACCCATGCCGGGTTGCTCAGCTGGGTACCGGCAACGTATGTGCCGTTCATGTCGTAGAAAGCGCTCAGCGCACCGGTGCTCTTCGACCAGTCGAGCGTGCCGTGGTTGGTGATGCTGCCACTATTGTCGATATTCGCTGCGTCCGCCCTCAAGCCCAGGTTGCCGCTCCCTGTGTTTTTCAGGGTGGTCGCCGGTGATATCGTCACATTGCGAAGAGCCACGAGCGATAACGACGCCGGGCCTTGCCAGGCAAGACTGGACGCAACGGTCATATCGCCACGTGCGCCATTCGTGCCGGTTGCGGTTGCATCGACCGACGTCCCGGCGTTCAGGCTGCGCACGAATGCGTCGGCGACAGCACTATCGACACTGAAATTGGGCGTCGACACATTCCAGAGCCCCGCTTGCACCGCTGCGCTATTCCTCAACGTGAGTATGCCGGCGATGGTATCGACGGTGCCGCCGCTACCATTGGCATTCGTTGCCGCAAGCGTGCCTTGTTGCGTCACGTTGCCATTACCAGCAACCAGCCAGATGTGGCCGTCGCGCATCGCCGTGCCCGTCGCGCGGATCCGCGAGCCACTACCGGCGAGCGCATAGATATTGCCGTCGGCCGCTTCGAGATTGATCTGCGCGGCCTGCGTGACACCACGATCGACCACGGTGCCGTGACTGCTTATCTGCACGAATACCTGCCTGCTGCTCGACGATTCGTACAACACCACCTGCTGCCCTGCGGTCTCAACGTCAGGTTTCAAGTGCGGAACGGCCATCGTCACATTTGGTTGTGGCCTGCAGTTCCGCAAAATGAGTCTTTGTTGCTCGGTGGCGCATCCTATACTGGTTCTCATACCGAAGGTCGCAGTAGGCGCGCGCCTCGGCGGTCGCGCGGCTGTTTGCGCTGGATGGACTCGAGGTCGCATTGGTAAAAATGCCAGACGAGAGTTTGGCGCTCGAGCAGTTATTCGCCTACTTCATTCGAACCTCAACTACTGTCATATCGGTCTCACGGCTCGCACTTTCTATCCACGCGAAGGTCGCCAACGCCGTTCCATTTCCCTATCGAACCATGCTGATGTGCAGCCGGGCTGCATGAAAGGGTCATGCGTTCGCTCTGTGTGGAGGATGAGAGATGGTGCTTTCAGAAATCGATCAACATAAACCTTTGGTCCGAAAAAGCGAGGACATCTCGGGTTTTTCGGACATCCTGCATCATTCGCGCAAGCCCCTTGATGGCGGTAGCGGGTCGGCCTATCTCGGAGACGTCTCCAGAAGCGACATTGAAAGGGCATCCGAGTCGATGCGGGGAACCGTCGTACGCCCCCCTTTGTTAAGGTGCGCAGACGCCAGAGATCGGAGCATCTTCCTCAAACCCGAGAACCTTCAGCCGCACGGGGCGTTCAAGATACGCTGTGCGTTCAATGCGGTGTCCAAACTCACACCGGCTCAATTGTCTAACGGTGTTTTCACCGCGAGCACGGGGAACTTCGCCCTTGGTGTGACAGAGGCAGCGAGGGTCCGAGGCGCGGAGGTCAGGGTCTACGTAACCAATACAGCAGGACGAAGCAAGATCGAGGCACTTCGCGCGCTGGGAGCCCGCGTGCATGAAGTCGATTACGAAAGCTGGTGGGCAATACTTCGCGGCGAAATACCTGCTGGTGAAACGGGTACGTTTTTGCACCCGTGTGCGTGCCGCGATGTCGTCGTTGGTGACGCGACTATTGGCCAGGAAATATTGGAAGACCTGCCAGACGTCGATGTGATACTCGTACCTTTCGGAGGCGGCGGGTTGATCACAGGGATCGCGCTCGCGTGCATCAATTGGGGCTCGCATGCGCAACTCTATGCGTGCGAAACTGAGGCGGCATGCCCACTTTATTCTTCTCTTACGGCTGGCGCTATAGTCGAAGTACCGGTCGACTCAACTCCCATGGTATCGGGCATCGGTGTTCCGACTGTGCTCGATGCAAATTGGCCATACCTCAATGCGTTTGTGGACGGCGTTGTCGTATCAGCACTTGAGGAGACGGCTGAAGCCATCCGCTGCCTGGCGAAGAGCAATCACCTCGTCGTCGAGGGCGCAGGCGCCGTCGCGCTTGCCGCAGCTCGCCATCCATACTTTGCTGGTAAGCGCATTGCGGCGGTACTGACTGGAGGCGGGATTGATATGCATGTGTTGGCTTCGGTGTTGAATGGTGTGCGATCGGAGTATCTCCCTCCCTCACGGCTTCGCAATTATGAGTGACGCCAGGGGGCCGTACCGCCGGACATAGCAACCGGCTTGGTTAGCATATAGGCGATCGGTCACAATGAGCCGGTCAGCCGTCTGCTTCGTGGAACGTCGAACTGGCGCAATCGGGCATGAGCGCTCGTTCGTCGCGCGCCGATCTAAGGAATGTCGTCGGCTCTTGCCCAGATGGCTGACTGCCAAGCTCCGACCAAGGTCATCCCATCGTCGACCGAAGCCACCATTCAGTTCTTTTCGATGGCTTCCGTTCGACCCCGCAATTGCGACTTGAGAATCGGCCCGGGGCCGTCTAGCGTCGTTCGAAGTTGAGAGGAGCGACAGATGATCGTATACAAATTCGGCTATGGAGGCAGCGCGGACTCGCCCGATATCAGCCCGTTCGTCGTCAAGCTCGAAACGTGGTTGCGCATGTCGAACCTGCCATACGAGACGCGCATCGGCAACGTGGCAAAGATGCCGAAGCACAAGTTGCCAGTCGCGTTGATCGATGGAAAACTGATCGCCGACTCGTCGCTCATCATCGAACATCTGCAGGACCGCTATCCGGAAGCCCTGAACGACAATCACCTGAGGCCCCTGCAGCGCGCACAGTCCGTGGCGATCAAGGCATTGTTCGAGACGCACATTTACTTCGTGGGCCTCTACCTGCGCTGGGGCATCGACCGCAACATGGACATTTACCGTCCAATGCTAGTCGATTACGCGGCGCACAGTGCGCCATCCTTTGCCAGGCCCATCGTTCCACTGTTCGCGCCGCTCGTGCTGCCGTTCGTGCGGCGCAAAATTATGCGGCAAGCCTGGGAGCAAGGTATCGGGCGCCACAGTCAGGAGGAAATCGTTCGCATGGGCATGGCGGCGTGGGCGGCGGTGGCGGACTTGCTGGGCGAGCAGACATATCTACTGGGCGACCGGCCAAGCACAGTCGACGCCACCGCGTTTGCCTGGATACACGCGGGTTTCGTTCACCCGTTTGACGGCCCAATACGGAATTACATTGCGTCACAACCGCACCTCGTCGCCTACCACGACCGCATCTGGCAGCGTTACTGGGCGCATCCCACCTAGGCCGTCAGGGCCAACTTTCGCCACGTTCAGCCATGGCCGGCGACTTGCCGGTGTCCGCGGCTGCAGCAAAAATTGGCAACAGCATCGGCGCGTCGTTGTCCCGTCCTAACTGTTGGGGCTACTCTGGTCACTTGACTTTTCGAGAGCCAACATTCGTGATCTCCGAAATCTTCGGTTGCAGCCCAATGTCCGTTTGTCGCGGCGGATTCAACCGGTGGATGCAATAGTTTGCTGGAATCGTTCGGCGGGCGTTTCGTAGTCCAGTGTCTTTCGCGGACGCTCATTCAATCGTCTTGCCACAGCGTTAAGTTTGGCCTGTGAATACACTGACAGGTCAGTGCCAAGGCAGCTCGGCCAATCTTAACATGGGTCAGATCGGTCCGACGTTCAGAAGCGATCTTAGACTGAGTGTCTTAACAGTCCATTCGTATTTTCGTTCGAGCCGCGCTGCCACGGATGCTGTGGATCGCAGAAGTAGACCTAGATATCAGTGGCCACGGTGAAGCGTTTGTGCCGGGCCATCTCCGTTCCCCGATCCCATGTCAGCGATCTGTAGAGTTCCTGCGGCAGTTTGCTGGCATGTTTGATGAGCGCATTGATGACCGTTTCGCTGTCCGTGCTGGCTATCTTCACCAGCATGACGTAACGTGTCTGGCGCTCAACGAGCGTCGCGATCTGGCTGCTCCCGCTGCCGCACAGAAGATCGCCTTCCCAGTGTCCCGGTACCGCGCGGTCTTCAACTGTGGCTGGACGTTCGCTGATCGACACCGTGTCGCGAATCCTGCCGTGGTCGTCCGTCTTCTGCGTGTGATGGCGCGAACGGCGCATGGCCCGGGTGCGCCGCAAATGTTCCAACAGCTCCTTCTTCAAGGCGCCACGCGTCTGGATGAAGAGACTGCGATAGATGGTCTCGTGGGACACGTGGTAGTCCTCGTTGTCTGGGTACGCACGCCTGAGCCATCCGGCAATCTGCTGCGGTGACCACTGCAACTGGAGCTTGCCTGCCACGATGTGCGCCAGCGTTCGGTGCTCAACCAGTTTACAGGCTTTGGGACGCTGTGCCCGATCCCAGGCAAGCTGGTCGTCTTGGTTGGTACGGCGTCATCTCCCAGGAGTCCAGGTGAGAGATCAGCGAATTACGCACATACCTTGTTTTCCCTCGAAGACGGTAACGTGTCCCGCTACGGTTTCCGTAGGGATATCCGCAGGAGCCATTGCAGTACGGCATGCGTTTGTCCCTTTGCTATGCCGTTTGAAAAATTGAGCGTTATCGAGTACTTATCTGCGTCGCGCCGACAGTCCGCCGCGGGGTCGCTCACTGCCCCATACAATGAGCACATGCGGCATGCGTTTGACAATTCTGCGAGCGTCCGCGCGCGACCCCTGCTGTCGGTCGAGCCACTCGACCTTCAGGGCGCCTTTTGAGGTACAACGGCCGTCGTCGGCTCGCGTACAGAGGTGGATGTTCGGCCATTCCGGACCTTCGGCTGTCGGCGGTGGTGAGGTGACATTAGGCTACTTCTCTACCGTTCGGAGAATGATCAGGCGACTGTACGTCATCGGCCTGGTGTGGACCGATCGGCGTTTTCCGACCGGACCCGGACCTCCACAAAAGGACATGTACCGCGTGAGACGCCGGTGTACTCGGCGCGCACGCTCGATGCGGTTGCCGCGCACACGCAAGCCGCCGGATGAGCACTGCGCGGTAGGCCGCGTGAGAAGTCCCAGCGGCATCAATCCGCCGCGCGGGATCGAACGATCGTGTTTAGCGATGCGCCGCGCGGCCCTTCATTTTAAGGACAATCCCTACTATCCAGACGTGGAAGCGGCGCGCCGTAGGGGCTGAAAATGTGGCCGCGTTTCCGCGCGCTGCATGCGATGTTCCCGTCGCATAAAAAATGGTAAGGTCCTCTCACCGTCTGTCCGGCAACTAACCCGCGAATGGCCATCGAGCTTGCTCGCGCGGTGCCGACAGGCCAATCATCGCTTTGTGCGCCCCAACCCCGTATCCAACGTGACGCGAACAACGATGATCCAGCTCAATCGGATTGCAATCGGCCTTGTCGAAACCGACGAGCACGCCCAATTCTCTGATTATTTCGCGAGGCCGGCAGCCCGTTCCATTTCATTAGGTAAGCGTAACGCGTGGGCAGGCTTGAATCGCTCACGTGGCATCGTCACGGCAATCTGGGCCGCTTGCGCGCTGGTGTCCGGATTAGGCGCATGCAGCTCGCAAGCGCAGACATCGCCCGTTCCACCTTCTGCCCAGCCACCTGCAAGCGTCCGACTCTGGTGCGCCGAACCGCCCGGCTATTACCCGTCCGTACAGACCTGTGCGAGCGGCTGGCAGCGACGCGCGCCCGATCTGCCCGCCTCCGCGGTTTCTCCACCCGTGCTGGTAATTCCGGTCCAGCCTCCCGCAGAAGGACGATCCCAATGAAAACTATCCGACCGGTTCGGTGCACGCTCGCGCGTGCCACCTTTGTGACCGCAGCGCTCGCGCCGCTACTGCTGGCGGGATGCGGCGGCAGCAGTGACGACTCGACGGCGTCGAGCGGCACGAGCTCCGCGAAGCTCGCCGACACCTCGTCAGGCACGAGTTCGGTGTCGTTGTCGCCGCTGTCGAGCACGGTGGCGAGCACGCTGGTGAGGCCGGCGTTCTACACGGCCCCGGTGGTGTTGAACGCGCCTTCTGACATCGACAGCGCGGCGCCTTTCGCGTCGGCCAATCAGCCTCCTGCCGCGCAAGCGTCGACGTCGACAATGGCGGCCGTGTCGCTTGCGCAGTTGACGCCGCAAACGATTGCACGGTACGCCACGAGGACTGCGCGGGCGGCGTCGAATTCAACGCAGGTGACGACGTATACGCCGGCGCAGATTCGCGCGGCCTATCAGCTACCGCCGCTGCCGTCGTCGTGGAGCAAGCTGAGCGCGAGCGAGGCCGCGCAAATGGGCGCCGGCCAGACGATTTACGTGATCGACGCGATGAGTGATCCGAACATCGTCAAGGAACTCGCGGCGTTCAACCAGAAATTCGGCTTGCCGGGCTGCACGACGACCACCATCGCGCCGAACGCGTCGCTGCCGCTCGCGGCCCCTAGCAGCAACGCGTGCCAGTTCTCGATCGTGCACTCGACGACCAGCGGCGCGATGACGTCGAACGCGCCGTCGTACGACTCGGGCTGGGCCACCGAAATCGCGCTCGACGTGCAGTGGGTCCACGCTACCGCGCCGCTCGCGCGCATCGTGCTGATCCAGGCGCCGGATGCGTCGACCAGCAGCCTGATCGCGGCGGTCAACCTCGCGAACGCGATGGGGCCCGGCGTCGTGTCGATGAGCTTCGGCGCCCCCGAAGGCTCGTGGACCGGCTCCGTCGATTCGGCGTTCAAGCACGCGAACATGACCTACGTGGCCGCTACCGGCGATAACGGCACCGGCGTCGAATGGCCGTCCGTGTCGACGAACGTGCTGGCCGTCGGCGGCACCCATTTGAGTTACGACGGCACCACCAAGAACGAAACGGTGTGGTCGGGTACCGGCGGCGGAATTAGTCAGTACACCTCGGCACCGGCGTATCAGAACACGTCGGTGCCTAGCCTCGGCACGCTGACGAAGCGCTCGGTTGCCGACGTGTCGTTCAACGCGGATCCGTTCAGCGGTCAGTACGTCGCGGTCATCACGCCCGACGCGGCCGCGCCGAGCTGGTACAGCGTCGGCGGCACCAGTCTGTCGACCCCGCAATGGGCCGGCATCGTCGCCATCGCCAATGCGCAGCGGGCGCGCAACAGTCTCGGCGCACTCGGCCTCGCGCAGACGCAGTTGTACGGTACCGTCTCGACCGACGCGGGTCTGTACGCGACTGCGTTCTACGACGTCACTTCGGGCAACGACGGTTACTGCTCGAGCTGCTCGGCCCATACCGGCTACGATCAGCCGTCGGGTCTCGGCACACCGGCGGTCGGCAGCCTGCTGTCGACGCTCGGCGTGTCCAAGGCGCCGCCGCCGGTCGTGTCGGCCGCGACGGTCAAGGGCACGGCGGGCAGCGCACTGTCGTTCACGGTGGCGGCCAGCTCGTCGGACCCGCTCAGCTGGTCGCTCGCGAATCCACCGCAGGGCATGAGCATAGATAGCTCCGGTCAGGTGATATGGGCGCAGCCGGTCGCCGGCACTTACAAGGTGACCGTGACCGCGAAGGATACAGTCACCGGCTCGACGGGCAGCGCGAGTGCGAACGTGACCATCGTCGCGGCATCGAAGCCGGTCGTGCAGGCAGCGACGATCGTGGGCCAGGCGAAACAGCCGCTCAGCTATCAGGTCGACGTCAGTGCGGCCGATCCGCTCAGGTTCTCGCTCAGCGGCGCGCCTTCGGGCATGTCGATCAGCAGCGCCGGCGTGATCAGCTGGAGAACGCCTGCGAAGGGCACATATAGCGTCAGCGTCAAGGCGACCGACACCAGCAACGGCCAGTCCGGTTCGGCGACGATGAGCGTGCGGATCTCGTCCGCGGCAACGGGCCCCGCGATCTCGGCTGCGCCGATCAGCGGTGTTGAGGGCCGCGCGGTCAGCGGCGTGATCGGTATCGAGGACCCAGGCGCGGACAACGTGAAGGTCGACATCAAGGGCGCGCCGTCCGGCATGGTGTTCGTCGAGAGCGGGCCGGGCTTCGTTGCCAAATGGCGGCACCCGGTCGCCGGAACCTACACGCTGACGCTGACCGCGGTCGATTCGGCGGGGCTCAGCTCGCAGGCAAATCTGGTGGTGACGATCGGCACGCGCTGAGCCGACTCGTCGCGCTGCCGCAACGTCGCTGCCGGCGACGTTGCGGCGCGCTGTTGGTGAAAGCGCGGCTTGGGAGTGGGAAGGCAGCGAGTCTGTGTGTCAGCATCGCGGCCGTACAGCGGAAATCTCCTTCGTTAAACTCAGCAACAGTCGTTCGTCGATGGCCTTTGCGAACGACTGCTTCCCAGCAGTGAGCGGTCTTATCAGCGCCGGCGCACGAATGTCGGCTAAGGCCGACGAACGGGCGCAGGCAGTTGCGTCGGCAACGACTCAAGTTCGGCCATTGCCGACGTTCGGGGGATCTGTGGTCTACGTCAGCAATGCGGCGCACTGCTGACCACGGTGCTGTCGGACAGTCGAACGGGCGCTTGCCGCATTCGCGAATTCACACTCCCGACCCACTCCGGACGCTGGACTAGGCGTCGCCTCTTCGGCGGCTTTTTGGGTGAAGGGGTCATTCATTCCTTCGAGTCGGTCGACAAGTCGTCCGCCAACGCCGCCGTTCGGATCACCGCGAATTTTATCGCTCGTGATTGGCGGCTTACGCGAGGACTGTCTGATCTGATTGCTGTCGACCCATCTCCGACACTCGAGACTCGAAATCTGGATGCCGTAGAGTAGCCTTTGAGCGACCGCTTACAGGTGTCGGCACTGTCGTTGGCCCAGCGCGGTCTGATCTATGACGCGCGCCAAAGCATGTGACGGAACCCATTGACCTCCTTGTGCAATGAATCGGGAGGTCGCGTCGACGACTGTCTGGCTGCTGTCATCATCGAATATGGCAAAGACAGGTGCGACGACCGACTCCGCGAGGGCAAACTGCTGCTTTTCGAATCTGCCCGGGTCAATGCGGCCTTCGGCATCGAAAGTGAGAATGGAAAACGTGTTCCCAACGACGCGCACCGGGGTTTTGGCCACAAGCTCGACCACGACGCTGGCCATTCGCGCTCGTTGCCCTGCAAAAGCGGGCAGACAGTGGCTTGCCGGATCTCGTAGCATCCGGTCGAACTTGGTGCTTGACAGCCGCCAGAGGGTATCGTCACGAGCGATCAGAAACGTTCGGCAAGAAAAACCCATGGTTTTGCCCCTTGCAATAACGGTGATGCTCACCACGCTCGGCGAGATTTCCCAACGTGCCCTGCCAGCAGGAGATTCGCCCCAGTACCCGACACCGTGCGCATCACCAGGCTTCGTGTCGTCCCCGTCGATGCCCGGCTCCGCTGGGCCTTTCCTGCACGTGAAACACGTCGCAGTCATCGCGCTCGTGGAGTCGAAGTCAGTCGCGTAGGCGACCACGGTTGCGTGGAACCACGCCCAGGGCCTGGCCGCGCCGCGCTGAGGGCCACGCGCGCCATGCTCGTCCAGAGAGTGTCCTGCGATCGAATGCATGGCTACGGTCGGAATGAAGCGGGCAAGGACCGCCTCAGCGCGAGGATGGAAGCGCTTGCCTCCTGACTTCTCACTGCATGATCTCGCCGCTCCATCGATCACGGTTGGCCCAGAATGGACACTGTGTACATTTTTCGCCTTCCGGGTAGTCAATGCCTTCCTCATGCGGGCAGCCGATGACGCGATCGGCGGCCGCCACCGACTTGGCACCATGCTGATCGATGAATCGAACGATTGCTTCGGTGACTTCTGGATCGGTTCTCGGATCGGTTGTTTTGCAGAACCACCGCTCAACCGGGTCCGCGTCAGCACCTTCGTACGCGACGATGCCAACAACGACCTTCGTCGCAATCGTGTCGTCTGGCCCGTAGAATGCAACCGTTGCCACCGGATAACCGCAGAAGCCCTTGCCCCGTTTTTTCGCAAACTTGTCCCGGTACCACTGAGCCTTGAATGTCATGACTCCTCCCTCGCATGCCTTGCCCAGTGACGTAAGCGGCGTCACAGGTGTACACAAAGCGTACCAACTTTCTACGCCTTGACCGTCTGCCCGACAAGCGGGTTCGGGAAGTAATGGCTGCGTGGGCCGAGCAAGGGGCATTCGCAGCACAGACGCGGGCGACCGCATTGGCGTGATTCGCTCCGGTCGGTGATCGGCTGGGCAGGCGGCCTCGAAGTGACGTTCAAAGGAGCAGCGTTGAACGTCCGCAGGTCGATCCAACGAGACACCCTGCCGCTCCAACTATTTTCGCCGCGCCGATGGGCGCCGCCATTGGCATCCCATCTCGTATGACTCAGGTTTTGGTACGCTTTCAAGGAGAATCGTGTTTTTTGGCAAAATCCGGAAATTCGTGCGGGACCATCATGAAGGTTGAAGTTTGGTCAGCCGGCCGCGAAGCCCAGGGTCAACTTCCGTGAGTTAATACCGGGGAATGAGGTTCTCCTACAGCAGATGAAAAGACAGTTCACAAGACATGCGCAACGCAGCGTCCAGGCATACCACCCCACAACTCGAGCGCACCAGCCGCAAACGGAGCCTCGGCCAGTTCGCACCGCGCCGGTGGGCCTGCTGGTTGATTCCAAAGCCGCTTTCCGTGAAAACAGCCAGCTTCAGGGCTTGCTGCAACAGTGCGATGAGGACGGGCGCTTTTGACTGCGCCCGACATTCTCGCGCCACACCTGACGCCCGGTGGTCACCTGCTTGCGGTACCGGAGGACGCCGCGCCTCTATTGGCGGATGAAATACGAGCGCGGCTGGGCAGTTCTTTTGCGCTTGGCGCAGGACATGGCCTGCTGCATCTGGGAACGGCGGAAATCGGCCGCATTTTGCCGCCCGCATGGGCCTGGTGGCGTGATTTTGCCGCGCGGTATGTCACCGCCTTGTGCGCCACGCCCGAAGGCGGCGACATTGCGGTCGTCACGCCTGCTGCCACGGATTTCGATGCCGTGATTGCCGATGCGCCGCCGATGACGGGCGGGGAGTATCTAACGCCTGATGTGCTGGCGACGCTGTGGGGCGAGATCAATGCCGCCTTGCACCAGGAACTGGCGACCGCAAAAATCTCGCTTCAGGATTTCCTCAAGTTGCGTCACCCGGCCTGGAATCTCGTCGGCCGCGTGCATTTCAACCTTGCTGAGAACCGCAAGGACCCGGAGTCACCGTTCGCCTTCCTTGCGACTTACACCTCGCGCCTGTCGGCCCATGGCAAAGCGCAGCACCAGCCATTGTCGCAAGCCCTCGCGGAATTCTCGGGGGCCAGGAGCAAGGCGCAGCTCCTGTCGCTACTGCTGCCGGTGCAGCGCGCTGCAGAGCACTGCGATTGGCTTCGCGAAATGGTGGATACCGGAGAGATATACCATCCGCTGCGCTGGACGCCGCTTGACGCCCATCGCTTTCTCTCGGACCTGTCGAAACTCGAAGCCGCCGGGATTGTCGTACGCACGCCAAGCGTCTGGCAGGCGGGCCGGCCTGCTCGTCCCGTTGTGAGAGCCAGCGTCGGAGCACGACCGCCTTCGCTCCTGGGCAAGGACGCGTTGCTCGATTTCAGCATGGAGGTCTCCCTCGACGGCGAGCGTCTCAGCGCCTCCGAGGTCAGGGACCTGCTCAAAGGCGCCGACGGCCTGCAACTCATTCGTGGTCGCTGGGTCGAGGTGGACAACAAAAAGCTCAGTCGCCTCCTGAAGCGATTCGAGGCGATGGAAAAGGCGGCGAAAACCGGTCTGCCATTTAATGAGGCCCTACGCCTTCTGGCAGGTGTTTCGCTCGACGATAGCGGCGACCCCGCTGACCGCGACTGGTCGCAGCTTGTTGCAGGGACTTGGCTGGCCGACATCCTCCAGCAGTTGCGGCAGCCGGAGGGGTTGGCGCAGATCGGCCCGGGACCGGAACTCAAGGCCAGCCTGCGGCCCTACCAGCAGGCCGGCGTGCGATGGTTGTACCTGCTCACCCGGCTCGGGCTCGGCGCTTGCCTCGCGGACGATATGGGCCTCGGCAAGACCATGCAGGTACTCTCGCTGCTGCTCGTGCTGAAGCGCGAAAGCGCCGAGGCGCGGCCTAGCCTGCTGGTCGCCCCCGCATCGCTGCTGGCCAACTGGGCGGCAGAGGCCGAGCGCTTCGCTCCCGGCTTGCGCCTGCTGCTCGCTCATCCGTCGTTCATGCCGGCGGCCGATTTGCGTGCGCTGGACGCCGCGCGGCTTGCGGACATCGATCTGGTCGTCACCAGCTTTGGCTCGCTTCTTCGGCAGCCGGTACTGGGGACCATCCAATGGCGCGTTGCCATCGTCGATGAAGCGCAGGCGATCAAGAATCCGCACGCCAGACAAACGCGACAGGTCAAGCAGCTCCATGCACAATCGCGCATCGCGCTGACCGGAACCCCCGTGGAAAACCGCCTGTCCGATCTGTGGTCCATTTTCGATTTCACCCACCCCGGTTTGCTGGGCTCGGACAAGGTCTTCGCCAACTTTACCAGGCGGCTGGCGAAGGCCGAGCATTTCGGCCCGCTGCGCACGCTCGTACGGCCCTACATCCTGCGCCGCCTGAAGACCGACAAGCGGGTAATCGACGACCTTCCGGACAAGACCGAACTCAAGGCATGGTGCCACCTGAGCCCGAGCCAGGCAGCGCTTTACCAGCGTGCGGTGAAGGATCTGGCCGCCGCGCTCGAAGATGCCGAAGGCATCGGTCGCAAGGGTGTGGTGCTGAGTTTCCTGATGCGCTTCAAACAGATATGCAACCATCCCTCGCAATGGCTGGGCGACGCGGCGTGGAAGGCGGAAGACAGCGGCAAGTTCGGCCGCCTGCGCCAACTGGCCGAAGTCATTGCCGCCAAGCAGGAAAAGGTGCTGGTATTCACCCAGTTCCGCGAGACCACCGAGCCGCTGGCGGCATTTTTGGGTTCGATCTTTGGCCGTGAAGGTCTGGTGCTCCATGGCGGCACCCCGGTAGCCAGGCGCCGCGAACTGGTCAAGCGATTCCAGGAAGATGAGCTGACACCCTTCTTCGTGCTCTCGCTCAAGGCAGGTGGGGCGGGATTGAATCTCACCGCCGCTTCCCATGTGATCCACTACGACCGCTGGTGGAACCCGGCCGTGGAAAATCAGGCGACTGACCGTGCGTTTCGTATCGGCCAGCAGAGGAACGTTCTGGTGCATAAGTTTATCTGCCGTGGCACGATCGAGGACCGTATCGACCAGTTGATCGAAGCGAAGCAGCAACTGGTGAAGGATGTGCTGGAGGGTGGCGCGGAACTCCTGCTCACCGAGATGAGCGATCGCGAATTGCTCGATCTCGTCAAGCTCGATGTTCATGCCGCGCAAGAAAGCTGATTGTCAAAAGGAAGCGCAATGGGTTACGGGGGATGGAAACCTTATGTCTCGGTCGCCGAGCGCAGGAAAAAGGCTGAACTGGCCGCCGCCAGGGCGAAGAAGGCTGGTGCGGTCCTGTCGCCAATCGCCTCCTATCGTGGTGCCATCGCCAGGACCTTCTGGGGCAAGGCCTGGTGTGACAATCTGGAGGGTTACAGTGATTATACGAACCGCCTGTCACGCGGCCGTACCTATGTGCGCAACGGTTCCGTGATCGACCTCCAGATTACGGCAGGCGAAGTCCGCGCGCAGGTCATGGGTTCGAGCCTCTACACCGTAGAGGTGACGGTGACGGCATGTCCTGAAAAGCAATGGCGAACAATTGGAGCCGACTGCTCGGGGTCGATCGATTCGATGGTAGAACTGCTGCAGGGCAAGTTCTCGACTGCCGTGATGGAGCGCATCTGCAAACCCGGAACGGGTCTTTTCCCGGTGCCGAAGGAAATCAGGTTCAGTTGCAGTTGCCCGGACTGGGCGTCGATGTGCAAGCACGTTGCGGCTGTGCTCTACGGGGTCGGCGCGCGGCTCGACCAACAGCCGGAATTGCTATTCGCCTTGCGCCGCGTCGATGCCAATGATCTCGTCACGCAGGCCGGCGCTAGTCTGCCCAAATCGAAAAAACGCCCGACTACCAGCAAGGTGCTCGACGACGCGTTGATATCGGATGTGTTCGGCATCGAGATGGTCGAAGCTTACCCACTGGCGAAGCCTGCTGCTGAACGTAACAAGCCATCGGCAGCTAAGGTGACAGCCAAGAAGGCGGGCAGGTCGGCTGTCTCGATAACACGGAAGCCGCCCGCGACCGCGAAGACTGCGGCGGACAATAAAGTGGTAACAAAGGAGTCGCCAGTCAAGCCCTCTGCTGGGCCAAGCAAATCAATGTCTAGCAACGTCGTTACCGGTAAAGCAAACGTGGCGAACTCGCCTGCAACGCCGAAAGCGGCTGCAACTAGGAAGCGCGCCAGTGCTCGACCGGTGAAAGGTAAGTCCCGCTAAGCTCCGATATCATCACGCATGGGTACGCGGGAAGCGATTGACGTCGATGAATGAAATTCTTTTCAGCCGGAAACCCCGGCGTCTGACGAAGTCTCCCGATCATGTTGAGCGTCAGCGGACGTATCCGGTTCAGGATTTCACAGACCAGATTGACGGTATCTTCAAAACTTGAACGACCGCTTCGTGAACATTGCAAACGGCTGTAATGGCCGATCACTTGACGAACATGACCGTCGGGGAAGGTCCGTTTTCCGGACGGAGCCGACGCTCGAATGTCCATCTGAGGGCTCGATCGAACGACCGTAGATGGCCGATAGCACCAGTTCGATGAGAGTTCCACAGAGACGACGTTGGAGTCTTCAACGGCCGCTTTCCGGCGAGGTGGGTGAACGCGTACTGCCGGCCAATTGCTGCCTCTCGCCGATCCCACAAAGCTGTCACCCCAATGGCCGGATCACTTCGGAACCTGCCAAATGATTTAATGCATGAAGTCCGAGACGAGGTTTCATACACCTTGCAAGAGGGTTCGCGCGCCGGCCATCCCTTTCATGGCAGACGCCACATTCAAGACAAAACCGGTGAGCACGCGCGGATCGTTAATATCACCCCAGCCGCCGTCATCGGCAGGAGGAGGACTGAGCGGCACATCAATCAGCACACCCTTGTTGACCATACCATCAAGTTCACTTCCGTCGCCAGCAATTGCAACCGTAAGAAGGCCGAGCCAGCGATCAACCCGTTGCTTTGGCGTTGCCTCATCATCGTCGGTCGCACCAGTACGTGCAGCGGTGATGAAAACATCCAGACCATCCGGGTCGCTTTGGGCTATAACGCCTCCAGGCCTGCTTGGCGCTGATTCCTCGCCGCCGTCATCAGGGGGCAAGCCCGCCGTGCCTCCTCCACCACTGTCCGGGTGATCTGGCTGATCGGGCTCTTGGGGACTATTGGGATCTTGTGGATCGTTGTTGGCGGTTTGCGTGTCACCGGCCGGTTGCGCATCGGGGTTAGGTGCGTCTCCGTTGATTTCTTTTGTCTCATCCGTTACGACGTTTCCGTTCTTGTCGACGGTCGTCTTTTGCTCCTGTCCGTTACCGTCTTTGTCGACGGTGCGGATTACCGTGGTGACTGTGCCATCTGAGTTCTCGACGCGGGAAGCGGAGGTACTGTTTCCATCAGCGTCTACGGCGCCAAAGGACGTTTCTTTACTCCCGTCACTACTGACAGCTGTGCGCTCGGAATTAGACGTGCCGTCCAGATTTTTCTGAACTACGACTGTCGTGTCAGTGGTGGTTTTTCCATCGGGCGACGTTTCTGTTCCCATTTCAAACGTTACGACGGAATCGCCGTTTCCTTCTGCAGTGGAGCCAATGACACCCGCGTGGGTCCAACTCACATAGGATGTATCCGGTTCACCGCCGCCCGTACGGGTACCCGATTCACTATAGCCGCCATTGGGGTTATAGGTGCGATTGGCGTCCGTCGTCACCCCGGTAGGTGACGTTTCATTGATGTGGAAGCTCATGACTTGCTGGCCTTGTCCGTCAGCGGCTTCCATCATATTTAGCAAGCCTCGCGACAACGGGCCCGACCACTGCGCCAATCGCCCGTAGCGCGTGCCAGCAAGTGAGACCTCGCCAGACTTCTTTTCACCGCTATAGCGTCCGTGCCAGCCATTACCTGGACTGATCGTCCATGTCGACGCATAGAGTTCCGCGCCGTCAAGCTCCGTCGTGCGACCTTCGAATTCTGACGGGCGGGTTTGACGATAGGTTGTGACACGCCCTGGGCGGGTGTCTACCTGGCGCCATGTTCCAGGACCGCCAGCCGGCAACGTCCATGTTTCTTCACGCGACAACCCAGGCTTGTTGAGTGTCCAGATCCAACGAACACCGTCCTTTCCACCGACAAGCTCTGAACGTTCAACGGTGACGCCGCGACGGCCTACGCGTCTGGAGAGAACAATCTCTTCGAACCCGGATGCAGCGACCGCGATGACATGCAGTCTGTTTGCGCCATCATATAGCAGCATGGTATTCCGCGCGCCTTCGGCGTCTCGCACGGTAGCAACGATGTGCCCTGACGTACAAATACGGAATCTAACTACCGGATTCTTCGTCGATGATGTCATGGTGTTCTCCGTTGATTTACGCGCAGTGAGATGTTCAATTACCGATGGGCCCTAAAAGCACGGACGACCCGAACAAAAGGCAGACCAAAAGAGCAAATGCCGGCCCAGAGTAAGGTGTGTGTTGTAGACGCGCGGTCGCAAGCGGAGAAGCAGGGAATGCGTATTTTTTTATATGGATACGCAGACAAAAGGGGCTCCGCGAAGATGCCGGATTTTCTGCTCTGCTCCGGGTGCGGTTCGTCTGAATGCGTCGGGGGGTGGGCGAACATCACCAAAGCGAAGCATAGCCGGCTGATCAAAGCCGATACTCGAATGACAGTTATGGCCGATGGTTTGTCCTCGTTCGACGGCACGGAGTGACCGTTACGCTATGGAAGCGGCCGATTCGCCTGCGCGTGACCCAACGACGGATTCGGGTCGGTTTCGGGCGACCGCGTCGGGCAGTGACCGGCCAACGCGCGTCGTTCGACGCTCCGCCAGTCTGGTTCCGCCCGCATCCCTAAGAGGTCACTCACGGATCGGGCCGGCCAAATCAAAGCAGATGCCCTCCGCGATTTCCGGGAGCGGATCACCGCAAGCGGATCTGACAAATTCACTCACTCGGCACTGGGAAAACGTCGCTGACGCGACAGGCGTCGCTTATCGTGGCTATGCGACAGACTATCTGCGGATAGCGAAGGAATTGAGGAGTGCAGCACAGCGAATTCGCCGGCTCGCCGTCCCGACTCTGCTACAAGCTTCCTGCGCTTGCTCAGGTAACGGGCACGAACTCTCCTTCGGCGAAGAACCACGCCGACATCGTTCGTGCCAGTTCGAGCACGACCTCCGCGTCGGTCCGGCCGGAGGACGCGCGCACGTGGAACGAATGATCTGCGTCGTCCACCACATGCAGCGTGGCGCGTGGCCCCAGCGTCTCGACGACCGACCTCAGCAAGTGAAGCTCGGCCAGCTTGTCGCGCGTGCCCTGCAGGAAGAGAATCGGCACCGTGACGTCCGCCAGGTGCCGTGCCCGCTCCATGCCGGGCGCGCCCGCCGGGTGCAGCGGGAACGCGACGAAAGCGAGGCCACGCACGCCGTCGAGCGGGGAGATGGCTTGGGCCTGGGACGTCATGCGGCCGCCGAAGGACCTGCCGCCCGCGAAGGTCGGCAGGGCTGGCAGCCGCCGGCGGGCCTCTGCGACGGCTGCCTGCACGGCGGCATGTGCCACGGCCGGCGAGTCCACCCGCTTGGAGCCCCGCTCCATGTACGGAAACTGGTAGCGCAATGTGGCGACATGCCGGCGTGCTGCATGCCCGCCCCGGCACCGTGCGCGAAGACATACAGGGCTCGCGCGTCCTCCGGTACTCGGAGGAGCGCAGAGACCTTAGTGCCGTCGGGCAGTGCAATGGAAAGCGCTTCTGGGTCGTCCATCGTATTCAGGTCGTGTCGTTGTGGCCTTAGCGCCGATTCTGCATCAATGAGGCATCGGGGCGCGTTTGTGTCGGCCTCCGGCAAGGCATTGCGCAGGCGGAGTTTGCCGGCCGATCCATGGAGCGCGCGCCCATCGTGAACGGCGCCGCAGTCGCGATGTGTCGGTTGACGACCGCAGGCCCGACCTGTGGGCCGCAGTGTGATCCGCGCTTTGAGACATCTGCGCAATAGCACGCCTGCATCATTGTCAGCCGGCTGTTACGACGCTGCAATCAGCGTCAAAGGAAGTTCTCGAAGGGCAGTTCATTTATCTGGCTCTCTGGAAGAGCATGTCCAGCTGCAGAAAGTTCCGGGTTCGGCCAGTTACCGACGTTCGCCATCGCCGGCAAGCTGTCATTCGAGCGGCCGCAACGCTCGGACAGCGGACCGAAGACGACATCGTCAGGAATCCACCACTTCGCGACCTTGCCTTCGTAGAATCCAGGCAACTACTCTCGGGTCACATCGCTATCGGGGTGCTTTACGACAACGAGTGGCGATCGCTCTGTCCACGATGACAGAAGCCGACTTGGGGTGCCACGTCCGCTCCCGCGTGAAGGCATCCACGCCCTAGACCTCAGGGGCCTTTGTTGGCGCCTCGTCCTTGACCAGTCTGGGGGTAAACCGCTCCGTCAGGAGCGGCCCAAGGATCGAAGTAACAACCAGCAACACCAGCACTGCATTTAGCATCTTCGCGTCCAGCAACCGTATTCCGGCTGCATTGAACGTTCTATAGCCGACCAACGTGGCCGCAAGCGTGGCCGCAACCTGCGGCAACGTCAGCGCCACCATCGTCAGCTTCGCCTGACGTGAGTAGCCAAATATACGCCCCGCGAGAAACGCGGCAATTGCCTTTCCCAAGATCAGGGCACATATGAGGCCTCCAACCAGCCAAAAGTGCGTCCAGACAGCATGCTCGAATGCGATGGGTGCGATCAGGAAGCCGGTGACAACGAAGAAGACAGGGATGAACATGGCCTTGCCAACGAATTCCAGCTTCTCCTTCGCGGGGTGGTTGCCGACCGCGGCATTGACTGACAATCCGGCCAGAAAGGCGCCGACAATGCCTGGCAGTTGGATCAGATTTGCAAGCTCGCCAGCCACTGCCAAGATGCCAAGCATTGTGATGAAAAAGCCGTGCTCGTTGTCGCGCAGCTTGTTCAGTGCCCAAGCGCCCACACGGCTGCCGCCGAACAGGACCAGGGGCACGAAAATGGCGACCTCAGCAATTTGCACGGCGAGGCCAGATGGCGAAAAGCCGGTCGTGTAGATTGACACGCAAATTGCAAACACGATTAGGGACAGCGTGTCCGATACGAGAGTGGCGCCGATCGTGACGACGACCGGTTCCAGCCCCACGGCACCAAGACGCGTGACGATCGGCAAGCTGATCAAGGTGTGCGATGCGAGCAGCGAGCCGATGACGATAGCGGGAATAATTGGATAGCCGAACGCCAGACCCAGTGCGGTGCCGATCACCTGCGGCATCATGGT
Organism: Paraburkholderia panacisoli; assembly: GCF_008369935.1. Taxonomy (GTDB): domain Bacteria; phylum Pseudomonadota; class Gammaproteobacteria; order Burkholderiales; family Burkholderiaceae; genus Paraburkholderia; species Paraburkholderia panacisoli. Next base: position 7,809 of record NZ_VTUZ01000069.1, on the reverse strand, counting down.
AGTAATTATTCCGAATGCGATCGACCGAGTCTGTGTTCGCCGAAACAGATCGATGTCGATCTCAAGCCCGGCCGTGAACATCAGCATCAGCACCCCGAGCTCCGCGAAGAACTGCGCGACCGGATCGTCCCGCTTGAAGACATCGAGCCCGTGAGGTCCCAGAAGGACCCCGAAAATGAGCAGCACAATGAGTTCTGGAATTCTGAGGCGCCGCGCAAGCACGGGAGCGCCAACAATAACTGCCAGGAAAATCGCCAACTTTGCCAGGGACGGCAGCGCCAGCAAGGCGGACCTTATCGTATCAAACCATTGCATCTTCTTTTCCTCCACCAAACGGGCCGCGACTGACGAGTAACAGACGTTGCCGTAGCCTTGCCCGTCTTCGTCGCACTCAGATCCGCGAGTCGCGGTGGATTGGCCAGTCCCCGTACGACTTGGCGCGAAACGGAGCGGCTACGTTGGGCATCCCCTACCGACTGTGCCGCGAGCACGAGGGTTCTAATACGGAGATGAAAAACCCCCAATCTCGTCATGGACTAGTCCGTCCGGTATCGACCAAGTTTTGGCGTGAAGTCGCTGCCTGCCAATGACCTCCGGAAATATGCATCGTCTTGGGCTCGCGTCAGCCAATCAATAGGACCTAGGTCTTACCGAGGATTATCGGTAGCGCGCATTGTTGGACCAAAGATAGCAATGGCCGATCGACTGGCGACCGACGCGAGAGCATGAGTGGCCGTTGCACCACTGAAAGCTGCCGACTAGGTGGTGCCTAGTCCACCGTCCGCCTAGGGTCGTCCTGAGCCAGTCGTCGTCGGGCTCGATGCGGGCCATCAACGGCCATTGGTCCACACTGTCACAAGGACGTTCGAACGTCGCCTCCGCGCTCCGCAACGGAAATTCGCGAGCCGATCGTGCCATCATAGTCATTCTTTAAACGCCAGCCTGAGGTCAATCGCCGGCGACCGCTTTTCCAATTAAACCATACCGGTCATGGTCATCGGCATTTTCCTGAACCGGAAACTCAACTCATTGGGTGCGAGATATTCAGCGTCGCTGCAGAGCGTGCGCGGAGGACAATCCTCACGACCATTCGGTTTATTGGTTATGTGGACGTAAGGGTGGTTTCGAATTTCTATCCTATACTTAACCGTATGTTCGGAAGGCGCCGGCGCGAGCCAGATGTTGCGATTGAACTCCACCAATGCGCTCTCGTGATACGACGAGCGGGATATATGTTAGAGAGAACAAAAGTCGCGTGAGGTCCCTGATTTATCGGCGTTTTACGATTACCGAAGTAAGAATAAAATTACAATAATTTTAAAGCCCTAAGGCATCAACGACGTAGGGGGTAATGCTGGTGCGGCCTGCTTGCCCGAAAACCGGCGCCAGTGAGCCACGCTGAACTCCCTCCCCGGAACAAAAAAAGCGAGCGCAGGTCTTTTCATACATAGGTGAAAGAATGAACCGAGAAACTCGTGCGTCGGACTCGATATCTGCCCCACCTAATTGGGCCCCCAACCTTGCTCATCGAATGACAAACAATTTAGCAAGGCTCCTAACGTATTCCTCAGAAAAAGGAATTGACGTGCCAAGAGACATCTTGGAGAAGGCGGCTAAAGCAATGTATAGATCTCAAATATCATTCGAAAAAAATGAGCCTTTGCCCGAAGAAGATGAGCTAGCGTTATTAGAGTCGGTCGATGCTTTGAGCCAGAAAATATATCCGGCGACACCTGAGTCACTCGAAATAGCTTATCTTATGTCCGCTGCGCCAGAACGCTTAAGTGGTCGACAGCAACAGATCAAGGGAAAAATAAAAAATCTTATTAGCCTGTGGATTTATATGACTTTGTGTTCTCTGGCATTAGTTTTTATAATGGCCACATTAAATGGACTCAAGCCAGAATCGCTGCCAAAAGATCTTGTCAGTTTCATTTCGGCTGCATCCTTCGCCGAATCGATTTTCTTAGGCTTTATGGGGGCATGCGTCTATATTCTGAGGAGCATTTTGCAAGGGCTAGCTACGCAGACATATCGTCTCCGAGACGGCCACACCTACACGTTGAGAGCGATCCTTGGGGCGGTTCTAGGTTATATGTCCGTTGGTCTGTTCCCGTCCAACAAGTTCATTAGCGCCACCGTACTTCCGTTCCTTGCGGGATACGCGGTAGAAGCAATGTTTGGAGCCCTCGACAACATCGTTCACACCATTAAAGCCGCTGTCAGCCGCAGTTCGACTGGAGGTGACAGCAAGATCAAGTAAGTGTGTATCTGGCTAGTGCGTTACCGAGGACGAAGTGTGCTCATTGACCATGACAAAGCCCGATTGGCCGAATACTCACTGACTGCCATAAAGGCGCAGGTGGCCGTTGGAGCCTTGGAAGCTGCCATTGAAGCGGCGCGGAATCCGCTGGCCGGATTGGGTCGGAGTGTGAGTTCGCGAAGGCGGAAAGCGGCCGTTCGGCTGTCCGACAGCACCGTGGTCAGCAGTGCGCCGCATTGCTGACGTAGACCACGGATCCCCCGAACGTCGGCAATGGCCGATCTGCTCGCATTGGCCTTCGGGCAGGTTTCGGAGTGGACGCACCGCTCGAATGGTAGCTTCGGATGTGGACGGGCGGCAACTCCTGGCCATTGCTCAAAACGCTGTTCGAACGTGGACGCGAAGTGGCCGACGTATGGCTCAAAAGCGACTATGCGAAGCTCGGGCAAGCGTCGTCGCTTGACGCTAAGAGTTCGTTGCTCGATCCGACGCTCAAGCACGACGGCAAACGGAGCGAGCAGCGAACCTGATCACGACAGACGGTGAGGGCTTGCGGCAGTCTTAAGCGCTTGCCCGCGAGATGACGCTCGCGATGGCCTGCGCAACCGTCGCGACGTTGTTCTCGTTGAGCGCGGCGACGCACATGCGCCCGGAGCGGATCAGGTAGACGCCCTGCCGTTCGCGCAGCGTGTCGACCTGATCTGCCGACAGCCCCGTGTAGGTGAACATGCCGCGCTGCTCGAGGTATCGCGCGAGCAGCGTGTCCGGCACCTTGCCGCGCAGGTGTTCATGGATCTCGGCACGCATTCGCATGATGCGCTGGCACATCGAGGCAAGCTCTTCTTGCCACGCTTGCCGAAGTGTCGCAGTCGTCAGCACGCGCGCTACGATCTTCGCGCCGTGCGTCGGCGGATTGCTGTAGTTCGCGCGCACCGCACTCGTCAATTGACCCAATACGCGCCCGGCAATCTCCGGCGACTCGCAAATCACCGACAGTCCGCCGCACCGCTCGCCGTACAGCGAGAAGTTCTTCGAGAACGAATTGGCCACCAACGCCGGCACGTTCTGGCGCACGAGTTCAAGAATCGCAAATGCATCCGCATCGATGCCGGCGCCGAAGCCCTGATACGCCATGTCGATGAATGGCACCAGCTCCCGCTTCTTCATGACGTCGATCAGTTCCACCCATTGCGCGTCGTTCAGATCGACGCCCGTCGGGTTGTGACAGCACGCGTGCAACAGGACGACGCTGCGGGCCGGCAGCGCGTCGATGGCCGATAGCATCGCTTCAAACTTCAAACCGCCGCTCGACTCGTCATAGTACGGATACGCGCTGACTTCGAACCCCGCGCGCTCGAAGATGAAACGATGGTTTTCCCACGTCGGATCGCTGACCCACACCCGTGAGCCCGGAAAGTAGCGCTTGATGAAATCCGCGCCGACCTTGAGCGCGCCCGAGCCGCCCAAGGTCTGCACCGTGGCGATGCGCCCCTCGCCAAGCGCTGCCGAGTCGTCGCCGAATACCAACGATTGCACGGCATCGCGGTAGTGTGCGAAGCCCGCCATCGGCAGATACGGTTTCGGACCCAGCTCCGCGATCAGTTGTCCTTCGGCCTCGCGGACGGCTTGCATCACTGGCAAGCGGCCTTGATCGTCGTAGTAAATGCCGATGCTCAGATTGACCTTGCGCGCGCGCGGATCCTTCGCGAAGTTCTCGTTCAAAGTGAGGATCGGGTCGCCCGCATAGGCATCGATGTGTTCAAACATGCTAGTTCCTGGATTAAGCCAAAGGATTGCAAAAGCGGGGTGCCTAGCGCGTCGGCACGCCAGCTGGTACGGAGGCGCCCGCGCGCCGATTGCGCAAGCGATAGCCAACGCCCAGCACGGCCAGCCAAACGGGGATCAGGTAGACCGACATGCGCAGATCCGGGATCAGCCACATCACGACCAGAATGCCACCGAGGAACACCAGACACAGATAGTTGGTCAGCGGATAACCCAGGCTGCGGAACAGGGTCGTCTCGCCCGCGCGCGCCTTCGCCACCCGGAAGCGCAAATGAATGACGCTGATCATCGCCCAGTTGATGATGAGTGCCGAGACGACCAGCCCCATCAGCAGTTCAAACGCCTTGCCCGGCATCAGGTAGTTGATCACCACGCAGGCGGCCGTCGCCAGCGCGGACACACCGAGCGCGACGAGCGGAATCCCGCGGGAGTTGACCTTCAGCAGCGCGCGCGGCGCATTGCCCTGGCCGGCGAGGCCGTAAAGCATGCGGCTGTTGCAGTAGACCCCGCTGTTGTACACCGACAGCGCCGCGGTAAGTACCACCGCATTGAGCACGTTGGCGACGAAGTTACTATTCATCGCGTGAAAGATCAGCACGAAGGGACTGCCACCGGTGACGACTTTTTCCCACGGATACAGCGACAGCAGCACGCCGAGCGCGCCGACGTAGAAAATCAGGATCCGGTAGATCACCTGGTTGGTCGCGCGCGGGATCGTGTGCGAAGGATCATCCGCCTCAGCGGCGGTAATGCCGACGAGTTCCAGTCCACCGAACGAGAACATGATGACGGCCATCGCCATCACGAGACCCGACACGCCGTTCGGGAAGAAGCCACCGTGACGCCAGAGGTTGGCCACGCCCGCTTCAGGGCCGGCATGGCCCGATATCAGCAGATAGCCGCCGAAGCCGATCATGCCGACGATTGCCGCGACCTTGACGATCGAGAACCAGAACTCGAGCTCGCCGAACGACTTCACGCTGGTGAGGTTGATCGCGTTGACGACGCCGAAGCATACGAGCGCGGATACCCACGTTGGCAGACCCGGCCACCAGTACTGCATGTAGATGCCGACGGCCGACAGTTCCGCCATCGACACGAGAATGTACAGCACCCAATAGTTCCAGCCTGACACGAAGCCTGAGAATTGCCCGCAGTATTTGCCCGCGAAGTAGCTGAAGGAACCGGCGACGGGCTCGTCGACGACCATTTCGCCGAGTTGCCGCATGATAAAGAAGGCGACGATGCCTGCGATCGCGTACCCGAGCAGCACCGACGGCCCGGCCGTCTTGATGGTCTGTGCGATGCCGAGAAAGAGGCCTGTGCCGATTGCGCCTCCTAGCGCGATCAGCTGGATGTGACGATTCTTCAGGCCGCGGTGTAGCGAGCCCTGTTGCTGGTGTGCCACGATGTTGTCTCCTGTGTCCTGCGATGGATTCCGCACGCCACGCCTCGCTTCTCGTCCGCTCTGGTCGGGCAGGCGAAATGCCGAGGCGTCACGGCCGACGCTTGTGACGCCGGTGCCGTGTCCTGCTGGTATCTGTATTGTCGAAGTGGCGATGAGCCGGTTGCGCGCGCGTCAGACCTTGAGCGTGCCGCGCTCGATCTGATCGCGTTCGAGCGACTCGAACAGTGCCTTGAAATTGCCTTCGCCGAAGCCTTCGTCGCCCTTGCGCTGGATGAATTCGAAGAACACCGGCCCAAGCAGCGGCTTGGAAAATATCTGCAGCAACAGGCGCGGCGAGCCGCCTGCCGTCGTTCCGTCGAGCAGGATGCCGCGCGATTGCAGTTCGCCAACCGGTTGACCGTGGCCCGGCAGGCGTGTCTCGAGCGCATCGTAGTAGTAGCTGTTCGGTCCCGTCATCAGTGGCACGCCTGCCATCTGCAGGTTGTCGATGACCGTTATCAGATCGTCGGTGAGGAACGCGATGTGTTGAATGCCCTCGCCATTGAAGGCCATCAGGAATTCCTCGATCTGGCCACTGCCCTTGCCCGATTCCTCGTTCAATGGAATGCGGATCTTGCCGTCCGGCGCCGTCATCGCCTTCGACGTGAGACCCGTGTATTCGCCCTCGATATCGAAGTAGCGTAGCTCGCGGAAGTTGAACAGCGTCTCGTAGAAATTGGCCCAATACGTCATGCGGCCGCGATAGACGTTGTGCGTCAGGTGGTCGACGAGGCGCAGGCCATGACCGGCCGGTCGGCGCTCAACACCTTCGATGAACTCGAAATCGATGTCGTAGATCGACTTGCCGTCTTCGAAGCGGTCGATCAGATAAAGCGGTGCGCCGCCAATGCCTTTGATGGCGGGCAATCGCAACTCCATCGGACCGGTTGCGATTTCGATCGGCTGAGCGCCCAACGACAACGCGCGCGCATAGGCCTTGTGCGAATCCTTCACGCGAAACGCCATGCCGCACGCGCTCGGGCCATGCTCGGCGGCGAAGTAAGCGGCCTGACTATGGCGCTCGCGATTGACGATGAAGTTGATCTCGCCCTGGCGGTAAAGCAGCACGTCTTTCGAACGGTGGCGAGCCACCAGAGTGAAGCCCATCTGCTCGAACAGCGGCTCCAGCACGTTGGGGATGGGCGAGGCAAATTCAACGAATTCGAAGCCCATCAGTTGCATCGGGTTGTCAAACAGGTCGGCCATGATCTCTCAGGTTCAGCGGATGATGAATGATTGTTGGCGAGCAACCAGCACCGATTGGTGCCGGGCGTCGGGAAAATGAAAGAAAATTTCTCCATTCGCCTTGCGAGCAATGTGGTCAGTCCGGCCGCGCGTCTGGCCACGCTCCTAATGCATGCGCTCTCGCCGCAGCGAAATCTGGAATCAGTGTAATTTTTTATCGACGCAATTGGATTTCCTAGACAACGCAGACAAACCCTTATTTGTGCATTAAAATTTCTTTTTGCTTGTGATCGGGGAAAGAAAAGTGCAGACAATCGACTTCGACCGTATCGACATGCGTTTGCTGGACGTTCTTCAGTCTCAGGGCCGCATCTCCAATCTCGAACTGGCGGAAGCGATCAAGCTGTCGCCCGCGCAGACGCTGAGGCGTCATCGCCGGCTCGAGGAAATGGGCGTGATCAAGTGCTACGAGACGCGGCTTGACGCGCAGATGCTCGGCTTTGGCGTCGTGGCCTTCATCCAGGTGACGATGGAGCGAGGCCATGTCCGTGATCTGTCGAAGTTCAAGCGGATGATCGCGGAACTCACCGAGGTTCAGGAATGCTTCGTCGTAACGGGTGATATCGATTACATGCTCAAGGTCGTGGCGCACGACCTGAAAGCGCTGTCGGAGTTTCTGCTCGATACGCTGATGCGCATTCCGGGCGTGAGCGGAGTCAAGTCCAGTGTTTGTCTCGACGAACTCAAATGTTCGGGCGCCGTTCCGCTTGCGGCCTAGTCTAGAGAACGGGGTCCAAAACTTCGGACGGCTAGAGCTTAGAGTCAAGGATGTGTAGAAAAATTTGTCTGGTTTGAGTGACTGCTTTTCTTGGCGAACAGACAATGACAGGGGACGGTGCCGCACGGCGAAGATGGGTCGGTGAACAACCCTAAACGGTAAGACGCACTCGTCAAAAAAGAGGGGTGACATTCGTCGGCACGGGTTTACGAATGTCAGCGAAGCGACGGCGGATTCAACCGGTGGATGCAATAGTTTGCTGGAATCGTTCGGCGGGCGTCTCGTAGTCCAGTGTCTTTCTCGGACGCTCGTTCAATCGTCTTGCCACGGCATTGAGTTTGGCCTGCGAAT
>NZ_VTUZ01000068.1 GCF_008369935.1 Paraburkholderia panacisoli | reverse complement strand
CCGAAAGTACCATCGAACCGCGCAACTGATGACGACTGCCGGAAAGCGATGACCGTGATAAAGCGATTTCTTCTTTTTCATCACGATATGTTACGCGACCAGCTCAGCAACGTGACAACGCCGCGATTACAGCGGCACTTGACCGCAGTCGCACTTTACAGCGCATATTGCGCTTAGCGGACCAACAGCTTCATCCGGCCAATCTGGTAATCGCTACCCGGCTGCCCGCTTGCTCGCGCAGACGAAACTTCTGGATCTTCCCGGTAGCGGTCTTGGGCAATTCGCCGAAAATCACGCGACGTGGACATTTGAAATGCGCCAGTCGCTGCCGACAGAACGAGATTACATCCTCCTCCGTGATGCTCGGAGCATCGGGCTTCAGCTCGATAAACGCACAAGGCGTCTCGCCCCATTTGTCATCCGGCTGCGCGACCACGGCCGCGTTCAGGACGCCCGGCATGCGATAGATGACCTCCTCCACCTCCACAGACGAAATGTTTTCTCCACCCGAGATGATGACGTCCTTGGAGCGGTCCGTGATCTGGATGTAACCGTCAGGATGGACGACGGCAAGGTCTCCGGTATGGAACCAACCGCCGCCGAAAGCTTTTGCCGTTGCTTCGGGGTTCTTGAAGTATCCCATCATTACCGTATTCCCCCTGACCAGAACCTCACCGCAAGACTTCCGATCGGCGGGCACCGGCTCAAGCGTAGCGAGATCGGCGACCGACATTTTTTCGAACGCTGCCGCACGTACACCTTGCCGCGCTTTCAATTTCCCTTGTTGCTCAGGCGGCAACGTATCCCACTCGTCGTGCCATGCACAACTGATGGGGGTGCCGGAGATCTCGGTAATTCCGAAGACGTGGTCGACGTCGAAACCCATGGCGCCAACGGCCTCCAGAACCGCTGCCGGCGCCGGCGAGCCGGCGGTAAGGACCCGCACCCGACGCGGCAGCGGTTGCCGTTCCGCCTGAGGCATGCTCGCGATGCCTGAGAGGACAATCGGTGCTGCACAAAAATGGTCGACACCATGTCTGGCGATCGCAGAGAGAACATTGGCCGCATTCACCTTGCGCAAACATACGTGCGTTCCTGCCGCGGCTGTAATCGCCCATGTGAAGCACCAGCCGTTCGCGTGGAACATGGGAAGCGTCCACAGGTAAATCGGCGCACGCGGGAGAGGCCAGTTTGTCATCTGCAGCAGGCTCATCAGATACGTGCCGCGGTGGCTTGGAACGACGCCTTTCGGATCGCCGGTTGTACCTGAGGTGTAGTTCAAGGCGATCGGCGCCCACTCGTCGACCGGGCGGCGACCAGCAAATGCCGGGTCACCGCTCGCCAGCATCGACTCATAATCAGTTTCCCCAATGGCGGGGCCGTCAGGCGCTTCGGGATCGTTGATGTCGATCACACGCGGCGCATTGGGGACTGACTGCAATGCTTTTTCGATCAGTGGGGCAAATTCGCGGTCCACCAGCAGGAGCTTGCATTCGCCGTGGCGCAGGATGAATGCGACACCGTCAGCATCGAGGCGGCAATTAATGGCATTGAGGACGGCTCCTGAGAGAGGCACACCAAAGTGAGCCTCAAGCATGGCCGGGGTATTCGGCGCGATGATCGACACCGTATCGCCCGGTTCGATCCCCAACTGAACGAGCGCCGACGCGAGGCGATAGCAACGCTCGCGGGTTTCGGCCCAGGTCTGCCGGAAGTCGCCGTGAATGATGGCGGTTCGATCCGGATAGACGTCGGCGGTTCGATCGAGGAAGGTCAATGGCGTCAATGGCACGTGGTTTGCCGGGTTCTTCTCAAGCCCTTGAGAGTAGGCCTTTGCACTCATGACTTTGTCTCCGTTTATTCTTTGCAGAAAGTAGTGAAATCGTCGACCGGGCTGCGCTCTGTTACCAGCGAGTTCTCGATGCAGCTGTGATCCGCATAACCCAGACTCATTCCGCAGACCAACATCTGGTTGTCGGGAATGGACAGTTCGTTGGAGATGACACGGTGGAACTTGTTGAAAGCCGCCTGCGGACAGGTGTCGAGGCCGCGCGCTCGGGCAGCAATCATGATACTTTGCAGGAACATGCCCGTGTCCAGCAGACTTCCTTCACGCATGACCCGGTCAACGGTGAAAAACAGGCCGACAGGTGCATCAAAGAAGCTGTAATTTCGACCGTGCTGAGCGTGCATTCGCTCCTTGTCACCCTTCTCGATGCCCAGCAGGCCGTACAGGTTCCAACCGACCTCGCGCCGGCGGTCCAGATACGGCGCGATCCATTCGCGCGGGTAGTAATCGTAGGGTTCTTCGAGGTCTGAGCTGAGAGCAGGATCATCGTTGATCTCGTTGATGGCAGCGGACAGGCGGGACTTCATCTTGCCTGTCACGACATGCACATGCCAGGGCTGGATGTTGACGCCGGTTGCGCTGAAACGAGCGACGTTGAGGATGGATTCGATTTCCTCGCGAGGAACCGGTGTGGGCAGGAAAGCACGGACGCTGCGCCGCGTGACGAGTGCCCAGTCAACGGCTTGGCTCACGTCGACAAACGAGCTGAAAGGAGGAGGAGATAGACGGTCCATCTTCGATGCCTGCATTGAAAATTCGTCTGCACGGAGTCATTCGGTGCTTTTTTAAAGGGGAGAGCCCGTACGAGCCGCGCTCTCCACGCGAACCTCGGTCATGAGCCGCCTATGGCAGAGACCTCAGCGTCCTGCGCTACCCTGAACTGTGACGCCAGGTACGCTGCTTGAGCGATACGAGTCGGCACGTGTCTGATTGATCAGCGTCACAGCCGCCGCACCGATGAGACCAGCCAGGCCGATTGCTGTGAAGTTCTGCTCGAGCGGCAGCTTCAAGGAGACGAGCCAACCGATGAGCACCGGTGCCACGATTGCGCCGATCCGGCCCACACCAGAGGCAAAGCCGACACCGGTAGACCGGATCGCATGAGGATAGAAGTCACCCGCATAAGCATAGGCAAGCAATTGCGTACCAAGCGTCGATGCGCCGACAACAAATACAACGAAAAACAACGACACGGTCGACTTCGTGTAGCCCATCAGTGACAGCGCAACCGTCCCAACGACGTAAAACGCAATCAGCACCCGCTTGATGTTGACCTTGTCGCTGAGCCAACCACCGAAAATCGCACCGGCGATCGCGCCGACGTTGAAGACGATCACGAAGTTCAAAGCTGAACCCAGGCTATATCCAGCCATCGCCATCAGCTTGGTCAACCACGAACTGAGTGCGTAGACCATGAAGAGGCCAGTCATGAACGCGACCCAGATCATCGTGGTACTGAAGCCCAACCCATCCTGGAAGAGTCGTCGCACCGAAGTGCCCCTGCTTTTTTCCGACGAAGATTCTGCAAACTGGTCCTGACCGTTCAACGCATAGTCGGGCAACAACCGCTTCACCAAGGTGCGCAGTTCGTTGTGCCGACCACTCTTGACCAGGAAGGTCATCGAATGGGGCATCGTTTTGATGATGAACGGGATCAGCAGGGCGGGCAGGCCTGCGGCAAAAAAGACGGATTGCCAGCCGTAGCTGCCGATAAGCTGCTTTGCAGTCAGCGCCACCAGAATCCCGCCAATGGAATATCCCGCGAACACCAGCGTCACCAATCGTGTGCGCAGGGCATTAGGCGAGAACTCCGCCATCTGCGCGGTGACGATCGGCAAGACTCCGCCAATGCCCAGGCCGGCAATGAATCGCGTTACGCTGAAACTAATGGGATCGCTCGTCAACCCGGCGGCTGCGGTGAAAAGACTGAACAGGGCCACACAAACGCACATCATCATGGGTCGACCGAAACGGTCAGCCAGCGTGCCAAGGAAAATGGCCCCGAGCATTACGCCAAAAAGCGTCGAGCCGGCCATAACGCCGGCACTGGTCGCGTTGATGCCCATGTCCTTCATGATCGATGGCAGCGCCGCACCCACGACGGCAAGATCATAGCCGTCGAGTATCAGCATCAACACACACCAGAACAGGACAAGGGTGTGAAAGCCATTGAATCTGGCCTGCCCCGCGAGTGAGTGCACGTCTATCTGGTTCATGTCGTCTCCTTCAGTTTAATGTCGTGGGTGAAGTCCACGCGGGCTCCAACATCGCCCTCAGTGGGGCGGCGTTGTCGCGGCTCGGATTGGCCGTTGATACCCTGCTGTAACCAGTGTGAAGCGGACCATGGCGGCAGTCCATGTCCATCAACTTCAACCTGGATGAGGTCGATGAACACCCGCGTTTCCGGGTTGCGCCACTGGCGGCAGCCCTGGGTTGTCACTGCGGGAGGCCGCTTGCCGCTTTGGAGAAATGTTGTCGTGACGACGGATTTAAGCGGCCGTCATGATGCCGTAATCGCGCGTAGAACTCCCGTGCGCGCTCATACACGATATGCCTGACGGCCAGCGCGGTCGCGGTGCCGTAGGCGCTTTCGATCCGTGCAAGGTTACGGATCGACGCCACGATGCATAGCGACTTCGTGCGCGTGGTGCCGTCGGAAATCGAGCCTTCATTCGCCGCACCGACCGCGCCCGGCGCGTCGTCGTCTGCCACCAAAGGTGCGGTGTATTTCGTTGGTGGCGGAACGAGATACATGCGACTGCTCACCGCAGCACCTCAAAACGCAACGAGACACGGCAGACATTTCGGACCACTGTATTGGCTGAATGGGCTGAAGCCCCGCCAGCATCGCACGGCCGTTCAGCGGCGGGCGCACACGGCATCAAGCTAGCCGCCGTTCCGGCGGCGATAAAGACAGTTAGATCAGCGACCACAAGACGTCATCAGCTATCGGGTTAGCCATCGCTTCCTCTCGATGCGACAACGACGAGAGGACCCGAGCGCGGCCACGATTCACAGCGCTGTCGGTTTACTGGTTTTAGCTTCCGCGTTCAGCTAACTTCCGCGAGTCGCATGGCTGGTCTTTGGGGTTCGGGCGGGAAGACGCACCATTTTCCATCCCGGTGGCGATAAAAAAACATCACCATGGGCTCCGCTCCCTTGTCTGCGACGACGCAAACGTAACGTCCCCTGGTGGATCTTCCGTAGTGGCTAACTCTAAACCCTCTCGTGGGATCGGGTGCCAGCCAATCCTCAACCATAGTTCTCAGCGACCTTCCTGCACTTGCCATGACCTTCTCCATTCTCTTTCAATGTCACGGTACGACGATGGTCCATGTCACCGCTATGACGTTCTCTTTTCAGTTGCACCTTTCCGGTTGTCAGTCCTCCACTGTGGCGGGTGCGCATCAAGCATGTTGAGCGGCGCAGGTACCTCAGTTCGGATGACATACGACGATAAGCGCGTATCCGTTACGTATTCGGCGCTCGTCCAACAAAGGCAAAACTCGACTCCCCCTTTCGTGGAGATTTTCAGATCCGAAGCATCTAGAACCTGGAGAGCAGCGATGGTGAGAGCCGACGTCAAACTTTCTGGATCATCTTGCCCGCACTGCGACGCACACGGACTGCTCCCGCAGGCGCGCCATGGCCGCCGTAACATCGTCGACTTGGTGTTCTTCTGCCGTCTATGCTGCTTGCACAACCGCCCGCCGCTTTGTGCTTCTGCGGAATCGTTGCGAGCTGAGTTCCCCTGAATAGATCGACGAACCGTCCGTCACCAGGTCCGCCAGGATTCGGGACGAGACGGCAGCCAACGTGAGTCCAAGGTGCCCATGCCCGGTAGACACGAAGATCGATGGATGGCCCGAGACCCGCTCGATGACCGGCAAGGAGTCCGGTGTAGCCGGGCGTTCACCGCTACGCACCTCGAATCCAGGGCGAGCTCTGAGCATAGGCAGCACTTCGCGCACGCGATCCAGCGCGGACAACAGAAGGCTCGGGCGGCCACGGAAACCCGGCGCACCGAAGTGACTGATTCCAGAAATCCGGGCCCCGCGTGGACTCGGTGTAAGGATCACTCCCAAGCTTTGAAGCGACACGGGCCGACTGATAAATCCGGGTTCAACATCCAGTTCAAGGTGATACCCCATCTCAGCGACAAGCGGAATTCGATGACCGAAATGTGCCAGGAGTCGGTTGGAGCGCGAGCCGGTTGCCAGAACAACTGTTCCCGATAAGTACTTTTCCCTAGCACATCTTACTGTGACCTTTCCGCTTCCCGCGCTATCGAGGCCTTGTACCGTGTCGACGCACAAGAGCCCACCCCGCTGCACAAATACATCCGCGAGACTCGCAACAAATGCAGCAGGGTCCGTCACGTGAGCCGATCCTTCCAGGTACGTGGCGTCGGCCGCTTTGGGTCCAATGGCCAGTCTGCACATCGCGGGCTCCAATACGGTCAGCTCACCGCCGGACACTATCCGGGCGGCCGCACCGAGCGAAGTGTGAATGGTGTTCAGACGGATTGCCCGATCGACTTCGTAGGGTGAAAGATGTACGGCCAGGTAGCCGCATCTGTTGATGGGCGGGAGGTCGACACCCAAGAGCATTTCGAAAGAGCGAAGTGAATCGCGGCAGAGTTCGTGAAGCAGGTCCGTAGCATGCCAGACCATGTTCGAGCTCGTTGCTCTCGCGTATTTAATTCCCCACGAAAGAAACCCGGGAACTGAGCGCCAATCGAGGGCGGCGGCAGAACTCGCCTTGAAGAACGCGGCAGGAAAGTCCGGAGTGCGGTAGTAGGTGCCTGAGGGAAATGCGCCTGGGTAAATCACCCCGGCACTGACGAAACTGCAGCCTTGGGCGACAGACTGCTGGTCCAGCATCATCACCTTCATTCCGCGCTGTTGAAGCGCCAAGGCGGCTGTGACGCCGACTACACCGGCTCCTACAACGATTGCATCCAACTTGACGACCCCTATCTTTGCATAAATATGACAACGGAAACAGCTTGCGCCTTTGACCTTAAGCAGCTTTGGTCATCCGCGCGCCACACTCTCTACTCACTGTGGCATTTCCCTTATCGTGTCCCCGCAGCGCGCCGAACGTTAGCTAGCCTCCGTGTGCAAAGTCTCAGGACAAGCCTCGCTGGCGACGGGTTCTTCAACGCTTGTCCAAAGAATCACAACAGCCCTCCCGCGGCGCTTACAGCAGATCGACGGAAGGTTCCTCCGCAACGAAATGCGGTTGAGCCCGGTCAATACGGCCGCGAGCCCGATGCCCTTGCGCTTCGGCAAGGAGGTGGTGCTTTGCATCGGGTCGGAGCGTATGCGCCTGGTCTAATGCTGGCAGAACCGGGCGTAACGGCAACCACCCGGAACTGCGCATGGGCGCGCCGCCAACCGAACTAATTCGAGCACACGAAGCTGGTTGCGAGATTCTGGTCGCCACCGACGTATTTGGGCCACTGTGGGTATTCGCACATTGGTCGGGTCCGTCCAGTTGTTGGCGGAGCAAGGTCGGTGATAGTCAGATTATGAGGCTCCGTCCCTCCCGTGACCCAATTGTCCAGCGCCGTCAGACCATCGTATGAAGCATTGAACTGTCCGCCGAAACCGTGGGCCGCTCCCGGTACCACGTAAAACTTCAAAAACTTATTAAGTGGCCCTTGCCCGAACCTCGATACCAGACGGTTATAGTAGTCAATCGACAGTTGAGCTGGAATGAACTGGTCTGACTGCCCGTGTTGGAGAATGATCTTGCCACCGCGGCTTTGGAATTGAGTCAGGTCAGTGCTCGTGCTATCCATGAGCGCGCTCACCGCTTGAACTCGCGGGGCTGCTTGTCGTGGGCTGGCAGGGTCGAAATTGAAAATGCTCATGCCAGGATCGCGCGCGACCGCAAACCGGAGCATGTCGTTTGAAAATGTGTAATAGAACGCGCTTTTCCCAAACACTCCGGGTTCGATTGTGGCATCGGTCGCCGATGCGCCCCAAGCCACCGCCGTGGACCAAAAGTCTGCCCCGGAGAACGAGTTATAGGCCGGAAAAGACCGAATTCCGTTGGCCAGATCGAAGCTCAAGTTAAGCGGTGTCCCAGCAGTGGTCATTGTACTGATTTGCGCGTCGGACAAGCAGGCGTCACCCGTGTCGGCTCCGCCGGAGCAGCGAATCGGTGTTGGATCGAACGCGCACGCTGCAGGGTTACTGATAATGCCGTCCGCCACGCCATCCAAGGCGTCACATTGCTTCATGACCGCTGCCAGAATGGCCTTGCCCTTGGCAGGGGTGACGTATCCTCCGGGCGCGAACAGAGATCGCGAAATCCTGCCCATTTGGAGCCATAGTCCTGTTATTCCTGAAGCGGGAAATGTCGAAATGATACCGTCGTAGTCCTGTGGGAATCGCTGCGCCGCGATCAGGCCTTGTCGTCCGCCGCCTGACCCACCAATATAATAACTGTGAACAAAGACCGATCCATAACGTAGCTTTGCCAGGTACGCCGCAAAATCATGCGTCTTCTTGATGTGGTCGCCTGCGTAATTTGCAAGTGCCTCATCATTTTCTGCGAATGAGCCATCGAAGGCG
Source organism: Paraburkholderia panacisoli (assembly GCF_008369935.1). Classification (GTDB taxonomy): domain Bacteria; phylum Pseudomonadota; class Gammaproteobacteria; order Burkholderiales; family Burkholderiaceae; genus Paraburkholderia; species Paraburkholderia panacisoli. Next base: position 30,669 of record NZ_VTUZ01000068.1, on the reverse strand, counting down.
GTTCCCTCGTGACCACCGTCGCTCCCGAGAGTCACGTAACCTCTGCGCAACGGCGTGGTGACACCTGCGGGCTCCGCGCCAATCAGGAAACCATCAGCGGGAGAGCCCTCAGTATCGGGGATGGTGCCATCAAACCCCCCGCCGCCGAAGTGAACCGATTTTCCGTTGAAGTTAGTCGGAAGGTCCACCTCCGCGCGAATATCGGGCGCATTGAAATCCACCGGATGAATACTCCCGAGCACTTTGCAATACTCACCATTTGTGTTGCCGGAATCCGTATCAGCAACGAGCGTCGCGGATACAACAGTGGCACCGGTTGTCGGCAGCCCGATCGAGGCGGCGGGAACGGTCATACCAGCCAACGCAGTGCACTTCGCGGCTGACGTCTGCACCGCGCTGTTTGCCGGCGCGGCGTCATTGCCGCCGCAGCCGGATACAACAACAGCCGATGCCGCTAACAAGGCACCCATAATTGCCCAGCTTCGGCGGCTTCTTAACCGAGTTCCCATTCCTGTCTCCATATATTTAGAAAAACTATACTGATCTGATGATTCCGAGCAATTTTCCTTTCCTCGCTGCTATGCGCGTGACGCGTGAGCAGAAGCCGCAGCCATATGCCACGCAATGCGGTAACGCTTCACTTCTTCTACGGCAGCGATCAAGTGCGTGGTCGTCAAGGAGCCAAGCCCGGGTACTCCGCAACCGGGCGCGACGCTTGTCTTCCTTTGCCGAACGCGATTGCAGTGTCAACCTGGTTGGAACCTCAATCCATGTCCACAGGCCTCAGTTTGAATGAGGTCTGTGGACAGGCTGTTCTTTCCGCGCGCTTCGCACCCGACGGCCCATAGCCGCGAGGATCAAGTGAGTGTCAGCGGATTTCCGCTTCGGTGCCACCCGCCTGTCTGCAGTCCGTTTGGTCGCCGGATTGTGCCTTGAGTCGGCCGCGACGCTCTTCCGCGACGCCCGGTTTGAAAACGAGGGCTCGAATCTTTTGACCGCTCAGACGTACAGGCACATCTGAACGCGCCAACTGCGTCCTGACAACGCTATCAGCTCTAAACTGAAGGATTCGTCCTGCCATGGCGATACATTCCAGGGCTGGCCCCAGTCCACTTCCTGAAGGCTCTGTGAAATGCGCTGGTTTCCTGAAATCCAGTCCGTGCAGCGACTTCCGCGACCGTGAGAGAACTGCTGGAAAACAACTCGATGGCGATGTCACGGCGCAGTTCGTCTTTCAGCTGCCGGTAGTTCGTGCCTTCGGCGAGCAGGCGGCGTTGCAGCGTGGCCGAGGACAGATTCAGAAACCGCGATAGCGCGTCGAGGTCGGGCCAGTCGTCGGGAACCTGGTTTCGCAAGCGGCGCCGTATCAGGGCAGTAGTGCTGGATTCGTTGCGATATTTAACCAGGATGTTCGCTGGTGCGTTCTGCAGGAATGCACGCAGGCTCGTTTCCGTCTCGGACAGTTTGAGGTCGAGGAAACTGCGATCGAACCGGATCAGGGTCTCGTCTGCGGAGAATGTCACGTCCTGGCAGAAGCGCATGCGGTAGTCGCTGTCATCGATTGGCGCCGAAGCGCGAAACCTCATCTCGATCAGCGGAATCCGTCTGCGTGCCAGCCAGCACGCGAGGCCGTGCACGAGGATGAACCACGTTCCGTAGGTAAAGAGGCGGCGCGTCAGCCCATCATCATGCAGGATGATCAGTGCATGCTCGCCCTCACAGCGTAGCTCCCCATGAATGTCGTCGAGAACCGCACGCAGAAACTTCAGCATGCGACGCAGCGCGTGTTCGAGGTTTTCAGCATGCAGAACCGCGTGGCACATCAGAGCGTAACTGCCCCGGCGCAATGGGTGGCTGTCCAGACCAAAAAACTCGTCGTCCATTAAGTCGGCCAGAGTCGCCCACAGGCGCGAAAACGCTAACGCGGGCACCCGGGCTCTCGGAGCGTTCAACAATTCTGCCGCGATGCCAGCATGCTGCAGTGCGGCCGGCACATCCAGATTGCGTTGCGTAGCGACAAGAATCGCTTCACGCACGAGGCCGATAGAAGTTGTGCCCTTGTCTTGCGCGTCGTTCATGGTCAGGTTCCACAGAAAGTGCACTGATGTTAATCGCTGCCGCGCGTAAGCGAAACGTGCCACGACTGACAGCCAGTAGTCATCGGCCGACGGGCACCGCTGAACAGCCGAATGCCGGCACGGTATGTCCGAAAGGCTCATGCATGAAGAGGTCTATGGGCATGGGCGTACTCTCGTCTGCCGCTTACCATAACCAGCCAGTAGATCGCCGCGAACGTAGCTTTGTCGTCCGCGGTGGCCCCGCGTGCCGGTCGTATCACCCAACCGTCCAAGGGCATCATGGCTCCGGATTTCCTGCTCACAGCAGAGTACGGCCCCGGTACGTAGCGCATCACGGTGGTCACTCTCAGGAGACAGAAATGCAGATTGAACGTAAAGGTTTCGTAGTCACAGGCGGTGGCTCAGGGCTCGGCGCAGCCACGGCGCGCCGCTTGGTAGCGGGCGGCGCCCGCGTGCTGCTCGTCGACTTGAACGAAGACGCCGGTACCGCGCTGGCGGCAGAACTTGGCCGAAACGCCCACTTCGCCAAGGCGGACATCTCTGACGCAGCCAGCGCGGACGGTGCGTTGGCCGTGTTCCGCGACACCTTCGGCACATTGAATGGCCTGATCAATTGCGCAGGCGTCGCGCCCGCCGAGAAAGTGCTCGGACGCGAAGGACCGCACCGGCTAGAGAATTTCGCGCGCACCGTTCAGATCAACCTGATTGGCGCCTTCAACATGGTACGGCTGGCCGCCGCCTGCATGGCCGAGAACATGCCAGAGACCGATGGCGAGCGCGGGGTCATCATCAATACCGCTTCTGTCGCGGCCTTCGATGGCCAGATCGGGCAAGCAGGCTACGCCGCCTCCAAAGGCGGCGTCGTGGCGATGACGCTGCCTATCGCGCGCGAACTGGCCCGCCATGGCATTCGCGTGGTCGCCATCGCGCCCGGAATCATGGAGACGCCGATGCTCAAGGGCATGCCCACGGAGGCACAAGACGCCCTCGGGAAGATGGTCCCCTTTCCCGCGCGCCTTGGACGGCCTGAAGAGTTCGCGGGCCTTGTGCTGCACATCGTCGAAAACACCTACCTCAACGGCGAGGTAATTCGGCTTGACGGCGCTATTCGCATGGCGGCCAGGTGAACCCAGCGTCTGGACTACGCATCACGATTCCTGCTGCCGCCTTGCTTCAGTTGGCCTGAGTCGCCGAATCCCGATCGGGTCAGCTGATTCATGGACCACCTAACTTTCCTAACCCCTTTTCAACGCCGCCATGAAGCGGCGGATGGAGACTCGCATGCCTGCCTCTTCGACTTCCAATGATCCCGTCGTCATCGTCGCTGCCGCCCGCACGCCGCTGGGTGGCTTCCAGGGCAACTTTGCCTCTCTGACCGCGCCCCAACTGGGCGCCACCGCCATCCGTGCGGCCGTGCATCGGGCCGGGCTGCAGCCGGAGGCCGTGAACGAGATGCTCATGGGCTGCGTGTTGCCGGCTGGCCTAGGTCAGGCGCCCGCACGTCAAGCGGCGCTAGGGGCGGGTTTGCCGGTCTCAGTGGGCTGCACCACGATCAACAAGGTCTGCGGCTCGGGCATGAAGGCAACGATGCTGGCGCACGACCTGCTACTGGGAGGGAGTCAACACATTATCGTGGCCGGCGGCATGGAATCCATGAGCAACGCGCCTTACCTGTTGCCCAAGGCGCGCTCGGGCCAGCGCCTGGGGCATGGCCAGATGCTGGACCACATGTTCTTCGACGGCCTGGAGGATCACTACGGCTCCGCCTCCGACGGCCGTCTGATGGGCACCTTCGCCGAGGACTGCGCGCGCCACTTCGGTTTCACGCGTGAGGAGCAAGACGCCTATGCTTCCACCTCCACGCTGCGCGGGCAGCAGGCACAGCGCGACGGTCTGTTCCGGTGGGAGATCACGCCGGTGGCAGTGCCGGGTCGCAGCGGCGAGAAACTCGTCGACGCGGACGAGGCGCCCGCGAAGGCGCAACTGGACAAGATCCCCACCCTCAAACCCGCCTTCGCCAAGGACGGCACAGTCACGGCGGCGAACTCGAGCTCGATCGCCGATGGTGCAGCGGCCGTGGTGCTGATGCGCGAGTCCACCGCACGCGAACGTGGTTTAGCACCGCTGGCCATTATCCATGGGCACGCCACACAGTCACAGGAGCCGGCCTGGTTCACCACTGCGCCCGTGGGTGCGATCCAGAAGTTGCTCACCAAGGTGGGGTGGCAGGTTGGCGATGTAGACCTTTGGGAAATCAACGAGGCATTCGCCGTGGTAGTCATGGCCGCGATGCGCGAGCTGTCGCTGCCTCACGAGCGCGTGAACGTGCATGGCGGTGCCTGCGCGCTGGGTCACCCGATCGGCGCGACGGGCGCGCGCCTTGTCGTGACGCTGCTAGGCGCGCTTCGCCAGCGCGGCGCCAGGCGAGGCGTGGCGAGTCTGTGCATCGGCGGGGGCGAGGCCACGGCGCTGGCGATTGAGATCGTCTGAGCAACATCACCGGCCCTCAACGCGAACGGGGAGCCCAACCGGTCGCGCGGCATATCGGACTCGAACTGGCGCTCAAGGACGTTGACCGGCTGATCACTGGCAAAGGCCACTCGGATACTGAGACGCTGCGCGGCCCGCCTCCGTTTCTTGCGGCTCAATACGCGTCCGCTGCTGGTGTTCCGGCCTCGGTGTTGTCCGGTGCGATCGATACGTCGGCGTTTGCGTATCTCGGTGAAGGCTTTGCCGGATGCTTTTCCCCCGCGCCTGGGCCGATCACGCTTGACATCGCAATCGGGGATGTTGTGACACTTCTCGAAAACGCGGCCGAACAAATGGCCCGGCTCCGATACAGTATGCGCTGAACCGCTGCGGCTCGCGATCTCTGGAATAGATGCGTCACTCCTGTATGCTGCAAATTCGGGAGCTGTCGCAATAGAATCCGCCGTTGGAACGGCCAACCGATGCGACTCAGGAACGGTGCCTTGTGGCCGAGATGGAATGGACATCGCCCCCCTTCAGCGAAGTTGGCACGATTGAGGGCCACCAGGAACGCACGGCATCAATGTGCCAAAGCTATGGTCCACCCCATTTTTGCAACCCTGATTTTCAATGGCGAGTTTGGCTTGCTTAAATCTATTCGGCGTCGTTGTGGGGATTGCTCTCCGCGCCACGATGAGATTCGCGCCTGACGATCCTTAACAGTGGATCGGCTTCGAAAAGCCTCTTTGGCACTCAGGTTCTTCGGCAGGCCGGTATGCCGTTCACGTCATCAATTTTCAGTCGTCGCAAAACCAGTTGGATGCTTTGTAAGCAATGGTAAAGCTGTACCCGTTCAGAGTGGATGGCTTGAGAACCCTGCGTCAAATGTGGTTTGGCGCGCAACAATGGCCCAGGCGGTCCGGGCCAGCTTGTTGGCCAGCGCACACGCCACCACGTTTGAATGCCGCTGCGCGAGCATTGCGCGAACCCAGTCTGCCAGGCGACCGGTTCGTTTCTCCAGGCCTCGCATGTAGGCTCGGGCGCACAGGACGAGCAGGCGCCTGACATTTTTGTCGCCGCGTCGGCTGATCCCCAGAAGATTGGTCTTGCCGCCCGTGCTGTATTGCCGCGGAACGAGCCCAACCGATGCCGCAAAATCGCGACTGCAGCCGTACTGCTTTGCGTCGCCCATTTTCGCGGCCAACGCGCTCGCGGTGACGGGGCCGACTCCCGGGATGCTCATCAGGCGCTGTCCAACCTCGTCCTCAGCGAGCCGACGTGCGAGCTCCTGGTCAATCTCACCAATCTGTTCCTCAAGGTACTTGAAGTGCCCGTGGAGGCGTTCGAGAATCGCAATTAGTCGGGGCGGCAGTTCTTGCATGGCGAGCACGGCCGGCAGACGTGTGACGGTGGCGTTGCCCACTGGCAGACTGATGCCAAACTCGAGGAGAAATCCATGCATTTGGTTGACGGTTCTGGTGCGTTCGCGCACCATCGACTCACGCACACGATGCAGCACTGAAAGCGTCTGTTGCGATTCCGTCTTCGGGGTTACGAATCGCATGGCGGGGCGCGACGCTGCTTCGCAGATCGCCTCGGCATCGACGAAATCATTCTTGTTTGACTTGACGAACGGCCTGACGAACTGCGGCGAGATCAGGCGCACCGCGTGTCCGAATTCGGCCAGCTTGCGGGCCATATGATGCGAACCGGCGCAGGCCTCCATAACCACGGTACAGGCATGGAACGTCGCGAAGAATTCGATCAGTTGCTTGCGGCTCACCTTTTTACGGAACACAGCCTTGCCTTTAGCGTCCTGCCCATGCAGGTGAAAGCTGTGTTTGCCCAGATTGATACCCACGAGCGTTACGGCGTCCATGATGGTCTCCAGTTCGGGATGAACACTGCCAGCCTAACCTGTCCAGCGGGGCGGGGTGGACCATCCCATTAGCGGAGTTGCGACACAACCACTTGAGGAACGGAGGCCCCAGACGAATATATGGACTCGACATTGCAAAACGGGTGTTCCAGCTGTACTGGGTCGACGCCCAAAACTGGCGAGAACGCGAATCGGCGGTTCGGCCATGATGACTTAATCGCGTTTCTGGCACGGCGCCCCGTCGGTCGAGTCGTGCTCAGTTCATTCGACCTTTCGTGCAAACCAACAAGACCGCCGCGGCATACGCCCGAGCGATCCGGACGGCAGTGCAGAAACCATGCATGCGCAGTTGCGTCCACGCCGGTCACAGCAGGTGATGCTTAGTCTGCACCGCATGCGCTCATTGCGCGTCAAGTTCCGGAAGAAGCAAATAAATCCGCTTCGTGGTTGCTGTATGAATTTGGCGTGACGTTTCGCGCGGGACGCGTGGCGGGACTGGCGGAAATCAGGGAGCGCATGGCAGACCTTGAGGGCGCGCTACCTCGATCAATAGCGCTAAATCTTCTCGAACAGTTGCGCCGCGTCAACGCATCCGAAGCGGCTATCAATCAGCTCGAGAAGCGCATCGGTGCCTGGCAGAAACACGAAGTGGCATGCCGTAGAGCGAAGTAAAGTCGTCACCAAAGGCTGTGGTGCAAACTCGGTAGGCGGGCAAGAAATCGCCCATGTTTCGGATACCTTAGCAAGCTGAAAGAACCGCCATCCAAATCGAGGGCGAAGTGGTATCTTTGAGGTGCATGCTGGTGAGATCGAACTGGGCTTTGCGAATGCGATGCATCAGTTCGATGCCGGAGAGGGTAACGGCAGCGCTGCGGAACCGCTTGAACCCGAGCATCACGTTCACCCGCGATTTGATGTGGCGGTGATCCTGCTCAATCAGGTTATTCAGGTACTTCGAGGATCGCAATCTCGTTCGCCTGGGTAGCGACCCGTGGGTCTTCATCTCGCGGACCGCCCGATGAGATGCCGCGTAGCCGTCCAGCGTGATCGTCTCAGGAGCGCGTCCCTGAGTCCTGATTGCCTTCGCGAAGAACGCCTTTGCTGCCGCCACGTCGCGCCTGGCGCTGAGGCAAAAATCGATCGTCTTTCCCGCCCGGTCAACGGCGCGGTAGAGATAGGCCCATTTGCCGCGAATCTTCACGTAGGTCTCGTCGACCCGCCACGACTGACCGGCTGTCGTAGCCAACCGATTCCAGCGTTTGACGAACTCCGGCGTGTAGCGCTTCACCCAACGCAGGATCGTAGTGTGGGCGAGGGTCAGGCCGCGCTCAGCCATCATCTCGACAAGATCACGCAGACTGAGCTTGTAGCGAAGATACCAACGCACGCAAAGGACGATGACTTCGCGATCGAAATGACGCCCGTTGAACAACCATTCGAGATCTTTCAGCTTGCTCATTGGCTCGTGGTCGTCAAAAGCTCAAGAGTAACAGACCGGACGCGCCGGAATTGCACCACAACCCTCGCCATTTTCCTGCAATCCAATTCCATCGGGCTCTGGTGCAAATAGCGCAGGGGCGAATCGGTTAAGGTGTCGGTCTGAACGAATTGAGAACCGCCGATGAGCAAGCTGAAGAGTCTGGAGGAACTGTTCGCGGGCCGTCATTTTGACCGCGATGTGATCATTCTGTGTGTTCGCTGGTACCTGCGCTACAAGCTTAGCCTGCGCGATCTGGTCGAAATGATGGCGGAACGGGGTCTGTCGCTGGCGCACACGACAATCCTGCGCTGGGTGCGTCGCTTTGCGCCGGAATTCGTCAAACGGTGGAACCGCTTTTGCAGGCCCACCGGCCAGTCGTGGCGTGTCGACGAGACTTACCTCAAGCTGCGCGGCAAGTGGGTCTATCTTTATCGGGCGGTGGATCGGGCGGGTCGGACGGTCGACTTCATGCTCAGCGCCAGGCGCGACGTGAAGGCGGCAACAGCGTTTTTCAGGAAGGCAATCAAACATCAAGGCCAGCCGCCGAAGACCATCACGCTTGATGGCTACGCCGCCTCGCACCGCGCCGTGCGCGAGATGAAGGCCGATGGCTTGCTGCCGGAGGACACGAAGGTCCGATCCTCGAAATATCTCAATAATCTGGCAGGACCACCGCAACATCAAGTCCCGGACGAAAGTCATGCTCGGCTTCAAACGTTTCCGGAACGCCGCGATCACTCTCTCAGGTATTGAACTGGTACATCGTATTCGCAAGGGCCAATTCAGCCTCGCGAAACTCCGCCTCAAAGATACCGCTGCGCCCGCAGTCTGGGTGGCCGTCCTGTCTGCCTGATCAGGTGTCCTTTATATAACAAAACATCTCGTCCATATCGCCTATTTGCACCAGAGCCATCCAGTCGACGGTCGACGACCCATCCCTGCCAGTTGTGACCAGTATCACGGACCGCAGCACACCAATTTGTGACACGCAGACGGAAGGACGCGATACAGCCGACCTGGCGTTATGCATCTAACGACGCGATCGAGTGCGCGAACGTGCGTCTCCTGGCGCGGCATCGCGACCAGCACGCTCGATTTCAACGATATCCGCAGCTCGAAATCAGCCAAGGCCGAACAATCGGCGGCCACGCGACGCGCCTACTTCGATCGCCAGACGGGGAAGATCGATATCTCGATCCTGACGCGCTCAAAGCTAGACAAGACCATCATCGGTCCCGTCATCCTCGAAAGTTCCGACACGCTCGCTACTGCATACGATTGTCGCTCTGTCTTTCATAAATTTCGCATGCGTTTGGCCTTCATCGCCAACGGAATTAGGGCAGATACCTATAAAAGAAGCCTTTCGGATGCCAATTTAACAAAGTTAGAATGTTTTCTCTAATTAAAAATTTAATTGGTTCGGTCGGGTTTTCCGCCCAGAAACTATCCCTTCGCAAGGAGGACCGTGTGCTAAGTCCGCATGAATTGACCACGCTGATGTTGGTCGAGGACGCGCCGGATCAGATCGAAGCGGACCGTGCGGAGCTTCGCACGGTGCTGGAACATCAACTAGTCATTTTCGAAATGCTGGCGCCAGGGCACCGGCAACCCCGCATCACGCCTCAGGGCCAAGCCGTACTGAAGGCTGTTGCGCGGATTCACTGAGTGCGTTCGCGCGGCCAGCTTGAGATGGCGGCGCTGACGGGACGCGCAGCGCAGTTGCAGGAAAGTCATCTCGGAAATTGACGGCAAGCGGTCGGCGACTGCGGACCGGACCTGACGATGGAGGCTGCAATGGTCGAATCGTGGATGGGGATTGTGGTCGGTACGTTCGCGCTGGTGATCGCGGCAATCGCCGTGATCGGCCACTATCGCCGCGAACATCGTCGTGCGGAATTGCTCAGGAACCTGGACCACCACGACTGGTGCCGCTGGACCCGGTCTCGGCGTTGACCGGTTCTTGGCAGCGAGATTTTCGCGAATCTAGCGTTGGATCAAAAACGGAAATTCGAAAGGGTCGTACCTATGGCTCCCCATGTTCAAGCGCAGAACGAACTGGATCAAATCAAGTCTATGATTTTCCACTTGGAACGTCTACGGCCCGAAACATTCGCACCGACAAGCGCCGTCGCGGAGCTAGACTACTGGCGGACGCGCATCCGCGCAATGTTGACGCTCCCCGATACGCCAAGGCGAATCACTGACCAAGCCTCAGTTCTTCTCGCTAGATTGGATCAGGCCGCCGCTGCACGGCGTGAATCTGTCGAATCCCGCCACGCGAAAGCGGCAGCATAGCGCCCAAAGTCGTTTTCAAGCACGCTATGAATCGCGGTGGACTGTGTTCAAGGTGAAAGCGTGTCGTCTACTACCCGCTGTCCGGCGCTGTACCCCGCCATAAGCGCCGCAGCTTCCGTCGAGAAGGGCCGCTGGTTATCTGCCGTCAGGCGTATTGGCGCAACCGTGGGACGAGTAACTCCCAGCGTTCGAATATGCACGACTGCAATGAAGCCGCGTGGTGGCAGCAAAGTGACGCTCCCCGCAGTTTCCCAAACTGGTTCAAGCTCCACGGTGACCTCGAAGCCTTTATACGCGTAGATTCTTTTCATTGAAGCGCTCGATTCGCGATTTTGGGGGATCGCAATTCCATAGCCGATCAGATCGTCAACGCAGAGGACACCGCCCGAGTTGACGGGCCGTCCGCCCAAACCGAATCGTGTCGATTTGCACGGAATCCTGACCCACCCGCCGTCAGGGCGATTGCTTTAAAAGACGCGGTTCGATTATATGAGCCAGCTTCTCCAGCGCGAGACGGGGGTTCCCGTCGTCGAGAAGCCGTCTAGAAACGACCATTGCTTCTTCATCGAAGGCATCAAGCACAAGAAGCCGTTCGGCGTGGTCGATCAGGTCAAGCACTTTCCCGCACAGATCGCCTGAATACCGACCGTGCACACCCGCAAGCGCTTCCCCCCGCAACTCGGACAGTCGCTGCCCTAGGTCTGACGCCGTGGTCGGTTGACATCCCCATGCCATGTTCGCCTCCCTCGATGCCACACCATCGTACCGCACCCGCTCTCGACGTGTGTCACGCAACAATCTCCATTGCCATACGGTCTAGGTGGTCCCCACTGGCCACGCAACGCCCGCAACACAGCTGTGGCTGATCGCATACCAACAGCTTGTGCGCTCACTAACAGTGCTGTTGGCTGCAACGAAGCAGAATGTCATTCCAGGAGGCGGCCAGCGCTGGTCGCGTCAGCACTTACAAGAAGTTACGCGGGAAACCGCATGTTTTCCCCTGTCGTCTACAAGGGCTTCCCCGCTGAGCGCAAGGGTTCTACTGATTTTCTATCGCAATTTGCTGCCTTGCCGACGTCATGTGAGAAGGTGAAGGACTGCGTAACTACAACCGGTCATATTGAGCCAACGGCCCGGACCCTGATGAAAGACGCGCGCAAGGACCTCATTCGCTTTCCGGGATTTAAGTTCCCAGTTGACAGGTCAGGTACGCCCCGCACGGGTCCAACCCGCTTCACATCACCGCTGGCAGTGCAAAGTGATCGTTTCTATTCGCTCATGGTGTTCTTCAAATTCAGCTCTCCATCTGCCTCCAATTGCCTGCCCGAAGGGAAATTATGCATTGCTCGGCTCAAGCTTGAAGTCCTCACCATATTTCAGAATGGCCCAAGCCATTCTCGCGTTTTTGGCCGCAATCGCAACGGCCGCTCGCCAATAGCCGCGCCGCTCGACGAGGCTTCGTACCCAGCGGCTGAGCCGGTCCTGCTTTTCTCCCAGGCTGGCCATCATGGATCGGGCTCCAAGAACCAGCAGACTGCGCAGATATGCGTCACCGGCCTTGGTGATAGTCTCCAGCCGTTCTTTGCCACCACTGCTGTATTGTCCTGGCGTCAATCCGATCCATGCCGCTACCTGACGCCCATTCTTGAAGTCGTGTCCACTCCCGATGCTGGCCAAAAGAGCGCTAGCTGTCGTCGGGCCGACACCGCGCAGTTGCATCAACCGCCGGCTGCGCTCGTCTTCGCGCGCAATCCCAGCAATCGCGCGATCGTAGATGACCAAGCGGTCCTCAATGTGGCCGGCATGCTCAAGCAGGTCGTTGATACTCTGTCTGGCCCAGCCGGGCAAGTCGTCCAGATGATCCGCAATGCTCTTGCGCAGCTTCTCTGGACTCTGCGGCAGCACAACACCAAACTCCGAAAGCAAACCGCGCAGTCGGTTGTACGTTGCAGTGCGTTCCTCGATGAATCCTTGCCGCGTTCGATGCAAGCAAAGCGTCGCCTGCTGATGCTCGTCCTTGGCGGGCACGAAACGCATGCTGGGCCGAGTCACCGCCTCACAGATAGCTGCAGCATCCGCTGCGTCATTCTTGCCTCGTTTGCCAGACATCCGGTACGGCGCTACCAACTGTGGGGCCATCAACTTTACCGTGTGGCCATGCTGCTGGAATACACGTGCCCAATGATGCGCGCCGGAGCAAGCCTCCATGCCTATCAAACAAGGCGGCAACTGCGCGATCACCGCTACCAGTTGGTCACGCATGACTCGCGGCTTGCGCAACACCACCTTGCCTGCTTCATCCACGCCGTGGATGGCAAACACGTTCTTGGCGAGATCGATTCCGACGGTAACAATAGGCATGGACTTCCCCTCCTGTTGGTGTTGATGATGGCTTGCACCTCATCATGGCACGTTAGTGCCGGCTCCCGGCTTCCGCCGCAGCCTCGGGACGGGGAAGTCCCTTTCATTCTCTTCGCCGCATGTCTCGCGACATACTGCGCATGACTCGGGGACAACGTGGTTTGCTAGACCTTCGTTGTAAGAGACTTGCACTCATTACTCCTTGCCGGTCTCCCGGCGCACTGACAAATTTAATTCGCGCTAACGCGAAGTGACGACTGTACTTCGCTCGAGCGGCTAGACAGGCTCCTTTCCCAGCGCACAACCGCCCCCTTCGCGAGGTCAAGCGTTCACGCGCCTTCGAAACGCTAAAAACAGGTGATTTCCACCAATATGGCTCGTGTATGCTGACTAAAGAGCGCTCTCCGTAAAACGAGCGGAAACGACCGGAAGGCGCAAGGTGGCTCACGAGATTCCGGCCACGATGGTCGCCCCAGTTCGTGCTGTCGCGGCAGGTTTTCATGGACGGCGAAATGACGGAAATGGCGATTGCAGCGATCACGGCAATTCCACTTTCCCTTCCCCTGACGGGTCCCCCGAACCTGCCCGGTGAAGCGCAATGAGTGCGCCGCAACGCTTGAGCGTGCGGCATGTAAGCGTGTACCGCTATTCGGAACCGGTCAGTTTCGGCGAGCATCGCATGATGTTCCGGCCGCGGGCGAGCCACGATCTGCGTCTACTCACCATGGAGTTGTTGATCACGCCGACACCTGTGCGGCTGCACTGGCTGCACGACGTCTTCGACAATTCCGTCGCGATCGCGACGTTCAAAGGCAAAGCGACGGAACTGCTTTTCAAAAGCGAAGTGACGCTCGAGCACTACGAAGCGCCGCTACCCGATTATTCACTCGAAGGCTACGCGGCGACATGGCCTTTCGCCTACACGAACGAAGAAGCATCGGATCTGGTGAACGCGCGCAATCGCGAGTATCCCGACGACGAAGTCGATACATGGGCGCGCAGATTCCTTGCGCCGCACGGCAAGACCGGCACGATGGCGCTGTTGCGCGCGATGGCGCTGGAAATCAAGAACGAATTTCTTTACGTACGGCGCACTGAAAAAGGCGTCAATCGCCCGGGCGATACCTTGCGGCACCGCAGCGGCAGCTGTCGCGACTTCGCGGTGCTGATGATGGACGCGGTGCGTTCGCTCGGTCTCGCGGCGCGCTTCGTCAGCGGCTATATCTTTGTGCCCAATCACGATGCCACGCAAGGCGGAGGCGCCACGCACGCGTGGCTGCAGATCTACCTTCCGGGCGCAGGCTGGGTCGACTTCGATCCGACCAACAGTATCGTCGGCAATCGGCATCTGATCCGTGTTGCCGTCGCATGGAACTACTACCAGGCGTTGCCGCTATGGGGCACCTGGCACGGCGCGATGCACTCGTTCCGCGGTCTCGATGTCGAAGTGATCGTGACCGAAGAACCCGATGTCACCGCCACGCAGTCTGCGCACTCTTAACCGTAAAGGCTGTTCCGATGAGACTCCGCGTTGGCTATGAACTGGTGTATGAGTGCGAGCAGCCGACACCGATGTTGTTGATGCTCAACACGCACTATTCCCGTGTGCAGGACGTACTGAGCGCCGATCTGCTGAGGGTCGACCCGCCAGTGCCGATTACGCAGTACCGCGATGGCTTCGGCAATCTGTGCAGCAGGATCGTCGCGCCTCAAGGGCGAATTTCGCTCTCCACCACGGCGCTCCTTAACATCTCCGACCAGCCCGAAACACTCGAGCCCTTCACCTATCAGGTTCCCGTCGAAGCATTGCCCGTTGAGAGTCTCGTGTTTCTGCTTGGCAGCCGCTATTGCGAGACTGATCTGCTCTCCGACATCGCATGGCAGCTGTTCGGCAAATCGCCTCCTGGACGCGACCGCGTGCAGGCAATCTGCGACTATGTGTTTCGTCACATCACGTTCGGTTATCACTTCGCGCGGTCGACCAAGACCGCGTTTCAGGCGTGGCAGGAGCGCAAGGGCGTGTGTCGCGACTTCGCGCATCTGGCGGTCACGCTGTGTCGAGCGATGAATATCCCGGCGCGCTACTGCACCGGCTATATCAGCGATGTCGGCACGCCACCGCCCTGGAGTGCGATGGATTTCGCGGCGTGGTTCGAGGCATATGTCGGGGGCAGCTGGCAGACCTTCGATCCGCGCAACAATGCACCGCGCACCGGGCGCGTGTTGATGGCGCGCGGGCGCGATGCCGCCGACGTCGCGATCAGCAATACCTTCGGTCCGACGAAACTAGTGAAATTCGACGTGCACTGTGCGCCCGAGTGAGACTCCAGCTGGGAGGCGCCGCCGTGTTGACAGTGCGCCTTCACAGCATCATGCCTCGGCCGCCAGGTATGCCTGACCACGACGAGTCGGCGTAAGGCCTGTCGGGCATCGCCCTGCGGGGCAACGGCCGTTTCGGCAACCGCTATTGCCGTCGCCATCTGTTGAAGTTCGCAAATTCCGTTAATGATGTCCTTTGGAGCGCTAATCGTGCCCATTAATTCTGCTAGCGCGGCTTTTCTACCGCGACGCGAACTCACTGCCCGACACGACTGACTATGCGCAGGACGGCGCCGCGCTGCGCAACGTTCACACAAGAGGATGTTGAAGGCCCCCTGATGTGACACACAAAGTGCCGTACCGTATGGCGTTTTTGATCTGCGCACTGAGATGGCACCTTCCGAAGATCAAAAAAAAATGACCTCCGGTATTTGCACTTGCTGCCGCTTCAAGCGAATGCACCTATCGCGCTCCTCTACAACCGCATTAGCCGAATTAGCGGACACGACGAACGCGTTAGCAAAATCATCGGACATCCGAGCATGCGTGCGTTGCTGAAACGCAACGCCTGGAACGGCGTGCGAAACCGCTGCTATGCCTTATCTTGCGGGGCCAAATTACAGTCTTACATTAGCGTAATCGATGGACACGATTAGCAGTTTTTAAGGACTTCAACACTCGACGCCCGCGGCCAGCAGTTTGTCCGCCTGATCTTTCATCAACGCGATGAGCGGCGACACGACCAGTGTCGCCGTCGAGATGCAATGCCGGCAACTGGTAACACAGAGATTTGCCCGCGCCTGTTGGCATCGTCGCCAACGTGTCGCGCCGTTCCAGCACGTTGCGAATGATGTCTTCCTGTCCGGCGCGTAGTCGGGCGATGCCGAACATGTCACGCATCATCTTGCGCATGCTGCGAAGCCGCTGCTCTAGCGTCATGAATGTTTTCTATTTCCCGTTAGCGTGCGCGACAGGCTCTTCCGCTGCAAACTCAGAGCGTCGCGGTCTTGTCGCCCACCGCCTTGCTGCCCGCCCTATCGAGCTTGGTTTGCAACTCCGCCTTTCGTTTCGCCATCCTGTCGCCGAGTGCGCGCAGATTGCATTTCGACTTGCGCAGTTCCGGGAAGAGTTCTTCCTCTTCTTCCTCGACGTGATGGTCCACCATTTCGCTCATCACCTTGAAAGTTGCGTCGAAGCCCTTGTCGCCCGGCTTCATGGTCTCGAACTTCGCGATCAGGGTCTTGACCAGAAAGTGCTCGACATACGCTTCTTCGACGTCGATTTTGTCGCTGTCCGGCAAGGCCTCCTGAGCGGCCGGATAAAGCAGCTCCTCTTCGAGCATCGCGTGAATCGACAGCTCTTCGCACGCGCGTTGCGCAAGTCCGGCCTTCGCTTCAAGGTCGTCGTCAGCGGCTTTCTCGAACGCCCTGAAGAGTTTTTCGACTGCGCGATGGTCTGCTTCGAGCATGGCCAGCGCGTCCGGCGAACTGGAGCCCGTCTCTGTATTGTCCTGCGTTGTCGCTTCCATGCTTGTCTCCTGGGTGATGCCGTTTGGCTCCTGGACGGAATGCCGCAGCCGACTCTATGTCGAGCAAGCCATATGCCTGGTGGCGGCCGAACCAACAATGCGCAAAGTCAAACCCGACGGATCGCCGCGATAATTCGGTTCGCTTCTGCTGGACGCATTGCAATGCTGATAAGAATGAACTCACCATTTTTGCCGTTAATACTTTCTCACCGCCGGCGCGGCATGTCTGTCCGGTAGCGGTCGACACCCTTCGCACGTTCGTCAAGCCCCTGCTCCTGTACCATCATGTGATCGATCCTGCCGTCCGTCTCCGCAGGGAAGCAGGCCGCGCAGCGCAGCAGATATAGTCCGCCTGGACAATTAGCGGTGTAGATTTGGCCTGCCCTACTGGAGACGGGTTTGCGGTTGACTGGCACGCAGATGTGCCGGACGGTTAGTTGCATGCTTTACTCGAAATCGATTTCCGAGGGGAGTCTTTACGGGAGATGAACTTCACAGTGTCATGCGAAGTTGCGGTCATCTGATACAGCGTGTCGGCAAATTAAAAAGCTCACACGCCACCCAGGGCGAACATCGAGCAGCCATTTGGATTTGCGTTCGCGTTGCGCGATCGGCTGCAATCGGACCCTGAGCGGACAGCCGGACTTCTCGACAACCGACATCCAGGCGAACTGGCCGATAATCCGCTGTCAACGATTTATGCTTGGATCCGAGCGATGGTCTCGGGAGCGCCCGGCGAGCCACGAAACGACGCTCGCTGGGCAAGTGAGTAACCACGAAGCCTTGCAGTTCGTAGAAGTGACAAGCAGGGTTAAAAAACGCGCAATTGAAGATGCGTCGTTGATGCATCTGCGCGCTCGATAACCTGTTCAGCTCTCACGCAAAGGCATGCCGACTGCCGATCGTTGGACCTGCCACGACCGCTAGTGACTACGGGGCAAACGCACCATAAACACCGTTTCTCCGTCGTTGGACCACGCGTCGATCTCACCTCCATGGGCCCTGGAAATCTCGCGCGCGATGTAGAGTCCAAGCCCCAGATTGCCGTCGGCGCTATAGGAGTCTTCAGGATTCAGGCCCCGCTGAAGCGGGTCGAAGATTCGATGCAGAGTCTCTCGATCCATGGCCGGCCCCCGGTTCCTGACCTCGAAACGAACGTTCTGCTCGTCGCCGGTCATTATTACTGTCACTGGTGCGTCCGGCGCTCCGTATTTGATCGCATTCAACACCAGGTTTCCGAGCAACTGCTGCAGACGGCGGCCGTCCCAAACTCCTCGACAATCTCCTTTCGCGTCCAGATCGACACGACAGTCCGGGTGCGCTGCCCGCAACTGATCAAGCTCGTCGGCAAACAGTTTCTCGAGGTCGACATCAGTGGGCGAGATACCGATCCCCAAACCCAGCCTGGTACGATTGAAATCCAGCATATCGCTCAGAAGGGCCTGCATGCGCGCGCCGCTTCGGATCAAGCGGGATGCCGCTACCGATACCTGATCTCCAGCGTTCAGCGCCGTCAGATACTGGGCCGTCATCAGGATGGTCTGCAGTGGGCTTCGCATATCGTGCCCGAGCATGCCAAGAAAAAGATTGCGGGCCTGATCTACCTGCGAGCTGAAATACCCGACCGATTCCGCAAGCGCCTGGTCGATAGCCTCGTTGAAACGGATGACATCGTCCGGGTGTGGGGCGTCGTGCTGACATTCGTCCATCCAGAGGCGCAGGACGCTCGCGCGCAAGGCGCGGTACTCAGCAGCCAACTGGTTGATGTCGAAACCGCCTCGTGCCCGAAGAAGGGCGTGCGTCTGCGCAGCTGTCTCCGAAGCGCCGATAGGTACAGGGGCGAGCCCTAGTGATTTCTCGACTTGCGCTTCCCTGGTCTGGGCCGTCGACAGGTCCTTCACAATGGCCTGCAGAATCTGTTGCGCATGGTCGCGCAAAGCGAGCGATTTCATGCCCACGGCTGCCGGCAACAGGGTAGCGGCGAACGCCTCCCACTGGACCAGAATCGTTTCCATGTCACGCAGAATGAAGTCAGCCAATCGCATGCTTGTCCTCAATGAAGCGGAAACAGTCAGTATGGAGCATTCCCTGAACCTAGATTACGCGGATTTGCTGCCTTTATTCTATCGGGTCCCAAAATTGCGTGAAATTGGGCAACCTAAAGGAATCCAATGTCCTTCGCGAAAGCTGGGCGTTTGCTCATAGCCGACGACGATCCGAACTTGCTCGCGGCCTACGTGCTGTTCTTCGAGGCTAACGGTTACGCCATTCAGACGGCTGTAGACGGTGTAGGCGCGCTCGCTGCGTACTACGCCTGGCGTCCCGACGTGGTGATACTCGATATCCAGATGCCCGGAGTCGACGGCCACGCGGTGGCGAAAGAAATCCGGCGCATGAGTTTCGCCCCCCGCCCGTTTCTGCTGGCGGTGACCGCACTGCACGCGCCCGCAGAAAAAGCGGAATCGTTCAAGGCCGGCTTCGATCACCACTTTGTAAAACCGGCCCGACTACCGGTCATTCTGGCTGCAATAGCGTCCCGCCCAACCATTTGAGACCGGACGTCCTATGGGAAAGAAAATCGAAAGCAGCACTGCGCGGCTGCTTCCGTGGCGCGATTGACCAGGCGTATATGACCGATCCAAGCATTTTGTAAGCATCATCGTCGTTGCGGTATAGATGGCTGTTGTTGCCGGCAAATGTTCTTACGCTCAATCGTACGAAAAATTTGCTCCACGGACGCCACCTTGCGCCGGTGAGAGTGATTTATTGAAGTAGAACGGGGGAACTGGAATGCTGAAGAAAACTATCTCGGGCACCGCGATGACGCTGGGCCGTGTGACATACATGTTGGAGCTGGCAAGGGGTAGTTCGCATATCGCCAGTACGCGCAAACAGGAGACATTGAACCTCGCTATCGCAGAGGTGCTTGAGGGGTTCAGCCAGTTGCACGGCGTGCCGGGGTTGGGCGTTTTCCGGGAACTCCTCGCGCAGGACGTCGAGCGACGGGGAAATCAGGGTGCCGCGTCCGCTGTACGCAGTTTCGACCCGAGAGAGTGGACGAAAACACCCCCGATGCTGTATGTGGATCGGCCTGAAAAGGTTACGGTTCGCTCCGAGGGAACAACGCTGTCAAAGAGAGTGGCCCCGTGCACCAAGGGCCAATGAGAAGGAACGGCTTTGCCGGGTCCCGACAAACGGGTTAACGGCCATGCTGGGTTTTCGGGGCTTCGCGCGCAATCGGTGTAGGTCGCAGTTCAAATGGAAACTGATCGAAAAGGGCAAGCACTTAGGGTCTCAAACGGCTAATGGTTGCATCGCCGACCCTTCCGCATGATCAAGTCCGCGCCGCGCGTTGCAGCTCAAGCGCCAACCTTGAACGCGGAGTTATCAAAGGAAAGTTTCGCACGTGCGCGCGCGCCGCTTGTGCAAAGTAATTTCTGCGCGGCAGTCGCCGTGCCCAAGGGGGATCTACGCATATGCATCCACCCACATTGATTCCAAACCTCAATCTGGCAAACGCGCTGAGAGCTGACAGCCAGGTACGCCCGTTGCGCCATCACCTTTGCCATCAATCGGAGCACTCGCTCCTGTCAATCCACGCACTCCAACCGTTCAGGACTTATCTATGCGACTCCTCACTACCCATGACGGTCTACCGCGCGTGTCATGGGGTGCCGTCATCGCTGGCGTCATTCTCTCCCTGACCCTGTACCTCATCCTCAGCGTGCTCGGTGCCGCGATAGGAATGTCTGCGCTCTCTCCGCTGTCTCGCCCCAACCCACTACAGGGTTTTGGCTTCGGCTCCGGCGCCTATCTCATCGTGATGACGGTCATCGCAGTTTTTATCGGTTCTTACTTCGCGGGCCGCTGCGCGCCGGTGCTCGGATGGCTTCATGGGCTGCTTGCGTGGGCGGTCATGATTCTCATGGTTTTCTATAGCGCCACGTCCCTCGTCGGAAGTGCGGTCAGCGCAGCTGGAAGCGTAGCGTCGACCGGTGCGACGGTCGGTGCGGCAAGCAAATCCATCGGGAGCCGCCGGGACACTGGCGGGCTCAGTGACGCAACGGATACAAGGCGCAATTGCCTCTGCCACAACAGCTGAAGCGTCAAGTCCGCAAGCCGAAGCCGACGCACGTCAGGCAGCAGATACCGCAGCACGCGGCGTAGCACGGGCTTCATGGTTTTCGTTTGCAGCACTCGTTGTCGGTGCAATTATCTCCATTGTTTCAGGCCACGCAGGGTTTCGTCATCAACCGCCGTTCGAAGAATCCGGCGGTGCATCGAGCGATGACGTCCTCTCGCGACGCGCCCCCGACCGCGCAATGCCGGGCCAACGAGCCGTCTGATCGGGGGGGTCATTGACAAACCGTTGAAGGAGCCGCCATGGCCGACCACAAAGACGCCTCCGGCCCGGGACCCGCATCACCCGCTGCCGCGATGAATGTCACTGCAATCGAAGAGCGGCTGCGTGTCGATGTCGAGCAGCAGGAAACGGCAACCGTCCGGGTTCGAACCATCGTCCACAAAGACCTGAAAGAGATACCGGTTGTCGTCAGGCGTCGTGTGGTCACGATTGAGCGCGTCCCCGCGAACCGGATGGTCGATGCCGAATTCGGGCCGTTCCAGGAAGGAAACATTCTGGTAGTCCCGGTCTTCGAATATGTTCCGGTTACCGAAATGAAATTGATGCTGAAGGAAGAAATCCGGATTGGCCTCCAGGAAATCGAAGAAGCGAGCGTGCACGAGGCCGAAGTGCAACGGCAGGAAGTCGTAGTGGAGCGGCGAACCGGAACAGATGGAGACTGGAGCCCGCAACCCGCGGCACCGTCCTCCGAAGATGGTGAGCAGTCAGCGCTTTAAGGAATGGAAGTTCAGTCAGGCTGAAGTTAGGCCACTCACACTCTTGGAGTACAAAAATGTCACAGGTCCTCGTAGGTGTATTCGATTCATTTGAACAGGCCGATCAGGCGCTGGAACAGTTGACGCAGACCGGGATTGCCAGAAGCAATATGGAAGTTCACGCGAACAACCAGACCGCTCATGAACTGACGGAGGAAACCCGCGTTGAGCAATCAGCCGCACACACCGAAGAGAGTGCGTCGTACAAGATCGGCCGTTTCTTTGGCCACCTTTTTGGCGGCGGCGAACACCCTGCCGAGGTCGGCCATTATCAGGAAGCCGTGCGCCGTGGCGGCGCCATTCTTACCGTGACCGTGCTTGATGAAGCACAGATGATAGCGGTTCGCTCTGCACTGCACCAGGCTGGCGCGATGGATATCGAAGAGCGCGTTTCCCACTGGAAGAACACGGGTTATGAGGGATACGACCCGAGTGCGGCGCAATACTCCGCGGACGAAACGGCAGCCGAGCAGCAGTCCTTCGCCGTTGTGCGCGAGTCGCTCGAGGTGGGCAAGCGCGAGGTGCAGACAGGTGGTGTACGCGTCTACTCACGCGCTACCGAAACTCCCGTCAGCGAGGCGGTCACCTTACGTGAAGAGCACGCAACAATCGAACGACGTCCAGTGGACCGTATTGCCACAGCCCAGGATTTGAAGACGGCATCCGTCGAAGTGCGCGAAACAGCCGAACACGCGGTTGTGGGCAAGACTGCTCACGTGGTCGAGGAAGTGACGGTCGGCAAGGAGGCTTCGGAGCGCACAGAGACAATCAACGAGACGCTTAGAGGCACAGAAGTGGAAATCGAGCGTGTCGAAGGCGCGCAGTCCGGTTTGCCCGGCGACCAGGCAGGCTCGCTTCCGGTGACACGACTATAACGACAATCGGCGGGCCGCGTCGGCAGCAAGTCGCTGCTGACGCGGCTGCCCGCCCAATGCTTCCTTGATGGAGTCTGATATGAAAAATCCATGGACTAAAAAGAACCCCTTTCTCAGCATGTGGCTGAGCGGGGCGAATACGGTGGCGGGCTCGGCGAGAGGTCACGCAACCGCAGCAGCCAAACGCGGAACCGCGGCTTTCTGGACTGCTGCGTTGACGCCCCCGAAACCGAAACCGAAACCGAAGCCGAAGAAGAAAGCGCGACGTTGACCTGTGCATCCGAAAATTGGCAGTTTGACAATGTCGCTGCGCACCGCTCCTTTGGAGGATGTCACGGCACTGCGTACGATTGCTCGCGTCAGCTATCCGTTCGGTCAGCACGGCTCGATCGTTAAGAGTAGATACGACGACGGCCGGTCGCACTGGTAACTTGCAACGCTGCGAGAGCGATCTCACAACGGAATTTATGACGACCTCAATGCCCCCTTTTCTGGGTACGTCGTGGTGCCCGGCATGTGGGCAGTCGTTAGGACCCGAGCACATGCTGAGGAAAATCGCTGCGTCGCACGCCGATGCAGGCGTCGCCCTGCAGGCGCCCCGATGCCGTCAGGCGTGTCGCTATCAACGGGATCATGCCCCTTCTCTTCGTTGGCGACTTCGAAGGCACAGCGGATCTAAGCAAACAACGGGTTTTTTGCACTCGCTTATTCCGAAGGTCGTGGCGCGCCCAACCGGGATCGCGGCGGGACAAAAGAAGGCTTCGCGTACCATTCACCGGACCGGGCGATAACACAGGCTGGACCTAGTCCGTCGCTAACGCGTACCGACGGCAGTGTTCGAGATAGGCCGCCTCGTGGCTACCGAGAAGTTCGACAACGCTGCTCCAAAGCCAGGAGGGCGTGTCGATGGTTTTCGAGCGACCCCGCCGCACTTCCTTGAGCCACGCGGCGCGAGTGCGGTGATTCATCTGCCGCCCGTGCGCTTTGCCGACGACCTGCGCCAGATACCGCGCGACGTCCATCGCTTCCGCCTGGCTCAGCTGATCAATCTCGAGTTTAATGTCTTGAGGGAGCAGTTCCCGAATCACCACCGCACGGTTCTGCAAATGGTCCGCACGCATCCTCTCGCCGAAATGGCGATAAATGCCGTGCTCCCTCCACGACACGTTCGGCGTTGTCTTTCGGCATGCTCGTGCCCGCATATCGCGGCGCCGCCGCCTTCAGGCACTCCTTTATGTCGATCAGGCAGAGATCATCCCCCTCGACAACACCGCCGTCGACATCGAGAAGCACTGCATAGCGCAAGCGGCCGAGCGAGCTGCAACCTTTGATCCAATAGGCGGCATCGAGCACCGATACCTGGCCGTCATCTTTTCGCGCCCGCAGACTGGTCGCAAGCTGACTTATGGATCCCTTCTCGAACAACGCCGCTATTTCGACTGCTTCATCCTTGGCGAGGGGCCAGAAACGCTTGCCTAGCGGTATCGTCGGCGTGATATCTTCCAGACGCTCGACGGCCAGATGCTTCCACGAACGGCGCACTGCTTCTTTCATGACAACGCGCACGGTTTCTGGCTTTTTTGCCAGATCGATTTCCTTGCCCTTGGACTCCCGCTCGAGCGCACGTTCATATCCATCGGCGAGCGCTTCCATCATGTGAACCGTTGTGAGGCCTGGCAGGTCGGAGCCGCGCGCAGCCGTGGCAAGCGAAAGGCCGAGCCGGATCAGATCGTGCGCCGGGTTTCCTATGACCGTCTGATCCAGATCGCGGATCTGAATCTCCACGCGACCTTGCGCATCAGCAACCGGGCCCATATTGCCGGTGTGGCAGTCTCCACACATCCATATTGGAGGACCCTCCGGCAATGCCTGACTGTGTCCGGTCTCGAGCCATTCATAGAACTGCATCGTGTTGCCGCGAACGTAAGTGTGCGCGGACCGGGCCATTTTCGCATTACGTAGCGCCGTCAGCACGGCCTGCCGATTTTTGAAGTCAGGCACCTTCCTTTTGTTACCCGTTTTCTGGGCCATGGCGTTTTCCAGAGAGCATGCGAGTTTCTGTTTGCGATTCGACGGAGGTGCGATTCTTGTTAGCAGGCCTAGAACCCTAACGCGGCGACATCGAGTCACCGAACCACGGTCCACCGCTGGTGAGCACCCAGCCTGAAGCGTAGCGGATTTCCTCCGCAGTGCGATGCCGCTCGCAAGCGGACGCATCAAACCTGCTGTTAGCCTCATCACGGTCAAACGTGCGATGAAACGCTACCCTCTCGCATGACTTGTGCCCGCTCCCATTTCGCGGGTTATCCCATCCGCACGTGGAGAATATGGTGTTTTACTCGTCCATCCGCTATCAATCACGGGCGCAGTTGGCCGTCCGCACGCGGCACGCACCTTGCTGCATGACCGTTGTCGGTCTTGGTCTTCGAAGCCATCGACTCGCGTTCTGGTGCGAAACGCTGCGCACCTGCAGTGTCCCGGCGTCAAGAATAGGCACTGACCGGCGCGTTAAGCACGGGGCCTGGATGGAGACGACCATGACGATGTTGACAAAATGGAAGCTGACGGTTGGCTTCGTTTGCGCGTGCTGTGTGGCTGGTACCGGCCATGCGGAGCAGAGCAACAACCGGCCTTTAAAACTGCTGCAATTGCAAACCTTGAATCGTATGGCACCGGCTGCCGCGCCGGCGAAGAACAGCGCCTCGAGCGATAATAGTGTGCGTCAGAATCGGGGGGCAGACGATCGTGGTTCCCAGCCACGGCCTGATCATCGTAACCCTGCCGGCAACCTGCCGGCGCGAACGCCATAGCATCCGTTGGTGTGAGAACGGCCAGGCGCGACACGCTCGCCGCAACCGCTGCGTGCTGGTATCGATTGCGGCGCCGTAAGCGGACCGGGCGATTCCCCAGGAGGTTCCGATTCAAATAGCGGAGGCTGATGCACTGCTGAGCCTTAAAGATGTACGCTATAGCCGCTAGATCATGACTTTCAGGAGGCGCCATGAACGCGAACGCGGTGTGTCCGCTGCACGGACCAACGACCATCATCCGCACGAATTCATACGGGTTTCCGGTCTATACGTGCTGCTGTGACGACGTGACCTCTCTGACGCCCCCAGATGCGCGCACGAGGGCGCCGGCTCAACGCGGCCGTGACCCGCAGCCCGAACAACTGAAGACGAGGAAAGAATGACGCTGGCGATCCAGCCTGCTGCCTGCGTCGTCACGGCAGCCCGCCGTATGTAGGTCCGCTGCGGCGCCAGGTCGGACAGATTCTTCAACTTGCTGTAACCGGACGACGGCTGCCCGAGATACTCGTCGGTCAAACCACTCACGTAGAGAATCAATGGGCTCACGTGTCAACCGGATCAACCGTCAAACGGCCCGTGAACAACTGAGACGCGATATGGGTCTGCCTGCCTCTCCGACGACCAAGGCTGGCAGGCAGATCAGTCCGCAAGAGCTATCCTGCTCGCTCGACACTATTCAAACACCACCACCTGGCGTATCGCTTTGCCTTCGTGAAGCAGATCAAAACCATGATTGATCTCTTCAAGCGTCAGATGGCCCGTGAGTAGCTTGTTCACCGGCAGCCTGCCCTGCATGTAAAGATCGATGTAATGGGGAATGTCGCGCGCCGGCACGCACGTGCCGATATAGCTGCCCTTCAATGTGCGCTCTTCGGCAACCAGACTCACTGCCGGCAGTGGCCAAAGCGCAGTAGCAGGCGGCAGCCCAGCCGTAACGGTCATTCCGCCGCGACGGGTAATGCGATAAGCGAGGTCCAGCGCGCGAATGGCGCCTGGGAATTCGAACGCAAACTCGACCCCATCCGAGCTCAATGCCCGGATCTGCTCGACGGCCTCATCGCGACCCGCGTTGACAGTATGAGTAGCGCCGAGAGCGCGCGCCTGGTCCAGCTTCGCATCGGAGAGATCGACCGCGATGATCTGGCGAGCGCCGGCCGCTTGCGCGCCGATGAGTGCCGCAAGGCCCACTCCTCCCAAACCGACCACGGCAACGGACCCGCCCACACGGACTTGCGCCGTGTTCACCACTGCGCCGACGCCCGTGAGCACGGCACATCCGAACAGCGCGGCCTCGTCGAGCGGCACGCTGGCATCGATCCTGACGACCGAGCGCCGCGATACGGTCGCGTACTCCGCAAATACCGAGCATCCAAGATGGTGGTTCAATGCCTCCCCACTACGCGTGAGGCGACGCCCGCCGGAGAGCAGCGTGCCCGCGCCGTTCGCCGCAGCGCCCGGCTCGCACAAGGCGGGCCGGCCCTCGGCGCAAGGCGCGCAATGACCGCAACTCGGCACGAACACCACCACGACGTGATCGCCAATCCGGAGATCGGTGACACCCGTTCCCAGTTCCACCACGACGCCTGCGGCCTCATGTCCGAGCGCCATTGGCATGGGGCGAGGCCGATCGCCGTTGATCACCGAGAGGTCGGAGTGACACAGACCCGCAGCCGCGATCTTGATCAACACTTCATCTGCGCCGGGCGGTGCGAGATCGACCTCGTCGATACGTAAAGGACGGGAAACGGCATAGGGATACGCTGCGCCCATTGCTTCCAGCACTGCTGCCTTGATCTTCATTGCGCGACCTCCGTGACCCGATTGCCCAGTTCCTCGACAAAGACACGAACGTTCTCCGAGTAATCAACCGGGACGATGACCAACTGCACTCCGCCTTCGCGAAATGCGCTTTCCAGTGCCGGAGCCAGCGCTTCGGCCGCCTCAATGCGCCTGCCTTTTGCGCCGTATGCATCCGCATATTTGACGAAATCAGGGTTCCCGAAAGTCAGCCCCCAGTCCGCGAAGCTGTCGACGGCCTGCTTCCAGCGAATCATTCCGTATGCATCGTCCTGAATGATCAACACAACAAGATTGAGCGTCAGCCTCACAGCGGTTTCCAGTTCCTGCGAATTCATCATGAAGCCGCCGTCGCCGCAAACGGCCATGACACGGCGATCCGGATGAAGAATCGCGGCCATCATCGCCGAAGGCAAGCCCGCCCCCATGGTTGCCAGCGCATTGTCGAGCAATAGCGTATTTGCGCTACGGGTTCTGTAGCAGCGCGCGAACCACAGCTTGTACATGCCGTTGTCCAGCGCGACGATCCCGTCGGCCGGCATGATCTTCCGCACGTCGTGGACGATGCGTTGCGGCGTCAGAGGAAAGCGCGATTCCTCCGCGCGTTCCAGCGTACGCATCAGGATGCCTTCGCGCAATGGCGCCAACGCAGCCGTGTGCGGAAGCTTGCCTTCGACCAGATCTGCAAGCAGCGCGAGACTCAGGCCGAGGTCCCCCACCACTTCCGCATGCGGGAAGAACACCTGTTCGACATTTGCCGGTGTATATCCGACGTGGATGACCATCGGTCCGTCGGGCCCCATGATGAACGGCGGCTTTTCGATTGTGTCGTGGCCTATCGCGAGGATCAGGTCGGCACGGTCTATCGCTTCGTGAAGGTAGTCACGCTCGCTCAGCGCGGCCGTGCCCATCCAGAGTTCCGAGGCTTCCTCGTTACCGATTGCGGAGACGGTGCCCTTGCCCATCTGGGTATTGAAAAACGGCATGCCGGTGCGCCGGATGAACTCGGTCAATTGACCGGCTAGACGCGGCCGGTTGCTAGCCGCGCCGAACATGACAAGAGGACGCCTGGCGCTTCTCAGCAATATCGCGGCCTGTTCGATTGCAGCCTGCCGCGCAACCGGCAACTCGACCGGATGCAATGGAACCAGGCGGATGTCGCCGCTCAATTCCGAGGCCGCCACGTCTTCCGGCAACTCGGGGCATGGACGGCAATGCACTTGCGAGCGAACTGCGCGCGCTGCCGTCCGGTAGACGCCCACGCATGATCGCGGTGACAGGGTTCGGCCAGCAGGAAGATCGACAGCGGTCGCTTGCAGCCGGGTTTGACGATCACCTGATTAAACCGGTCTGCCTTACCCCGCTACTTAAAAGTCTGGTGCCCGGCACGGGTCCGAACGCCAGTGGATAAGCCTGCTTCCGCGTGGCTGCTGGAGCACTTCATCACGCAAGCACCCGACAGGGCGCCTTGCCCATCGTTGCACGCCGCTAGCCTCAAACGTAGACCGCCGGGTTTTCTGTCGCCCGCGCCATTTCTGCTCAACGTGCGGTGGGCCAC
The DNA here is from genome assembly GCF_008369935.1 of Paraburkholderia panacisoli. Taxonomy (GTDB): domain Bacteria; phylum Pseudomonadota; class Gammaproteobacteria; order Burkholderiales; family Burkholderiaceae; genus Paraburkholderia; species Paraburkholderia panacisoli. The sequence continues at coordinate 2,321 of NZ_VTUZ01000068.1, read as the reverse complement.
CGTCTCATCCCGGTGCTCCTTCGGACGAATGCCAGATTCTTTCAGGCGGCTCAAGCTGGACGCACTGAGCCAGACGATGACCGGCTCAGGTCGACCCCGTTTGAGACTTCAGGCTTGGTTCGTGACCGTCCCGTTGCGAGTAGACAAGAGACTGACACCGATCGCGTGTGCCGCCGCAGTACACTGCTTTCGGAGGGTCATCGCATTTCGTCCGATACCCCGGACCCACAATCAGATGACTGGGATTTCGTCTTACGGCCACACGTCAGGGCGTCAACGCGACAAGGTCCTGCTCGTCTCATGCGAGGAACGCAGCAGCGTCATTCCGGATCGGACCGATTTGCTGGCGGCGCTGGCGAGATAGAGCGGCGGAATCATGAGGCCGGTAGTCGAGATCGGCACGGTAGCGGGCAATCGCTCGCGGGGTTCCTCGGCTTTTGAAACGTGCGCGATGAGCTTTTGACCTACCCGGCGCTTGCGCTATTCGACATTGAGCGTGCGTTAGCTCCGCCCAGCGCCAGGTACGGAACCGTACCGACTTCAATTCAACTTGCGAGCATCCTTTTCATGCGCCGCCTGCAACTGGGCCAGCTTCGCCTCTGGATGTCAGGTTGACGTCGAGCGTATGGCAGACATACAGATGACGAGCAGACGAACAGAGAGGTTCAACATGAAAAACCATATCGCGCCGCTGCTGGCGACGCTGCTTATCCTGGCCCTCATGAGCGGCACGCTCGGGGCTCAGGGAACGCCACAACCGATCAACGCAAAGCACGTTGACATGGTACAACTGGCGACCGGATATCGGGCATCGAAAATCGATGGATCTCCCGTTTTTAACCACAGCCAGGACAAGATCGGGACAATCGACGATCTGATCATCAGCCCCAACAATCCGATACCCTATGCGATCCTGTCGGTAGGCGGATTTCTCGGCATGGGAACTCATCTGGTCGCAGTGCCATGGAACAGCCTGCAGATCGTCGACCGGCAAATGCGTTTGCCCGACGCAACCAAAGAATCGCTAAAAGCACTACCCGAATTCAGATACGCGCCTGATTAGTCCGCGCCGCGTGCAACGCAACCGGTAACGGCATTGGGTCTGGGCGTTTACCTCTCACCGAGCGTCACCGTCACACTATGACGCTCGCCGTCGTCCAGCAGTTTCACGCTTGACTTGCCGTCGGCGAGGCGCACGCCGTCCGCGACGACGCAGCTCACGCCATGGCTCACACCCTGAGGATTGTTCACCACGATGTCGTACTGTGTATCGCCTTAGCGGAACGCCGCTGTGAAGCTTGGCCACGCTCGCGGTACGCAGGGATCAATCGATAATGCGTCACCCTGCTTGCAGATGCAGAGCACACCTTCCATGGCCGCCCGATACATCCATCCCGCCGATCCCGTGTACCACGTCCAGCCGCCGCGGCCCATGTGGGGCGCCACCGAGTCAACGTCGGCGGCAACGACGTAAGGTTCCACCTTGTAGCGGTTCACACCGCTTCGGGTGCGACTGCGGTTGACGGGATTCAGCATGGCGAAGAGTTCCGCCGCGCGATCGCCGTCGCCCATGTCGGCGAAGGCCAGCACTGACCACATCGCGGCATGCGTGTACTGGCCGCCATTCTCCCGAACGCCGGGCGGATACCGTCGCTTCATACGCCCGCACCAGGTAGCGCGGGTTGTCCTTGAGTCGTGCGACGAGTGAACCGGCCGAAGCGGAGCCCGGCGCAATTTTCTGCGCGGCGGCGAGGCTGCGGGCATGTTGCGCCAACCGTTCCTCGCCGAAGAGTTCCTCGCGGACTGGCTCGTTGCTGTCCCAAGGCGAAGACAAGGTATGGCCCCGGAGGATGCGCGAGAAAGCGAACATTAAGGCGCCTTTTTCAATGGGATAGGAGATGCAGTCCGGAGCTTGGATAGCGTCAAGCAGGAAGTCCGGTTTACCGACAAACATCTTGGCCGGTCGGCCGAGGTGATTGTCGCTGCGTCAGGGGGTCATGGTTGTCGCTCCGTTCGGGGTGTCAGTGGGTAATTGACGGCGGCGCTCTTTCTGTTTGTCGCTGGCTGTGCGGCGCCGATAGCTTTCGACATTCAGCTCGAAGATTGTCGAGTGATGGACGAGCCGGTCGATGGCGGCCACCGTCATGCCGGGGTCCGGGAAGACGTCATTCCAGCCGGAGAATGGCTGGTTGGCGGTTATTATGTGGAATTGAAGGTTTTTTTATCAACGTCTCTTGTTCTTTGACGAGGCAAGCCGATCGGGCGTCGGCGTATCTTCGAGCCGCTGGAGCAGGCGGTCTATGGCTTTCTGATCGCCTTCC
>NZ_VTUZ01000067.1 GCF_008369935.1 Paraburkholderia panacisoli | reverse complement strand
TACGTTGTCAGAGCCGCTCTTGATTCAGGCTCCTAGATTCACCGGGTGACACCGGTGGTTCACTCCTTCAATGCGGCGAGAAGGGCGAACAACTTCTGTAAGCGACTTCGTGTCGCACCTCAATCAGGTTATTCAGGTACTTCGAGGATCGCAATTTCGTTCGCCTGGGTAGCGACCCGTCGGTCTTCATCTCGCGGACCGCCCGATGAGATGCCGAGTAGCCGTCCAGCGTGATCGTCTCAGGAGCGCGTCCCTGAGTCCTGATTGCCTTCGCGAAGAACGCCCTTGCTGCCGCCACGTCCCGCCTGGCGCTGAGGCAAAAATCGATCGTCTTTCCCGCCCGGTCAACGGCGCGGTAGAGATAGGCCCATTTGCCGCGAATCTTCACGTAGGTCTCGTCGACCCGCCACGACCGACCGGCTGTCGTGGCCAACCGATTCCAGCGTTTGACGCACTCCGGCGTGTAGCGCTTCACCCAACTTAACGGTGTCCGAGTGTCCTGAGTTACAGGGTCAACTCCAGTACGTTGAACAACCATTCGAGATCTTTCAGCTTACTCATTGGCTCATGGTCGTCAAAAGCTCGAGAGTAACAGACCGACGCGCCGGAATTGCACCACAACCGTCCGGATGCATGGCTGCAATCAAGACCTTTAAACCATCGCAACGTGAAGCTTGGCAATCCGGGGGCGTCCATGCATGACAGTGCCCCAGGAATGCCTGATGCTCCGACCAGCTTGCCGCCAGGATAGCAGTCCCGCGCACAACGGTCGGGCTGGACAATGTTCTTCATAAGCGCGCATGGCGCACGCTTCCCCGTGCCTCAAACGTCCTATGCAACCACGCTTCCAGACGCGCGGCGCTGTCAGGTCTGATGGAAAGCCAGTCACAGATCAATATTTGAATCAAACCGTTGCATACTCGCTTCGATGGACTCGAGAGAGCACTCGGCCCATTTCTTCAACTCAACCAGGATTGGCAACGCCGAGCGAGCTAAAACGCTCAACGTATATTCGACGCGTGGCAGACGTTCGTCATAAACTTTTCTCTGGACGAGACCATCCCTTTCCATTGCTCTCAAAGTTTGTGTGAGCATCCTGTCCGACACACCCTGTATCCGACGTCTGATCTCAACGAAGCGTAATGGTTTGTCGCGTAGCGCGACCATCGCGAGGATCGTCCACTTCTGACCGAGTCTGGCGAGTACGTCACGTGAGGGACAAATCTTCGAAAATGCGTTTGGCGGAATATGAGGGTTTTGCAGCATAGCTTGTCTCGCACTTCAAACGATAGCCGAGGCCAGATATCGACTGGCGATGGCTCGGCATAGTCCGGCTCTTTTGGGACTATAGAGCCCGCGTTGGTTGTGACAGCGATCCCGGCGTTAGTCAGGAAGAATCTCATGGAAGGAGGGGAAGGGCGGCTGTGTCACGCAGCGCCCCTCAAAGGTGAGCATGCTTAGTCGCGAGACATCGCTCTTTCAACTGACATATGTGATGGCATCATGTTCTGATTGGCGTTATGCATGACCCACAGGGACAATCCGACGATGATCGCAATCAGAAATCCGGTACACACGAAAATGCCGGTGTTGGTTCTCTGGTCTCGAGATGCACCGATGTGCAAGAAGAAGATCAATTGCACCACCAACTGCGTCACGCAAAGCACGACGATCGTTGCAAGACCGAAACCGTGTGGAACGACACCGGTCATCACGGTGCCAAACGATGCCAGCGTCAACACCAGTGACAACACGATTCCGATCAGATAGCCCCTGAGACTGCCGTGCGACGACGCGTGAAAGGCCTCATGCGTCGTTGATGGGTGAGACGTCTTTTTCATACAAACTCGCGCAAATAGACAAAGGTGAACACGCAGACCCAGATCAGATCGAGGAAATGCCAGAAGAGGCTCAGGCAAGCAAGTCGGCGGCGCGTGACGCCGGTCAAACCGAACTTGTAGACCTGATGCATCATGATCGCGATCCACAGCAGGCCGCATGTGACGTGCAAGCCGTGCGTGCCGACCAGAACGAAATACGACGACATGAATGCGCTGACCTGCGGACCTGCGCCATCGCTTATCAGCTTCGCGAATTCGACCAGTTCCATCGCGACAAAGCCCGCGCCAAGCGCGAAGGTGACCGCGAGCCAGCCGATGATCTGTGCGTGCCGGCGAAGCTGCATACCGAGCATTGCGAGACCGAACGTGAAGCTGCTGGCCAGAAGCAGCAGGGTTTCGCCAAGTACATAAGGCACTTCGAACAAGTGGTTGCCGGTCGGGCCGCCCGCAGTGGCGTAGGCCAGCACGCCGAATGTCGCGAACAGGGTGGCGAAGATCAGGCAGTCGCTCATCAGATAGATCCAGAACCCGAGCGTCGTTTTCGATCCATCGTCATGCGAATGGTGGTGCCCATCATGGCGTGGATGGGCTTGCGTCGTTGCAACGGTCGTCATGGTCAGGCTGCCTCTTTCAGCTGTGTGTAGCGTGCATTTTCGATTCGGGCGACTTCAGCCGCCGGCACGTAGTAGTCGACGTCCTGGTCGTAGGACCGGACGATGAAGGTGCCGATCATCCCGAGGAGGCCGAGCGCCGCAAACAACCACATATGCCATGTCAGCGCGAAGCACAAAAGAAAACTGAAAGCCCCGATGATCACACCTGCGCCAGTGTTGCGCGGCATGTGAATGTCCTCGTATTTACCCGACTGCACATAGGCCTTGCCAGCTTCCTTGTTGTCCCAATGTTGCTCGAGCGACGTGATCACTGGTACGTGAGCAAAGTTGTAAAACGGGGCGGGCGACGCCGTCGACCATTCGAGGCTGCGTCCATTCCACGGATCGCCGGTCAGATCGCGGTTGGCTTCACGGTCGCGGATGCTGACCGCGAACTGAACGATCATCGCCACAATGCCTGCTGCAATGAACACGGCGCCAATCAGTGCCACGACCAGCCATTTATGCCATTCTGGCACCGCGTAGTGGTTCATGCGACGGGTCATGCCTTCGAAGCCGAGGATGTAGAGCGGCGTGAAGGCCAGCCAGTAGCCGATCAGCCAGCACCAGAAAGAGACCTTGCCCCAGAATTCGTTGAGCGTGAAGCCGAAGACTTTCGGGAACCAGAAGCTGATCCCGGCCAGACAGCCGAACACCACACCGCCGATGATCACGTTATGAAAGTGCGCGACGAGGAAAAGACTGTTGTGCAACACGAAGTCCGCACCCGGCACGGCCAGCAAAACGCCAGTCATGCCGCCCACTGCGAAGGTGATCATGAAGCCGATCGTCCAGAGCGTGGACGTGTGGTAGCGAATCCGCCCTCGGAACATCGTGAAGAGCCAATTGAACAGTTTCACGCCGGTCGGAATCGAGATGATCGACGTCATGATGCCGAAGAATGCATTTACATTGGCGCCCGAGCCCATCGTGAAGAAGTGGTGGAGCCAGACGAAGAACGACAGAATGCCGATAGACGCCGTCGCATACACCATCGACTTATAGCCGAACAACGGCTTGCCGGAGAACGTCGAGATGATTTCGGAGAAAGCGCCGAAGCAAGGCAGGATCAGGATGTACACCTCAGGGTGCCCCCACACCCAGATGAGGTTGATGTACATCATTGCGTTGCCGCCCAGCTCGTTCGTGAAGAAGTGCATGCCGAGATAGCGATCGGCGGCGAGGAGCGTGAGCGTGCCCGTCAAGACCGGAAACACCGCGACGATCAGGATATTGGTGATCAGCCCGGTCCACACGAAGACGGGCATCCTCATCAGGTTCAAGCCCGGCGCACGCATCCGCAGGATCGTCACGATGAAGTTGATGCCGGTGAGTGTCGTACCCAGCCCCGATATCTGCAGCGACCAGATGTAATAGTCCATACCGACCGTGGGACTATATCCGAGCTCTGATAGCGGCGGATACGCAACCCAGCCAGTGGCCGCGAAATCGCCAACGAACATCGAGATCATCACGAGCACCGCGCCCACTGCCGACAGCCAGAAGCTCAACGAATTGACGAATGGAAAGGCGACGTCGCGCGCACCGATCTGCAGCGGAATGACGACGTTCATCAGTCCGAGAATGAGCGGGGTCGCTACGAAGAAGATCATGATCACGCCATGGGCCGTGAAGATCTGATCGTAGTGGTGGGGCGGCAGATAGCCGGCCGCGTCGTTGTATGCGATGGCCTGTTGCGTGCGCATCATGATGGCATCGGCAAAGCCGCGCAGAAGCATGACCAGCGCAAGCAGGATGTACATCACACCGATCCGCTTGTGGTCGACTGAGGTAATCCACTCACGCCATAGGTAAGTCCACTTGCCCGCGAACGTCAGTGCAGCAAGCAGTGCGATGCCAAGCACGGCGACTACGGCGAGGGTGCCCATGATGATGGGCTCGTGATACGGAATAGCGTCGAGGGTAAGTTTTCCAAACATGGTGACTACTCCATAGCCTGATGGGCAGGCGATTTGGCTCCGGTGCGTTCAGCGGAGGGCGTGGTATTGCCGGTCGCGCAGATCGGGGCGCGAGCCGCCGTGTGCATGTACTGATCGACTACGTCGTCGAAAAGACGCGGCGCGACGTGCGCATACAACGTCACCGGATCCTTCTGACTGGGTTTTGCCAGCGCTTCGTAAGTCGCCTTGTCGAGCGACACCGGCGAGAGCTTGGCGCGGGCGATCCATGCATCGAAGTCAGCGCGACGGGTGGCCACGGTGTCGAAGTGCATGTCCGAAAAGCCGGGTCCGCTAAACGCCGAGGAACGCCCGGCGTAGACGCCAGGGCTGTTGGCAATGAGGTTCAACTGCGTGCGCATGCCCGACATGGCGTAGATCTGGCTGCCGAGTTGCGGAATGAAGAAAGAGTTCATCAGCGATTCGGCGGTCAGGTCGAACGAGATCGGCGTGTCGACGGGAATCGCGAGTTGATTGACCGAGGCCACACCGTAATCTGGATAGATGAACAGCCACTTCCAGTTCAGCGCGACGACTTCGACGCGGACCGGCTTGCTCTGCGACTCGATCGGTTGGGATGGGTCGAGGCTGTGCGTGGTGCGCCAGATCACGAGGGCAAGGATGGCCACGATGACGCAGGGAATCGCCCAGACGATCACTTCGATCGCAGTGGAATGGGCCCATTTGGGCGCGTAGGTCGCGTGTCTATTCGACTCGCGATAGCGCCATGCGAAGTACAAGGTCAACAGAATGACGGGAACGACGACCAGCAGCATCAAACCGAGCGCAAGCAGGATCAGATGCTTCTCCTGCATGCCGATATCTCCCTTGGGATCGAGCAATGCGGTGCTGCATCCGCCAAGTAGCCCGGATGCGCCCAGCAGGACGGTGCAATTAGCCGCACCAATCAAGCCCCTGGTTTCGCGCGGCCGGATGAACGCAATAGACCGCGCGGCGTTTCCTTTTCCAAACAAATTCCGATTTCGCATGTGATGTGCCCTGGTTGGCGGCGACGCCATCCATACATGCATCCGGCCGAGCGATCTGGCGCGCGAGGCGGTGAACCCGCCCGGCGCGCTCTACCATTTGGTGCTTCCGCGCTTCCCTACAATCAGCGCAGTGTATGGACCTACGTCCCGTGCCCGGATCGTAGTGTGAGACAATATCCATACAAGTGCGACAGATTGACGCCAAATGAGCTCCATACATGATCCATACAAGGAGGCCGTCTGGGCTTCCGGTTTTACCCATGGCGACGGTCCGCGATATCTGCAGATCGTCAAGTTTCTCGAACGCGCGATTGCTGACGGGTCGTTACGCGCCGGCGATCGGCTCCCCGCACAACGCCAGCTGGCGGAGTTGCTGAAGATCGACCTGACGACCGTCACGCGCGGTTTCACGGAAGCGCGCCGACGCCAGTTGATCGAGGCGCGCGGCACGCTCGGCACGTTCGTCGCGGCGCCGAAGGTGGAGTTGACGCAAAGCGTCGATCTGAGCATGAACATTCCGCCGCCACCCGCCGATGTCGATATGGAGGCGTTGTTGCGTGAGGGGATGTCGCAGATCCTGATGCGCGCTGACGCCGACCTGCTGATGACGTACCACCTCAGCGGCGGCAGCATTGCGGACCGCAAGGCTGGCGCGCGATGGCTGAAACCGATGCTCGGAAAGATTGAAATGGAGCGCGTGGTCGCGTGCCCGGGTGCGCAATCCGCGCTGGCTGCGTTGATTCTGGCGCTAACCGGACCGGGTGATGTCATCTTGATGGAGCCGCTTGGGTATCCTGGTATGCCGATGGCAACGGAGCAACTAGGGCGGCGGATTGAAGCCGTCGCTGTCGACGAGTACGGAATGCGCCCGGACTCACTGGAACGCGCCTGCGCAGAACACAACGCACGGGCCATCTATCTGAACCCGACGCTTCAGAATCCGACGGCCCAGACCATGCCGGAGAAACGACGGCTGGAGATCGCCCGAATAGCCGCACGCCTGAATGTGAAAGTGATCGAAGATGACCCATATTGGCTGCTCGCCGACAATGCGCCGCCACCTTTGGCACGCCTGGTTCCGGAGCAGGTGTTCTATGTGTCGACCCTGTCGAAGTGCCTGTCGCCAGGGCTGCGCACGGCCTTTGTGACTTTTCCGGACCTGCAAAGCGAGCACTCGTTCCTTTCCGCGCTACGGACATTCTCTTCAACATCGATGTTGACGACCACGCTGGCTACGCAATGGATTCATGATGGCTCGGCGGCTTTGCTACTGGCCGGTGTGCAGGCAGAGTCGCGCGTACGCCAGCGTATGGCGACCGGAACTTTGTCAGGTGCGGCTGGTGGAACTCTGAATCACGGCATCCATGTCTGGCTGACGCTGCCAAGTTACTGGCGGCCCTTGAATCTGTGCGCTGCTGCGCGTAAGGAGGGGCTGCTTGTTGCGCCGTCGACTGCATTTCATCGGGGGCATAACCCGCCAAATGCGATCCGTATTTCACTCGGCCGCGGTAGGAGTCGCGACGAGCTGGATGCGGCGCTGCGGAAGCTTTCCAAATTACTTGCGCAAAAACCGTCGGTTCACGATGAAGTGATCGTGTAGAGATTGATGACGGCCCTCTTCAGCTATTGGTGCGTCCACGATGAGAAAGCGGAATCTAAAGGACGTGTTGCCGTATCGAAGTAGGCCGCTGGACGCTGGCAGCAACGACTGTCGAGTCGAATCGTCTCAAGGTTCCACAAGGAGGGGCGGTCAAAGACGCAGTGTGGCTATCGGCCGCCAGAGCCAGTATGCAGACTTGTTACCCTCCCGCCGGAAGTGACCGGTGAAAAGCCGGAAAGCACGTGCCAATGAGCGGGTGCGCTTCTATCGCGCTGGGTGTTACAGAAACAAGTCGTCAGAATGAAGCGGCGGCGCCGCTCCGCATCGATTCAGATGTCCTGCGTTCGGGGTTGTTCGGACGATAACACTGAAGAATCGCGCTGCAGCCTGGCCTGTCGCCGCGCCCGGTCGTTAATCACCTGATGGCGCCGGTGGTCGGTCATCTTCTTCCACGCCCGAATTTCGTCGAGCGTCCGAAAACAGCCGATACAAAGCTTGGTCTTGCCATCGAAGGCAAACACATCGATGCACGGCGACTTGACTACCATGATTCAGGCCGCTGCGTGTGAACGTTGTACTTCAACGGTGACCTGCGACAGCCCCTTGAAGCGCCTGAGCACTTCGTGATAGAAGCGGGAGTCGCGCTGCGACTCACTCGTCGCCACGGACACCACGGCACTCATATGACCAGGACCCACCCGCCACACGTGCAGGTCGACAACCTTGTCGCCACGGTCCTCAATGGCGTGCCGGACATTCTCGGCCATGCGTCGGTCGGGATTCATGTCGAGCAGAATCGCACCGGTGTCGCGCATCAAGCCGTACGACCAGTTCGCAATCACGAGTGCCCCGATGACACCCGCCAGCGGGTCCATCCACAGCCAGCCAAACGCGCGCGCCAGCAACAGGCCGAAGATAGCCAGCGCGGAGACCGCCGCATCCGCCATCACGTGGATGTACGCCGACCGGATGCTATGGTCGCGGGTCGCTGCTGCATGCGCGTCGTCGTGGTGCTCATGTTCTTCGAATTCGACTTCGTGTTCGCCGTCCGGCATCCGCACGATGACTTTGAAGGCGTGCGGCTCAGGAATGTCTTCCTTCGATTCCAGATAGCCGCCACGGTCCGCCAACACGAATATCTGCTGCGTCCCATCGGGTCGCAGCGTCGTAACGGACACCGCTGAAGCGTGCAGTCGCGAACTCTCCGTCGCTGGTGTAATCCGGAAAACGGGGGGAACCCCAGTCGAAGCGAGCGCAGCGTATGCGGCATCGAACGGGCGGCCTCGGCAATGATGGCGGCATCGCGGGCGTCGGTCTTGGCTTCGCCCGCATGCAGATCGGCAATGCGGCGCATGGCCAGACCCGGCAGATAGGCGACCAGAACGCCTTCGTCTCGCGCGACAGCCACGGGCAGCGCGCCGATCGTGGCGGGCTGATCGACGACGAACAGGAGTTGGCCATGTGCCTTGAGCTCGGTGATAAGGGCGCGCAGCTTGGCCTCATCGTTAGGCAGCGCTTTGTTGTACAGACGCTTTCCAGTCCGATCAAGGGCAACGGCGTGATGGTGGCCTTTGCCTACGTCGACGCCAACGAATACATCGACGGAGCTATGTTGTTGGTTTTCTTGCATCGAGGTTTTTGCAGATTGAGCGGGTTGGCCTGCAACATCGGTGGCAAGTCTCGGCATCCACGTTACGGACGGCCTCAAGATAATCCGGCCGAGCCCCTATTAGCGATCACCAGCCACCCACCAGACCCGGTGACAACACCCCCCGGATCATGGAAGCGACTGGGGGCGAGAATCATGCCGGGCCCGGCTGGCCAAATCCCCGATTATCAGGGAGTGAAGATAGTAACGGGGGCGATCGCGTCGTCATATGGCCACTCTCAATCAAATCGTCGCTGTGGTCGATGATGACGAATCAGTTTGCCGCGCCGTCAAGCGTTTGCTGCGTTCCGTCCGGATAAAGGCGGAGACTTTTTCCAGTGGCGAAGAATTTTTAGGCACGCTTTCGTCGACAGCGTCGTATCTGCCCGCGTGCGTCGTCCTCGACTTTCAGATGCCCGGGATCAACGGGCTGGAGCTACAGCGTCGCCTTGCCCCGACCGGCGTGCCCGTCATCTGCATCACGGGGCACAACGATCCGGCCGTTCGCGAGAAAGCTCTTGCGTCAGGCGCTGCAGCCTGTCTGCGGAAACCATTCAACAACGCCACCTTAGTCAAAGCCGTGGAAATAGCGCTAGGCGCCGCGCCATAGTGCGTTATCTTGAGTAGTAGGCGAACGGTCCGTTGCATAATCTCCGGCCGTCCACGGAAATACTCATACGCGCGGATCGAAGATGTAATCGCGTGCAGTTTCATGCTGATGTGGAACCAGTCGAGGATTTTCGGCGCTACGCGTGGCACTACAGACGTTACTAGCGAGCGCATCCCGCGAGCACCGTCGGTAACAGGTCGACCATCGTTGATGGAACCCACCGACACTGATCAAGCGCTTCCGCAATGAGAACTCGAGTCAGGCTTGGGCGCTGCAACGCAGACACAAATCGCCGAGCTACCTTGCCGTCGCGTTCGACTCGACCTGCTACGACTTCGAACTTGCGCGCTTCTTACAATGAGTTCGCGGGCAGCACCGTTGCGTCGATTGCGATCCTGAGGTGGCTCACTCTGTCTCGCTTGCTTCGTCCAGCTAGCCAACCGATCCGGAATTGTTCGCTTTCGACGTATTCGCCGCAGTCGACAGTATCTTTGCGGACTGTGGTGTGGGAGAGCCTCGGCAATGCTGTCAGATCGGCGACGGCGCGGGCAGCCTCACGATAAGAGACTGAATTACCGTGCTTCGCGCACAATTAAGTAACTTCGGGCGTACGGCGCGTTGGGAGGAGCGGTTCAACTGAGCACTCTGAAAACCGTAAGTCGATGGAGTCTCCGTTGTCGTCGAACGGCTCAGATGTGCATAAGCAAGAAATCACTCGCGGGACCTTGCCGCGATGCCGAGGCCCGCTACATGACTATCAACGCCTTCCTGCAGTATTGCACGATGACAAGCCGCGTTCATCAGATGTCTGGGCGCGCGCGAGTGCATGCGTGTGCCGCATCCAGTGCGGACTCGCGCGCCGGAGCTTTCCTGCAAGCGGCGGGCGATCGGCTTCGATCAGTTCAGCCGCGTGCCGGAAAAACCGTCGCATCACGTGCCACCGGTATGGCTAGGTGAAAACGATGACGCATCGAAAGCCATGTGGCTATTGCGCAGCCCATATTTATGCCGCACAATCGCCAAAAAATCCCACAGAACCTTTAGTGGCATACATAAAGGTCGATAAAGAACGGGCCTGCGTGGGTTGACCAGCGGAATACTCGGAGTCGTGGATACGTGGAGACATCCCATATGAAAGAATTAGCCGCCCAGAACGTGGGCGCGAGATCGAGCAGCAACTGGTATCGCGGATGGTTTTTGCTGCTGCTGGTGCTGATCTATGCGTCAAGCTTCGTCGATCGCATCATCGTTGCGGTCGTTGGTCAGGCCGTGAAGATCGACATGAGCCTCAGCGATTTTCAGGTCGGCCTGCTGGGCGGCCTCGCATTTTCGGTCTTCTATTCGGTGCTCGGCCTGCCGATTGCGCGTCTAGCCGACAAATTCAACCGCGTCGTGCTGATCTCGATCTCGATCGTCGCCTGGTCGGCGATGACCGCGCTGTGCGGCACGGCTGGCAGCTTTTGGCAACTGATGCTATATCGCCTCGGCGTGGGTGTCGGCGAAGCCGGCAGCACGCCGACCTCGCACTCGCTGATCGCCGACGAGTTCGGTCCGCGCCGCCGGGCCAGCGCGCTCGCGATCTATGCGCTGGGCCCACCGATCGGCGTGCTGGCCGGCGCGTTCGGCGGCGGCTGGCTCGTGCAGCATCTGGGCTGGCGTCCGGTGTTCTATGTGGTCGGCCTGCCGGGTCTTGTGTTTGGCCTGCTGGCATGGCTTACGCTGCGTGAGCCCCGGCGCGGCGGCGCGGATGGTGCCGCAGCCAGCACCAGCGCCAGTGCTCCGCCTCTGAGCGAAGTGTTCAAACTGCTGACCTCGAGCCGCGCCTTCGTGCAGATGCTGCTCGGTACGGTGATCGGTGCGTTTGGCCAGTACGGTATCAACCTGTTCATCCCGATGTATTTCATCCGCGTCTACAACATGAGCTTTGCTCAGGCCGGCCTGATTTTCGGTCTGGTGCTGGGCGTGGGCGGCATCATCGGCAATACGCTCGGCGGCGTGTCGGCTGACTGGGCCAGCGCGAAGGATCGCCAATGGTATGCGCGGATCCCGGCGCTCGGCACTGGACTCGGTTTCCCGCTACTGGCGCTCGCTTTTCTCGCGGATCAGTGGCAGGTGAGCGTGGCGCTGCTGTTCATCGGCACGATACTGCTGAACACGTGGAACGGTCCAACCTTCGCGGTGGTGCAGAGCATTGTCGAGCCGCGCATGCGGGCTACCGCGTCGGCCATCGTGTTCCTGCTGATGAACCTGATCGGTCAGGGCCTCGGTACGCCAGTGGTGGGTTTCCTCAGCGATCGATTCGCATCGCAACTGTTCACCCAAGGTAACTTCCAGGCGGTGTGTACCGCGCCGAAGGGTCCGCATGGTGCCGCGGCGATGTTGCCGGGTCCGTTTGCATCGGCTTGCCATGACGCTTCGGCCAATGGTGTGCGCTATGCCATGCTCACGGTGAGCGTGGTGCTGATCTGGTCGGCCTTCCATTACTTCCGTGCGGCGCGGCATCTGAAGAACCACTAAGAAGCCCTGTTTGGCGACTATTTCCGACGGCGCCGTGTGCAAACACGGCGCCGTTTTTCACTGGGCTAATCTGGCGTTGGATATCTGGTATACCGATGCGGTATCATAGGGATGCATACCGCTGTGATATTTCCCTATTAACCTTTTAATGTTTGTCATTCTCGTTCGATGAGCCAGGTCCCGAAAATGAGCAGGTCGGCGGAAATCAAGGCGCTTCTCGAAGCGGAAATTGAGCGTGGTGAGCTTGTGCCGGGCGCAACGCTCGACGAGCGGGCGCTGGCGGCACGCTTCAATGTCTCACGCACGCCGATCCGCGAGGCGCTTCAGCAGCTTGCCGCCCAGCGGTATGTACAGATCGTGCCGCGGCAGGGTGTGTTCGTGAGCAAGATGTCGGTGCCGCAATTGCGCGACGTGCTCGAACTGCTCAGCGAGCTCGAGGTGGTATCGGCCCGCCTCGCTGCGCGGCGCATGAACGACAAGCAACGCGCGGCCCTGCAAAAGGCGATCGACGAAGGCGTAGCTGCTTTGGAGGAAAACGATGCACGCGGTTTTGCCCGCGCCAATGTGGCATTCCACGAAGTGATCTGCAGTGCCTGCCATAACGATTATCTGGCCGATCAGATTCGTTCCATCCGCCGCCTGATCTCGCGTTACCGGCCCAAGCCGTTCCTCGCGCCGAGTCGACGCGAAAAGGCCATCGCGGATCACCAGAAGCTCGCGCAAGCCTTGCTGTCCGGCGATGAAAGCGCGGCCGAAGCCGCCATGGCCGAGCACTCCCCGGGCGGCGACGCGGGCTTTTCGGAGTTCCTCGCGACGCTGCCGACCGAATACTTCGCCAGCGCGCCTGCGCCCGGCCGGGAAGTCGATTCTTCGTCGATGGAACCGCTCTACGAGGACGATTGACAGACTGCGCACCTGCTCGCGGCGTTCCGAATCACATACCCCGTGCCCCTGGTTAGAGCCGATGCTCCCAGGGGCTTTTTTTTGGGGTGGGTAGGCTGATTGGCTGGCGCGACGCAATAGGTATACATACAAGGCGTTGTGCGCATGCATCGCCATACTGCGCGATCGTGTCGCCCGCACGTCCTTTTCCCGGCCAACATCCTTCTGATTGCGAGGCATATGCCTGCTCTGGCAAGCCTCCGCAGCAGATGACGCCCGTTTACATGCCGGCATCAAGGAAAACCATAACCCGCTTTCTTATTGTATTTATTGCGCCCATCTCAGGTATGCGAAACAATGCTATAAATATTCCAAATCGTGTTTCTGGGATATGCACGGTCGTAAACATGGATCGACGCGCAGATTGCGACGCTACCGGCAGATTTTTGTTCAATCAGAAGTTGAGAGGCGTGGAGACGGAGATGAAGAAGAAAGTAATGGTGGGCGCGATTGCGGCGCTCGCTTCGGTCGGTGCCTGTGCACAGAGCAGCGTCTCGCTGTACGGGATTATCGACAATGGCTTGACCTACGTGAACAACGTAAAAGGCAGCTCCCAGTTCAAGCTCGATGACGGTATCAACCAGGCTTCGCGGTGGGGCCTGCATGGCACCGAAGATATGGGTGGCGGTTTGAAGGCGATCTTCACGCTCGAAAACGGTTTCTCGCTGAATACCGGTACCGCTACTCACGGTGGCGCCCTGTTTGGTCGCCGCGCCTTTGTCGGTCTGTCTAGCGACAAGTTCGGTACCCTGATTGCCGGTTATGACTACGACTTCATCTACGATTACATTTCGTACTACGCGAACGTTGCCCAGTTCGCGCCGTCGTATGCGTTCCACGGTGCGTATGACGTCGACCGCCTGGCGGGTGAGCCGGTCAGCAATATGGTGCGTTATGAAACGCCGGTCTGGCATGGCTTCGGTGCTGGCCTGATGTATGGTTTCAGCAATACACCGGGTCGTCTCGGCGGTACGTTTAACGGTTCAGCGAGCGTGTTCAGTGCTGGCCTGAGGTACAGCCCGTCCGGTACGTTCAACGCGCCGTATTCGGTGGCCGCAAGCTTTACCCGCACGCAAGGTGGTGCCGTCGGTGCAACTGGCGGACCGGGCGCAGGTACGATGGCGCAATACGCGCTGCAGGCCGATGCGATTTACACGGCAGCGTTGGCTGGTCAGGTGCATCTCGGTGATCGTTTCGCCTTGAACGGTGTGTACACGTACACGAGTGCGAATAGCCGGACGCTTGGCACCGTGGTGTCAAGCGGCTATGAAGCAGGCGTGACCTACCAGGCTTCGCCGTTTGTGACGTTGGGTGCTGGTTTTACCTATATGGATCAGCGTCAGCTCGGCAAATTCAATCTGTATAGCTTCGGTGCCGACTATCGCCTGTCTAAGCGTACGGACGTGTATGCTTTTGGTACCCTGCAGCATGCATTTGCAGGTCGCCAATTTGCTGACAACTTCCTGATTTCGACGCCGATGTCGTACGGCGCCACCGTCGGTACGAATGCAATTTATGGAAATGGCCGTTCGAGCACGGCCAACCAGCTCGCTGTGCAGGTCGGTATCCGTCACACGTTCTGAGCCGTCAAGAAAAACCAGTGTCGGCATGCACCGGGTTTCCCGGCATGCCGTGCCTCAGGCGCCACGCTTACGCGTGGCGTTTTTTTCGTCCTGAGTTGATGCTCACGTGATGAATGTGGCCGCGCATTCGATTCGCGGCGAGGCCTAAATGGTTTCACCAACCCGGCCGCCGCAGAACACGCAAGGATGTAGAGACCGGCGTCAATGGCGCCTAGTCGCAGTCGATGATCACCACTGCGAAAGCGCAGCCTGTCTGCGGTAAGCCATGAGATTTTCGAGTTGCTCCGTTGTCTTGGCGGGCAACGCGGCGGTCAATGCTGCCATCACGCTCTTGCTTGATGGACTTTGAGCATTGCAGCAACGCGTTCGCGTAACTGATCTGGATCTCGCCCGGCAAGCAGGATCACCCCGGGTTGACTGGTTGTGCGCATGGGAGAGACTTCGCGGCGACAGAATTCCATCGTGCTGGATTACGGACTATCCGTGGGCAGAATGCCTTAAAAGGTACGCTGACGGGCAATGATGCAGTGACAATTGTTGCCATCAAAGAACAAAGGCCAGACGCTCATCCACGTGAGGTCCGGCGTTTGTATTCGAGTCATGCTGCCGCGTGAAGCGGGCAGGATGCTCTAATGGGGGTGATCAGAGATCGGCAAACTTGCCGTTGCTGGCCGCGAGCTTTTCGAGCAGCGGCGCCGGCTTCCACCAGTAGCCATATTCTTCGTACAGGCGCTTGATGTCGTGATACACGTTGGCGAGGCCGATCTGGTCGGCGTAGTACATCGGGCCGCCGCGCTTGGCCGGGAAGCCGTAGCCGGTCGCGTACACGACGTCGATATCACTCGCGCGCAGCGCGATACCCTGTTCGAGCAGCTTCGCGCCTTCGTTGATCATGCCGTACATGCAGCGCTTGATGATCTCTTCCGGGGAGATCTGACGGCGCGCGATGCCCATGCGTGCCGATTCCTCGACGATGTACTGCTCGATTTCCGGATCGCGATGCGGCGTGCGGTCGCCCGCTTCATAGCGGTACCAGCCCTTGCCGCTCTTCTGACCGAGGCGGCCCATGTCGACCAGCTTCATGATCAGGTCGTTCCAGCGGCGGTCGTTCGGACGCGTGGCCATCTGCGCCTTGCGCGTCTGGTAACCGACGTCGTTACCCGCCATGTCGTGCACCGCGAAAATACCCATCGCGTAGCCGAAATCCTTGAGCGCGGCATCGACTTCGTGCGGCAGTGCGCCGTCTTCGACGAGGAAGTGGGCTTCGCGGTTGTAGTTGCGGAACAGTGCATTGCCGATGAAACCCGGGTACACGAGCGAGTACACCGACACCTTGCCCATGCGGCGGCCGAGTTCCATCAGCGTGACGACTGCTTCGTCGGAGGTTTTGTCGGCACGCACGACCTCGAGCAGGCGCATCACGTGCGCCGGGCTGAAGAAGTGTGCGCCCACCACGTCCTGCGGGCGCTTCGTGACAGCGGCGATCTCGTTGATGTCGAGACCCGACGTGTTGGTCGCGAGGATCGCGCCAGCCTTCGCATGCTGATCGAGTTCGCGGAAGATGCCTTGCTTGAGGCCGAGGTCTTCGAACACGGCTTCGATGACCATGTCGGCGTCGTTGACGTCGGCGATCGCGGTCGAGCCCGTGATCAGCGCGAGGCGCGCATCGCGCGTGGATTCGTCCAACTTGCCGCGCCTGATGCTCTGGTTGTAGTTGTCGCGGATGCGTGCGAGGCCACGCTGCAGGCCTTCCTCGTTGGCGTCGATCAGCGTGACCGGGATGCCGGCCGCAACGAGCGCCATCGCGATGCCGCCGCCCATCGTGCCTGCGCCGATCACGGCTGCGCGCTCGATATCGCGCGGCTTTACGCCGGCAACAACGGGGATTTGCGCGGCGGCCTTTTCGGCGGCCTTCACATGGGCCAGTGCCGCGGATTCCTGTTGTGTGAGTTCTGTGGGTGCGTTCATCCTTGCATTACTCCGGCTTGGCGAGTTTGGCGTTTCCGTCCACGAAATTCTGCAGACGTGCGGCGGTTTCGGGCGAGCGCATCATGTTCGAGCTCATGTACTCCAGGAACAGGCCGTCCTCGTGCGAGAGATCGTTGACGCGCGGCAGCAGGTTGGTGATGCGCCAGTTGGTGTCGGGCACGTTCTGCGCGATCCTTGCTGCGATTTCCTTCGCCTTCTCAAGCGCGCCGCCTTCGGGCGTCACGTAGGTGATGATGTGCTCGCGCTGACCTTCTTCTGCGTTCAGCAGGCGGCCGGTCAACATCATGTCGGCCATCACGGTGTAGCCGACCACGCGCTGGATGCGCACGGTACCGCCGCCACCGACGAAGATACCGCGCTGGCCTTCAGGCAGGCCGAAGAAGCAGGTCTTGTCGCCGACGCGAACGTGCGCTGCGGTCGCCAGTTCCAGCCCCCCGCCCACCACGGCGCCGTGCAGCGCCGCGACGAACGGGATCGGGCCGCGCGCGATCATGTCGAACACTTCGTGCCAGGAGTGGCGGCGGCGCTTCTTCGGAGGCGCCGTCTGACCGGTCGCACGGGACAGCGCCTCGCGCAGGTCGAGGCCGGCCGAGAAGTTGCCGCCATGGCCGTAGATCACGCCGCACATGGCTTCGTCGCTGGCGCGGTTGACCGCGTCGCGCAATTGCGAAATCACGTCTTCGTTGATCGCGTTGCGCTTTTCGGGACGATTCAGGCCGATCAACGCCACTGCGCCGTCGAGTTCATAGGTAACCAGAGTTTCGCTCATACGGCGCTCCATTGGATGTGTTGTCTAGTGATGTTCAGTAACGCTAATCGACCCGTTACAGGTCGAGCACGAGGCGCTCGCTCTTGCAGCGCGAGATGCAGACCTGCATGACGTTGCCGGCGGCCCTGTCGCCATCCGAGAGGTAGGTATCGCGGTGGTCGATCTCGCCGCCGCAGACTTGCGTCGAGCACAGGCCGCAGTAACCGGCACGGCAGTCGTACATGACGTCGACGCCGTTATCGAGCAGGGTGTCGAGCACCGACTTGTCGGCGGGCACGGTCAGCACCTTGCCCGAGGACTTCAGCTCGATTTCAAAGGTCGTGTCGCCTTCCTGCGGCGCAGCTTCGCTGAACAGTTCGTAATGCAGGTCGCAGTCGTGCCAACCACGTTCGCGTGCCGCCGCGAGCACCGCGTCGATCATGCCGGACGGGCCGCACACATAGATCGGCTGGTTGACCTGGGCGCCGTCGAGCAGCGCGTCGATCGACAGGCGTGTGGCGCTGTCGTCGTCGGTGTGCAGCACGAGGCGCTCGCCCGCGAACGCGCGCAGCTCTTCGACAAACGGCAGCGCGTCGCGCGTGCGGCCCGAGAAGTGCAGCGAGTAATCGCGTTTGAGTGCGCTCAGTTCTGCTGCCATGGCCGCCATCGGCGTGATGCCGATACCACCGGCAATCAGGATTACCGAAGGCGGGGCGGCGAGCGGGAAGTGGCTGACCGGTGCTCGCACCGTGAGCGTGGCGCCGGCCTGCAGCGTGTGCATGAAGCGCGAACCGCCGCGGCCTTCGTCTTCGCGCCGGATGCCGAGATGGTAGGCGCGCACACCGGCGCGCGTATCGATCTGCGGATCGGTATTGATCAGCGAATACGAGCGCCATTGCGCCACACCGCCGTCGGCAGCCGGGATCTGAACCTGGATATGCGCGCCGGGCTCATAGCCCTGCAGCAGCGCGCCGTCCTCGGCTTCGAGCGTGAGGGACTTGATCAGCGCGGTCGGCGCGTCAACCGACGCGACACGCAACTTGACAGTAGGTGCGAGCATGGTGGTCATTCCGTAGGTGTTACTTTGCGTCGGTCAGGGTGCGCCAGTCGGCGCCGGCCTCGACCACGCCGCCCACAGAGACGGCCTTCGAGTAATCGAGTTCCGGGCTGTCGGCGAGCGCCGGCGTCTTGCCGGCCATGAACTCGCGCGCGGCCTTGAGCAGTAGTGCGCGCACGCGCAGTACGGCGCCGTCGGCCGAGCACAGTTGTTCCTGGGTGCGGTCGTAGATCGGGCCCTGGCCGAGGAACATCGCGAAGTCTTCCGTGCCGAGGTGCTGGTAGAAGCCCGTCGCGTGGCCACGCTTCATCAGGTCGCGGTTCTGGCCGAACGATTCCTCGCGCGTGCCCGGCGGCAGCGGCGGGAAGTTCCAGACGTCCGGCGTGGCCGACATGATCGTCATGCCGAGTGGGCGGTGCGGGTTGTAGTGCACGAACCACGCGCGGTGCGTCACGTCGTCGACCGGGGTCGAGAAGAACACCGTGGTCGGGCCTTTCGCGTCAGGCGGACAGATGATGCCGTACCACGGCATCACGAAGTTGTTGACGCGCGCGTAGACCTTCTCGTCCGGCATGTCGCGCAGGGCCGCATAGCGGTAGCCATACGGGCGGTCTTCGAATTCGAAGCGCGGCGCCAGTGCCTTCGTCATGATCATGCGCTCGTTGCCGCCGCCCGCCGTGATCTGCGTGGTCGATTCGTGCAGCACGCCGACGTGCGACGAATCCATTGACGCTTCGACAGCCTGCACCCAGTTCGTCGGTACTTCGACGCTCGTGACCGAGCGGTGCTCGGGCGGCAGGTCCATGAACGGCAGTTCGGGGAAGCGCGGCGGGGTCTCGCCCTTGCCGAGCCACACCCAGATGAGACCGCCGCGCTCTTCGACGCGGTGCTGGCCGGTCTTCACGCGCTTGCAGAACTGCGCCTGATCGCCGACCTGATTCGGCGCCTCGACAACGGCGCCGGTCGCGTCCATCTTCCAGCCGTGGAAGATGCAGCGCAGGCCGTTGTTCTCGTTACGCGCCATCATCAGCGACGTGCGGCGGTGCGGGCACAGTTCGTCCACGATGCCGACGTGGCCGTCGGTCGCGCGGAACGCCACATAGTTCGTGCCGAGCAGACGCACGAGCACCGGTGCGCCATCGGCCACGAGCTTCGCTGACGGCACGGCCGGAATCCAGTAGTGCTGGCGGATCATGTCGCCCATCGGCGCGCCGTTCTCGACGCGCGTCAGCAGCTCATTGTCCTCACGAGTCATTGCCATGATGTGTCTTCTCCGAGTTGGGTCTGGCGCGTCAGGCCTTGTAGTTGCGGAAGGCACGCGTGTAGACACGCGTGCAGTTGCATTCGAAGATGTTCTTGCGCTGCTCGTCGGTCAGCCACTCGATGCTTTCGATAACCGGCTTCATGTCGTCGTAGTCGCGGCCCGAGATCGGATCGCGCGCGCTGCCTGTACCCGGCTTTTCGGTGCCGAACATCACGTTGTCGGTGCCGGCGACCTTGAGCAGCAGTTCGATCGAATCCTTCGAGTAGTTGCAGGTGTCGAAGTAGAGCTTCCTGAGCTGCTCGTCGAACGTCTGCGGGCTGTTGCGGCGCGCGGCCCACGAACGGAAGCGGCCCATCTGGTAGGGGATCGCGCCGCCGCCGTGCGCGACGATGATCTTCAGGCTCGGATACTTCTCGAACACCTTCGATTCGAGCAGCGAGATCACCGCGATGTTCTCTTCGTTGATGAACTTCAGTGTGTACGACTCGCGCGGGTTGCAGCTGCCTGCCGAGTGGATCAGCGCCGGCACGTCGAGTTCGGTCATCGCGTCATAGAGCGGGTACCAGAACGGGTCGCCGAGGCCAGCCGGTGCCGGGCCGTCGCCTTCGGTCGGGTCCGGGTTCAGCAGCGTGCCGACGAAGCCGAGTTCGTTCACGCAGCGCTTGAGTTCGGCGACGCAGCGCTCAGCCGGCGAATCGTTCATGAACTGCGGCAGACCGGCTACGCCACGAAAGCGGTCCGGGAACATGTCGACGAAGCGCTTGATCAGGTCGTTGCAGTGACGCGTCCACAGTTCGGTCACGCGCGCCGGCTTGACCGAGTGCATCTGCAGGTAGGGGCGCGGCGAGATGAACTGGATGTCGGTGCCGACCGAATCCATGCTGCGCACGAGTTCCTCGGCCTGCTTGCGCACTGCTTCGTCGGGGATGTTCGGCGTGGTCGACGGGTTCGCGCGGCCGCCGACGAGTTCCGCCATGTAGCGGAAGCTTTGCGGGGGCATCACGACGTGGGCGTGGGAATCGATGATCATGGATGAGCCTCAGTTGGGTTCGGAGTGTTCAGTAAAAGAGTGCGATAACTTGTGTATGGCGCGCTGGTGTGGCGCTCAAGCGATGACCGCTAGGGTTTCGAGCTGGATGACCATGCCGTGCTGCAGATCGTGCACGGTCACATGGCGCGCCGGGCGATGCGCGGCATCGGGCCAGAAGGCCAGCCAGTGCGCGTTGATGTGTTCGCGCACCGAGTCGTCCTTGACGTAGACGGCAAGCTTCACCACGTGGTCCAGCGTGGCGCCGCCCGCATGGAGGAAGTGCTTGAGGTTTTCAAATGCGAGGCGCACCTGATCAGCCGGGGTCTCGCCAAGCTTGCCGGCGGCGGGGTCCTTGCCCGCAATCGCCGACGAGCACAGCACGTTGCCGACGCGCGAACCGACAGGGATCGGTACCTTGTGCGCGAGGCCGGGAACGTCGATGGATTGGGGCATGTGTCCTCCGTGTTTATAGGTGGTGAAGGGCGCGCGTCAGTCCGCGCCCAGATCGAAGAAATGGCGCGGCACCGCCGCGAGGAATTCAGAGAAACCGGTGGTGCCGGCCGGCACGTGTTTCATCATGACTTCTGCGGCTTTGGCTTCGTCGCCGCTCTGGATCGCACGCGCGATGTCGAAATGATCTTGCAGCGAACGCGCGATCTGGCCGCGGTTGCGCAGGTCGGCCATGCGGTAGCGCTCCGAGTGGCGGCGCGCCGTGCGGATCTGCTCGGCCAGGTACCGGTTGAGGCAGCCTTCGTAAATCAGGTCGTGGAACTGCGCGTTGGCGATCGCATACTGGTCTGTATCGCCTTCTATGGCGGCCTGCTGGCATGCCATCAAGGCCCGATCCAGTTGTTCGCGCAACTCGTCGCTCGCCCGGCGTGCGGCGAAACGCGCGCACAGTGTCTCAAGCTCGCCGATGTATTCCAGCATGGCGCGCACCTTGCCAATCGACAGACGCGCCACGGTAATACCTTGGCGCGGCGAGATCACCACCAGATCGCGCGCAACGAGATGCTGCAGAGCCTCGCGCACCGGCGTGCGGGACACATTGAACCGCGCCGCGAGCGCACGCTCGTCGATCGGTGTGCCCGGGGCGAGCTTGCCCTGTTCGATTTCGGCCTGCAGGGTGGCCCGAATATCGCTCGCGAGACTGGCCCTACCGCGCGCGGGCGCCTCGGGCGCTTCGCCCGGCGCGCCGCTGCGCTCAAGAGTGGGGTCGACTGCAAGTTTCATTGAGTTGCCCGGGTTTGGTATGTTGATCGGTCGTATAAATATACCAATATGTCGTTCTGGTATGCAATATGATGTTTCTCTTTATAGATCGTTGCAGCATCTCGGAGGTCTGCCATGTGGCACATAAAATCTTTATATTTCAATTAGATAGGCCAAACTGCGAGAGACTTCCTTCGATTGCGTAGGGAAAGTACCAGGGTGAGTTTTTGATGTCTGGTGTATTGAGGATGGCGTCGTGGTATGCCAGAATGTGTCACATCACAACGGAGTCTGGTATGCCACATCCGGATTCAATCAACATCACAGGTCAGATCAGATGAGCAAGAGCCTTATAGATGTGGCCGGCGTGCAGCCGGTCGAGCGGGTGCTCAAGCCGAAGTCGATCGCGATCGTCGGTGCATCCGCCGATCCGCGTGCTTTCGGTAATTTCGTGCTGCAGAACCTCGAGCGTTTCGGTTATGCAGGCGATATCCACCTCGTGTCGCGCAGCCGCCAGGAGATCAATGGCCGCCTCTGCGTGAACAGCGTCGAGGCGCTGCCCGAAGGTATCGATCTGGCCGTGTTGTGCATTCCCGAGTCGGGCGTGCTCGATACGGTGCGCACGCTTGGTACGCTGAAGGCCGGCGCCGCCGTGATCTTCGCGTCGGGTTATGCCGAGGCGGGTGACGAAGGCCGCGCGAAGCAGGAAGAACTGGCGCGTGTGGCAGCCGAAGGCGGCGTTGCGTTGATCGGCCCGAACTGCATGGGCTTCACGAACTTCGAGGCCGGCGTGCCGGTGACCTTCGAAGCCGTGGCGCCATACCCGCTCGGCGGCCGCCGTGGCGTGGGCGTGGTGGCGCAGAGCGGCGCGATGGCCGCGAACCTGCGCGACGCGTTCATGGGCCGTGGCCAACCGCTGACGGCGGCCGTTTCGACCGGTAACGAGGCGAGCCTCGGTATCGAAGACTACCTGGCCTGGTTCATCGCCGATTCGCAAACGAGCGCGATCGCGGTGTACGCGGAGCAGATCCGTCGCCCGCAGACGTTCCTGCTGCTCGCACGCGAAGCACGCGCGGCCGGCAAGCCGATCGTGATGCTGATGCCGGGCAAGAGCGCGCGTGCCCGTGAGGCGGCGCAGTCGCACACCGGCGCACTGGCAGGCGATCATGCGACGGCGAGCGTGCTGCTGGCGCGCGAAGGCGTGGTGGTCGTTGATTCGCTGGACGAACTGTTCGACACGACGACGATTCTGGCGCGCTTCCCGGTGCCGCCGTCGGCCGGTACGGCGGTGATGACGGCTTCGGGCGCGGTCAAGAACATCACGCTCGATTTCGCCGAGGACATCGGCCTGACGCTGTCGAGCCTGACGGAGCCGACCATCAGGAAGCTGACCGAACTGCTGCCCGACTATGCTGTGGCCGACAACCCGCTCGACTACACGACGATCGGCGTGCGCAACCCGGGCCTGATCGGCGAACTGATCGATACGATGCTGGCCGATCCGAACGTCGGTTCGCTCGTACTCTCGATCATGGGCGGCCCGTCGATCGCCCAGCGCGACAAGGCCGATTACCTCGTTCCGGCTCTTGCGCGCGCAACCAAGCCGGCCGTGCTCGCCGTGATGGGCGACAACAACCAACTCGAAGATTTCTTCACGGAATCGATCGCCGCGAGCGGCGTGCCGTTCTTCCGTTCGCCGGATCGCGCGCTGCGTGCGTGCGGCCGCGTGGCCTCGTATGGCGAATCGCTGGCACGTGCCGAGCGTGCTCGCGCTGGAGCACCGAAGGCGATCCCGCTGCCGGGCGCCGTGCCGCCGAACGGCATCTTCGCCGAATACCAGGGCAAGGGCTGGCTCGCTGCGGCCGGTCTGCCGGTGCCGAAGGGCGGTCTCGCGAAGTCGCTCGACGAAGCGCTCAAGATCGCCGATGAAATCGGCTACCCGGTCGTGCTCAAGGCTCAGGCGAGCGAACTGCCGCACAAGAGCGACGTCGGTGGCGTGGTGGTCGGCCTCGCCGACGCCGCCGCGCTGCGCGCCGGTTGGGACAAGCTGCACACGAGCGTGAAGTCACACCGTCCGGAGCTGGTGCTCGACGGTGCGCTGGTCGAAGCGATGGGCCCGCGCGGTCTGGAGCTCGTGGTGGGCGCCAAGCGCGACGCTGACTGGGGTCCGGTCGTGCTCGTGGGTCTTGGCGGGATCTTCATCGAAGTGCTCAAGGACGTGCGCCTGGTGCCGGCAGACATGTCGGAAGACGACATCGTGGTCGAGCTTGGCCGCCTGAAGGCCGCAGCGATGCTCGAAGGCGTGCGCGGCGCGGCAGGCGTTGACACCAGGGCCGTCGCGAAGGCCGTGGCGGCGATTGCCGACCAGATGCGCGCGAACCCCGAAATCACCGAAATCGACGTTAATCCGCTGGTGGCCTATCCGGACCGCGTGCTGGCGCTCGACGCACTCGTGGTATGCGGCGGCCACGGCCCCGCCCATCACTGAGCCCCGGATCAGAGGAGACAATCGAATGAAGCTGGAATTCTCAGCCGAGGACCAGGCATTCCGCGCCGAAGTGCGCGAGTTCGTGAAGCAGAACCTGTCGCCGCGCCTGAAGCGAAAGGCCGAACTCGGTCTGCGCATCGAGCGTGAAGACTACGTCGAGTGGTATACGAAGCTCTACGAGAAGGGCTGGATCGCGCCGTCGTGGAAGAAGGAACACGGTGGCCCGGGCTGGACGCACGTGCAGCGCTACATCTTCGACGAAGAGACGCTGCTGGGCGGTGCGCCGCGTATCGTGGCGAGCGGCATCAACATGCTTGGCCCGGTGCTCAATGCATTCGGCACGCCTGAGCAAAAGGCCAAATACATCCCGAAGATCCTGCGCAGCGAAACGTGGTGGGCACAGGGCTTTTCGGAGCCGGGCGCGGGCTCGGACCTCGCGGCAGTGCGCACGACGGCCGTGCTCGATGGCGATCACTTCGTCGTCAACGGCCACAAGGTCTGGACCTCGTACGCTCACTGGTGCGACATGATGTTCGCGCTCGTGCGCACCGATCCGACCGCGAAGCCCCAGGAAAGCATCTCGTTCCTGCTGCTCGACATGCATGCGCCGGGCGTCGAAGTTCGCCCGATCAAGATGCTCGACGGCGGTACCGACCTCAACGAGGTCTACCTCGACAATGTACGCGTGCCGAAGGAAAACCTCGTCGGCGAACTGAACAAGGGCTGGACCTACGGCAAGTTTCTGCTCGGCCATGAGCGCACCGGTATCGCCGGTATCGGTTCGTGCAAGCAGCAGCTTGCGCGAGCCAGGCACCTCGCGAAGCAGCAGGGCCTCGAAAACGATCCGCTGCTCCAGTCGCGCATCAGCCGCTTCGAAGTCGAGCTGATGGCGCTTGAATTCACTGGCCTGCGTATGCTGAGCGCGAACCAGGCGAGCCGAGTGCCTATGGTCGAGGCGCCGATGCTCAAGGTGCGCGGCACGGAGCTGCGCCAGGGTATCTACGCACTCCTGACAGAAATCGCCGGACCGTTCGCCGTGCCGTTCGACGAGCAGGCCCTGCTCGATGCGGACGGTTACGAAGGCCCGAGCCCGGACGAACTGATCGCGGTCGCGGCGAACTACTTCGACGCACGCAAGGTGTCGATCTACGGCGGGACCAACGAAGTGCAGCGCAATCTGATCAGCCGCGCGTTCTTCAATGCTTGAGGCGGAATACGAACATGGATTTTTCTCTGACTGAAGATCACGTCACGCTGCAGGACGCCGTGCGCCGCTTCTGCGATGGCGAATATCCCGTGCATTTGCGCGGCAACGCCGAGGACAAGGCACTGGCCGCGAAGCGTCGCCATGGCCTCGCCGAGATGGGCCTGACTGGGCTAGTGATGGATGCCGATCATGGTGGCAGCGGTTACGGTGCGGTGGAAACGATGCTCGTCGCGCAGCAGCTGGGCCGCGCGCTCGGTGGCGCGGGCTGGCTCGCGAGCGGCCTGCCGGCTGCTACGCTGATCGGCTCGGCCGGCAGCGAAGAACAGAAGGTCGCATGGCTCGAAGCCGTGGCAATGGGCGAGCAGGTGCTGGCATTCGCCGTTAGCGAAGCCGAGGCGCGCTACGACATCACGCGTCTGGCTGCGCCCGCCATTGAAACCGGCGACGGCTGGAAAATCAACGGCACGAAGACGATCGTATTCGACGCCGCAATCGCCGATGCCTTCGTAGTGGCCGTGCGTACTGCGGGCCAGCGCGGCGACCAGCAAGGCCTGGCGCTTTTCCTCGTGGACGCGAAGGCGCCTGGCATCAGCCTGCGCAACTTCGAGACGATCGACGCACGCGAAGCCGCGCACGTCACGTTCGACAACGTGGCCGTGAGCAAGGCCGATCTGATCGGTGCCGCCGGTGCGGCCCACGACCTGATCGAAGCTGCCCTCGACCGCGCGAATGCCGCGCTGGTGGCGGAGTCAGTTGGCGTGCTCGAAGCACTGCTCGAACACACGTCCGAACACCTGATGACACGCGCGCAGTTCGGCGCGCCGCTCGCGAAGTTCCAGGCGCTGCAACACCGCGTGGCCGACATGCTGATTTCACTCGAACAGAGCAAGTCGATGGCCTGCGCAGCCGCGATGGCCGTGGACGGGAACGATCCCGAGCGTCGCCGCCGTTTCGTGTCGGCTGCGAAGGCCTATGTCGGGGACGCGTGCCGCTCGGCGGGCGAGTGGGGCATCCAGCTGCACGGCGGTATGGGTATGACCGAAGAGTGCCGCGTCGGCCACTACGCCAAGCGCATGTTCGCGATCAACATGACCTATGGCGATGCGAGCTGGCATCTGCAGCGCTTCACCTCGCAGCGTTTCGCCGGGGAGGCAGCATGAGCCTGAACGGAGCAGCCTATATCGTCGGCGCTTACGAGCACCCGACGCGCAAGGCCGACGACCTGTCGGTGCTGCGTCTGCACGCCGATGTGGCGAAGGGCGCGCTCGAAGACGCGGGCCTGACCAAGGACGACATCGACGGTTACTTCTGCGCTGGTGACGCGCCGGGCCTCGGCACCACCACAGTCGCCGAATACCTTGGCCTCAAGCTGCGCCACGTCGATTCGACCGAGTGCGGCGGTTCCGCGCCGATTCTGCACGTGGCGCACGCCGCCGAAGCGATCAAGGCCGGCCGTTGCAACGTGGCGCTGATCACGCTCGCGGGCCGTCCGCGCGCAGCAGGCGCCGCGCTGTCGCTAAAGGCGCCGGACCCGGACGCGCCAGAAGTGCAGTTCGAACTGCCGTTCGGCCCGGCCACGCAAAACCTGTACGGCATGGTCGCGAAGCGTCACATGTACGAGTTCGGCACCACGAGCGAACAACTCGCGTGGATCAAGGTCGCGGCCTCGCACCACGCGCAGCACAACCCGAACGCGATGCTGCGCAACGTCGTGACCGTTGAGGACGTCGTCAATTCGCCGATGGTGTCCGATCCGCTGCATCGTCTGGACTGCTGCGTGATGAGCGACGGCGGCGGTGCGCTGATCGTCGCGCGCCCGGAAATCGCGAAGAAGCTCAAACGTCCGCTCGTCAAGGTGCGTGGCACCGGCGAGGCGCCCAAGCACTCGGCTGGCGGCAACATCGACCTGACCTGGTCGGCAGCGAAGTGGTCGGGTGCGGCTGCGTTCGCCGAGGCCGGTCTCACGTCGCAGGACATCAAGTATGCGTCGCTGTACGACAGCTTCACGATCACTGTGCTCATGCAGCTCGAAGACCTCGGCTTCTGCAAGAAGGGTGAGGGCGGCAAGTTCGTGATGGACGGCAACCTGATCTCGGGCGTCGGCAAGCTGCCGTTCAACACCGATGGCGGTGGCCTGTGCAATAACCATCCGGCCAACCGCGGTGGTGTCACGAAGGTGATCGAAGCGGTGCGCCAGCTGCGTGGCGAGGCGCATCCCGCCGTGCAGGTCAAGAACTGCGATATCGCGCTCGCGAACGGTATCGGCGGCGCGCTGGCGTCGCGTCACACCGCGGGCACGCTGATCATGGAACGGGAGTAATCATGAGCACGACTCAACCGACTACCGGCGCCCCGGCTCAGGGCGCCACCCCTGCTGCCAAACCCGCAGCGAAGCCCGCTGGCCCGCGTCGCATGCACGCGCCGCGCGTGCTGCCCGAGGCCATGCCGTTCTGGGAAGCCGCGAAAGAAGGCCGCCTATTGATCAAGCGCTGTGAGGACTGCGGCAAAACGCATTACTACCCGCGGGACATCTGCCCGCACTGCATGAGCTCGAACACCGAATGGCTCGACACCAAGGCCTTGGGCACAGTTTATTCGTTCAGCCCGATGGGCAAGGACGAGGCGCGCTACACGCTCGCGTACGTGACGCTCGACGAGGGCGTGACGATGCTGACCAATCTGGTCGACTGCGATCCCGCAGCGCTTTCGATTGGCCAGCGCGTGAAGCTCGTCTTCAAGCCGAGCGAGGGCGAATACCCGGTGCCGATGTTCACGCCGGCCTGAACGAAATACAGAGAGGAGACAAGGCATGTCAGCCGATTTCAAGGAACAGCACAGGCGCCACGATCCCAGGAAAGGTCCGCTCTCGCGTTTCACGATCATCGACGCCTCGCGCGTACGCGCCGGTCCCACGGCCATGCGCGTGTTCGCGGACATGGGCGCGCGCGTAATCAAGCTGGAGATTCCATCTGGCGCGCCCGGCGGTGACGACATGATCGGCGGCCGCGACCATAACCGCGCCGACTATGAAAACCTGCACCGCAACAAGGAGAGCCTGACTCTGAACATGAAGGATCCGGGCGGCCTCGAGATTCTCCGCAAGCTGGTCCAGCGTGCCGACGTGTTCATCGAGAACTTCCGCCCCGACGTCAAGGATCGCCTCGACATCGGCTACGAAGCCTTGCGTGCCGTCAATCCGCGCCTCGTGTACGCCAGCATTTCGGGCTTCGGCCAGGACGGCCCGTATGCGAA
The DNA here is from genome assembly GCF_008369935.1 of Paraburkholderia panacisoli. Lineage (GTDB taxonomy): Bacteria > Pseudomonadota > Gammaproteobacteria > Burkholderiales > Burkholderiaceae > Paraburkholderia > Paraburkholderia panacisoli. The sequence goes on along the minus strand of NZ_VTUZ01000067.1, from coordinate 11,174 downwards.
GTGGCCCGGTTTCGACTCGATTGCGCAGGGCATGGGCGGCTTGATGAGCCTGACCGGCAAGCCGGGCGAAGGTCCGATGCGCGTCGGCATCCCCATTGCCGACTTGTGCTCGGGGCACTTCTGCGCGCAGGCGATCATGACCGCGCTGCTCGAACGCGAAGCCTCGGGCGAGGGGCAGTGGGTGCAGACCTCGCTGCTCGAAGCGCAGATCGCGATGCTCGACTTCCAGGCCGCGCAGTGGCTCGTTGACCACAAGGTGCCGCAGCAGATCGGCAACGAGCATCCGCTCACGGTGCCGACCGGCGTGTTCCCGACCAGCGATGGCTTCCTTAACCTGGCCGCGATCGGCAATTCGATGTTCGCGCGCCTGTGCGAGGCGCTCGGCCTGTCGCACCTGCTCGGCCAGCCTGGATACGAATCGGACCCGGCGCGCGTCGAAAATCGCGATGCGGTCAACCAGGCGGTCGGCGATGTGTTCCTCACGCGCACCACGCGCGAGTGGACCGAGCTGCTGATCAAGGTCGGCGTGCCGTGCGGCCCGATCTACAAGGTTAACGAAGTATTCGACGATCCGCAGGTCAAGCATCTGGGTATCGCGTGGCCGGCCAACGTGCCGGGCAAGGGCGAAGTGTCGTTCGTCGGCACGCCATTCCGTCTGTCGCGCTACCCGCGCGCGCAGAGGCCGCGCCTCGCGCCGGAGCAGGGCGAGCATACGCAGGCGATCCTGAACGAGCTTGGCTACGACGATCAGCAGATTGAGCAGTGGCGCTCGGCCTTCGTGGTCTGACGTGCGCTAACGCAGGAATTGAAGAGAGAGAGAGAGACGAAATGGCACGACTGGTCGCCGGATTCGGTTCATCGCACAGCATCATGCTGGTTTGCCAGCGCGAAGACTGGCAGCATGGTTTCAAGCAGGTCGATCCGAAGAATCCGTATTACTTCGATCGCCTCGGCAACCCCACGACTTACGACGAGCTGCTCAAGATCGCCCCGACGGATTCCGAGGCGATGGTGACGGCCGATAGGATGGGCGAGCGCTACGATCAGGCCGAAGCGGCCATGGACGAGTTGCGCGAGCGTATCCGCGCGGCGAAGCTCGACGTGCTGCTCGTGGTAGGCGACGATCAGACGGAATTGTTTCGGGTGACGAATAATCCGGCCTTCGCGATCTACTACGGCGAGACGATCCGCAACGCGAAGCGCGTGTCGAGCCCGAACGAAAGCTGGTACGCGAAGGCGCGCACGATGCGCCAGGAGCCGGATGCCGACGTGCACTATCCGGTCAAGGCCGACATGGCGCGCTGGCTGATCCGCGAGCTGTGCGACCGCGATTTCGACATCACGGCGATGGACGGTCTCGAGCAAGACCAGTACGAGGGCCATGCGTTCTCGTTCGTTCACCGTCGCTATATGCAGGGTCTCAACCTGCCGGTGATCCCGGTCATCATCAACACGTTCGATCCGCCGAATCAGCCCACGCCGCGCCGCTGCATCCAGCTCGGCCGTGCGCTGCGCGAGCTGATCGAGGCGTATCCGGAAGACCTGCGGGTGGGCGTGCTCGCTTCGGGCGGCCTGTCGCACTTCGTCGTGGACGAGGAACTCGACATCGGCATCATCGACGCGATCCGCCGCAAGGACAGCGAATGGCTGGCCGCGCTCGATCCGAAGAAGCTGCAGGCCGGCAGCTCGGAGATCCGTAACTGGATCATCGGCGTCGAGGCACTGAAGTCGCTCGACCTCGAATGGGTCACCTACGTGCCCGGGTACCGCACGGCGGCCTTGACCGGCACGGGCCTCGCATTCGCGGCCTGGCATACGCTCGACTGAACGCGGTGGCCCTGTCCTCCCCGGACGGGCGCTTGCATGGCACTTCAAGTTTCTTTCAGGAAAGTACAACACATCATGGCTGACCAAAACGTACAGCGCCTGCGCCGGCTCGATTGCTGCGCCGTGTCGGACGCACTCGACAAACTCAAACTCCCGGGCGTCGTGAGCGGCTTGCCGCAGCGCGCGGGCGCGGGACGGATCGCCGGTCGCGCGATCACCGTCAAACTAGGCACCGGCGAAGCGCCGCCCGGACCGCCCGTGCATCTCGGCTGCACCGCGATCGAACAGGCCGACGCCGACAACGTGATCGTGGTCGAACAGCGCAGCGGCGTCGAAGCCGGCTGCTGGGGCGGCCTGCTTTCGCTTGCCGCGAAAGTGCGCGAAGTCGCAGGCGTGGTGGCCGACGGGCCCGTGCGCGATATCGACGAAGCCGTTGCCTACGAACTGCCCGTATTCAGCCGCGCGACCACGGCGCGCACGGCGCGCGGACGCGTGGTCGAGAAGGGCACCAATGTGCCGGTGCAGATCGGCGAAGTGCAGGTGGAGGCAGGCGACTATGTTGTGGCCGACAACAGCGCCGTGATCTTCATTCGCGCCGGCGACATCGGCATCGTGCTCGACACTGCAGAGACGATCGTCGCGAAGGAAGCCGCGATGGCCAAGGCGATCCTCTCTGGCTCGCCGGTCCAGAAAGTGATGGGTGGCAACTACGAACACATGCTCAAGTAAGCACATTGACAATCGACAAGGACATAAATCATGACGAACGACAAGCGCAACGTCGAACGCGCCAGCAAACTCGATACGGCCACCCTCTCGGATGCGCTCGATAAACTCGGCATCGCTGGGCAGTGCCACAGGATCAAGGCTCGCAGCACGGACTTCCGGCTCGCGGGCCGCGCCTGGACACTCAAGTATGGTCCGGCCTCGAACCCGCCTGGCACGGTCGGCGACTACATTGACGACGTGCCGCCCGGCGCGATCGTCGTGCTTGACAACGCCGGGCGCGTGGACGCGACTGTGTGGGGTGACATCCTGACCGAGATCGCACACCGCCGCGGCCTAGGCGGCACGGTGATCAATGGCGTGTGCCGCGACGTCGCCCTGTGCCTGAAGCTTGGCTATCCCGTGTTCAGCCGCGATCACTGGATGCGCACAGGCAAGGACCGCGTGCAGGTCGAGGCGACCAACATTCCGGTCAACATCGGCGAGGCTCGCGTTCAGCCTGGTGACATCCTGCGCGGCGATGCGGACGGTGTAATCGTGATCCCGCGCGAGCATGAGGACGCCGTGCTCGACACGGCCGAAACCATTCAGCATGCAGAGGACGCAATCCGCGAAGCCTGTCGCGGCGGCACGCGTCTCGACGAGGCGCGCCAACAGTTCAAGTACCACCAGCTGCAGACTCGGGGGAAATAAATATGAAAGAACACGATTCGGCAACGACGGTGCGCACCGCGATCGAACGCGTCGAGGCGAGCGTGGTCGAGACCGCGCGCACGTTGCCCGCGGCGACGCTGCACGAAGCCGGCGGCAAGATCGGTGCACTGCCGGCGGCGATCAAGCCGGTGGCGCCGGGCTTCAGGATCTGTGGCACGGCAATTACGGTGCATTCGCCGGGCGGCGACAACCTCTGGCTGCATCGCGCGCTTGTGCTGGCGCAGCCGGGCGACGTGCTGGTGGTCTACACCAACGGCGCCTACGAGCACGGCTACTGGGGTGAAGTCATGACAACCGCGGCAAAGGTGCGCGGTCTCGCCGGTCTCGTGATCGACGGCAGTGTGCGCGACGCGGACCTGCTCGAGCAGATCGGCTTCCCGGTGTTTTCGCGCGGCCTGTCGATTCGCGGGACGGGCAAGGATTACGGTGCGATCGGCTGGATCAACGAGCCGGTGTTGATCGGTAACGTAACGGTCAACGCGGGCGATCTGATCGTTGGCGACCGGGACGGCGTCGTTGTTATCCCGCGTGCGCGTGCGGCGGACGTTGTCGAGATGGCCGCGAAGCGCGAGGCCGACGAGGCCGCGATATGCAAGCGCATTGAGGCCGGCGAGACGACCATGCAGATCTACAACTTCCATTGAGCTGAAGATGACCTCGAAGTCCGCCACCCATTCGTCCGGCTTTGCGCCGGAACTGACCGTCGCCGGTCCGATAGCCACGATCACGCTGCGCCGCCCCGAGATGGCAAACCGTCTCGAACCAGAAGACCTCGCGACGCTGCGCGGCTTCATTCGCGACGTAAACGCGCGGCGCGACGTGCTCGTCTTGCGGCTATATGCCGAAGGCCGGCACTTTTGCGCTGGCTTCAACATTGGCAGCATTGGCGACGGCGACGGCGACGCGGGCGCAAGCTTCGAGGCGCTCGCCAACGAGCTGGAGCGCGCGCGCCCGGTGACAATCGCAGCGATCAACGGCGGCGTGTACGGCGGCGCAACCGATCTCGCGCTCGCCTGCGACTTTCGGATCGGCATTGAGACGAGCCAGATGTTTGTGCCGGCTGCACGACTTGGCCTGCTGTTTTATCGCGACGGCTTGCGGCGTTACGTTTCGAGGCTCGGGCTGAATACGGCAAAGAAGCTGCTGCTTACAGCGGCGACGTTCGATGCCGCGCAGATGCAAGCCTGCGGGTTTTTCGATGCGGTGGTGGCGCCAGCCGCGCTGCGCGACGAAGTCGAGCGCCTGAGCGGCGACCTGGCCGGGATGGCGCCGCTGGCGCTGCTCGGCATGAAGAAGCACCTGAACCGGATCGCATCCGGCACGCTCGACGAAGACGAGTTCTGGCACGACGTCACACAGGCGGACGCATCGCAGGACCTGCGTGAAGGCGCGCTGGCGTGGCAGGAGAAGCGCAAACCGGTGTTTCGCGGCGAATAGGCATCGAAGCAATGCGAAAGGGGCTTGGCCTTCGAACCGCAAGCTGCCTCAAAAATAGGAGACCATCAATGGAAATCGACGAGAAACAGTCTCTCGCGCGCCTGTACGGCACGAACGGCTCTCTGCCGGCGGTGACGACAACGCTTGGCGGAACGTTCCTGTCACTTGGTGACGGCACGCTTGAAGCGCAGTACGTGGGCGCGCCGGCGTTCCTCAACCCGGCGGGCCAGGTGCAGGGCGGCATGCTGTGCGCCATGCTCGACGACGTGACGGCGACGCTCGTGATGTCGACACTGGCTGAAGGTGAACACTGCGCCACGCTTAGCCTGAACACGTCCTTCCTGCGGCCCGCGAAGCCCGGCCGCCTGACTGGTCGGGCGACGCTGGTGCGCCGGGGACGCGGTGTGTGTAACGTGAACGGAGAGCTGTGGCAGGACGATAAGCTCGTTGCAACGGCGTCGGCGGTATGCATGATCGTCGCGCGTTGAGCCCGGCGCGCGCGTCGGGCCGAACTGTATCGCCCTCCTTATCCATGAAGATGACGTTGAACCGCAAGCTTCTTTCGATGATCGCCTTGCTGTGGATCGGCCTGGTGCTGATCGGCGCGTTTGGCGCGTGGCAGGCGCGCTTGTCCATGCTCGCCGATCGCCGCGAGCAGTTGCGGGCGCTCGTGCAGCAGGCTGAGAGCCTCGCCAGCCACTACTATCGGCTCGCGCAGATGGGTGCGCTGAGCGACGTGGACGCGCGCAGGCAGGCGTTGGCGGCTCTGGCCGACCTGCGCTATGGCGAAGACGGCTATGTGGCGATCATCGATTCACATCTCGTGATCGTGATGAATCCGTTCCTGCCGCAGATGACCGGCAAGGATGCCAGCCGGATGATGGATGGAGCCGGACAGCCGTTGATTCCAAAGCTGGTCGCTGCCGGCGATCGGCCTGGCGGCGGCTTTGCCGACTACGTGGGCCGCAAGCCCGACAGCGACCTTCGCGCAGTCAAGACCAACTACGTGGCGCTCTTCGCACCGTGGGACTGGTACATCGCGACTGGCATGTACATGGACGACATCGATCACGAGTTCTACGCCAGTCTGGCGCGGTGGCTCGCCGTCACTGCGTTCCTTGCCGGCGTCTCCACGCTGGTGATGGGCTTCGTGGTGCGTAGCGTTCTCGGTGCGCTTGGCGGCGAAATGGAAGAGGCGGTCGCCGCGGCGCAGCGGATTGCGCAGGGCGATCTCGGCGCCGACGTCCCGGTGCGTAACGGCGAACGGCCGAGCCTGATGCTGGCGCTTGCCACCATGCGCGACGGGATCGTCGAAACTGTAGCGCGCGTGCAGGCCGGCGCGGAGAACGTTGACGGCGGCGCGCACGAAATCGCTTCCGGCAATGCTGACCTTTCCAGCCGCACGGAGAAGCAGGCCGCCGCGCTGGTGCAAACGGCGTCGAGCATGGACGAGATGACCGCCAATGTGAAACGCAACGCCCAAAGCGCCGAGCAGGCGGCGCGTCTCGCGAGCGAGGCAGCCGATGTTGCGAGACAAGGCAGCCGGGCCGTCGACGGCGTGGTGCATACCATGGGCGATATCACCAGCACTTCCCGCGAGATCGGCAACATCATTGGCGTGATCGATGGCATTGCGTTCCAGACCAATATCCTCGCGCTGAACGCCGCGGTCGAGGCGGCGCGCGCCGGCGAGCAAGGGCGCGGCTTTGCGGTGGTCGCTTCGGAAGTGCGCAGCCTCGCGCAGCGCTCGGCGGCGGCGGCACGGGACATCAAGGATCTGATCAGTGCATCGACGCAGGCTGTTGAGGCGGGCGCCGAGCAGGTATCGAATGCGGGCGCGACGATGGGCGACATTGTGAATGCGGTCACGCGCGTCCACGCAATCCTCGACGAAATCAGCTGCGCGTCGCTGGAACAGAGCGCCGGTATCGAGCAGGTGAATCGTGCGATCGGCGAGATGGACGAGGTGACGCAGCAGAACGCAGCGCTGGTCGAACAGGCTGCGGCTGCCGCGCACTCGTTGCGCGATCAGGTCGCCAGCCTGCGCGATGCAATTGGCCGTTTCACATTACGAGGCTAGCAACGGGGCAGGGAGTGAGGTCCGCCATGCTAATTGAACGGTCGGACGTTCGATGAGCGGGTCTGCGGAAGATAGCTAATGGTCGTATCCCCGGTGGTCGGTGCGGCCTTGCAGCTCTGCTTTGCAGGGCGGGACAGTCTCGTTTTTATCGTCCCACCGCCAGGTAGCGTGCGCATCCCCAGGTTTCGCAGGCGCTTAAGCAGGATCGTGAATTCGGTAGGCCCATGATAGTCAAGGAACAGATATGAAGATCCTGGTCGCGGTCAAACGCGTAGTCGACTACAACGTGAAGGTTCGTGCGAAGTCGGACGGCGCGGGTGTCGACATTGCAAATGTGAAGATGTCGATGAACCCGTTTGACGAAATCGCCGTGGAAGAAGCGGTTCGTCTCAAGGAAGAGGGCCTGGCCACAGAGGTGATCGCTGTGTCCGCGGGTGTCGCGCAGGCGCAGGAAACGCTGCGCATGGCGCTGGCGATCGGTGCGGATCGCGCGGTGTTGATCGAATCGAACGAAGACCTGCAGCCGCTGGCCGTCGCCAAGCTGCTCAAGGCACTGGTCGACAAGGAGCAGCCTTCTTTGGTCATCCTCGGCAAGCAGGCGATTGATGACGATTCGAACCAGACCGGCCAGATGCTGGCCGCGTTAGCTGGATTTCCGCAGGCAACGTTCGCGTCGAAGGTTGTCGTGGCCGACGATAAGGCTACGGTTTGGCGCGAAGTCGATGGTGGCGCCGAAACGCTGTCGCTGACGTTGCCGGCTGTGATCACGACAGACCTGCGCCTGAACGAGCCGCGCTACGTGACGCTGCCGAACATCATGAAGGCGAAGAAGAAGCCGCTGGAAACGATCAAGCCGGAGGACCTCGGCGTCGACATCAAGCCGCGTCTGAAGACGCTGAAAATCAGCGAGCCATCCACGCGCTCCGCTGGCGTAAAGGTGGCGGACGTGAAGACGCTGGTCGGGAAGCTGAAGACCGAAGCGAAGGCGCTTTGATCAAGCGAACACGAAAGTGGAGACGAAACAAATGACGATTCTGGTAATTGCTGAACACGATAACGTGTCGCTGAAGGCGGCGACGCTCAATACGGTGGCGGCCGCAGCAGTTGTCGCCACGTTTACGGGTGGTGACATTCACGTATTGATTGCGGGTCACCGTACAGGTTTAGCTGCAGAGCAGGCGTCGACGATCGCAGGTGTATGCAAAGTTCTGCTCGCCGATGCGCCGCAACTGGCCGATGGCCTCGCGGAAAACGTCGAAGCGACAGTGCTGAACATTGCGAAGGACTACTCGCACATCCTCGCGCCGGCAACGGCTTATGGCAAGAACATCGCACCGCGCATTGCGGCGAAGCTCGACGTCGGGCAGATCAGCGACATTACAGCAGTCGATTCGCCCGACACGTTTGAACGCCCGATCTACGCGGGCAACGCAATTGCGATCGTGCAATCACAAGACCCGATCAAGGTCATCACAGTGCGCACTACGGGCTTTGATCCGGTGGCAGCGCAAGGGGGCAGCGCACCGGTCGAGAAGATCGAGGCCGCAGCCGACGCAGGCATCTCGCTGTTCGTGAGCCGCGAAGTAACGAAGCTGGATCGTCCGGAACTGACCAACGCGAACATCATCGTCTCGGGCGGTCGGGGTCTGGGCAGCGGCGAGAACTATACGAAGGTGCTAGAACCTTTGGCCGACAGGCTCGGTGCAGCGATGGGCGCATCACGCGCAGCCGTCGATGCGGGCTATGTACCGAACGACTATCAGGTCGGTCAGACGGGGAAGATCGTCGCGCCGCAACTGTATGTTGCGGTCGGCATCTCGGGTGCGATCCAGCATCTGGCAGGCATGAAGGATTCGAAGGTGATCGTCGCGATCAACAAGGATCCGGAAGCTCCGATCTTCAGCGTCGCGGACTACGGCCTCGTTGGCGATCTGTTCACGGTCGTGCCCGATCTAATTGAAAGCGTTTGAAACCTCCTGATCTACCAATCGCGTTCACTGAGGGAGGAACTGTTGGCTCTCGCAATACAGATCCGGCAAAGCGCTGCGAACGCGGCCAACGCCGAGGATGCGGATATCTGGAGATGGTTTGCTGGTCTGGTCGAGGAACGTCGCATTCGTTGGTGTTTTGCGGATGGCAGGTGGTTGGTGAGCGTCGATCACCGTCACGTTGCCACAGATGAAAACTTCGATCACGCAATCCGGACCGCCAGACGCAGTGGAAGAGGCGACGAAAGGCGAATGAAGACCTTCTGAGATGACGCATCGCATAGAGCAGAGTCTAAGTTGGCACACATTTGCGTGGGGTCCAAACGTTCTGGATGATCGCGCGCGAGCGGGAGAACGCGAGCTTTTGGCAGGTGTTTCCGGGGCTCTTTTTGTGGATCAGGTATCCACACATCCACGCAATGCGAACCGCTCGGGAAACGCAAGCCATGTTCCTCGGGCAGCATTTGCGTACCGCCGATCACAAGGTCGAGCGCGTCGGAGACGCGGATCGCGGCGATCGGACCGAATGGTTCATCGTTGAACACCGATGCATCGAGCGGCACGTCGGTCAGCACGGTCGGCGCGAAGAAGTTGTCTTGCGTGCCGACACGCTCGCCGCCGGTCGCAACCTTCGCACCGGATTCGCGTGCATTCGCAACGATCCGGTCGATCGCCGGAACACGCCGCGTGTTCGCGAGCGGCTCCAGTGTCGTGCCCAGCGGCAGACCGCCCCCAATCTTCTGTATTCCTGATCGTTTCATGGTTGAAACAACCTCGGAACGGATGCGTTGCCGCATGGCGTGGCCGTAGAGTACGCGAGTTTTTCTGCGCTTGCTCATCCCTATAAAAGTACCAGTGAATCTGAATTTTGTGTAGGGACGCGTGTTCGCCCAAGGCATATCCTTCTGCCAACAAACCTGATGTCCGGCGCTGGAATTCCCGCTTCAGCCGTCGGCAACGACTCACTCATTGGAGACGATGTTGGCTAAGAAAATCCCTCTCAAGATTGCGATCGCGGAGTATCCGCATACCGCGGCTATCCGCAACGGCTCGATTCCCATCGAAGGCGTCGACGCCGAAATCGTTACCGTCAAGCCGCAAATTGGCGCGTTCCGCCGCATGGTGCGCGACGTCGAATTTGATGTTTGCGAGCTGGCGCCCACGACCTACATCATCGCGCGTGCCCATGGCGCGCCGTTCGTCGCGCTGCCGGTCTTTGTGACGCGCACTTTCCATCATGGCGGCCTGCTGGTGCGTCCCGACGCAGGCATCAAGTCGCCCAAGGATCTCGAAGGCAAGAAGGTCGGCGTGCGCGCCTATTCGGTCACGACCGGCGCCTGGACGCGCCAGGTTCTGATCGACGAATACGGAGTCGATGTGTCGAAGGTGACCTGGGTGGTCGACGACGAGGAACACGTCACGCAGCTCAAGCTGCCGCCGAACGTCGTTCACGCGCCCGAGGGCACTTCGCTGGCCGATATGATGGCCAAGGGCGAGCTGGCGGCAGGTTTCGCAGCAGCCGCGGGCATCGGCCGCACCGGCAATCCGACAGGCGACGCCTGGCAGGAAGTTGAGGCCAACTATCCGGACCTGTTCCCGAATGCAGCGGAGCTGGAGGCCGACTACTACGCGCGCACCGGCGTCTATCCGATGCATGGCACGATCGTTGTCAAGGATTCGGTGCTGGCCGAGCATCCGTGGATTGCGAAGTCGCTGTTCGATGCACTCTCGCGCGCCAAGAACGAATGGCTCGCACGTCTCGAAGCGGGCGAGATCGCTGGTCCGACCGACAACAAGTACCTGCGCCTGCGCAAGATCGTCGGTCATGATCCGCTGCCCTACGGCATCCAGGAAAACATCAAGACCATCGAGGCGCTCGAAGCGACCGCGTTCAAGCAGGGCCTCACGTCGCGCCGCATGTCGATCAGCGAGTTGATCGTGGATCCCCTGGCCAGCTAATCGAACGGAGACAACAAGATTATCGATTGCCACGGCCACTTCACGACCGTTCTCGCATCGTTTCGCGACTGGCGTGCGAAGCAGGTTGCACCAGTCAACGATCCGGCCAACGCGCCGTGTCGCGCGACGGCACCCCCGTGAGCAATGACCAGATCCGCGAAGCGATCGACAGCGGCAAGCTCAAGCTGCGGAGGGGGCTACGACCTCACTCTGTTCTCGCCGATCGCCGGCCGAGCCGTCACCTCGGCAACGAGCGCACGGGCGTCGAGTGGCGGAGATTTTCAACGATTTGGTCTCCCGCGTGACCGAGCTGTTCCCGGGGCTCTGTCAAGTTTGCGGGTGCAGGCAACCTGTGTTGATCAAGCGTAGTTATCCTTATCAGATAAATTTCTCTGCTGCAGCGATGACGGTCCAGCCATGCCATGTGGCGAAGCGTTCTTGGA
>NZ_VTUZ01000066.1 GCF_008369935.1 Paraburkholderia panacisoli | reverse complement strand
TACCAGGCGGCTACGCAAATCTCGATCTTCTGACATGTACTCTCATCCCAGCTGTCCACGTGGACAGGTAGCATCAGAGAATCACTCGTTCATTGCTAGGGCGTCCGTAAAGGACCGCATACGATTGATCAACGTCCCGGATCGCCTGTTATGCATATCGTTGATTCGCGAGGCAGCGCAGTCAGGTTGCCGGCTGGAGAAGGCCTGCGACGAGGTAGGCGTGAGCCTGCGCACGTTCCAGCGTTGGATGGGTGACGGCGACGCGATGCTCGCCGATCGCCGCACTACGACCGGGCGAGCACCACCGTCCAATAAACTGAATGAGGCCGAACGGCAACAGATTCTGGAGCTTGCCAATAGTGAGGAGTTTGCCAGCCTGGCGCCCAGCCAGATCGTGCCGAGGCTGGCGGATCGCGGTGTATATGTCGCATCGGAATCGAGCTTTTATCGCGTGCTGCGCAGCGCTTCGCAGCAGCACCACCGGGGTCGTGCGCGCAAGCCCTCGGCCCGGGTAGTGACCAGTCATTGTGCGAGCGCAGCGAATCAGGTCTGGTCATGGGACATTACGTGGCTACCGGCGGTGGTTAAAGGACAGTATTACTACTGGTACATGATGCTGGACGTGTTCAGCCGCAAGATTGTTGCTCACGAAGTGCACGACACCGAATCGGCGGAACTGGCCGCGTTGCTGATGCGACGTGCCAGTCTGGCCGAGGGTCTGGCAGGACGTCCTCTGGTGCTGCACTCAGATAACGGCAGCCCGATGAAGGGCGCGACGATGCTCGCCACCCTGGAAAACCTGGGGGTCGTGGCCTCGTTTAGCCGGCCGCGTGTGAGTAACGACAACCCGTACGCGGAGTCGCTGTTCCGGACCTGCAAGTACCGGCCCGACTACCCGCGCAGGCCGTTCGGCAGCGTTGATGAGGCGCGCGCCTGGACGCAGCAGTTCGTGCGTTGGTACAACCATGAGCACAAACACAGCGGCCTGAAATTCGTCACACCAGCGCAGCGTCATAACGGCGTGGCAACCGCAGTGCTTGCGCAACGTGAGGCCGTGTATGCAGAGGCCAGGCAGCGCAATCCACGGCGTTGGTCCCGATCGACGCGCAACTGGAAATTGAAGGATGAAGTCTGGCTCAATCCGGAGCGCTCGCAACCGGTAGAACTAAAGCAGTCCGCATGAAGTGACACGACAAGTACGTTGACAACCGCCGTGATACGTCCCGGAACGGAACAACGCAGTCGTCCGGATCTTTCACTCACCTCGCCGCCAAGGTGACTGGTCGCGACAATCCGTCTACACGTATTCACGCCGGACCCAGCAATCTATCACGGCCATTCAGAGCGCAGCGACTTGGCGCTCGAAGGTGGGCAGATCGAAGTAGTCTCGCCACTCAGTAATGAGGCCGTCTCGCACGCGGAAAGATCCCATCAATGGCACAGAAATCTTCTTCCCTTCCGAAGTTGTGAACGAATCGAGACGCTCCGTGAGGACATGCTCACCATTTTCCGCGATGCTTATTAACTTCCAGTCGGCTTTCATTTTCGAGCCAACGCCGAAGGCATCGGCAAACTCGCGCGCTGCAGTTCGTCCTACGATCGGCTCCATCGGGACGTTGTGATAAAAGATATCCTCGGCCATGAATTCGTGAACACGGTCCATATCGTTATCGTTCCACGCAGCGATAAAATCGAGGATGGTTTGCATCGGGCTCATAGTTTGTCTCCGTACTTATGTAAATCCGGACAAAGGCACATACCAGTTCCTGGACGGTTCGGGACCCGACTTACCAAGAGGTCATTCCACCATCGATGACGAAGTCCGAACCAGTCACCCACGAAGCCTCATCCGAAGCGAGATACACGGCGGCCCATGCAATATCGTCGGGTTGGCCCAGCCGGTCCAGCATGATCTTGTCTTCGATCACTTTCCGAAATCCCGGATTCTGCTCGAATGCTGCGCGCGTCGCATCACTCACAATAAGCCCCGGGGATATGGAGTTAGCCCGGATCCGGTCGCTTGCGCCCTCCATTGCAAGCTGCTTGGTCATCGCCCTGATACCACCTTTGCCCGCAGCATGTGCAACGGCGGGCAATGTCTTGGTCGCTTGATGAGCTGCTACCGATGCGAAATTAACAATGGACCCCTGACCGCGTTTCACCAGGTGCGGCCATGCTGCCTGACAGGGAAGGAAAACAATGTCGAGTTCCCCCGCGATCGTCTTGCGCCACTGTGCCAAGGTCATCTCGTCAATCCATGCAAACTCGACCACGGCAGCGGCGTTGACCAGTACATCCAACCCGCCGTAGCGCCTAGCTGTTCCCTCCATCAACTCCCAACATTCGTTTTCATTCAGCAAATTCACCGGTGCCTCGACACTGATCTCAAACCCGCGTTCCCTCGCCTTGGCTGCGATCGCTTGTGCCCCGGCAACGTTCAGATCAACACCTACGACTTGCGCCCCTTCCGAAGCAAAGGCTAGCGCAATACCGCTCCCAATTCCGCTCGCTATGCCGGTGACAACGGTGACTTTTCCCTTCAGACGATCTGACATGATCCCTTCATCTCAAAAAATCTAGACTACGCGATAGTATGGCCTGCAGGGGCAGGTATGCCCCGCCCGCCACGTTCCGGCTTACGTAGAGTTGTGCCTTTTGCGTCGGATTTAGTCCGGTGCAATCGCCACCTTTAATCCTTCGAGCGCATCGCTGAACCGAATCTGGCACGAAAGACGTGAATTGTGTTTGCGGCAACTGGTCGCATCCAGCAAATCGTTCTCATCTTCCGACATCTGACTGAGTCGGCTCGCCAATTCCGGATCGACATATACATGGCAGGTTGCACACGAACACGAGCCGCCGCAAAGCGCAAGCAGTTCGCTGATACCCGCATCGCGAATGATTTCCATCACCGAAAGGCCAGGCTGAGCTTCCAGCCGGTGTGTTTGCCCATCTCGTGTTGTCACAAACACCGACGCGACCGTCTGCACGTCGCCCGATACGCTTTCAGCGTGCGGCTGATTCTCGGTAGGATTTATGTTCGACATTTGCTTGATCTTCCTGCGTAGGCCGCTGACTTGCAGCAGTAGTGAAATCTAACCACCCGCATCGGATTATCGGACCGCATACTCAACGACTGCCCGCTACTTTCCGATACAGTCCGAAGCACCGCCCAAACCGCTCACCTACTCGGCTCAAGGCTTTGAGTAAGATCTGTCGCACCGTGTCGCTCGACGAACGGGCGCTCAGTTTCGCGCGGATGTGCTTGATACCAATGCTAGCCGTGGACTTTTGATCCAGTCCACTAATCTCTTCTAATCCGTTCATCACAATTTGTAATCGGCTGCCGGTCGCGCCCGGCAGTGTACGCTCCCGAGCCTACGAGAAAAATTCGCACCCTCATCGATACCCAGTCGTGAATGAGGGATATAGCGGCGTGGATAGCGAGATCACCCAGCCTTATAGACCGATCACAACAACTTAGTCGACTTTATCTTCCGGATCACCGATGCTGAATACCGGGAAGTGAATGTTTGAGCTTGACACGCCGAGCATTGCAAAATCAGACGCCCCACGGTTGCTTTTGCAGTGTACGACGCTACTGCGCTACCGCCTGATGAGAATCCTGGCGGCAAACGTCCAAAGGTTTGCACACGATTCATCAAATCTGATAGCGGAGCCGCGTCAAACAACCGCTCCTGCTGCACGCGCCGGCTTGCACCTGCGCGCCACGAGAAACGGCTTTCGAGCCGAAACAGCCAAGGAGATGAATATGAATAGCAGCGTACAGACAAGTGGTGGAGCGGGACGGTGTCCGTTTCACTCCGCCTTCGACCCGCTGGAACCGGCACAGATCGCTGACCCTTTCCCCATTCTCGCGAAGATGCGGGAGGAGTCGCCGGTTTTTTATATGGAAAAGTACAATCTGTGGGTAGTTACACGCCGCGAAGATGTGCTTGCGGTGTACAAGGACATGGTGAGCTTCTCGAACGGTAACGCACACAAGCCTCTTTCGCCAAAGTCACAAGCCGTAATCGACCGGGTCGGAGAGGACTGGCCATTGCCGGTCGACGGTAGCCTCAACGCAATGGACCCGCCGGAGCACCTACCCCTCAAGCGCCTTTTCATGAGCGTATTCCACAAGGCTCTCCCCGGGATGGACGAGTGGCTAGACGAAAAGCTCAACAACCTGGTAGATCGATTCGCTAACGATGGAGAGGCGGACCTCGTGTCCGCATTCTTCTGGCCGACCACCGTTGGCGCGGTGGCACACCTGATCGGAGCTGCCGACTCCGAAACCGAGCGCTTTAACGAATGGGCGGAAAACTGGTTCGAACTGACGGGTTCGACTCTGCTGTCGCCGGAAGGTGCGGAGGCCTGCTGGATGGCCTTTATCGACTTTGAGCAGTGGGCTTACGCTCTCCTCGAGGCACGTCGACGTAACCCGCAGCACGACCTGATCTCCAAGCTGATAGAGGCGCAGCAGAGCGGGGCAGCCATCACCGACCGACAGATCGTCACGAACATGGTGGGCATGGTAGCGGCCGGCACTGACACGACGGCCAACACGATCGCACAGATGATTTACACACTTCTCAAGCACCCCGACCAGCTTCAGCGGGTTCGCGAGAATCCGGAATTGCGCCCCCAGATGATAGAGGAAGTCATTCGTCTTCGGCTGCCGATTCGCGGCGTCGTTCGAACCATGACCCAGGACGTCGAGATGAGCGGGGTTACTCTGCCCAAAGGGGCAAAGGTCTACATCCATCTTGGCTCCGCAAACCACGACCCCGCCATGTTCGCGAACCCTGACGAGTTTGACGTCGACAGGGCCAACGCTCACAAACACGTTTCTTTCGGCGCGTTCAACCGCGCCTGTGTAGGCGCGCCTCTAGCGCGCCTTGAGATCGCAAAAGCTCTCGACATCATCCTTGATCGACTACCCGGACTGCGCCTTGCGGATGAGAACGAGCGGTTGCGCTATACGGAAAGCATGATCGTCCCTTCGTTGAAGAGTCTTCGCGTGCGCTGGGACGTACCCGCCAAGACCGTATAGAAATTGACTTCCACGCGACCTCGTCGCCTTGACGCAATGCACCGGCCCCTACAGGCAATCGGAGCACCTGGCGCTGTCCTGGATTCATTCAATTGCGCCGAGGACAGCCCTGTCCTCGCAGCCGGGATTTCGTAGTCACCAAGACGGATAGTCCTTCGGATCGGACCGCTAGTAACGAGGTATGTGAAACGATTCAACCCCTCCCTGCCATCCGCAGGGAGTTCCCGCTCCTCGAAAACCCCACCACTCTCACGACACACTCTATTACCGGTGAACTGGAATCGGATAATCCGCTTTCTTATTTGGAGAATTCTGCCATAGACCATACGTAATCCATATCAATAAAATATACGGAGACGAAATTGAGAAGATTCATCACATTGGGATTGTTATGCATCTCCACCAGTGTCTCTGCGCAAAGCAGCTTGACACTCTGGGGACGTATGGACGCAGGTGTGCAGTATCTGACGAACGTTGCGGGGCAAAATGGAAAGCGCTCTAATGTCTGGAGCGCCGACAGCGGTGACGATGGCGCCAGTGCATGGGGGATGACGGGAGTTGAAGACATCGGCAACGGCTACAAGGTAAACTTCAAGTTGCTGGACTATTTTCAGGTCACTAATGGCGTGTCATGGAGCCCATTCTGGGAAAATGCTTACGTTGGCATGTCGGGACCTTTCGGGTCGTTCCGGGTCGGCCAAGACGATTCAATAATTAAGGACGGCAACTACGAATTCGATCCCTTCAGCCAGCAGGACATTGGACTTGCATCCCTGGTGAGGAACGCGAACTGGCCGAATTTCAGCAACACGTTCAGCTACTACTCACCCACGTTCAAGGGCTTCGATGTTGCGTTCCAATATTCATTGAACGGAGTGCCAGGGAACTTCAATAGCGGCAGGACAGCCGGCATCCAGGTCACCTACCGGCTTGGAGGGTTCTCGGCGCGCACGATATATCAAGAGGTACGGGATGCGAACGGCAAATTCAGTGACCTCTATGCGGCACAGAAGCAGGTATTCGTTGGCACCATGTATAACGGTAACTACTTCAGGGTACAAGCGTCGTACACTTACATGGCAGCACCCGATGCTCCTCAAAATCAACCACGCTACGCCGATTATGGTTGGTTTGGGGTAACGTACAGCCCGTCGGGCCCATTTACGGCGATGACAGCGGTCTATCATATTCACCAGCGGGACGGACAGGGCAGCGCCACCCTTTTGAACTTGGGCTCGACCTATTCACTATCCAAGAGGACGTACCTGTACGCCACGGTTGGCTACCTGATCAACGGACGACACACCAACTTTAGCGCAACGGCGCAACCTCCCGACTCGCCCTACAACCCGCCCATGGGGCACAACCAGCTGGGATTTTTCAGCGGCATCATGCACTACTTTTGAAGCTGCCGACGATTCTCCCTGCGTTGCTACAGCGACATCCTGATGAATCGAGTCGCATGATGAAATCCGCTTGACTCAGTACCGTAAAATTTGCTTTGTGGTCGTGGTCGGCAGGTGTGACAGCGCCTGTTGAACCATCCCTCACGTCCTTCACATCGCGGCGGGCAGTCACCACCCTTTTCTTCATGTAGGCTCGCGTATTCGCAGAAAGGGCCGCCGGCCTGAGCGAAGTTCCATTCAATCGCGGTGCGTTTGACGCATCTGCTGTTTTCAACTGTTCTTCTATCAAGTTTGCCGCACCGCCGCATACTGCGTCTTCGATAAACTCGAAACGTACGACGATACCGATGCTCGCAAGGTAACAGCCGATATCGCCGCGCGCCATCGGAAGCCTGTCGCCCCGGCTTCAGCGCGATAGGCAAACTTACACGCTATCGACTTGTGACAGTAGTGCTCGCGCCCAAAGGCGGCCGACGTACTCAGCGCCGAGCGCTCGCCCTGTGTCCCCAATTGGCGCATCCGCCAATCCCATGGGCTCGCCCGCCAAACCACTCCAGGCTCCGATTCCAGTCACCAGGGTAATACGAGCAGAACGCCGCTAAATGCAAGTATCATTCTTGCATAATGCCATCTCGAAAGGTATCATTGATTGATACCTTTGCAGAGTGGCGAGTATTGGAGTCGAGAACCGGCGCTAGCCGAGCGGAAGCGCGGTGATCTCGATTCGGCGGACGTTCGCTTCTCCAAACTGACAGCGATCAATCGATCCATTCCATAGCCAGTGCTTTGCGCACGTACTGCGCCCCGCTTCCAGAGCCATCCGACGAGAACTCTCTTTGTCCCGCATCGGAGGGCTTAGTCTACGGCGCGCAGATCCGTTGCAACCAGAGAAACCCACTGGTCTTTGTATATCGATGACCGCTTCAATACAGCATCGCACCTGACGCATCGGGATGCCATGCACGATAGTGGAGACAGACATGATCGATCTACGACGGGTGCGCTACTTCGTCACTGCGGCGGAACAACTACATTTTGGCCGCGCTGCCGAAAGAATGAATGTGGTTCAGCCTGCAATTAGTCAGCAAATCAAACGATTCGAGGAGGAACTCGGCAGCAAGCTATTCGTACGCACCGGTAATGAAGTTCGGCTTACCGAGGTGGGTCAGCAGATGTTGCCCGAGTGCCGGAGACTTCTTGAGCAGGCGGACGAGGCGATGCGCGTCGCCAAAGCCGCGAGAAGCGGAATACGCGGTCGCATAAGCTTCGCATTTGTCGACAATGCTGTTTGCTCACTACTTCCTCCGTTGATCCGGTCTTACAGGGAGAGATATCCGAATGTAGAACTACGGCTACAGACGCTGAGCCGTGAAGAACAGGTTACAGGTCTCAATGACCGCCGAATCGACATCGGCCTGTTACCGGGACCCGTCATTCGCGAAGGCCTCGAAAGTGACCCGTTCGTCGGTGCGCCGCTGGTCGCCGCCTTGTCTCGCGGCCATCCGTTAGCGTCTCAACCTTCGATTCCTCTTGAAGCGTTCCACGACGAGCCGTTTGTTCTTTTCCCTGCCGGGATCAAATCCCGCCTGCTCGAAGTAATAATCGCCGCCTGCGCCAATGCTGGGTTCACCCCCCGGGTGGCGCAGGAAGCGATGCACATCCATACAGTCCTTGCCCTGGTCGACGCCGGCGTTGGCATCACTCTCGTTCCGCCTTGGGTGGTACGAGAGGGCGTTCATGACGTGAGCTTCGTGAAGCTCGATACATCCACCCCCACCTATGATCTTAAATTCGCGTGGCGCACTGATTCCTCAAACGTCGCGCTCGACGGATTGCGGGCAATTGCGCGGACGACCTGTTCGTCTGAATCGCCACAAATGAGCGAATCACTATCCGTGATTGAAGAATCACAAATTATTAATTTACCTTATCGATCGCAGGAACTAAAGTCGCCGAACGGCTGCCCTGTGTAAGCCGGCGCCCAACAAAGCGCGCCGGACTTCTTTCCACGCCGAATACAGCAACAAAGCACAAAGGAGACGGATTCACATGAGTACTACGTGCTTCGATCAACGAGTCGTAATTCTCACTGGTGGCGATCCCGTAACCCCTGTTTCTGGTGAGGCAGCAGCATGACCACACGGGAGTCGTACGATTGTGACTATCTGGTTATTGGAGGCGGCTCCGCCGGTTGCGTCCTTGCAAGTCGTCTTTCCGAGGATCCAGCCGTACGCGTGACGCTTGTCGAGGCTGGGCAGGATGCTGAGCCCGTCGCAGTCAGAGACGCACGTTTTCGTACGTTGAACGACTCGCGTTTTTTGTGGCCAAACCTGAGCGCCGAGTCCACCGAGACTGGCATTGGGCCAGTGCCATTCGGTCAGGCAAAGATTTTGGGCGGGGGCTCTGCCATCAATGGCATGCACGCACAGCGTGGCTTGCCTGCTGACTATGAAGGGTGGAGCAGCTTCGGTGTGCAGGGTTGGGGTTGGGCAGACGTGTTGCCATATTTCAAACGGCTTGAGACCGATTGCGATTTTGAAAATGAGCAGCACGGTAAGTCCGGCCCCCTGCAACTCCAACGCGTCCCGCCACACGACTGGAGCGGCCTCACCAAGGCCGTCGCCACAACATACGAGCGACGCGGGATCAGCTATATCGCAGACTTGAATGGACAGGCAGGTGACGGCTACGGCGCCGTCCCGATCAATATGGTCGGCAGGCATCGCCTTTCCGCGGCAGCTGCGTACCTCACACCTGAGGTACGAAAGCGGAACAACTTGCGCATTGAGGCGGGAACCGCGGTTTCTCGGCTACTTCTTGAAGGAACTCAGGTTATCGGCGCCCTCATTGGCGAAGGTGATCAAGCGCGTGCCATCCTATCTCGAGAAACCATTGTCAGCAGTGGCGCCCTGCATTCGCCTGCATTGCTGTTGCGGTCGGGTATCGGGCCCTTCGAACAGTTACGCGCCGCTGGCGTCCCCGTGGGGAAAAACCTGGCTGGCGTCGGTGCGAATCTGCTGAATCATCCGATGTTGATCGTTGGCGCACATCTACGGTCGGCAGGACGTCAGCGTGCCGACGTCCTGCCACCATGTCCTATCGTCGTCAGGTACTCGTCCGGCTTACCAGGCGTAGCTGCGACTGACGTTGTTCTTAACGTATGGGAGCGTACACCAAACAATCTCGCGCGAGATCCGCTCGGCCGGCAAGTAGCTAATCTGATGTTCATCATCAACAAAGTTTACTCTCAAGGCAGCGTGAAACTCACGCCCAACGGCACGCTTGAGGTTCGCTTTAACCTCCTCCAGGACGCCAGGGACCTTAAGCGCATGGTTGACGGCCTCTCCGCGCTGGCAGAACTCGTCCGGGAATCAGAAGTAGCGAGCCTGATCGACGGTGCTTTTCTACCCGCGATGACACCACTTTCGTTACTGATGATGCAGGATAACTGGAAAGCGCAGGCGCTCAGCATCGCTGGCGCTGCGGCCTTCGCAACACCCGGTATTCCCCGAAAAAAGGCGTTCGAAATGGCCGGAACACCAATCTCGGACGTGATGAGCAGCGGGAAAGAAACAATTGAACATATCGTGCGAACCTCCACGCTGCCGGGCGGCCACGTCTCAGGTACATGCCGCATGGGAAGCCCCCAAGATCCCGACGCAGTCGTCGACTCCAATTGCCGCGTGATCGGCCTGAGCGGCCTGCGGGTAGTTGACGCATCCATTTTCCCCACGCTGATGGCAGCGGGAACCAATCTTCCGGTCATCATGGCCGCTGAAAAGGTCGTAGACGCAATCAAGCGGGAGTATCGAGCATGAGCAATCGGTGGAACCTGAAATACACCTCACATCTTGGCTATCTGCATCCTGATGACCCCCTGTTTCGCGAAAGCGTGTGTAGCTCCGATCCATGGGATCACGTGGAATTCGCTGCACAGAACGGATTCGCCGGGGTGCTCTTCCCGTGGGCCGCGGAACGGTCGGCACACGATGTGTCACGGTTCAAAGCCGCGCTGCAGCATTTTGGGCTGCGCTCGAGCTGCATCGTCTATGCTCCGTTCGACGCCGTAATGGTCCCGTCGTGGACAAGGCCGGGCGGATGGGCCGAGATTGAGCCACATCTCGACCGTACTATCCCACTGGCTATCGACATTGGGGCGCCCATGCTTGCGGTTCTACTCAGGCAGGACGAAGACGAAAGCCGCATGGTGCAGGAAAACGCAGTCATGGAAAACCTGCGCCGGGCCGGAGATCGCGCCGCTGCCGCAGGGCTCGTCATCGGAATCGAACACATGATCGCCCTGCCCGGCATGTTCGTCACGAACACCGAGCAGGCCGTAGCGCTACTCGATCGTGTCGGACACCCTGCCGTAAAACTCATATTCGATACAGGACACGTCTTCGAAATGGGCGATGACGTCAATAGTGCCTATCGTCGTGCGCGTCATCACATCGGGCTGGTCCAGCTCGCTGATATGCCCGGGCGGGTTGAACCTGGGGCCGGAACAATTGACTTTGAATCGCTACTGAAACAAATCCGGCGAAACGGGGACCCGGACCAGTTGATTGACCTCGAGCATGGTTGGACTGAGCATTCAGTTGCAGTCGAAAGCGCAGGACTTATCAAGATGAGAACGCTCGATGCCACGCTGGACCTGAACAAGGATTTCTCATGACGATCAGCCAAGTCTCCACTGAAGATAGACGCAATGCTTTTTATGAACTAATTACTAAGGATAACTTAGCACGATTGTGACAGCGTTTGCACTCCCTTGTCCCCCAAATCACCGGTTACGCCTGTCGTTCCGGTTCACTGGGACTACGACGGTATCGTTCGCCCCGATATCTTCACGGCCGGTGACATTATGACAGCCGAAGAGGCCGAGCGGCGAGTCCTCATCCTCGAAAATCCGGGGTTGCCCGCAAACGCTTCAATTACCCAATCGCTATATGCGGGCCTCCAGTTGGTTTTGCCCGGTGAAGTGGCACGTGCACATCGTCACTCACAATCGGCCCTGTGCTTTGTCATCGAGGGAAGTGGCGCATACACCGCTGTCGACGGAGAACGAGTCACCATGAGCCCGGGTGATTTCGTACTGACACCGAGCTAGCGGTGGCATGACCACGGCAATGAAGGCGGCGAGCCCATGGTTTAGCTGGACGGGCTGGACATTCCGATCATCTCTTTCTTTGACACCGGGTTTGCTGAACCGGGGAAAGCGATATCGCAGGCGGAGTTGCGACCGCCGGGTGACAGCGCGACACGATACTCGAACAACCTGTTTCCAGTTGACTGGAAACCCGGTGACCGTAACTCACCGATTCTTCGCTACCTGTACGAGAGGAGCGACCAGACGCTAACCACGATGTCCCGTGGCGGCGATCGTGATGCCTGTCATGGATACAAGGTGCGGTTCATCAATCCCGCCACCGGTGGTACGCCGATACCCACGATCGCAGCGTTTATCCACCGGTTGCTGGAAAGCTTCGAGACGGGTGCATACCGATCGACCGATAGTACGGTCTTCGCTGTCGTCGAAGGTCACGGTCAGACGAAGATTGGCAACCACCGTATCGAGTGGAAGCCGCGCGACGGATTTGTCGTACCGAGCTGGCATCCGGTCGTGCACGGTTGCGAAAAGGAAGCCACCCTGTTCAGCTTCTCGGACCGCGCTGTGCAGGAAACGTTGGGGCTCTGGAGAGACGCCCGCCATCTGAATGGAGAGGTTGCACGAGCGTCGGCGTCAACGTTTTCGAATTGCCCCCCACCCCGACGGTTCCTGTGGTCGGAGGCGGCACGTGACCGGCTCGCCCAGCCGGAGCCAGTTGTCCGCGACTGGTACGCCCATTGGGCACAGGAAGGTCTTTCTTGACTGGAAGTCCTGCTCTCGAACGCCCCTCGAACAGGCGAGTTCTGTCATGGCGGCTCGCCCGGATTCGCCGACCTGTGCCTTGTTTAACGCACGGAATTTTTCGGTCGACCTCTCGGCCTTTCCTACGGTTGTGTGCATTGCTGATGCAGCTGCAAAGTTGCCTGCCTTCGAAGCGGCAAACCCAATGAATCACCCTGGCGCCGAGTGATCTATCGGCGACAGCGACCTTTAAGACTCGCTTGATTCCGTGAGTATCCGCGCAACAGCCATGCGGAGAGCCGGCTGCATCGGAGGATGAACAGACTGATCGTGCAAGAGCACGTCGGGGGGTACTCCGGTCCATCAAGGTCTCGTCTCCGTCGAATCCTCGTACATATGCGCTCTAATCGTTCCGATAGTGCGGGACGCGACTCGCGTATAGCTAGTGCTCAATCTGTCGGGCCATCAAACGCGGTGGATCACCAATTGTTATCGAAAGATCAGATTGTATTAATGGACATGATCAGAGGTGAATGCTTTGATTATGAATATCGCACAGGTACACCGCTACCTATAAGCGCCTGAGGCAGCGCCCTCATCCCCAACCATATTGGAGAGACATATGTCTGAAACGTTGAACGCAAGAGCGTCGACGACCGAAGTTGTCCCGGCAAGCAGCACCACCGTTTCCCGTACGGGTGCGACAGCAATTGTCGAAGCCATGCACGCAGCAAATATCGAAGTCGTTTTTGGCTACAGCGGCGGTGGAACCGGTAATCTGATCCACGAAATCGCCACCACGGGCATGCGTAATATGAACGCCCGGACTGAGATTGCTTGCGCGTGGATGTCGTACGGCTATAACCGCATCAAGGGCCGTGCAGCGTCGGCATGCCTGTTCCATTGCGTTGGCATTCTGCACGCTAGCCCCGTTGCACTCGCCGCCAAGACAGACAGCACACCGATGGTTCTGACCTACGTCAGCCTGGATAGCGCGCTCGATCTGCGCGAAGGGTTGCAGGACTCGACCGAAGTTTTCGCGGCAATGAAGCCGCTCGCGAAGTACGCGCGTAAGCTCGTTGTTTCCGACGACGCTCCACTGTCGATTCGTCAAGCGGTCATTTCGGCCAGCACAGGTCGCCCGGGGGCCAGCGTCCTCGACTTTGCGTTCCAGGTGCTAATCAACCAGACGAAATGCGCTGTCGAGCCGTTGACTCTGCCCGAGCCGCCGGGCACGAGCGCATCGACCATCGAAAAGATCCTTACGGCACTGCGCACGGCAAAGCGCCCTGTGATTCTGGCCGGCGCTGGCGTACAACACGCCTGCGCAGCCGCCCAGTTGCAGGCGTTCGCTGAGGCGGTCAACGTACCCGTGGTCAGTACGTCGTGGGGCGGCCGTGGTCTACTCGCCGACAACCACCCACTCTTTGGCGGCGTCGTGGGCTCGTTCGGATGGTTCAGTGCGAATACGATGCTGCAGGAGGCAGACCTCTGGATCGCAATTGGCACCACTTTCTCGCAGATGACGACCGGCGCCTGGAATATGAGCAAGCCGGAACAAGTCATTCACATCGATATCGACCCCAACCAACTCGGCAAACTGTTCCAACCTTCTCTCGGCGTCACGGCAGACGCGAAGGTCATACTTGAGCAACTCACTGAGGCCGTGGCAACGACGAAGACCCCGGTGACAGGTCCGGATGTCGCGAGGGCTCGCCGCGAGCAGGTTGCACAGGGACAGCGTGAATGGCTCGAGTATCTTGGTACATTGAGCGAAGATGGCGGCAGCCCGATCAACCAGTACCACTTATTAAAGAAAATGGCCGACCTTCTTCCGAAGGGCACAATCGTTGTGGGCGACTCGGGTGGCCAGGCATACATGCTGTATCGCGCGTTCCAGTATGCCGAATCGACGCCAATGATTGTGGGCGGCCGTTACCAGTCTCTGGGGGCGGGCCTGTCGATCGCCGCTGGCGCAAAAATGGCCGCGCCGGAACGCACGGTCGTGTGTTATCACGGTGACGGTGGCTTCTACTATGACGCGATGGAACTATCGACGCTGGTCGAGCAGAAGATCAAAGTAATCGTCATCATTGACAACAACCACTGCCTGTATGCGAATCGCCAAGGCATGAAGCTATGGGGTATCCAGAATCCATGGGTCGACGTTCCTCAAACCACCGATTTTGTCGGACTGGCAAAATCGCTCGGGATCGACGGGGAGAAAGTGACCAACCCCGACCACATCGGCTCAGCTCTGGAACGCGCAATCGCTTCGGAGGGCAGCTACATCATTGATGTCTGGACCGACCCCGAGACCCGTATCAAGCGCGCCTTCCGCGATGTCATTCCGATCCTCACGGACCGCAAGCCTGAACAGGGCGTGGAACGGCATATGTCGCCACCACTGGAAGGCAGTTGGCCAAACTGATTGCCCTCGGCCGCATTTCGGGCCTGACCTCCTCTCCTGGGCGCTCGTCGGATCCATACCTGATCCGATTTATGTCGCCCAAGGTTTCAACAGGGCCTTCGACGTCACGCAGTTTGTCCAAGCCAAATAATCCGATGCGGTAGGTCTTGAAATCTTCAGGCTTGTCGCATTGAAGGGCACGCCTCTCGCGATTGATGCCCCGCACCTTGCGGTGCTTCGTTTCATTGTCAGGGCCGCTCTTTATTCAGGCCCATAGATTCACCCGGTGACACAGGTGGTCCCCTCCGTTTCCGTGGGGACAACTTCGGCGAGCGACTTCGTGTCGCACGGTAGCAAATTACATGAGGCAACGACCCTCGCCCGGTAACAAAAAACCTGAGTCAATGCGCCGGCCAAGATGTTTGTCGGTAAACCGGACTTCCTGCTTGACGCTATCCAGTGGGGAGGGCCATTCCTTTTCATTTCCAGCAGGGGGAGCACGCAGCCAACGAATTGGAGATTGTCTCCGCGGTGCGGAGACAATCTCCCGGATACCCGCTCGGCCTCGCGGCGCCAGCTTCCCGGGGTGAGTCAGCCCGCCGGCGATATCTCGCGAATGTCTGCGGGACCGGCAACCGACTCGACTGGCCCATGCCGGCACTCGCCCGCTTCAACCCGATGTCCGTCGCAGGCCCGAGTCCGATCCGGCGGCCCATACACGGCGAAGAAGCCACGGCGGCAGGACGGGGACGAGGCTGCATCACCCGCTTCGCGCCCGTCAGCGGTGCTGCACTTTCCGCGTCGCCATATACGTGTCAAACAGGCCCGCATGCAGCCGGCTGAGTTCCTGGCGCAGGTTCACCAGTTCGCGCTGTTCACCTTCATGCTCCCGGCGCAGGATCTCGCCCAGCAGCGCCATCGCCCGCGACGCCGGCTGGTCGCGCTGCACGCGCGCCTCGCCCAGCCGGCCCGCCAGTGCGGGCTTGACCACCAGCAGCCACGCCGGAAACCACGCGTAATCGTCCGTCTCGCCCGCGCCCGGAAACTCTCCATCGAAGCGCCGGCGTAACGCGTCAAGCGAAGCGTCGCTGAGCATCGGCAGTAATGCCGCGAACCGCGGAGGTGCCAGCCACGCCAGTTCCGCGAGCAGCGGCCATGCGGCCTCCAGTCCACCTGTCCGGTAGCGCGACTCGGTCATCCACGCGAGTGGCGCCGGGATGCGCCACCACGATTCAATGCTCCCGATCGCGTCACTCGCGGCCGCCCAGTCGCCCGCCAGCAGCCACAGCGGTGCAGAATGGCTGTCGGCATCGGCACGGAGAAAGGCCAGGGTCGCGGCCCCGTCGGCGAGCGCTCGCCAGCAGGGTGCGAGCCATGCGTGACCGGTCTGCGCGGGCAGCACCCGCCGGGCGGCGGGCACCACCTCGTCCTCCAGGTGACGGCGGGCGATGGCGAGCGCCGCGTGATCCGCAAAGGGCGCCGTCGGTGCACTTTCGAGTTCGCACACCAGCACGCTCATCGCGGGCAGCGCGCCATCGTCCGGGTATCCGGCAGCCAGCCGTTCCAGTGCCGTGCGAGCGGACACCGCATCGCGCCGCTGCAGTTGGTCCAGCACGTCGTTGCGCAACATCACGTCGCGGCTGTCGGCGAAGATATCCAGTTGCTTCACGGTCTGCTGCATGGTCATCGCGCTCAGAAAAGTTGCCTTTCAGGACGGGCCAGATTAGCCCACTTCACCGTGCTACGGAAGGTGCGACCGTCGTCGTCGACTGACTCGATGATCACGCGCTGGCCGCTCGCTTCGGCGATCACGCGCACCGTGCGCTCGCCGTAGCGCATCAGCGCGCCGATCGGCGGGCAGGCTGGGGCCTGACGACGGGTCCGCCTGGTTCGTCCTTTCCCCTCTTTCGGCGGGCGGCGGCTGCCTGCCATGCTGACTACCCCCGCTTGCGGCGTGCCGCCGTCTTGCCGGATGGCATGGAGACGGCCGGCGCCTTGCGCGGCGGGCCCGGTGTCCGTGCCGGACGGGTCGCGGTTGTGCGTGCCGTGGCGGCTTTCGCGCGAACGGGTCGTATTTCGTGGGCATCGGCCTCGCGCCGTGCCGCCAGTTGTTCTTGCAGCGTCGCGTTCGTGGCCTGGACGGCATCGAGCCGTCCCTGCAGCACGCCCATCTGATGGCGGGCGTCACCCAGTTGCGCCTGCATGGTTTCCAATGAACGGCGATGGTCGGCGTCCTTCCGGTCCGCACGACGCGTGGCTTCTTCCAGTTCCTTCTGCAGCTTCGCGACGGCGCCGCGCTCGCGGTCGATCTCGAGCAGCGCCCGTTTCTCCGCCGCACGCAGTCGTTCCTCCGCGCGTTCGGCCGCTTCCCGCAGCTTCTCCAGATCCCGCGAGAAGCCTTCTCTCACTGCCACGATCTCGCGATCGCGCGCCGC
Source organism: Paraburkholderia panacisoli (assembly GCF_008369935.1). Classification (GTDB taxonomy): domain Bacteria; phylum Pseudomonadota; class Gammaproteobacteria; order Burkholderiales; family Burkholderiaceae; genus Paraburkholderia; species Paraburkholderia panacisoli. The sequence goes on along the minus strand of NZ_VTUZ01000066.1, from coordinate 23,212 downwards.
CAGCGCCGTGCTCCTCCGCCCGAGTTCCGCCTCCAGCGCCTGTCGCTGCGCGTGGCCTTCAGTCTGCGCCTTGTCCAGATTCCGCACCTCGACCTGCGCGGCCAGCAGCGCGGCGGTGCGCTGCTCGAGCGCCGTCTCGACGCGAGCCAGTTCGTCGCGGGCGGCGGCGACCGCCTGCTGCGCCTCCGCGCGCTGCGCCTCGACCTCGTCGCGCAGCGCGTCGAGCGCGGTCCCGGCTGATGCGCTCGCGCGTGTCCAGAGGGTGGCGACCAGTTCGCCAGCGGCCGCGCCGAGATCGGCCGGTAGATCAGGATGCTCGATGCGCACCCGGCTCTTTTCGCGCAGTTCGGTCCAGAACTCCCCCAGCACCTGGGTGGGCGTGCTCATGCTCCCCCGCTTCACCAGCTGGTACAGCCGGTTGGCGGTTGGCGTGATGCCGAAGCGGAAGAACAGCAGCGCGCAGGCCTCGCGATAGAGCTCGCGCGTCTTCGGGAATTCGGCCTTCAGGCGCTCGATTTCTGCTGCCAGGCGGGTTTCATCAGGAAATGCGTCGGACATCGGGATCGGTCTCGGTTATTCCAATAAATAATATAACGTAAACCGACTAATTTATAATGAGCTTTAGCTGAGATTTTGACATTACGGCTATAATGTTGATATTGAATCCTGTGCTGGCGCTGCGAACGCGCGACACTTCCATCCTCCCGGATTACCCATGACCGCCCTGCTGCTTGCTCCGCAACCCATCGATGCGCTCATCATCCCGCCCGACCTGGATGGCAGCAAGGGCAAAAATCGCGCGAAGAATGGCATTGCGCAGATCGCCGCCCACAATGATCTTGACGCGATCCGTGCATGGCTCGCGCGGTTTGTCGATACGAAAACGACCTTCGACAACTACCGCAAGGAAGCCGAACGCCTGCTGCTCTGGTCCGTCCTCCAGATGGGCAAGCCACTGTCCTCGCTGACCCACGAAGACCTGCTGGTCTATCAGCACTTCCTCGCCGACCCGCAGCCCAGCGCGCACTGGACGGCCAGTGGCGGCCGCAAGCACCCGCGCAGCGATCCCCGCTGGCGGCCGTTCCATGGTCCGCTCTCCGCCACCAGCCAGCGCCAGGCGATGGTGATTCTCAACGTGATGTTCGCGTGGCTGGTGCAGGCCGGCTATCTGGCCGGCAATCCCCTGTCGCTTTCGCGCCAGCGCGCGCGGCGTGCGAAGCCGCGTATCACCCGCTATCTGTCGCCTGAACTCTGGCTCGAAGTAAAAACCTGGATTCACGCCATGCCGAAAGCGACGGACCGAGAGCGTGAACACTACACCCGCGTGCGGTGGCTGTTCACCCTGCTCTATCTGGGTGGCCTGCGCATTACGGAAGTGGGCGAAAATACGATGGGACGGTTTTTCAGCCGGCGCGACGCGAACGGCGAGGATCGCTGGTGGCTCGAAGTACTTGGCAAAGGCGGCAAGGAACGGCTGGTGCCGGCCACTTCAGAAATGATGGCGGAACTCGGCGCGTACCGCCGCGAACGTGGACTGCCTGCCCTACCGTCTTCGGACGAAGACACGCCCCTCGTACTGCCGATCGGCCAGTCGCTCAAACCACTGACGCGCGCTGCGTTGCATCGCATCGTCAAACAGGTTTTCAACGGCGCGTCCGACGCACTGCGGGCCCGTGGCGAAGCACATGCGTCACGCGCCGATCAACTCGAACAAGCGTCAGCGCATTGGCTGCGGCACAGTGCAGGCTCGCATATGGCGGACCAGCAGGTCGACTTGCGGCTCGTGCGTGACAACCTCGGGCACGCCTCGCTTACGACAACCAGTCAGTATCTTCACGTGGACGACGATCGTCGTCATCGTGAAACCGATGAAAAGCACCGCATTGACTGGTAGTCCTGACGGCTGAAGTTCGGCCTGAGCCGTCATTGGGGTGGGCTAGGTTCGACGTCAGCAATGTGCCGGATTGCTAACGGCGGTTGGATTTCACGCCGAATGAGGAGTCATCGGGTTCCCTTGCCGTCATTCACACAAAGGGTTGGCCCTGACCCACTAGTCGAAGCTCCGGCGGAAAGGACTCTCCAGCGGTTCTAGACGCGCTTGACCGTGCGCATCCGACGAGAAAAAGTCTACAATTCGATTGCCGAACGTCGTGGCCGCTGGTCATCAAACGTCAGGGTGCTCATTTTTCGCCGCACTTTGATTGACCTGCGATCTTTTTGAGTCTCCCCCGCCCAGTTTTGCTACCCACCTGAAGGAGAAGAGATGAAATCCATGAAGACCTACGTTGCCGCAGCGATCGCCGTCAGCGCCATTGTTGCGATCGTGCCCGTTGTTAATGCACAAGAGACGACTGCGGCAGCTTCAGCAACAGCTCCCTCTCGTTCGTCGATTAGAGCAGTAAATAGGGAGTTGGGGAAGCGAGTTCAGACGGCGTTGTACAAGCAAAAGGGCTTGGTGACGACTGATCTTCACGCCATCGCTCGTAGCGGCAAGATTACGCTTGTAGGAGTGGTTCCAGATCAGGCGCAGATAGATCTCGCAGGGAAAGTTGCTGAGAGTGTTCCTGGAGTTACGTCGGTCAAGAACAATTTGACAGTGGAAGAAGAAGGACATTAATGTTTGAGTCCAACCGCCACCTTTGACTTCACTGGCGCGCCTTGAGAACACGAATGTTATGTTCTCAAAGGCGACGCCTTTGCCGGGGAAAGCACTTGCATGGCTGAATGAAGACCATGCTCTGCTCGATATTGGCCCGGTGTCGGATCGCGTGCAAACGGGTGGGCTCAATGACAAGCGGATTGAATATATGTATTCGCGAGGATGAATGGCCGAAGGCATCCGAAAGCACCAGTTCCTTGGGCGTTCGACAGAGGTGACGTTGTGGTCTTCAACGTCAGCTTTCCGGCGAGGTGGATGAACGCGTACTACCGGCCACGACCCGCTGTTCACATGCGTTGCGGGGCTGGACGTTCAGGCGTCAGCTTTGCTCCGTCAACGGCCCTTCGACCACCGATGATGTATGTCACGTCGTCGGCCTTAGCGGTCGTTCGCCCATCTGCGCAGATATGCCCGCAAGATGCTCGAGACCGGCCATTCGTCAACGACCACGGCGAACGGTTGTTATCGACTTTTGACGAATGCGTACTTTCGACCCATTGCGGACACTCGCACGAGCGGGTCGGCTATGACCGCTTCTGGACGTAGATGAGACCCAGGCGCGGCGTCGAGTTATATTTGGTCCATATAAGGTGTGTGCCTCGGACGAATACAAATGCGCACTAATATTCCGCTTGCTTGAATGGCGTGCCCGTATCCATCCAGTCAGATGTGGACGCACACGTAGATTGAACAGTTTCCGAGTGCACCTCGCCTTCATCCGAACGCAGAAAAGTGACGTCTACCTTCGCGCCTGAGATTTGTGCGCGAAAGCTTCCATTGGTCTCGACATCAACGGGGGCAGACAAAGTGCCGGTGGTAACGATAGCCCCTTCAAGAATCGTCTTCCGTTGCCGCGCTAGCTCCCCCCAGAGGAACTTGAGCGAATCAAACGGACGAGTCCTGTCATCGCCTGAGAGTGAAATCGCGATCCGCTCGCCGTTTTGCCAGACACCGGCGTCCCCCTCAAACTTGCGCGGGTCAAAGGGGTCGACGCGCTCACCACAAATCAGCGCATGAAACCCTAGGTTGTCTGCAATAAAGCTAGGCTGACCGACAGCTTTCCTGTCGATAAATCGAGAGCATACGACTTCGATGGCTATAAACGCGTGATCGATCATTGAAGATACTTCGAACGCTTCCTCTGCCGGCGAAACTGAGCGACTGAAGCGAAATGCAACTTCGGTCTCCAATGTCGCTTTGGCGTTCGACGGAAACTTCAGCAAGCCCCCAGACGCTATAACTCGTGACGGGGTCAAGCAACCGTGCGCAGGCGCCGTAGGCAGGTCGCCGCGCAAGCCCCGTGGAGATGCTCCAGCTATCTTCCATCCGACGACCGGTTCGTTCATTTGCTTGACGAAGATCGCTTGTGCCGCGTAGCCTTCTTCGAGCGAACCCGGACGCGCGCCCGGTGGTAGATCACCGATCCTCAGCCCCGTACGCGACGCCCACTCCAGATGTGTTGCCGCCGCGGTCGGGTCATATGACATGGATTTCACTTTAAACGTCCTTTGAACGAAGCTCTGCAGGAAACGCCCAGACAGCAATTGCTACGCAAACCAAGCTCAGTCCGACGATCGCATAAAGAGCGGGGGTGGTGCTGCCGGTCAGATCGCTGATTCGTCCAACCATGACCGGACTGACAATGCCGCCCAACTGACCGATCGAGTTAATAAGCGCGATACCACCTGCCGCGCCCACGCCGGTGACGACCTTGGGCGGCAGCGTCCAGAATGCGGGGATCGTGGTCAGCATCCCCACACCGAGAACAATCAAGGCGATTGTCAGCGCCACAGTGTTGTGATCGAAGATGCCTGCTCCGAGGAATCCGATCGCGGTCAGCAGCATGCAGCCCGCAAACGTCATGCGGCGGTTGCCGGTACGATCTCCCAGCCTGCCCATGACCAGCATGGCGATGCCACCGAACAGATACGGAAGCGCCGTCAGCATGCCGATTGTGGTCGCGTCATGCACACCGGAAGTGCGCAAAAGTTGCGGCATCCAGAAGTTCATCCCATACGAGGCAATCTGCACGAGGAAGTACGCGAGCGCCAGTATCAGGAACGCCGGCGACTTCAAGGCTCCGAGAAATGAATGGCTCACGACCTTTTTCGCATCGGCATCCAGCTTCGAGCGCAAGAGAGTCTTCTCTTCAGCGGTCAGCCAGGTCGCGTCTTCGACGTGGTCATCGAAGCGGAACAGCACAACGATGCCAAGCAGAACGCAAGGCAACCCGCCAATCAGGAAAATCCAATGCCATGCGGGTATTCCTGCAACACCGTCAAAATGGCCGAGGATAAATCCCGACAGTGGTGCACCGAGAACGCCTGACGCCGCGAGTGCGAGAAAGAGAAGCCCAGTCACACGCCCCCGGTGTTTCGCAGGAAACCACGTCGACAGGTAGTACAACACGCCCGGGGCGAAACCCGCTTCCATCGCACCGGTGATGAAACGCGCAATGTAGAACGTCGTCTCTGAACGGACGAACACCATGCACGCCGTGGCGAGGCCCCATGAGACCATGATCCGTGCAATCCACTTTCTCGGCCCGACTTTATAGAGAAACAGATTGCTCGGAACTTCGCAGGCGACATAACCAACGACGAAAAGCGCTGCACCGATACCATATGCGGTATCGCTCAGCGCAAGCTCTTTTTGCAGATGAAACTTTGCGAAGCTGATATTAATCCGGTCGAACCACGCGAATAGATAGCAGACGATGATCAGCGGGATCACGCGAAGCTTGACCTTCAGCATGAGCGCCGACTCGGCATCGCGCAAATTTGCGCCTCCTTCCAATGCCTTATTGATAAGCATGTGCTTCCCCTTATGTCTCAGTAAAGGGTAGATACCGCACGCGCTATTGCGCGCGGCGTCCGTGACGATTGGTCCGGGTGATCCCGGTAAGTATTGGTTGACGTCAGTCGGCGACGCCAGCGGGCGTCCCTTCAGGACATGACGCGGATTTGCTAGGGCGATTTGCGGCTCATGATTGTCTCCATTGATCTCTTATTGTCGGTTTTCGGGTGTACGGCTATGGGCATGCGACAGAGTCACATGCCCACGTCTCTCAGTTCAGTTGCACTTGGCCGTTATCCGCCCGTCTTGGGGCCGGGCCGGACTTCATCATTCAGTGAAGCCCGCTTCCCGCGCCTTGATGATGGCCACCACGGTATCGTTCACAGGCGTGGACACGCCGTATTTGCGCCCTTCGCGTGAGATCGAACCGTTGATGGCTTCGACTTCACCACGGCGACGGAGGTTGTAGTCGAGCAGCATGGAGGGACGCGCGTTCGGGATCTTGCTGCCGAGCTTGCGGATATGCTCGATGGGATCACCCACATCCAGACGGATGCCTGCAGCCTTTGCCACAGCGATTGCTTCTTCAGCGGCTCCCTTCGCGACGCTCCACGCGCTGGGATTTGCCATCACTTCACCGATGGTCATGCCCGTTGCGCAGGTTGTCCCGGAGAAGGCGACGTTCATGATCAGCTTCTCCCACACCATCTGATCGAGGTCGTCGAAGATTGCAACCTTGAAGCCGGAGGAGCGCCAGATTTCAGCGGATGCTTCGAGTTCCTCGCGCGGCAGTCCCTGGTACGCGCCGAAGCGGATCATTTCCATGCCGTTGTGATGCGCGTGGCCCGGAGCACGGATTGAAGCGCCGAATCCACCGACAACGCCCACGGCAACCCGGTTCTCGCCGAGGATCGCTGCAGCCTTTTCCGCAGAGCCCAGACCGTTCTGGATCGTCTGCACGACCGTCTTCGGCCCAACTAGCTGCTCCGACGCACGCGACGCTGCTTCGATGTCGAATGCCTTTGTGGCGATGATCACGAGATCGCAGACGCCGATGCCGTCCGTGGTGGTGCTGGCGTGGATCGGAACCGTGCGATCGCCGCTGGCGCCTTCAACCCGCAGCCCCTTTTCCTGCATCGCAGCGACGTGATCAGGCCACAGACACACGGCATGCACTTCGTGACCGGCGCTGACCATCAATCCAGCGTAGACGGAGCCCATCGCTCCGCATCCAACAATTGCTACCTTTGCCATGATCGTGCGCTCCTTAGCTGTTCAACGCGTCGACGATCGACTGCGTGACGCTTTCGGTGTTGCCGTTGCCACCGATGTCGGGAGTGCGCGGGCCGGAGTGAAGAACTTTTGCCGTTGCCTGACGAATTGCAGCAGCGACCTTTTCGCAACGGGGGTCGTCTTGCTGTTGCGCGATCCACTCAAGCATCATCGCAGTGGACAGGATCGTCGCGACGGGATTGGCGACACCCTTTCCAGCGATGTCCGGTGCGCTGCCGTGGCTCGGCTGGAAAATACCGTGCTTCAGGCTGACGTCGCCCGAGGGTGCCACGCCGAGACCGCCGACCACGCCTGCCGCGATTTCCGAAGTGATGTCACCGAAGACGTTCTCGGTGACCACGACGTCGTAACGCTCCGGGTTGGTCACGAACATCATCGAACCCGCGTCGATGTACAGACGGGCGGTGCCGATGTCGGGGTGGCGCTCAGCGACTTCGTCAAACACCTTGCGGAGGAACGCATTGCTGCGCAGCACGTTCGATTTATCGAGCAGAGTGACATGACCGGGCGTGCCGTACGAAGCACGGCGCTGCTTGGCCTGTTCAAAAGCGACTTCGAAGAGCTTTTCGCTGGTGGCGCGAGTGATCGTGAGGCGATCACTGACCGCCTCGTCGCTCGGCTCCTGCTTGTCGTGACGGCCCGCGAACAGACCCTCGGTCGTTTCACGGATGACGAGCATGTTGACCTTCTCTGCCTTCACGCGTGTCGGGACGCCCGGGAACAGTTCGCAGGGGCGCAGGCTTGCGAAAAGGCCGTAGCGCTCGCGAAGATCGATCTGCGGGGCGATTTCCGTGCCGTCCGCCTTGCGCACGGTGGGCAGGCCCATCGCGCCCAGCAGAACCGCGTCCGCCTGACCCACGGCCACTGCGTCTGCTTCGGCCATCGATTCGCCGGTGCGCTGAAAGAGGTTTGCGCCAGCTTCGTAAGTCGTGTACGACAGCTTGAGATCTTCGTTCTTCGCAGCAGCGTTCAGAACGCGGACAGCAGCGTCAACAACTTCAGGGCCGATACCATCACCGGGCAGCAACGCGATTTCATAGAGGGCTTTGCTCATCATTTGTCTCCACAAGGTTTGGTGTGGATCAAATGATGGCGAAATAGCCTCGGCCCGTGAATTACTCTTTGGCGAGCCAGCCGTAACGAACCGTTATGGCTCTAATTATTTTTTGGTCCGTCTGGAGACCGCTCGGGCCTGCAGGTGCGTGACGAGGGCTTCGGCTGCTGGGGAAAGGCTTTCGCGGTTTCTGATGGCGATCCCGAGGTGGCGATGTGCCCAGGATTCCGCCAAAGGCACCTCGGTGACGCCGAGGCGTTTGACAAACAGCTTCGTCAGGTTACGCGGTGCGATGGCGATGCCTAGTCCTGCCGAGACCATCAGGCACAACGCGTCATACCCGGTGACCTGAATCCGAAGCCGGAAGTCCTTCTGAAGACGGTTTGCGACTTGGGTCAATTGCGTGTTGATCGCGCTCCCTGTACGCAAGCCTACGAAGTCCCACTCCAGCGTTTCCTCGAACCGGACGCTCTTGCGGCCTGCCAAAGTGTGGTCGCTGCGAACCACCACGCTCAGCTCATCCTCCTCATACGGGAACGTCTCGACCGCTTCCGCGTGTGGCTCGACGGTGAAGATGCCAACGTCAGCCGCGTTCTCGGCCACCGATCGAAGCGTGACGAGGCTGTTTCGCTCCTCAAGCCGGATTTCCACGGCAGGATGATCAACGAGAAACGTCGCAAGATCATCCGGGAGAAATTGCGTTATTGCGGAAATGTTGGAAAAGACGCGCACCTGCCCGCGCGTGCCCGAAGCGTAGTCGAGCATCTCCTTGTGAATGTCATCAAGATAGTTCACCGCCCGCCGCGACAGATTCAGCAAGGCATACCCCGCTGCAGTCGGCTCAGTCCCTTTGTGATGGCGCGTCAGCAGAGTCGTGCGGAGTGTCTCCTCAAGCGCGCTGATCCGTTTGCTTACGGCGGGAGCAGCAATGTGCTCGCGCTCAGCGGCCGCCGCAATGCTTCCTTCCTCAACAACCGCGATGAAAAGGTTCAGCGAGACGGGGTCAAGTTTCATATTCGCGATTGCACCGGGGAAATGCAGCATGGTAAAGCATCGAATCTGCAGCAGACAAAGGGCCGTTTGCGCGAACATCCATGTAATGGAAAACAATAATGCGCGTCCGCAGGACGTCCGTTGCCCAAGGCACAGCGGACATTTTAGTGTCCGCCTGAGAACGCTGCCGAACAGCCGGAATTGGCCGATAGCACCAGTTCGACGACCGTCCCGGGACTGGGCATTTGGAAGCCTCAGCGGCCGCTTACCTGCGGTTTCAGCGAACGCGTACTACCGGCCAGTTTGAGACGCTCGCTGTCGCAGCTTGAATGGCGGCTCTTTGCGCCGTAAGCGACATTCACGGGGTCGTCGCTTCGCCCAACCACCCGCTCACCAATTCGCAAACCTCTTCCGCCCACTCACTGGAAGATGGCTGTCGATAGGGTCCGGCGTCCTGCTGCGGCTCGGATTACTCAAGTCATTTCATACTGCGCGTCGTTACCGACGGAAACGCTGATGTGGACGGAAATTGACGCGCCCGTCGGTTGCCGGACCGCACCGAACCCGACTGATAATGTCAGTCGGGTTCGCCGGGAGGAGTATTGGGATGCGCCTTGACGCTTTCCTTGAATTGTTTGACCATTTTCAGCATGGGTCCAAGCACCCAGGTGTTGCGCACCAGAATGTCGGTCTCTTCTTTCGGGTCCTGAATCAGGTGAAAGAGGTAAGGCGATTCCAGCTTGTTCGCGCCGGCATTGACATAAGGCTCCCAGACAAAATGGAGCTTCCAGTCGCGCCACTTTACTGCGCGTAATTCATCCTTGATGTAGAAGACGAAACCTTCGCGGTTCGATACAGGCTTCTTTCCCGTGAAAAAATCGAGCTGGCTCACGCCGTCGATCGGCCGGTCTTCCGGTAGCGTGCCACCAATCACCTCTGCGAGGGTCGGCAGCAGGTCGACTACGTGCACGATCTGATTGTTGACATCGGACGGAATTTTGCCGGGCCAACGTGCGATGAACGGCACGCGCAGGCTGCCTTCCATCGCGGTGTGATACGTACCCGTCCACGGCCCGGCCGTGCCACGATAAGGCGCGCGAAATTCTGGACCATTGTCGCTGCAGAAGATGAACAAGGTGTCGTCGGCAAGCCCAAGCACATCGATCTGATCAATGATCTGACCAACCCGGAAGTCCATCTCGGCAAGCGAATCGGCGAATTCACCCATGCCTGTTACGCCATCGAAATCCTTGTGCGGCAGCGTTGGAAAATGAAGATGGACCAGCGGCAGATAAAGGAAGAAGGGCTTTGAAGTCCGCGCGTTTCGCTGAATGAATTCTTTCGATTTCTCGACCAGTTCCTCGTCCATCGTTCGCCGGGTGTCGAGGTCGTACACCTTCACGTTCATCGACGGCTCGCCTTTCTTGCCCGCCATGATGTAAGGGATGTCTGCGACGCTCGGGTCGAAGCCGATTGAGGTGGTGAACTGGGTCTCGTCGGTGGTGCGCGGAATCCCGTACCACTCGTCGAAACCGCGGTCGGAAGGGAAGCGGCCTTGCACGTCGCCGAGGTGCCACTTTCCAAAATGCGCAGTGGCGTAGCCGGCTTGAGACGCCATTTCGGCGAGCGTCCACTCGGTGCGTTTCAGACCTTGTGGCAGGCCCGGCGGAACCGATTGAAAGGCGCCGGTGCGAATCGGATGCCGTCCCGTCATCAGCGCACTACGCGTTGGAACACAGTCACTTTCAACGTTGTAGTTGAGAAGGCGCATACCGATTTGCGCCAACGCGTCGATGCGTGGCGTTGCTGCACCGCGGATGAGTTTACCGCCGCCATAGCACCCCAGTTCGCCCCACCCCAAGTTGTCTGCAACGATGAGAACAATGTTCGGTTTGGTGTTCATGACTCTATCTACAGGAGGGATATCAAGGTTATTCAGTGGGCTTGTCATCGCCAAATTTGCAAATGCAAATCAGTAGACCGATGACGCTGATGATTGCCGCTGCCGTCACGTATGCCGCCGGCACGAATTTGCTTTGGGTCACGCTCATACCCCAAGTCAGCACGAGCGGCGCGAAGCCTCCAAAGATCGCGACCGCGAGGTTATGGGTGAGCGCGAGGCCGGTAGTACGCACACGGCTTGGAAAGAGTTCGCTGAGAACGGCGGGCATCGGTCCTTGATACCCGCTGACAATCACACCGAGGATCGCGCAGATCGCGATGAACACGGCAGGGGATGGGCTCGCGATCAGCCATGCGAATAGCGGCAAGACGACGAGGCCCAGCGTGACCGCCGCAAACAGCAGGACACGCTTGCGGCCGCCCCGGTCGGCAATCGCGCCGGCAATTGGGCAGGCAATCATTTGGACCCCGCCCATCAGGAGCGTCCCCGCGAATGCCAGCGACGGATCGAGCCGGAGTTGCTTGATCGCGAATGTCGGCATGTACAGGATGATCACGTACGACGAGGCCGTGACGAGTACGTAGATGCCGATGGCGAGTACGAGCCGCATTTTGTTGTCGGTGAACGTTTCGCGTATCGGGCTGCCTGCGTGGGCGTCCTTGATGAAAACCGGTGTCTCGTCGACATGTCGACGAATGAAATAGGCGACCGGAATAATCAACAGGCCAAAGATGAAGGGAACTCGCCAACCCCAACCCAGGAGTTGTTCGGGCGTGAGGTAGCGAGTCAGCAGCGTACCGAAGAGCGAAGCGATGACAGCGGTGCCGCCTTGTGCGGCCATCTGGAAACTTGCGTAAAAGCCGCGCTGGCTGCGCGGCGAGTGTTCAACCAGGAAACTGGTCGACGCACCGAACTCGCCACCGGCGGAAATGCCCTGGATGAGCCGCCCTGCCACAACAATGACCGGCGCGGCCAGGCCGATGGAGGCATAGGACGGCGTGGCGGCAATCATCAGCGTACCGATAGCCATCAGCGCGATGCTGAGCGTGAGGCCTCTTTTTCGGCCGACGCGGTCAGAGTACGAACCGAGCAGGAGCGCACCGAGCGGTCGCATCAGGTAGGAACCGCCGAATGTGCTCAGCGCCAGAAGCAGTGACGTGAGCTCGCTTTCAGTGGGAAAAAACAGTTTCGCTATAACAACCGCAAAGAATCCGTAAACCACCAGGTCGAACCACTCGAGGGCGGTGCCGATCGTAGCTGCCGTGACGACTCGGCGCAGGCGCCGCCGTTGGTCAGGCGCGGCGACGACAGCCCGATTTGCTGCGTTCGACATCTCCATATCCCTTCCCGCTTGCGAGTGCAAAGTGAAAGAAGTATTGACAGCGAAAAATAGCAGAGCAAGCATACTTGCTTCGTATTCAATAACCATTGGTTATCGTGAACCTGAACGATCTGACGTACTTTCTGGCAGTGGCGGAGACTGGGCTGCTGCATCGCGCCGCAGCCGAGGTGGGCATCAGCCAGCCCGCGCTGACGAAGGCTGTGCGCCGGCTGGAGTCGCAGCTCGGCGTGTCTCTATTCGAGCGTTCACCCAAAGGCATGCAGCTCACGCGATACGGCATCGAGTTTCAGCGACACGCCGTGACCCTGCGTGCCGCGTACGAAGATACGTTGGGCCAGATCGCGGAGCTCTACGCGGGCGAACTGGCAAAAGTCAGAATCGGCGCAACCCCGGCCACTGAGCCGCTGGTAGGCCGGGCGTTTCTGTCTTTGCTGAAGAAGCGTCCAGCGCTGCGTCTGGACCTGACTGTGCAGTTATCCGACACGTTGATTCGAGCGCTGCTGGAAGGCGATATCGACGTGGCGGTGTCGCCGATGCCTGTCGATATGCCGGAAGAGTTGCGCGCTGTCCGCCTTCTGAACGAAACCACCTCGGTCGTATGCAGGAAACAGCACCCGTTGAACGCATCGGAAACAGCCGTGACGCCGCAGGACCTGGGCCGCTACCCGTGGATTTTGCCGAGCCCGAGCGTCTCGGTCCGGCAACAGATTGACGCGTATTTCCTGAAACACCGCCTCGACGGCCCACTCGTGCAGGTTCAAAGCAACTACAGTTCGCCAATGGGGGTGTTCTACCTGATCGCGAACACCGACATGCTAGGTATTTGCAGCACGCAGCATTGGCCGATTGCGGAGCAACTAGGGCTTCAGGTGCTATCGGCCAGCCGTGCAAACTGGCCGCGTGAGATTGCGTGCCTGGTGAGGCGAAACGGGACGCCGTCTCCTCTGACGGCCACGTTCGTGGACCAACTGGTAGAAGAAGCGGCGCGGCCAGGAAAGTCTTGATCGCTCCGCTGTTGGCAAGACAGGCCCTACAGCCTAAGACGAATTTCTGCGATCGTTGCCAGTGACTTCGACGTGGACGAAAGCGTCAGTACATTGAGGGTGGTGCGTGCCGCTTCCCCCGTCGAGTCCGTCCCGGATACGCGTTGATAGAGACCGACCAGATACACGTCCGTTCGTTTCGACAGGACTAGTCGGCACCGGTATTTATCTGTCGGTAACAGCTTCAATTGCGGACGTTCGGCCGCTCATTTCCGAACGTCTCCCTCGGGTCGAGAGTACGCATTCGTCAAAGTCGATAGCGACCGTTCGCCGGTGCCGTCGACGAATGGCCGGTCTTGAGCGTCGAGCGGGCATATCTGTGCCGACGGGCGAACGACGGCTCAGGCCGAACTTGAGTCGTTGCCGACGCAACTGCCTGCGCCCGTTCGTCGGCCATTTCCGACGTTCGGGGGATCTGTGGTCTACGTCAGCAATGCGGCGCACTGCTGACCACGGTGCTGTCGGACAGCCGAACGGCCGCTTTCCGCATTCGCGAACTCACACTCCCGACCCTTCACGGCCCCTCAGATTAAGGAGGTGGATGTCCGATTTGTAGTTCCTACCGGCGTGTCGCTCGTACAACACTCGACAATGAATCACCTACCTCTTCAAGTTTGCCGAGATAGCGTCCCGCAGGACGCGCGCACATGCTATTCACCCAAATACGCCGCCCGTACCTTCGGATCATCCAGCATCTGCTTCGCGTCGCCGGACATCGTGACCAGACCCGAGTCCATCACGTAGCCGCGGTTCGCCGCCTGCAACGCGAGACGCGCGTTCTGCTCGACCAGCAGCACGGTCATGCCTTCGCCCGAGATCGCCCGCACCACTTCGAAGATCTTCTCGACCATGATCGGCGACAGGCCCATCGACGGTTCGTCCAGCAGCAGCAATTTGGGGCGCGAGATGATCGCGCGCGCCATTGCCAGCATCTGCTGTTCGCCGCCCGAGAGCGTGCCCGCGTATTGCGACGCGCGTTCCTTCAGACGCGGGAAGAAGCCGAACATGCGATCGACGTCCGCCTTGATGGCGTCCGTGTCGGTGCGCAGATACGCGCCCATCTGCATGTTCTCGACGATCGACATGCGCGCGAAGATGCCGCGCCCTTCCGGCACCATCGCCAGACCGCGCTTGAGCAGTTCGTGCGCCGGGATGCCCTTGATCGACTGGCCCATGTACTCGATGTCACCCGCCGAGTACGGCTTCAGGCCCGTGATCGCCTTCATCGTCGTGGTCTTGCCCGCGCCGTTCGCGCCGATCAGCGTGACCAGCTCGCCCTGCGCGACTTCGAGATCGATGCCCTTGACTGCCTGGATGCCGCCGTAATTGACCTGCAGGCCCTTGATTTTCAACATTGCCGTTGCCATTAGTGGACCCCCGCACCCAGATAAGCTTCGATCACCTTCGGATCCTTCTGCACGTCTGAAGGCAGACCTTGCGCAATCACCTTGCCGTAGTCGAGCACCGTCATCTGGTTACACAGACCCATCACCAGTTTCACGTCGTGTTCGATCAGCAGGATCGTCCTGCCGTCCGCGCGGATCTTGTCGAGCAGCTTGGTCAGCTCGACCTTTTCCGTCGCGTTCATGCCGGCCGCCGGTTCGTCGAGCGCGAGCAGCTTCGGGTCGGTCGCCAACGCACGGGCGATTTCCAGACGGCGCTGGTGGCCATACGACAGATTGCGCGACGTGTAGTCCGCGTACTGCGCGATGCCGACGTACTCCAGCAGTTCGATCGCGCGTTCCTTGATCTCGCGTTCTTCCTTGCGTTCGGCCGGCGTCTGGAACACTGCGCCGATCAGACCGTGCCTGGTGCGCACGTGGCGCCCGACCATCACGTTCTCCAGCGCGGTCATGCCGCCGAACAGACGAATGTTCTGGAACGTGCGCGCAATGCCGGCCTTCGCCACCTGATATACCGCGGTCGGCGTGTAGTTCTCGCCGTCGAGCTTGAATTCGCCCGAATCCGGCGTGTACAGACCCGTGATCACGTTGAAGAAGGTGGTCTTGCCGGCGCCGTTCGGGCCGATCAGACCGTAGATCTGGCCGGCCTTGATTTGCAGGCCGACCTCGGACAGCGCCTGCAAGCCGCCGAAGCGCTTGTTGACGCCCTTCACTGACAGGCGGATCTGATCGCTGCCCGAACCGGTGCCCACGTTGTTGCTTACGTTATCGCTCATGTGTTTCTCCTGTCGACCGGAGTTGGCGCTTTAGCGCTCACTCGGGTCCCATGCCCGGTCGGTTCGTTACGCGCGCACCGGCTTCTTGCCGCTGCGCTTCGCCAGTTTCGCAATCTTGTCTTCATGCTTCGGCGACGGCCACAGGCCTTCCGAGCGATACAGCATGATCACGACCATCGCGAGACCGTAGAGCAGCTGACGGATCACTTCGGTATCGACGATTTCGTGGCCGAAGATCATGTTCTGCAGCGGACCCATCGTCGAGCGCAGAAATTCCGGGAACACCGCGAGCAGCACCGCGCCGAGAATCACGCCAGGAATATGGCCCATGCCGCCGAGCACCACGCACGCCAGCACCACCACCGATTCCCAGAACGTGAACGATTCCGGCGACACGAAGCCCTGGAACGAGCCGAACATCGCGCCCGACAGGCCGCCGAACGACGCGCCCATCGCGAACGCCAGCAGCTTCACGTTGCGGGTGTTGATGCCCATTGCCTTGGCGGCGATTTCGTCTTCACGGATGGCGGCCCATGCACGGCCGATACGCGAGTGCTGCAGACGCGTACAGGTCCAGATCACGAACAGCGCGCACAGCACGAACAGGTAGTAGTACGAGTACACCGACGGGAACTGGAAGCCGAACAGCGAGTGCGTCTGCGCGAGGCTGAAGCCGCCCGCCTGCACCGGATCGATCCCCGTGATCCCCTTCGGGCCGTTGGTGATGTTCACCGGACGGTCGAGGTTGTTCATGAAGATCCGCACGATTTCCCCGAAGCCCAGGGTCACGATCGCGAGGTAGTCGCCACGCAGACGCAGGGTCGGCGCACCGAGCACGATCCCGAAGAACGCGGCGAACGACATCGCGACCGGCACGATGATCCAGATCGGCACATGCAGCCCGTTCGGAGCCAGATGCGCGATCCACCCGAATTGCGACGCGAGGTGCGGCGAACTCAGCAACGCGGCCGTGTAGGCGCCGATCGCGTAGAACGCGATGTAGCCCAGGTCCAGCAGGCCGGCAAAGCCGACCACCACATTGAGACCCAGCGCGAGCATCACGTACAGCATCGCGAAGTCGAGCACGCGGACCCAGTAGTTGCCGCCGGCCGCGCCGATGATCATCGGTGCGGCGATCACGAAGATCGCCGTGATGATGCCGACGGTCAGCGTCTTCGTCAGGTTCTTTTCAGGGATGAGCGTCGTGGACGGCTCGATCGGTTGGATTGAGGTCATGTCTGTTTTCTCCCGGGGTCAGGCGCGATCCGCAACGCGTTCGCCGAGCAGGCCCGACGGACGGAACACCAGCACGACGATCAGCACGATAAAGGCGAACACGTCCTGGTAGTTACTGCCGAAAACCCCACCCGTGAGGTTGCCGATGTAGCCCGCGCCCAGCTGTTCGATCAGGCCGAGGATCACGCCGCCCACCATCGCGCCGCCGAGATTGCCGATACCGCCCAGCACCGCCGCGGTAAAGGCCTTCAGGCCGGGGATGAAACCCATGTAGAAGTGTGCGTTACCGTATTCGGACGCGATCATCACGCCGGCGAGAGCGGCGAGCGCCGAGCCGATCATGAAGGTCGCCGAAATCACGAAGTTCGGGTTCACGCCCATCAGGCTCGCGACGCCCGGATTCTCGGCGATCGCCCGCATCGCGCGGCCGAGCCTGGTCTTGTGCACGAGCAGCAGCAGCCCCCCCATCACGAGGAACGCCACCACGATGATCACGATTTCGGTCATCGAGATCACGGCGCCCGGCGTCGTGTCGGTGGCCTTGATCACGTTGATCGGGTCGGTGGGCAAGAGCTGCGGGAACGGCAGCGGGTTGCGCGACCAGATCATCATCGCGAGGGTCTGCAGCAGAATCGACACCCCGATCGCGGTGATCAGCGGGGCGAGACGCGGCGCTTTACGCAACGGCCGGTAGGCCACGCGCTCGATCGTGTAGCCGACCAGCGAACAAACCACTGCCGCAATGATCAGCGCAATGATCAGCGTCGGCACGTTGCCGAGGCCGGGGAAGTGGTTCTGCAACACGCCTATGGCGGAAAGCGCGACCATCGCGCCGACCATCAACACGTCGCCGTGAGCGAAGTTGATGATGCCCAGGATGCCGTAAACCATCGTATAGCCCAGTGCGATGATGGCATAAACGCTGCCAAGCACCAGTCCGTTCAGGATCTGCTGGATGAAAGTATCCATGTCTCCTTCTCCTTATATCTCTGTGAACCTTCGTTCCCGCTATTGCGCGGCGGTGCGAACGGGTTCCAAGTGCGCCTCGGAATCGCGACGTCATAAAAAAGCGGCACAGGGATTACGCTCCCGTGCCGCTCAGCAACGACAAGACTGGAACCAGGTTGATACGGGTACAACAAAAACTACCGCCAGGACCGGTCTATTTCTCCACAACGTCGAGCAGCGCCTGCTTGCCGCCGACGTACCTGTACAGCGAAATCACGCCGTGCCGCAGATCGCCCTTCGAATCGAACTGCGTTTCGCCGAGCACCCCCTGATGATTGGTGGCAGGCATCGCGGCGAGGATCTTGGCGGGCTCGGTTGATTGCGCGCGCTTCATCGCGTCGACGATGACACCCACCGCGTCGTATGCAAACGGTGAGTTCAGAACCGGTGCGTAACCGAAGCGTTTCTTGTAGCGCTCGACGAACGCCGGGCCTTCCGCCATCTTCAGCAGTGGCGCGCCAGCAATCGAGCAGATTACGTTGTCGGCCGCATCGCCGGCGAGTTTCGCGAGGTCGTCGGCGCACAGGCCGTCTCCGGCCAGCACTTTCACCGCGATGCCCAGCTGCTTCGCCTGTTTCGCGAACGGGCCACCCGTGCCATCGAGGCCCCCATACATGATCACGTCCGGCTTTTCGCCCTTGATCTTCGTGAGAATCGCGCGGAAATCGACGGCCTTGTCGGTGCTCGCGTCGTGCGACAGCACCGTAATGCCGTTGGCTTTTGCCTGCTTTTCGAATTCGACGGCAAGACCCTGGCCGTATGCGGTCGAGTCGTCGACGATGGCGACCGTCCTCACTTTCAGCATTTTCGCTGCGTAGTCGGCGAGCGTTGGCCCTTGCTGTGCATCGGTGGCAACTACGCGATACGTGGTTTTGAAGCCCTGCTGCGTATAAGCCGGATTCGTCGCCGACGGTGACACTTGCGCGATGCCTGCATCGCTGTAGATCTTCGACGCCGGAATCGTCGAGCCGGACTGCATGTGGCCGACCACCGCAACGACCTTGTCATCCACCAGCTTCTGCGCGACCTGGGTGGCCTGACGCGGGTCGCCCGCATCGTCCTGCGCGTCGAAGACCAGAGTCACCTTCTTTCCGCCGATCAAGAGGCCCGTCTGGTTGATCTCCTCAATCGCAAGGCGGGCGCCGTTCTCGGTGTCTTTGCCGAGATATGAGGCCGGCCCCGTCACGGGCGCGGCCTCGCCGATCTTCACCATCTCGTCGGCACGGGCGACGCCCACTGCAGCGGCCGCCAATGTCCCCAGAATGCCCACGGTCGCCATGCCGCGACCCAAGGTTGTGCTTTTGCTCATGCTTCACCCAAAAAAAGAGTTGTGGTTGGCCCGGGGTGGACGGCCATGGCCGTCCACCGATCGGAAACACTCGGCCGTCTGCCGCTGCAATGCCGGCAGTGTTCCTGCCATCGCCGGATCGTTTGTGTCTCACAATGCGGCGCCGGTCGTTAGCGGGGTTGAATTTATGCAGCCACAATACGTTGGGATTGCATCGATCTGCCGGAAAATAGAAGAATTGCGGCAAGGCCGCATGCCAGCGATTCGCAATGCGTCACCGTATAATCCATGCTATCCGCCCACGAGTTTGCGCATGCCGACTGCCGCCGATCCCACCCGAGTGACCGATACCGCTCACGATCTGGTCGAACAACTGGATGCATTGCCGCGTAGCCTTGAGGCTCGGGCGAGCCGTTCGGGCGCGGAACTGAGTGTCGGCATCCTGCTGTGGCCGCGCTTCCCGATGCTGTCGCTGGGCGGCCTGTGTGATGCGCTGCGTCACGCAGCCGATCGTGGCGATCAGAGCCGCCAGCTGCGCTGTCTCTGGACGATTGTCGGCACGCAGGGCGAATTGGTCGAAGCGAGCTGCGGCATTGTGGTAAAGGCGCAGTCCACGTTTCCAGAGGTTGCGCAATTCGACTATCTCGTTGTGATCGGCGGGCTGCTGCCACATCTCGATCAGGTCGACCGGCGCTACTGGGACTACCTGAAACAGGCTGCCGACGCGGGCATTCCGCTCGTCGGCGTGTGC
Source organism: Paraburkholderia panacisoli (assembly GCF_008369935.1). Classification (GTDB taxonomy): domain Bacteria; phylum Pseudomonadota; class Gammaproteobacteria; order Burkholderiales; family Burkholderiaceae; genus Paraburkholderia; species Paraburkholderia panacisoli. The sequence continues at coordinate 3,667 of NZ_VTUZ01000066.1, read as the reverse complement.
ACCGGTAGTTTTGTGCTGGCGCGCGCGGGTCTGATGGAAAACCACGTTGCCTGCGTGCACAGCTTCCACCTCGACGATTACCGGCGTATGTTTCCCGCGCTCCGCGTAATGACGCATGCTGATTACCTCATGGACGGCGCCCGCATCACCTGCGCGGGCGGCATTTCCGTGGTGGAAATGGCCGCGCGCCTGATCAGTCTGCACTGTGGGCCCGACCGTGCATCGAAAGTGATTCATCAGATGACGGTAAGCCGCCAGGGCGGCTCGTCGTTCGTCGAGCGGCGCGCGGCGCTCGGTTACCTGTCGGTCGAAGATGCAACCGTGCGCCACGCGGTGCTGCTGATGGAAGAAAACCTCGAAGCGCCACTCAATATCGCAGTCATCGCAAAGATGATCGGCACCAGCGTGCGCAATCTCGAACGCGCGTTCATGGCCGAGATGAACGCTTCACCGAACGAATTCTACCGGCGCACGCGCCTGCGTTACGCGCGCTGGATGCTCGTCAATACAACCCGCAAGATCACCGACATCGCCTACGAATGCGGATTCGCGGACGCCGCGCATTTCATCCGCGTGTTTCGCGAGGCGTACGGCGTGACACCCGGCAAGCTGCGCGCATCGCGGGGCACCGCCGCCGCATGATTCATCGGGTCGGCTCAACGCCGACCCTCAACGCCGACCGTCATGTTTCACACGTGCCTGTCGCGATTCTTCTACTTTCGGGCAGATCGATGCAATCCGGCACGTCGACGGCCCCGTACAGTCCGGTCGACGGGCTGATGACGCATCTGTGGCAAACGGCCTCCATGCAAACACACGAAGAAAAGCGAGTGCGGCAGTATGCGGATATTGATCCTCGGTGCAGGCGTCATTGGTCTGTCCAGCGCGTATTACCTGAGCCGGGCCGGCCACGAAGTCACGATCGCGGACCGGCATCCGGAGGTGGCGAGCGAGACCAGCTCCGGCAACGGCGGCCAGTTATCGTATAGCTATGTTGCGCCGCTAGCCGGCCCTGGTGTGGTCTCGAAGCTGCCGCGCTGGCTCACGCGCGGCGACTCGCCGGTGCGCTTTCGCCCGAAACTGAGCACCGAACAGTGGCGCTGGTGCTTTCAGTTTCTGTCAGCATGCACGCGCGAACAGAGCGAACTCACGACACGCAAGCTGCTGTCACTGTCGTTCCTGAGTCGGACGCTGCTTCACGAACTGATCGCCGCCGAACCCTCACTCGACTTCGATTTCGTCCGCTCCGGCAAGCTCGTGCTGCATCGTGACGCGGGTGCGATGCGGAGCGCGATCAAACTGCTTGAATTCCAGCGTACGCTCGGCTGCGAACAGCAGGCATTGAACGCCAACGCGTGCGTCGAACTCGAACCCACGCTCGCGCACCTGCGGCCTTCTCTCGCGGGCGGCATTCATACGCCAAGCGAGGACACGGCCGATTGCCAACGCTTCTGCAAGAGCCTCGAAGCGCTGCTGCGCGCTCGCGGCGTGCAGTTCCTGATGAACACATCGGTCGATTGTCTGAGGCCTGAATCGGGCGGCCGTGTCGAAGCCTGGAGCGGCGGTGCGCCGCTCTTATCCGATCATGTCGTCGTCGCCTCAGGCGCGGCTGCGGCCCGGTTACTGAAGTCTGTTTGCATCCGTGTGCCGGTCTATCCGCTCAAAGGCTACAGCCTGACGTTCGACCTTCAACCCCAGACGGCTGCGCCCCACGTAAGCATCACCGACTTCAGCCGCAAAGTAGTGTATGCGCGGCTTGGCAAGCGGCTGCGCGTCGCGGGCATCGCCGATATCGACGGTTATTCGCTCGAGCCCGATCCCACACGCCTTGTGACGCTGCGAGCAGAGGCGGCTGCAATGTATCCCGACATCGTCAGATCCTGTCCGGATAACGAATGGACCGGGTTGCGCCCCGCGACGCCGCGTGGCACGCCGATCGTCGGACCGACGCGCTACCGCAATCTATGGCTCAACGTAGGCCATGGGGCACTCGGCTTCACCCTTGCGACGGGTTCGGCGGCACTGCTGGCGCAGTGGCTGGCAAGCAGCAACGGCCAGGATCTGCGCAGCACATTTGCTCTTTCGCATTGAACCCGCGAGGCGACGCGCTTCGTGACGCGCTCACTCTCCCAACATAATCGACATCGCATGACAGAAAAGGCCAACATCATCGTTATCGGCACAGGCGGCACGATTGCCGGTCAGGGCAAAGCCGCCAACAACACATCCGCATACGAGTGTTCGGTACGTGGCATCGGTGACATTCTCAGCACGATTCCCCATGCCTGCGCGCTGGCGAATCTGCGCACGGAGCAGTTGCTGCAAAACGGCTCCGAGAATTTCAGTAACGAGCATCTGCTCGCGATCGGAAAGCGCGTGTCCACACTGCTCGCGCAACACGACGTCGATGGCGCTGTGATCGCGCACGGAACCGACACGATCGAGGAGACCGCGTACTTCCTTCATCTCACGCTCAAGAGCTCCAAACCGGTTGTGGTGGTTGGCTCGATGCGCCCGCCGTCGGCAATGAGTTCCGACGCGGCGCTGAACCTTTACGATGCGATCGCGGTCGCTGCACACCCATCGTCGGTTGGCCTCGGCACACTCGTGTTCGCCAACGACGAAATCCATACTGCACGAGACGTTGCGAAGAGCAGCAGCTTCAAGATCGAGGCGTTCCGCTCACCGTACGGCCCGCTTGGTTACGTGATCGAAGGTCAGCCACGCTACTATCGTCATCCATCGCGTGCACATACGCTCGCGACACCGTGGTCGATCGAGACGCTCGGGCCATTGCCCCAGGTCGACATCGTCTACGCCTACGGCGCGCTTGAACCGGAAGCAGTGAGCGCGATCACCGCCCGCGCGCAAGGTTTGATCTATGCGGGCACCGGCAACGGCAACGTCGCAGCGCATCTCATCGAGCCGCTGCGCGATGCCGTCCGGCGAGGCGTTCATGTTGTGCGCGCATCGCGCACTGGCAGCGGAATCGTGTTGCGTAACGGCGCGCAACCCGACGACGCCTACGGCTGGCTCACCGTCGAGGATCAGATTCCCTCAAAAGCCCGAATCCTTCTGATGCTGGCACTGACACAAGCCCGCGACTTGCAAGCGTTGCAAGCTGTCTTCGAGCGCTACTGAAGGGCGCGCTCCTTCACAACCGCCCCCACCAGAAGCACACATCATGCACTAAATTAACCGATGACGACGTGCGCCGCCTCATCACGATGCGCGACGCGATTGAGGAACTGCGTCTCGCGCTGGAAGAACATGGCAGGGGCCGGGCACGGATTCAGCCGCGCGTCAGAACCAGGGGCGACGACATCATGCTCAGCAAAGAACAAAGACGGCGCGAAAGGCAGTAATCCCGCTGCTTTGAGTCATTCGACGCGACGGAACGAGCGTCGCCTGATGGCCGAGAGCACCAGTTCCGTGGACATTCCACAGAGCTGACGTTGGAGTCTTCAACGAATTAGTAAGATTCTATGAGCATCCAGGCCCGGCGAGAGACTGATGCCTACAATCAGCTCGCGAGGCTACTGTGGGGGGAGATGATCATGGGCAACGACCAGGGATATCAGTCGGGTACTGACGAAATCGTGCTAGCTGTCTCACTCGAGCTCGCGGCCAAGAAGTGGAAGGTCGCGCTGCACGACGGCCGGCGCGA
>NZ_VTUZ01000065.1 GCF_008369935.1 Paraburkholderia panacisoli | reverse complement strand
CACGGGCGCGTGCACCTTCTGGCGTGACGTGGGACGGCATCAATTGGGCCGATGTTCAACGTCAGGTAAGAAGGCTGCAGTCGCGTATGGTGAAGGCGGTACAGGCTGGCCGCCATAACAGGGTGAAAGCCCTGCAATGGCTGCTGACCCACTCGTTCAGCGGCCGTGCATTAGCCGTCAAGCGGGTGACTGAAAACAAAGGCAGGAACACCCCCGGTGTGGACAAGGTAACGTGGAAAACACCGGCGGCAAAGGCCAACGCGATTGCGTCGTTGAAGAGGCGGGGTTATTCGCCCCTTCCGCTTCGGAGAGTTTTTATTCTGAAGAAAAATGGCAAGACGAGGCCGCTCGGCATCCCCGTGATGAAATGCCGCGCCATGCAGGCGTTACATCTGCTGGCGCTGGAACCCGTTGCGGAAACCACCGCCGATCTGAACTCTTACGGGTTCAGGCCGGAACGCTCAACTGCTGACGCTGGAGGACAATGCTTCATTTCTCTGGCGAAAAAGGCGAGCGCGGAATGGCTGCTGGAGGCTGACATTCAAGGCTGTTTCGACAAAATTTCCCACGACTGGATGATCGCCAATATCCCCACGGACAAGGTGATTCTAAAGAAGTGGCTCAAAGCGGGCTACGTGTATCAAAACGAACTCTTCCCCACTGACGCCGGCACCCCGCAAGGGGGAATCATTTCACCGGTGGCAGCCAACATGACGCTTGATGGCCTCGAAGCGATGCTCGCGGAGAGATTCCCGCGAGCCCGGCAGAGAGGACTGAAAGTGAACATGGTGCGTTACGCGGACGATTTCATTATCACCGGCCATTCGAAAGAGTGGCTGGAACATGAGGTCAAGCCGGCAGTAGCTGAATTTCTGGCGGAACGCGGGCTGGTCTTGTCGCCCGAAAAGACCAGGATAACGCACATCAAGGACGGGTTTGATTTCCTCGGATGGAACATCCGCAAGTACAACGGCAAGCTCTTGATGAAACCGTCGAAAGCGAACGTCAAAGCACATCTTGACAAAGTCCGTGAAATCATCAAGGCCAACAAGACGGCTAAACAGGCGAACCTGATAAGGCTGCTCAATCCTGTTTTGCGAGGATGGGCGAATTACCACAGCCATGCAGTCGCCAAGAAAGCCTTCAATCGGGTTGATCACGAGGTCTGGTCAATGCTATGGCGATGGGCGGCAAGACGGCATCCTAACAAAGGCACCCGATGGATCAAAACAAAATACTTCAAAACCAAAGATCTGCGGGACTGGGTATTTGCCGCTACAGAAAAACAAGAAGATGGCACGACAAGAGAGGTCACCTTGCTGAAGGTATCGGACACGCCAATCAAACGGCACGTCAAGATCAAGGCGGGCGCCAATCCGCACGATCCGCAATGGGCGCCGTACTTCGAATCCCGATGGGGCCAGAAGATGCTGAACTCGGCGCGAGGGCGCGCTAAGCTGTACCGTGTCTGGCTCAGGCAAGATGGCATGTGTTCCAACTGTCAGCAGCCCATCACAATGAACACCCGCTGGGTTGTTACGCATATTGTGAAGCCAACTGACGGCGGGACGGATGCCGCAGGCAACCTTCAAGTGCACCATCTCAATTGCCGTAGAACTCCGCAACACGCCTGAAAAGAAGTTGTACCACCGGGTGTCGACAGATGCCTTTGTAGAGGCTTGAGCCGTATGCTCCTAAAGGCGCACGTACGGTTCTTAGGGGGCCGTACCACAGCAATGTGGTACGGCTACCCGACCAGGACCACCTCGCCATTAAACGCATCATCAAACCGAAGATGGGGTTCAAGGATTTCCGCTGCGCGCGCATCATCCTGTCCGGCATCGAGATCATGCACATGCTCCGCAAGGGGCCGATGCGTGAAATGGCATCACGGCGACTGCTGCCGATCAATTCTATTCTCTTGTAACGTAAGCAATCCTGTTCATTCCGGAAGTTCGCTCAACCCATCTTCGATATTGCGACACAGCCTTTAATTCGGCTTGTCTACGCTTGCGCCATCAAGCATCGAGTGAAGCCTTGATGTGATGAGCTTGTCCGCTTCGTCGATAATAGTATCAATAAGTGCCTTTACGGTCGGAACATCGTGAATCAAGCCGGCAACCATGCCACAGCTCCAGGCGCCGGAATCCACCAGACCGTCGCGCATTACTTTGGGATAAACACCCGCCACCTGGTCAATGATGTCATCGATACGAAGATTGTTTCCCTTCTGGCGTTCAATCTCCAGAAGACGTTCTACACCTGCATTGTTGAGCACACGCTCAGTATTTCGCAGGCCACGCATGATCAGCCGCGTGTCCAACTCGGATGAGTTGACTATCGCCTTTTTTACGTTCTCATGAACCGGCGCTTCTTGCGTGGCAACAAACCGTGTGCCCATGCTGATGCCCTCAGAACCCAGCGCGAGCGCAGCCACCAGACTGCGTCCGTTAGCCATGCCACCGGAAGCAATAGTTGGAATGGTCAACTCGTCTGCCGCACGGGGCAGCAGGATCATATTCGGAATATCGTCCTCTCCCGGATGGCCTCCGCATTCAAATCCATCCACGGTAACAGCATCGCATCCTATCTGTTGTGCTTTAAGGGCATGACGTATGGACGTGCACTTGTGAAAGACCTTGATACCCGCGTCCTTGAGACTACCAATGTATGGCTCCGGATTGCGACCGGCCGTCTCGACGATACGCACCCCGCCCTGCTTGATAGCGTCGATGTACTCAGGATAGGGAGGGGCCGAAAACGTCGGAAGGAACGTAAGATTCACGCCAAACGGCTGATCGGTCATTTCCCGGCACCGGGCAATTTCCTTTGCAAGCAGTTCAGGCGTCTTCTGTGTCAAGGCAGTGACAATGCCCAAGCCGCCGGCATTGGAAACCGCAGAGGCAAGTTCCGCGAGGCCGACGTAATGCATCCCTCCCTGAATGATGGGATATTTAATCTGGAAAAGCTTGGTTATACGTGTCTTCATGCTGGCTCCTCAAAGCTTTGATTTCCGCCACCCGGAATTCCGGCTGGCGCTCACGCGCAAATTAGCACTGTGGTGTGAGAGGTGTGGCCGCTGCCGGCACATACTGCTTGCCAGCGGCAAGGAACTGATCGAGTAGCCAGATGCGGTCCCCGCCCCAGAACAGTTCGTTTCCAACTGCGAATGTTGGGGAGCCAAACACCCCCCGGGAGACCGCAGCCTGGGTCGCCTCGTTGACGGCTCTACGCGACTCAGGCGACTCAATGGCTTCCCGGAAACGTTGCCTGTCGATGCCCACCGCCTTCTGGGCAACATCGAGCAGGATGTCCATGTCACCGAGGTGCCGCCCTTCGGCCCAACGTGCACTCAACAACGCTTTCGCCAGCACCGGTCGCTGTTCAGGCGGTTGCGTGCACATCAACTGCTGGGCAGGCACAGGGTCAAACATGGAGAAATCATCTGTAAGCGGCATACCTAATACTTTCGCCATCCGTGACGCGTCATGACGGACATAGGTGCCTTTGAGCGGCGTATCAAGCAGCGGCTTCAACCCCATTACCTTTACAACCGCAACGCCAAGCCTGAATGGCAACCAATCAAGTCTTTTACCGTGACGGTCTGCCAAGGCCTCAATCGCATTCGATGCGAGGTACGCGTAGGGCGAGACAAAGTCGAAATAAAACGCGATCGAATCCATAAGTTTCGTTGGGCAAATTTGAGTGCCTTGCCCGTATCCTCTAATTCCAGCGAACTTTTGAAGAAAATCACCCCGGCGGAAGTTCGTCCTCGCTAGCGCGTAACCGTCAGATTACGAGCTGCCGTCCGTTGGTTTTTTCGCACGTGCTTCTTTAAGGAGCTGCTCACGCAATACATATTTCTGAACCTTCCCCGATGCAGTCTGAGGGAACTCGTCGACGAAACGCCAGACCCGTGGCGTCTTGTATGATGCGAGACGATCGCGACAAAAGGTCGTAAGCTCACTCTCTCCTTCGGCACGTCCGGCTCTGAGCTGGATGAAGGCAGCGATTATCTCGCCCCATTCGGCGTCGGGCAACCCGACCACGCAAGCGCCTGCAACGTCAGGATGGCTAAGCAAAACTTCCTCGATTTCGCGAGGATATACGTTTTCTCCACCGCGAATGATCATCTCCTTCATTCTTCCCTGAATGGTGAGATAACCGTCGCTTGCCATCGAACCCAGATCGCCCGTTCGAAGCCAGCCATCGTTGGTCAGCGCCTGTCGCGTCGCTTCCTCGTTGTCAAAATAACCCTTGGTGACGCAGCGTCCCCGAGTCCAGATTTCACCTAATGTGCCTATTGGCACCGTCTCGCCGCTATGTGGATCGGCCACTTTGACTTCAATCTGAGGCATAGGCCGCCCGACTGTCAATTCCCAACCCGATCGGGACTCATTCTCGCGTGTATGAGTGATATAGGGCGATGCTTCCGTTTGCCCGAAACCAATGCCCACCTTAACGTGAAGAGTACGCTCGATCCGCCGCACAAGCTCAGCCGAGACCGGTGCACCGCCGAGTGTTGCGAGTCTCCATGAACTCAGGTCGAAGGCTGCCAGATCCGGGTGATCCAGGATACGAACCATCATAGTTGGGACTGCAGACATCAAGGTGCCGCGCTCCGACTCGAACAGATCCAGCATCAGCGCCGGATCGAAAGTCGGCGGAAGAACATGAGTCCCTCCCGTCTGCAATGCTCCCAAAGTCACGAGACCGCACCCGGCGGTATGAAACAGGGGCATTGGGTTGACCCATACGTCGCCTCTGCGCGCGCCGATAACTTGCGCATAGATTCGCCCATTGTTTGCCAACCCGCGATGGGTTAGAAGCGCGCCCTTGGGGAAGCCTGTGGTGCCTGATGTGTATTGAATCTGGGCTATATCGCCAGGTTCAACACGTGGCAACGCGGCGAACTCTGACGAACCATCAACGAGGTCTGCCCAACTCTTCAGCGAAATGATTTCCCGCAAGCGTGGCAGATCAGGTCTGACTTCATCCACGACAGCTGCGAGGTTCCGTTCGCGATACTCTGGTTCCAGGATAATTCCGCAGGCCTGTGACTGCTTGAGAACATACTTGAGCTCCGAAGCGAGATACGCCGGGTTCACAGTGACGAGCGTAATACCGGCAAGTGCTGCACCAAGTTCGATATGCACCCACTCCGGACGGTTGGATGCCCACACTGCGACGTGCTCGCCTGGGCGAAAGCGGTTCAGAAGCGCGCCCGCTACTTTGCGTGATTGCGTCAGCAACTCGCCATACGTCCAGCGACGCCTCCCGGTCCCGCTTACACCCTCAACCAGCGCAACTTCGTTTTCCCAACGCTCTGCTGCATTCGTGAGCGCATCCCCAATGCTGAGTTCCAGGAATGGCTCGGTTTGGTCTGCGGGCCAGTACGACAGGTCGTGTGAAGCGGCATGTTCCATGTGACTTATGTTTCCTTCTATCCGTTCAACCAAGCGTAAGATCCTTGTAATAGTGTGCGCAACATATGCCCAGCGGGAGGCGCACCCTGACTACGCCCCCATCATAGGCGGCACACTTTTTTGCCTCTATTCGGATTTCGGCGCCCCAGCGCCGGCCCACCACACTGCCCTTCTTCTTGCCTGCCCGCGCGACTTGCCAGACGCCTACTCGGATCTACCCGGATATCCGATGCCCTCGAAATTCGACCACGCGCGCATAGGGCTACAATCTATATGGCGTAGTTCGCGCCACGATGGTGGCTGCCGCGAACATTGTTGCCGGGGAGGAAGAGGTGCCTGCCAAAAGTCGAAAATTCGGCGCGAACGCGGAGATCGCCGTGCGCCGCAGGCCGCGGCAAGGACGGTCCCAGATGACCGTTGACGCCATTCTCGAGGCTGCTCGGCAGTTGTTGATAAGGGATGGATTTGATGCCACGAGTACGACGCGCATTGCGGAAACCGCTGGCGTTAGCGTCGGTTCACTTTATGAGTACTTCACCAGCAAGGAAGCCCTCGTCGCGAAACTGATCAAACGCCATTGTGACAACCTGCTCGACACGTACGCCAAGGCCTTCAAGGAAGTTGAGGGCAAAGGAATCGCGCCACTGGTCGACGCGTGGATCGATACAAGTGTGGACGCGTATACGAAAGATCTTGCCTTGCATCGCGTTCTTCTCGATCAGATGGGCAAGGTGAGCAAGACACAGCACCTGAGACGCGTTTCTCTCGCCATTGTGGACCTTCTCGAAAGCGCACTTCGCCGATGCGGGGAGCCTGTGCCCAGGCCGGACCTGCGGCTAGCGGCGTTTGTCATCGAGTCGGCTGGAGAAGCACTATTGCATAGGGCCATTCTTTACGGCGACGATCTCTTCAGCGATGAGTTGCGGCGCGAGTGGAAGCTCATGACTTACCTCTATCTTGCCAGTACGGACAGGCCGTCCTCGCGGACGTGACACTTCACGCCGGAGGCTCTGGTGCAAATGGGATCGGCGAATCGGTTGGAGTTGTCGGAACGAAACGAACTGATGTCCCGCAATGAACACGCTGAAGAGCCTAGAGGAGTTGTTCGGCGGCCGCCATTTTGATCGAGAGATCATTCTGTGTGTGCGCTGGTACCTGCGCTACAAGCTCAGCCTACGTGATCTGGTCGAGATGATCCCCCAAGGGGACTTCCTGCGGGGCGTGGCCGAACGGGGTTTGTCTCTGGCTCACACGACGATCCTGCTGTTGAAGGAAGCCGTTAAAAACCCCGGGATGTGCGTCGCCAAGGCCACGTAACGCGGCGCTCTCCAATCCACGGAAACTGTTGCTGTGCGAGTTCCTGGAATTCCTGGTTCAACAACGCGGCGCGCCTGCTTACCGGCTTGGCCCAAGGCAGCGACGACAACTGCCATCGACGCCGACCGGTTCCCAGCTTCCGCGCGATTTTCCTTGCCCGAACCTTTGCGATTGCAACGTGCACGACGGACATAGCCGACGTCAATGCCGAGTTCCGCATCTGGCTTTGTCGTCTCGCACCTCCGGCGCACTGGCCGCGCGTTATTTATCGATTTTCCGATCGCCACGGTGTGGTTGCGCCGACGCTTGGGAACGGATCCGACGACCGTTGAGAAACTCAGCATTTAATCGATGCATCAGCGCCGCACAACTCGACACCCCGGTCACGTTGACCCGACGCTCGCCGATTCGCGCGACAGCCCCATGACAGCTTGCAGAATCGCCGCGCGCGCCTGTCCGAGAATCATCCCCCGCCATGCGTCGTCATCACAGTAGAAGGCTGCGCGAATAGCCTGGTGGATCGCGCTGATCTGCTGCTTCTCCGCCTGGGGATGCTGGCGCAGCCAGACATCGGCACGCAGCATGTGCAACATGTCGACGAGTGGAATCGTGCCGTATTCGATCGCGATCGCCGTGGTGTCGGCATGCGTGCAGGTCCGGCGCAGCGTGTCGAGCACTGGTCCCGCTACGTTTGCCGCAACCGACGTGCCGTCCAGCGGACTGGTCACGTCGGCACCCCACCAGTTGCGGGCACGCCGCAGCTCGCCGTTACCGATCTGCCCCACGCAGATTTTCTCCCCATGTCCGTACGGGCCCAGTCCCGTATGAAAATCGATCCAGCCAATGCTGTCGCACGCTGTGCCATGCTGCTCGAACACCATCTGCAATACCCGCGTGCTCCAGACCGCACGATGGCCGCCAAAGAACATGCCGTCGGCATGCTGATATTGTCCGACTGTCAGAGCCTGCTGATAGGCCTGTTCACCGCGTTGTGAGATGTAGTCCGCAATGGCCGCCGCGTTTTCGTCCGACGGCGGCCAGCTCGACGGCACCAGCAATGCATGCAGATCGTCATAGGCGGGATTGACCGGCAGCGGCAGAGAGAAATCGATGCTGTTGCGATTCAGATCGACGTTGTCCTCGTTCGTGCGGCTCAAATACGAGAAGCCGTACGGATTGATCGCGTGGACCACCAGGATCGCGACATTCAGCTTGTCGAGTAACGCCTGCAGCGGTCGGTCATGCAACAACGCGATCTGCGCCGCCGAGCCGCAGAAGCCCTCGACCCCGTGTGTGCCGGACGTCAGCACGAGCATCCGCCGCGCCATGGCGGGGCCGAGCCGCACGACATCGGTCGACAGGTCTTCGCCTTCGAGACCCTGGTGCCCCGGAATCACGTGCCTTTCCACGCGTGCCTGAATAGCCGCGGCGGCCCGCACGTACCGCTCCCGCGCGCTCGCATAAGACCGCTGGAAATACTGTGAATCGTTCATCGGTTCTCCTCGTGAGACGTGTGTCTGCGCGCGGCCTGACACTTAAGCGGGCGTCAGGAACGATTCGGTGAGGCGCACCCAGTAGGTCGAGCCTAGCGACAGGACGTCGTCGTTGAAGTCATAGCTCGTGTTGTGCAGCATGCAGGGGCCAAGACCATGACCGTGGTCCCGATGATCGCCGTGACCATTGCCGATGTACGCGTAGCAGCCCGGCTTCTCGAGCAACATGAACGAGAAGTCTTCAGCGCCCATGGTCGGATCGATGTTCGTCTCCACTTGATCCTTGCCCACGATATCCTGCATCACGCCCAGTGCGAAATGCGTTTCCTTCTCCGTATTGACGGTCGGGGGATAGTTGCGCCTGAACGAGAACTCGACGCTGCAACCATAGGCGAGCGCCGTCGCTTCGGCGAGCTGCTTCATGCGGGTTTCGATCAGGTCCAGCACGTCCACCGAGAACGTGCGCACCGTGCCGGCAAGCGTCGCCGTATCGGGAATCACGTTGACGGCTTCGCCCGCGTTGATCTGCGTGATCGACAGGACCGCCGCGTCGATCGGACGCTTGTTGCGCGTCATGATGCTCTGCAGGCCCGTGCCGATCTGCATCGCGGTGAATACCGGATCGATGCCGTTGTGCGGAATGGCCGCGTGCGCGCCGACACCCTTTACCTGAATGCGGAATTCGTTGCTCGATGCCTGCGTCGCGCCGACCCGCGCGCCGAATTCGCCGGCAGCCATACCCGGCCAGTTGTGAAGCGCGAACACGGCATCGACCGGAAAGCGTTCAAACAGTCCGTCTTCGATCATGGCCTTTGCGCCTCCGCCGCCTTCCTCGGCCGGCTGAAAGATGAACACGACGGTGCCATCGAAACTCCGGTGTTGTGAAAGATACTGCGCCGCGCCGAGCAGCATGGCGGTATGGCCGTCGTGGCCGCACGCATGCATCTTGCCGGTATGCTGGGACGCATGAGCAAACGTGTTGAGTTCCTGGATCGGAAGTGCGTCCATGTCGGCACGCAAGCCGATTGCCTTGCGGCTGGAGCCGTTACGCAGCACGCCGACGACACCCGTCTTGCCGAGTCCGCGCGTGACTTCGATTCCCCAGGACGTGAGCTTCTGAGCGACAACGTCCGCTGTACGGTTTTCTTCGTAGCAAAGTTCCGGGTGCGCGTGAATGTCGCGCCGAATTGCCTGGATCTCAGCTTGAGCCTGGGTAATCTCGGGAATGATTTTCATATGGGTTCCTGCTTTCTTAAGAAGTGGTTCGTTTGACCGGCTACATCAGGGGTTGCTTCGAGCGGTCCTTCAGCAGTGCAATCGTGACGAATCCGACGACGCAGCCGAACAGCCCGTAATAGACGACCGCGAGTTTGTCTTCGGTCACCTTGATGAGCAGCGTCGCAATTGCACCCGCGAAGCCGCCGAATATCATCACGGCAAAGTTGTAGCCGATGGCCATGCCCGTCGAGCGCACATGCGCCGGAAACAGTTCGCAGACGAACGCACAGTACGATCCCTGAAATAGACCGAGCGTTGCCATCAGGCTGCACTGGACAAGAATCAGCACAGGCAGTGTCGGATGGCCTGTCAGCAGCACGAAGAGCGGATATGAGATCAGCAGGCTCAGAACGGTGGAGATCATCATCGGCTTTTTGCGGCCGACAGCGTCCGAGACGAGCCCCGACGCAAATGTCGCGGCGATATAAGCGATGGCCGCGCAGCACGAAGCAATGACGCTGCTCGAGAACGGGATGCCCAGCGTCTTTGTCGCGTAACTCGGCATGAAGTAATAGAAGATGTAAGTGCCGATCGTGCCGTACACCGTCAGACCAAACCCGGCGAGAATCGCCCGCCAGTGAATCACGATTGATTCGAGGAACGGCGATTTTGCCGTCGGCAACCGCTTCGCGTGATCTTTGAAAACTGGCGATTCATCAAGCTTCGAACGCACATAGAGCCCCACCGGCACGATCAGCAAGCCGAGCATGAATGGAATGCGCCAGCCAAACTGGTCGAGCTGCTCCGGACTCAGAAACTGGGTCAGCGCCACTCCGGTCAGCGCACCAAGCAGCATGCTGCACGCCTGGCTGATCATCTGAAAGCTGCCGTAGACGCCGCGCCGCTCCACCGGTGCATGTTCGACGAGAAACGCTGTTGCGCTACCCACTTCGCCGCCAGCGGAAAAGCCTTGCAGGAAGCGTCCGATCAGCATGAGGATCGGCGCAAAGATGCCTATCTGCGCGTAGGTCGGCGAAAACGCAATGATCCCCACGCCGAGCGCCATCAACGAAATCGTCACCACCAGCGCGGACTTGCGCCCGTGACGGTCGGCATAGTTGCCGAGAATGATGCCGCCGAGCGGCCTCGTCAGAAAACCCACACCGAAGGTTGTCCAGGCCGCCAACAGCGAGGCGGTGGCGTTGTCGCTCGGGAAAAACTGCTTCGCGATGATCGCGGCAAAAAACGAGAAGACGGTGAAGTCAAACCACTCGAGCGCATTGCCGATAGTTGCAACGACAATCACGCGCGCGTCGAACGGCCTCGTGCCTGTGGCAGCGAGAGACAACGCATCAGATTCGCCTCGTTGAACGGGTACATCCATTTACGTCTCCTTGAGCACGGCAAATAGTCTGTTTTTGGATAAATCAAGCGGCCCCGTCAGCACTGAAACGCAGTTGGGTCACTTTCATGCCTTGTGCTTGATACCGGTTCGTCTTTCGACTACTCATTGTCCATAGCCGTTATCACCAAAGAAAGCTAAAATTTCTTGTGATTCGCTTCAAAATTTTTGATGTAACAATCGTGTCCGGCCAGTTGCGGGCGCATTCGTTTCCGGTGTCGTCGAGGTTGACTTGAGCACGTTACGCTTTCTCCGTACCTTCGCGGCCGTGGCACGCCACGGCTCGTTTGCGGTTGCCGCCGAGCAGATGGCGCTCACGCAATCGGCGGTCAGCATGCAGATGCGCGCACTCGAAACCGAGTTCAAACATGAGCTGTTCGACCGCTGCGGGCGCAAGGTGATGCTGAATGCGATGGGCAAAAGCCTGTTGCCGCACGCGCAGCAGTTGCTATCGCTGTATGACGCCATGAGGATGGTGGCGGGCGGCCTCGAAGAAGACGTCGGGCCGGTCTCCATCGGGGCGGTCGAGTCGGTCGTGGGCGCGCTCGCCGAGGCCGCAGCGCATCTGAAGATCGCGCGACCCAATCTCGATGTGAGGATCATGGCGGCAAAATCCGTCGACCTGGCCGCGCGCGTCGACTCGGGCGAGATCGATGCGGCCGTGATCATCGACACCCTTGGGCGCCGGCCAGCCAGCGTGCAATGGACACCTGTCTATTCGGAACCGCTAGTGCTGCTCGCCAATGCGACCATGGTTCCAGAATCGGTACCCGAGTTGCTCAAGTCGCAGCGATTCCTGCGATTTGACCGCACACAGCGAACCGGCATCGTCATTGATCGCGCGATACGCAAGCAGCGCCTGAAGGTAAACGAATTTCTCGAACTCAACTCGCTGGAAGGCATTGCGGAACTGGTGCGCCAGGGGATCGGCGTCGCGGTTGTGCCACTGCTGCGGCGCTCGTCGTGGATGTGCGACGACGCGTTGCGGGTGATGCCGCTGCCCCAGCCAGATGCGAAGCGAATCGTAGGCATGCTGGAGCGCGCGGAGCACGGCAAGATGGCCGTGACAACGGCGATTGTGAGGCACCTGCAGGATGTGATTTGAGGATCGTCAGGGGGTTGCCGTCGCCGTAAAATTTTCCACAACTCTTGGTTATGTCCCCCGGCGGAAGCGCCAGCGCTTTGCCACCCGGAGCAGGGGCGTTCTCGGCCCGGATCTGGTCGAACCAGGCGTCCGCGCGCACGATTGCATACTTGACGCCGTTGACGGTAGCATATGTCGCCTTCTCGTCGAGCTTGTAGTTGGGATCCTTGACGTCGATTGCCAAGATGGACACCTCCTCGGACCACCGACACTAATGGTCTAGCGCCTGCGCCGCGGGTCTGACGTAACCGGACGACTATTCAGGGCTTTCTCGCAGACGCGAGTACACACGGCATCGGGACTTGCACCTCACCGTTGTTCGTATACGATGCCGCATCGCCGGCCACAGCTTTCTGGATCGAAGCCAGCGCTTCTGGCGACTGCGCCTTCAGGATCGCCGCGACGCGCACCCCACCGCGCATCAGGACGTCGAAAGGCGTTTCGGGCGCGCGGATACGCAACGTTTGACTGACTTCCTTAGTGCGGGGCTCAACGAAGCCCGCATCAAGCAGCGCACGCTCCGATTCGTGCGAGTCGCTGAAGCGGAAGAACGGAGGCCCAGGCGGCAGTTGGACATCCATGCGACCGTGCTTCTCAATAGCCTTGAGCACCATCCCGAATCCAACGGTCCGGTCCGGCGGCGCCCAAACCGTAAACGAGATTCTGCCGCCGGAGCGCAGCACCCGAAACGCTTCGGCGAGCGCAGCCTCGGGACGAGCGAAATGCAGCATTCCGAAGCTGATACCAACCGCGTCAAAACTCATATCCGGAAATGGCAGATCTTCGGCGCTCCCGGGACGGAATGCGAGGTCGGGAAAAATGCGTCTCGCTTGTTGGATCATCGCGTCCGCGAAATCGACGCCGACTACATCGGCACCACGACGCGCCGCCGCTGCCGCGAGATAGCCGGGTCCTGACGCGACATCAAGGAACTGGACGCCGGCACGTACCTCAAGCGCGTCGAGCAACGCATCATTGGACTGCGTCGTCAGTTCGCCAAAATACGAGTGATACGGCTGTGCGACTGTTTCCCAGCCCTGACGCTCAAAGGCGCTGAATTCGTCTTGTTCCATGGCACACCTCCATCCGGGGTCACCCTATCGCGCCCCGACATCGGATTGACGCGAGCCGCGCCAACGCATGGTGGTCAGGTTAGTGCCGCCCGGCCACTTGTACAAGATTGCACGGGAGTTCCAAGTTTCATCTTGTCACGCCACCACCATCGACCAAGACAGTGAATCCGGTCGTATGTGACATCGTGGCGAGACAGGCCATTGCGTCCGCGATGCGCGTCCCCTGTCTCCCTGTTCGATGAACATTCGACAGAGCCAACGTTTGAACGCGAACTGTCGACCACCTGCGGCCGTTCGCCATCAAGAGACATTCGTCCGATCGGCTAGCGAGACACTCCTATGACGCCTTCGCTTTCGACACCGGCCATTTCGACAGGGCGAAAGCCGCAACCTTTCTGCGCCGATTATCGAATCGCCTCTTTAATGCGCGTCGATGAAGGCGGTGACGTCGGCCAGAACCGGTGAGACCGTATTCTGCCCCGCCGAAAACGACTCGACGATCGTATCGTGGCCGTAACCCGGATATTTTTTCAGTTCGACGGCGCCGCGATGCGCGCGCAGCGCGTCTGCGAAACGATCACTGTTATGCGGATCGACATCGGTATCCGCCGTGCCGGCGGCGAGCAACATCGGTGGCTCGTGTCCCGTGACGAATGCGATGGGCAGCGCCCGCTGGCGCAGTGCAATCGGAAAGATCTCATTCATGTGAGGGTCGCTCGTCGGAATTGCGGCGTACGGACCCGCGAGTCCGATCATCCCGGAGAGCGAGGTATTCGACATGCCCTGCGCGGCCAGATAGCGCGGATCGGTCGCGAGCATCGCCGCCATATGCGCGCCGGAGGAATGCCCCATCACGAAAATGCGTCCGCGGTCGCCGCCGAATTCGCGCACATGATCGCGCGTCCAGCGCACGGCGGCAGCAGGGTCGTCGAGAAAGCCAGGGAAGACAGTCTCCGGATAGATGCGGTAGTCCGGCGCGATCGTTACGATGCCTCGCGCGGCGAGCGCTTGCGCAACTCCGCGCGACGCCGAGCGATGACCACTTTGCCAGGCTCCGCCGTAGAAATACACGACGACGGGGTGGTTCGTGCGGGTGCGGGACTTTGGCGCATATACATCTAGCCGCTGGCGCGGCGCCTTGCCATAGGCGATGCCGCCCGGTTCGTCGTGCTCGCGCGCCCGAGACGGGACTATGCCGGCTGCGCATGCGGCCAGTGACAGTGAAATGAACCTTCGTCTCGCCAATGCACGCATGTTGCTCTCGACCCGCGATTGTTATCGAAAAAGACGGCTGTCGCGCGCTCGAGCGACGCAAGTCCGAAAACGAACGCGCCCTCGTTCATTGATATCGCGTCAGGCACGCAGGGCACTTGTGTCGACAAGTGATAGCAAGCCGTCAGCCGACTCGATCAGGACGCGGTCGGCCTGCTTCTTCGCTATTAAAGGTCGCCTGAAAATGGCTGTACGTGCGGAAGACATCGTTCGGAACAATCAAGTCAGCGCCCGCGTGAGGGCAGGACCGCCCGCAAGGGCAGTCCCACGAGTGACCGATGCACGCAAGAGCGCGACGTTTGAACCGCAATCCCACGACAGGCCGTTCAGGGTCAACCTCATGGACCGACGAAAGGTTTCCTCTCTATGCCCTGTACCCTTCGCGCAACCACATGCCGGCCAAGACCAGCGCCTTTCTGGACTTCGTTTCATCGCTTGCGGGCAACCCACGAAGAAACGTCGGTGCTGCTGCGACACACCAGTACCCACTCCGGCCCTGGATTGCACCAGCCTCGTGATTACCAGGGCAGCACCTGGTCGAACCGGTCGATAAAGCGCAGCCCCGTCTTCCCCTGGTTCCGGGTAACCACATCGACAACGAGCGGAATGCTTTCATCAACCGAGAACATGGCGTCGGCCCCTCCCATCTCGGTTCGCACCCAACCGGGCGCCACGAGCAGCAGTGCTCGCCGGTTGTTCGGCCGGTGGCCGAGGTAGCACTTCATGAGCATATTGAGTGCAGACATGCTGGAGCTGTAAAGATCCCAGAAGCCGTTGTTGTTCGCGATACTCCCGAGCTCCGATGACATGACCGCGATCGTTCCGTCAACAGCAACGACATCCTCGAGCGTCTCGATCAATCGCACCGGGCTGAATGCGTTGACGAGCATCATGTCAAAGAAGTCCTGCTCTGTAGCCGTCAGCGGCGTCTTCTCGATGGACCGGACAATACCGGCGTTGATGAACAGCAGATCGAGCGTGCGGTCGCTCAACCGTTCGCGCAAGGTCTTGACGCTCTGCGCAGTCCGACATCCTCGTGACGGCTCGGCGGCGAAGCGATATGCAACGTTCGCGGCGCGGATTAAGTGTCGATCGTGCATGAGAACAGTTCGACTTGTCGCACCCGCTTTAGGTATGGCCGATGCGCTAAATGCGACCTTCAGGAGGAGCAACGTTCCCGAACCATCCGATCATTTGCAAACCCTATACTTAAGGTATGCCCGTCAAACATGATCTGGCTCAAATGACGGGTGAGTTAAACACTTAATTGGGCGTATGCCATCTGACGATAGGCCTTCGCGATTTCACCATTGTGCGGGCGTTACAGAACACATCGAACCTGTCCATGATCACCCTCACCTCTTCCGAACTCGCGCTGTTACAGCAAACGCTCTGCGAGCGCCGTCGCGAGTTGCTGGCAGCGCTACACGGCGAATACGGAGATCTCGCCGGAGCCCGACCGCCCGAAGCGCTGGGCCCCGAGTCGCATCCCGACGAGACCGCATCGCGCAAGGCGGGCGACGAGTTGCGCGCTGCGCTCGCGCGGCACGACTTCGACGAACTGCAGCAGATCGAGGCAGCGCTGGCACGCATCGCCGCCGGCCTCTACAGCGCATGCGTCGAGTGCGGGGACCCGATCGGTTATGAACGGCTTGCCGCCGCACCCTTCACGGCCCGCTGCGTTTCATGCCAGACCGCGTTTGAACAACACCGCCGCATCCGCCAATAAGATGCTCAACAGATACAAAACGATTTTCTGGCGCGATAGACGGACGGTGGATTCAACCGGACATCCAGCCGCCCTGCTCCCCGGCAATAACGCGCCATTGGTTTGCATACCTTGCAGTCCTATGCGACGACCCAGTCGTGGCCAGCAATCGGACCACCCGCTTGCTGCATGCGACCGCCCGAAACCAGACCGCCAAGATCCACAGGTGCGTAGCCAAAATCGTTGACTAGTCCGATCACCACCGCCTTCGCGTCCTTGTCGTCACCGGAGACGAAGATGACGCGCTTTCCGTCATGAAACTTGGGGCCCTTGTCGTAGTGCTCCATGCGGATGGCATTGAACGCCTTGACCACACGAGCCCCTGGCGCGTGTGCCGCGACGATCTCGCTGGCGCCCTTGTCCCCCAGGTTGGCCAGAATCAATTGAGGCTCATATTGCGTAAAAGGGTTGGTGGTATCCACCAGAATGCGGCCTGCCCAATTGGTTAAGCCTTCCAGGGCCGATGACACTTGAAGCCATGGAACGGCGAGCATGACCAGCTCGAGCCGGGCCACCTCCTGAACCGTATCTGCCGACGCGTTCGGACCGAGTCCGGCCACGATACCACTCAAAGCCTGCGGCCCACGACGAGCGCTCAAGACAACCTCATGTCCTGCTTGAATGGCGCTCCTGGCGATGGACTGCGCTACAACACCGGCTCCAATAAAACCAATCTTCATTTCGACACCTCAAAGGCAACGTAAGTCAACGAAGCCATGCTCGCCCAGGAGCACGGCACTTGGGAGACCAGCCAGGTCAGTTCGATGAGCGCAAGTCGAGCAGCACCTTGCCACCTTTGATTGCATGAGCGACGGCCTTCTGGTAGTCCGCAAGCGGATAGACGGCAGCCACAGGCAGGTCGAGCTCGCCGCGAGCCATCAGTTCGGCAGACTCCTTGATTGCGTCCATGATGTACGGCAGGTATTCGGGAAGGTCGATGTATATGCCGCGCACGACGATGCCGCGCAGATGCAGGTCCACGACCTTGAGCGGCATGACCAGCTCGCCGCTTGTGAACGCATAGCTCACCAGCGTACCGTTTTGCGACAGCACGTCGATCAGGCGCACCGCAGCCGAACCGCTCAGGCCGTCGATGGCCAGACGAACGTTGCCCGGACCGACCGCGGCCTTGGCTTTGTCGATGGCGCCCGGCTCATCGACGAGAACGACGTCCCCACCCGCTTCTTCCAGTTCCTTGACCAGCTCCGGACGACGTACGAAGTTGATGGTCCGCAGGCCACGCTTCTTCGCCAACGCGATCACGGTACGGCCGATGCCGGAGTTGGCCGCGTTTTGCACGACCCAGTCGCCTTCCTTGAGGTCAACGAAGCGCCCCAGCAGAAGTACGGCCGTGGGAGGATTGATGCGCAGCATGGCCAGTTGACGTGGATCGACGTTGGCAGGCAGCGCAATCAGCCCCTTGGCCGGGATCACCAGGTGCTCGCGCCAGGTCAACGCATAAAGCGGGGGCAACACGCGGTCGCCGACCTTCACGTTGGAGACATTCGAACCGACCTGCAGAACTCGCCCGACGCCTTCGTTGCCCACGATCGAGGGCAGCGGAGTCGAGTAGACGAAGCGATTGGTGATGACGGCCAGGTCATTGCCGTTGATGGGGGCATACTCCATCGCGATCAGGACTTCATTCGGGCGGGGGTTGGCCGGCTCCGGAAGGTCAACGAGTTTCAGAGTGTCGACGGGGTCGCCGAAAGCGATGTTCTGGATAGCGCGCATGGCTTACGTCCTTTCATAAGATGCTCAGCTGAAAAGCCGAGAGGCAATACGCCGGCACTCGGCGCTCATTTCGAATCGTGCAAAAAGCGGGGTGAACGCTACCAGGCCGCCATCATGACGAGGAGCGCCTCACATTGCGCAGGACGCGTAGCGCTAGAACGCAAGCAGCACCATGCCGGTCCTTCCCCTGCGGTACGTATGTTCGAGCGCTCCCAGGAAGTCGCTCGCCTGATATCGTTGCGCTACGGGGAAAAGGCTCGGGAAGTTGCGTGCGAGCTCGAGCGCCTTCGCCACGTCTGCGTCGTGCACCGTCGCAGGTTCGAATTGCCAACTGAACAACGACACACCCTTGATGGTCAGTGCTCGAGGGGCGATGGAACGAATGTCCGTCGTAGCGCCGCCCAGGGAGCCGTAGCTAACGATCGTTCCACCGCGAGCGAGGAAGCTCGCTATGTCGGGCAATAGCGCGCCGCCGACGCCATCGAACGCCACGTAGACAGGCTTGTTCGCAAGCGCATCGCGAAGCTCGTCCTTCCAGCCCTGGTTCTCCGTGACGATGACAGAAAGGCGGGGGCGAGCAGCTTTAAGCGCTTGCGCGCTCGCCGCGGAGCCGACGAGCAGGATCGGATGGACGCCCACTTCGACGAGCAGATGAGTGAGCAGCTTTCCGACGGCGGAATTGGCAGCCGTCTGAATAACCGTGACATCTTCGCGCCTGTCTTCAGGCAAGGCGTTGTGACCAGCCCGCGTTGCAAGGCGTGCAGTCAACGTGTTGACCAACATCTGCGCTGCGACCTCATCGCTCACTTCATCGGGCACCGGTATCAGCGACTGGACAGGCGCGGCGATCCTGGAGCTCCAGGCACCATTGACGGGAAAGAAGGCCACCCGTGTGCCAACCTGAATCGCGTGTGAAGGGGCGACGTCAGCGGCCAGCGCTTCCACCACCCCAACACCTTCGACGCCGGGCACTTGACCTCCCCTCGGGAAACGGGGAGCCGCCCCAAAGGCCGGGGAAGCCGAGACGCCCAGCAAGTCGCCCGGATGAACCGGTGCGGCGGACACCCGCACGAGAACCGTTCCGCTCGCCAAAGGAGGGGCATCGGAAAACGCTTCCAGCCTGAGCACCTCGGCAGGCTCGCCGTGGTTGTTGTGAACAATTCGCTGCATTACAGACTCCTTCTGCAATGATTTGATTATTGGAGCGATCGCTCCTTTATGGCAGAATAGGTTTGCCTCTACAGCATGTCAAGGATTTTTGGAGCTATGACTACAAAACAAGATACGCAACCCCGGCGTAGCCGCGGCAGGCCCTCAACCTTTGATCGCACAGAAGCTCTGAACCGGGCCATGGATCTCTTCTGGGAGCAGGGATACGAAGGAACCACCTTTGACCAGCTGATCCAGGCCATGGGAATCAGCCCGTCGAGCTTCTATAACTCGTTCGGCAGCAAGGAGAAGCTCTACAAGGAAGCGACTGACGCATACCTGAGCCTGTCCGAAGTCTGGTTTGCTGGCGGACTGTCCGGCACGGCCGACACGCGAGAAGCGTTCACGAAACTTCTCGACGCCACCGTCGTGGAATTCACGCGAAAGAGCCACCCGCCGGGCTGCATGATCTCTCTGGCCGGCACCCACCTGCCATCCGAACTCGCCTCTATTCGCGAGACGATGGCCAGGCACCGCGCAAAGGCTGAAGACATGATGGCGCAGCGGTTGCGCAAGGGCGTTGAAGACGGTGACTTACCGCCTGACACCGACGTGCCCGCACTTGCTGCCTTCTACAGCGCCGTGACCCGTGGCATGGCCGTCCAGGCACGGGACGGAGGCAGCCCGCAGAAGCTGAAGGCGATCGCAGACGTCGCCATGCAAGCATGGCCAGCTCAAAGCCGTCGGGTAAGACCTGCAAGGCCCCGGGGGACTCGCGTCGTCTGACTGGCCGTGTGCACGGAGTGGTCCAGCACCGGCGCCCGCAGGGCGTCGATTTGGAGCGTCATGCTCTGCTTTGCAAGGATCTCTCGAAGGCGGGCGATATTGATAGAGCCACTTGCCAAGTCGATGATGACATAGTGGTCGAGCGTGAGCTTCATAACTCGGACCTACCTCCAACTGGATTCTGAGCATCTTAGGATCCGCACTCACCCACGGCAAGCCGATGCTGCGTCAGCCGACGAAAGAAAAAGCGAGCAACGTAATCTGTCAGAAGTCGCTGCCCGTAGTCAGCAAGACTGGAATGTTGGCCGATTCAGACGACGGCGACGCGAGTTCGAGTGACGACTATCAGACCACGACTCGATCCTTGTCGTGGAACTGCTGCATCCAGTACGGATATGGCAGGGGCGGCTGCGAAACCTGATTCAGACGCTCGGTCTGTGCTGCGTTCAGCGCGATTTGCTGAGCGTCGAGGTTAGCGGTCAGTTGGTCGGGCGTGCGCGCGCCTACAATGACGGAACAGACTTCGCGGCGCGCCAGAATCCAGGCCAATGCCACCTGTGCGGGCGACGCGTTCAATTCCGTAGCGATGTCGCGCAATACGCGCACAATAGGATCCGCCTTCGCGGGATCGATCGGCGGAAAATTCAGCCTGGTGCGACGTCCGGTTTCGCCGCTGCTTCCCTGGGTGTACTTACCGCTCAGGTACCCGCCCGCGAGCGGACTCCACACCAGAAGCGCAACATCATTCGCCTTTGCCACGGGCGCGATCTCATGTTCGACGTCGCGGCTCGTCAGCGCATAGTGAACCTGATTGCTGACGGCGCGGGCCCAGTGCGTGCGGGTGGTAATTCGCTGTGCACGCTCCAGGTCGCCCGCGCTGAAGTTGCAGACCCCGAGGTGCCGTATCTTGCCCTGACTCACAAGGTCGTCGAGCGCGCGAAGCGTTTCTTCGAGCGGAACAAGCGCATCGCGGTCGTGCAACTGAAATAGATCAATATGATCCCGGCCGATACGCCGAAGACTCGTTTCGACCGACCGAATGATGTGCGAGCGGCCGAGCCCGACGTCGTTGTGGCCTGCTCCTGTGCGCAGCCGGACTTTGGTCGCGACCAGCATGCGCGATTCGTCGAGTCCAAGGTCAGCCAACGCCTGACCGACGACCGTTTCAGACTGCCCTTGCGAATAGGCGTCAGCCGTATCGATCAGGTTGATACCACGCTCGAGAGCCATCGCGACAAGCCGTGTGGCCTGGGCGCGGTCGAGGCCGGCAATTTCGCCCCAGATTCCGGTACCTGCACCAAAGGTCATGGCGCCAAGACAAAGACGGGAGATGCGCAGCCCTGAGCTGCCGAGTGTGCTGTATTCCATAGCGAATCCCTTGATATGAATCCCTTGATGATCGATGAGCGGAAAGCACCCGGCGACGCGGCAGCCTGTCCGCGCCGCCGGGTGCGCCCGCATTAGCCTGCCTGCGAGACGAGGCCTCGCAGAACGGTTTCCAGTTCCACTTCCCCCTTGACGACGTCGGCCTCCTCACCTTCGAAGGCGATGAAGCCTTCGTTGAACCCGTCGAGCATGCGGATGCGCGGCAACGGTTCCTTCATACCTTGGGACCGGAACAGCGCGTCCCATGTTTCGCGCGGCACCGCCTCCGCACGAACCGGACGACCGAGCAACTGGGAAAATGCCTCGGCCAGATCATTCGGGCTTACACGTTGCGGCCCCTCAAGCTCGACGACACGCACGCCGCGCCACGTTTGTTGAAGCAGTTGTGCGGCAACGCGACCGACGTCCGCGGTCGCGACCATCGGCACAGCCTTGTCGAGGGGCTGCAGAAAGCTGGGGATCATCCCTGTGTCCCGGGCTGGCGCAACGTCCCATGCGGCGTTTTCCATGAACCAGCCGGGACGCAGGAATGTCACGGGCATCGGCAAGTCGCGAAGCGCCTGCTCCATCAGCGTACGTTGCGTGAGCAGATTGGTCTCGGTGGCCTGCGCGCCGATCGTCGACAGGCAGAGCACCTTGCCTGGTGCCGCCGACTGAAGCGCGGCGCGCACGGCGTCGATGACAACACGTGCCTCGGGAAAGCCCGGCGACGGGTCGAACTCGGACGGCGGCAGAATGAAGACGCCTTGCGCGCCCTCGAAAGCGGCCGTAAGGGACGCCGCGTCGTCCATCTCGGCTGTCACCACGTCACACCCGCGCTCGGCCCACGAACGTGCCCGGGCGGCATCGCGCACCACCGCGCGTACCGGCTGGCCCGCTGCGAGCAACGTGCGCGCCACCGCACCGCCGACCTTTCCTGTTATCCCTGTGATTGCATACATTGCAGTTTCTCCCTGCATAGATAGATGTGTTCCGATCAGTGATGTGCGTAAAACGAGCCGAACGGTGCATTCGCGGGGGCCGCTCCAGCGGTGACGCGAATGCCCGAAGCGGACGAACCGATGCGCGTACCGCCCACGCCGCTGTCGACGTTCGACCCGGCATCCTTCTGCGAGGCCACAGCCGCTTCGGCAGCCTGAATGTCGGCGGGGTAATAGGGATCATTGGCGCGGCCGGGCCGGTAGCCCACGCTTTCCAGTTGTACGAGCTCTGCGCGCAGTTGCGCACGAGTGACGGCCGAGCTGGATTCCTGAGCGTATCCAGCGGCTGGGAAGGCGATGGCGGCTGCGATGGCAAGTGCGAGATGACGGGTATTCATGGCAATGCTCCGTTGGGTCGTGGGGTTGAAACGTCCTGTTGGGATGCATTGTGGGTATACGCGACGAGAAACTAAATGACACGAATGGCACTTGTGAGATGACGGATAGTTACTAATGGGTCATAGTGCGATTTTCGACGCACTGTGCGGGGAGCGCCTATGAGATCGTCCAGCTTGAATCTCTCCAGCGGTATCAGCGTATTTGCTGCCGTCGTCGATGCGGGGACGTTCGTAGCCGCGTCCGAAGTGATGGGTATGTCGCCACCCGGCGTTAGCCGGGCAATAGCCCGACTCGAAAAGCGGCTGAAAATACGGCTCTTCAATCGGACGACCCGCGCCGTTTCCCTCACTGAAGAGGGCCGACGGTTCTACGAACAGGTCATGCCGCACTTGAGGGGAATGGAAGAAGCGGCCGCAGCCGCGGCAGGAGGCGCCGCGACAGTGCGCGGGAAGCTGCGAATCAATCTTGATCCGGCTTTTTTGCGAATCGTTCTGGGCCTGAAGCTCGATGAATTCATGGATGCGCATCCTGAACTTGAACTCGAGTTCATTGCGAGAGATCAACTCGGCGACCTCATCATGGACGGCTTCGATCTGGCCTTGCGATTTGGCGAACCCCGCTCATCCAGTCTGATTGCGCGAAAGCTGCTGGACACCGCCGTTGTCACAGTCGCAGCGCCCTCGTACCTCGCTCGCCGGGGGCGGCCAGCGGAGCCTCAAGAGCTGAGTCGCGGGGTGCACAGGTGTCTCGAATTCCGGAACCCGGAAACCGGAAAGCCGTATCCGTGGGAGTTTCATCGCAAGCGCAAAAAGCTCGTTGTCGAGACGAATGGAAGGCTTACGGTGAATGATCCGAGCGCACTCCTGAACGCGTGTCTGGCCGGCTCCGGCGTCGCGCAGATGCTTCTGCTCGGAGCGGAACCTCTGATCCGGGAGGGGCGGCTTGTCAATCTGTTCCCAGACTGGACGGATGAGCGCTTCCCGCTCTATGCGTACCATCCATCGCGGCACCACACGCCGGCCAAGACAAGGGTATTTCTTGACTTTATCGTCGCGTTGACGCGTACGAGTTAGCAAGTCGAAATAGGCCAGTTGTGAACCTGGAACGATGCTGACGTCGACGGTCGCGAGTCGAACTTAAATCTGCGGTCTAGCACGCGGCAGTTCGAGTATCAGCGCCGCCCTGGATTCGTCCGCGTATCCGGCTGACAGATAGAACGTCTGTTACCTGGGTGCAAGCCGACTCTCGTAGTTATGCTTCGATCGGCCGTCTGTGGCCAGTTGTACCCGCTTAGCTACGAGGCCACAAAGCGGGCACTGGTCCGGGGGCATGCTTTCGAGCGGCGGCTAAGGGCAGGAAGCTGAACGCGGACAATAAGCGCCAATGCGATGTGAGTACCGCGTTACTTCTACACGCCAGCCGCTTCGAGGATCAGGTTCGCTACCTCGGTCGGATGCGACAGTAGCGACACGTGGCTCGACTTGATTTCGATTGTATGCGCGTGCATGCGGTTCGCCATGAAGCGCTCGAGATCCGAATTGATGGTCCGGTCTTCAGTCGACACCGCGTACCAGGTCGGCTTGTCGTGCCACGCGGCGACTGTCGTCTTCGCCATCGTGATCGACTTGCCAATCGGTTGCTGGACCGCATATAACGTTTCCGCTTCAGCCGTCGGCAGATCGCCGGCGAAGTCTTTCGCAAACGCGTGCTCGGATAGCTTGCCATAGCCGTCGGCCGACCACTGAAGGCCCGCCGATGCGGGCGCGGCCGGGAATTTCTTCGTCAGCGCCGGATAGTCCTCGCCGGCATCCGGCGCACGCGCGGCGATGTACACGAGACCGGCCACCTTCGGATCATCGCCAGCCTGGCTGATCACCATCCCGCCATACGAGTGCGCGACCAGCAGCGTCGGGCCATCCTGTTGCGCAAGCGCGCGCTTGACCGAGTCCACGTCCGCGTCCAGCGAGGTCGTTGGATTCTGCACCGACGTCACGTGCAAGCCCTTCGCCTGCAGCAGCGGAATCACTTTTTGCCAGCTCGAACCGTCCGCAAACAGCCCGTGAACCAGCACGACGTTCTTGATCGGAGCGGACGGGGCGGCGGCGCTGTCCTGCGCGAATGACGTTGTTGCGCTCAGCAGCGTGGCGCAGACAAAACCGGTGAGGACAAGCGAATTCAACTTCATGAGACTTCTCCGAGATATGTGAAGGATGAGATTCGCGGATTTCGCTCAGCCGTTGCGGCGAGTCGATAGACGAACCATACCCAGCCAATCATCCGGTCGACGCTTCCAACAGCAAGCGGGCGCTGGATTCTGGTGTACGAAGGTGCAAACACGGTGTCCGAGCAAACATTCCATCCGCTGCATAGTCTTTTTTTGGCGCTCCTCAATTTGAATCGAGGCCTGCCGCAGATGAGCGCCAAAGAGTTTTTCGGGCCTCTGCGTTTCCGATTCATGAAAAAAAGCGCGGACGCTGGGTCACAGCGTTCCGCGCTAACTGGTACCGCCAGGAGGAACTGCTTAACGGACGAGGAACCCGTAAGCCAAAGGGTCTCGCTCGTCCACGATCCGATTCGCGAAGCCGCAAACATACGCGTTGCCTTCGACTTCTTGGATTACTGCCTGCATATCGCCGACCATCGTATCGCTCAGCACGCGTGCCGACAGCTTGATAGAAATACCTGGGCCTTTATAGATGCCGCGACCGGCGGACGCCTTGCCGATGCCGTGAATTGATTTCTCAAACGACGCGTAATAGCGCTGCGCATCTTCGCCCGGACTGCGGGCCAGTCGGGAAGCGAGTACTGACTGAATCGCGGCTGCGCAAAACGAAAAGCGCGTCTGACTCGAACATCGTGCTGCCAGTGCAGCGGGACAACGGGTGTCAGGTACTATGGCTCGAACGGCGATGCATCTGGCGGGTTTCTTGAATCAGCCGAGTGCTTTGCGGGCAACGCGGCAAGCCGCGAGGTCCCACGCCGCGCATCCGACGCTCTTGAAGAAAATCGGCGCATTGGGGCTCAGTTGGCCTTGAATCGCTTGAGCCAAAGAAGCTGCCCGGGTCCAGTCGAAGTTGGCCTGAATAAGGTCGCCTGCCTCGTGCTTTGCACCCACCGGGTCGTCGACAACCACGAAGCTATTATCGACAACCTGCCTGCTGATCTCAGCAGCGTCTGGGGTGAATGCACCAACGCCGACGACCAGGCGACTAGCGTGCACAGTTTCGTCGTAGACGGGCTTTTTGCTCGTCGTCACGGTGACGACGACGTCAACCGAATCGGGAATCTCGCCTTGCAGCGCTTCGAGCTTGGGAGCGACGGCCTTCTGGCGCTCAACAAAGCTGCGCGTGTCGTCGACGGAGATGCCCTTTGCCAGCATGCGAGCGCCGGGAAAGAGCGCGGCGAACGCTTCGACGTGGTTGGACGCCTGCTTGCCAGTGCCGATGACCAGGATTTCCTTAGGCGAACTATTCGTCAGCGTCATGGCGCCCAGTGCCGAGACGGCGGCGGTCCGCCGGCCAGTCACGGTCGGACCGTCCAGAACGAACTTCATCTCGCCGGTGACAGCGTCGCACGCGATAACCTGACCATTGATAGTCTGCAGATTGCGCGCGATGTTGCCAGGGCAGACGTTCACGAGCTTATGGATAGCGATGTCTTCGGCGCTCGACGGCATGGAGAGCATCAGGCCGCCTTGCTGCAATGGAATGGCGAGGCGCTCCGGACTCACGATGCGTCCGGCGCCGTACTCGACAATCGTCTCGCGTAGGACGTTTACGAGCGTTGTGTAATCGAGAAGCGAAGCGGTCGCCTGTGCATCGAAGGTTGCCTTGGAGGTGTTCATGCTGTTCCCACGGAAAGGTTGAAAATTCGCGGTGGACACGGAGGGCTCTTGCCGAGATCCCGATGGACCGAATTTAAACCAATTTTGGTTCCAATACAAGCCACAAACAAAATCGAACATAATTTTTGGTCATCTTATTGACCCACATGCTCTGGAGGGAAGACCCTTGATAGGGTTGCGGCATCGCTGTGGTCGCAAATTGTGATGAAAGTGGTATATTTGAAACCACCCAATATCACTCGGCTTTCAACATGGCATCCGCCTTACTCGAGTTGCCTCGCAACTTCCGCCCGCTTCAGATTTACGAGCAAGTCTCGGAGAAAATCCGCGCGGAAATTCGCTCTGGACGGTTTATGCCCGATGCACGCCTGCCCTCGGAGCGAGAACTGGCGTCGCTTTTCGGCGTAGGCCGTCCCGCGGTACGCGAGGCCATCGGCGCCCTGCAAAACGAAGGCCTCGTCGTGACCCGGAGAAATTCCGGCACCTACGTCGCGACCAATGCGCCTGATCTACTCTCCAAAGGCGTCGGGACGACCGAGGAAAGCCTCGATGGAGCAATTCAGCCCGACTACAGTCCGTCCGCCACGCTTGATGTCCGCCTGATTCTTGAACCGGCGATAGCCCGGCGAGCGGCGGCTCACAAAAAACGCGACAAGTTGGCTGAGCACTACCTCTCGCAAATGGAAACGCTTACGGACGTCTCTGACCCTGAGCAGCGTGCGCTCTGGAACAACAGTGACCGCCTTTTCCATCGCCAGCTTGCGCAAATGACTGGCGATGCGCTGCTCGTGAAACTGGCGGGCGAGATTGCTGAAACGATGGACCAGTCGCTTTGGAAGCGAATCAAGGACGACGGCATCTTCGACCCACAACGTATCCGCCTCTATGTTGCGGAGCATCGACTCATATACGAAGCGATTGTGACGGGCGACGCAGACGCCGCAGCGTTTTACGTTGAGCAGCACATCCAGCGCGTGAAGAGAGACATTACTCCGGCCTAACGAAGGCGGTGGCCGTCTGTTCGATAGACGGGCGCTCCGCCCTGACACCCCATGTTGAAGTAAGGCAAAAGAGGCGCGCAAACGGTGTCTCCACTGGCTGGGCCTCGCCCGGCTCATTCACCCAAGTAGGGGGCACGTACCGCTGGGTCATCCGGCATGACCTTCGCGTCACCTGACATGGTGACGGTGCCCGCGTCCATCACATCCCGCGATTGGCCGCCTGCCGTGCAAGACGTGCGTTTTGTTCGACGAGCAGAACCGTGAGGCCCTCAACGGGCAAAGTTCGCCCCTTTAAACCTCCGCGACCGGCGCATTGCTGCTTCGGATGGCTCGGGCTTCCGAGCCATCCGATTGATGCAAGGAGGGTTAATTGACCGCAACCATTTGACCGTCCTTGTAAGTGAACACGGTCGTCGGCGCGTTATTCAGGTCGCCCGCTTTGTCGAACGTGTAGGTCGCAGCGACGCCCTTGAAATTGGCGTTGCGCAGCGCCTGGACCAGCTTGGCCGGGTCAGTAGTCTGCGCCTCCGAGATTACGTTCGCTAGCAGCAGCATTCCGTCGTAGTACGTGATGCCGTAGGCTTGCGGCTCGGTATTGAACTTCGCCTTGTAGCGCGCGATGTAGTTGCGGCCCTCCGGAGTGCCGTCCAGACCCGCACCACTCATCGAGCAGTAGACGTTGGTTGCTGCTGCACCGGCAACCTTTGCCATGTCGTCCGCGCAGATGCCGTCGCCGCCGAGCAGCTTGGCGCGCACGCCGCGAGCGATCATCTGTTTCGCCATCGGTGCGCCTTGCGGGACGTAGCCACCGAAGAAGATGACGTCGGGGTTCTTGCCCTTGATCGTCGTCAGAATGCCTAGGAAGCCCGTCGCCTGCGAGCTCGTGTACTCGCGGTCGACCACCTGCAGTCCAAGCGACTTCGCCTTTTCGATGAACTCGTCGGCCAGGCCCTGACCGTAAGCGGTTCGGTCATCGATGACGGCTGCGGTCTTTGCGTGCAGCTTTTCAACGGCGAACGTTGCCATCGACGAGCCCAGTACGGAATCGCTTGCTCCCGTGCGGAAGATATTGTCGTTCCCCAGCTTGGTGAGCTGCGGGTTCGACGCAACCGTCAGCATCGGGACTTTGGCTGCACTCGTCAGGCGCGACACAGGAATAGCCACCCCCGAGTTCTGCGGGCCGAGGAAAGCTGTCGGCTGTTGGTCGATGAGGCGCTGCGCTACCTGGACACCGGTCTTCGGATCAGCTTGATCATCTTCCGACAGCATCTGGAACTTCACTGCCTGGCCGTTCACCTTAATCGGCTTCTGGTTGAGCTGATCGATAGCCATACGAAGACCGTTTTCGTCGTCCTTCCCGCTCACTGCTTGCGGACCGGTCAGAGGGCCGGAAATTGCGATTTTTACAATCTGGTCGGCGTGAGCCGCCATTGAGAGACCACCGAGTGCGAACGTAGCGATTGCAGCTTTGAGATTCATGATGCTTCCTTGTCTAACGCCCGCATTCCCGCGAGCCCTGTTGGTCAACAAAAACCTCGATTTCCTGCCATTGCGACGCACAAGCAACAGCTGATTGAGCACAGCTTATATTGCAGTACTAATTAACTATTTTATTGGATCGTACTTTCGAACCAATCGCTCAAACCTCTCTAGTCTGTGAAAAAGACCCTTGCGCCGTTGATTCCTTCACCGGCTTCAATGCGAATCGACCCTCGCGAGGCAATGACCTGGTCGAAGGCAGACGGCGTCAGACACACGACAGGGACAGCGAGGTTGTATAACTCGACGGCGACGATGGCGCCAATCGAGATAATGAGGTCGCGCTCCCTCAGGACGATGCCAGCGGGTCCTGTGCCATTGCGAATCGCTTCGGCGAGCACGCTACTGCTGGAACTAGAACCCTTGGCGTGAGCCATGACCATGATTTTCCCTGCCAGAGTCTCTCCGACCTGCGGGTGTGTGCGGTCAATGATTTTTCCGACGTTCGAGTCATACCCACCCCAGAAGCTCAAAGGCTTCTCAAGCACAATTCTCTCAGCGTTCGCTGTGCCGGACACCAGAACATCGCCGACCAGGATGGAACCCGTCTTTGCCACTTCGGCGTTTTCCGGAACGGAAACTTCAGAACTCTTAACCATTGAAACGCACCTTCCCTTCGAAAGCCGACTGCACGCACTCGCTCATACTTCCGTACGCAACGCTTACGCCGATGTTTGCCGGCGCGTAAGATGCCCATTTGCCGGAATTGGTCATGACCAGTCCGGTCAGCTTCTTCATGACTGGCGTGATGTACGTGCACGTATCGACGACAATCTGGATGCCTCGTTCCTCGAATTTGCGAGCGAGGCCAGTTTCCTCGAGCTCCCAGAGGATGAACCGGCTCGTGTTCACATAAAAGTCGGACCTGGGCTTGCCCTCAAAGGCATCGAGGAGGCTAGCCAGTCGATCAAATTCTGCAAGAGAGAAGTGAGGCGTACCGAGCGAAACAGCGACGAGTTCGTCGCCCTCGCGCCCATTGTTGAGCGTGTTGCGAATGTCATTGAGTTCCGCAAGGGAAACATCGACCTTCTTCAGCGGGGCCTTGTTCTGCAAGGCAGCCTCGAGCGTAGGCGCCTCCGGCGTTACGCCGACCGCGTGAAAGAGCGCTACTGCGCCGCTCGATGCGGCAGCCGCGCCCAGCGCCTTCAGCTCGTCTTCGGTCGTGTCGGGCGGCAATCCAATGATAATCGGGACAATCGCGCCCGCTACTTTGCCAACGAGGAGACCAAGCGCTGCGAAGTAGATGTCGCGGGAGGCCATGCGCGAGAAGTCTTCAACCTCGAAGACAATCTGTCCTGCGCGATTCTCTTCGACGTGTAAGCCAGCATACGGTGCACGGCCTGTAATAGCCGCGGCCAGGTCGAGAAAGTCTCCATAACGGCTGGTTCTCGCGCCAAGCACCGAATTGGCAAAGACGATTGCATTCGACTCGGCCCAGGCGATTTGTTCACCTTTCACGGGCCGGTTTTTCAACTGATATGGCGCGCACGTGAAGCTCGACTCGCAGCCCAGGAGCAGGTGCGCGTCCATCAGCCTTTGTGCGTCGCGCTGAATCGAGCGGTCGCCGTGATAAAGCTCGGGATGAATCAGGTCAAGCGAACCAACGTTTAACGTGGTCAGAACTGCGACTTTGGCACCTGCGGCGACAAAGAATTCGACGAAATCGAGGCTTGTTTGCCCGTGGTAAAGGCAACCATCAATGTGCGCAGATGTAATGTCGATGAGACTCGGCGCGGACATCACATCAGCAGTCCGTGTAACGATGCGCATCGCACGTGCTGGTCCTACGCCAAAATCGCCGTTCAACATCGCTTTGTCGCGTTCGCTCAACTGCAACATCTGAGATTCCTCATAAGTTACGGGCACGCCCGCCGGAACGTTAGGGTGAAATGTACAACTGGAAATAAATTACGTCCATACTGGTTTTTATCTAGCCCACTTATCCCCGTTTTTCCCCGGTGCACCCGCAAAATTCAAGTGTATTCGCACTTATTTGGACTAATTTAGAACCAGTTAAAACGGGGCAGCAACCGCTCGACCAGTAGATATGGGACCTCGTTCCAGAGGGCATGCTGGCCTCGATCCATCGCTCATGGCCAGGGCCCGTAACATGAGTTCTGCCGGCACGTGACCTTGTCCCGGCATGGATTCGCGGGCAGCACGCCGACGCCGCGATGCGCGTAAGCGCCAATACGCCAATTGTCGCCCTCTGCGACCTCCCTGGCGGGCCGGTCGTTTCGACAAGCGCGAATCGGCACGGTCAACACACCCGCCCGCTCTGAGAAAGCGGTCGAGGACTACTTCGACCGTCAACTCGACGCATTGCTCGACGCGCCGATTGGCAAGCTGGGCATAGCGACAAGGATCTTCGACGCCATGACAGGCCAGTCATTGCGCGGTTGACTAACTGGTCGCCATCGTTGCATGCGCTCCGACGTACCAGCAGATTTTTCGTGCCACTCTGGCCCTACCCCCCGGGAATTGTGTCAATCGAGCGTGTGGAATCAGTCACGTACTGCGTATGAATCACGCAGGCTTAACGGTTTTCACTGCGTCCTGACGTGCCGCGCGCTCCTGCGCGTAAGAAGCGCTCAATTCGGGCTTTAGATCTTCGCGCCGCAATGGTTCACCACAGGCCTGGCAAACAGTACCAATGCCGGCATCGTGGCCACAGGTGAGATGCTTATAGCGCACCGCGATGTCCTCGCCCCGTGACTTGCACCATGTCTCGCCCCATTCGCGCAGCGCCAGGATGACGGGGTAGAACGCTCGGCCCATCTCCGTGAGTTCGTATTCGTAACGAGTGGGCTTTTCCATGTAGCGCTTGCGCTCGATCATGCCGTCTGCTTCGAGCCGTTTGAGGCGAGACGAGAGCATCTGCGGTGTCGCCTGCGACTGCGCCAGCAGGCTGTCGAACCTTCGATTGCCCATGAACAGTTCGCGCACGATCAGCACAGCCCAGCGGTCGCCGATAACAGCCTGAGACCGCGCGACCGGGCACAGCGTATCGCTCATCTCGGGCAATGCAGTCATTCAAACCTCCATCGAAATCGCAACGCTTGTCAGTATGGTAATCATATTAATGATAGCACCCGATCGCGCCGCAACTCGCGCGCGAGGAACTCGTGACTTCGGGACACGCGCGGATCACGGGCTCCTGTCACGGTACTTTCAAGCTGACCGCCGATCAGGCTTTGGACAACTCGCCATCGGTGAGACGCCAGATGCCGCGAGGATTGTCATGCTGCAAGGCCTCCGGCAGCAGCTCGTCCGGAAAACCCTGATAGCAGACAGGTCGCAGGAAGCGCTCAATCGCACTCATGCCAACAGAAGTAAAGCGGCTATCCGACGTGGCAGGGAAAGGACCGCCGTGAATCGATGCGTATGAAACCTCTTGCGGATGCGCGAACGCATTGACGACGATGCGCCCCGTGCGACGTTCGAGAAGGGGCAGCAGGCGGGCAGCGAGTGGGTGATCTGCGGGATCGATTTGCATCGTTGCCGAGAGCTGGCCGCGAAACTGTCTCGCGATGGCGGTCAGTTGCTCCTGGTCCTTTACCCGCACAAGCAGTGCAGCAGGTCCGAAAACCTCCTCCGACAATGAAGGACTCTCGAGCATGCGCGCGCCGTCGGCCTCGAAAAGAACCGATTGACCGTCCCACACACCTTGCGGATCCCCACCCGCTGCGATTCGCTTTGCCCCTGCGTTGCTCTGACGCTCCACGTTCTTCCGATACGCCGCGTTGATGCCAGGCGTCAGCATCGTGCGCGCTTGCATCGCTTCGACGCGGGAGATCATCGCCTCCTTCAGTTCGAGATAGCCCGGCCCGTCGATAGCGAGCAGGATGGCGGGTTTCAGGCACGCCTGACCGACGGTAACGAGCATGCGTTCGGTAAAACCATCGCCAATAGTGCCACCACGCGCAGCGAGCGCAGCCGGCAACACGAAAGTCGGATTGACGCTCGTCATTTCGCTGAAGACCGGTATCGGATCCGGACGTTGCTGCGCGCGGCGGAATAGCGCCATTCCCCCGCCTTCGGAGCCCGTAAAGGTCACGCCTTTGATGAGCGGATGATCGACCAACGCCTCACCGATCTCATTACCACCACCTCGCACCAGAGAAAACACACCCTCATGCAGCCCCGAATCTCTCACGGCCTGCTGGATCACCCGCCCCATCAGTTCTGATGCGCCGGGATGCCCGTTGTGCGCTTTCAAAATGACGGGGCAGCCGGCGGCCAGCGCCGACGCAGTGTCGCCGCCCGCGACCGAATACGAAATCGGAAAATTGCTTGCGCCAAAGATCGCGACCGGGCCCAGTGCGATCTTCTGCATCCGATGATCCACCCGTGCACGCGGTTGACGTTCCGGCTGGGCAGGATCGATCGTTGCCTGGCGGAAGCGCCCCTGACGGACGACGGTCGCGAACTGACGAAACTGGACCGCCGACTTTGCTGCTTCTCCTTCGAGTTGAGCGACCGGCAGGCCGGTTTCGAGTGACGCGCGCTGCGCGAGTTCCGGCGTGATGACGTCGAGGCCGTCGGCGATTCGCTCAAGGAACTCGGCACGTTCCGGGAGGCTCGTGCGGTTGTAGCTATCGAATGCAGCGTCGGCGAGTTGTGCTGCGCGATCAACGTCTTCAATTCCGCCAAGTGCAAAGTGCGGTTCAATCTCGACATTCGTCGCTGGATTAAGCGCCTTCATGGTGCCGCCCGTCGCTGACACTTCCTGCGCACCAATTAACAGATTACCGGTGAGTTTCATGGTGTTCCTTGTGATCAGGCGGGAAGTGCGGCCACCAGCTGTGCCGTCGTCAGGATTTCATGGGCGAAAGTCGGGCCGTTCAGATCGTGTGCGGCGCGCATCATTTCCTTGGTGAAAGCGGCCGTTGCGTCTCGCACGAGCGTGACGTGATAGCCCAGTTCCATGGCGAAGCGGCTCGTGGACTCAATACAGGTATTCGCCAGCAGACCGACGACGATCACATGCGTGATGCCTTGCTGTTTAAGCTGAAAGTCGAGATCGGTGTTCGCAAACCCGCTCTGACCCCAGTGCTCCTGGACGATGATGTCGCCTTCCTGCGGCACAAAGTCCGGATACCATTCGCCGCCCCACGTCCCCTTTGCGAACGTGTGGCGCTGCTGCACGAGACGTTGAGTCGGATTCGGATGATCCCAGTTGTCGTAATCACCGGGTTGCCAGCGGCGATGCGGGACGTAGACAACCTGAATAGCTGCTTTTCGCGCGGTATCGACCGCGGCGCGGAGATTGTCGAGCAGTCGGACGTCTGCGGCGATGTCGCGAAGCATCGGAAAGAGCTTGCCGCCATCCGAGAGAAAGTCGTTGTATGGGTCGACCAGTAACAGTCCGGTGCGCTCCGCGTCATATGCAGGGTTGGACATTTCAGTGCTCCATTAAGAAAGTGTGCGAGCGAACGGATTCGCGTTGCGCAACCGGCGCCGGGCTGCTTTTGTCGGACGATTCGTGACGTCTCACGCATCGCATAGGGTGAGCGAAGAATATAACTATGATATTCATACCGTCAAGTACGGCGCGGTTTTACTGGCGATTTCTGGGAAGTTGACAGTTCACGGCACCGCCGTTCACCGGACTGCGGAGCGTGCCGGGTAGACGGGTCGACCGCCCCCGGCGAGCCCACAGCAGCGGTTGCCCCTGCGGTAAGCCGTCGC
Source organism: Paraburkholderia panacisoli (assembly GCF_008369935.1). Classification (GTDB taxonomy): domain Bacteria; phylum Pseudomonadota; class Gammaproteobacteria; order Burkholderiales; family Burkholderiaceae; genus Paraburkholderia; species Paraburkholderia panacisoli. The sequence continues at coordinate 6,386 of NZ_VTUZ01000065.1, read as the reverse complement.
GAACTGACGCCCCCTGACACAGAGAGACACCATGCAAATGAGTGGATCGCGCTTGCCCGGAAAGGTCGGTTGCCCACCTGGAAATCACGTCACTGGCCGACTCCGCGTCGATTACACGATGGCTCATTGGCCTACACCCTGGTAATGGACGAGACAGCGCGGCCCGTGCGACAGCGCGTTAGACAGGCGACATCACGCTAGCCGCTGCAGGATCCTGGTTCGCCCTATCAAACACACGCATGCGATTAAATCTTTTGCGATTGACATTCGTCAACCCCTCCCTCATCATGCAACGCATGCGATTGCATCGCATCCGATTTAACGCCGATTAGCACCCTTATTCACAAAGGAATCCAACATGACCAAGATCGATCAAGTCCTCCACTCAGGCAACAGCCACGCCACGATCAATCGCGACCCGAATGTCCAGCGCGGTGAGCTCGGCGTCCTCGACCTCAAGCTGTCAGCGCCCGGCGGTGAAAACCGCGAGTTCATCGCCACCGAGTTGCATCCGAGAGCCGAGCAGTTGTTTTCGGGGGCGTGGTCGGCCTGTTACATCAGCGCGTTCGAGATTGCGGCCTCGATGAAGAAGGTCACGCTGCCGTCCGACTATTCCGTGGACATCCAGGTCAGCATTGGGTCGGTCGGGGCCGGGCATTGCATCGGCGCCGAGTTCACCATCCGCGTGCCGGGTCTGGCAACGGAAGTCGTCGAGACACTCGCGCACCTGGCCCATCAGCTCTGCCCGTACTCGAAGGCTGTGCACGGCAACATCGAGGTCGGCCTGAACGTCGTCACGGTGTGATCGGACAAGGCATACGGGTCTCACCAAAATATGGTTGAGGAATCTGGTCAACGCATGGTACTCACTCATGTCCTCTTAAACTCGTATGCGATTAACTCTTATACGATTTACATCGGCAGCATCTTCGCCCATTATGTATCGCATGCGATTACATATCACGCTATTTAAATACGCTTAACACCCTTATTCACGAAGGAATCCATCATGGAAAAGATCGAAAAAGTCCTCGCCTCAGGCAACACCCACGCCACGGTCAATCGCGACCCCAATCTCCAGCGCGGCGAGTTCGGCGTCTTCGACCTCAAGCTGACAGCGCCCGGCGTTGAAAGCCTCGAGTTCATCGCCACCGAGCCGCACCCGACAGCAGAGAAGTTGTTTGCGGGCGCGTGGTCAGCCTGCTACACCACCGTGTTCGGGATTGCGGCCTCGATGAAGAAGGTCACGCTGCCGCCCGACTATTCCGTGGACATCAAGGTCAACATTGGGCAGACCGGTACCGCGTGGTTCCTCGGCGCCGAGTTCACCGTCCGCGTGCCGGGTCTGGCTAAGGACGTCGTCGAGAAAATCGCGCACGCGGCCCATCAGATCTGCCCATATTCGAAGTCTGTGCGCGGCAACATCGAGATCAGCACGAACATCGTCACGGTGTGATCCGCCAAGGCACGTGCATCTCGCTGAGGCACGTGCCTCTCACCGAACATCTTTTTAGGGAATTCCCATCATGAGAACCAAGCTCATCGTTGCACTGCTCGCCCCCGTTTTGGCGTCCGCCACCGCACCCGCGTTCGCCGGCGGCTATGGACCGGCCCCCTTCTACAAGCCCTCGGTTGGCGCACCGGCGTCGCAAAGCGGTCAGAGTATGCGAACCGTCGCCGCCGAACGCGACAACGTAACTGGCTCGGAAGAGGCGTACGGCGGTGCAGTCTCCGGACTGTCCCAAGCGGGGAGCCATGTCGCCGTGACGCCGCGCGATAGCCTCTTCGCGCACCACTAGACCGTGCATTCCTCCGTTGCTGGGCCGTGGCGCATCTTCGTTCCTCATGCGCGACGGTCACAGCATCGGATGGGTCGTGGTTTATTGACTAAGGAAGATGGAAACAATGTTCAGTCACGTAGTGGTCGGCACCAACGACCTGAAAAAAGCAAAGCACTTCTACGATGCGGTGCTAGGCGCGCTCGGCTATGGAGAAGGTCTCAGCGATGACAACGATCAGCGCCGGCGCTATGTGTATCGCGCCCACACGGCGCTTTTCATTATCACCCAGCCGGTCGATGGTCAGCCGGCTACCCCTGCCAATGGTGGAACGATCGGCTTTACCTGCCAGTCGACCGAGCAGGTCGATCGGTGGCATGCCGCCGGGGTCGCCAACTGTGGAAAATCGGCTGAGGCGCCGCCCGGCGTGCGTCGGGCCGCGTTGGGCAGCCTCTATCTCGCCTATCTGCGCGATCCGGACGGCAACAAGCTCGGCGCCCTGTATCGCGTGCCGGCCTGAAGCGAACCACGGCGCCAAAGGCGCTCTCGACCAGCAACGGCCATAGCGGCAGTCAGGCGCCGTCGCAAGACCTCTACGATGGGAAATAGCTGGGCCCGTGAAAGTGACAACCGATTGCTGCACTCTATGCGGCAGCGGCGCGACGTTCGTTATATTGCGATATAATCGCATGCGATATATCACGCTTCGTATGTGTTGTGAAACATCAGGCTCTAGCCAAAGAGGATACAGATGAAAACTACGAACCAAGCGGCGGTGCCGCTCTCAGACTATCTGTGCTTTGCGATCTACTCCGCGAACCTGGCGTTCGGCAAGGCATACAAGCCGATGCTCGAAGAGCTTGGGCTCACTTACACGCAATACATCACGATCGTTGCGCTTTGGGAGGAAGACAACCAGACCGTCAGCGGTCTGGGCGAAAAGCTGTTTCTCGAATCCAACACGCTCACGCCGATGCTGAAGAAGCTCGAGGTGATGGGTTATCTGGAGAGGCAGCGCGATCCCGAAGATGAGCGTCAGGTGCGGGTCAGGCTCACGAAAAACGGTCGACGGCTGCGCGAAAAAGCCCTAACTATGAGTCTCTCAGGGGCGACTGGCCTCGCGCCAGACGAGTTCGCCAAAGTGCAGAAGGCGATCGTGGCGCTGCGGAACAATCTTATCAAGTCAGTACAAAACGCCGAATGAGCGCTTAACAGTCGTATTGCCGCTATCCTTTTCGGGCCTCTACGCATCGTAGGCCCGGTGGTCTCAGTCGTAGAACGCGAGCGCAGATGGTGTGTCGCGCCGCGCTGCAGAAAAGGTCGATAGGCGCTCTTCTTACCGGACAAATCGGTATTGTAAAGGCCGTCACACCTCGCAAGCGGCGAACTCGCGATTTCGATCCAGATGGCGCTCGGGCGGCCTCAAGCGCTTGATCAAGGAGATTGGAATAATCCGTTGCAGATGCCCCGCTCTCCTGGTTACCCGAATTGTTTTGCGATGCCAAGGAAGAGGCGGCGCCGTACTGCAGCCTGCAAGCTATCTGAAGAATCTGGCCGATAAACTGTTCGAAGGCCGAATCAATACCAGCGTCGGATAGCGATGCCGCATGCGAGCCAGCGTTACTGCCTTGGGCCCCTCCGCTTGCAGCCGGTCCCGGCGCTGCTGCTTGAGCTCAAGGGCAAATTGAGCTTCACCTGCTCACAAGCAATGTGGTTGCATGAAGTAAAACGCCGACGACACCTCCTACGAACGTCCCGTTGATCCGGATGTACTGTAGGTCGCGACCAATTTCTGCTTCAATCTTCCGACTGGCTTCCTTGGCATTCCAGCCTTTCACGACGCCGATAATGAGCGCCGAGATCTGACGCCGATAGCGCACCACGAGCTTGTGCGCGAGACCCAGCCACCACGCGTTTAACTTCTGCTGGAGCGCAGGCGAGCGCCGGATGCTCTCGCCGAGCGAAACCAGCACGCCGGTGCTCACGCTTCGAACGAGCGACTGCTCGCGATAGACCTCGGCCGTCACGCGCGTGCGGATGTAGTCGAGAAGCGCGCTAGCGTGACGCCCGTTCCTGAAATGCCGAACATAGTCGCGCATCAACGTCTTGCCAAAACGGCGATGGATGTGGGATGTCTGAAGTTGCAGAATCAGATCCTGAAGCGCCCCATCGAACTGGCGACGAAGCTCATGGTCCTGATTCGCGACCACCTCGCGAAGCAGCGCAATGATGCCTTCGACGAATTTGTTGACGATGTACGCGTCAAGCTGCGCAGGCGTGTAGCGCGACGCCGCGCTGAACTTCGCCTTGAGCATCCCCGCGTTGTTCGTCAGCCAAAGCTCCAGCGCCCCAAGTCCATGGTCCAGCAGAGGCTGATGTCGATTGCCGTCGGTCATGACCTTCAGCATATTGCCCGCGATGCGCGACACATCGAGCGTGCGCAGTTGTGGGATCACAAGGCGATCGAGGAATCGCGCGAAGTCCTCATCGTCGATTCCTTCAAGCAAACCAGGAAGCGAGTCTGCGACCACGTCTGCAATCGCCTGGCTGTTTGCCGGCTTGACGAGCCAATCCGCCAGCGCTTTGGCAGTGTCGTGGCCGCTCAGCCTGCCGATGACGACTTCCGGTGTCAGGAAATTTTCCTCAACGAAGCTGCCCAGACTCTCTGCGATCCGATGGTGGTTTTGTTCGATAATCGCCGTATGCGGGATCGGTAGACCAAAGGGATGCCGGAACAATGCGACCACGGCGTACCAGTCCGCTATCGCGCCGATCGCGCTGGCCTCCGCGAACGCTCGCGGCCAAGCGAGCCAGGGATAGTCGGCTTGAAAGAGGACGCAAACAAGCAGCAACACTATCATGACGCCCAGCAAACACGTCGCTGTTCGCCGAATGCGTTTCAAACGCGCCTCTTTTCGGATTCCGCGCTCATCGGCTGCTACGGCTTGCCGGCTTTTGTCATTGTCAGTGACGCAACTCAATTCGTCTCCTGCTGGAGGAATTTTCGCACCACGGGAGCAACTTCCTTTGCGCGCGCGACGAGGAACAGATGGCCGTCGTCAATGACGTACAACGTCGCATCGCGGATGCGGGCTGCGAGAATTTTCGCGTTGACCAAAGGCACGATCGGGTCATCGGTACCATGCATGACGAGCGTCGTCTGGCGCAGGCTGCCGAGCCAGGGCAAACTGCTCCATCCCCAGGCGGCCAGTAGTTGATAGAGATATCCGCGACCCCGCGGTGCACGGATATGACGGCTGTGCTCCTTCACCAACGCAGGGTCACGCCGATAGGCTCCGCCATATATCTCGGCGCCAATCGCTTCGAGGTATGCCGGGTCCGTGTAGCGGCGTGGTCCGATGAGCTTCGCGAGCACCGATACCTTGGCCGGCACCATGACGACGCCTGGCGAGGTCGCCGCGAGAATCAGCCTGCGGCAACGCACGGGATACAGATGCGCGAATTGCTGCGCGAGCGCGCCGCCCCACGATACGCCGAGCACATCGACGGGCCCTTTATAGCCCAGCTTCGACAACAGCCTGTCGCTGAGCACCGAGAGCGTCGAGAAGCGATACGGCACGCGCGGAACCGGCGATCCGCCGACGCCGGGGATGTCGAAGACAATGACGCTCACATCCTCCAGGGCGGAGACAAACGGCTCGACCAGCTCAAGGTTCGCGCCCACGCCGTTGAAGATAAGCAAGGGCGGGGAATTGTCACTGCCACGCCGGATGCCGACACGCAGCGTCTGACCATCCAGATCGATTGTCTGAATGTGCAGGTTGCAGACAGACTCAGGGGTATTGAGCATTTCTCTTATCCGGGTGACTGTCATGCGAGGCGCCGCGCAGAGCGTCGGCGCCTGTTCGTATTGCGATACTGCGCTACTTCGCCGGTTGCAGAAGTGCCTTCAGATCTTCGACGTTCTCCGCGACGCGCTTGCTGACGATCGCATAGCTGTCGGACTGCGTCGTATAAACCGTACTCGTCACTTCCTGCGCGTTCGACAAGACCCTGTGCAGCGCCTGTTGAACCAGTTCACCCGCGTTTGCAAGAGGCTTGCGCGCCGAAGTCTCCGGTTGCCTGGTGACCAACGATTGCAGGCCGGTCACCGTCGAGTTCAGCATGTCCGCCTGCTTTTGACCGAGCGACTGCAAGCCCGCGAGCGTGGTTGCGTTGAGCGCCGCGAACGCCTCGATGTCTTTGCGCCGCCGCTGCAGAATGGCGGCAAGGTCGAAACCGGGCAACTTGAACTGACCGAAAAACCGGGTGTAGTCGGCAAAAAGACTCTTGGTGTTGCTTGATTCCATGTCAAATTCTCCGAAGGGGTTATGTGAATGAAAGTCGTAGTGTTCCCAGACGTTACATCTCAGCGACGTAGGTGCCGGGGGCATCGGCAATCGGCGGGTGCTGTTCGTTGCCTGGCGTATCTGGCGCAGGCCGGCGTTCGCCGGAACGCTCGGCGAGCCACTGTCGCCAGTCGCCCCACCATGAGTCCGCTTCAGGTTTGGCTGTAGCGAGCCATTCGGCGGGACTCGCCGGTAATTCAGAATTGAGGAAGAACTTCGCCTTCGGATTGCCCGGAGGATTGATCAGGCTCTGGATGTG
>NZ_VTUZ01000064.1 GCF_008369935.1 Paraburkholderia panacisoli | reverse complement strand
CACCACTTCCTCACCACCCGTCATGAACGTCTGATCCGTGCGCATGATGTTCTCCTTTGAACAGCACTCGACACTCTGATTTTACGTATCAGTTCGTCGACGACCCCTGCTCATAGGATCTACTGCCAGACGGCGACGTCCCGCCGCGAGAATCTTGTCGGCCGAGTTGATGTCGCGGTGGTGATACGCGCCGCACTCCAGACAGGCCCACTCCCTTATTCGCAAACCTTCCAGGCCCTTCGGGCCTGTGCGCCTTTTACAGCAGCTACAGATTACGGTTGAATACGCTTCATCGACCTCATCAAACCACACGCCGGCGTAATCGCACTTGTACTGCAGCATGGTCCGGAACGCGCTCCAGCCTGCGTCGAGCACGGATTTCGCCATCCGTGTCTTTGCCAGCGCCGAAGCGTTCACGTTGCCAATGAAGATGGCGCCGTATTCCTCTACGAGCGCCGTGGAAAGCTTGTGCAGCTGGTCTTTCCGTGAATTCTTTATCTTTGTATGAAGCGCACGCACGCGTGCTTTATTCTTCGCGCGCTGCGCCTTCGCAAGCTCACCCTCGAGCTTACGATAGTGCCGCCCGGAACCCACTACGTGTCCATCGCTCAGGGATGCGAAGTCCTTCAACCCGAGATCAATGCCGACGGACTTTGCTGCACCGCTGCGGTGTGGGCCGTGCTGCGGGCTGAGCTTCACGCTGATGTTGATATACCACCGGCCGCGCGAGTCTTCACTGATGTTGCCGGTGCCCAGTTCATAGTCCGCAAGACCGTAGCTGTCCCACAGCGACAGGACCATCTGACCGATGAATAGCTGTCCGTTGCGGTAGCGGATCGCGTTCCATTTAAACGGAATCCAGCCCAGCGAGCGGCGCGAATCGCGCGACGCCCGCCAGCGCAGCTTCACCATCCAGGCCTGCTTTCTGCGTGTGGCGTATTCTTCGGCGACCGCCTGGATCGTGCCCGAATGAAGGCCAAGCCCTGCCCTTGCCGGCGCCCTTCGTGAACGGATGGAAGTCGTATCCCGAGAGGAACCGCCGCTCCCGCTCCCACACCCTGACCGACAGCTCGTTGCAGTAGTTCCAGAGAAAGTTCACCGCGCGTGCCTGCTCCAGCAGCGCACGGGCGTGCCTGTCTTTGAGCCGGAGGTGGAGAACGCGGGTAGTCTGCTGCATGCGCCGATACGGTTGTTTCTCCGTATAGGCACACCTCGAATTCCCTTTAGATAATCACGACATCCGCGCTGCGCTGTCTAACCCGCCTTTCATCCCCGGCCTGAAGGCCGAGGTCTTCAGGCAATGCCACGGATAACGTCTCTTACAAGCCATGCCTTTCAGGTTGGGGGCCATGCTTGCGAAGTCTTTGCTATGCGCACCATCGAAGCCTACCGTCGTGGAAAAGGGGGACTTGATAGACCATACTGGTCAAGTCGTTAGAGAAGTTACAACCGTGCAATCTGTCCTCAGGAGGGAAACTCAATGGCTGCCCATACGCACAACACAGTTCCGACCGAATTCATCGAGGCGGGCGGCATCCGCTTCGCCTACCGTCGCTTCGGCGCCAAGAGCGGCGTCCCACTGGTCTTCTTCCAGCATTTCATGGGCAACCTCGATGATCACGACCCAGCGCTGACCGACGCGTTCGCTGCCGACCGCGAGGTCATCCTGTTCAACAACACCGGCGTCGCCTCCTCCAGCGGTACCACGCCTATTACTATTCGGCAGGTCGCACTCGACGCCGAGGCATTCATCGACGCCCTTGGCTTCGTGACGGTCGACCTGCTGGCCCACTCGATGGGCGGCCTGATCGCTCAACAGGTGGCTTTCGACCGGCCCCAGCTCGTACGCCGGCTCGTTCTGGTCGGCACCGGACCGCGCGGCGGTGTGGGCATCGGCGAGATGCCACCGGAAACGGAGGCCCTCTTCTTCAAGAAGTACGAACACCAGGAAGAGATGTGGCTGCCGATCCTGTTCACTCCGTCCGCCGCCAGTCAGGCCGCCGGCCGCGCCTATCTGACACGCATGATGGCCCGCAAGGACCGTGACGAGGAAGTATCGATGGAGACGGTCCAGGCTCAGGCAACCGCTATTGCCGCCTACGGTGCGGAGAAGGACGAGACTTACGCCCATCTGAAGGGTCTGCACCAGCCGACCTTGGTCGTCAACGGCAGCAACGACATCATCATCCCCACCATTAACTCCTACCTGCTGCAGCAACACGCCCCCAATGTGCAGCTCATCCTCTATCCGGATGCTAATCACGGCGCCCATCACCAGTACCCCGAGCTGTTTGTCCAGCACACCAAGCTCTTCCTCGATGCCAAGTAGTTCCAGGGCGTACGGCAGAACGCAGCGTTCTTCGACGATGAGCCTGTCTTGACCTTAAACAGGGTAAAAACAGATCATGCGGCACAATGTTCGGAAGCGTGGGAGTGATGCGAACGTCACCCCACGCCAATGCGGCTGGAAAGGCTGTTCGATTCGACTGTTTCCATCGCGACCGTCAGGTCGGCTTCTAACGAACGCGTACGCCGTCGGTAATGACATTGCTGGGCGCGATACTGACGTCGGCGCCGCCACATCGACCACGACATCACATGCTCGATGGAGTGCAGTGTTCGCCATATCAGGCGACACAGCAGCCTGCGGATCTCCTGAACGCTGAACGGTAGCGAACCTTCAGGTGTTTTTTTGCCCTGTGCCCTCAGGGCAGCGAGCACCGCGTGCGCCAACAAGGCCAGCGTAATGTGACGATACCAGCCCTGCCAGCGACGAACCTCATATTGATCCAGGCCGCATTCACCTTTGGCGGCCTCAAATCCCACCTCAATTTCCCACCGCCTGCCGGCGACGTTTACCAGGGTCTGGCGGCTAGCCTTGCTGCGGGGTGCATAGACGACGTAATACGCGTGCTCGCGCTTCTCGTCGAGGCTGCGCCGCACCAGCAGGTAATGTCCATAGCGACGCTCCCCGGCGCTGATTTGCAAGCGCCATAGCGGCGTGAGTGCCCAGTCATACAGGCGCTCGCCTTTTGCGCCGAGGCCAGCCGAGAGGCGGCGCCATGCCTGGGGTGACAAGGCTTGTGCAATCCTCTCGGCGCGCACAGAAGTCGGGCCTTGCCACCACAGCGGTTCGTTCTTCTTGACCGCCAGCACGAATGGTTGTGCGCGCGACTCGAGCCACAGCCGCAAGGGACGGTCACCACCGTACACCTCATCGCCGGTGACCCAGCCGCAGGGAACGCCCCAATCCAGCGCCCGCTCAAGCATCTGCCGCGCGAGTTGGGGCTTCGTTGCGAATTCCACCGTACCGGGCACCCCCGCCGCCTGGCAGCGACTGCGATCATCGATCCAGCCCTGCGGCATGTAGAGTTCCCGGTCGATAAATGCGCTGCTCCCGTTACCTGCGTAGCACAGGAACACCCCGATCTGGCTGTTCTCGATGCGGCCTGCCGTGCCGCTGTACTGGCGCTGCACACCAGCAGAGTGCTCGCCCTTCTTGAGGAAGCCCGTTTCATCCACGATAAGGACGGCGTCACTCTCGCCGATTTGCTCAACGACGTACTCGCGCAGGATGTCGCGGGCCGCGTCGGCATCCCACTGCGCTCGCTCGAGAAGGTGCTGCACGCCGTCGGGCGTGGCTTCGCCCATCCATTCCGCGAGTTGCCAGCCGTTCTTGCGTTCGGCTGTGCCTAGCAGACCCTTCAGATACGCCAGTGAACGCTGCCTAGGTTCAGCGCGTCTGAACAGGCCGGCGAGTCCCTCATGCAATACGTCTAGTTCATGTTCCCACGCTTTAGCGATTTCATTCATAGCGTCTATATAACGTAGTAGTGCTAACTTAGTATAGGAAAAAATAACTACGACTGTAGTGCTAAGTCGAGTTCACGTGTGCTCGGCAGCCACGTCCAAACCAGCACGCGTAAGCGTTGTTCGGCGGCTGCCACTTTAAATTTTTCGCACCGACGGCGCCAAGCGCGATTGCAACCTGAAAAGGTTTTTGAGAGGGAGGCTCGCCACCTAGTGGACTTCTTCGCACGAAGGTCACGTAAGATCGACGTGTAGTTACCCAACGGATCAAGCGACGCTATCAACGGCAGCAGTGACTTCCTTCCGAACAGCCGCTTCAAATCGGTCTCTGACAGAGCGCAAGTGACGCGATTTTTAGTTGCAGCGGGCCCGATGCGGCATACGAAAAAAGTATGCGACAAATAGTCCGAAATGTTCGGAAGGACTCTCGCCTTCAAAGCAACCAGCCGGGATGATACGTTAATCCCGACGAGAGACAATTTCCGTTTCGATGACGGATCAACCCGATAGCGAGACCAAGGAAATTCAGTTGAATTCAGGTCGGAGGAAGGTGAGATTGCAGCACAGTCCAGGCGCGTATCCAACAGGACGATAGCCACTTCGCGGAATGTCCGCCTCCATCTGCCAAGCGGAGTCAGACTGATTCAGGCAGCCACTATCACCACGGCTGCAGCATGCCATGTCGCGGTTGCTGTTCAATCGCGTCAACCTTGCTGGCATCGAAAGCGACGTACTCCCGGACAACATCGGTCCCCTCAAGCTGTTCGTCGAAGGTCCACGCTGCGGACTCAATGCGAGTCGACCCAAAGAGGATATCGAAGTAGACTTTGTGTCCCGCGCCCATCTGGCGCGCGTCGAATTGGCGACGCTTCAGTAACGACATCTGGACGTCTTCGAATGGCACATAGTCGGCTGCAGACCCGGTGCCGATTCGCACAGTGAGTGCGCGACGCGTATCTGCGACAGGTCGCCCTCCCACCCAAACGACAACGCGCGACAAGTTGGGTTTAACTACGATGGCGAGACCAGGTTTCAACATACCCCCGCACCTTTCACCCCGGATGGACGGAGTTCCAATTTTCTGCCGGACGAATATTGCGGCGGCCAAAGCCGCGCAACGTCCGCCGCATCAGTCGTCCGGCTCGAACAGTCGAAAAAAAGATTGGCTACGCGCCGGCCCCAATTCAACAGGGACAGCCTAGCTATGCCCGAAAGCTTTATACCGCGTCCACCGAGCAGCGACTGCACCTAAGCTTTCCCCCGACATATACCGGGGCGGACGGAGCAATCATGAAGCGGTCTTCCCGCCATTCACTGCGACGATCTGGCCGGTAAGAAACGAGGCCTTGTCAGAAGCAAGAAAGAGAACGGCGTCCGCGATTTCGTCGGGACGACCCACTCGCTTAAGGGGAATTCCCGCGATCATTCCAGCCTTTCGCTCCGCGCTCCCGACAAACCGGTTCAGCAACTCCGTTTCCACTGGTCCCGGTGCGACCGCGTTCACGCGCACACCGTAGACAGCGCCTTCAAGGGCGCCTGACTTCGTCAACCCTTCAACCGCATGCTTGCTCGCCGTGTATATCGAGGCTCCCGCGGCGCCGCGGCTTCCCATCGTGGACGAAATGTTCACAATGCTGCCACTCCCCTGCGCCTGCATAACTCGCAGTTCATGCTTCATGGCCAAAAGCGTGCCAAGTACATTGGTGTCAAATGCCGCCGCATAGCTTTCCGGCGTCTGCTCAGTCACCGGCCCGGGAGTGCCTTCCGTCCCGGCGTTGTTAACGGCAATGTCCAGCTTGCCAAATCGCTCTACCGTCCTGTCGATCAACGTACAAACGTCATCCTCATGGCGAACATCGGCGCGGACGAATTCAGCCGCTGCACCAAGAGCGCGCAACTCTTCAACCAATGCAACTCCGGCTTCTTCCCGACGACCTGAAATGACAACATCTGCGCCAGCTTTCGCAAATGCGATGGCCGTGGCGCGGCCTATTCCCGCCAAAGCACCCGTTATCAGAACAACTTGCTTGCTCATGTCAATTTCCTTAAAGAAGGCTGGCGCCGCAACGGCGCAGGGTCTACTAGTATGTACATACGTATTCGTTAAGTCAATTGGTACTACCTGAGAATGGCCATCCATCCAGGTCTGGCTTACTTGACACTCCGGCTCAACTGTTTAATATGGCCGTACATATCGTGGTCCGTCCTGTTCGAAGATGTGCGCACGTATGCGTAACCTGATCAAATCTGAGGAATCAAATGAAAAATCAAGTCGTTCTTATCACTGGAGCCCTGACAGGTATCGGCCGCGCGGCCGCATTCGCCTTCGCGAAGAAAGGAGCGCGGGTGGTTGTGTCGGGTCGACGCGACGAGGTAGGCGAAGCGCTTGCGCGTGAACTGCAGGAACTCGGAACCGAAGCTGCGTACATCCGCGCGGACGTCCGGAACGAAGAAGAAGTAAAGAATCTGGTGGCACAGACGGTTTCACGGTTTGGCAAGCTGGATGTTGCGGTGAACAATGCCGCAACCGAAGGGCAAGTCGGGCCGATCACTGTCCAGACTGCGGAAACTGTAGCGGCGACGTTCGACACGAACGTCGTCGGTGTGGTACTCAGCATGAAGCACGAGATCCTTGCTATGCAGGCCAATAGTGGCAAGACCAAGGGCAACATCATCAACATCTCGTCGACCTATGGTCACCGCGGCGCAGCGTTCGCTTCCATCTATGTTGCTGCCAAACACGCCGTGGAAGGGATCACCAAGTCTGTCGCGCTTGAAGTCGCAAGCTCAGGCATTCGTGTGAACTGCGTCTCTCCGGGCCCTACGGACACCGGGATGTTGACTCGCTTCACGGGCACAGCCGAGAACAAGGCGGGCCTTGTGAAGCAAGTCCCGCTTGACCGCCTTGGCTTGTCGGAGGAAGTCGCCGATGGCATCGTGTTCATCGCCTCGGACGAAGCCAGGTTTATTACAGGTCACAGCCTCAACGTAGATGGCGGACACACCGCGTCCTGACCGGAACTGGGGCACATCAAGGTTCCCAGCTTAAACGGCTCCTGAACGAGTAGCAGAAACATCCAGCGTTTGGCGCGAGACGCACGCAACAACAAACCTCCTTGTTCAGATAGCAATTGCTATCGGGCCCGGTTTGACGTTCGCTGGCTAAGCAGCGAACGATGGGCCCTCTACTGACCACGCTGAAGTCTGTAATGACCAGCTTGCGGCGTCCCGGCCGCATTGAAGGCACATGCGACTTCAGCGTGGCCCCATATCAAGGCATAGAATGGTGTTCTCTCTGTACGATGTGTCAATTCCAGTCATGATTCGCGGTTTAGGAATCATGTCGCAATATTTTGAACAGGCTTCTGCGTTCGCCGCGGAAAATAACATCAACCCGACCGTCCTTGTCGAGGCACGCCTCGCTCCCGATATGCTTCCTCTCGCGGGCCAGGTGCAACGCGCAAGCGACAACGCCAAGGGCGCCATCGAACGCCTGACAGGCAGGGAAATGCCCAGCTTCCCGGACAATGAGACCACGTTCGCGGATCTGCAGGACCGCATCAAAAAAACTATCTCGCTTCTCGAAGCAGTCAAGCCTGACGAGATCAAAGATAGTGAAGACCTGCATGTCGAGATGCGCTTTGGCGGCGTGGACAACGTGCTGCGACGCGACACGTACGCGCTTACTTTCCTGCTACCAAGCTTCTTCTTCCACGTCACCACGATGCACAACATTCTCCGTCACAACGGTCTAAAAATTGGAAAGGTAGATTACATTGGCGCGTTGACCCGCGTCGAAGCATAACTCGTCAATTAAACTCAGAAAGCCTCTGCGCGGGACCGAAAGTCCAGCCCAACCAACAGGCCACCGACCAGCGCGTCCCGACATTGATCCGGCAGGCTGACTGAAGACTTGTCACAGTCTCGTTACAGGTCAGGTTGGCTGCCATCGGGTGACTTACGGCGGGACGCAGACCATTGATCCGGCTGTCCGCTGGTGCCTCTGAGGGGCTCGATGAAATTATTTGAAGCCGTATCCAGTCATGTAGAAACGGTAGACGAAGCCGCTGGAAATTCATCGCGTGAGGCCCAGATCGACCAACGATACTGGCGCGCGGACTCTTTCTCTTCGCTGCAAATTTTTCCTTAGAGGCAACTCGACTTCCTCAGCAATGGATATCAACAAGATTTACAAAGCCCTAGCAAGCCCGTTACGCCGCGACATCCTCGCCTGGCTCAAAGCCCCGTCAACCAACTTTGACGAGAAATACGTGCCATTCTCGCACGGGGTCTCCGCAGGTCAGATTCACGAGCGGTGCGCCGTGTCAAAATCGACCGTTTCGACACACCTTGCGATTCTTCACGACGCCGGACTGGTGACATCGCTTCGGGTCGGGCAATGGATTTTTTTCAAGCGAAATGAGGATGTCGTCAATACCTTCCTCAATGAATTAACACAACACCTTTAGTTTTCGCGTCGCACCAGCACTTCCGATCGTGTGGTGGGACTGAGCGGTAGATTCTCAAGAAATTACATTGCCGGCAAGAATCAGTGCTCCGACCGCCCAACCCCGGAGTGCCGACTGCACAAGCCGGGCTTCTATTGGTCGTTCAGTAGCGCATCGCGCAGCGGCGGTCCCTTCGGTTCCCAGCCAAGAAGAAGCCGCGCATTCTTCGCGCGCACCCGGGCGTTGGTGGAAAGTGCAATGTATGCAAATTCATCTAATTCAGCGAACGCCTCGCCTGCGTTCCAGGCAAACGTCCTGCTATCAAAACCAAGTACGTCGCTGCCCACAACCGTAATTTCACGAAAGCTGCCCTCGATGCGACGAGGTCATGACAGTCCTTCAGTCACGCTGCGATTATTCATTTGGATCGAGCAGTGATTTCAGCGTAGCCGCTGTATCGCAGCCTGAAAATAGGCTACGCAGGGGGTTCTGTTCCGAACGCTGACAGTGCCTTGGCTCCATACGCGCTCGGATGGAACCAGCGTTATAGACGTCCGTTTTTCGATTGAAGGGCAGTATTCCCCTGTCCCCTTCTTACCGTGTGGCACAGCCTCGGCCGCGCCCTTTTTTAACCAGATGGCAGTCGTGTCTTTGTAGATCTCGTCAATTCTCGAACCAGATCGTAGTACACGAGTGAACGTCTGGTTCCTCAACGGATCTTACGAAAAGGACCAAGCGTTTCTCCGTCGACGGCGGACGCAGCATCTTGAAGGAAGACAGATTCGTCGCATCATCGACGCTCTTTCCCTGCAAGTAGTTTGCGCCATCCCAGCCTTCGCCTTAAGACACCGGTGATTCAACAACCGCCATCAGCGAACGGCGGTTCCCCTTGCCCCGTTGGAATTGCCCGACATTCGGTACACGGCAGCTTCCAGGATTACCTCCCGCGAGTTTTGTGGTTCAGACCTACTCCACCAAGGGCGGTAGACTTCGTCATGTTTTCGTACGGGCTCGCCGCTCAAAGCGCAGTATCCATTCCGCCTGGCACGTGCCCGATGCCATAACTGATAGCCGTAAAGGCACTTTCCCGGATCAGTCCAGTGAACGACAATCGTGCTATTCGTTGGCTTCCCAATTATCTTAATGACGGCGGTCGGCAGGTGGCGCTCTTCCCCCGAATCGAGATTGAATGACCGCACTTTCTGGCCATGCGTCCCGTCCGACGGAGCACCGCCGCGAAACGGCTTTGCGGAACCAGTCTTCTCCATGTAAGCCGCGGATTTCGAAAACGCTGCCAGTGCCTGGACAGTTCGAAGCCATGCGTCACTCGTTTTTTCTACCGAGCCCATACCGACACCACCACGAAATAATGAAGACCTTGAAATTCAAACGCGATGTAACTGGTGCGCCATTGGCTAGCCACATAGTTGCGCCCTATCGATAAATATTATTTTCGTAGGCATTGCGCTCCGATAGGGCCAACCGCAAAGAGGCCGCCAAAGTCCACTGCTAGTGAACAGCGTCCGCGTGTCTGGCAAGGCGGCAGCTTCGACGCAGCTGGCTCATCACCCGCCAGCGGAGTGACACCACGCTTGTCGTAGATAGGGTGTCAAACTTAGCTATCGGAATTTTTTTGATCAAGACCTAAGACATGAATTCACAAATTGCCCATTCCCAACAATCTCGCCGGCACAGTTACGCACTGGTCGTGTTTCCCCGGTAGTGCCTTAGTCCACATTCCGGCGACTCTTATGAAAGAGGCCTTACGGGTACCTATATGGAAAGTTCGTTGCAGTAGTTCCTGAGAAAATTGACTGCGGATGCCCACTACTGTTGCGCACTGGTCTGCCTGTCTTTGAGTCGGAGGTGAACCACGCAGGTAGTCTGCTGCATGTGCCAATACGGATGTTTTTCCGTATTGGCACACCTGAGATTCCCATTAACAGATCACAACGCTCGAGCTGCGCTGCCTTCACCTGCCTTTCATCCCCAGCCTGAAAGCCGAGGTGTTCAGGCTAGCCGTGGATAAATCGCTGCTGGAGCGAGATCCACGCGGCGTCATGCGCTCCACGCGAGCTCCAGAATTGCACGCAGGTCCGCCGCCGTCCGAATTGGCCGGAGATTGTTCAGTGTGACCATCGGATGCTCCAGAGCCGGACGGATCATCTCGTCTACCTTTTCACGGCTCAGACCTTCGGTCGCTTCGAGAGCGCGGTCGAGGTCATCGAGGGTGGCCAGGGGAAGGTCCGCCTGGGAATTCCCCGTTGCTGGATTGAGCACCGGGCGCGTGTCCCGGCCCTCACTGGTCAACCATTCACCGCCTATGTACAAGCCCAGTGATGTGTCGTACGTCGACTTCATGATGAGAACCTTTCGAGTCTTGGTCAGGCGCGACCAGCAGCTGCTTCCTTTTCAGATTGAAGACGCAACGATGTGATTGCGCAGCACGCCGATGCCTTCAAATTCAAGCTCGACCATGTCACCCACATTGAGGTACGAGTCGATTTCCAACCCAGAGCCATTGGAGAATGTGCCAGTGCCAATAACTTCACCCGGGTAGAGCGTCTCCGACTCCGAGACGTAGGCAATCATCTTCTCGAAACTATTCAACAGGTAGCGCCCGTTCGTTTCGGGCCTCGCGACACCGTTGACACGAGCGACGGCTCGCAGCTCGTAGGGGTTAGCAATCTCGTCTGCGGTGACAATCCAGGGTCCGATAGCTGTGCCGTTGTCGAAAGACTTGCTCTTTGACGGACCGAACTCGTTTTGCAATTCTTCGAACAGGCGGTCACGCGCGCTGAAGTCGTTGAGGATGGTGAAGCCAAAGATGTACGTGCGCGCCTGCGCCTCTGATATATTTTTGCCCTTCTTTCCAATAACGGCGGCCAGCTCCAACTCGTAGTCGAAGAATTTTGTGTAGGCGGGCCGAGGAATCTCCGCCTCGGGACCACAGACGCTAAAGCGGTTGGCCATGTAGAAGACTGGCTGCCGCCTGTAAATCGCGGGAATCTCAATGGTCGACGGGTCCACAGGAGCAGGGTCGCTTTCGCCGGCCATGCGCGCGATGATGTTTCGTCGCTGGTTGAACGCAAGCTTCATGTGATTTTCATCACTATGGAAGTCACGCAGATTCTGGGGAACAGGGATGGGTGCCAGCAATCGAACCTGCTCCAACGACACGGCACCAACCGCAGCAGCCAGACGAGCCCGGGCGGTTGCCAAACCATCTTCACCTGCATCAATTAGAGCAAGCATGTCGCTGTAAACATCACCAAGCGGCACCACCGATTTCAGGTCTGCGGTCAATACGCCAGGCTGTGCGTCCTTTCCGGGAATGACGAACGTTGCCAATTTCATGTTATCTCCAAGATTTTTTGGGGAGCACGCCAACACATCGTTCCGTCACGCTCCAATTACAGGGATGGCTTCGAAGTTGCACTTATCGGGCCAGCCATTCAGCTCGACTGGAGCCCCGCGCCACTAGCGGTGTGTTATAAAACTCTGGCGTCCCGGACATGCTCACCTGGTCCGTTACACCCTGATAGTGACCGAGCGGGGTATCGACCTGGAATGTCTCGGGCGACCGATATTCGTGAAGGCCCGGGGTCTTCGCGACTGCTCTGGCATAGCCCTTGTCAAAGATGCCCATCTGGATACCCCATAGCGCGAGTCGTGTGAGAGATACGCGAATACGATAGCTCCCACCTTCAATCGCCCGGCGCTTGAGTGCGGCCATGACGGCCACGGACGAAATCCAGGAGGTCACGTAGTCGTTCACCACGAAAATTTCCGGCAGTTTGGGACTCGACATCGAACCTTCGTGAACAAAAAATCCCGTCGCGCCACCTGCCGTCTGGTCAAAGCCGATGCGGTTAGCCCATGGGCCTTTTGCCCCGTAGACCGAGACTTCGACATGAATCATTCCTGGACGACGCTCAGCCAGCTCCTCAGCTGAGAGCCCGAAGTTGTCGAGGTAGCCAGGCCGACGATTAGCGAAGAACACGTCAGCATCGGCAGCCAATGCCTTCAACTTTTCCAGGCCGTCCGGACCGCCATACTCAATCAACGATGAGCGCATCCCGACGTTGGACGACAGGTAGAGCATGTCGAGTTCATACTCACAGGGGCGCCAGATGTTGAGCACGTCTGCACCATGCGCAGCCAGCGCACGACCGATACCAGCGCCTGCAATCACGTGACCAAGACCTAGCGCGCGCGCACCACTCAATGGCGCTGTCGGGTTATCGGTGAATCGTTCCGGAGCGCTGTCACCAATCTTGTCGATGCTAAAGAGAGGCTCGTTTTTCAAATATGTGTACTGCTCGAGCTCGAGAAACTCAGCAGTGTTCCTGACGACAGTTGCCTGCAGCCCTGCCCGATTAGCAGCCTCCTCCAGTTCGAAGGAATCCCACTTGCGCGTGACCGCGCTGATGGCAGACACGCTGTCGTGGCAGCCCAGGAAGGCCAGCGCCGCCGTTCTCAGCCGCGGGTAGTAGTTGTGAAGCTGAATCCAGCGGCCGTCTCGCGTGGGATACATCCGATTCGGCCAGAACGGCATGCCTGGGTCCGCAGGATGTGCAGGAGGGAATCCATTCAGGAGCTCCCACTTCTTGTCATAGAACGGACAGAGTCGATGAAGAGCCTGCCCGAGGTCTACCTTCAGGTCCTGCCCTTTCCCACCACGAAAGCGCCAGATGTCCGCAGCGGAAACCGCCTTGGCCATCAGACTCACCGAAGACATCGTTGCGAGGGCAAGCGGGCTGGAGACGATGGGGTCGCGGCCAACAAATTCTATCGACCCGCCGGCCGAATTCGCATCGAGCCCCGCCAACCCCAACACGGAGCTGAGTTCGTTATGCGGGTCAATCGTCTGGTCATCCGTTATAGGGTTAACCAGCACATGCCTGAGCCGGCCATCGAGGTCAGAGGATTGATGGTGGGATGAGCCGTGCGTGGCTTGCGCTGGAATTTCAGTTGCCGATTCAGCCATGACGGGCGTCGGATTTTCGAGCATAAAGTTGCCTCATATAGTCTTGTTTCGCATCGCTTCTTGCGTGCAAAATGCTTGGTGCATCAGAGAAATACTACGCCCGGCGGGACGAAACAAGAAAGACGAGTTGGGACTATCGTCATGCTTCAGAGGCATAGCCAAAAATGGAACTACGACACCTGAAATTCTTCGTGGCTGTTGCCACCGAGGGGAGTTTTTCGAAGGCCGCGCATTTGCTTCACACATCCCAGCCGTCCCTTGGGCGACAGATTGGCGACTTCGAGCTTCACGTCGGCGTCCCATTGCTCGTACGTGACTCACGTGGGTGCGTGCTCACACCGGCTGGCCACGCCATGCTCGAACAAGCGCGGATAATCCTGTCGCAGGTCGAAACAGCGAAACAGGTCGCTCGGCAGGCAGCACTGTCAGAGAAACAGTCACTGACCATCGGCTTTATCTCTGGCTACGAACTGGAATGGTTTCCCAAGGTCATTGAGATGTTTCGGCCCGAACTGGAAACTGTCGAAATCGCGGTTCAGAGTCGAATGGCACCGGAATTGACGCAAGCGTTGGTCTCCGGTGAAATCGACGTCGCCCTGCTGAGGGTCGACATCAGACCAAGTGACCTCGTCTTTGAGCCACTTTTCACAGAGCCTCTTCTCGCGGTGATGCCAGTCAATCATCGGCTGGCGTCATCATCGGTCCTCGATGCAAAGAGCTTCGACGACGAACTCATGATTAGCATGGCCAAACGCACTTCGCCTACGTTGCGCCGCCTCTCCGACAACTACCTCGCTCACTCATCGGTAACAGTACGGCGAGGTCCGGAAGCGGAGAATCTGACAATGGCGGTGGGGTTGGTACTTTCCGAGCAGGCTGTATGTCTTATGCCTCGTTACGTGGAGCGCCTGCTGCCACCAACGATGACTTTCCGGCATCTGCGTGAGCCAGCGCCGACGATTGAGATGTTCGTCGGTTACAGCAGGCTGCGCAGCAATCCGTTGCTTGAGACGTTCCTGTCGCGCGTCCATGCAGTCGGGAAAGCGTACGAGGCCGAAATCTCAAAAAGCCCCGACTGAGTGCGGTCGAGAACGCGCGCGTCCGTGTCTATCTCTGGGATAGGTATTTCACTGTGCTCGTCTGCAATCGGCGCCGATAATCCGCAAGCCAGACTGGATAGTGTTTGAATCCGATTTGAGATTTGAGAAATCCGTCGTAAAGCCGTTAACTCAGTGAAATAGCAATCACACACGAATTCTGATCGCAGGAATTCTGTTCTCGCGACCATAGCGCCACGTAGCGCTATGCGAATACCTCAAGGCAAAGAGCGGTTTCATCAATCCCGTTCCTCACCACCCCATTCGCAATGCCCAGGTAAATATGCTTCAATCGGGATTCTCGCATGACGAACACGGGGGTTTTCGATGAGAGTCGATCCAGTATCGCTGAAGCTTTTCCTTGCGGTTGCCGAGCTGGGCACGATCGCCGCGGCGGCTGAACGGGAGCATATTGCAGCCTCCGCAATTAGCAAACGTATCTCCGACCTCGAAGCCATCCTCGCGACCGAGCTTTTTGCCCGGAGCAACAAGGGTATCCAGTTGACCGTCGCCGGCGCCGCGCTTCAGAACCTTGCGCGCGGGGTGATCAACAACCTGGACAACGTATACGCTTCCATGCGCGACTTTTCGAGCGGGACACGTGGGTTGGTCCGCATTTTCGCCAACGTGTCGACGATCGCGCAATTCCTTCCGCATGACCTTCAGGCCTTTGTCGAGAAGTATCCGCTGGTGCAACTGCAACTTGAGGAACAGATCAGCACTGTTACGTTGCGTGGTGTCGCACAGAACGCAGCCGATATAGGTTTTTATGCTGACCTTGGAAGTCAGCCTGATGGCGTGACGATCATGCCGTACCGCGAGGACCATCTGGTCGTCGTCGCACCTCAGCGACACACGCTAGGCCGTCCCGCGTCCCTAACAACTGCGGACCTGCTCGAGCACGATCTCATCGGACTTCAAACAGGTAGCTTCATCAATCTGCAGTTGATCAAGGCCAGTAGCGAGCTAGGCCTTCCTGTGAAATTCCGGATGCAGGTAAACAGTTTTGACGCGGTCTGCCTGATGGTGGAGGCCAACATGGGGTTAGGAATACTGCCAAGAAGACTGGCCCAGCGCTACGCGAAAACCTTCGCCATCAAACTCGTTCCGCTACATGCTCCGTGGACCACGCGCAAACTAAACATTTGCATTCACTGCCATGTTCGTGCAGGTCAGGCAGCTTTCCGCTTGATCCGCTATCGGTACGTTGAGGCCCTGTTGGCGGAACCGCTTTGTTGCCTTTTCTCTCCCGCCGCTCGCTGCGTCGCTGTTCCGCACGCTTCACGACTTCTTCCAGCGATTGCACGTGTTCGGGGGTCGAACGACCAAAGCGCTTGCTATAACAGTGCGCGATAAATTCGGCGAGGGGGCGCTTCCACGGCTCCTGCTGGTCGTTAGCCAGTGATACGAATTTTCGGGGATTCAATCCCAGTTCGCGAGCCATCTGGATATGAATATGGCTCAACCTGAAACGCTGCCGCGCATCAAACCAGGGTTGAAGTTTCGGTGGTGTCCGCATTACTGCTCACCTCTGCGCCAACTCACTGCAGTCAATCGCTCCACCGCCGCGTAGTAACGCGCCTGCGAAGCAGCAGCATCGTCGTTCTGATCCGCCTTCAAAATGCCAAACAGATTCTCTGCGACAACTGAGCCGATCGCGTGGATAGCATCGTGTCGCGTGAGGCCCTGTTTCCTGAGGCGATCCATCGCCCGGACCACGGACTCAAGGTCCAGGGCCATCTGGTTTTCGACGATCACATGTAGCGCGGCATGTGCCGTGAGGTTGGGAAGCTTGATACGTGCGACGCGATGCCAGGTTTCAATGAGAAGAATCCGCTCCTGTTCGTCAAGTTCAAGCCATGATTCAGGCTCGGGCCCGCGCTCCGGGTTGTACGCTTCCATGATGTCAATCCTGTACTGACTTCTGTTCATCGTAAAAATGCCGCCTGCCGTCGCGTTGCGCTTAACCGTACCGATTGAGCCCATGCGGAGGCATCGCGGGCGTTATACGCAGTTCGCCCCAACGCTCACCGAGACGCTCGATGTACGGACTGTCAACCCGCTCGAGTGCGGGTGAAAGCTTCTCGAGCAAAGACACGGGTTCTGTCGCAGTAAGCCTATCTGTTATGGTGGTCGGTCCCGAGACAAGCGATGTAACGAATGATCAACACCCCAAACGCCACTGTGAGCAAGGCGCTAAAACGGCTGCATTACCCGCTGGATATAATGCTGACATGCGTACGTTGGTACGTTGCCTATCCGTTGAGTCTGCGTCATTTGGAAGAAATGATGTCCGAGCGAGCAGTGTCGGTCGATCATTCGACGGTGCACCGGTGGGCTATCAAGTTGCTGCCTGCGCTCGGCAAGGCATTCGGACCGTGCAAGAAAAAGGTCGGTCGAAGTTGGAGAATGGATGAGACCTACATCAAGGTCAAGGGCGAATGGAAGTACTTGTATCGGGCCGTCGATAAGGCCGGCGACACAGTTGATTTCCTGTTCTGCGCCAAGCGAGACAAGGCAGCGGCCCGGCGGTATTTTGAAAAGGCGATCGCTGAAAACGGCGTACCGGAGACGGTGATGATCGACAAGAGCGGTGCGAACCTCGCAGGGCTAAATGCGATCAATGCTGATCGCGAAGTGCCGATCAAAATTCGACAATCGAAGTATCTGAACAACGTGGTGGAGCAGGACCATCGAGCGATCAAACGCATCGTACGACCAATGCTAGGATTCAAGAGCTTTCGTTGTGCCCGCATCATTTTAGGCGGCATCGAACTCATGCACATGATAGCGAAAGGGCAGATGAAGTGTGACGATGGACGGCATCGTTCAGTCGCCGAGCAGTTCTACGATCTTGCAAAATAAGCATTCCTATTCGTTTTGCCCTGCTTCTTTCTAATTTCCTTACTGCGACAGAGCCGCCGAGGCGGCGTCCCATTCGCCTCGTCGCTCCAGATCAGCGACGAGCAGACTTCGAAATAAGGCAAGTTCCCGATCGCCGTACAGTTTGCAATACTCGCCGAATATTTCGGCGATTGCACGATTGCGCGTGGCCGGGCTTAACGTGCTGCTGGCGTAGGAGCGACCACGCGCCAGTTCAAGCATGTAAGCCGCGCGAGCGTTCGCCATGGCGGCGCCGACAGTTTTTCCCATAACATCAGGTCTCCGCTTCGATTTGCTCCTAGACGTGCCGCTGCATAAACAGGTCGTTCAAAGACTTCTCCGCTCGAGCCTTGCCCACACGCCTAATTTAACGCCCATTCGCTGAAGGAAAACTTAAGTTAGAAGACGGCCTGAGACAAAGGGTAGTGGTGCAATCTCGGTAGGCGGCCGAGAAATAGCCCATATTTCGGATACCTCAACGAGCTGAAAGAACCGCCATCCAAATCGAGGGCGAAGTGGTGTCTTTGAGGTGCATGCTGGTGAAATCGAGCTGACCTTTGCGAATGCGATGCATCAGTTCGATGCCGGAGAGGGTAACGGCGGCGCTGCGGAACCGCTTGAACCCGAGCATCACATTCACCGGCGATTTGATGTGGCGGTGATCCTGTTCAATCAGGTTATTCAGGTACTTCGAGGATCGCAATTTCGTTCGCCTGGGTAGCGACCCGTCGGTCTTCATCTCGCGGACCGCCCGATGAGGTGCCGCGTAGCCGTCCAGCGTGATCGTCTCAGGAGCGCGTCCCTGAGTCCTGATTGCCTTCGCGAAGAACGCCTTTGCAGCCGCCACGTCGCGCCTGGCGCTGAGGCGAAGATCGATCGTCTTTCCCGCTCGGTCAACGGCGCGACAGAGATAGGCCCATTTGCCGCGAATCTTCACGTAGGTCTCGTCGACCCGCCACGACTGACCGGCTGTCGTAGCCAACCGATTCCAGCGTTTGACGAACTCCGGCGTGTAGCGCTTCACCCAACGCAGGATCGTAGTGTGGGCAAGGGACAGGCCGCGCTCAGCCATCATCTCGACCAGATCGCGTAGGCTGAGCTTGTAGCGCAGATACCAGCGAACACACAGAATGATGATCTACCGATCAAAATGGCGTCCGCCGAACAACTCCTCCAGACTCTTCAGCTTGTTCATCGCCGGACATCAGTTCTTTTCGTTCCGACCACTCTAACCGATTCGCCGATCCCATTTGCACCAGAGCCGCTTGACGGTCACGACGCCGTGTGCATCGGGCATGCACGCGGCGCTATTCATTGGGTTTGCACAGTACAACTTCGCAGCCGGGCGTCGCGTCGTTGAAACGGATCGACATGCCGTGCATGCCGGCCACCGCCAGCACAAGGCTCAGACCGAGCCCGCTGCCGGGCGTGTGACGGCTTGACTCGCCGCGATAAAAGCGCCGTAGCACGGCCTGCTGTTCGGCGGGCGCGATGCCTGGCCCGTCGTCCGAAACGGCGATGCCCGCGCCGGTCTTGTCGCGGAACACTGCGATCCGCACATGGCCGCCGTGCGGTGCGAACTTGATGGCGTTTTCCACCAGATTCGCCAGTGCCTCGAATAGCAGATTCGGATCGCCCTGGATCTCGAGCGGCCCCGATACCGTTCGCTGCAGTTCGAAGGCGATCTGCTTGTCTTCGGCAGTCGGATCGTAGAACTCGAACACGTCATCGGCGACGGCGGCCAGATCGACCGTTGTGAATCCCGCGCGGCGCACGCCGCTTTCGATCTCCGAAATGCGCAGCAGCGCGTTGAAGGTGCGCAGCAGCCCGTTGGTCTCAAGAATGGTTTCATCAATTGCCGCCCGATACTCCGCTTCGGTTTTGGCGCGGCGCTGCACACGTTCGAGCCCGCCGAGCATGCGGGTGAGCGGCGTGCGCAGATCGTGGGCAATGGCATCGCATACGCCCTTGACCTCGTTCATGAGCCGCTCGATTTCGTCGAGCATGCCGTTCACGACGCCGACGAGGCGATCCACGTCGTCGCGTTTCGAATGCACCGGCAAACGCCTGCTGAGATTGCCCGCGACGATTTCCTCGATCGAGGCGGTCACCGCATCCAGCCGCCGCATGGCCGATATGCCGATCAGGCTCGCCCCGACCAGGCCGATCACGAGCGTGATCATGGCGGTGGAAAGCAGCGCGTGCAGCAGTTCTTCGTCGAAGTGGTCGAGCTCGCGGGTGTTCTGGCATTGCAATGCGATGCGGCTATCCGGCACGCGCGCGGCGATGCATCGGCCGGGCGGGTGGCCGGGCAGCTTCGCGAGCCGCATGGAAAACGGTTGGTCGAAGACCGGGATAGCCGGCTGATCGCCCGCGTAGCCGCCAGCAAGATGTTTGCCGTTCGCGTCGAACAGGCCGAACGGGCGCTGGTGGCGCGGATCGAACTGGTGTTGATGTTCGAATCGCGCGACCAGTTCGTCGGGTTCTTCGCGTTGCAACTGGGCGTGCTCGCGAATCAGCCAGTCGTCGATGCGCTCCTGTTCGAAGCCGGTGATCTCGCGGTACAGGTAGCCGAATAGCAGTATCGCGATCACGCCGAACAGCATCAGGAACAGCGTGGCGAGGCGAAAACCGGTGGTACGGTGCAGGTCAGTCAGGCGCATGGAGCATGTATCCCGAACCGCGCACGGTATCGATCATCGGAGCCGTCCCGTCCGGGTCGAGCTTCTTTCTCAGACGGCTGATGTGCACGTCGATCACATTGGTCCGCTCGTCCAGCCGGTAGTCCCATACCGCCTCGAACAGCATGGTGCGGCTCACCACCTGGCCCGCATGCTGCATCAGGTATTCGAGCAGCCGGTATTCGCGTGGCAAGAGCGGCACCGGGCGGCCGGCGAAGCTCACTTCGCGCTTGAGCGGGTCAAGACGCAGCGGGCCGACCTGATACTCCTGCACGCCGGGCGCCGCTTCGCGCCGGCGCATCAGCGCGTCGAGCCGGGCGGTCAGTTCGATGAACTCGAACGGCTTGGTCAGATAATCGTCGCCGCCGGCGCGCAGACCGCGCACACGTTCGTCGACCGCGGAGAGCGCGCTCAGAATCAACACCGGCGTGAGCACGCCGGCGCTGCGCAACGCCGCCAGCATGCCGAGCCCTTCGAGTCCGCCCGGCAACATGCGATCGAGCACGATGGCGTCATAACTGTTGGCGACCGCGAGCATCAAACCGTCGCGGCCCGTGCGCGCGGTCTGCACCTTGCAGCCGTGATCGGTCAGCGCTTCGACGATCTCCGCGAGGGTTTGCTCGTCGTCTTCGACGACCAGTACGTTCGACATGCGTTTATCCAGAAGTGAGCGCGCGGCGAACCTAAGCGAGGCGGCCGCGTACACTACGCTCGTATCCACAATGTCCCGAAGTATGCCGTGCGAAGTTGCACAGGCATTTCGCGCCAACATTAAATAATTTTAATGTTGGCCTCATCAACCTGTTTAGCGTATGCGAATCCTGCTGGTCGAAGACGATATGCGCGCCAGCCAGTTTCTGGCGCGTGGCTTGAGCGAAAGCGGTCTCATTGTCGACACCGTCGCCGATGGTGCGACCGGGCTCGCCTACGCGCGCGAGGGCATTTACGACGTGATTGTGACCGACCGGCTCCTGCCTGCGCTCGACGGCATCGCTCTCGTGCGGCAATTGCGCGCCGGCGGGGATACCACACCGGTGCTGATGCTGTCAGCGGTTGGCGGGCTGAACGAACGCGTGGAGGGCATCCGCGCCGGTTGCGACGATTACCTCGTGAAGCCGTATGCCTTCGTCGAAGTGCTGGCGAGAATCGAGGCGCTCGCGCGGCGCGCGGATCGCAGCCGAATGAGCGAGCGGCTCGAATGCGCGGATCTGGTGCTCGATAACCGGGCGCGAACCGCAACGCGTGGCGGCCGTGATCTGCGCCTGCAGCATCGCGAGTTTCTGTTGCTCGAATGCCTCGCGCGTCGCGAAGGCCAGGTCGTGACGCGCAGCATGCTGCTCGAGGCGGCATGGAATTACGATTTCGAACCGCGCGGCAATATCATCGATATGCACATGCATCGGCTGCGGGGGAAAGTGGACTGCGATTTTCCGGTGGCGCTGATTCATACCGTAGTGGGGGCGGGTTATGTGCTGAACCCGCAACCTTAGCAGGCGCTTTGCCGCGGCATGGACGGCCTCGTGGACGCGCGCTGCGACGGCGCTTTGCGGCGCATTAAAATTTTTTCATCATTGGGCGAAAGCGCCGACAGGACCCGCTGACTAATCTGCCGACATTCCCATGTTGCCGGAGCGTTCTCCAATGTCAGGGCTGTCCCATCCGGCGCCGCTCGCGCGTGTCGTCAGTCCTCGGGCGCGCTATCCGGCGATGCGCGCTGCCGTGTGCGCCGCGCTGTCCGCGCTTGGCGTCGCGATGCTGGCCGGCTGCTCGCTCGTGCCGGCCTATCAACGGCCGAGTGCGCCGCTTGCGGCAGGCTTCGACGGCGCGGCGGGCGCGTCGCTCGCCGATACGGTCCCCATCAGGAGCGGCTGGTGGCGCGAATATCACGACCCCGCGCTGGATGCGCTGGTCGATCGCAGTCTGCACAACAACTTTACGCTGGCGTCGGCGATTGCGAGCGTCGAACAGGCGCGCGGCAACGCCGAGAAGGCCGGCGCGCCGCAGTATCCGTCGCTGTTGCTCGACGCGACCTTCGACCGCAGTCACCAGGGGCGTGGTTCGACCACCAAGACCCAGAGCCTGTTCGCCGAAGCCAGTTACGAGATCGACTTCTGGGGCTTCAACGCCGCCAACGCCAGCGCGGCCGACCTGCTCGCGCGCGCGTCCGAGTTCGATCGCGATACGGTGGCGTTGACGCTGACCGCATCGGTGGCGGACACGTATTTCCAGGTGCAGAGCCTGCGCCGCCGTCTGGCGATCGCACGGTCCATTTCCGACGATGCCGCGCGCATTCTGCAATTGTTGCTCGCGCAGCAGGAGGCGGGCGTCGCGACCGAGCTGCAGGTCCAGCAGCAGCGCAATGCGCTCGCCACCTTCCAGGCGGCGGTGCCGGCGTTGCAGCAACAACTGGACACCAACATCCATGCGCTCGCCGTGCTGGTGGGCGCCGCGCCCGAGCAGTTCACGGTCAACGACACCGCGCTCGCCGGCATCGCCATTCCGCAACCGGGTCCGAATCTGCCGGCCAGCCTGTTGGAGACGCGCCCCGATATCCGCTCGAAGGAAGCACAGCTGCAGTCGGCCAATGAGAGCGTTGGCGCGGCGCGCGCGGCCTTCCTGCCGAACATCGTGCTGACCGCCGACGGCGGGCTCAGCAGCAAGTCGCTTTCGCATTTCCTGTCGAGTCCGTTTGCCAGCCTCGCCACGTCGCTGGCCGCGCCGCTGTTCGACGGCGGCGCGCTGCGTGGTCAGTTGCACGCAAGCCAGGCCGCCGAAGCAAAAGGTGTCGCCGATTACCGACAGGCCGTCGTGACTGCGCTGCAGGACGTCGAGGATTCGCTCTCGGCGGCGCAACAGCAGCAACTCGCGGAAGCCGCCGACCAGACTGCCGCCGACGCCGCCCGCAAAGCTGCCACGCTCGCGCAGGCCCAATACAAGCTCGGCACCGTCGACTTTCTGACCGTACTCGACGCCCAACGCACGCTCTATCAAGCCGAAGACACGCTGGTGCAGGCGCGGCTCGCGCGCCTGCAAGCTTCGGTGAGCCTGTTTCGCGCGTTCGGCGGCGGCTTCGGCGTGACCGATAGCGGCACCGCTTCCACTTCTACGCCTTCCCGTTCATGAAACCTGCCGACCTTCCGAACCATGAGGCGCCCGGCGCGCGCCGTCGCGCGCCGCTCGTGGTGGCGTTTGTACTTCTTGTCGTGATTCTTGTCGCGTGGCTATGGCCACGGCATCCAGCCGTGAAGCCGGCGGCCGCGGTGCCGGTCAACGCCGGCCATCCAGTGAACAGCGACTTTCCAATTCGCGTGTCCGCAGTGGGTACGGTGCAGGCGCTCAATACCGTGGACGTCAAGGTGCGTGTGGATGGCCAGTTACAGCGCGTCGCCTTCACGGAAGGGCAGGATGTGAAGGCAGGCCAGCTGCTCGCCCAACTCGACCAGGGCCCCCTCACCGCGCAATTGCATCAAGCGGAAGCGGCGCAACGCAAGGACCAGGCCTCTCTTGATAACGCGAGGCTCGATCTCACGCGTTACTCGAAACTGGTCGGCATTGGCGCGGCGACCACCCAGGCCGTGGATACCGCGAAGGCGCAGGTCGAAGCGCTCGCCGCCACTGTCGCGGCCGACGCAGCGCTGGTGCAGAGCGATCGCCTGCAATTGAGCTTCACCACGCTCTTCGCACCGTTCACCGGCCGTGTGGGCGCGCGCGAGGCCGACATCGGCGCGATCGTGCATCCTACCGACGCGACCGGCATCGTCACCGTCACGCAGATGGAGCCGATCACCGTGCTGTTCTCCGTGCCGCAAGACGTGCTCCCCGATTTGCTCACGAATCAGGCGGCTGCGCCTTTGGCGGTGAACGTCACCACGCGTTCCGGCAGTACAGCGCTCGCCGACGGCACGCTTGCGTTCATCG
Organism: Paraburkholderia panacisoli; assembly: GCF_008369935.1. Classification (GTDB taxonomy): domain Bacteria; phylum Pseudomonadota; class Gammaproteobacteria; order Burkholderiales; family Burkholderiaceae; genus Paraburkholderia; species Paraburkholderia panacisoli. The sequence continues at coordinate 18,329 of NZ_VTUZ01000064.1, read as the reverse complement.
ATAGTACGGTCGATCCCACCACCGGTCAGATCAAACTCAAGGCCTCGTTCACCAACAAGGACCGCAAGCTGTGGCCGGGCGAGCTTGTGAATGCACGCGTGTTGTTGCGCACCGATACGCAACGGCTCGCCGTGCCGAGCCGCGCGGTCGTGAACACGCAGAACGGCACGCAGTTATATGTGATCGCCATGAATGGCACGGCGCAGATCCGTGCGGTGCAAACCGGCGTGACGGTCGACGGAATGACGGAGATACGCGGTGGCATCGCACCAGGGGATCTGGTCGTGTTCGATGGACAAAGCCGCTTGAACCCGGGGGTGCGCGTGGCGGCGACCACGGTGCCGACGGTCGCCCAGGCACCGGCCAACGCAAACTCGGCGGGCAGCCAGGCAAACCAGGACAATCCGTTATGAGCCTGATGGAACTGTTCATCAAGCGGCGCATTGCGACCAGTTTTCTTGCCATCGCGGTGCTGCTGGCGGGCGCGGTCGCGTATTTCATGCTGCCGGTCGCGCCCTTGCCGCAAGTCGATTTCCCTACCATCCAGGTTGTGGCGAAGTTGCCGGGTGCGAGTGCCGAGACCATGGCGACATCGGTAGCGACGCCACTCGAGCGACAACTCTCGTTAATTGCGGGCATCACGCAGATGACGTCGTCGAGTTCGCTGGGAACCACCAACATCGCCGTGCAGTTCGATCTGTCACGCGATATCAATGGCGCGGCGCAGGATGTGCAGACGGCGATCAACGCGGCCGGCGGCACTCTACCGAAGAATCTACCGAACCCGCCGACCTATGAAAAGGTCAACCCGGCCGACTTCACCTTGCTGTCACTCGCACTGACGTCGCCATCGCTCACGCTCACGCAGCTCGACAGCTACGCCGAAGACTATCTGGCGCAGCAGATCTCGCAGTTGCCCGGCGTGGGTCTTGTCGATTTCCACGGCCAGCAGCGGCCTGCCGTGCGTATCCAACTCGATCCGGACAAACTCACCGCGCGCGGCCTCACGCTGGAGGACGTGCGCTCGATCGTCGGCGTGCAGACGGTGAATGCGCCGAAGGGCAGCCTGAACGGCCCGGATCGTTCGGTGATTTTCAACGCGACCGACCAGATCACGACTGCCTCGGCGTATCGCGATCTGGTGGTCGCGTACAAGAACGGCGCGCCGATTCGCGTATCCGATCTCGGTACCGTTCTGAACGCTGCCGAAGACAACCAGCAGGCCGCATGGCTTCAGCACGAACGCGCGATCATCCTCGATATTCACAAGCAGCCTGGCTACAACGTCGTGCAGACGATTGCCAACATCAAGGCGAAGCTGCCTGCGCTGGAAGCGACGCTGCCCGCCGCCGCGCATCTGAATGTGGTGGGCGATCGTACGCAAACCATCAATGCGTCGGTGCACGACGTGCAGTTCACGCTGATGCTGACGGTCGCGCTAGTCGTGATGGTCATCTTCTCGTTTCTGCGCAACGTGTGGGCGACGATCATTCCGAGCCTGACGATTCCTTTGTCGCTGGTGGCCACGTTTGGCGTGATGTATCTCCTCGGCTATAGCCTCGACAATCTGTCGCTGATGGGGTTGACCATCGCGGTGGGTTTCGTGGTGGACGATGCGATCGTCGTGATCGAAAACGTGATGCGGCATGTCGAGGAAGGCGTGCCGCGCATGAAAGCCGCGTTGCTCGGCGTGATGGAAGTGCGCTTCACCATTGTCTCGATGACGATCTCGCTGATTGCGGTGTTCATTCCGATCCTGTTGATGGGCGGCATTGTCGGACGCCTGTTCCGCGAATTCGCGGTGACGGTGAGCGCGGCGATCCTGATGTCGGCGCTGGTCTCGCTGACCGTCACGCCGATGCTATGCGGCTGGCTGATCCGTCTGCCTGAGCCGGATGACACAGGGCACATGCGCAAGCTTGAGGCCTGGCTCGAAAGACGCTTCGTCGCGGTGGAGCGGCGTTACGAGCGCGGTCTCGATTGGGTGTTGAATTGGCCGAAATTGATGCTTGGCGTGACGATTGCGACGATCGTCGCGACGATCGCGCTGTTCGTTGTGATCCCGAAGGGCTTCTTCCCGCAGGAAGACTCCGGTTTGATCATGGGTGTCGCGCAGGCCGCGCCGGATATTTCCCCGCGAGCGATGTCTTTGAAAATGCAGCAACTGGGCAATATCATAGAAGCCGATCCAGCCGTCGATAACGTCTACTACTGGATGGGTGCGAATCCGACCGTGAGCCAGGGCCGCGTGATGATCAACCTGAAGGCGTTCGGTCAGCGCAAGGACAGCGCCGGGCAGGTGCTCAATCGCCTCAAGCCGCAGTTGGCGAAGGTGATGGGCATTTCATTGTCGATGCAGGTCCGCCAGGATATTCAGGTAGGTGGCCGCATCAGCGCCGCGCAGTATCAGTACACGCTGCAAGACCCGGATATCAACGAACTGAATCATTGGGCGGGGGTGCTGACCGACAAGCTGTCGAAGTTGCCGCAACTCGCGGACGTCACCTCCGACCAGCAAGCGGCCGCTACCAGCGCGACGCTCGTGATCGACCGCAGTACGGCCTCGCGCTTCGGCATTACCGCGCAAGCCATCGACGACACGCTCTACGACGCGTTCGGCCAACGGCAGATCGCAACACTGTTCACGCAGCTGAATCAGTACCACGTCGTCGAGGAAGTCGATCCGGGCTTTCAGTTGACCACCGACGCGCTCGCGCACCTCTACGCGCGTTCGCCGCTGACCAATGAACTGGTGCCGCTCAATACGCTCGCAAAGATGGAAAACAACGTGTCGCCGATTTCGGTGAATCACCAGGGGTTGTTCCCGGCTGTGACGATCTCGTTCAACCTGGCACCGGGGCAATCGCTCGGCAACGCCGTGACGGCGATTCACCAGGCCGAAATCGCGGCGGGCAAACCCGACAGCTTGACGGGGTCGTTCCAGGGCACGGCGCAGGCGTTTCAGGCCTCGCTTTCGAGCGAACCGTATCTGATCGCGGCGGCGCTCGTCGTGGTGTATCTGATTCTCGGCATCCTGTACGAGAGCGCGATTCACCCGTTCACCATCATTTCGACGCTGCCCTCGGCGGGAGTGGGGGCATTGCTTGCGTTGATGCTCTGCGGCCAGGATCTCTCGATCATGGGGATGATCGGCATCATCCTGCTGATAGGCATCGTCAAGAAAAACGCAATCATGATGATCGATTTCGCGCTTGTGGCCGAGCGTGAGCAAGGCTTATCGCCGCGCGAGGCGATCCGTCAGGCATGCGTACTGCGCTTCCGGCCGATCATGATGACGACGCTCGCCGCGCTGTTCGGCGCGCTACCGCTCGCGCTCGGTCATGGCGCGGGCGCGGAACTGCGTGTCCCGCTGGGCATCGCGATTGTCGGCGGCCTGATCATTTCGCAAATGCTGACCCTCTTCACGACGCCGGTGGTGCACCTGTGGTTCGACCGTCTGTCGCATTGGCTGGCGAAACGGCGCGCGAAAGGCAGCATGCTCGAGCGTGAATCGGTAGGTTGAGCGCCGGCGGCGCTCAACCTACCGATGCGCTCGCCATGCTCAGCGTGTCATGTCGGCAAGCATTCCAATTCTGCGGGACCGGCGCCGATCGGGCGCGGCGGTCCCTGCCTTCAGGCTGAACCTCGGGAGTGCGTTAATGTACTTTGGCGGCGGCCTCCCTGGTGAGCAGGCGTTGCGCCTGCTGATCGCCATTTCCTGCTTCCTGCGCGGTTTGAACCGACGTTTCGCTTGCTTCGGCCAAGAACGCCCGCGCGGTCGACGCTGAACTCGTAGTTCACGCGGCGGATGAGGTCGATGCTTGTGCGGTGCTTTGACCGATTACCTGAATGGACATCCCTATCTCCCGCAGAAAAACGTGTGTACTGCGTTCTGTCGATCGGCCTCGATTTGCAGTGTTTGAGCAGTATATTTTTTGTTTTTCGAAGTCCTTAAGCATCTGTTAAGGCTCGCTCAAGACGTCTCTTAACCACCCATTTCGCCGCTGCGATTCGGCGGATTCACCGGCTCTGTCGCAGTAAGGAAATTAGAAAGAAGCAGGGCAAAACGAATAGGAATGCTTATTTTGCAAGATCGTAGAACTGCTCGGCGACTGAACGATGCCGTCCATCGTCACACTTCATCTGCCCTTTCGCTATCATGTGCATGAGTTCGATGCCGCCTAAAATGATGCGGGCACAACGAAAGCTCTTGAATCCTAGCATTGGTCGTACGATGCGTTTGATCGCTCGATGGTCCTGCTCCACCACGTTGTTCAGATACTTCGATTGTCGAATTTTGATCGGCACTTCGCGATCAGCATTGATCGCATTTAGCCCTGCGAGGTTCGCACCGCTCTTGTCGATCATCACCGTCTCCGGTACGCCGTTTTCAGCGATCGCCTTTTCAAAATACCGCCGGGCCGCTGCCTTGTCTCGCTTGGCGCAGAACAGGAAATCAACTGTGTCGCCGGCCTTATCGACGGCCCAATACAAGTACTTCCATTCGCCCTTGACCTTGATGTAGGTCTCATCCATTCTCCAACTTCGACCGACCTTTTTCTTGCACGGTCCGAATGCCTTGCCGAGCGCAGGCAGCAACTTGATAGCCCACCGGTGCACCGTCGAATGATCGACCGACACTGCTCGCTCGGACATCATTTCTTCCAAATGACGCAGACTCAACGGATAGGCAACGTACCAACGTACGCATGTCAGCATTATATCCAGCGGGTAATGCAGCCGTTTTAGCGCCTTGCTCACAGTGGCGTTTGGGGTGTTGATCATTCGTTACATCGCTTGTCTCGGGACCGACCACCATAACAGATAGGCTTACTGCGACAGAACCGCGCTTCGTCCAGTGCGTCGACGAGCAATACCATGTGCGCGCTTGGTGGCTGGATCGCGTTGAGCGGGCCGACGACCGCGCGCTCAATGCGCTCGCCGGATCCGCCTGCGCGTCGTCGAGCCAGCGGCGTCCATCCGGGTCGGCTTCGACAGCCGAACGGTATGCCGGTACGGAGGCGGCGAGTTGCGCGGCGACGCTGCGGACGAACGTCGTCGGATTCAGCGTTTCGATCGTGTCGTGATGACAGAAGTGGTACGCAGCGATCTGCAGGCCGTGAGGATCTGACGAGAGTTCCGCCATGAAGGCCGAGTATCGTTGAGATTTTCTTCGCTTTAGCCGTAGCTCGCCGTCAAAGAATACCGGAGGCGAGCAACCCCTCAGCCACGTAGGGTCGCATTTTCCAGATCCATTCATCTTCAGGACCGTACGCGTCTTCGTCCAAGGCTATTGTGCACGTCATCAATCGCGAGCCATCCTTGCGCGTCGGCAAGTCTATGGGCATCTCTGCAAAGAGCATCGCACCAAGCAGTCCATACTGAAGATTGGCAGCGGAATAGTTTGCGTAGCCTGCGGCTTTCGCAAGCTGTGTAGCCGTAATGCTTCGATCAGATGCGTTCAGATGCGCTTTGAGCATGGCCTTGTGACCGGCAGTGAACTGGTGCGCAATGCGCACGAAGACCTTTGCAATCTCAGCGGCCGTCGGCTCGTCAAGCCGCGCAGCGGCAACCGAGATCTGTCGTTCGTATAAAGCGTCGCAGAGCGTGCTCCATACCTCGTGCAGCGTATCTTTGCTGATGTCGACAACTTTTTCGCCATCGCTCCACAAGACGCCCCGGTAGCCGGCGTGAATGGATCGTGCAACCAGGGTGTACGGCCCAGCTTTGATCGTCTTCATCTCTTCGGACATAGTTCCTCGCTCCTTTCAATTGTTTTCCGTCGCCAAGAAGGCGCTTGCGTGTCTTCACTTCTTTTAGTTTGCACGATCGCGTGTCCGAGCAACGATCCGTTTCGGACACGCGATTTTCGACAAGCCGCTTAGAAAGACTGCGCGGCCGCCATCGCGGCAGCGAATCGATCGAGAGTGCCATCAGGGCACGCCCCGCTTGGCGGCATGACCGACGCCGGAGTGGTACTCAGACACAGGCCAACACTTATGCCGTTTGGCAGATCAACCTTGCGCAATTGGCCGTAGGGCAGCTCGACGGTCCGGGCAACATCAACGTGTGAACTGAAAGGCGTGGCGCCCTTGGGAATCGACATTGTCACTGTCGACAACGGATGAGTCGAAAGGCCGTTCGTCAGGGTCTGGCTTGGGCCAACGTCGTAGGACACCGTAAGGGAGACAGACGCCTGTGACGCGGCGACCTGATGAACGGTTACGCGCACTGTCGGTTTCGCCACCCCCATCTTGCAATTCAGAGGACCGTCATCGCATGCACGAACCACAAACATGTCGGGCACGAGTTGCCAGTTCTTCCCGACCTGTATTGGCTGGTTGACGAGGCGGCCCAACGTCGGATCGCCTGCCGTCGAACCGCGCGAGGCGTCAACGAGAGTCGCCCACACCTGAGGACCGTTGGCCTCTTGCTGGACGCTGCTGCACCCGGCGAGCAGGCTGACGCACGACGCGATGATTGGGGCGATAAATTCACGACGCATCCTAGTTCTCCTTTTATTGATCGCTTTCGGTTATCGTCAAAAACCTCGCGATATTTAGAGCGCTGAATGAAAATAAATCGCAGCGTTGATCGTTGTCATCCTGTATCCGGGACGCCACTGCGGCACACCGTCCGGTCATGGGTGTCGGGTGGCGTAGACTCGGTCATGCATCCAGGGAGACGACGATGGCTAATACCACAGCCGACACTTTCTGCAGTGACCTCGGCATCATGTTGCGAGATGGCCCCCGTGGCGCGGCAGCGCGCCGCACCGACTATGTCGTGGCATGGTGGGACGGGCGACAGTTGGTCTTCGCGTACCTACGTGAAGACAACCAGCAACTATTAGAAGAAGAATTTGAGCTGGAGGACCTTCTGTGGGACGAGTGGGCGGCCGAACTCACAGCGTGGTTCCGAGCGCCGAAGTTTGAACGTCTCGCGGAAATCGAAAGTTGGATTGCCGACTCGCCACCGCGCGATGCCAGCGCTGGAGGATGAGCTCGAGGTGCCTACGATAGTCCTGCGTTCAGGTTTGTGAAAGACGACGTTTTGACAAGAGACGAGAAAATAGAATGTCAACGTTAAGATAAGTATTCCTATCTTAATGCGTTGAGTTTCTGTCTGAACTGGCAGATGTGAAAACGCGCCACCGTTTCCACATGACGATGCGGTACCGACTCGTGGCGTCGCCTTCAGACGTCCAGGATCTGCCGGGCGTCGGGACCCAACCCTACGAAGCTCCGGTACGCCGCTCCAGTTCTGCTCTCGTGCGCTCCAGTTCCTTCACGATCGTCGCCTCATCGGGCAGCACCGTCTGGTATTCCGCCGCAAGAATCTTGTTCGGCAGGTTGTCCAGGGCGTAGTGTGCCTCGGCTGCACCTTTTTCGGCGCAAAGGATCAGACCAACAGGTGGATTCTCCCCAGGCTTCATCCAGTGCTCGCGCGCGTAGTTCAGATAGAGATGCATCTGCCCGGCGTCCGCATAGCTGAAGCGACCGACCTTGAGATCGATGATCACCAGGCATTTCAGACGTCGATGGAAAAACACCAGATCGACCCTGAACCAGGTGTCGTCGATTCTCAGGCGGCGCTGCCGGCCGACGAAAGCGAAGTCGTCGCCGAGTTCGAGCAGAAAATCCGCCAGATGCCGGATCAGCGCTTCCTCAAGGTCCGACTCCGAGTACTCGTCCTTGATGTCGAGAAACTCGAGGACGAACGGATCGCGAATCGCCTCCTCTGGCGTGAGGAGATCACCCGGCTGGGCATCAGCGGCTTTCCTGAGCAGGGCCGCCTTGTTGCGCGACAGTGCCAGCCGCTCGTAAAGCTGGCTACTGATCTGGCGGTCGAGCTGGCGCACCGACCAGCCTTCGCGCAACGCCTCTGTTTCGTAGAAAGCGCGAGCGGCCGCTGTCTTCACTGAAAGCAGGCGCACATAGGCGGACCACGGCAACGTAAAACGGGTGGCCAGCGCCATGTAATCGGGCGCTATTGACATGGCGTCGACGGCGTCTTTCGCCGGTAGCGATTTTCCAGACGGCGTCTGGACATTTTCGGGGGCTGCCGATTTTCCAGACACTGTCTGGAAAATCTCCGCCGCCGGCCACGCAGAATAGAAGGCGCGCATGCTCGCCAGATTGGCCCGGCCGAATCCGCGTCCGAAACGGCGCGTCAGGTCTTCCGCGAGCCGGGCAATCAGCGCCTGTCCATATCCGGCGCGCGCCTGCCCGCCCTGCTCACTGGCGACGATCCGTCGCCCGATCTCCCAGTAGGCGGCGGTCATCACGGCATTGACGTTGCGTGCGGCCGTGCTTCGCGCCGATTCGACGACACTGACCACGTCCTTGTGCAACCCGGCGTAGTCGCCGGGCTCGATCGCCACGTTCGTCATGACGCGTTCACGGCATCCTTGAATGCCTTGCCGGCCGTGAACTTGACCGTCCTTGCCGCGGCAATCTGGATTTCGGCGCCCGTCGAAGGATTGCGTCCGGTGCGTGCGGCGCGCTGCCCCGTGGAGAACGATCCGAAACCAACCAGTTGTACGGTGCCGCCCGCATTCAGCGCGTGTTTGATCGCCGCGAGCACCGCATCAATGACTTCGCCGGTGGCGGCCTTGCTGTCGCCGGTGCGATCGGCGACCGCGTCGATGAGTTCCTGTTTGTTCATGGACAGCCCTGTTCGGTGAGTGAAACCCGCACCCTACCGCATCGCACGGCCCACAGGCAAACCCGGGGCAGACCTGACGCTGGCCGCCGTCAAGGCATCGCCGGCGCCCTGCCCTTCCAGCAAGGTTCCGGTCGCCGGCGACGACTGGAAAGTGCCACGCGGCAAAAACGCCACATCTGATAACTGGAGTAATCACGAACCGGCCATGACACAAACGGTGGGTTGCCGGAAGATATCCGCGCGCCAGCCCGGTGGGCGACGAACCGCGCCCGGCTGTACCACGCGCTGAGCGACTACCGGGTGGCCGGGTCGATAGGGTACGGCGGTACTGGTCCACTTCCAGCAGCAGATGGTCTATCCGCTCGCGCAACTGGCCGTTTTGCGCGCGCAGCGCGTCCGCCTCGCCGCTTGCCTGCAGCCGGACCGCATCGTTCTGCATCTTGAGAAACCGCTCGGTGCCGGTCAGCTGCGTGGCTGTCTGCGTGAGGGCCGTCGCGCCGACGCAGGCGCGTTCGATCGACGCGTACAGATCACCGAGCAGCCGGTTCACGTGTTCGCCGGCCAGATCCCGCGCCGCATGCGCTTCCGAGTTCACGGTGCAGTTGCGCGTTCTCCTGCTCAAGACGACGGATCCGCGCTGGGCATCTTCCAGCACCGCCTGCAGCATGGCCTGCTGGCGAGTCTCGCCAACACCGCCGGCATCGTGCGCAGTGACCGTCCCGTGGTCGACGGCCCGCTCGCGCTGTGACGCGTACAGTGGCGCGAGCGCCTCGCGCACCACCGGGGCCAGCGCCCTGTCGCATCAGCTCGAGATCGACCGGCCGGCTGTCCGCACTGCCCTGCTGCGCCATCGGCGCCAGCGCCTGCGCGCGCAGGATCGCCTGCTGGACCGTCGGTGCACTCGGATGACGCTGGACGCCGACCTGCGGCCCGACGTCACGCAGCAGCCGGCTGTAGGTGGCCGCCCCAAACACGCGGCCGGTAATCGCCCGGACTTCCGCGATCAGGCCATCCACCAAGCGCGCGTTGTCGCGCGGGAAATCCCGGTCGGTTGCCGCGATGCCGTTCATGATCGCGAGCAGCTGCGCATCGCGCCATTCAATCCGGGGTCGGCCCATCGTCAATTCCTCGTGATCCGTCAGAAAAGATCGCCCTGCCGCGGATTACGCGCAGGCGGCTTCGACGCCTTCACCGGCCGCGCCGACTGGCGCCGCGGCTTCACGCGCCGCAGATGCGCACTGAGCCGGACAGGCACGCCCTCGGCCAGCAGCGTCAGGCTGAAACGCCAGTGTCGCCCGGCGCCGTCGCGCCGTGCGCTCTGAGCGACGGTTGAAGCGCACGGCGGCGGGCGCGCGCGACCAGCTGCGCGCGGCTCATCCCGGGCCAGCACTCGGCCACCAGCCGCTTCACGGCATCCGGCAGCGCGTCCGGCGCGAGGTCGTGCAATGAAGCGAAAGTAGAAGCGTTTTGGAATTAAAAGTAGAAGCAGCCTGGGCGCAAGTGGTGCACGTCGCCCACCCAGACGGTCGTCATGTCCGTTCCGTTCGAACCCTATTCACCGCCGCGTGCGCAGAGCTCCTGCAACTTTTCGCTCGATCCGTCATCGCTACGTTGCGGCCCTATCGGTGGAACCACTCTGTTCGTTTTTCTTTCCCGCCGCTCATTGCGCCGGGCTTCCGCACGCTTCACGACTTCTTCCAGAGATTGCACGTGTTCAGGCGTAGCACGACCAAAGCGCCTGCTATAACAGTGCGCGATAAATTCTGCGAGGGGGCGCTTCCACGGCTCCTGCTGCCCGTTAGCCAGGGATCCGAATTTTCGGGGATTCAATCCTAGTTCGCGCGCCATCTGGATATGAGCATGGCTCAATCTGAAACGCTGCCTCGCTTCAAACCACGGTTGAAGTTTCGATGGTATCGGCATCAGTGTTCACCTCTGCGCCAACTTGCGGCGGTCAACCGCTCCACCGCCGCGTAATAACGCGCCTGCGAAGTCGCAGCATCGTCGTTCTGATCCGTCTTCAAAATATCAAACAGATGCTCTGAGACGACTGAGCCGATCGCGTGAACCGCGTCGTGTCGCGTAAGTCCTTCTTTCCCGAGGCGATCCATCGCCCGGACCACGGGCTCAAGGTTCAGGGCGATCTGGTTTTCCACGATCGCGTGTAGTGCAGCGTGTGCAGTGACGTTGGGAAGCTGGATCCGGGCGACCCGGTGATACGTTTCGACGAGAGCAATTCGCTCCTGTTCGTCGAGTTCGAGCCATGATTCAGGTTCGGGCGCACACCCGGGGTTGTACTCTTCCATGATGCAAGTCCTGTACCGATTCTGCCTGTCACAAAACTACCGTCTGCAGCTGCGTTGCGCTTCAGTCCAGTCATTCGCTGCAAAACGGGCCCGTCCCACACGACCGGGAGGGACCCGTTGATGACAACACGCCGGGGCTCGGGCCGCGCACAAACCGTCCATCCCGTAACCGGGATGCATCGAGACGTTATGCGACCCAATGATGCGCCAGCACCGTGGCGACGAACGAATGCCCCGGAAGGGCCGCAAACTGCGCCCGCAGACGCCTGTTGAGCTGGTCACGTTCCATACCGGAAGCAAGGGCCGCATCCGCCAGCGCGCCGTAGGCATCCAGCACATCGCTCCCCGTGATTTCGTAACCGAAGCCTGCGGCCATCCAGTGCAGCGCTGCCGTGCCACACGCCACGGCGAATTCAGGCTTGCGCTGCGCGAAATCGCGTGCGGCTCGCGTCAGGGTTCGCGGGTCGGTGGGGCCGCGCATCGCGAGCGACGCCGCCAGATCGAGCAGGCCGGCGTCCTTCGCGGCGGCGAACCATTTCCCCTCAGTGCCGGGACTGCTCGCGACCAGGTCGTGGAGAATGCTGTCGGAACTCCTGTCCGGATATTTTTTTGCGATGGCACGGAATGTCGCGAGATGCGTGGTGGCCTGATTGGCCTCGATTGCGTAACGCCGATAGGCCTCGTCCATCATGCCCGACGACAGAAGGATCGCTTCGCATTTGCGGGCGATGGCGGCAGTGGGCGCATTCAGCCCCCTCGACGCTTCCGCGTAACGCAGTGCTTCAGCCGAACGATTTAATGCGATCAGTGCATCCACCCCGTACTGGCGATACCCCCACCAGTTCAGGCGCGCGCCATTCACGAGAGCGAGTAGTTCCTCATGCCGCCGGGCGGCATTGAGCGCACTCAGGCAGGCGGTGGTACCCGCGAAATGCTCTCCCAGTCCTTCAGCGCCCATCACGCGCGCTGTAATCGGCAACAACCTGTCTGCCCACAAGGACGCGATGTCGGGCGACGTACACAGGTCACCCCAGCGATCGCCCAGCTGTTCGATATACGGCATCGGGTCATCCTGGAGCGCGTCAAACAGGCGTTCCAGCCAACGCATCCGGACCGGAGCGGGCACGTCCACCCCGCCGATGACCGGCACAAGCGCGTCGATTGCGCGATTCACGGCAGTGCCAATTGCCCCCGAAGAGCTGTCTACGTGTTCAAGCGCCGGCGAAAGCTTTTCGAGCAAAGCGACCGCACCGTCCGCAGCGAGAACAGGATCGGCACGGGCGATCTGCCGGATCTCCGCCAGCGCTTCTTTCAGACGCTGGATCGGCAACGCGGATTTCCAGCCGAACGCGCCACGCCGGAACCGCGTGGCGAAAGCCCATTTGTGAGAGGTTGTGCGTGTCATGTTCCGGGGTGCCAGCTCAGCGCGTCTTCATATAGGCGGCGTACAGCGCCGTGTTGAGCGCCTGCAGTTCGCGCCGCGTTTCAAGCAGTTCGTGATGCCGGCCCTGACGCTCCAGACTGAGTAACTGGAGCATCACCTTCACTGCCCGCTCGGGCGCATTACGTCGTGAAGGCTCTGCCTGTTTGAACAGCGGCGCGAGGCCGGCCTTTTCCGTGAGTACCCACGCCGCAAACCATGCAAGATCGTCAATGTCGCCGGCGCCGTCGAACGACGTATCGAAGTTGCGCCGCAGCGTATTGACGCACGCGTCGCCAAGCCGGCTCAAAAGCTGGTCAAACCGGGATGGAGAAAGCCACGCAAGTTCCACCAGCAATGGCCAGGCCGCGTCGAGGCCATCGAGCCGGTAACGTGCCTCCGTCATCCAGCAAAGCGGCGCGGGAATCCGTCGCCAGGACGCGATGCGCGATATCGCATCGGAGGCCTCGGCCCACCGCGCAGCAAGCAGGAAGAGCGGCGCCGCGTGCGCATCCGCGTGGTCCGCACGAAAAGGCAGCGCAGCGGCGCGCCCGGCCAGTTCTGCCCAGAGCGGTGCGAGCCAGGTCGCCCCGCTCTGCCTCGGGAACACATGCGCGACTGCGGGCTGGACTTCGTGAGATAACGCCTGGCGAACCTGCAGGGCGGCTTCGTGACGGTCAAACGGTACCGTCGATCGGCCCTCGAGAGCATTGACGATCGAACCGAAATACACCTGCGCGACATCGTCCGGATACTCGTCCGCAAGGGCCTGCAGCGCGCGCCGCGCGCCCGCGGCATCGTATCGCTGTAACGCTGACAGGACGTCATTGCGCAGCATCACGTCGCGGCTGTCGTTGAAAATGTCAAGCTGCATCCGTGGATTCAGAACAGTTGGCTGGTTGGACTGACGAGATTATTCCATTTGACCGTGCTTCTCAATTTCCTGTCGTGCTCGTCGACTGACTCGACGATTGCGCGCCGACCGCTCGCGTCGGTGGCCACGGTGCGGACGCGTCATCAGTGGTCGTGTTCCGTCGGGTCTGCGAAAGATGGTTCCCAGGCCTGTCCGCCGTAAAACACCCCAACGATTGACACCACCTCGGGATCCAGAAGGTAAGCAATGACCACGCGCTGCCGGTAGTGGGTCACGCGCAGGCCAGGTAACAGATCATCGCGCGGGACGCCGCGCTCAGGGAACGTCTGCAGGCGCAGGCAGAAATTCACGATGGCGTCCACGTAGCGAGCCGCCGTGACGGGCGAACCCGCTTCAATGATGAACCGTTCCATGTCATCAACCTGGTCCCGCGCTTCCGGGGCAAACTGCACCCGGTAGGTCATGCGGCGCCCGAGCGCTTCTTCGCCAGGTGAGCGCGCACCTGCTCGGGCGTGAGGGCGCGCGCGGGCTCAGCGCGCAACGCTTCGGCCGCAGGCACCACCTCGTCGCGCAGCCAGGCCTCGATGGCCCTGTCGCGGGCCGCGAGGGTGCGTAGCCCGTCGCGGATCACTTCGCTTTCAGAAGCATATTCGCCGCTGGCGACCTTGGTGCGGATGAGCTCGGCCATCTCGTTGGGCAGGGTAATGCTGAACTGCTGTGTGGAACGCATGGCGCTCTCCAGGCTGACAGGATTTAATCCTACTCCGTCAACGGGGGGGCTGGCAAGGCGCGCCGGCCTTGCACGGATGACGATAGCAGCTGCGCGCGGGGGACGGCGCACAGCTTGGCGGATCTTCCTCTGGATGCGTCTGTCAGGGGCGCTTAACATCCGCTCGCCGGGGCCAGCATCGAGCCGCTACACCTCTTCGCCCCACAGCGACAGGCATAGTCAGCGATCAGTTCGGGAGTAATCGCGTCGTCGATAGTGAGTCCATAGGCGATACAAAGCTCGTCTCCCGGCATTACGTCTTTGAGCGTCTCGATGAAAACCCGTCCCCGCTCGTCCTCGATCGCCTCACAGTTCGGCTGGCAGGAGTGGTTCAGCCAGCGGGCGCTATTGCCCCCGACGCTGCCGTCGATCACACGCCCGTCAGCCAGTCCGAAAATGAAGGTGTGGCCGCGTATTCCGGACCGCCGGTGCCGGGCAGAGGCCCGCCGCCACGACGTCACCTCCCCGCGGTATTCGAGGATCCGCTGGCCGGCTGGAATCGCCTGTAGCGCGAACACGCCTCGCCCATGAACCGATGATTTTCTGACCGTCACGCGCCGCACTTCGTCACTCCTGATCCGTTGAGGGTGGGAGCATAGCGAGCGGCGCGCTGCGCGGCAACCGGTACCGTCGCGTCAGAACAGCCTGGTCTGCCGGGGATCGCGTGGCGGGGGTCGGGACACGTCAGTCCGCCTGGTTTGTCGACGTTTCCCGCGCCTGTCTCCGACCCGCTGTAGCCGTGCCAGCATGAGGCATTCGCCTGCCCCATCGTTGAAGCGCAACTCGAACACGCCGGTTTCGCCGGACGGACACGGTGCCGTTGCGCGGAACGACAGGCGCAGGCCCCGCCGTTTCGCGCGGGCAATCATCTGCGTACGACTCATGCCGTGCCAGCAATCCGACATGAAGCGCGTCACGGTTCCGGGCAGGGACTCATGCGCGACGCCTTGTGGAAGCGTCAGTCCAGTGAGCAGATAGATATCAGGCATGCAAGCCATTCCTTCAGCGGCGAGTCACTCTGCGTTTATACCGCTTTCCTGCGACGCGTTGCGGGTTTGGCGGCCGGCACGGGGCGAGCGGAACGGGTCGGGCGTGGCGTCTTCCGGACTCCGGCCGAGGCAGACGACGACCGCGTTTCCGGCGCACGCGTTGCCGCCTCCCGCAGCGTCATCATCTCCGCCTGCAGCCGGTTGTTCTCCGCCTGAACCGCATCCAGCCGCCCCTGCAGCACGCCCGCCTGATGACGTGCGTCGCCGAGTTGCGCCTGCATGGTTTCAGATGCCTGGCGATGGTCGGCGTCCTTCCGGTCCGCGCGACGCGTGGCTTCGTCCAGTTCCTTCTGCAGCTTCGTTGCGATGCTCCGCTCGCGGTCAATTTCCAGCAATGCACGCTTCTCGGAAGCCCGGAGCCGTTCTTCCGCGCGTCCAGCCGCTTCCCGCAGCTTCTCCAGATCACGCGAGAAGCCTTCTCTCACCGCCACGAGTTCGCGATCGCGCGCCGCCAGCGCCGTGCTCCTGCGCCCGAGTTCCGCCTCCAGCGCCTGGCGCTGCGCGTGGCCTTCGGCCTGCGCCCTGTCCAGATCCCGGATCTCGACCTGCGCGGCCAGCAGCGCGGCGGTGCGCTGCTCGAGCGCCGTCTCGACACGGCCCAGTTCGTCGCGGGCGGCGGCGACCGCCTGCTGCGCCTCCACGCGCTGCGCCTCGACCTCGTCGCGCAGCGCGTCGAGCGCGGTCCCGGCTGACGCGGTTGCGCGGGTCCAGAGCGTGGCGACCAGTTCGCCGCCGGCCGCGCCGAGATCGGCCGGCAGATCAGGATGCTCGATGCGCACCCGGCTCTTGTCGCGCAGTTCGGTCCAGAACTCCCCCAGCACCTGGGTGGGCGTGCTCATGCTGCCCCGTTTCACCAGCTGGTAAAGGCGGTTCGCGGTCGGCGTGATGCCGAAGCGGAAGAACAGCAGCGCGCAGACCTCGCGGTAGAGCTCGCGCGTCTTCGGGAATTCGGCCTTCAGGCGGTCGATTTCGGCGGCGAGGCGGGTTTCATCAGGCAGGACGTCGGTCATGGAAGCGATTTCGGTGAAATTCAGCAAATAATATAACGTAAACCGATCTGTATCTAACGCCTGTCGGTCAATATTTTGACATTAAGCGTATAATGTTGATTTTCTTGCACCTGGTTGCGTACATAATTACGTCCAGGCCAGCCACCCGGACCGGCGCCCCTTTCGACCATGACCACCGCCCTGCCCGCCCCGCGCCCGCTCGATGCGCTTGACCTGCCCCCCCGACCTCGATGGCCGGCACGGCACGAATCGCGCAAACGGACGCATGCAGGTCGCCGCTGACACCGATCTCGACGCGCTTCGCGCCTGGCTCGCCCGCTTTGCCGATACGAAAACCACGTTTGACAACTACCGCAAGGAAGCCGAACGGCTGCTGCTGTGGTCGGTCCTGCAACTGGGCAAACCGCTCTCCTCGCTCACGCACGAGGACCTGCTCGTCTACCAGCACTTTCTCGCCGATCCCCAGCCCGCCGCGCGGTGGACCGCTGACGGCGGACGCAAGCATCCGCGCAACGATCCACGCTGGCGGCCGTTCTATGGCCCGCTGTCCGGATCGAGCCAGCGCCAGGCGATGGTGATCCTCAACGTCATGTTTGCGTGGCTGGTGCAGGCCGGTTATCTGGCCGGCAATCCGCTGTCGCTGTCGCGTCAGCGCGCCCGACGGGCCAGGCCGCGCATCGTCCGGTATCTGTCGCCCGAGCTGTGGCTCGAGGTCAAGACATTCATTCAGGGCATGCCAGTGCAGACAGCTCGCGAGCGCGAACACCACGCCCGCGTGCGCTGGCTTTTTACCCTGCTCTATCTGGGCGGTCTGCGGATCACGGAGGTCGGCACGAACACGATGGGACGGTTTTTCCGCCGCGGTGACGGAAGTGGCACGGATCGCTGGTGGCTCGACGTGCTGGGCAAAGGGGGCAAGGAGCGGCTGGTGCCCGCCACCGCGGAAATGATGACGGAACTGGGCACCTACCGGCGGGCCCGCGGACTGCCCGCCCTGCCCTCGCCCGGCGAGGACACGCCGCTCGTGCTGCCGGTTGGCCAGTCGCTCAAGCCACTCACGCGCGCCGCGTTGCACCGGATCGTGAAGGATGTCTTTAGCGGTGCGGCGGACTCCCTGCGTGCGCGGGGTGAAGACCATGCGCCGCGCGCGGACCGCCTCGGGCAGGCATCGGCACACTGGCTGCGTCACAGCGCAGGGTCCCACATGGCGGACCAGCAGGTCGATCTGCGCCTCGTGCGCGATAACCTCGGGCATGCATCACTGACGACGACCAGTCAGTATCTTCACGTCGACGACGATCGCCGGCACCGCGAGACTGACGAGAAACACCGTATTGACTGGTGATGACTGGTGACCGACGGCAGCCCGACCCTACCGCCTGATCTGGAAATCGTCGGCCGTGAGCCTGACGGGTTCACCGGGACGCAGGTGGACTTTCCTTTCGGCGACCGCCATGATGCGGCGCCGTCCATCAGCAAACGCCTTGAGCATCCGGACCTGGCCAGCGTCTGGCGGCAGCCAGAATTGCGCTTCGAGCGCCTCCCGCGTAATCGCACAGGCGACCTCGCAGCGATGCCCGGTGAGGCGAAATGAAATTTCATGCCGGTCCGCCGCGACATCGGGCATCAGGTCAATCACGTCCATGATTTCCCACCTCGTGAATTCAGCTGCGAACTTTTACCTTTAAGTCGCCTGTCTTCAATTTTACAGAACAGATGGGAAGCAGGCCGCGCAGCGCAGCAGATATGGGCCGCCTGGACAACTCGCGGTGTAGATTTGGCCTGCTCTACTGGAGACGGGGTTTGCGGTTGACGGGCACGCAGATGTGCCGGACGGTTAGTTGCATGTTTTGCTCGAAATGATTTCTGAGGTGAGTCTTTACGGGAGATGAACTTCACAGTGCCATGCGAAGTTGCGGTCATCTGATACAGCGTGTCGGCAAATTAAAAAAACTCTCACGCCTCACGGCACGCTGTACGTACTTAATCGCCCACGTACGGTAGCTGTGACTCGGCATTGCCAGGCCGTAGAAGTCGCACCCCTGACACTTGCAAATGGTAAGGTTTCGCGCGCGATGTGTTGGCAGCATTCATCCGGTACAACTCACAACGGCTTTGTCAACTTGTCGAGACTGAGGCGGAAAGACGGCAGGAAAGAGCATCCCTCAGAAAGCGTAGGACGGATTTCGGGTGACTTCGGTGATTTCGCACCACGCAACGAATCGCGCCGCGAG
>NZ_VTUZ01000063.1 GCF_008369935.1 Paraburkholderia panacisoli | reverse complement strand
CGTTTGAAAACGGAGCTGTTCTATCCTCGGAACTGGCAAGCGACGACGATTGAGCAGTTCATCGAAGTGGTTGGCTCGTATATACGTTGGTACAACGACAAGCGAATCAAGATATCGCTTGGCTCACTCAGTCCCTCGGAATACCGGGAACGTCTCGGTATCGGTACATAAACCAGTCCAACTTATCCGCCGCACCCCCGTTTGCGACATATCGACTTCGCCTCGACGGGTGAGAGGTTTCCGGCGCCGCGTGAGATGTCGCGCTACCAGACGTGCGAGTTCTTTTGCCACTCCACCCGGCGCGTATCCAATAACCCGGGACGTTTCAGGGCCGGTGAGTGTGGTCGAAGCGGACTGGCTAATAGAGCGGTTGCGCATCCTGCTTGGCTGGTAGCAGTCAACTGACCGAGGGCTGGGCTGTGCGTGCGAGCTTCACGCGTCCGGTAGGGGAGTCTATGTGTCCTATGAAGATGACGATTTTGCAGCCGCTTCGTGTCACCCCAGAGCTCCTGGTGGCAACCGAGAGTGTCCTTCGTAAGAGCGAATCGCTTGAAGAGTTCATGGCGACTGCGTTGCGTGAATGCGTCGCTCGCCGTCGCTTCCAAAGTGGGTTTGTCGCGAGAGGTCTTGCGTGAGGAGCGTGGGCACTTCGCGACAATGAGTTCTTTAGTGCGGACAACTGTCCCTACCGCAAAACGCCTTCACGTTCCTGTGAATCGGCAAACGCGCCGCACGGCCACTCGATCAATCAGCAGAAGGTGGCTCGTACAGCCGCGGTATGACTCACTCGGTGCATGGAACTGGGGCTGTCTTCCTTCTCAAAGGAGGAAATAGTCGGCCACGTTTCCTGCGTTTGAAATTGCGTGAACCGCGAGCGGGCTATGGCGCAAAAAAAACCGAACCCCAGGGAGATTCACTTTCTGAGGAGCATTTGAACCGTTTAACGTGTCATCCGTGTACGGGAAAACACGTAGGTTTATGAGCCAATCGGAGGCCGCAGCAGAAATTGCTGTCGAGCCGAGCAGAGACGGTGAAAGCTGCTGTTCGGCCGCTCGATTAAAGTTCTGGTTGCCGCATCTGCTCAATACACTTAAGTCTCCATCTGGACATACGAGAGGAGTAATCGTGGAACTGACCGACTTCGACGCCCTTACCTTTGACTGCTACGGCACCTTGATTGATTGGGAGAGTGGCATTTTCCAAGGCCTGAGGCCGTTGCTCGAGCGCGCCAGGACGCCGCTCACGCGCGACCAGGTTCTGGAGGCCCATGCTCGCCACGAATCGTCGCAGCAGAAGTACACGCCGGCGAAGCGCTATCAGGAGCTGCTGCCCATCGTCTACAAACGACTGGCCGAAGAATGGGGCCTCTCGTTCACGCACGAAGAATGCGTGGCCTACGGTCGTTCGGTGCAAAATTGGCCTGCGTTTGAGGACAGCGCCGAAGCGCTGCAGTACCTGAAGAAGCACTACAAGCTCGTCATTTTGTCGAACATCGACAATGAGAGCTTCACGTACAGCAACGCCAAACTGCAGGTCGAGTTTGACGCAATCATTACGGCGGAAGACGTTGGCTCTTACAAGCCGTCGCCGCGAAATTTCGAATACATGCTCGAGAAGCTCGGTGACCGCGGCATCAAGAAAGAAAGAATTCTTCACACGGCCGAAAGTCTTTTCCATGACCACAAGCCCGCAAACGAGTTCGGATTGGCATCGTGCTGGATTTATCGCCGTCATGCGCAGACGGGCTTCGGTGCGACGATGAATCCCGGCACGCAGCCGAACATCGACTTCCGGTTCAACAGCATGGCCGACTTCGCCAAAGCACACCAGGAAGCACTGGCAAAGAAGTAATTTATTGATGTCTTGTCAGCGTCGCCGAGGCGCGGGTTATCCTCGCGCTGAGGATGCTGGTGGGACATTTGCCGCGCAACGGGGCGTATGAAGGCACTGATACATAGGGGGCGTTGTGGCTTTGACAGATTTCAAGGCACTCACATTTGACTGCTACGGAACTCTGATTGACTGGGAGTCAGGGATCGCATCGGGTCTGTCGGAGCTTGCCTCGCGGGCGCCCGAACCTTTAGCGCGCGATGAAATCCTTGAGGCCCATGCACGTCATGAGTCGTATCAACAGAAGATGACGCCCGCGATGCCATATGACCAGCTCCTTCGGGTTGTGTACAAGCGCCTGGCGGAGGAATGGGGCCTGCGTTACAGCTGGGCCGAAGCGGTCGCGTATGGCGCCTCGGTGGGAGATTGGCCCGCCTTTCCGGACTCGGCGAGCACGCTGCAATATCTCAAGAAATATTTCAAGCTGGTGGTCGTATCCAATGTCGATAACCGAAGCTTCAGTGCGAGCAACGCGAAGCTGGCGGTCGACTTCGACGCAATCGTGACGGCCGAGGATGTCGGTTCGTACAAGCCGTCGCGGAACAACTTCGAGTACCTGTTCTCGACGCTGTCGTCGATGGGCATCGCAAAGGACGATACACTGCATGTCGCAGATAGCGTCTATCACGACCACCAACCTGCGAGTGAAATGCAGCTTCGCTCATGCTGGATTCAGCGGCGCTATGAGCAGCGTGGATTCGGAGCAAACATGAAGTACTCTGTCGAACCATCCGTTGACTACAAGTTCACGAGCATGGCTCAACTGGTCAAGGCACACCACGAGGACTTGGCTCGCGCTTAGTACGGCAGCCTTCGATTGACGCAACAGCCAATTCGAACACGCACGATATGCGACAAAAGCTTGACCGGACCGATATAAAAATCCTTGCCGAACTGCAGAAGAACGGCAACACGACGAACGCAAATCTCGCGAGCGCCGTCGGGTTGTCCGCAAGCCCTTGCCTGCAGCGTGTGAAGCGTCTTGAAGCCGCAGGAATCATATCCGGCTACGGAGCGCATCTGAACCTGGCCAAGCTAACCAGCACGGTCACGGTCTTCACTGAAATCATGCTTCACGACCACAGGCGCGAGGATTTCACGCGCTTCGAAGCGAACCTGCGTGATTTTGACGAGATTACAGAGTGCCATCTCGTCAGCGGAGGCTACGACTACCTCCTTAAGTCCATCGTCAAAAACATCGGCCATTACCAGGAAGTCATCGAAAAGCTGGTCGACCGCAATCTCGGAATCGAGAAATATTTCAGCTACATCGTCATTCGGTCGCCCTTCGTCAAACAGACGATGCCGCTCGATAAGCTGCTATCCGACGACGAATAGGAGGAGAGCGAGCACAATTTCAGTTTGAATTCGCCGCTGTGGCGTCGATAAGAACCTCTTGCTGGCATGACCTTCTCCTTCAAGTGAAGGCCCAACAAGCGTATCACTTCCGAACCTCGCCCGGTCCAGCCTCAGGAGTTCACTCAAATTGCAGCGCAGGGTGGGTCAGGATTCCGTGCAAATCAACACACGAGCGTCCAGTTGAGCGGCTGCCCTTCAATCTTTTGTCGGTGAGGGCATTCCAAGAGTCGGGCGCTAAAAGGCCAGCCTTCTTGAAAGCATCCGCGTTGTAGCCGAGACCCGTCGCGACCACGCCAATGCCAACAGCGTCTGGGCCGAGCCGAGCCTAGCCAAGGGGTAAAGGTCGTTCATGACAAGCCCGTCCTCGAGCTTCGAGCACAACCCGATTCGAGTGGCCTGGTACATAGGGCCATCGTCCATCAATGCGACGTTAATCTGCTGGCGACTTTTCTGAGCCTGCAGTTTCGCGAACGTACCGCACCTTCACGTCCGGCGGCTACAGCCACCTGGTCTGTTGGTGCGAATAGAAGCTCCGGCGTCTCATCGATGAATTGGGCTATCAACCACGGGCAGGCTATACGGTCGATTTTCGGGCGTTCACGCGTAACCCATTTCATGTCGGTCTCCGCGTCGGCTGTGCGGCACTGAACCGTTGCGCAGCATTTTCCCAGTTCAGCAGCGTGAAGAGCTGGGTGAGGTACTCATTGCGCTTGTTCTGGTACCGCAGGTATTACGCGTGTTCGAAGACATCGAGAACAAGGATGGGCTGGATGCCCCAGGCGGTCAGCTTCTGATGATTTTCACACTGCAAGACCATCAGCTTCCCGGTTGTTGGATGGTATCCGAGAACGCCCCAGCCAAACGCTTCTAGCGCTAGCGTCGCCGCGAACAGCTGGGCCTTGAACCTGGCGTACGAACCGAAGGTCTCGTCGATTGCCTTGGCCAGTTCGCCTTTAGGTTCGGCGCCTTTGCCCGAGACGCTGGTCCAATAAATCGTGTGCACGATGTGGCTCGAGAGTTGGAACGCCAACTCTTTCTCGTAGAACATCGCCAATGCAAAGTCGTTCGAATCGCGTGCCTTCTCAAGCGCCTCTTCCGCCTTGTTTAACCGGACGGCTGGGCGGAGGCACTTATTCCGGCGTCGCCTTGGCTTCGAGCCTAACCAGCTGACGCTCGGCACTTCCATCGTCACTGTCATGCTCTGGGGGACGTCCGAGCTTTCAGGCGCGCTGGATTGCGTCGGGTTGCGAGGCCAGGACGGTACAAATGCTTACAAAGCATTGTGCTTGCGAGTACACCATCTTCGCTGCTGTGACGTTATTGCAGGCACATCCCAGTGGAGCTCGCAATGAACACGAACG
Organism: Paraburkholderia panacisoli; assembly: GCF_008369935.1. GTDB lineage: Bacteria > Pseudomonadota > Gammaproteobacteria > Burkholderiales > Burkholderiaceae > Paraburkholderia > Paraburkholderia panacisoli. Next base: position 37,794 of record NZ_VTUZ01000063.1, on the reverse strand, counting down.
TCGCCTCGAACATGCCGCCGCGCGGTCGCATCCATCCCCTGGTCGCGGGTGCGGCCGTGGCCGTTATCCTCGCCAGCGCGACCGGCATCGCGGCGATGACCGGAATACTGCCCACTTCACGAGCTGTTACGGCGCCTCCGACGCAAGCTGTTGCGGCCGCCGCCCCGGTCGCCAGCGCGCCGGTCACATCGCCGCAATCGTACGTCGAACAACGTGCGACGCAGGAGGCGCCAGCCCAGCCGCGCGTCCATCACCACCGTAGCGCTCCGGTTGAGCAGGCTCCGAGGTATGCGAACAACGATACCTATCAAAGTCAGGCTCAACCCGCGCCAAGGCCAGTAGCATTTGACCCGAATGCCGGGGAAGTTGTCGCCGTCAACGTAGTCCAGGAACCCGAGCCGACGACGGGGCTCGGAGCCGTAGGCGGCGCTGTCGCTGGCGGGCTGTTGGGAAATCAGGTCGGTGGAGGACGCGGTCGCGTTCTGGCAACGATTGCTGGCGCGGTCGGTGGCGGGCTTGCGGGCAATGGCATCGAGCATGCGGTGCGCAAGTCTACTACCTACCAGGTGCAGGTCAGAATGCAGGACGGCAGCAACCGGAATTTCACCTATACGACACAGCCTCAGGTTCAGGTCGGAGAACGTGTCCGTGTCTCGGGCGACTCCCTGAACGCGTCGTAGGCATGGTCGGAACCGGCAGTATCACAGCGTGATACAGCCGGTTACAGTTTTGGCATTTCCGCCGCACCTGCTTCCGCGCGCCCCCCCTAAAATCCGCGTCGTCCGCCATTGTTTGGCACCCGCCAGAAACGAGCAGGACAGGAGAACTCCATGAAACACGCTACCCTTTTTCTGGCAGTGGGCCTTTCCGCTGCGTGCGCATCCAGCGTGGCTCTCGCCCACGCTGACATTGGAGTTTATCTGGGGGCGCCCGGTCCCGTCTATGTCGCACCACCCCCAGTCGTGTACGACGCACCGCCGGTGGTCTACGCGCCAGCCCCGGTCTACGGCTACGGTTACCGCTATGAAGGGGATTACGACGAGCGCAGGTGGCATGACCACGGTCGCCACCGTGGATGGGAACGCCATCATCATGGCGACGATGACGACTAATTCACCGATGGCTGCGCCCGATAGCGACTGAATGCTCGCGGACGGGATTCGACGCACACCCAAATCGGGTGTTCATCATCTACCTTGAAGTGCTGCAGGATGCCGGTGTTGCAGCCGAGCCCGCGCAGACCGCGTCGCCATATCCGGGTAGCTCAATAACGGCGGCCACTTTTGTGTCGGGCGCGTTCGTCTTTGGCATACATACAACAGGTGATGCTTTTGTGTGCAACACCTGGATTTTTTCATCGGTCGCTGTGGCGGCTCCCGCATGAAGCCGCAGACATATAAGGGTTACGTGTCATCCGTGACCTTTTGGGCCTGCGAGCCGGCGCCCAAGATTTAACTGGGGCACTCGATGCGTGCATCTATATTCTGCGCCACAAAAAGTTAAAACATAGTTCGCTACGTATCATCGAATGCCATCTTTAGACATTCGAGCCATTCAATGGATGGGGCTCTTTTTTTGAAAGAACAGGAGCATCTTGCAGATGCTCCCAAAAAAGGGCGCTTCATGAATTGAGCGAAGACGAGAGAGCGCCTTCGTGGCAGTCGAGTGCGAGTTGGCTAACCTCGTAGCTTTTTTTACCCATGTGTATCGACCCACGCGCGAGCCCAACCGAGTCCTGCGTGTTGGGCTTCTTCTTCAGTGTCTCGAAGTAACTGAGAACTCCTGATGCTTGAATCAGCTTCCCGCGCATCCTGATGGTCCCGCTAGCCGCTTAACGCTCCGCTGCAGGATGTCTTCCTGCTGGAGAATAGCCCCCATACGCTGTAGCCCTCATAGCTTTGAGACTCCATCAGCGTGCGACCTCGGCGGTGGCTCTGGGGATGAGGGCGCGCATGTATCGATCTGCATGTTTGGCGGGTTGGTCCGGGTCACATGAGCGCAGCGGTGTCGGTCGCGACCAATGAGGCGCAGCGCGACTCGCGCTTCTATCACGCCGTGCTCGAACGCTTCAAAGGTTTGTCGCATATCACAGTCGAGGCTCAACCCGCTCAATCTGCAACGTGACCGATTGTCGTTAAGTCGCCAAGCGCCGAATTTCTCGGAGATTTGCTCTGTAGTTGGGCGCCGCCATCCTAAGGGCACGCACAGTAAAATGTTAAGCGCTCAAATTCAAGTGACGCCTCCGCGGTACGGAAGAGTTTTTTGCATGGACCTTTCCACTGTGGGAAGGTCAAGTAGCGGAAGTCGCTCAGGCGCAAAGAGGCAATAAATTGCCTGGAACATGGATAAATGGCTCCGCTATAATCCTGGCCATGAAAGTTCTCCGGACATTGCTCCTCCTGTTGCTCTGCGCTGCGCTTCCCATCAGTGGGCTGGCGGCCAGCGGCTTGACAGGAGAATGTCCGATGCAGATGGACATGGGCTACGACGATAGTAGTGCGATGTCTTCGGAGATGCCCGGATGCGAGACCATGAAATCTTCGCAACCGGAAAAAGTCAAAGGCTTCTTTTGCAAGGCAACGGCGCAATGCCAGCTTGGTAGTCTGTATCACCCGGTTTCCACTATCGAAGTAACCCGTCCCGCCGGGCTGTCCAGCCCCGTCGTATTCCACTACGCACTGTCGCTCACCGTCCGCGAACCGGCCGGACTCTGGCGACCTCCTCGCGCCATCTAATCCCTTTCTGACAGGTTCACCGCATCTGCGGTGAGGTCGTCCTGCGTCCAGGACGTGGATTCCCTGTGGGAGTCCGCCGTTGGGGTTAGAACATGCCTTTAACTATTTGCACGCCGTCATGCCGGCGTGCACCACTGCGCGCGCGCTCGCTTTTTGCCGCGCTGATTCTCGCGAGCGTCGCTGCGCACGCTCAGGAAGCACCCGTCACGCTTGATGCGGCGCTCCAGTCCGCTACCGACCGCTCCGCCGCCATGGGGGCTGCGCAGGCATCAGTGCGCGCCAGCTCAGAAGCCTCCGTCCGCGCAGGACAGTTGCCCGACCCGATGCTCAAAGCCGGTGTTGATAACCTGCCTGTGAACGGACCGCAACGGTTCACCATCGGCCAGGACTTCATGACCATGCGCCGTATCGGCATCGAGCAGGAATGGGTGTCGGGCGACAAGCGCCGACTCCGGTCCGCATTGGCGAACGATGTAGTGGACCGAGAGCGGGCTGGCTACCTCGGCCAGCTTGTGAACACCCGCCAGCAAACGGCCACAGCGTGGCTGAACGCGGTCTATGCAAAGAAGGCCGTTTCGCTGCAGCAGGAACTCGTTGACCACATGACCCATGAACTGGACGCGACGAAAGCGTCTTATCGCGGAGCGAAAGCGACTGCCGCCGATGTTACGCAGGCCCAGGCGATGCTCGCGCAAACCCAGGATCAGTTGCTCAAGGCCCGGCAGACGTGGCAGACCGCGCTCATAGGTCTGTCCCGCTGGACGGCAACGCCCGTTTCTGATGTGACGGGCGAGCCGCCGGCGCCACAGTCCTATGTATCGTCACTGCCGCCCGAGGAACTGCGTGAGGTGCAGCCGGTGCTCGTCGCAGCATCCCGGGACATCGCCGTCGCCGATGCCGATACCGCCGTTGCGAGCAGTAACCGCAGTCCCAACTGGACGTGGGAGGTCGCCTACCAGCAGCGCGGAGGCGGGTTCTCGAACATGGTCTCGGTTGGCGTCAGCATCCCGCTGCCCATCCATCGAAAGAACTATCAGGATCGGGATGCGGCGGAAAAAGCTGAACTGGGCACCAAGGCGCGACTGATGTACGAGGACGCGCAGCGTCAGGTCGAAGCGGATATCCGTACGCAGTCAGCCACGCTCGCGAGCGGTCGCGAGCGCATTACCCATCTCACCCACTCCCTGCTTCCGGCTGCGGACCAGCGCGTGCAACTGGCGGCTGCCGCATACAGGGCAGGCACTGGCTCGCTGGCCGATACCTTCGCTGCCAGGCGTGCGCAGCTCGACGCCGAACTTCAGGTGCTCGACCTGCAGCGCGACGTGTCGCAAACCTGGGCGCAACTGGAATACCAGGTCGTGCCCGCCTCGATGTCCGCTTCGACGCCCGTCAGTCAGTGAAGGAGAACAACATGCAGAAGAGACAACTGGCACGCGCGGCCCTGATGGTGTTTGCCGCAGTGGCATTGCTGGGTGCCGGCTATGTCGCCGGCACGCATCGTTCAACGATGGGCGGCGAGAGCGCTGTTGCGACAACTCCCTCCAGCGACAAAACCGACCCGAAGACTGGCCGGAAGGTACTGTACTGGCACGACCCGATGGTGCCGAACCAGCATTTCGACAAGCCGGGCAAGTCGCCTTTCATGAATATGCAGTTAGAGCCGGTCTATGCCGACGAAGGGGGCGCCAACGGCATCAAGATTGACCCGGGCCTTCAGCAGAACCTGGGCATTCGCTACGCGGCGGCGCGCCGGCAGGAAACAACAGAAGGATTCGACGCGGTAGGTACGACGCAGTTCGATGAGTCGAAAGCTGACGTCGTCCAGTCGCGGGTGACCGGCTACATTGACCATCTTTACGCAAGCGCCCCGATGCAACGCGTCGCAAAAGGCGCTCCGATTGCGTCGCTCTTCGTTCCAGATTGGCTTGCGCCGCAGGAAGAGTATCTGGCGCTGAAACGTGGCGGCATGGATGACGGCATGCTTGCGGCGTCACGTGCGCGCATGCGGGCGATGTCCATTCCGGACGGCGTGATTGCAAGTCTCGACCGCACCGGCAAGGCGCAGACACACATCACGCTATCCGCACCGGAAACCGGCGTGCTGACCGAACTGAATGTGCGTGATGGCGCGATGGTGTCGCCCGGTCAGACGCTTGCGAAAGTCTCCGGGCTCGACAGGCTGTGGCTCGTGGTGGAGGTGCCTGAAGCGCTGGCGCTTCAGGTCCGACCGGGCATGAGCGTGGACGCCGTGTTTGCCGGTGACCCTGCGCAACATTTCACGGGACACATCCGTGAAATCCTGCCAGGCATCAGCACGAGTAGCCGTACGCTTCAGGCTCGCCTCGAAATCGATAACGCGGACTTCAGGTTGACGCCGGGGATGTTGATGCGGGCGCGCGTCGGCGCCGCAAAAAAGATATCGCGGTTGCTGGTTCCGTCGGAAGCCGTCATCACGACGGGTAAGCGGTCGGTGGTCATCGTCAGGAATTCAGACGGCAGGTTACAACCTGTCTCGGTCACCGTTGGCAACGATGCCGGCGACGATACCGAGGTGACCAACGGCCTGATCGAAGGCCAGCAGGTCGTCGCATCCGGCCAGTTCCTGATTGACTCGGAAGCGAGCCTGAAATCCGTTCTGCCGAAGCTCGAAGCAACCGCACCGACCGGTGCGAGCGCGCCTGCTCCAGCACCTGCCGCAGCAGCACCGCAGACCTACGACACCACAGGTAAGGTCGAAGAGATAACGGCGGGAGACATCACGTTTTCACATCAACCCGTTCCTGCTCTGGGCTGGGGCGCGATGACGATGTCATTCAGCAAACCGTCGCCGACAGCGTTTCCGGACGTGAAGCCTGGCCAGACTGTTCATTTTGTCTTCACGCAGTCGGGTGACGGATACCAGTTGACCAAGGTCGAACCGGTCGGGGGCGCCAAATGATTGCGCGCCTGATAAGGTGGTCCATCCACAACCGTTTCCTGGTTCTGCTCGCGACCGTGCTCGTTACGGCATGGGGTGTCTATTCGGTCACGCAAACGCCGCTCGATGCGCTGCCCGACCTGTCCGATACGCAGGTCATCATCAAGGCGTCGTACCCGGGCAAAGCACCGCAGGTCGTCGAGGACCAGGTCACGTATCCGCTCACAACGACGCTGCTCGGCGTACCGGGGGCAAAGACCATTCGCGCGTATTCCTCGTTCGGCGATGCGTTCGTGTATGTGCTGTTCGACGACAAGACCGACCAGTATTGGGCACGCTCGCGCGTCCTCGAATATCTGAATCAGGTGCAGAGCCACCTGCCGCAGGGGGCAACCGTTTCGCTGGGACCCGATGCAACCGGCGTGGGCTGGGTGTACGAATATGCGCTCGTCGACAAGACCGGGCAGCACGACCTTGGACAACTTCGCGCACTTAACGACTGGTTCCTGAAGTTCGAACTGAAATCAGTGCCTGACGTTTCTGAAGTCGCGAGTATCGGCGGCATGGTGCGCCAGTTCCAGGTTGTGCTCGACCCGGACAAGCTTCGTGCGTATGGCATCACGCAGGGGGCGGTGGTCGACGCACTCAGCAAAGCGAACCAGGAGTCGGGCGGGTCAGTTGTCGAGATGGCCGAGTCAGAGTACATGGTCCGTTCGTCTGGCTACCTGCACACACTCGACGACTTTCGCAACGTCGTATTGCGAACGAACGATGCCGGTACGCCGGTTCTGCTCGGTGATGTAGCCCGGATTCAAATCGGGCCTGAGATGCGGCGAGGTATCGCTGAGCTGAATGGGCAGGGAGAAGTCGCGGGGGGCGTCATCGTCATGCGCTCCGGCAAGAATGCGCTGACGACCATCGATGCAGTGAAGGCGAAACTGGCTGACCTGAAGCGGTCGTTGCCGACCGGTGTCGAGGTCGTGACGACCTACGACCGCTCGCAGCTCATCGAGCGTGCGGTGGACAACCTCAAGGACAAGCTCATCGAGGAATTCATCATCGTTGGGCTGGTCTGCGCGGTGTTCCTGTTCCACCTGCGCAGTGCGTTCGTCGCGATTCTGTCGCTACCGCTCGGCGTGCTTGCCGCGTTCATCGTCATGCGCTATCAGGGTGTCAACGCGAACCTGATGTCGCTGGGAGGCATTGCGATTGCCATCGGCGCGATGCTTGACGCGGCCATCGTGATGATTGAAAACGCTCACAAGCATCTGGAGGCGTACGACCACGAGCATCCGGGCGAACAAATCACGACCGCACAGCGCTGGGACCTTATCGCGACATCTGCAGCGGAGGTGGGGCCGGCACTGTTCTTTTCGCTTCTCATCATCACCCTGTCCTTCATCCCGGTGTTTTCGCTGGAGGGACAGGAGGGGAAACTGTTCTCTCCGTTGGCTTTCACCAAAACCTACACCATTGCTGCTGCTGCCGGGTTATCGGTCACGCTCGTGCCGGTGCTGATGGGCTATCTGATTCGAGGTCGCATTCCTCATGAAAACTCGAACCCCATCAATCGCGTGCTGATTCGACTGTACCAACCGTTGCTGGAAGCGACGCTGCGGCGGCCGTGGGTTGCCATTGGTCTGGCGGTCGTCGCGCTGGCCGCTTCGGTGATTCCGTTGTCCCAGATCGGCGGCGAATTCATGCCACCGCTCGATGAAGGCGACCTGCTGTATATGCCGACAGCGCTCCCGGGAATTTCGGCCGAGAAAGCGAGTGAACTGCTGCAGCAGACGGACCGGCTCATCAAGACGGTTCCGGAGGTGCAGACCGTCTTCGGCAAGTCCGGCCGGGCCGATACTGCAACTGACCCTGCACCGCTCGAAATGTTCGAAACCACGATTCAGTTCAAGCCGCGTAGCCAGTGGCGACCCGGCACGACGCCGGAGAAGCTGGTCGATGAACTGGACCGGACCGTCAAGGCGCCGGGGCTGTCGAACGTGTGGGTGCCGCCCATCCGTAATCGTCTGGACATGCTGTCTACCGGCATCAAGACGCCGGTCGGCGTCAAGATTTCGGGCAGCGACCTCTCGCAAATCGACAGAATTGCGGAGCAGGTCGAAACTGCGGTCAAGAATGTACCGGGCGTCACGTCTGCACTGGCCGAGCGTCTGAACGGCGGCCGGTACATAGACATCGACATCGACCGCCAGACGGCTGCACGTTACGGCCTTTCCGTCGGCGATATCCAGTCGGTCATTTCTTCGGCCGTCGGCGGGGAAAACGTGGGCGAAGTGATTGCTGGCCGCGAGCGGTTTCCCATCAACATCCGCTATCCGCGCGAAATCCGGGATTCGATCGAGAAGCTGCGTCAGTTGCCGGTCGTCACGGACCGTGGCGCGCAAATCCAGCTCGGCGATGTCGCGCACATCACGATTGCCGATGGTCCTCCGATGATTCGCAGCGAAAATGCGCGGCTCTCCGGCTATGTCTATGTCGATATCCGCAATACGGACCTGCAGTCAGCGGTCGAGTCAATGCAGCGCGCGGTTGCGGAGAAGGTGACGCTTCCGCCTGGCTATTCGATTGCATGGTCCGGCCAGTTCGAATATCTCGAGCGCGCGGCGGCGAAACTGCGCACGGTCATTCCCGTGACGCTCGTTGTTATCTTCGTGCTGCTCTTCCTGACCTTCAACTCTGCGGCCGATGCACTCCTGCTGATGTCGACGGTGCCGTTTGCTCTGGTGGGCGGGTTCTGGCTCATCTGGATTCTGGGTCACGCGGTGTCTGTCGCAACCGCAGTCGGATTTATCGCACTCGCTGGTGTCGCAGCCGAGTTTGGTGTCGTGATGCTGCTCTACCTGAAGGGGGCGCTCAGTCGCCGGCTGGAGGATGGTGAACCGCTAACGGAGGCACTCCTGTTCGATGCGATTCGTGAAGGCGCCGTTTTGCGCGTGCGACCGAAAGCGATGACGGTTGCTGTCGTGCTTGCCGGTCTCATCCCCATCATGGTCGGACACGGCGCCGGCTCGGAAGTCATGCAGCGCATTGCCGCGCCGATGGTAGGCGGCATGGTCACGGCACCCATCCTTTCGATGTTCGTCATCCCTGCAGCCTGGTTCCTGCTGCAACGCCGCCGCGCGCGAAGGCTGGGCCATGCGCGTCATCCCCACGCAGTACCTTCCGGCATGAAAGTGCCTTCTACTCAAACTGGAGAAACCCAATGAAGAGGTTGATTGTTGCGTCTGTTGCTCTTGCAGCCATCGTTGCTGCGCCCGCGTTCGCTGGTGATGGTATGGCTGGCATGAACATGTCCGAGCCGTCAGCATCGAAGACGTCATCGAAAACCGCGCTCACCGAGGCGGAGGTCAGGAAGGTGGACGCTGTGACCGGCATGGTCACCCTGAAGCACGGCGCGCTGGATAACGTCGGGATGCCGCCGATGACGATGGCGTTCAAGGCGAAGGATGCCGCGATGGTCAAGCAGGTTCACGAGGGGGACAAGGTCAAGGTTCGTGTCGAAAACGTCAACGGCACCCTGACCATTGTGAAACTGGAAAAGCAGTCATGATGGCGCGTTGACACCGCACTCGCAGGCTCGCCGCGTGACAGCGGGCCTGCGGTCGCACATTTGCGCCCACATCTTGTGCGTAGAGGCACAGCAATGCGAAGGACATCATCCGACGGACGCAGGGAATTTGCCGTCAAGCAGACGCAGCGAAGCGTACGTTGCGCTTCGCGCTGGGCTTGCTGTTCGTATTCCTGTCTCTGGCTGCTTACGCGGTGACCGAATCTGACCTGCTGCCCGTCAACGAAGCCTTCCCGTTGACGGGCAGCGTCAGCGGGCCACAACAGGTAACGCTCGACTTCGGCACGCGTCTACCGAGGGCGTCATCCAGTTGGACCATTGCATCCCGACAAAAAGGCGAGGGCGTCAATTAGGCGCCCTTTGGAACATGGACCGCAGACTCCGGGCGGGCGAGGTCAGGGAGGCACTTGGCCGGGCGTACCGTCAAGAATACGAAGCTTGTCGGCCATGTCAGGAAGATTGTGGCCGCCCGAGCGGGATTCGTTGACGAGTCGATGCGCGGTTGCACGACATTGCGCAAGCGTCTCATGCAGTCGTGGTTCGGCCTGGAGGCCGGTCACCACCCTTTCCAGCTCAGACGGGGACTCACTCAGCAGGGCAGGAACGACTTCATCTGACGGTATCAGAGAGCCGTTACTCAGAAGCTGTGCGGTCCAGTCGCATCCGTAAAGCAGCGCGCGACGCTCGCTCCTTTGTGCTTCTTCCTGGTCCAGTGTGGCAAGGCTGTGCCGGTTCTTGTGAAGCGAGGTGCGCCAGGTTGTGAGGATGTCATTGCGCAATCTTGCAATTGCTTCACCGAGTGCCGCATTCTGCCCACCGGCTGCGAGGCGGCGTTCATCGAGTCGGTCGACGTAGTCCCGATATCCTTCGAGGAACGATTGCCAGTTCAGCGGCAATTCGGTCGTTTGCGAGAACGACTGGCTGAGCTCACTAAGCTCCTTGCTGATTTCGTGCAGGGCCTGGGCGTCGGTAAGACGTGCCTCATAGACCTCACGAGCCGTAACCATCTGGCGGTGCAGGGGAAACAGGGAATTGTTGTAGCGTCGTTGCAGGTGTCGCTCGGCAGCGCCGGGATGGGCGCTCCATTTCCAGTTGGGTAGCGTTTTCGCATCAAAGTCGACCGCGTCTATCATAGCTCGAAACACCGCCAGCGCCTCTTCGGTTGCATGGCCAAAGCAGTCAGCGAGCTTGTAGTCATTGCCTTGCAGACTGGCGCTCTCATTTCCAGCATAAGGGGATTCGGGCGCGAGCCGGAGGAAGCCTGTGGCCAGAAAGAATTCCGTCGGTAGCTCCACCGACAGGCCCTCGAGGTGGAACGTGCGCTCCAAGGAGGAAATCCCCTCGATAGAGTGCGCCAGGCGGTTTTCGAAGTCGAGGAGCGCATTAATCCTGTCGCCGGACGACGGTTGCGCTGCCTCAGCGAGCAGGCAGAAGGACTCACGTACCATTCGTGCCGAGATAGTGCCGTGCTTCTCGGCAAAAAGCCAGAACCAGAGGGCGAGCTGATATCCTTGAACTCCGTTTCGCAGGACCGGTTCGACATCTGGTGTGAAGCTGATGCCAGGTGCGGCCCACGCTGCGAACGGTGCTGCATCGCTGCCCAAGTACATGCCCAGAAGCTGCGTTATCGACTGATTCGCATCGCTGGGCCAGCTTCGCGTCCCATCTTGCCGCTTCTCAGTTTTCCAGAGTCTCCAGGCCATCCTGAACCTCGCAAAGGGATGCGGTATCCGCCTCGGCAACGATACTTGCACACTCAGCCGGGGGCGTAAACCGGCGGCTACCCTCGTTCTTCTTGGACAGTTCGACGCAGTCCTCGCGGCGTTGATGAGGCTTGTAGCCGGAATGGGGAATATCCGCAGGTGCGCCACCGGTGGCTGAACCGATGCCGCCAAAAGCAAGGCTTTTTCCGCCCGCTCCCCGGAGCCCGAGTAGAGGGCGTGCGCGTTGGCTGACGGTGGAGTTGACGAGGGCGCCAACAGCCTTTTGACTTGGTCTCTGGCGCTCGCGCCCGACTCCTTCTGTTGCCGGCCATCGTCGTTTCTGCTCTGGTTTCGCTGGCCGCGCAGGGCGGCCTGGCCGCGAAAGCTGGCGGGGCGAAAGTTGGCCCCGGCGTCATGCGGGTGGTCTTCTGGAGCGCATTGGCCATGGGCGCGTCCTCAGGCGTCGGCGCCTTATTCGGAGCGGTAGCCTGAGGCGCCGACGCCGTCCGAAGGGATATACCCGAGACAACGCTCCCGAAGCACAGTCGGGAAACGCTACAAGTGCTTACAAATCTTGCCGTCGCGACGTCCACCGGTTTGTCGGCTCCGGCGTTCTTGCTGATACACGTCAACGGAGCGCGACATGAATACCAATCTGACTTCCAATTTGCCGCAGCGCAGTCGTATCCACCCTCTGGTTGCCGGTGCGGCTGTGGCCGTCATCCTGGCCAGTGCGACCGGCATCGCTGCGATGACCGGCATTCTTCCGACGTCCCGAGCCACGACCGCGCCTTCCACTCCGGCGGTACCGGTCGTCGCGCAGACGGCCAGCGCGTCGCTTGCATCGCCGCAACCAGATGCCCAGCAACACGTCATGCGGGAGGAAGCGCCAGTCCAGCCCCGTGTGCATCATCATCGGACCAGCCCGGTGGAGCAGGCTCCCAGGTATTCAAACAACAACGCGTATCAAAACGCGGCGCAACCCGCACCAAGGCCGGTCGCGGTCGACCCAAACGCTGGCGAAGTTGTCGCCATCAATACAGTTAAGGAATCCGAACCGACAACGGGTCTCGGCGTCGTAGGCGGAGCTGTCGCTGGAGGCCTGCTCGGAAATCAGGTTGGGGGAGGACGTGGTCGTGTTCTTGCAACGATTGCTGGAGCGGTTGGCGGTGGATTGGCGGGCAATGGCATCGAGCACGCAGTACGCAAGGCGACGAGCTACCAGGTACAAGTCAGAATGCAGGATGGCAGCTACCGGAATTTCAACTACTCGACGCAGCCGCCGGTCCAGATGGGCGAGCGTGTTCATGTGTCCGGCGACTCACTGGCAGCGTCGTAAGCAGAGTCAGAGCCTCGGCTAAGCCAACGGTGTTGTGAACTCGCGCATAAAATCAAGCGGCGATACCCGTGCACCTACGAAGAACTGCCTATCGATGGCATCGTCGAGTTCTGGAGTTGAAATCGAGGAAGCCGTACGGGTCCGCCGGCGGCGTGCCCGGGATGGTGAAGGCAATGTCCTGAGTGTCGCCCGGAAGCTGCTCGACGCGGAGCGCGACCGGCTTGCTGGCCGTGAAGCCCACCCCGAAGAACTCGACCCTGTCGGTGACGTCAAGGCCCTGCGCCGTGCCGAAATATTCCCGCGTGGAAAGCCGGGCGCCAGGTGGTGGGTGTGGGGTCGCGCAGGCTGCGCAGAGCGCCGACAGGAGGAACGCGGTACCGGTTGCGCGCAATTTGCGGACAATGCTCATGTGCACTGCTCCTGCTATCCTGGAAGCGCGAAGGAAGGTTGGCGCCTGAAAGCTACAGCTAGGGCAGCGAGTGTAGTGAAAAAATCAGGCACCAGTCGCACGCCGCCATCACACTCGAGTGTGACCGGCGCGCCGCACGAGTCGCAGTGCGCCAGCTCACCGTCGTGCGCATCATCCGCCAGATGGACCTCACCGGCTTGGCCGCAGGCCGTGCAGCGGTTGACGTACAGGACCCGCCCGTCGGTTGTCACTTTTCTGCTCCTTGCCGGTCTGCCCGGATGCGTGCTCTGTCAGGGCGGTGCCCGGTTGGGTCCGCCAGGTCCCGTGTTGTTATTTGGCGAGCTGGCAGGTCTTGGAATCAAAGCCAAGCGTCATGTTCTTCGTCACGTTGGGTATGACAGCCATGGGTTCGTCCGGTTTTCGGTCTAGATAGGTAACGACGATGGAGCGGCCATGGAACACAATCGACCGCGGCATGATGCGGTCGCCAAGGAAGACAGCGTTGGTCTTACTGCAGTCACTGAATGCCACCGCTACGTAGTTGAAAATGCCGCTACCGCCTGGTTCGTCCGCCAGGAATATCGCGGCAGCAGGCTTCGAGTCAAGCCGGCCACCGGCGGGCTTGCCGAACACACGCGTCACGTGCTGCGTCGCCGAGCCAGGTGCGGCCGGCACCGCTCGCTTGCCATTCGACAACTTCACGTCTTCGTTGTCGATGCGGAAGGTCGCATTCCTGTAGTCGACATCGACAGATCCAGCCAGGGCCCGGACGGCTACTAGCGCGAGGCAGGTCGCGATTGCGGCGGCGGTCAACTGCTTCCTCATAATTCATGCGCTCCGTCAGGAAACGTCTGCCGCGTAGTCGCGAAGTGAACGTTCCGAAGTTGTTGTTGTTCGGGCAGCCCGTGGTCAGACGCCGACGACGTGCTCGCAGAACCACTCGTTGAACGCATCGAAGCCCTGCACGGTTAGCCCGAGCCGGTGCGCATTCTCGCAGGCCCGCACCAGCATCCAGGACGCGGCTTCCTCGAGGTCGGCTTCGAAGTCGGGCGCATCGGCTTTATCGAAGTGGCTCAGCGCGGCGGCCACACAGCTCTCCGCGGCATTGAAGGCCTGGCGGTCCAGCGGCCGGCCGTGCAGCTTCGTGTGCGCCAGGTCGGCCGCATCGAACTTCCAGTCCACGCCCGTTGGCTTGCCGGCGTGCCGCAGCGCCTCGCCCAGTACACGTTCGGCCGCGCTGGCCAGGGTGATGGCCGAGGCGAAGCGATGGCGCTCCAGGAACGCGACGAGCGCCATCTCCAGCTGCTCGCGCGCAAGGTCGATGTGGTTGCAGGTTTGCGAGGTCATGCCCAGGCTCCAGGACGGATGTGGAGGTTCCAGTCTATCGCCGCCGTGGCGCGTGCAAGAGAAATACTGCTGCGTCCGCTGCCACGCCGTGAAGTTTCCGCGCCCCCGGAGCCGATAGACAACCTCGTAGGGCGGCAAGGCGCCTTTGTTCGACGCGCCCTCAAAGCCATGCCCGCGGTGCGGGACTCTTCCGGCTGGAAGATTGCACTGGCAAGTAACGAGACAACTGAGAGAAAAATGGAGGGTCCGGCTGCTCACCGCTCGCCCAGATTGCGAGCAGCCTTTTCGTCGGTACGACCAGATTGGCACTGCTTCGCATGTGGTTGCAACATGAAACGACGAGTTGTTTGCACGCACGGGCCATGCCGCTCTCACAATGGCCGGACGCAATGAGTTCGCCGCGTCGCATGCTCTTCTTGTTCAGGCCAAGTCTCTATTAACCGAGGCATGAAATCAGCGGCGGCGAACTGGACGCGGTTACGCAGCTCGATTGTCGAACCTCGGCGGTTCAATGGCCATGCCCGCCTCCGTGCCCGCCATGACCGCCCCATTGGCCATGTCCACCACCCCAGTAGCCGAAGCTGAACGACACCGGCGGCCCCCACCAGCCGGGCCAGCCATACCACGGGTAGGGGGGATAGTACGCAGGGTAGTAGGCGGGCGCGACGTACATGGGCGTCGGAGAGACATACGCGGGTTCACTCGGCGATGCGGGCGGGATGTTCTGGGCGTCGGAGCCGTTCGACAAGCCGTAGCCTTGAGCAGGGACTTCGTGCTGGGTAGCGACAGAAGGAACGGCGGGATAGTATCCGTATGGATAGTAGCCGGGAGGGACGTAGTAGCAGCCGGACAGCGCAAGCAGTGCAAAGGCGCTACCGGCGCGCGCCGTTGCCGGGAAGGGCTTCATGACATGCTCCTGTTCCGTCGCGACGCCACGATGCGATGCGGCGCGCACTTATGAGCATACTTCAGCGCTGGAATAGAGGGAACGGTGCGTGGATGGCCGGATGCCGGTCCGACCCCAACCGCGGCGCCTGAGGAGGAAGCAGAGTTTCGCCCAAAACTGTCCTTCGCCACTTCCTGCCAATTGAGTCCTTGCCATTCTCTGCACCGGTCAGGCGCTCGCTGTCGCCCTCCGCCTGCACCCTCTCGGGGACGGTGAATTGAGCGGCGAACAAAGGAAACACAAACCTGAGTGCCGCGTGCTAACGCTTCCGTGTGTCTGTGGTTCTTTCCTAGTTCGATCAGCAGTGCATCAGGACGTCGAGCCTGGCTGGGGCCAAGGCCAACCCTTCTTCTCGTCGGGCGCATCCCACTCAGCGGCCGGCGCGGCCTCGACCGACGCTTCGACCGGACTCGCTTCTTCAGCGGCGACGTGAGCCGGTTCGTCCGAGACGCTCCTTTTCATCTCGGGAAGCCCGGTCCCAAACCATCCCACCTTCTTCTGCATATGGGCGACATACTTCTTCCAGCCGTCAGGGTTGCCATCAAAAAGGTCGTGCTGAACGGTTGACGCAAGCGCATTGCGGTTGAGCTCTGTCTCGAGCAGTTCCTTTGGCCACAGGAAGAACGCGCTCGCGACGCGTGCGCTGAACTCGGCCACCGTCATTTTCGGGGCAAGCGCCCGGAGGTACCCGAAGTCCTGCAACGAATCCTGTTCCTTCGCAAGTTGAGCCACCAGCGCATCGGGCCGACCAGTCTTGGTCAGACAGCTCAAAGCTTCGAGCATGTCCCCGAGGTGAAGTAGCAAATCTCGTCTATGAAATCGGTCGTCCATCGCGCATCTCCTTTCATTGCGTTCATGTTCGATGATACGTGTCTCGTGGGGACATCCACCGACCGCGTTGTGCGTGGTCCGCCGACCGGAATGGTCGACAGACGACGAAAGCGCAGGTCGTCCGCATGAGCCCGTCGTCTGGCTCAATTCATCCCAGAGGTCTTGTATCGCGCGCCGCTGTGCAATGGACAGGGCACTCATATTGTGAAACATTCCCGGCGCAATTCCCGCAATCCAGGCGTCAAATGCCAAGCGTCTAAAGTGACGGTTTGGTGTCACACCACCTGTCGGAAACGCCAATTGTTCAGAGCATTCTCCTCTGTTAAAAACGTGTGCGTGTGCGGCGGTCCACCGTCGCGTTTTACAACACATCAGTCTTTGAATAGGGTCAGGAAAATGGCAACGGGTACCGTGAAGTGGTTTAACGACGCAAAGGGTTTTGGTTTCATCACGCCGGATGAGGGTGGCGAAGACCTGTTTGCTCATTTTTCGGAGGTGAAGGCGGAGGGCTTCAAGTCTCTCAAGGACGGGCAAAAGGTGAGCTTCGAAGTCAAGCAAGGTCCGAAGGGCAAGCAGGCGGCAAACATACAGCCAATCTGACACCTCACCGAACTCGCTGTCGCGTAGGGACCGGTCCGCCGAAGCGGACCAGTCCTTTTCAACAACGCGCCGTGACACGGTCTTCCCGGGTGTGCTGGTTTCGGACGTGAGCCGGATAACAAACGTGGGTGGACATCACGTGCGCCGGAATGAACGACCAGCGCACACGAGAAGAGGGCTTGTCCGATAGCAGCCATAGCGCGGTGTGGCCAGCGGTCAGCTCGCCGCGCGGCGCGACCACGTCGGGTTCAACGTTTCTTCAAATGATTGGTTCGGGTGGCCAGGTCGCTCGGTGTACCGGAACGCGACGTGACCCTTTGGCGCGCAGGAGTTTTCGTTCCGAAGAGTACGGATTGTGAGCGCCTTTCTGACCATCTCGACGCGGACGTCGCGCGGCTATGCGCAGGTGAAGCGTAGGCCGCAGCATGTCATGGTGGTCCTCATCGGACGCGAGCTCGCGAGTGATTCGGCTTGTCGCCACTCACCGGCGCCCCGGTCGGGTCGCGTGCCGGGCCCCTGCCATTGGCCGGCATCACGGTCGAAATGGCATGTTTGAATACGAGTTGCACGGCGGCTGGACCAGACTCCAGCAGAACGGCAAACTGGTCGAAGGCGGCCAGTTGACCACTCAGTCTGATGCCGTTCACGAGGAACACATTTACGGTGGTCTTGTCCCTTACGAGCGTCTGCAGAAAGTCGTCTTGTACGCTGGGCGGGCGGTCATGTTCTGAGGTCAATGGGATAGGTCCTTCGATTGTGCCGGCGATAGCTGAAGCCGCCAGCCGGACCAGAAGACGTGTGCTACTGCGACTCGATGGCGTCGAGGCGCGCTTCCGCTATTCTGTCCGGGTGTTGGTCGTGGTACGCGTCGAACTACTGTGAGCATAACTGAGCAGGTGAAGCCCCGTCAGCCCGGGCGCCAGATAGTGTTCACGGAAACAGTCACGCGTGCGCTCTAATGGCGCCACCCGCGATGTCCGTAGTAGCCACGGCCGTAGCACCCGCGGCCGTAATACCCACGTCCATAGTAACCAGGGCCGTAGTAACCGCGGCCGTAATAGCCTCGATATCCGCCGTACCCCTAGGGATAACGATAGTATCCGGGCGAGGGGCGCGGTCCAAGTATCACCGGCGGCCCGTAGATGACGGGAGGCGGCGCATAAATAACCGGCGGACCGACATACACGGGGCCCGGCACACCAATGCCGACGCCTACAGACACGTCGCCCGCCTGCGACTGGCGGTCCGCCTGGCACGCCTTACCCGTGGCGTCAGTGCTCGCTCGGCCTGATGGCAGGGTCGTTTTCCACCACTTCATGGGTCGCTGACCAGTACGGCTGCCGGTTGTAGCAGCTGTACGTTGACTCTCCCCACTTCGCATCTGCCATCGTCGGCCAGTGGTCCTTGTCGAAACCCGGGTCGTCCTTGAGGCGCTGTGCGGCAATGTCGACGACGAAGCACTTCTCGTTCGTATCGAGGGTCAATGCACCCCATGGGATGGCATGCAGGTTAGAACCCATTCCGAGGAAACCGCCCTCAGAAAGTACTGTGTAGGCGATGCGACCGTTGCGGACGTAGAGCATGATGTCTGAAATTTTCCCCACATGTTCGCCATCAGAGGACATGACCCTTCGCCGATACCACCGCCGACGATGTCAGCTCCGCGTCGGGTGTCACCTTGCGGGTTGATTGAGCCCCCCTCAATGTGTTCAATGCCTCAGAAATCGGCTCTGGTGAAAACACCTACGCCTTTAACCTCAAAACGTCTTTGACTGTCTTTCGAAGCGAAACTAAACTCTTTTGCAACGAAAGATAGGAAACTAGGCTACATGCTCCCAAGCAAAAGTTCTTTGAAGCGCAGGCTGCAAATTGTCGAGCTGGTTCGAAAGCGTGGGGAGATTTCTGTCGAGGAGCTGAGTCAGGTCTTTGATGTTTCAAGTGTCACGATTCGGACCGACCTGACCTACCTTGAACAGCAACGGTATCTCATCCGTTCGACGGGGAAGGCGCGCTATGTTGCGCAAAAGGCCGGCGTGAATATCCTTGTTCCGGTAACGGACGAGGCGGCCCGAAAGGCCTCGGAGACAGTGATTGCGCGGTTCGCGGCGGAAACTGTCGGCGACCACCAGTCAGTGATGATGGGGGCCGGCGTGATCGTCCACAAGATTCTGCCGTTTCTTTCAGACCGCTCGAATCTTGCTCTAACGGTGCACGATACGGATATGGCTCAGACCGCACAGCGCTTTCTCCACTGCGAACTCACACTCACAGGTGGCCAGCTGGAACACGCGACTGTCATGACTGGCCCTGATGCGGAGGCGATGGTGGCGCGACGTTCGATTGACCTCTGCTTCCTCGAGGCGACCGGGCTGGACCGCGAGGGAAACCTGATGTGTGATGAGCCGGCAGTGGCTCGTGTGTTTCAAGCGGCTCAGAGTGCGGCGAGCCGAACGATAGTTGTGGCCTACCAGCCGCATCTAAGTGAGCGCGAAGGCGAGATTTTCGCAAACCTCCGCGACATCGACGCGCTGCTGCTGGACGATGGAGTAGCCCCGCCGACCATGGACCTCATGCCGAAACATGGTCTTCAGCTTCACCGCCGGGAGAGCGGCATCCTGGAATACCGAAGAGACGCCCGATAGACCTGAGAGAACCTCGAAGAAGCTTGAATGATTTTGAAATCAGGCAAATTCGACAAGTTGTTTTTATAAGCATACCTAATAGTGTGCTCATATTTTGACTTGGTTATAGCTATGGAACGCCATCGAAAGGCGGTCCATTTTTCCAACGATCGCAGCAAGCTGCGAAAATCTCGTCGGCTGCGCGGAAGTTCAAACGAAATTCGCCATGGCTAACACTCAACTGCGCAAGTCCGGCTTCATCCTCACGATGGGTGAAATCCTCGTCAAAATTATGGCAACGAAACCCGGTCAGTCGTTTCGTCAACCCGGAACGCTCGTCGGGCCCTATGCGAGTGGCGCGCCCGCAATTTTTATCGACCAGGTCGCAAAGGTCGGCAGCCCTGGTGCCATGATTGGTTGCGTCGGTGATGATGACTTCGGTGCGCTCAACGTTGAGCGGTTGCGCGCAGATGGGGTGGACGTTTCTGGAATCGCCGTCATCAAATCGGCGACTACCGGAAGTAGTACGTGTATGCCCTGAAACGCGGGGCGCCGGTGAACGCTGACGCCCTTGCGAACCCCAAGGTGACACATCATGCAACAAGCTGTCTCTTCGGCTGCGATGCCTGCCGCTCATGCCGGCGGCCTCGACCAGAAAGGCGCGTCTTCGGCGCGTTGGCTATCGGGAGGGCGTATTTAAGGGCAATCCGCGCGAGCCGAGGGACTACAAACGCTCGACGTGGCGCTGACCGCTGCGTAGGTGCGTCACGTGTTCTCAAAAAAGCACAATTGGCCCGGTGCCACGCCGACAGGTTCTCATCGCCCGGCAAGGAACTGCGCGAGTTCGTGGAGGCCAGCATCTGGCTTCATGCTCTCAGGCGCTCGGAGTAGTATGGTCATACACACCTGACCACCAGGAGGGGAGACCATGATTACCTGTCAGCAATGTGGTGGCCAAGGAAAAATCAAGTGCGAAAAATGTGGCGGGACGGGAGAGGTACAGATAACCGAAATCGAGACTGTTTCAGACATGTCTCGCACGTCTAACACCATCACGTGCCTAAAATGCGCCGGAGAGCGCTGGCAACTCTGCACACGATGTTACGGTTCCGGAGAAGTCCATGATAACGAGACCTCCGAAATTTTCGACCCCGAAGGCCGAGATACTTGACTTCCTCAGGAGAACGCCGGGAAGACTCAATTGGCAGTTGCAAGTGCGATAGAACTATTGATGTATGGGCCTATCGCATACCCCCTTCTTTCTAGTAAAGGGTAAGGTGGTGGCGATTCCTGACCTGGGGCCCCCGCCGTCGTTCTTACGCTGCCGGCGGCCAGCCGTGTGTTTCGCTCTGGCAATCGCGACACCACGCATAGAGCGCGTCGTACATCACCATGCCGTGCGAAAGCATCTCATGGTCGTTCTCAAAGATTCGCGATAGGCCGAGAGATAAGGCCAACAAACCCGGTGCCTGCGCAGCCAGGTCGAGGCGCGCGGTATCCGCGCCACGTACGATTACTGCGAGCGCGGCCAGCGCAGGGTCTGTCAGGTGATACTCCGCCAGGAAAGTGTCGAAACTGCAAAGCTCGCCAACGTGAGTCAGTTTTACGGCAGGAATATCAAACGGAATTGCACCCTCGCGCTCCGCGACGACCAGCACCTGGTCCGCTGGCACAAAGAGAAATTCCGGCGACTTGTCGATGAACCTGTGGACGAGCCGCGGGCAGGCAATGCGGTCAATTTTCGGGCGCTCGCGCGTAATCCATTTCATGTCACCCTCCGCGCGGGAAGTGCGGCTTGCATTCTCTGAGCCGCGTTATTCCAGTTGACAAGGCTAAATAGCTGATTGACGTAATCGCCGCGTCTGTTCTGATACTTCAGGTAGTACGCGTGCTCGAACACGTCTAGCACGAGAATGGGCTGAATGCCCCAGGCTGTGAGCTTTTGATGGTTCTCACACTGCAGGACCATGAGCTTCGCGGTCGCTGGATGGTAGCCAACGATGCCCCAGCCAGACGCTTCCACGGCAACGGTTGCCGCCACCAGTTGCGCCTTGAACTTCGTGTACGCCCCGAAATTTCTGTCGATTGCCTTTGCGAGGTCTCCCTTCGGTTCGCCGCCTTTGCCCGATACAGTGGTCCAGTAAATCGTGTGAAGGATGTGACTCGACAACTGAAACGCGAGTTCTTTCTCATAAAATTTCACGAGCGAGAAGTCATTCGACTCTCGCGCTTTTACTAATCCATCTTCGGCTTTGTTCGCGGCGACTGCTGCCGGCTTATGGTGAAAGTTGTAGTGCAGTTCAACGGTGCGCGCGTCAATGACCGGTTCAAGCGCATCGTAGGCAAATGGCAATGGCGCTGCGGCGTATTTGCCGTCCGCGTCTGTCAGCTTATCGATGTAACCGGCGTCCTCTGCGGCATGTGCAGTTTGTGCCTGGGCCAGCATGATTCCCGCCCCAACAGCAGCCGAGTTGTACAGGAAGTTACGACGTGTTGCCATGATTGCTTTCCTCGCAGACTGCGCACACGTCCACCGTTAGATGCCGTGTGAGTGAATGAGCGGGTAGACAACAAGACCAAACAGGGCCGCCGCGACGACAATGACCGGCTCCTGCAATTTCTTGAAGCGCCACAGAAGCAGCACGGTCGCGACGGCCAGGGTCACAGTGGGAACGTCAATGAGCGAACGCTTTGCGATAACCAGTACGGAGCCCGTGATGGCGCCGACGGCGGCGGCCGTGATGCCGTCAACGAAAGCCTTGACAGCCGGCAGCTTGCCGTATTTTTTGAAGTACGGCGCCGGCAGAACCGTGAACAGATAACAGGGCAGGAAAGTCCCCAGCGCTGCGACACAAGCGCCCGAAAAACCCGCGACCAGAAATCCGATGAAGCCGACCGTGATGACGACCGGGCCAGGCGTAATCATCGCGACGGCAACCGCATCGACAAACTGACGCTCATTCAACCAATGATGTTCCGTGACCACGCCTCCATACAGGAACGGCACGATGGCAAGACCGGAACCGAAGACGAATGCGCCGGCTTTCGCGAAAAACAGTCCTATCTGCCCGAGCAGCGGCAGGTCCAGGCCGCTGAGCACGCCGCTCAGCGTCGGCAGATAACCCGCCGCAATTCCATTCACGGAGCCTTTGGTGAGCCACTTCGGTGGAGCGCGCCTTAACCACCCGATAACTCCCGCTGCAATGAAGAGCCACGCAATCTCGGACTCCGTGATGAACGTGACTGCGGCCAGCGTCAGGAAAATTCCCCACAGGAGCTTGTCCGAGCCGACTGTCTTTGTCGTCAGCTTGTAGGCGCTCATCGCGATGATGCCGACGACAGCCGCTCCCACACCATAGAACACCGCCTGCATCCACGACAGGCCACCAAAGTGCGCATACGCCCAGCCGAGCGCCACCACCATCAGAAACGAAGGGATGACGAACGCAATTCCGACGAGGGTGGCGCCCAGCACCCGGAAGTGCACATATCCGAGATAGATGGCGAGTTGCGCGGCCATCGGGCCCGGCGCCAGTTGCGCCAGCGCTATTCCTTCCTTGTAGTCTTCTTCGCTAATCCAGCCCAGCCGTTCAACGAGGTCGCGGCGCATGTAGCCGGCCAGGGCGACCGGGCCGCCGAAGCCAACGGTGCCGAGACGCAGCATGTAGCGGACGAGCTGGCCCAGTGTATAAGTGGGCGCGACGTGTGTGGCGGTGCTCATGGACGCTTCCCGGCGTCAGTCTTCCCAGATGCGGCAAAGTGCGCGAGCAGCGAATCGAGGACGTTGCTCATCTCGGCGAGCATTTCGTCGTCGGTCAACGCGCGCGCTTTTGCCCCAGCCATCACAGCTTCGAAGCCAATGGCTTCTGGCACAACCGGACCGCCAATATCGAGCGCGTGTACCAGCGCGCCCAGCTTGAGCAGCCCCGGTTCGTCGTCAAGGCCGAAGCTGGCTACCAGCACCTCGAAACTCACGCGGTCGCCGATGTGTGTGAACGCAGCGCCGTCGAAGTCAAAGCCCAGCGCATCGTCCGGGCACTCGCTCGGCGACGCGAGCCACAGGAAGCGTGCCCGCGAATCGATAAAACGCCGGATAAGCCACGCGCTGGCAACACGGTCGACCCACAGGCGTTGACGCGTTGCCCACGTCCGGCCCTGATGGTCTTCGCGAAGCAGTACGGCAATCGCACCCTCGGCCTGATGAGGTTCTCCCGGCGACAGTACGGTGTTGGTCAGCGCGACGAAGTCCTGCCAGGTGGCCTCGGCCCGTGTCGATGCCTCGTTGCGGAAAAAGTCGATGCTCGAAATTGCCTCGAAATCCTTGCCGACACGGCGCAATAGGCGGGTGATTTCAGCAGGAGAGAGGTCCGACAGGGTTTTTCTTGCGTCCGCGAGCGACCGCGCGAAGGCTGCGTACTCGTCGGTTCTGTCGAACAGGGACTGGAATTCGGCCTCCTGGTCCGCTCCCCGGCTAGAAGTGCGGACGACGTGGGCCGCTCCTCCGGCCTCCCCGATACTTGTTCCAAGCTCCAACAGTTCGGCTTCTGCGGCATCGGTCGCAGGCAGCAGATAGACCCCGTCCCGTAAGACAGCACAACCTTTGGCCTTGAGAGCGCGCCAGAAGCGCATCCGGGCCGTTGAGTTATCGGTCGGCAACGTCAACACGAGGAGAAGCCAGTCGTTCAGTAAATTCATGTTGTATACGTTACAACAAGGTAGAGAATTCTACAACATCCAATTCTGAGCGAAAGTTGGGACTGGCGGGACTGGAGCGGTTCCGACCTGGGGTCTTCGAAACTGGCTAGAAGAGGACTGGGGACCGACGGCCGCAGTGACGAACCAATGCCCGACGGCGCGCGTTTCGGATTGGCGTGCAACCGTCCGCTCAGCTTACGAAAGGTTACAGGAGACGCTTCGCCGTTTCACCTGCCGCTCGCTCCCTCATCTACCATCAAATTCGGGGATGTATCGGACCGCTCAGGCGGACTGTTTAAGTTGAAAGGAAGAGCATCGTGAAACGCGCGCTGGTTTTATCCGCTTTGGGAATTTGTTGTGCCTGCGCATCGGGGCTGGCGTCGGCGCATGCAGACGTCAATGTCTTTCTCGGCGTGCCCGGTCCGGTATATGTAGCGCCGCCTCCCGTGGTCTATCAACCGCCTCCAGTGGTCTATGCGCCCGCGCCTGTCTATCGCTACGGATATCAGGGCGAATACCGTGATGAACGTCGTCGGCATGACAACGGCAAACACAAGGGCTGGTACAAGCATCACAGGGACGATGACGAACAATAAATCGTTGCGTAATCGTTATCTGATGTCACGCAGGGCTCGTAACGGCATCGACCGTGCCCGGTCAGACACACCGCTCGGCCGTATCCAACTAGAAGGCGCGCTTCCGGCGCGACCCTCCACCGACGGCCAGAGCGCACAGGGTCAGCAAACAGAACCCTGCTCCCGCGTAGAACGTCGCGCCGGCCCCCAAGCGGTCCCACAACTGGCCTGCGACGATGCTCGCCACAAGTATCGCCAGACCGCTCATCAAATTGAAGAAACCGAACGCGGTGCCTTTCAGGTCCGGCGGTGCCGTATGCGCAACCATGGTTGCCAGCAGGCCCTGCGTGAGCCCCATATGCAGGCCCCACAACGCGACGCCCAGCAGTAGGACCGGCCAGTGGTTTCCATGCGCGAGTACGACATCTGATGCAATGAGTACCACGAGTCCGATGGCCAGCAGTCTGGTGTGGCTCATCGAGTCGGCGAGTTTTCCAAACGGATAGGCCGACACCGAATACACGAGATTCATCGCCACCATCACAAGCGGCACCAGCGCAATCGGTACGCCGCCTTGCATCGCGCGCAGGACGAGGAATGCCTCGCTGAACCGCGCGAGCGTGAATACCGCCCCGATGAACACCACCCACCAATAAGAGCGGCTTAGCTTCTTCAGGCTTTCGAGCCTCATCGGGTTGACACGTTTCGCGTCCGAATGGTGCGCCGGTTCATTGACGCCAAACACCAGCAACGCCACCGCGACGAGCCCCGGAATCACAGCCACCCAGAATACGAGACGAAAGTTGTCTGCCCACAGCAGCATCAGCCCGACGGCGAGCAACGGTCCGAGAAACGCGCCGATCGTGTCGAGCGATTGTCGCAAGCCATAGGCGGCGCCACGCAGGTGTGGGGGCGTGATATCAGCTACGAGTGCGTCGCGCGGCGCACCCCTCACACCTTTCCCGATTCGGTCCGCGACGCGCGCCGTCAGGACGATGCCCGCCGTCGGCGCGAGCGCAAACAAGGGCTTGCTCAACGCGCCCATACCGTATCCGATGACCGCCAGCCATTTCCGGTTGCCTAGATAATCGCTTAGCGCACCGGAGAACATTTTCACGATGGGCGTAGTCGCTTCCGCGACACCTTCAATCAGGCCCACCACCATCGCGCTCGCGCCCAGACTCGCCACCAGGAACATCGGCAGAAGGCTGTGAACGACTTCCGAAGAAATGTCCATGAACATGCTGACGAAGCCGAGCATCCAGATACCACGTGGGATTTGGCTAAGTGTGCCGGCGCGCGGCGTGGAATTGGTCTGCATCTTTTCTCGATTCCGGAGTTCGCCACTAACGCGACGTACGCTCGACTACCTAAGTAGCGTAACCGAACTTCGTAGCCAGGTCGTTCAAAGCCACCGCTACGAAATCCCAAGCCTGCTCGGCATGCAGGTCACTCCGTTGGGCTGGTCCGTGTTCAGACGGCCTGACGACGAACGCGGTCCTCGCGGTTTCGCTACGGAAACTACGACGGGTGATTGTGGCCACAACCATTTCTAGACCGAGTTACCGGTCAAACTCCTTGGTTTGCTCGGCTTCTTCAAACTTCTTGCCCAGACCTGTTGGCACAAGAATCAGAGACCGGTCCGTCGGGTCATAGTTTGCGGCCAACTTGAACGCTTCAGAAATGATTGCTTGCACGTCCTGCCGGATGAGGTGTCCCACCTTTGGAGGAGCCCGGCGCGCGCCTTGCCTGGCGGCAATGCTGCAGACTTTGTGTTTGTTAGAAGGATATCGAGCCCGTTCGATAACCGATTGCTGCAGACTTTGTTTCCTCGAACGTGTCTCCGCGACAACGGTGTTTCAGCGCTTTCGAGGACGTTTTGCTGCAAACTTAGTTGTTACGGCATAGCCCGCCTTTTCATTTCAGCGCGCAAGCAACGAGACGGTCGCGATACCCAGAATGGTCATCACCAGCGACGCCCCGACATGAATGGCGATCTCTCCCGCCGCCCAGCCGAGCCGTCCGTCCTGCAGGCGCTGCACGACTTCCGCCGAGAAAGTCGAGAAGGTCGACAGACCGCCCATCAGACCCGTAATCACGAAAAGCCGCCATTCCGGCGCGAGTTGCGGCGCGCGCGCGAATCCCGCGACCGCGACGCCGATTACATAACCGGCGATCACGTTGGCGGCGAGCGTGCCGAGCGGCAAGCCGCTGAAAAGTCCGTTCAGACGGAAACCGAGAAACCAGCGGAACAGCGAGCCGAGCGCGCCGCCGACGGCGACAGCGAGAAAGGACCAATACATGGGAGCAAACCTGGCAAAACCGGGTGGACAAGCCGGGCTGTACGGGCGACGCGATGCCGCGTCCGTAGTCATCCGGGCGTAGCAGGCATCATCAGCCCCGAGGGCGGTTAAGGGAGAATGCCATCTCCAGCGCGAAAGTCTAACATCCGCGGGAGCATGTGGGGACAGGTCCGCACGCTTTGGGCCGCAGCGCGCGCACCGGCTTCGTGATATTCCGCCAAAGTGGCACAGGCGCCACCTGATCGGACTTTGAGGGTTCGCTGTGCGCGGCCCGCTCGAATTCGGCGGGCTCACGGCGACTGGGTGCGTGCGCTGGAATTGGCGCGCGGTCGACGGACTCCCGTGGAGCAGGCGCGACCGGACGCCTGTCCTTTACTCCGACGTCGCCGAAATCCTGTGGATCGACAGATCCGCGCCGTTGTACTCCTCTTCCTGATCGAGCCGCAGACCCACCGTCAGGCGAATCACGCCGTACACGAGCGTGCCGCCGAGCGTCGCCACCACGATGCCGCCGAGCGTGCCGAGCAGTTGCGAGCCGAGCGACACGCCGCCCATCCCGCCGAGTGCGCGCAACCCGAAGATCCCCGCCGCGATGCCGCCCCACGCGCCGCACAGGCCATGCAGCGGCCACACGCCGAGCACGTCGTCGATGCGCCAGCGGTTCTGCACGCACGTGAACATATAGACGAACAGCGCACCCGCGATGCCGCCCGTGACCAGCGCGCCGAGCGGGTGCATCAGATCCGAGCCGGCGCACACCGCCACCAGGCCGGCCAGCGGACCGTTATACGTGAAGCCGGGGTCGTTGCGGCCGGCGAACCAGGCGGTCAGCGTGCCGCCGACCATCGCCATGAGCGAATTGACCGCGACGAGGCCGCTGATCTTGTCGACCGTTTGCGCGCTCATCACGTTGAAGCCGAACCAGCCGACGGTCAGCACCCATGCGCCGAGCGCGAGAAACGGAATGTTCGACGGCGGATGCGCGGCAATACCGCCGTCGCGGTGATAGCGGCCGTTGCGCGCGCCCAGCAGCAGCACGGCTGGCAACGCGATCCAGCCGCCGAATGCATGTACCACCACCGATCCGGCGAAGTCGTGAAACGGCGCGCCGAACACCTGCGTGAGCCAGGCCTGGATGCCGAAGCGGTTGTTCCACGCAATTCCTTCGAAGAACGGATAGATGAAGCCGACCAGCACGAAGGTGGCAAACAGCTGCGGGTTGAATTTCGAGCGCTCCGCGATGCCGCCCGACACGATGGCCGGAATCGCGGCGGCGAAGGTCAGCAGGAAGAAGAAGCGCACCAGCGCATAGCCGTTGTGCGCGGCGAGCGACTCGGCGCTGCCGAAGAACTGCACGCCGTACGCGATCGTGTAGCCGATGAAGAAATACGCGATCGTCGAGACCGAGAAATCCACCAGGATTTTGACCAGCGCATTGACCTGATTCTTCCGGCGGACCGTGCCGAGTTCGAGAAAAGCGAACCCCGCATGCATGGCCAGCACCATGGCGGCGCCCAATAAAAGAAAGAGCGTATCGGTCCCGGTTTTCAGACTTTCCATCGATGTGTCCCGCTTATGCCAAAAAAGCGGGCATTGAATGCAAGAAGCGGGCCAAATTCGTGCCCATACGCGTCGAGCAGGTGCAAATCGGCACCGGGATGGGATTTGACCGCGCCCCATGGAGCAGCGGCGTTGGTGTCGGCTGAATGGCGCGGTGCATGAAAGCACAATTAAAGTGCATACTGAGCCGCGCGCGGCAGATGTGATCCAGATAAGGGCACAATATTCGATTTTAATTACATTTCATTCAAAATCCTGACGTCAGGCGTGCGTTCGCCGCGCGGCGGGCGGGCGTCTTTGTCTTCTTTGGCAAACCCCGACATAATGGGCCGACTTTTCCGCCCGATTCGCCGGCCCACGACCTCCGATGCGCACGCATGAGACTGACCACTAAAGGCCTGCTGCTGATCGCGATTCCGGCCGTCTTCGAACTGGCGCTGTTGTCCGGGCTGGTCGAGGCGCAGTCCGACGCGGCGCAGGCGGAGCGCTGGGCCCTCCATAGCGGCGACGTGCTGCGCCAGACCGCCGCGGTGGTCGATCCGGTGCTGAGCGAATCGGTGGCGCTGCGCGGCGCGGTGCTCGCCGACAACGCGCGCTTCGCCACGCCGGTGGCGGTGTGGGTGGACGTCGACCGGCGTATCGATCGTCTGGCCGAGCTGGTCGCCGACAATCCGGCCCAGGTCGAGCGGGTGGTGCAGATGCGCCAGGCGGTGCAGGCGTACCGGCAATGGTCCGACCGGATTCAGGACCTGCTGCGTTCAGGGCGGCGGCACGATGTTCTCGACCGTTTCAGCGATCTGGGCCGGGCCGACGTGCTCGATCGTTTCCGTCAGCAGGTGCTGGCATTCCAGGCCGAAGAGCGCCACCTCGACACGCTGCGCTCCACTGCCGCCAGTGTCGCGCGCGAACGGCAGCAGAGCTTGATCATCGCGGCTGCGGTCGGCTCGTTGCTGTTCGTCGCGCTGGCCGTGTGGCTGTTCACGCGCGGCGTGCGCGGGCGTCTCGCGCGCCTGTCCGACAACGCCGGGCGTCTCGCGAGCAACGAGCCGCTCGCGCCCTTCAGCCCGGGCCGCGATGAAATTGCTCGCCTCGATCTGACCTTGCACGAGACCAGTCGGCGCCTGCTCGAAGCCGAGCGCCTCGAGGCGCGCTTCCGTGCGGATCTCGCGCGGCGCGCCGGCGAACTCGCGCAGATCAACGAGACCTTGCGGCAGCAGACCCAGGACAACGAGATGTTCATCTACAGCGTGTCGCACGATCTGCGGGCGCCGCTGGTGAATCTGCAAGGCTTCTCGAAAGAGCTGACCCGCGCAGGCGACGAACTGCGCACGGCGGTGCGCGAGTCGTCGCTCGCCGCCGGAGCGCGACGGCGGATCGAGCGGGTGATCGACGAGGACATCGGCGAGGCGCTGCATTATCTGCAGACGGCCGTCTTGCGTGCGTCGCACATCATCGACGCGCTGCTGCGGCTGTCGCGGGTGGGGCGTATCGAATACCGCCGGCAGAAGGTGGAAGTGCGCGACGTCGTGCAGCGCGTGGTCGATGCGATGCAAGGCTCGATCCGGGCGCGGCGCGCTCACGTCAGCATTGGCGACTTGCCTGCGGTCTGGGGCGACGCTACCGCGCTTGAACAGGTGTTCGCGAACCTGGTGGGCAACGCGGTGAACTATCTGGACCCGACGCGCGCGGGCAGGATCGAAATCGGCACGACGCCGGCGCCGCCGGGCGTGCATTCGTTACGCATCTTCTATGTGCGGGACAACGGCCTGGGGATTCCGGCAGTTGCTCTGCCGCGGCTCTTCAACGCGTTCCAGCGGCTGCACGGCAACGCGACCGCGGGCGAAGGAATCGGCCTTGCGCTCGTGCGCCGGATGGTGGAGCGGCATGGCGGACGCGTGTGGGCCGAGTCGAAAGAAGGGCAGGGCGCGACGTTTTATCTGTCGCTGCCCGAAGCGGGTGCGCGGGCCGAGGAAAGCGCCGGCGTTGCGATCCTTGCAACCGAGCGCGACGCTCGGACGAACCAGCCAGGCCGCGACCGCGCGAGCGCGAGTGGCAACCCGGCCGCGCATTCCGCCGATGCCGGCCCCGGCGTGGGCATGCGGTAGATTCGCCAGGGGCGGGCGCCGCTCATTGCCCGGCAAAGAGCCGCCGCGGCTTGAGCAGCCTGCTGCCGCGAATCCACCAGTAACAGGCGCAAGCAATCAGAATCGCGACGCCCGTCAATACTTCGAGCGGTGCGGCGTGCACGCCGGGCAGGCCGTCGATTGCGAACAGGCCGCGCACGACGATCAGCAGCGCCGCCCACAGCGAGCACGCAGCCTGCACCAGCATGCGCGTGCCGGTCAGACGCCGCGCGCGGTTGTCACGCGACCAGTTGGCCGGCGTGCGCGCGCAGAAAAAAGCGATTGCCATCAATGCGATGGCGAGAATGACAATCCAGTTGGTCAGTTCCATCGAAGCACACTCCCAAGTCAGCCACGACTATAGGAAGGTGTTCCGCTGCGAACTATCGGACGAATCTCAAACGCGGATTCTTATCTTTCAATCAGGCGAGCGCCGTTGGCCGTGAGGGCCTGGCGCTCGCCGTCGAACCCGGCGGCGATGGCTCAGAGTTCGATCCGAGTGCCGAGCAGCACGAGGAACTGGCGCAGCCATTCAGGGTGCGCGGGCCATGCGGGGGCGGTGACGAAATTGGCGTCGGTGACGGCGGCGTCGACCGGGATGTCGGCGTATTCGCCGCCCGCCAGTTTCACTTCGGGCGCGCACGCGGGGTACGCGGAAATGCGCTTGCCGCGAATCACGTCGGCGGCGGCCAGCAGTTGCGCGCCGTGACAGACGGCGGCGATCGGCTTGCCCGCTTCGGCGAATTGCCGCACCACGTCGATCACTTTGGGATTGAGCCGCAGATATTCCGGCGCGCGGCCGCCGGCGATCGCGAGCGCGTCGTACTGGCGCGGATCGGCGTCGTCGAACGAGGCGTTCAGCGTGAACTGATGCCCGGGTTTTTCCGTGTAGGTCTGGTCGCCTTCGAAATCGTGGATCGCGGTTTTCACGCGATCGCCCGCTTTCTTGTTCGGACAGACCGCGTCGACGATATGGCCGACTGCCTGCAGCGCCTGAAACGGCACCATTGTTTCGTAATCCTCGGCGAAGTCGCCGGTGAGAAACAGAATCTTCTTTGCCGCCATCGAATGCCTCCAGTTGATCAACGGAACACACTGAATCCAGCTTGACGCTCATCGACGCTCATAAGCGCCCAAGCAGTCTACTCCATCGCGTTTGACAGAACCGCGACGGATCGCAATGGGTGCGATCGAAGGTGGCGGTGCTTGCCGCGAATGCGGTTTCAGGTGGCCGTCAACGCGGGCATGTGCAGCAACGGCGTATGATGAGCGCGTTTTCGCACACGCAAGCCGCTCGACACGGCTCAACTTCAGACATGACTTCATCCGTTCATTCTTCATTGCTGCGCCGCGCGGCGTTCGTGGTCCTCGTGTTCGGCGGCCTGGCCGCGTGCCAGAAGAACGACGCGTCGGCCGGGCAGGCGGCCGGCAAGCTCAACGACGCCGCCCAGGCCGCCGGCCAGAAGCTCGATCAGGCGGCGAGCTATGTCGGCCAGCAGGTCGACGCGACCAAGGCCGCCGCGCAGCAGAACCTCGAATCCGCGTCCGCGCCGTCGATCACGATCGACCCCAACGCGCTTGCTTCGACCGCGCAGGCCAATCTGCAAAACGCCGCGAGTTCGGCCAACGCGCAGCTCGGCAAGGCCGCGTCGCTCACCGGTCAGAGCCTCGAAGCGGCGGGGCACAAGCTGCAGCAGTGGTCGGCGCAGAACTCGGCGTCGTCGGCGAACGCTTCCGCTTCGTCGTCGGCCGATTCCGCCGACGCGCAAAAGCAGATGGACAAGTGACAGGCACGCCGGTCCCGGCAGCAGTTTGACAGCTGGATTAAATGTAATTAACATGGTTACACATTGTCGTCGCCGGACGGGTTTGCTGTGAATACGAGTAGCCGGTTTGCATTTGCGGTGCATGTGCTCGCGCTGTTGTCGCTGCAGGAGGGCGTGCCGCTTTCGTCGGAGATGATCGCGGGCAGCGTCAACACCAATCCCGCGCTGATCCGGCGGCTGCTCACCATGCTGGCCGAGGCGGGTCTCACCACGTCGCAGCTCGGCTCGGGTGGCGGCGCGCTGCTGGCGCGCGCTCCGGGGCAGATCAGCTTGCTCGACGTGTATCGCGCGGTAGACGATGCGCAGTTGTTCGCGCTGCACCGCGAGGAGCCGAATCCGGCGTGCATGGTCGGGCGCAATATTCAGGGTGTGCTGCG
The DNA here is from genome assembly GCF_008369935.1 of Paraburkholderia panacisoli. Taxonomy (GTDB): domain Bacteria; phylum Pseudomonadota; class Gammaproteobacteria; order Burkholderiales; family Burkholderiaceae; genus Paraburkholderia; species Paraburkholderia panacisoli. Next base: position 5,301 of record NZ_VTUZ01000063.1, on the reverse strand, counting down.
CGGTATCATCGACGAAGCGCAGGAGGCGATGGAGGCATCGCTCGGCGCGCGCACGCTGGCCGACGCCACGGCGGACCTGGTGCGCGCGGAGAAGCAGCGGATGCGCAAACGGCGTTCGCAAGGATGACGCAGCAGTCAAGCAGCATGGGAAGGCGCGTGTTCAGCAGTTGCAAGCCGCGCGCCTGAAAACGGACGGGGCCCAGGCCTCTTTTCTTTTCGCCAGATATGTAATCAATATGGTTACATATAAATCAATCACCGGAGTAGTGAAATGAGTCAGCAACTGAAGATCGCCTTGTTCGGCGCGACCGGTATGATCGGTTCGCGGATCGCCGCAGAAGCGGCTCGTCGCGGGCATCAGGTGACAGCGCTCGCGCGCAATCCAGCACGCGTGCCCGCTGACGTCGCCAACCTGACGGCGGCGCAGGCCGATCTGCTCGATGCCGCGAGCGTCGGCGCCGCGGTGCGCGGTCATGACGTGGTGGCGAGCGCCTATGCGCCGCCGCAGGACGATCTCGCGACGCTGAGTAAAGCGACCCATGCGCTCGTCGAGGGCGTGCGCGCCGCGGGTCTGAAGCGTCTCGTCGTAGTGGGCGGCGCCGGTTCGCTCGAAGTCGCGCCGGGCAAGCAACTGGTCGATACGGACGGGTTTCCGGACGCGTACAAGCCGATCGCGCTTGCGCATCGCGATGCATTCGACTACTACCGCGGTATCGCCGATCTCGACTGGACCTTCTTTGCGCCGGCCGCGCTGATTGCGCCGGGCGAGCGCACCGGCACGTTCCGCACGGGCGCGAGTACGTTGCTGGCCGACGCCGAAGGCAATAGCCGCATTTCCGCTGAGGACTACGCGATCGCATTCGTCGATGAGCTGGAGCAGGGCCGTTTCGTGCGTCAGATCGCGACGGTGGCTTATTGAGGCTGGCGCAGGCGCGTGTAGCGGGTAGCGGGTAGCGTTGGCGTGGTTGCGCAGGAATGCAACTGAGTTGATGAGCACATTGTCGACAAGGATGCGGTGAGGCGGCGGCGTTATAGTGCCGCTTCGCCGCTTCGCCGCTTGGCCGCTTCGCCGCTTCGCCGCTTCAGCCCTTCAGCGCTTTCACCACCCGGCGCAAGCGCCCTAACATTCGGTTACGCATGTTCGGTCGCGCCCGATAAAACTACGGCTACACTGGCGTCTCCCGTTTTCCTGCGGATTGCCATGCAGTCATGCCCGTCGCGGCGTGAGTCCGAGGCTACGCCGTCCAACGGCGGCCAGCCGGCGACTCGCGCCACTCTTCATTTTTCCTCAGACCAGCCAGGCTCTGGCGAACGCGCCAGCTTGTGCGCGCGAATCGTCGCGCGTCTCGGCGCATGGGCCGCCGCGTTCTGCGTCGCGTTGCTCCTGTGCGTGGGCTGGATGCCCGCGCAAGCGCAAGCCGCCGGCACCGCGACCAGCACGCCGGTGATTCCGGCTTTGCAAAGCCTGATCAACAGCGCGACGGTGACGACCACACCCGCGTCCGCCGCCTCGGGCGCGTCGGCGGCCGACGCGGCGTCCGCGCCGTCGCCGGCAAGCCAGGCCGAACTGGCGCGCTCGCTCGACAGCGTGATCGCCACGCTCGACAACGATCGCCAGCGCAGCGCGCTCGTCAGCCAGCTCAAGAAGCTGCGCGACGTGTCGCAGAACATCGCGCCGGCCGCAGCCGCGCCCGCCCAGCCGAGCCCCGGCCTGCTAGGCGCAATCGCCTCGGGCATCGCGTCGTTCGAATCCGACGTGCACCAGGGCCGCACACCGGTGCGCTACTGGGGTGGGCGCTTGAATGCGGCCGCCAACGAGCTCTACACGATCATTACGAGCCAGGGGCGGGAGAGCTTCGGCAACGTTCTGCTCTCGATGCTGGCGATGCTGGCCGGCTGGGGCGCGTGCGCCGGCGCGTTGATCTATCTGCAACACCGGCTGCACCGGCGCTTCGGCATCGTCATGGGGCTGCATCCGAATCCCACCACGCGCGAACTGCTGATCTTCGCGCTGCGCCGCGTCGGGCCGTGGATCATCGCCTTCGTCGCGGCGCTGCTGTTCGTGCGCGCGATGCCCGACGCGCTCGGCCGAACGCTCGGCATGGTGGTCGCGTATGCAATCGTCGCGGGCGCGGTGTTTTCCGCGATCTGTCTGATCATGTTCTCGCTGTTCGGATCAGGGCATCGGCGCATCGCGGTGCGCCTCCTGATCGATCACGCGCGCAAGGTGCTGTTCGCAGTCGGCGTCTGCGGCGCGCTCGGCGACGCGGCCGTCAATTACGACGTCGCGCATCAGCTTGGCACGAACCTCGCCGCGCTGATTTCGACGGTCGCCAACATGACGGCCGCGGTGCTGACGGGCTACTTCGCAGTGGCGTTTCGCCGGCCGGTCGCGCATCTGATTCGCAACCGGCCGTACGAGCAGCGCAACCACCACAAGGCCGCGACCGATGCGTTCGACCTGCTCGCCGCGCTCTGGCACGTGCCCGTGCTGGTGCTGGCCACGGCGTCGGTGGTCGCCACGCTCGGCGGCTCGGGTTCCAGCGAAAACGTGCTGCAGATTTCAGTCGTGACCGCGCTGATGCTGGTGCTGGCGTTTTTCCTGTCGGCCATCGTGCTGCGCATGACGCGTCCGCGCAGCGCGCGTGCCCGTCGCCGCTCGCCATATCTGACCCGCCTGCTGCGCTTTTTCGGCACGCTGCTCACGCTCTTCATCTGGCTGTTCTTCTTCGAGCTCGCGGCGCGTTTGTGGGGCGTGTCGCTTGCGGCGATGGTCGAGAAGAACGTCGCGGCGCGCGGGATCGCGCATGCAGTGACGGCGATCGTCGCCACCGTGTTCATTGCGTGGCTGCTGTGGATTCTGGTCGATACGGCGATCACCGAGGCGCTCAACCCGGGCAGTCCGCGCAACAAGGCGCGCAGTCCGAGCATGCGCGCCCGCACGATGCTGCCGCTCGTGCGCAACGTGCTGCTGGTGTCGATCATGACGATCGCCGGCATCGTCACGGCGGCCAATCTCGGCATCAACGTGACGCCGCTGCTGGCGGGCGCGGGTGTGATCGGTCTCGCGATCGGTTTCGGCGCGCAGTCGCTCGTGACCGATCTGATCACGGGCCTGTTCATCATCATCGAAGATACGATTTCGGTCGGCGACTGGATCGATGTGGACGGCGGCCATGCGGGCACGGTGGAACATCTGTCGATTCGCACCGTGCGTCTGCGCGACGGCCAGGGCGCGATTCACGCGATTCCGTTCTCGCAGATCAAGATCGTCAAGAACCTGTCGCGCGACTTTGCCTATGCGGTGTTCGAAGTGCGGATGGCGTTCTCCACCGACGTCGATCAGATCACGCAACTGATTCGCGAAGTCGGCGCGGATCTGATGGCCGACTTCCGCTACCGGCGCGAGATGCTCGGGCCGATCGAGGTGTGGGGGCTGGACCGCTTCGATCCGAACTGGATGGTCGTGAAAGGGCAGATCAAGACGCGGCCCTTGCAGCAATGGAGCGTGGCGCGCGCGTTCAATCTGCGGCTCAAACTCAAAATGGACGAAGCGGGCATTGAGATTCCGGTGCCGCAGATGCGTGTCTACACGTCGTCGAAGGATAGCGAGGGGCAGCCGTTGCAGGATGACGAAATGTCCGGGTTCGTCGCGCATCCGCACGAGCAGGTGATGCGCCCGGTCGAAGCAGGGCCGGCGACGCGGGCCGCGCATGCGCCGCTTGCGGTGGCGCGCGATGTGTCGCACGAGCCGCGTCCGGCGCCGCCGCCGACCGGGCAGACCGCGCCGATTCCGCCGCAGATTCCGACGGCGGGCGAAGGAGGGGGGAAGGGGTGATCAGGCGGGGTGCGTGAAAATCCGCGGCTGGCGCCCCGGCGACGAACCCGGTCAGACGAGTGCCGTTGCGTCCACCGCGCGAACGATGTCGTTCACATGCGTCGTGATCTGCGCGCCCGGCACGCCGTAAATATGCAACGAGATGGCGGGCGCCTCGCTGCCATTGCCCAGCCGATGAATCCCGCCGCGGCCGCCGCGCACGAACGACACCGCGCCCTGGCGGCGCGTCTGCGTGCGCGTGGCGCTTGCGCAATGCTGCGCGCCGTTCCATTCGAAGATCGTTTCGGTCAACTTGCCCTCCAGCACCGCGTAGCCGCACCACGTGTGGTGCGCGTGCACGGGGCTCGCCTGGCGCGGCTGCCACACCAGCGCGGCGATCGCGTAGCGGCCGTGCGGATCGGCGGCGAGCAGGTGGCGGCGGTAGGTTTCGGCCGAACCTTCGCGCTGCGCCGGTGTGAGAAACGCCGGGTCGGCGGCCGCTTCGGCCAGCGCGATGCGCATGCTGCGCGCGAAGAAGGTCGAGTCCGACGGCTCGGGAAAATGCACGCAGGCTTCGAAGATCGCGTCCAGCGTGTCGCACAGGCGAGCGAGCGGGGCGCGGTGGCGCGGGCGCTCGCGGCCGCTCGAGGACCGGTACGATTGGGCGTCGGCGGACGTTTGGGCTGCCTGCGCGAGCGGCGCATGAGACTCGGGGAGACGGTCGAACGAGGTTGCGCGGAGGCCTTGGCTCATGGTCTTGGCGCAGCGGCATCGCTGCTTATCGGTTGTTTTCGGACAACGATATTTATACCCGTTTGACCGGAGAAAGAGTTTCCATATAATTCCCCTCGAAACCTGAAAAGTAGAATAATTTCCTATGGGGGTGACATGATGGGAATGGATATCATCGACCGGAAGCTGCTCGAGCTGCTGCAGGACGACGCGACCATGCCGATCGCCGAGTTGGCGCAGCGTGTGAATCTGTCGCAAACGCCTTGCTGGAAGCGGCTGCAGCGTCTGAAAGAGGCGGGCGTGATTCGCGCGCAGGTGGCGCTGTGCGACGCGCGCAAGCTCGGCGTGGGCACGACTGTGTTCGTCGCGGTGCGCACCAACCAGCATACCGAGGCGTGGGCGCAAACCTTCACGCGCGCCGTGCAGGACATTCCGGAAGTGGTGGAGGTGTACCGGATGAGCGGCGAGACCGATTACCTGCTGCGCGTGGTGGTGTCCGATATCGACGACTACGATCGCGTTTATAAACAGTTGATCGCTGCTGTGCCGCTGTATGACGTGAGTTCGAGCTTCGCGATGGAGCAGATCAAGTATTCGACGGCGTTGCCGGTGCGGCCTTCTGCGGTGACCTAGTGTCGTGAGTTAGAAGTTCGTTGAATCAATTCCCCGTTCTTTCCGGAATGACAAAGTGCTGATTAAAAAGTCGTTCGGACTCGCGCAGTCCTTCTTCCGTAAAGATCACGGACTTCGTC
>NZ_VTUZ01000062.1 GCF_008369935.1 Paraburkholderia panacisoli | reverse complement strand
GGAAGGCGATCAGAAAGCCATAGACCGCCTGCTCCAGCGGCTCGAAGATACGCCGACGCCCGATCGGCTTGCCTCGTCAAAGAACAAGAGACGTTGATAAAAAAACCTTCAATTCCACATAATGACCAGCAATCTGCCATTCGGCCAGTGGGACCAGACCTTCGCCGACGACGCGACGCTCACGGCAGCGCTCCTCGATCGACTGCTTCATCACGCACACGTCGTACCGATCTCTGGCGACTCGTACAGGCTGAAGGAAAAACGTCAGGCCGGCATGATCAACCGCATTCCACCGCCGCACTTAAACGACGCGGACGACGTCAAACGCAAACGCAACTCGAAGGAGGCATCACCCAGCTAATAACCGCATCAGCAGGTGTATCAAATTCCAATTGCGTTTGCGTTCGAAGTGGAGTGAACCCCTGAGGCTGGACCGGGCGAGGTTCGGAAAGTGATACGCTTGTTGGGCCTTCACTTGAAGGAGAAGGTCATGCCAGCAAGAGGTTCTTATCGGCGCCACAGCGGTGAATTCAAACTGCAATTGTGCACGGACATCCGCACCGGCAAGATCGGGCGTCGTGATGCAAGCCGAACTCACGGGCTTTCGGCCAATCTTCTACAGCTCTGGTTGACGCAGTACGACCGCGGCGATCTGAACGAAGAAGAGGCTGCGGCCAGCGTCGTTGCAGAATACGAAGCGAAGGTCGCCGCGCTCGAACGCAAGGTTGGCCAGTTGACGATGGAACTCGATCTACTTAAAAAAAGTCCGAGGCTGCGTCTCGTGAGCGACGGCGCACCATCATCCATTGTGAGCGGCCCACATCCTGCTCGATCAGGCAAGGATGCAAAATGATCGACCTCGCACGTAGTACCTTCTACTACCGCTCCACGGCCCACGAAGTGGCGCTGTCAGATGACCAGCTGGTTGATCTGATCGGCGACATCCATGACGAATTTCCCGGGTATGGCTATCGTCGTGTCACCCTCGAGCTCTGCCATCGAGGCTACAGGGTCAACCACAAGCGGATTGCGCGGGTCATGCGTGAACGCCATCTGAGTGTTAAGCACAGACGCCGCTTCGTTCGGACAACGGACAGCAATCACAGTAATCCGGTATTTCCCAACCTGTATCGCAACCGGATTCCAACAAACCCGAATGAGGTGTGGGTGGCGGACATAACGTATATCGGCCTGGCGTCCGGATTTGCGTATCTCGCAGCAATTATTGACGCCTGTAGTCGACGCATCGTCGGCTACGCCGTGAGCCGTTACATCGATACAGAACTGGCGCTCGCCGCACTCGATGCTGCGGTCGAGAGTCGACGACCCGAGCCCGGCCGTTGCATCCATCATAGCGACAGGGGTTGTCAATACGCTAGTGCGGCCTACCGGGAAGCGTTGGGCCACTACGGCTGATCGGGTCCATGAGTGCAGTCGGAAACCCCTATGACAAGGAGTAGGCTTCACATTGCACCTTGTCCGGTAGCTGGAGCGACGACGGTCGCTCGCGTTGTTTTGCTTCCACCCGCGCCCCTCACAAGCACGACGTCGCCCGGAGGCTCGTACAGGCATCGGTGATCATGTCCGTAAATCTGGCGCCGTAGAAGCCCTTGTCGCCCCCACTGATGAATCGTCGTCTGGCTAACTTCGAGCTGCGCAGCTAGCTCTGCGCCCGTAAGCAGACCGCGCGAGCGCAATCGCTCATAACGGCTCGGCAGTCTGTATGTCGTCCGAATCAGTGCGACCTTCCTGGCAGTAAATGCCTGATGCTGCCAGTTTGTATAGCCGAGTTCGTTGAGTCGCGAAGCAACCTGCTGATCGGTACATGTCTCGAGAAGCTCATCGATGACCGAGACGACAGCCGGTTGTGTCTTGCGAACAAGTGCCATCGGTCTGGGTTTATCGACTTCGAGCGACGTTGTGCGGCCGCCCCGGAAACGCACGTGAATCGAGATCTTCTCCGACTTTACAAGGGTAACATCTTCAATCAGGAGTCCGAGCATACGCTTGCGTTCGACGGATTCAACACGGCAGTCGTTCCATACGTTGGCGAAGTCTTCTGCGAGTGCGCGGATACGAGCGCGTGCCTCATCGCCGAGCAATCTGTGGTCTGACTGGCGTAGGCGATCATGTTCTTGCTGCAGCGCGTCGAGTCGACGCAGGCGGTCGTTCCAGTCGGCCTCAAGCGTGTCGGCAACCATCCGGTTTGCGGGATCGACATTCATATAACGACGGCGGGCGAGTTCGGCTTCGTAACGCGCGCGTTCCAGTTGTTTCAGACGCATGGAGTTGGCTTGCTCGATACGCCCGGCGATCTCGTCTTCGACTGCAAGCGCTACTTCGATGGCAGCCGGTCCAACCGTCTCCAGGAGCAATGCACCAATGGCACCATCGATTGCTCGCCCACGTATCGACTGGCACGGCTTGCCCGCGTCGTGAGCGGAGACGTCGTGACATACGTAGTACGGCTCCAGTCTTCCGCTTACCCTCTGATAGCGAACACGCATACGATTGCCGCATCGGCCGCAAATGACGCGCCCCTGTAGCAGCCCGCCTCCCTCCCGGGGAAACGTCCCTCGCACGAGTTCTGAACCAAAGCCGTTTGCACTTTGCCTGAGCGTCACCTGGTTGCGCTCGAATTCGTCCCAGTCGATATAGCCAATGTGAGCTTCGCGTATTAGAACCTGCCAGTCAGATTGCGCGACCCGCACTTGCGTATTCGTCAGGTCGGCCTTGCGTCCGGTTCTCGTACGACCGTAAACAAAGGCGCCAGCATATCGGGGATTGTGGAGGATTTGCAGCACGCGCGACGTGTTCAGCGCTCCCCAATGCACTTCACCTTTGCCGATTCCACGCCGTATCCGACGCGGGAAGGACCAGCCTTCCCGACGGAACCGGCGTACTACCATGCTTGCCGAGCGCGTTTGCCTGTAGGTATCGAACAGCAGTCGCAGGCTTGCGTGGATCTGCTGATCGGGGTCGAGCACGACCGAGCCGTTTGGATGGTACGTCAGCCCGATGGGAAGCGGTAGTTCGAGCTCACCACGCCGCGCCTTGTTTCGCATCCCTCCCTGCAGTCGCGCGTTCAGCACGTGCAACTCCGCTTCGCTCATGGTTCCCTTCAGACCGAGCAGCAGGCGATCGTTGAAGTAAGCTGGATCGTATACGCCGTCCTCGTCAAGAATCAGGGTATGTGTCAGTGCCGCAAGTTCGATGAGTCGATGCCAGTCGGCATTATTGCGAGCCAGACGGGATACTTCCAGTCCCAGGACGATTCCGGCGTGACCGATGGCGACCTCCGAGACCAGTTGCTGGAAGCCGTCCCGGTGCTCCGCGCTTGCACCTGACTGTCCCAGATCAGTGTCGATGACGTGGATGCGTTCTATGGGCCAACCCAGTGACACTGCTCGCTCACGTAACGCGTACTGGCGTTTCGTACTCTCGGTGTTCTCAAAGACCTGGCGTAGCGACGATTGGCGCACGTAGAGGAAGGCATCGCGACGCAAATGGTCGTCCGTAACCTTCTGATACCGTTCAGTAGACATGGGCGAGCTCCGAATGGGTCCGTAGAACGAGGTTGGCGAGTAGGCGTACGAATTCATCGCCGGCCGGCAATGAGCCCAAACACTGCGCGGGGCGAGGCAAGGCGGTGTCTATCGCCACTGTTGACTGCACGAGCACAGGAAGTCCACGGAGCATTCCGTGATAGCGCAGTGCTGCAGCGCCCTCGGGGCGCGGCGTGCCGTTGATCACCGCGTTGCGTAGGGCCTCGTAAGCGACAGTCAAGGCTTGCGCGAAGGGGACGGCGGCACTGGTTGGCTCTACGGTTTTTTTTTGCGCGCGATCGCGCGTTCTATGCTGCGAGGGTGGACCGAGATGCCGAGCTCGGACTCCAGTTGCCCGGCTAATGTTCGGGCGTGAATCGCACCGTCGTCTTCGACATGGCGTTCGACGAATTCCATCGCCTCGAGATTGAGCTTGTGCGCACCCTTGGGCCCACGCTGCTTCGGAACGAGCCCTGCCAGGCCATCGCGAGCAAACGCGGCCTCGGCCTGATAGAAGGTCGGTCGGGACACACCGAACAGCGCTGCAGCGTCGGCCTTCGATGCGCCGTCGACGCTGACGTGGCGCAGCATCTCGTACTTGACTTGAATCAGGTCGCGTGCGTCGAAGAAGTCGCTCGACTGGAACCAGGGCGCCAACACCCTCTCTGGATGCGGATTCAGTACGCCGAGGCGTTTGAGGCGTTCCAGCTTTGAGTCGAGCTTGGTCAAAATCGTGGCGCCAATATAAAACCGTGTGTAATTTAAAATATGCCGCACAAAGACCGATGTCAAGGTCAATCCACAATTGAAAGTCAACAAATTTGGCTGTAATTATGGGAAGCTTTGTGCGTCTACTTTGTCCTCGATGATATCGAACGGCGGAATTTATCTTACATACGCGGCAGAATTTACTTGACACGATCCAAGACCTCCAGCCTTAGGTCGTCGATCAGCACGCGCAACCTTCGAAGGTCATCGACCCGAAAGGCGGAGCGTCCCGCCGCAGCCTGCGTGAAAACGTCTGGCCCATCCACGTCGGTCCATGAGGCCAATATGGAGACCAACTGGCCACGTTCGTCGTAGAACATGACACGGTCTTCTCCCCAGTTAATGCGCCGGGTAGCCAACTGGACCTGGGTCCCACGCCGAGGGTGAAAGGGATGGGTGATCTCGACCGTTACGGTCGCACAACCGTCGTCACGACAAGCAGTTGCTGACTTACGATAACGCGCAGGCAGAGAGCTTTATGAAGACCCTCAAGGTCGAGGAAATCTATCTCGCCGCGTACGAGACCTTCGCGGACGTCACGTCCAGGCTTCCCGTGTTTCTGGAAGACGTGTACAACGCACGACGTATGCACTCGTCGTTAGGTTATCTGTCGCCCACGCAATTTGAGGATCGACTCGCCCGGCAAGCGGCTTAGTTTTTGGCCAAACCCCGGTCCAGCCTCAGGGGTTCACTCCAAAGCTGTATCAACTTGAGATTGCGTTTGACACAGTCTCTTCATCCAGGCCCGGGGCGCCTTGAAGAAGGAATTGCTCGAACACTTGCGGCGCACCCGGGCCATGCGCCGTTCGCGCCATCACACGCTGAAGACGCAGGATCACGGCGGGATTCACGACACGGTATCGATCAGCGAGCGCCCCGCGACCGTTGAAGACCGCGCGGTACCGGGCCACTGGGAAGGTGATCTGCTGTGCGGTAGCGGCAGCAGCCAGATTGCAACACTCGTCGAACGCCAGACACGTTACGTCATGCTGATCAAGATAGCCAGCAAGGACAACGAGACAGTCGTCAATGCACTCATCGGACATGCCGGCAAATTGCCCCAGGAACTTTATAAATCTCTGAAATGGGATCGGGGAACGGAGATGGCCGGGCACAAACGCTTCACCGTGCCCACTGATATCCAGGTCTACTTCTGCGATCCCCAGCATCCATGGCAGCGCGGATCGAACGAAAATACAAACGGGCTATTAAGGCAGTACTTCCCCAAAGACACCGACCTGTCAATGCATTCGCAAGCCAATCTCAATGCTGTGGCAAGACGATTGAACGAGCGTCCGAGAAAGACACTGAACTACGAGACGCCCGCCCAACGATTCCAGCAAACTATTGCATCCACCGGTTGAGTCCGCCGGGTGCAACGGTCATCGTTGCTCCTGCGGCCGCCGTCACGGTCATCGACCATGCCCCTCACTGTCACTCGCTCGCCAGCGCGAATCATAGACCCGCGCCGGGAATAACGGTGGTCAAATCTGTCGGGCTCGCGGTCGAATACATCGCTTGCTGCGAAGTTCGCATATGACTCCAAGTCAGAGTGCTGCAGGATAAGTCGCCTGATACGACCGCTGAAGGCTGTCGCGGAGACAGGCGTTACGAACGGGTTGAACGGGGCCGCACAAGGTGTGCGGCTGCCTGGAATATCAATCAATGAGCGGCCTTTGCTGCTCTTTGCCTGAAGACCATCAAACTGGTCAGGATGAAGCCTAGAAGCGCGATCGAAGCGGCATAACGGTTCATCGCCAGACCACCATGGTCGATTGGCTTGTCGAGAAAGTCACCGAGCGCCGCTCCGAGCGGACGAGTCAGAATGAACGCGGCCCAGAAGAGTATCGTCGATGAGATGTTGGTCCAGTAGTGCGCTACAACGAGCACCAGCAGCAGGCCACCGAAAACAATGGCCGCGCCGCTGTAGCCGAGCGCAACTGTGTCAGCAGTCCAGTCGCCCAACGCGGTGCCGAGCGTCTGGGAAAACATGATCGTCACCCAGTAAAACATCTCCGCCCTGGGTGAAGATACAGTCGTCACAGATACCGAACCCATCATCTTGTACCAAGTGAAGAGCGAGCCCAGCAGCAAAACGAGAAGGATCGTACTTCCGCCGGCGTAGCCGATCCCGAGAGATCGGTCGGAAAAGTCTGCAAGCGTCGTACCGACTGTCGTGGTGGCGACGATGGTTACCCAGTAAAGAATCGGATTAAACCGGTTCGCCCGAATCTGGGCGCTGACAGCGGCGAAGAATATCACCGCGAAAATGATCGTGCCGACAAGGTAGCCCAGATTCATCGACATCGAGACTGCATCTCCGCCGGTCTCGCCTAGTGTCGTCGCTGCGATCTTGACGATCCAGAAACCAAGCGTGACCTCAGGCACCTTGGTCATCGCCATGTGCTTCGTTGTGTCCATATTCCCTCATGTAGGCAGTCCAGGGGGCCCGTCACAGACATGCAGAGACGCGGCGCTGAAAGCGCAAACTTCGAGTCTTCTTCGCAATGTGTGACATCCCTTTAAGAAAAGTAAGGCAATGATGGGTTTAAGTGTGCGGGACGCTTCCTTAAGAAAACCTGAGGCGCGACCGTGCTTTCTTGCAAAAGCGCTCGCGCGGCCTAAATAAGCTTTGCTGATCCGGACCGACAATGACCAAAGATAGAGACGCCGCGTCAAACCTCGTAGCAGGGACGGATGCAAAGGCGAGTTGTACGCATTAAGCAGGATGGACACATCGGGACCATTGACGCGCGGGACGTTCGCGACACTTCTCGACTGGGCGCTCGGTGTGCGGGCAGGACAGCCGACGATTTCAGCGCTTGCTCATACACGCGCACCAGCGCTGCCAAAATCGCGCCCTCTTCAAAATCAACGTCAGGGTGCGTCCCCGTAACAACCCATGTCGACCGTCCACTCTTCCGGTGCGACAAGAATGAATCGCGCGACAAGCAGGTCCGGATCTCACGGCGCGCGCAAACGCGCCATTGGAAGCAATCGGCCTTCAGGCCGCGGGCGACGTGGCGCGATCAACTACGGCGACGCCGTTATACCCACAACTTGACGCAACTTTGCTGCCGCGACGACGAACGGCGATTTCGTCAGTTTTCCTTAAGGTCGTGCGTGAATACAGCCGGATGTTATGGCAAGTACGCGGAGGACGTCATACGCACTTGCTTCATAAACTTGCTCTGTTATGACACCCACCCCATACGTAGTTGAATAATCCGCATGCAATAACGACGCGCTCTTCTCGCTAGCTGGTCAATCTCCGGTCGTCCGTTGCGACGCAATCCAAGCGAGGCATTCTTTAGCGGCGCCCCGAATATCTGATCCTCCTACCCGTTTACTCGACACGCGTCTCACGGCATCCGATTTGCCGATTTCACCCAGCTACATCGCATCGCGGGTTGCCCACCGCGAGGCAGCGTCATGCTCTGTGACAGGCGACCCGCTGCCTGACCATCGACACCCCGCGACTCAACTTTCAAAGGAGGCCAAGCCAATGAAAATCGTCTATGCCGCCGGCGGGGCCGTGCCGGCCGGCGTCGAAACTGATCTGAACATCGTCGTCGCTGCCGACGGGACGCTCATCGAATCCGTTGTCTACAGGGCGGTCATCGTGTCAGGCGCGAGCGGGGACGGCAAAGTAACGTGTCCAATGGGTTGCGAGCAAGGTGTGCAAGAAAGCTTTGAAGGGAAAAAGGTCGTGGTCTCCGGCTTCCGTTAGTCGATGGGTGGGAGAAACGGAGTCCGCACAAGCGGGAATTATTGAGCTACTGACAGTTTTCGACCCGGACGAACAACACCGGGAAGTGTGAGACCGTACACCGCGGCCGCGTACTGCAGGAAAGCGCGCGAGAGCGCCGCAGCAAGCGATTGACGCATCGACGAGGGGCCTGTTGCGTCACGACCCAAGTCATCGCACGGCCGGTGGTTCCGCGTCGGTCGGAACGCCGGCCAGGTGCCGGAACAGTGCCAGCGCCCGGTTCGCCGTAGAGGCCTCGTGCCCGCTCGCAATAAAACTGCTGGCTTGCCGGTCGATGCGCACGAGAATATACAAGCCCCATATTTCGTCCGCCTGGCGCTGTGCGAACACTACCGTCTGCAGCGCCGCCGGCTGGAACACTGTCAGTCCGAACGCACGGACCGGCGACACATTTTCCTCGGCCAGCGCCACCCGGTGCGGACTGCGCTCCAGCACCCGCACCCGGTACACCATGGGGCCGGAGCGGCTGTCGTCCACCCAATAGTAAAAGGTTCGACCGGCTTGCAGTTCCGACGGGCGGAAATCATCCCGCCGTCTCCCGGCCTCCGCGGGTCCGGCCAGCGCTGCGGCGTCCAGGAACAAGGGACGCCACTTCTTGTCGGTCGTGGACCAGTAGCGCACAGTTCGCAGGGTGGAGACCGCCCCGGCACGTGTCAACAGCGTCTCGGGACCGTCGGCGACGCGGGCCAACCCCGCGAGCGCGACGACAACCCGGGAGCGAGACGCGGCAGGCCATCCGGTGCACGAGGACGGCCGCCACACACTCGTATCGAGCTCCTCGCCGCGCAGGATCGAAATCGCGGGTTGCGCGCCCAGCGACGCGTAGGCCGGCACCGGCGGTGTCCCGCACGGCGGCGTCGGCAACGGGGTTGCCATGGCGAAGCCGGCGGCAGCCACCAGTGGCGCGCAGCGGGCGGCTGCCTTCAGGCAATACGTACCGCGAGGACGTGCAACGTTCATCCGCACTTGCCTCCCAGCAGCGGCTCGGCCAGAAACTTGACGACGTAGATCGATTCAGCTCCGATGTTGCAATATCTCAGCGCGACGTAGCGGCGCATCAAGGGCGAAAGATCCCAAAGCCTACATCCGAGATCGGCCGGGCAAGTCGTTCGTTCGCCGGCATCCCTTTGACGTTCAGGTCCTCGATAACCACCGCTTGGTTCTCGCGGCAGAGCCGAGTCGTGAACTTGTACATGAAATCCGCTTTGAGGTGCGCGATGCTTGGGACGCCTTGCCAAGGATACAGCTGTCTTCATCTATTGACGACGGCGAAAACGATTCCTCGCTCGCCTGTTTGCAGTGGTCGAACGTGACGCATCGTTGCGGGTCGACAGGCCTTGTAAAGCGGACAGGAGCTATAGTGCCTTCTCCCGCCCGCTAGATAAAGTTGAAGTTTTTTATCGTGTGCATTAGCGATCGTGCATGGATCGGTGTGAAAGCAGCAGCATTGCCGGGACACTCTTGATGGACATACCGTTCCCGAGTGAATTTACTAAGATATGCAAAGTATCGCAAACGTGATGTAATCGATAGTCAGAAAGTACGTTCTGAAAATACCAGCCTTGCACTAATCGCTCAACGCCTTTAACCACGCGGGTTTCAACGCCCGATCATCACTGCGGATTCGCTACAACCCGGCTCACCTCTCCCTCCCTTACAGGGTATCGGCTAGAGTTCCATCTGTGATGCAGGTCCTAATGGAGAAGACATGCGCGACAACCTGATTCCCGTCATCGTGGGCCGGAAATGGCAAATTGCTAAGGGGTACCATGCCGTTGAACTTCGAACAACGTCCAAATCGGCGCTTCCGCCGTTTAACGATGGGTCGTGCGTCACTCTCTTTCTGAATAGCGCTGGCGACAAGCAAAGAATTTATCCTTTGCTCCGCGTTTCGTCCGTGTCCGATGGTTACGTGGTAGGCATGAGACAAGAAGGTGATGGCAGAACGGATAGTCTGCTATCCAAGTTTCCGTTGAATGAACGAGACGAAGTGTTTGTCGGCACCCCCAAAAGCGCGCCGACAATTTTGGACGATCGTGCGCGATCTATCCTGTTTGCCGGCGGAATCGGCGCAGCATCGATCGCGGGAATCGCGAAGCGGCTTGCATCGGCGGGGCAAAGGTTCGAGGTGCACAACTTCGCCCGATCGGCCGACCGCGCAGTTCTTCGAGAAGAATTTGACGCGCTTCAAAGTCACGGTAAGGTCTATCACCATTTCGGCCTGCCCGATGATCTATTCGCGCAGAAGAGCTCCCACGCAATGAGTCCAACTCATGCCAACACACAGATTTACTGCAGCGGCCCACCTGCTTTCATGGATCTCATTGAGCGCCAAGCCCGCGAATGGGTGTATGCAGCGAACGTTCATAAAATCGCCCTTGGCGACCAAACGGCATAGTCAGCGGCAGTGCGACGGCACGGTGACTGAGGCGCGCTTTCCGCAGTTGATGGACCTTCATCCGCCGTTCGGATCGGCGCCGCGGCGATGACCGCTCCCGAGTGCCGACCGGACCTGCGAGTGGCCGTTCGCGCGCGGCATCAAGCGGCGCCTTGCGGGCGGATGTACCAAGAAAGCCTGTCGGTTCGGGGGCGAGCGCAGCGGACGCGATATTAACGTTCTCGCCGAGTAATTACCTCGCCCCTTCGAAGTGTGCAAGGCCTATTTAGTGGCTCGCGCTCTCCACCGCGCCGATGCCGGTTTCCGAGCGCACGCTTTGCGCCTCGAACCCGGCCCGGTCGATACGTGCGCGAGCGGACTTGTCGGTCACCGAGAAGATCCAGATGCCGGCGAAGCCGATCACCATCGAGAAGAGCGCGGGCGACGCGTAGGGAAACGGGGCGTTCGCGTGGTGGAACACGTCGACCCACACAGCCTTGGAGAGGACCGTCAGCAGCACCGCCGAGAGCAGCCCAAGGAAGCCGCCGATGGCGGCACCGCGCGTCGTGCAGCCGCGCCATAGCACGGACATGAACAGGACCGGGAAATTGGCCGAGGCCGCCACCGCGAAGGCAAGCGACACCATGAATGCGATGTTCTGCTTCTCGAACACGATGCCCAGCACGACCGCAACGATGCCCAGTACGACCGTGGTGACGCGCGAAACGCGCAGTTCGCTTGCGCTCGATGCCTTGCCGTGCTTGAACACGGTCGCATACAGATCGTGCGACACCGCCGACGCGCCGGCGAGCGTGAGGCCCGCGACGACGGCGAGGATGGTCGCGAATGCGACGGCCGAGATAAAACCGAGGAACACGTTGCCGCCGACCGCACTCGCCAGATGCACGGCGGCCATGTTGGCACCGCCGAGCAGCTTGCCGCCCGCGTCCTTGAAGACCGGATTGGTGCTCACCAGCACAATCGCGCCAAAGCCGATGATGAAGGTGAGGATGTAGAAGTAGCCGATCCAGGTGGTCGCCCAGAACACCGACTTACGTGCTTCCTTCGCGTTGGGAACGGTGAAGAAGCGCATCAGAATGTGCGGCAGGCCGGCTGTGCCGAACATCAGCGCGATGCCGAACGAGATCGCCGAGATCGGATCCTTGATGAAGTTGCCCGGCCCCATGATCGACGCCTTCTTCTCGTGCACCTCGACAGCCTTCGCGAAGAGCGCCTCCGGGCTAAAATTGAATTGCCAGAGCACCATGAACGCCATGAACGAAGCGCCCGCGAGGAGCAGGCACGCCTTGATGATCTGCACCCAGGTGGTCGCGGTCATGCCGCCGAAGAGCACGTACACCATCATCAGTGCGCCGACGATCACCACCGCGATCCAGTAGTCGAGGCCGAACAGCAGCTTGATGAGCTGTCCCGCGCCCACCATTTGCGCGATCAGGTAAAACGCCACCACGACGAGCGTGCCCGATGCGGCGAACGCGCGTATCGGGGTTTGCTTGAAGCGGTAGGCGGCCACATCGGCGAACGTGAAGCGGCCGAGATTGCGCAGTCGTTCGGCCATCAGGAACGTGATGATCGGCCAGCCCACCAGAAAGCCGATCGAATAGATGAGGCCGTCATATCCGTTCGCGTAGACTGCGGCCGAGATACCGAGGAACGACGCTGCGGACATGAAGTCGCCTGCGATCGCAAGGCCGTTCTGAAAGCCGGTAATGCCGCCGCCCGCGGTGTAGAACTCGGCGGCCGAGCGCGTCTTCTTGGCGGCCCATTTGGTGATGAAGAGCGTCGCAATCACGAACAGCATGAACATGCTGATCGCGGTCCAGTTGGTCGCCTGCTTGACCGCTTGGCCGAGGTCGGCGCCTGCAGCGAAGCAGCTGGCCGAAGCGGCGAACAGCCCGCTTACGGCGAGGAATTGTCGGGCCTTCATGCGGCCTCCCGCTTGATCTGGTCGGTGAGTTCGTCGTAGTTGCGGTTGGCGTGGCGCACATAGAGGCCGGTGATCACCACGGTGAACGCGATCACAAAAAGTCCGATCGGCATGCCCCACGTCATCACCCCCGCACCCATCTTCGCGGCAAGCAAGTCCTTGTCGAAGGCGATGAGCAGCACGTAGCCGTAGTAGACGACCAGCACGAGGGCAGTCAGAGTCCAGCCGAGCCTCGAGCGCTTTCGCACCAGTTCGCGGTATGTCGCGCTCGATTTAATTTTCTCTGCGAGTTTGAGGTCCATTTCCGTCTCCTACACGGGTATCTTTCGCTGTCTGAAAGAACGCCTTCTTTTGGGCCGCGCCGGAACGATCAGCGAGCGATATGAGTTTGGGGATCCCCATGTGGGGATGTGGTGCGATGCTCTCGCGCACGCGTTCACAGCGTGTTGTTCTTTCGATGCGCTCATGAGTACGTTAAAAGCGCCCGCTTACCGGGTTCTTACGGTGGGCGATTTCTTTCAGCAGGGTTTACGAGAAGAATTGAGCTTCCCTATGCGCTTGCCAGGCTTGGGCTGGCGCCAGTCGTCCCCCCACCGCACAACCGAATCGTCCGCGCCGGTCGCTGCAGCCTGGGAAGCTGATTCGACCGTTTGTAGTCGGCCAACCGAATGACCGTTCGCCAGACTTGAGGCGACGTTGGAACGTCCGATCTTCGTGACCAGCGAACGTCGCCTCCTGGCCGTTAGCACCAGTTCGATGAGTGTTCCGCAGAGGGAGCGTTGGAATCCTCAACGTCAGCTTTCGGACGATCTGCGTGAACGCGTATTACCGGCCACAATCCGCCGTTCACATTCGTCGTCGATTAGACACTCAGGCGTCGGCTCGGCCCCGGTAACCGGTCAACCGATTGTCGAAGCAGAACGCGCCTTCATTGACCGAAACAGGGGGGAATCGTACAAGCAAGTAGAACACTTGGAAGGGCCAAAGGCGAATTCACGTTCGGTGAAAAAGCCCCTGGGTGGCGGGGCTCGTTCAGGCAGGCACGCTACTGACTACCCACATCGCACCTGGCAATCGCACTCTCGCACCGTCCGCGTAAGGCGCAAGCGCCTCGTGAACAAAGGTGGTGGCGGCAGAGACGACCTCTTCTGGCTGATTGCGGAACCAGCGGTTCACGGCGCCGATTTGGGTTGCTGCACCGTCCCATATCTTATGGCGGTGACGGTCTTTTGGCGCTCGAAACGCAGCCTGAAGTCGGTTTCGCCAGCATGGCTCGCCTGTGACATGCGACTGATGATGCAGCGGTATCAACGCGATGGGGCCGTTGCGACGACTGCGCAGGTCGAGCGCCTGACGTCGCTTCTCGGCCGGCAGCTACGGTCGTATCGGGACTTTGCAAAGGCCTGCGCGGCAGCGTGGGCGAAAGAGTGAGAAGGGTGTTGCCGGCTACACACTGGGGGCGGGGTGATGTCGTACACCGTTACGCGCGGCGGACGCATCGCGGACCGACTGACCTGTTTTTGGTGCTGCATGGTGCGGATCAATGTGGTGTGACTGATCGTCGGCTGCCAGACGGTGCGTGGACGAATGATTGTGGCTTGGCATACTGTTGGCATGGAATCGCTGCGGGCGATGGACATCTTCTCGTTGGCGACCAGAGCCGTGCCCCGCGTATTTTGCTGGCGGACGTTCGGGACGATGGCCGACGACCGAACGCAGATTGTCACGCCGACGAAACACCTCCTGGCGCCTATCGCCGCGACTGTAGAAATGACGATGGCGTCGCCCGTCCGGCCCCTTTGCCCAGATGTACGTGCTTCCCCCAACGAACACGATGTCGGAGTTCGAGGCAGCCGAGATATACACGTCGTTGGTTTCCGGGATTACCTCCTCCACGACTACCGGCCTCGCGGTAACGACAGCGCGGGAGGGCGGTGCTGTGACAACCGCAGCGGCCTGTGAAGCGTGAGAAACCGGTCGAGCAGCGATCTGTGTCTGTCCAGTCGTCGTGCATCCGGACAAATAGAGCGCAGTCGTGATTCCAACGATCGATGCAGCAAATCTCATATCTTTCAAACGGTGCTCCGCGTTCCGACGGGTGTGTGTCGAGCTAACGGCCGATTGAGTGAAAACTTTATGGGAGGGCGCCGGCAGTGGGAGTTTCTGGCTGAATGGGCCGCCACTAATGGCTCCGAAAAGACACTTAAGCCAACGCTAAGGAAGTCCTCGGGTATGCCGTTATCTCGGAGAACCTAACGGACGGTCGGCATATCCCGTGTCCAGGTGAGAAGCCCGGGGTCTTTAGTTCCGATGGCAGTTTGATTGGCACCGCGGCAGCTTCAAACAAACAACTGAGAACGCACCCGGCCCAACAGCCGCTGGCGGCCGGATCCGCAGTTCGAGCATAGTGTGGCAAGGCGAAGCCACTGATCTATGCCGAATTTCGGTAACCGGCCATCTACGGTCGCCCGACCGTGCTTTCACATGGGCATTCGAACGTCTGGTCCGCACCCAGACAGCAGACCGTCGCGTGTCCCTCAATACCCGCGCGTCATCGGCTAGAGGATAAATTCGCCGCTAAATGACCGTGGGCCGCACATGTCATAGTGTTCGCCGAACAGATCAATGCAATGGATCGAGAAATGGTGTGTCTGGGTCACTGGCATAAAATACAACAACGCGGAGCGAATCGCTATTGCTGCGGTTATAACCGGTCATCTTCACATGCGGTGGCTCTACCATCGCCTGACCTTGCCTCACGGTGACTGGCGCCATGCCTTCCATCTCCAGAGTGAAGGCACCCTCCAGCACATAGACCGTCACCGGAAACCGGTGTGTATGAAAGACTGTTTTATCGCCGGGTTTGAAAGTCGCTGTCAGGACACGTAGTTCCTGTTTTTCGCCTCTCGGCATGCCATCAACAATTTGCTGAAGCAGTATTTGAGGCTTGACGGCTCCCGACTCCTGTGCAGCACAAGGTAGGAAAAGGCCCACGGCGATGGCTGCTAAAGCCAGGCTGATGATCGTTTTCACTTTGTGTGATCCATTCGAGGGCCTTGCCAGGGAATTCCGAAGTATCTGGCTGATCGCCACGAGGCTGCGAGGTGCGTTCTTGATGCTAGGCGAGCGCGCGCCTCGTTAGAGGGTCGACTAGGGCCACCCGCATCAGGTAGAAGTTGGCCGCACTGTGGCATTCGACGTCGTTGCATCACTCGCTGTACCTGCTGTATGGACAACCAGATCGACCTCATCCGTATCTTCACCGCAGCGACGCAATCGGCCAGTTTACGCGAGACGGCGACCCGTCTCGGCACGTCGCCTCAGGTCGTCACACGTGCAATCCAGCAACTCGAAGAACGGCTGGGCGAAACGCTCTTTCATCGCAGCACGCGCAGCGTGCGCACACGACGCTCGGGAAGACTTTTGCCGTGCGCGCGTATGCGCTCCTGCAGTTGGTCGAGCGATATCAAGCTTGCCGTAAGTATCGACCGCAAGCCTCACCATCGCGGGAACGTCGTCCTCTTTCGTCACATCGACGACGAGCGAGGTCGCGTCGCCGCCCGCCGCTGTGATCGCCCCAACGAATTCGTCCAGTTCGGCTCGCGTTCAACAACGCAGACACGGAAGGCATCCTTGCGCCGCCCGTCGAACAGAACAACGAGCGCTTTGACATGGTGTTCGAACCGAACGTGCGCGGCGTGTTCAACAGCATGAAATACGAAGCGGAAGTCATGCTGTAACAGGGTTTTGGAAGCATTATCAACAATGCGTCGATGGGGGCGTGATCGGCTTCGAAAACGCGTCACTCTATATCGGCACGAACCATGCTGTGAGCGGAATCACGAAGACGGCATCGATCGAATGGTTCAGGCACGGCGTGCGCGTCAATGCCCTGTGTCCGGGGCTGATCGAGCGCCGTTTCATCATCGTGGCATCTGGCCGTCGGTCGAAGCGCAGCATGCGTTCGCCGCCAGCACGCCGGCGGGCCGCTTCGGATCCGCCGAGGAAATGGCGACGGTCGTCGCTTTCCTCCATCCGACGATTCGTCATATGTGTCGGGCACGCGCTGCGTCGCCTGAAGGCTCCAGTGCGGCGCGCGGCTCGTTCATTTTCAGGAGGTCATCGTGAATATCAGCATCATCGGAGCAGGAAACATCGGCAAGGTGCTCGCGCGCCGTTTCGTGGAAAGCGGGCATGCCGTGCGTATCGCGAACTCGCGCGGAGCGGCGTCGTTGGGGGACATTGCGAAGGAGACGGGCGCGACGGCAAGCGACGTGCAGGATATCGTCGCCGACGCGGACGTGATCGTCGTGACGATTCCGCAAGCGAAGGTGACGAATTTGCCGAAAGGTCTGTTCGACAACGCAAAACCGTCAGCTGTCGTCGTGGACACGGGTAACTATTACCCTCGTCAACGTGACGGGCGCATCGACGGCATCGAGACGGGCGCGCCCGAAAGCCGCTGGGTCGAGGAGCAGATCGGCCACGCCGTCGTCAAGGTGTTCAACAACATCTATGCCGCGCACCTCGAAGGGATGGGCAAGCCCGCTGGCACGTCGGGACGCATCGCGCTGCCCGTGGCAGGCGACAACCCGAAGGCGAAGGAAGTCGTGTTCAGACTCGTCGATCAGATCGGCTTCGACCCAGTAGACGCAGGCACGATTGCTGCCTCGTGGAGGCAGCAGCCCGGCTCGCCTGTCTATACGGGCGATTTCGATGTACACGGCGTCAAAGATGCGCTGGCGCGCGCGACGAAGGAGCGCACCGAAAGCTGGAAGGCGACGCACGCAAGTCCTGGCACGTTTGATCGTCCGGCCTGACGTGATGTCCGGATGAACCGAGTCCGCGCGCGACCGGCGGTTAGTGTCCCGCCAAGGCCGACTAGCGCCGACACATTCGGCGCTAGTCGGCCATGAAGCGACGGTCACCGTGTCGTTCCATAGGGCCGAAGCGCTCTCGAAAGCGGACCGAGTCGTGATCACGAACTGGCGATAGATGCTGCCTTCATAACGTTCCGGTAGCTTCCTCGCCCGGCAAGCAACAAGGTGCATCAGGCCGTATTAAATGGCCGCTTCGTCGTGCGATGACTGTCTCTTGCGAGTCGGACGCTGCGGTTCACCTGGTGCCGGATCGAGCGCGGTTTGAGGGTCGCATTGTGCCCTTTGCATAAGACCCGCTGTCGGCCGGATGGCGGGGTCAGGTCGTCTGGGACTCTGCCCGAACCGTCGACAATCGCGATGGGTCGGACAACGCCACTGTTAACGATGTCAAGCGAAGTTCCAGGGACCGAAGGTTATGCGGAACACGCGGCAGCCCTTGGCCGACCAAGGGCGCAAAATCTCGTTCGCCGACCTTCACCGGCCGGTGCTACGTCTCCTCCCGGCCCACGCCATCACCCATCCTGGACCTGGATGGCGGATCGGGCCGTGATGCTGGAGCGTTGGCAGCGATGGGGTACTCGGTGTTAGCCGTGGAGCCCGTTGGAGAACTGCGAGTTGACGCGAAACGCTGCTATCCGAATTCCCACGTCAGGCGACTCGACGACAGTCTTCCAGACCTTAAAGCGGTGCGGGCAAGGGCGACGACTTTCCGTGTTGTCGTGATTACTGCAGTCTGGATGCATCTTGACCAGGTCGGCTCAGGGGCAATCGCAACAGGGGCGTCACTTGGACTCGGCTCGCCTTGCGCAAGCGAGCTTGATTCCGGCTAACGCCATACCTGGCGACTGTCGGCCAGGAGCGGGCAATCGCCCGATGCACGTAATCGGCCTCGTCCGCCGCAGCTTAGACTTTGAAACAAACAAGGTTGGCGGATATGTCGGAAATAGGGAGAGGCCCGAGGTGAATTGCTGAAATCCATTAGACTAGCCTAGCAGTGGTGCATGCCTTTTGAGTGTCGGGCAGATTCCCGTCAATGCAGCAACGACGATCACGCGGAGAACCAATATGCACGACCTCGTAAGATCCACCTTGAAGGACATGTTGCCCCCAGGGCTCGTGCGATTGCTGCGACCCAAAAATCGGTCTCTCGATGCTTGGGGAGCCGTTCGATACGGTCTGCACGGGTTGAAGCTTCCCGGTGGAAGGCGCTTCAATTTCCGGTCTTCAGTAGCGGACCGAACGGTGTGCAAGGAGATTTTTTTTCGACGAGTCTATGCAACAGACCATCTTCACCGGGCGCAAGAGATAGTCGACTTTTACCGGGCCTGTCCGGATCCGATTATCGTCGACGCTGGGGCCAACATCGGGGCCAGTGCGGTTTGGTTTGCGCTCACGTATCCGAAAGCGAAGATTCTAGCTATTGAGCCGGACGTATCGAACTACGAACTCCTCAAGAGTAACTCGATGTCGTTCCCCTCTGTAGTGCCGCTGAACGCCGCCATTGCAGCGACCAGTGGTACGCTTTATCTGGACGTCGATCCGGCACTAGGCGCCTGCGGATATCATACGGCTGAGCAGCCCACCGAGCACTCGTACGCCGTCGAAGCGATGACGCTGGAACAGGTCATGGCGAAATCTAGCGGAACGCCATTCATCCTGAAGATTGACATCGAGGGTGCAGAGTCGGACCTCTTTTCGCGCCACTCCGAAGAATTAAACAGATTTCCGCTGGTGATCATTGAACTGCATGATTGGATGCTTCCAGGGGAATCGAACAGTCGGAATTTCTTGAAGTGGCATGTCGAAATGCAGCGTGACTTCGTATACGCCGGCGAGAACGTTTTTTCGATTTCCAATACGATTCGGCCAGTGTGATTTAATGCCAGGTGTCGTAGGCGGTCACTTCGCTTCGCTGACCGGCAATCCATCATCGCAGCAGCGCTTTGAAGAGCAGCCGTCGATTCGCGCACGAAATTCCCGAATATCGAGAGGACCCAGTCTTTTCGGGGCCGAATGGCGTCCTTCGAAGTCGCTTTGCCGGAATTTTTTCGGGCGACGATAGTTCAGAGGGTGGAATGACAAGCGAGAGGCCTGTCAAATATGGATTGCTACCGATGCTGTAGCAAATCTATAGCACACGAAAATTCCCTCTCAGAGCATTAACCGACATCTACGCAGCCCCGGACCGGGGGCACCATCCGACGAAAATCGGCCACGAAGAGACAGTGAATTGGGTTTCGGGAACGGGGCCTCTCCAAATTTCGGCGACGGAGCGGTTGACCGGAGCACTTGTTCCGATCAACTTCCGCAAACTGACTGCGGCTAGACAAGAGTCCCAATAGGCGGCGCCGCATGTGGAAATGTCGTCCCAAGTAATGGCGCGCCTCCTGTCGAATCACGTTTCGGCTTTACGCTGCGAGGCGTCGCTGTGAAAGATGGAGCCTTCTATGGATTTCCGTACAGCCATTATGGGCGGCACGGGCGTCGCTTTCCGCCACCAGTACGTCACCGTTGGGCAACGTGTAAAGCCAGCGCGGCTGCGCGAGACCACTGGCAAACTCGGTGACGGCAAAACCGGGGGGAGCGGTGGGCAGAAGGCAGAGTGCGCCTGAACGGGCGCGATGTTGACCATTGGAATCAACGGCGATTCTGGATCCGGTATGGCGGGCGACGCACCGAAGCCCAGATCGCTTGAGCTTGATGATCCGATCGCGCAGGAGGCCAGCGGCAAAACCATCGAAACAGCCAGACGATTTAACAGGCGCATGTGGGTTCCCAGTGATGAGCGTTGGCTAATGGTGTTTGGGAGGAATAGCAAACCAGCCTGAGACATTGCGTGCTAAGGCGCAAACTGCTCCACGGATTCAATCGAAAGACCTCGGCTGCCCCGCTTCTTGGTGTTGTTGGACGTTGCGTTGCAGGCCATAACGAAACGACAGCGGAAGGGAAGCATCCCGACCGCCCCTGCCAAGCATCAGGTTTCCTTAAGGTGACGTCGCTAGAATCCGCCGGTTTTACCGCCCACCCGGGGCTCTTTTCCGCTTGTCGGTTCAGGAGTCGCTGGCGCGCGCTTCATCAGTCCAATCAAACGGTGGCACCCACAGCGGCGGGTTGGCCTGGACAGCGTCGACGAGCCTCAGCCAGTCAATCGCCGGGGCTTTTTGACCGGGGCGGGGCATGAAGTTGCAAAGCCCACTAGTTACAGTAGAAGCGCTGACTCTTAGCCGAGCACCGCGTGGGGTAGACCGCATCGAACTCCGAATTAGGGGGCACGGCGGGCGTCGGGACCTTGTGGCAGATCAGACGTTCAGTTGATCGACAGCAAACGGATCTCTGCGATCCGCAGATCGACTTAGGCCGTCAGAGGGCAAAGGATGACGAATTGTAGCGGCGGGCACGAACGGTTTTAGACAACCGGCTATGGAGCCATGAGGATCCAGCGTCATTATCCGACCTGATCCGCGACCCCGTGGAACCAGATTGACAATCGGGAGTTGTTCGACGCATTCCGGGACAAAACGGAAAACACCATAATGCATGACTTAGGCGAAATCGCCCAATGGCTGGAAAGCCACACTATTCACCACATATCTGACGTTCACGCGACACTGCCGGATCCCACCTTCATGTCGAATGGGCGTCAATTCGTTTCGTTCAGTTCGAACAATTATCTGGCACTGGCGAATCATCCACGGTTGGTGACTGCCGCCAAGCAGGGGCTGGATCGCTATGGCGTCGGTAACTGCGAGTCGCGCCTTCTGGGCGGCGATCTAGAGGTCTATCGCGAACTGGAGGCACGCCTGGGTGCACTCAAGCACAAAAGCGACGCAGTGCTGTTCGTGACGGGCTACATGACCAATCTCGGCGTGCTCTCGACGCTGGTCAAAGCCGCTACGCTGGCGCGCTTACACGGCTACCGCCCCAAGACTCGCCGCAAATATGCTTACTACTCGGATGAGTTCAATCACATCAGCATTCGGGAAGGCATCCAGATGTCCGGCGCACTGCGCCGCACCTATCGACACTGCGACATGAATCATCTGGAGTCGCTCCTGCAGACGGGGGACGGCACCACACCAATCATCGTCAGCGACGGCGTGTTCAGCATGGAAGGGACGATTACCCCCTTGCCGGACTTGGTGGCGCTGGCCGAGCGCTATGGCGCCATCCTCTATATCGATGATGCGCATGCTACCGGCGTGCTAGGCGAGCATGGCGGCGGCACCTCGGAACATTTCAGTTGCTACAGCCCCCATATCATCCAGATGGGCACGTTGAGCAAGGCATTTGGCGCCATTGGCGGGTTTGTGGCAGTCGATCGCGATATGGCTGACGTGATCCGGCTTGCCAGTTCCGCCTATGGTTTTACCTGCCCGCCGCCGCCGGACCAGGCTAGCGCCCTACTGGCTGCGCTCGACCTGATGGCCGAAGAGCCGCAACGGCGGCAAAAACTGTGGGACAACCAGCGCTATTTCATCGAGCGCATACGACCGCTCGGATACCAGTTACTGTCGACCGAGACGGCAATCGTTCCCGTGCTGATCGGCGACACGGAACTGTGCGTACGTTACGTCAACGTACTGCGTGAAGAAGGTGTCCACGTCGACTCAGTCCAGTTTCCGGCCGTGCCACTCGGACAAGCACGACTGCGTTTCATGATGAATGCCGCCCATACCAAGACGCAAATCGATCATGCTATCGGGGTAATGGAAAGTATCGGTGCAAAGGCGGTGTCGTAGCCGCGCGTTACACATCGCGGCCAGATACGAGTGCTATCACGGTGACGAACACTGACAGTGAGGTCAACATCGCTGTTACTGATCACGGCATCGGAATCGATCCTGCAATGCTGCCACGCGTGTTCGATCTGTTCGCCCTCCGTCGAGGCTGTCAGCGAAGAGCGTGCTGACATTGGCTTCTTTGCTGTGGACCCGCTACGGGCCGCCAACATTGTGTTCACTGAACCATATGTTTTGATTGAAGGTTTCTACCTCGTTCGAGACGATTCGCCGATTCGCTCAAATGCGGCCGTCGACTCAGATGTTGTCAAACGCAATCTCAAGTTGATACAGCGGGGGTGCGGCGAAAAACTTGGATTACCACCTGGAGGTAGTCCATGTACTCGTACGAAGACCGCATCGAGCGGTTGAGCTCTACATAAAACTGGGAAAGCGCTTAGCAGCGACGATTCGACGGCTGGGGTACCCGACAAAGAACTCTCTTAAATCCTGGTATCGCGAATACGAACAATGTCATGATGTGCGGGCCGGCTATGTGCGTTCGAGGCCGAACGATTCCAGCAAACTATTGCATCCACCGGTTGAATCCGCCCATGATCGCGGACAGCGGCGCCGCACAGTGCGCGCAATGGACGAAAGCCGACGGTCCGAACCGGCGGATCGTGCACGGCAATCATTATGGCAACCTTAAGGCCGCGCATCGTTACGCCGTGTTACCGAAATCGCAACCCTCTTTCACCTGCATCCTACAGTCCTACCTACACTGCTTTCCATCTCCACTGTCGTCGCCTCTCATAGGGGCGACAAGAAAGTCATGCACAAGAATTTAATGTCAGTGATTGTGGGCGGTGCGATATTGGTGGCTTCCTCAATGGCATCCGCTCACGTGGATGTGGGCATCGGGATCGGTATTCCGGGACCGGTGTTCGTACCGGCGCAGCCAGTCTATGAGGCACCGCCACCAATCGTCTATGCGCCTGCGCCGGTAGCCGCCTATGGCTACGCCGATGACTGGCGCGAGCGCGACTGGCATGAGCGGCAGGAGTGGCGTGAACGGCAATGGCGCCATCATGAGCACGAACGCGAACGGCGCGAGCGTCGTGGATGGGACGAAGACTGACCGATGCGCGCGTGCTGAAGCGGCGTCCGGTAAGCGATGCCAATGCCGTCACGCTCGCGATCACGAAATCGGCACGGCTGGTAGCCGCCCCACTCGAAAGTACAAGCTGCGGCGGCTTTTGGGCTCGGTCGACAGAGGGAGGCCGTTCACCCGCGAGTGATCACCATATCGCGTTTAGCCCCCGGCGCGAGCCTGTATACGCGATGGAGCCCGGTCGGAAAACCCGATCGGTTGTTGAGCAGAAACTTTGACGGCCCACTCAGTCCCGCCGCGTTCGCCGCGGCTTTACCATCCCGCAAAAGCTCACCGACCAGACGGACGATTACGATGTTGAGCGGGAACTAACTGGCGATGCATGTGCGGTGCTTTGACCAATTGCCTGAATGGACATCCTTTTCTCCTGTAGAAAAACACGTTTGTACTGCGTTCTGTCTATCGGCCTCGATGTGAAGTGCTTGAGCAATATACGTTTTATGTTTTCGAAGTCCTTCAGCATCTCTTAAGGCTCGCTCAAGACGACTCTCAGCCACCCATTTCACCGCTGCAATTCGGCGGATTCACCGGCATGTTCCGTAAGGTTTTCATAAGGTCAGCCATTGCACTATTCGACGCATTGAATGAGCGCGGGTTAGCCCGCTCGCAACGTCGAAATCAATGCTCACTGATGGGAGAACCGGCTTGCTAGAGACCTCGACTTATCGCGTTGCCGAGATGCGCAACAAAGTGCCCGAGGCAACACTTGGCTTCTGGGCTATCAAGATCTTGGCGACCACCGTCGGCGAAACCGGCGCGGACTATCTGGCCGTGCACGTGGGGCTCGGTACCGCGTTCACCGGCGGGATGATGCTCGCGTTGCTGATCGCCGCATTGGCCGTGCAGCTTCGCATGCGTAAGTACGTGCCGTGGATTTACTGGCTGACCGTGGTGCTCGTCAGTGTGGTCGGTACGCAGATTACCGACGCACTGACTGACAAGCTCGGCGTCAGTCTTTATTTCAGCACGATCGTGTTTGCCCTCGCGCTGGCAGTGGTGTTCGCGCTCTGGTATCGCAGTGAACGGACGCTGTCGATTCACACCATCTACACGACGCGGCGGGAGCTTTTCTACTGGGCTGCCGTGTTGTTCACATTCGCGCTGGGCACTGCGGCAGGCGATCTCGCGACAGAAGCGTTGGGGCTCGGCTTCATGATCGGCGTCGTGGCATTCGGCGCGCTAATCGCATTGGTGAGCGCGATCTATTGCGTAGGTGGAAATCCGGTACTGACTTTCTGGCTTGCCTACATTCTGACGCGGCCATTGGGCGCTTCGTTCGGCGACCTGCTTTCGCAGTCGCGCACGTACGGCGGTTTGGGACTCGGCACGATCAATACAAGCTTGCTGTTCCTGACTGCGATCGTCGTGATGGTGGTCTTTGCGACTGCTGCGGAACAGCGGGCCGTGCGCGCAACTACTTCAAGTGAACATTGAGTTTTTGGTTTCCAACGCAGTGCACGTTGTCCTCTTTGCATCGAAAACCGGATCAAACTGACGAGAACAATCATGAATCAACGCACCCTGAGCAAAGCTGTCATCGCTTCCTTTATCGCCATTTCCGCAATCAGCTTTGGGAACCATCAGTCGGGCAGCACCGGTTTTCCGTCGGCTGAGGCTGCCCAACCCAGCAACGCGTCGAAACTCGGCGATCTGTCGTCGTTTCGCAAGATTGCAGCCGATACAGCTGCACTGGTCAATCGCGGCGATCTCGCTGCCGGCAAGACCCGGGTCAAGGATCTGGAGGTTGCCTGGGATGACGCCGAGCCATCGCTGAAGCCTCGTGCCGCAGCGGACTGGCACACCGTCGACAAGGCGATCGACCGAGCGCTGAGCGCATTGCGCGCCAGCAGTCCGAACGCGAGCGACTGCAAGCAGTCACTAGCAGAGCTGATCGCGACGATGGACAAGATCAGCGGTAAGTCCGCGTAGTTGCCGCAACCTTAGCCAGGTGCACCGTTTGGGGCAACGGTCATCGTGAAAGCGCTCGCGGTGGCATTACTCACGAGCGCTTTATTTAGCGGCTGTGGATCAGCTTTGAAGAAGCCGGATGCTCACGCTTACTGATAGAAGTTGAGCATCAACATCGCCGAGCGGCCCGGCGCCCCGGTCGCGTAGATCGGATAGGCTGTCGAGACATACTTTTCGTCGAAGCTGCGCTGCAGAAAGGGATTTGCGCCCAATTCAACGACGACAATAACGAATCCAATGAAAGCATTTTTCGATCTCCGGTCGGTATCGCGCCTTTGCTGCATAGATTCGCGGCAAATGGGCCTATCTCTACCGCGCCGTTGACCGGGCGGGAAAGACGATCGATTTTCGCCTCAGCGCCAGGCGCGACGTGGCAGCAGCAAAGGCGTTCTTCACGAAGGCAATCAGAACTCAGGGACGCGCTCCTGAAACGATCACGCTGGACCACGCGGCATCTCATCGGGCGGTCCGCGAAATGAAGACCGACGAGTCGCTACCCAGGCGAACAAAATTGCGATCCTCGAGGTACCTGAATAACCTGATTGAGCAGGATCACCGCCACATCAAATCGCGGGTGAACGCGATGCTCGGGTTCAAGCGGATCCGCAGCGCCGCCGTTACCCTCCCCGGCATCGAACTGATGCATCGCATTCGCAAAGGCCAGTTCGATCTCACCAGCATGCACCTCAAGGACACCGCTTCGCCCTCGATGTGGATGGCGGTTCTTTCAGCTCGTTGAGGTATCCGAAATATGGGCGATTTCTCACTCGTCTACCGAGATTGCACCACTACCCCTGAAACAGAGCCCCGGCAGGCCGCCCGTTGCTGTGCTGCTCGACAGGAGCGGAGTGCGGCCCGCCGACGTTGGCGGCGGGCTTGCGAAGCGCCCGGGACAAGACACGTGCTGGGTGCTCTGCTGGGATGTGCGAGCCGGTGTCAACGCTATGGCCAGCAACAATGGTCAATCATGCGAGTCGATATTCGCGTTCCTGAAGTTGACGTTCTCACGGGATTTTCGGGCGCGCAATCCGCAGAAGATGATTGCAACGCTGGCTCACTGTGACAAGGCAGCGACTAGTCGCTGCCCCGGAATTGCGCATCCCTGTTTCTATTCGCCGCCATACTGTTGGTTGATCCTGTCGAGTTCGCCCGACTGACGCGCGCGCTCATATTCCTGACGGACCTGGGCCCGCGTTTTGCCCATTGACATGCCTGAATCACTAGTCGTGGCAGAGACACCTCCAGAGTCTGTCGAAGACATCGCGGAACTGGTGGCCTGCCTTGCAGGCGATGTATCCTGAGCCTGAACGTATCCGAATGCGAGAACGGCGACGCTAAATGCTGCAAGTTTGAGCGGTTTCATATTCATGTACTCCGATAAGGTGGTTCGGTCGCTCGAACCAGGCATGAGGGGCCGTTCCAGATAATCTCGACCCGGCCTCGGCGACGACCCGTACGAACGGGTCCAATCAGTTACCCTGGCAGATTTCGCAGGACAGCCCAGCCGTACACGGGGTTCCGTACTGGCTGCGCGTACCCGTTGCGTTCCCGTCTTCGGCACGTCTCCTGCGGACGTGTCGCGCATTTGTGCCGCCGTCGGTGCAGCATGCTGCTGTGCGGATGACTGCGTTGTCTGGAGATTGCGGAGCTCGCCCTGCATCGTGTGAATACGCGACTTCTGCCGTGGCCAACAAACAGACCCGCTTGCCATTGCTATGAGTCGACATTTCATTCTGGCACCTCGATTTGTGGGTGAAACTTTTTCGCCGAATCCGTCATTGATAACGGCGACATCCCCCTCCCCACACCGCCTCGTCGGGCCAGCGACCGGGGTCCAGCGCAGCGTCATGCGCCGCTGCGACAAGGATTGCCGTGTCCGTCGACGAGGACATGCTGCCTCCCGCCTGTAAGGCAGTGACTTGCTCAAATTGCCTGATATCTGCCTTGCCTCGCGTGCGCGGAACTTCCAATCGTGCGACTCGATATTCGCGTGCCTGAAGTTGACCTCCTCACGGGATGTCGGGCACCCACAGCGTCTTTTGCGTCTGCAGGCCAATTGCCCGAGGCGAAAGTTTTAGGTCATTGGGAAAATGAGGAAAACAGTGCGCCGAGCCGAGGTCCCGGGCGGAAGATGGCGTGCGAGTTGGCAATGTCAACGGATCTTGTGGACCCTGGACACGTAATGATCGCCCTGCAGATAGGTTATAGGGCGCGAAATGCCGGAGTGGTAGGGAATATTCGCGTCGAGCTTCGCCCGCGATCGCAAGCGGCTTATTACGCCAGTCTCGGTTTAAACGCCAGCCGTCTGGCGGATTTGGACAGTAGAGGATATATGGGAGCCGTTACTGACATCAACGGCTCTGTGATGATGTATGACGGCCTTCGCAAGTTACTTTGAGCAGCCAGCGCGGGTTTCGATACTCATGGTGCGAACCGGACCACGCCTTTGGCCGATCGCCTTTAGCAGTTTTCTAAAGCGCCCCAACCCGAAATGTTCTGTTTCAGAACTCACGATACCTTGGCGTCTGCGGCGCTAAGATTATTGCGCCGACTTTTTTGTCGCAAGCGTGTCTGCGTGTGCTTACAGTTTATTCATCTTCACCTGAATTGCTTCGAACGTCGCTGCCATCAAGTGGCCTCCTCATCAATGTGGCCGCAATATGCCATGAGCCATGAGCCATGAGCGAAAGGGAAAATGTTGAGTCGGCTTGCTGGAGCAGGCTTCAAACCGCCCAGTGCTGCTGCGACCCGCAGGCGCGAACGCCAGCTATGCGGTTTTCGCGATGCGCCTTGCACGCAGGCGTTTCTCTCATGCTTCGGACCGACAGCACTTCGCGTTGTCCATACATCTGATGAACGCGGCGTGTCATCGTGCAATACTGCAGGAACGCTTTGCCAAATGGTATGACTGGACCGCCACCACCGCGGTCTCAGGCATCGTCTGATAAGGATAGCTATGTTTAAAAACGAATTTGTAATCGGAACCCGTTGACTTAACAGTGCCCTTGGGATTCGTCATCTGATGTGCGCGAGCACGATCAACGTCAGGGTGACGACAATCGCGCCGCCTATTCGCGTGGCAATCTGTGCAAACGGCATCAGTTGCATACGGTTGGCCGCCGTCAGGATCGCGACGTCGCCCGTCCCACCCTGTCCGCTGTGACACGCGTTCACGATTGCCGTATCGACAGGATACATCTTCAACATGCGACCGATCACGAAGCCGGTCCCCATGAGCGTAGCCACCGTTGCCACGATGGTCACGATGTTGGCGAGGGTGAACGCGGCCATCAGTTTGTCCCACGGTGTCATTGCCACCCCGATCGCGAACAACAGCGGATAGGTAACCGCAGTCGAGAAGAACTTGTAGACGACGAAGGCGCCCTCCTGCAGTGGCGGCGACACCGCGCGGGCGAGTTTGACCAGCACCGCGAGAAACAGCATGGCAACCGGTGCGGGCAGCCCGAACAGGTTGCGGCACATCAATCCGAGCAGGTAAAGGGTGATGGCGGTGATCCCCGCCGCAGCGATATGCGAGACGTCCACATGGCCGCTTATTTTCTCCTGCACCGGGTCCATTTCGTCTTCCTCACCAACTTGCAAACGTCCTTCACCAGTGAGATGAGGAAACCTCTTTCCAACCCTGTCGAGCAGGCCTGAGAAGACGATTGCGGTAAGACTGCCGAGCATCACCGGCGGCAAGACCTGGGCGAACAACTCACCCTGCGGTAAATGAAGGATTTCCGAGTAGCCGACCGACAACGGGATCGCCCCTTCGCCGATGCCTCCTGCCATGATCGGCGCCACGATATAGAAGAACGTATGGTGCGCACCGAGTCCCAGCGCAGTACCGACCAGCGTCCCGACGATGCCAGCCGCGACCGAGCCGAGTGCGAGCGGCACGAAGATCTTGATGAAGCCCTGGATCAGCACGCGCCGGTCCATGCTCAGAATGCTGCCCACGATGATCGACGCAATGAACAGGTACAGGAAATTGGTCGATTTCGTGAAGTCCGTGGTGAGCGTGAGGATCGGCTTGGGCAACAAGTGGTAGTAGCTCAGCGCGGATGGAATAAAGGTCGCGAAGATCGCGGCGGCTCCGATGTTGCGCACGATTGGCAGACGCTTGCCGATCTCCGCGCAAGTGAAACCAAAGAAGGCCAATACCGCAATTGCCATCGATATCTCACCCGGCACCTTTCCGGTGACCGCAAAGCCGGTGATCAGCACGAGCAGGATCACGTAGACCGGCAACGGAATGATGCCGATCCGGTATTCCATCAGTTTCCACCAGCCTTCGGGCCAGAAGCGGGGCTTGATCCCGGGTTGATGCGCCGGGTCGGGTGCAGGCGGTGATGTGCGTGAAGTGGTTTGCACGAAGTGTCTCCTCGTGGTTGAAGGCCGGCGGCTGCAGTGGCGCGAAGCGTCCCAATGCTCACCGGCCAGTGATCTGATCAAGGGATTCTGCTGGTGGCTTCAGCGCTCATGCGACAAATTGTCTCCGGATGCGAAGCCCACGTGGATTTCACCGCGCGTCATGCGGCCTGATTGCAATTTAAGTCATCGCAGGGCGTTGAGTCTCTGGCGGGAAGACATTCCGGCTACCGTCATCGTGACGAAAAAAGAAGATCATGTGCGCTGACTGCGACCGTAGGAGCGAGACGTGCACGTAGCGCCTCGATCGTGCATCACCATGTCGGATAACCCTAATGGGACTCGTCGCCGTACGTCCAACCCATTTGTCGATGAGCGCACGTAAAGACGTTCTGCCTTCGGTCATCGCCAACTCCAGCGTCGATGAATGATGCGGGCTATGTCCATGTCTTCCTTCAGGTCCCCCGGCAAAACAGGATCGCAGCGGCGATGATTCCCGCGAGGAACACCCAGAAAAGCGTGCTCTCAACCCTTGCCGGACCGAAGAGTTTGATACAAAGAAGTCCGGCACTTCCAACACCGCCGAGAAAGACCAGCAAGTCGCTACATGTATGAGCTACCACACCATCAAGCGGAGAAGCATCTTGCCCAAACGCGCACGCCTTCAACATCAAACCACCAAGACAGATACACATGAGGACCACAAATGGCCACCGCTCGATTTCGATATCTTTCACCGCTTCTCCACGCATTGTGCTGATTGCAGGCTTGCGACATGGAGCGACTCCGCTCCCCGGCGAATTGTGAGGAAATGGGAGCCGTCCACCCACTGTTGCTCCGCTGCCGTATGGTGGATAGCTGCTGGCAACCCCGATGGTGTGACGCCGCTTTCTAAAGCGTGGCGCTCTTTCAGGGTGATTGAAACGGATTATAGAGACCGGACGCCTTCTGCCAGCTTTCTCTGCTGTCGCCAAATCATGGGTGTTAACCCGCAACGCCCGCGCAACAATACGACGTGAGGGCGGCACTGTCGCGTCGAGGTGTTGGTGACGCAATAGGGGCGCGCGCGCATTTGAAGCGCAGATCTCGCGCATCAAGCGAGGCATGACTTGCACGGAAGGCGACGACCCGCCGCGCTGCAACTAGCATCGGTTAGCCCCTTTTTTTGGGCAGTGACCGGACGTAGTCATGGGGGCGCGGTCGAAAGTTGCCGAAGCGGGAAGGGGCGTTTTTGAGTAGCAGCGCCTCTGGCCATCATAGATATCCCATACGAATATTGATCGCCGTGAAAGCTGGGAGAAGGATTCGATTTCCTAGAATTGCGCCGTCGATGCAGACGGGCGGCATTCCGCCGCGCCGGACAATAACGGAGACTATCGATGACCCCTAGCTTTCGCACACTGCGGCAGATCGCCATTGCTTCCGGCCTGCTCTTCGGCCTTGCGTCGCAGCATGCGAGCGCCGCCGACGGCGGGAAGATCACGATCATGGTCGGCGGCATCACGAAGCTGATCTATTTGCCGACGCGCCTGACC
Organism: Paraburkholderia panacisoli; assembly: GCF_008369935.1. Taxonomy (GTDB): domain Bacteria; phylum Pseudomonadota; class Gammaproteobacteria; order Burkholderiales; family Burkholderiaceae; genus Paraburkholderia; species Paraburkholderia panacisoli. The sequence goes on along the minus strand of NZ_VTUZ01000062.1, from coordinate 12,840 downwards.
GAGCAGCTTGGCTATTTCAAGGACGAGGGGCTCGACGTCGAACTTCTGTCGCAGCCGGCAGGCGTCGACGCCGAAAACGAACTGCTGGCCGGTGCCGTTCAGGCTGTCGTCGGGTTCTACGACCATACGATAGACCTGCAAACCAAAGGCAAGGACGTCAAGGCGATCGTCGTTTTCGGGCAAGTGCCGGGCGAGGTCGAGATGGTATCGACCAAAGCGGCCGAAACGGTCAAATCGATGGCGGACGTGAAGGGCAAGACGTTGGGTGTGACGGGCCTCGGTTCTTCAACAAGCTTCCTTACGCAATACCTCGCGGGACAGCACGGCATCCAGTCCACGGAATACACGATGCTTCCGGTGGGCGCTGACGCCAGCTTCATCGCGGCGATCAAACAAGGGCGTATCGACGCCGGTATGACGACCGAGCCGACCGTCTCGGCATTGCAGAAGTCCGGCGACGCGAAGGTGCTCGTCGATATGCGCTCCGTGGAAGGGACGAAGGCGGCGTTGGGCGGAACCTACCCGGCGTCGAGCCTCTACGTCCAGGCGGCATGGGCCGATTCCCACAAGGCGGAAGCAGCAAAGCTTGCGCACGCGTTCGTTCGCACGATGCAATTCATCCACACGCATAGCGCGGAAGAGATTGCAGCCAAAATGCCTGACGACTATCAGAAAGACAAACCGCTTTACGTGAGCGCGTTGAAAGCATCGCTGCCGATGTTTACGAAGGACGGCAAGATGCCTGCTGACGGTCCCGAGACCGTATTGAAGGTGCTGTCTGCATTCAATCCGTCGGTCAAAGGCAAGCATATCGAGCTGGCGAAAACCTACACCAACGAGTTCACCGGTTCGAAATAAGTCGGCGCTCGCCGGTCGCTGTTGCCCGTCTCTTGCAGTGTGATCGTTGCACTGCCGCTGCCGATACAACGGTGCCGGCCACTTCCATGGATGTACCAGATGAACCATGTTGTTTCCAAAGACGCTCCGGTGATCGAGTTCGACTCAGTGTCATGCCGCTTTGTTTCTCCGGACGGCAAGGCCACGATTGCGTTGCGCGATTTCAGCATGTCCGTCGCCAAAGGCGAGTTCGTCGCGGTGGTCGGGCCGACCGGCTGCGGCAAATCCACGACGCTCAGCATGATCACCGGGCTGCTGAAGCCGACTACCGGCGAAGTGCGCGTGATGGGCGCGCCGGTGGACGGCATCGACCCGCGCATCGGCTTCGTGTTTCAGGCCGACGCGGTGTTTCCGTGGCGCTCGGTGCTCGACAACGTCGCCGCTGGGCCGCTCTATCGCGGCCGCTCGAAATCGGTCGCGCACGACGAAGCGAATGAGTGGCTGCGCCGCGTCGGACTCGAGAAGTTCGGCAAGCATTATCCCCATCAATTGTCGGGCGGAATGAGAAAGCGCGTCGCGCTCGCGCAGACCTTCATCAACAAGCCGGAAATCCTGCTGATGGACGAGCCGTTCTCGGCGCTCGACATGCAGACGCGCACGTTGATGCAGGACGAGTTGCTGCAGCTGTGGTCGGCGAATTCGGGCTCGGTCGTGTTCGTCACGCACGATCTGGAAGAAGCAATCGCGCTGGCCGATCGAGTTTTCGTCTTGACCGCACGGCCTGCGACACTGAAGAAAGTCTATGAGATCGATCTGCCGCGACCGCGCGTCACGTCGGAGATTCGCTACGAGCCCCGTTTCATTGAAATCTCGCGCGACATCTGGCATGACCTGCGTGAGGAAGTGCAGATCGCCTGACCTAACCGATACTGGGAAAATTGATGTCAACTCCTGACTATGCTTTGCAGGCGGCCTTCGATAGCGCGTCGCTGGCAAATGTTGAAAAGATCGCACAGCGGCGGCTGCGCCAACGACATGCATTGATCATCGGTCTGCGGATCCTGGTGCTGGTGATTGTGCTGGGTGGATGGGAATTGGGCGGACGGTTTAAATGGATTGATCCCTTCTTTTTCTCGATGCCGTCCGCAATCTTTGCGCAGATCGCCGACTGGTTCATCAATGGCACTTCGCAGGGTCCTCTGCTTCAGCAGGTCTGGGTCACACTCGAAGAAACCTTCCTGGGCTTCCTGATTGGCTCGGCCGGCGGCATCGTATGCGGCGTGGTGCTGGGCCGCAACAAGCTGTTGTCCGACGTGTTCAGTCTCTACATCCAGATCGCGAATTCGATCCCTCGGGTCGTGCTGGGTTCGGTGTTCGTGATCGCGCTTGGCCTCGGCATGGCTTCGAAGGTAGCGCTGGCGGTTGTGATGGTGTTCTTTGTGGTATTCGGCAATGCGTTCCAGGGCGTGCGTGAAGCCGATCGCTACATGATTGCGAATGCGCAGATTCTTGGTGCCTCCAAACGCCAGTTGACTACGTCGGTGGTGATTCCATCGGCGCTGTCGTGGATTCTCGCGAGCCTCCACGTGAGCTTCGGTTTCGCCCTGGTTGGCGCGGTGGTTGGCGAGTTCCTCGGTTCGAAGCAGGGCATCGGCCTGTTGATCTCGACGGCGCAAGGCGCATTCAATGCGAGCGGCGTGTTCGCAGCCATGATCGTGCTGGCGGTGGTGGCGCTCACCGCGGACTATTTACTCACCGCGCTGGAAAGGCGTTTGCTGAAGTGGAGACCCGCGGCATTCTGACTTTCGGTAACGCCTCGCGATTGAGGAAAAGAGATGAAGCTGCTGCTCGTGGAAGACGACGCGGAACTCGCACACTGGGTTGTCAGCCTGCTGAGCAATGAAAACTGCCGCTGATATTGCGGCCCCGGGAGCACACGATTCTCGAAACCTTGATGCTGAAACCGGGGAAGACAGTTCCCAAATAGCACTAGTGGAAAGCTTGTTTACCCTCGACGACGAACCGAGCGCGGACGCTATCGACATCTATATTCACCGCTTGCGCAAGCATCTATGCATGTCGAGCGCGCAGATCACGACGTTGCGCGGCCTTGGCTATATTCTGCGCAGCAACGATTCCGCGTAACTGGCATCGACATCACGCCGTATATCAGCAAATGCACTTAGTTGTACAGATGATACAGGAAAGGTTGGTGAAGGATTGAGGTAACTAGGATTGCGTCCATCGACTGATCCGGGCGGCAGTCACGGCAGCGGGCGAAAACGAAGATTTTTACGTAGTAATTTGAGGAGACGATCTTGAAGAAAAAGTATCTGGCGTTGGCCGTTACGGCAAGCGCCGTTGCTGCAACCGGCGCGCACGCCCAATCAAGTGTTCAGCTTTACGGCCTGATGGACCTGAGCTTCCCCACCTACCGGACGCACGCGGATGCGAACGGCAATCATGTCATTGGCATGGGCAACGACGGCGAACCGTGGTTCAGCGGCAGCCGTTGGGGCATGAAGGGTGCGGAAGACATCGGTGGGGGGTCGAAGATCATTTTCCGGCTTGAAAGCGAATTCGTTGTCGCCAACGGCCAGATGGAAGATCCAGGCCAGATCTTCGACCGCGACGCATGGGTGGGCATCGAGAACGACACCTTCGGCAAGATCACGGCAGGGTTCCAGAACACGATTGCGCGCGACGCCTCGACGATCTACGGCGACCCGTACGGCAGCGCCAGGCTGACGACGGAAGAGGGCGGCTGGACCAATTCGAACAACTTCAAACAGATGATTTTCTACGCGGCCAGCGCGACCGGTACACGGTATAACAATGGCGTGGCATGGAAGAAACTGTTCGACAACGGCATTTTCGCTAGCGCAGGCTACGCATTCGGCAACTCGACGAGTTTCGGCACGAACGCCAACTATCAGGCCGCGCTCGGCTACAACGGCGGCCCGTTCAACGTGTCGGGCTTCTATAGCCACGTCAACCGTGAAGGCTTCACGAACCAATCGTTCTCGGTCGGCGGCAACTATACGTTCGGTATTCTGCGCGCCAATGCGGGTTACTTCCGCTATCTCGGCAATCAGGGTGCGCTCGGTCAGCGTCAGGACAACGCGTGGACAGTGTCGCTCAAGCTGTCGCCGAAGGGCCCGTTCGACTACCAACTCGGCTATCAGCAGATGCGCGTGAAAAACGCCGCTTACAACAGTGACGGCGATATCCCGAACGCGAACATCGGTGCTTTCGACCCGACTTCAGGCCTCCATAACGGTTACAAGGAAACGCTCTACTGGTCGGCGTTCTACCACCTGTCCAAGCGCACCGAAGTGTACCTGGCCGGCGACTACATGAAGCTGCATGGCGGCTACACGGTCGGATCGACGTTCGGCGCGACCAACCAGCTGGAACTGACCACGGGCGTGCGCACTCGCTTCTGATGCGGGAATCAGATTCGCACTGATTCGTTCATCGATGTGCTCCTACTAGCGGCGGCGGACTGATCCGGCCGCCGCTTGTTTTCTGCTCAGCGGGTCGAGGAAGGCAGCCATGTTCAGAAATACTACTATCCGGGCCGCTCTGACCGTCACGATCGCCGGTTACACGGCCGCGTTGATGCTCGTGATCGCAACGTCGATTGCTGGCCTGGAAACGGCCAACACGGCACTCGACAGGATGTATAGCGAAGAGACGGCTGCGCTGCGACACCTTGTCGCCAGCAGCGAAGCGCTTCTGCAGGTGCGGGTCGATCTCGGTGCGTACGAAACGCTCGTCGCACAAGGAAAGCCGACCGAGGCCGCACTCGCGCGGGTGCACGCCGGGCAGACTGACAGCGATCGCGAATTGGCTGCCTATGCAGCGCAGCCGCCCTCGAATGAGGTTGAGAGGAAGCTCGGCGACACGCTGCGCGCGAAGCGCGAGCTTTTGATGAAACAGGCGCTTGCGCCTGAAATCGCGGCGCTCGATCAGAACGATTTCATGTCGTTCCGGACAACGCAGCGGCAAGCACCCGAAACATTGTTCAGTGACTACAGGAGCGCGGCGCTCGCGCTCGAGGATTTTCAGGCGGAGCAGCAAAAATGGCGCTTTGCGTCGGCGCAACAGCATTTCCACATGCTGCTGTGGCTGTTCGGTGCGATTGGGTCCGCTGCGATCTTACTGGGCTTGTTCGCACGCTTCATGCTGATGGCGTCGATCGTGCGGCCCATTAACCAGGCGATTTGTCATTTCGAGCGCATCGCGGCTGGCGATCTGACAAGCGCGATCGATACGCTGCGCGGCAACGAAATGGGCCGGTTGATGGTTGCGCTTGCCCGGATGCAGGCAGCGCTCGCCGGTGCCGTGAACCAGGTGCGACAAGGGACGGCCGCGATCACGCACGGGGTGGGCGAGATCGCGAACGGCAATGCTGACCTGTCGACCCGTACCGAGCAGCAGGCGGCGACCCTGCAGGAGACCGCATCGAGCATGGAAGAGTTGACTGCCACGGTCCGGCAAAATGCCGACAACGCGCGGCAGGCCAGTGCGCTCGCAGAAAACGCGTCTGAGATCGCGGCGCGCGGCGGCGGCGTCGTCGGCCAGGTTGTCGACGTAATCACGGACATGGCCTCGAGTTCAAGCCGGATCGTCGATATCATCGGCGCGATCGAGGGCATCGCGTTCCAGACCAACATCCTCGCGTTGAATGCGGCCGTCGAAGCTGCACGGGCTGGCGAGGAGGGACGCGGGTTCGCAGTGGTCGCGAGCGAAGTCCGCGCGCTCGCGCAACGCTCGGCCTCTGCGGCGAAAGAGATCAGAGAACTGATCGGCGATTCGGTTGCCAAGGTGCAGAACGGCAGCGAACTCGCAGCGCGTGCCGGCATGACAATGGCAGAGATCGTCAGGGCGGCACGCAACGTCACTGGCATTGTCAGCGAAATCAGCGTGGCCTCGGAAGAACAGTCGCGCGGTATCGACCAGATCAATCGTGCGGTGACGCAAATGGATAACGCAACCCAGCAGAACGCCGCATTGGTGGAGCAGGCAACTGTGGCCGCAGCGTCGCTGGAGGAACAGGCGCGCGCGCTCGACGGCGCGGTGGCGGTTTTCAGGCTGGATAAAACGGCAGAGTGGTCTGCCGGGAAACCCGGCCAGCAGCAGTGGACGGCGCTCCAGCCATCAGTCATAGAAGCATGACTACGGCCGAGCGCAGCGGACACTATCTGATCAAAGGCATCACGCGCGACCGGAAGGTATTCCGCCCGGGCGACTGGGCTGAGCGTCTGATGGACGTTATCGTTCTCTTCGTCGGAGAGCGTCGGCCCGGATTCCATATTGCGTCGACGCGGCTCGCCATGCCTTTCGTCGACACCGGCGTTAAATGCCTGATGATTTCCGATGAACTCCGGAGAGTTTGCCCTGAAGTGTTTGAATTCGTTATTCGGTTTGCCGAAGACAATGATCTGGCGTTGAACAGGGTTGACCCCGGCGCCGGTTAACTTACTTGCGTCCTATTGATACGGCGCTGATTCCCGCTCGCCAGGCTATGCGATGAGCGAGTCCGCCACAGTGCAACCCGCCGCATCGATTGGCGGTCCAAGCAACAGGGTTGCGCAATACGCAGGGGGTGCACGATGAATGCTCAAGCGGCAATGCGGCGCGTTTGCTCCCGTTTGCTCACATGCTGCCTTTTGTTCGGTCTCGCCGGGTGCAATGCGCTGGGCGGACCGCCGGCACCGGAATGGCCAGGCCCCCACGCCCCGTATCCTTTCCCGAGCGACGTTCCACATCGTACCGAATGAGCCGCAAGGATCGGATGGAGCTGGCGTCAGAAAAGCTGATCCAACTGGGTGCTAGTTTTTCGGGCTCATCGAATTTGTCTGTAAGCCGCGCTGGCACTGGATTGGTGATCGGCGAAGGCGGATCGGTTAGGGTGCCTATCTCTGGACTCGGCGAATGACGGGTAACCAATTCTGGCAAGCGATTCCGGCGAAATTGCGCGGTGGTCGCAAACCAATCAGGGCCTAACCCTTCACACAAACCACCTGCCGCAGCGTATGTACCACCTCCACCAGACTCCGCTGCGCGGCCATCACCGCGTCGATGTCTTTGTAGGCCATCGGAATTTCATCAACGACCCCTACATCCTTTCGGCATTCGACATGCACCGTCGCCCTGATTTGATCCTGGACCGTGAAGCGCCGTTTGGCCTCCTTCCGGCTCATCGAGCGCCCGGCGCCGTGACTGCATGAGCAGAAGCTCTCTTCATTGCCGAGGCCGCGAACGATAAAGCTCTTCGCGCCCATCGAACCCGGAATGATGCCGAACTCGCCCGCGCGCGCCGACAGCGCCCCTTTACGCGTTACGAACATGTCGGCGCCGAAGTGCCGTTCCTTCTGTACGTAATTGTGGTGGCAGTTCACAGCGTGCTCGTCGATGGTGAAGGGTTTTCCGATAGTCGTGCGCACCGCGTCGATCACGGCATTCATCATGACCTCACGGTTGCAGCGCGCGTACTCCTGTGCCCAGCCGACCGCCTCCACGTAGTCATCGAAGTGCCGGCTGCCTTCCTTGAAGTACGCGAGATCCTTGTCTGGAAGATTCGCAAGGTGTCGACGCATGTCGGCCTGGGCCAGCTTGATGAAGAGACTCCCGATCGCGTTGCCCACGCCACGCGATCCGCTGTGCAGCATGAACCAGACGCCGTCATCTTCGTCGAGACATACCTCGATGAAGTGATTGCCGGTGCCGAGCGTGCCAACGTGCGCGTGGTTGTTCGTGCGCGCAAGGGGAGGATACTTGTCGACGATGCGCCGAAAACTGGGCGCCAGCAGTTTCCAGGCGTCGTCGACGGCCGGCGGCGGACGCGACCATGCACCCGGGTCGCGCCGCCCCGGCGCACCGCCGTGCGGCACGGCGCGCTCGATCGCGCCGCGCACGCCGGAAAGCGAATCGGGCAGGTCCGCGGCCGTCAGCGTCGTGCGAACCGCCATCATTCCGCAGCCGATATCGACGCCCACCGCCGCCGGGATGATCGCGCCTTGTGTCGGAATCACGCTGCCGATCGTCGACCCTTTGCCCACGTGGACGTCCGGCATGACGGCAAGGTGCCTGAACACGAACGGCATGCGGGCCGTGTTTCTCAGTTGCCGGCAAGCCGCCTCCTCAATCGCGACGCCCTGTGTCCACATCTTCACGGCCTTGCCGCTTGCCACTTCCATTAGTTGATAATCGACCAGGCTCATGTCGCTGTCCCTTCGTCAGCTTCGCTCATCGGCACGGGTCAGTGCACGGCGTACGACGTTAGCGTGAGCCGGTTTTTCTGTTTCGACAACCTGCACGTCATGAGCGTCTTCATCAAACCCTGGCCCATGATTCATCGCCAGCGATCCGTGCCATCGGATCAATCATTGGTTCACGCCGCCGCGCTGGATCGTTGCTTCGAGAGTCGCCAATCGGTGCGCGCTGAATCGTCGACGCACACGGTGCAAATTCGAACTGCACCACCGAGCTTGCGATGCCGTCAACGGGCGCGAGCCTGGCCGTTGAAACAGTAGATCCCGTTGTGCCAGCGAACGGCAAGGTCGACAGCCGCTTGGGGAGCACTCGACAAGAAGTCTCTCTGGTTGCGTTTCGGTATGTAACCCGGACTGCTTCGCCCGCTTTCTCGCTCGGCGCGTGTCGAAGAGGGACCCGTTCAGACATCAACGAGAGGGAAGGGGAGTCGTCATCTCGAAGGCTGGTCGCGCGACAGTAAGCGTCGCGACGATGTCTGACCCGAGCGAGCTGTTTTGCCGGCCGAAACCGGCCATCTTCAGTTTTTCACCATCGCGCGCAGAAGGTATGAGCTCGCTTCGCGTCCGTACCTTGGCCTCGGTGCAGCTTAAGTGGATAAGCGTTTGCGGATACGAACAAAATTGGAATCGACTTTAACGTGTCTCACGCCAATGCGCCGAAGACAGGCCGTGTGATTTAGTAGCTCTCGTAGCCGCCAATATTTGTGGGTTGGCCGGAAACTTGCCTGCCTGATGCTGGACTGACTCAGTGCTGATGAGCCGGTGGATCAGAGGCGGGAGGATCAGACGTCGAGACGGATGGGGATCCGCCGTCGGCCGAAGGGTAAATCGAACCGTTCGAACCGGCCCGCCACCGGAGTGCGGCACGCGGGACAGGCGCCGTCGTCTGTGAGCCGATAGTCTGCGATCCGATGCCAGTCGCGCACGATGAGCGCGGTGCCACAGCCTTTGCAGAAGGTGGTGCCGCCGTCGACGTCGTGAACATTTCCGGTATAGACGTATCGCAAACCCTCCGTGAGCGCGATCTTGCGCGCGCGGGTGAGCGTGGCGGGCGGCGTGGGCGCCACGTCGGTCATCTTGTAATCGGGATGGAACGCGGTGAAATGCAACGGCACGTCCTCGCCCAGTTCCTTCATGATCCACTGCGCTTCAGAACGGATTTCCGCATCGCTGTCGTTCTTGCCTGGAATGAGCAACGTGGTGATTTCCAGCCATACACCGGTTTCATGTCGGAGATACTGAAGCGTCTCCAGAACCGGAGCCAGGTGGCCGCCCGTGATCCTGAAATAGAAATCGTCAGTGAACGCCTTCAGGTCGACGTTGGCGGCATCCATGGTGGCGTAGAAATCGCGCCGCGCCTGCGTACCCATGTACCCTGCGGTCACCGCCACGGCCATGATGCCGCGCCCGTGGCAGGCATCGGCCACATCCATCGCATATTCGGCGAAGATCACTGGATCGTTATAGGTAAAGGCGACACTTTTGCAGCCATAAGCCCCGGCCGCGTCGGCGATCGCTTCCGGGGTGGCAGTGTCAGCGAGCGTGTCCATCTCGCGTGACTTGCTGATGTCCCAGTTCTGGCAAAACTTGCAGGCCAGATTGCAGCCAGCGGTACCGAAGGAAAGCGCGCTTGTGCCGGGATAGAAATGGTTGAGCGGCTTCTTTTCGATTGGATCAACGCAGAACCCTGATGAGCGGCCGTACGTAGTCAGGATCATCTGGTCATCGGCCCGCTGGCGCACGAAGCAGGCGCCGCGCTGCCCATCATGCAGGCGGCAGTTGCGCGGGCACAGGTCACACTCGATGCGTCCATCGTCCAGAAAGTGCCAGTACCGGCCGGGGTAAGACGAATCCTTCATACTAATGGCGGGTTTGATCAGCGAGGGCGCCCAGTTCCATTATCGCCTGTTGGGATGCCTGCGATTGTGTGGAGCACTGTGAGTGCACGATCACGCATCCTGGCAGGCATCGAGCAACCGACCTGAAGCGAGGCGATGTCGAGTCTGACAACCTGAACGCCTGGTAGTCATGCCTCATGAATAGGAGACCTTGAAGCTTGCGCCTGAGCCGTTAGCTATCCGTCGAACTGCACGTGATAACCCGCTCCTTACGGCTATCGGCTATCGGCTATCGACCGGGAGTGGACAGACACCGCGATTATGCAAAGCATGCGAGGCGCGTTAGTCGAACCGCCTCGGCAGATCCTGCGGTTTTCCGAGGCGACTTTGCATAGTCAGGAGCTTTGCATGATCGGCCGTTGCGGTCATTGGGCCGGTCGCCGGCGAAGGGCAGTTGTTGGTCGCTCTGCGGTCGCTGTATCAGCTGTTACGTCGAACGACAACTGTCCTCATGCTGGAGGACAGCACCCGACCCAACGCAGACGCTCGCGTGGGAAGCCTGAAAGTCTGCTGTGCAGTCGACAGCAGACGATCATGTTCTGGTTGCGGGCCGCTCCTGTCCGGACCCGATGACGAGGGATCAGGTACGCGACAGCCTCCGCGCTCCAGCGAGCTTCAGCCGTCAGTCGAGACCGTAACAGCCTCCCAGTCACGGATCTCATCTTCCAATACGGACAACTTGTCCCTCACGAGCCCGAGTGCATCGCTACCGAGCAAAAGATGCGCGGGAGGGCGGTCCGCGGCGATTGCGGCGAGCATCGCGCGTGCCGCCTTTTGGGGATCGCCCAATTGCTTGCCGCTCTTCTCCTCACGAGCTTTGCGGATGGGGTCGAAGATATGGTTGTAATCCCCAATCGAACGGGGCGTTCGCGTCATCGAGCGACCCGCCCAGTCGGTGCGGAACGAGCCTGGCGCGACGGCTGTCACGGCGATGCCGAAAGCCTTGACCTCTTTGCCAAGCGCCTCAGAGATTCCCTCCAGCGCGAATTTGCTTCCGCAGTAGTAGGTGATCCCTGGCATGGTGATATAGCCGCCCATCGACGTGATATTCAGAATGTGGCCACGTCTGCGCTCACGCATCAAAGGCAGCACGGCTTTCATCATGGCGACCGCGCCGAACACATTCACATCGAACTGTCTACGCATCTCGGATAAAGGCGATTCTTCCATGACGCCTTCGTGGCCGTAGCCTGCATTGTTGACCAGAACGTCCACGGGTCCGACGGCCGTTTCAATTTCCGCCACGATGCCGTCGATGGCGTCGAAGTCGGTCACATCAAGTACACGTCCAAAAGCTCTTGCGGACAAAGATTCGAAATCACGTTTTGCCTCCGCACTTCTCACAGTACCGACGACCTTATGTCCCGCCGCTAGTGCCTCTTGTGCGAGTGCACGGCCGAAGCCGCTGCTGACGCCAGTGATCAGCAGAATTTTGCTGGATGCCATTGAAGCTTCTCCCAGATGTTGTCTCGAGAGTGCATACTAGTCTGAAGGGCAAAGCAATTTAAGCCAGATTCCGCTATTTTTATTGCCTAAAGCTATGAACACCAAGCGGGCCTCTACCCATAATCCCGATCTCTCTTCGCGAACCCAAAAGCGCATGATTGCGTTGCTCCGCGCGCTGGCGCCCGAGGAGGGCTACAACCTTACGTCGCTGCCCAGCGTGCGCATCCTGCGTTCAAATCGGCCTCTGTCACGCACGCCGGTTCTCTACGACCCCGGCATCGTGATCGTTTGCCAGGGCCGCAAGCGAGGTTATTTCGGCGACCAGCTCTATCTGTACGACGAGCATCACTACCTGGCCGTGTCCGTGCCTGTTCCGTTCAGCATGGAAACCGACGCAACCCCGGAGCGCCCGTTGCTTGCGCTGTACCTTCACCTCGATTTCACAGTGGCCGCTGAACTGGCGCTACAACTCGACCGCGAAGGCGCGACACAACATGTGCAGGCGCCTCAGAGCATGATGTCGACGCCGATGGATGACGCGATGCAAGCGTCCGTGTTGCGCTTCCTCGAGGCGCTGCGTCGGCCGCTCGAAGCCGCTGTATTGGGCCCGGACCTGCTGCGCGAACTATATTTCCGTGTGCTCACCGGAGCCCAAGGAAGCTCCATGCGCGAGGCTTTGACGATGAGAGGGCAGTTCGGGCGTATAGGCAGATCGCTACGCCTCATCCATGCCGGCTATGCGCAGCCGCTGGACGTGATGCAGTTGGCCGAGGAAGCGGGAATGAGCATTCCCAGCTTCCACAGCCACTTCAAGTCGATCACACAGGTTTCGCCGATGCAGTACGTGAAGTCTACGCGCCTGCATCAGGCTCGCCTGTTGATGGTCCGTCAGGAACTGACCGCGGAGGCGGCAAGCCACGCGGTAGGTTACACGAGCGCGTCCCAGTTCAGCAGAGAGTTCAAGCGGCTTTTTGGCTTGACGCCAGCGGCGGAGACGAAGCGTATGCGCGAGAGCTTCGCCATTCCGGCAGCGTTCGATAATGCGACGTACGTTTCGTCACACTGAATTTGGCACGTTTCGTTTTGACGTCAGTGTGAAGCCTCCAACCGCATTGGAGCACTCCGCGGTTTCCTCCATCGGGTTTATTTGACGCCTGCCGACATGCGCGGAGGCATGCACATTCCTGTGGCCGATGGCAGGCATCGATTAAACCATAACGAACTCAGCCGACAATAGCTGGCTGAGTTCGACCCTCTATAGATAGTCCGTCCCGCTTTCATCGATACTGTGGGACTGGCAGCGAGCTGCCAGTCGAGGCGGGACATGCACCCGTGGACTACGAATAAGTCGACCCAAACGCTAGACGATTGCCGTTTTA
>NZ_VTUZ01000061.1 GCF_008369935.1 Paraburkholderia panacisoli | reverse complement strand
GGCCGCAAGGTGTACCCGGGCTTTTTGCAGCACACCGGTTTTGTCGCGATGAATCCGGAACGTCATGCGGCCTCGCACTGGGACTTCTACCAGAGCCTGCTGCGCGGCGACGAAGAAGATGCGCAAGCGCATCGCAGCTTCTACGACGAGTACAACGCGGTGCTCGACATGGACGCGGAGTATTACCTCGACACGATCCGCGTGGTGTTCCAGAAGTTCCGTCTCGCCGAAGGCACGTGGGACGTCGCCGGCGAGCGGGTGAAGCCGCAGGACATCACGCACACCGCCCTGTTCACGATTGAAGGCGAACTGGACGATATCTCCGGCGACGGTCAGACCTTTGCGGCGCACGAGCTGTGCACCGGCATTCCGGAGGACAACAAGCGCCACTTCACCGCGGAAAAATGCGGCCACTACGGCATCTTCTCGGGACGGCGCTGGCGCGCCATCATCTATCCGCAGTTGCGCGACTTCATCCTCGAGTACAGCAATGCACCGAAAGCCGTGAGGGAAAAGGCCGAAGCGCAGGCGTAGTCAAGCCGCTGGCGAGCGCACGGGGCGCGGCCGCGCAAGACGCACAACTGAACGACGTGCTTTCCAGCGAGTGAAACCAATAGTTGTGTGTACATCGCTCGAAAGCAGGATGCTCACCCGGCCATATCTGCCGGTAGCCCGACGGGGCAATCTGCAAGACCTTGCAGATCGGCTCGACCCCGAAGGCGTCGCGATGCTGATCAAGTTGGCGATGAAGCGCAAGCAGTTCTCGGTGGAGCAGATCGTCGCGGCGCGCTGCTAACGCTCGGACGAGGCTGAGTGGCGATAGCAGCCAGACAAAAGCGTGACGAGCTTGTCCCGGTCGCCGCCGCAAGCACGCGTGAGCGCATGTGTCGGACCGTGGATGAATTTGTTGGTGAGCGCCTGCGACAGGGCTTCGAGCACCGCCGCAGGGTCGTCGCCGCGAGCGAGCATTTTCTGCGCACGCTCGAGTTCGATGCGCCGCAGCGCGTCGGCCTGCGTGTGCATATGGCGGATCACCGGCACCACGCTGCGCTGCTCGAGCCACTGCATAAACCCTTGAACGCGCGTCTCGATGATTGCTTCGGCCTGGGCAACTGCGGCCTGACGCATTGCGGTGCCTTCGAGCACGATTGTGCTGAGATCATCGACCGTGTAAAGGAAGACGTCTTCGAGTCGCCCGGCTTCCGGTTCGACGTCGCGCGGCACTGCGAGGTCGAGCATGAAAATCGGCCGGCGCTTGCGCGCCTTGATTGCGCGCTCGACCGCTCCGAGGCCGATGATCGGCAACGAGGACGCGGTGCACGACACCACGATGTCGAACTCGTGCAGCCGCTCGGACAGGTCCGCAAGTGGAATCGCCTGACCGCCGAAGCGTTTGGCGAGCCTGCTGCCGCGCTCGGGGGTGCGATTCGCCACCACCAGAGCGCGCGGCGCCTGAGCCGAAAAATGGGCGGCGCACAGCTCGATCATCTCGCCCGCGCCGATGAACAATACGCGCTGGCTAGAGATCTTATCGAAGATCCGCTGCGCGAGACGCACCGCCGCTGCGGCCATCGATACCGAATGCGCGCCGACGTCGGTCTGGCCGCGCACTTCCTTCGCGGCCGAGAAGGTACGCTGGAACATCTGGTTCAGATACGTACCCATCGCGCCGGCTTCGGACGCGGTGCGCACGGCCTCTTTCATCTGGCCGAGAATCTGCGTTTCGCCGAGCGCCATCGAGTCGAGGCCCGACGCGACGCGCATCGCGTGGCGCACCGCCTCCGATTGCGGCAGCGCGTAGATATGGGGCGCCAGTTCGTCAGCCTCAATGCCGTGGTAAGCGGAGAGCCACGCAATTGCGTGCTCAGGCGCGGCGCGGTCATCTGTCGCGCAGTAGATTTCGGTGCGGTTACAGGTCGAAAGAATCGCCGCTTCAGACAGCGCGTCGCCGCTTGACGCAAGCCTACTCATCGCCGGCGCGGTATGCGCTGCACCGCCGCGCGGACTATTGTGCGTCTGCCACGCGGCTTTCAGTGTCTGCAGGGCGGGCCGGATCTGTTCGAGCGGGAACGCCACTCGTTCGCGCAAGGCGACTGGCGCGGTGTGGTGATTAATTCCGATCGAGAGCAGTTGCATGTTAGGACAATGAGTTGGCAGAAAGCTTGTCAGCAATACTATTGTTTGTGACACATGGCTGCAAATGGGTTGTCTTTATAGATCTGATAGAGACGGTGAGTCGTTTGCGGTAAATCGAAGCCCGCTGTCGCGGCCTCGCGAAGAACACCGCGCGCTCCTTCATCGCACTGGCGTTGAGCAACATCGACATGAGCCACGACCGGCTCATGGCACGGGTGCGTCCATAAGGGCGCAAAGCGGACCGAAAGACCTGCTCCCAGGTCCTTCGGGGCCGGGACTAAGGACCCGGTGCGCGGAACTTTTGGCGATACTGCAGAGGAGAAATACCCAGTCGACGTTGAAACGCTTTTCGCATGCGATCGGGGTCATTGAACCCGGACGCATCGGCGATCCTTTTCAATGGGGTCCTTGTGTTCTCAAGCATGCTTCGAGCGGCACTCATGCGGGCGTTCTCGACAAATTCTGCGGGTGAGATCTTTGCGTCACGCGTGAAGACACGGGCGAAGTTCCGAAGGCTCATCTTGGCAACCGAGGCCAGAGCGCTGGTCGACAGATCCCCCTTCAGGTTGTCCAACACATACTGTTGAACCTGCGTCACCGGTGAGACTTCTTGCCTGTACGGAGCCAGGTAACCGGTGAACTGGGATAGTCCCCCTGCACGCCGCATGAACACTTCGTGTCGTTTCGCGACGTTCAGTGCAACTTCGTTGCCTTTCTCCTGGGTGAGCATATACAACGAGAGATCTATTCCTGCGCTCACCCCTGCTGATGTGTAGAGTCGACCGTCCTGGACGTAGAGACGGTCGGTCTTGATCTGCGCAGTCGGACAGACAGAGGCAAGGGCGTGAGCGTAGTTGCCGTGTATTGTCGCGGTTTTCCCGTCCAGTAAGCCGGCACGCGCGAGAATGAAGGCTCCGCTACAGATCGAGCCGAAGTGCTGTGCCCGGGCGGCCGCGTGCCTTAGCCAGACGTAAACATCCGGGTCGAATTCCTGGTGAACCAGCTCGGGGCCGCCGGCTACCAGCAACAGGTCGTATGCATCGTGCGCTTCGCTGAAATGTCTGTCGGCGAGAATCGTTACTCCGTTCGAGCAACGCAGCGGACCGTGGTCGATTCCTAACACTTCGAGCTTGTAGTGCGACTCGGGCAACAGGAACCGGTTAGCTTCGGCAAAGACGTCCATAGGCCCGGCAACGTCGATCGATTGGGCGCCGGAAAAGGCGAGAAGGGCAACGTTAGTCATGAGGGTACCCGTTGGCCGGAAGCGCAATTGCGGTTGACATGTCTGCATCCTGAATCAGTGACCGATACGCTAGCCGACGTCTGAAGCCATCACACCGCGAGGTGGCCCATTCCTGAGTCATCGATTACAGGCCCGACGCGGGTGTCATCAAGTCCTTGCGTTATCATTTTCGCTGGCCGCGAGACTGCCCGCTGCCAGTACCGTGTTGTGTGTAAGGTACTTGGGAATCGCGACACAAGCTATGCAACAAAGGGATACCTCGTGCTACATCTCCGTTGGAATGGTTGATACTTTCGTCTAACCGGAGCAAACCGAGCCACGCCTTCGAGCCTGATACGTTCCGGCGCGTATCAAGGTGCTGTAGCCTCAGTCATGCAGCCAAAGGTTGTTAAGGGCGGCGTGCGAGGCCATCGTGACGACTGACTCGCGCGCCGGATTGAGGGTGACCGCGCCGATTGGCGTCCAGTTGCGTGCCGGCTGACCAACGTAAGCCAGCGACTCTGGCAAGAGACCGACCTCCGATTCGTGCCCGGGTAGGGTAGCGGTCAATCGTTGCAGGTCACGACGAGGATTTTTGCTGGCACTCATACGCTGCCTGTGAATAATTCAACAGTCGATGCACATGCAGCCCTCAGGCCATTCGCCGGCAGGACAAAGGAGAAGGATGCTCATCGCGAATTATCAGGCCCTTGAGCGGATCTGCTCGACAGCGGGTTCTGACCTCTACCGTGCCCGTCGCTTGACTGATGGCATGCCGGTGCTATTGAAACTCCCTACGGAACACGCCGACGCAGCCGTGCGCACCCGTTTGGAGCGTGAATACCTGCTGCTGCAATCCTTGAATGTCGCAGGCACGGCCAAACCACTCGCGCTGATCGAAGAGCGCGGAGCGTTAGCGCTGGTCCTGGAAGACTTCGCAGGCGAGTCGCTCGAAGCCGCTTTGGATCGTGAGCCGCATATGAACCTGGATGTTTGCCTGCGTATCGGCCGCCACCTGGCCGATGCATTGGCGGGTATCGATGCCGCGCAGGTCATTCATCGCGATATCCGAGCTGCCAATATCCTGGTCGTCCTCGAGACCGGCCAGGTTCTGCTGGTGGATTTCAGTATGGCTACGGCCCAGGGACTCAGCACGGTCTCGCCGGAGAACGTCGCCGTCCCCGTGGGCGATTGGGCGTATGTGTCCCCGGAGCAAACAGGCCGCATGAATCGTGCGATGGATTACCGGACCGATTGCTATTCGATGGGTGTGTTGCTCTATCGCATGCTGACCGGTCAGCTGCCGTTCCAGGCGAACGATCCGCTGGAATGGACGCATTGCCATATCGCCCGCATGCCGACGCCACCGGGGGAGATCGTCCCCGCAGTGCCGCAACCGGTGTCGGATATCGTGAAGAAGCTGTTGGCCAAGTTGCCGGAAGACCGCTACCAGAGCGCGTACGGGCTGCGCGCCGATCTCGACCGGTGTCTCGCGCAATGGCTGGCCTCGGGCCGGATCGAATCGTTCCCACTCGGCACGGAAGATATCCCGGAACGCTTCCAGGTCCCGCACAAACTGTACGGGCGCAGCCCTGAGGTCGAGCGGCTGCTCGGCGCTTTCGAGCGCATGGTTGCCACCGGACAGGGGGCGCTGGCAACCGTCTCCGGCTACTCGGGCATCGGCAAGTCGGCGCTGGTCGACGCGTTGCGCAAGCCGATTGTCGCGAAGCATGGCTATTTCATTTCGGGCAAGTTCGACCAGTATCAGCGCGATATTCCGCATGCCACCCTCACGCAAGCGTTTCGCGAACTGGTGCGGCAACTGCTGGCCGAAAGTGAAACGCACATTGCCGGCTGGCGGCAACAGATCCAGGCCGCAGTCGGGGTCAATGGCCAACTCATCGTCGATGTGCTGCCGCAGGTCGAGATCATCATCGGCCCCCAGCCGCCAGTTCCTGCGCTGCCGCCGACCGAGGCGCAAAACCGGTTCCGCATGGTGCTCCGCCAGTTCGTCACGGTGTTCGCGAGCGAGGCACACCCATTGGTCCTCTTCCTGGACGATCTGCAGTGGATCGATGCAGCCAGCCTGACGCTCATCGAGGGCCTGATCACACACCCGGAGACACGCTACCTGCTGCTGATTGGCGCCTACCGCGATAACGAAGTGGACGCATCACATCCGCTCGTGACCGCCCTCGAGACGATCCGCCACATCGGCGCGCCGGTGACGGATCTCAAACTCGCGCCGCTGTCGGTTGTGCATCTGAACCAGTTGGTCGCCGACACGTTCCATGCGTCACCCGGCATCTGCGAACCGCTCACGCGTCTGGTGTATGAGCGTACCGAGGGCAATCCGTTCTTCTTTGTCCAGTTCCTGGATGCATTGCACAAGGAGGGGCTGCTGCGGCGCGATGCGCCACACCGCGCCTGGCACTGGGACCTGGACCAGGTCAAGGCGAAGAACTTTGCCGACAACGTCGTCGACCTGATGGTGGGCAAGTTGAGTCAACTGCCGGTTCAAGCACAGCAAGCGCTGCGGTTGGCCGCATGCCTGGGCAACACATTCGAACTGCGCCATCTTGCGCTGGTCAGCGCGCGTGCGGGCAACGAGGCAGAGGCCTCAGCGTTGCAGCGCCCGAGCCAGGCCGAGGTTGAGCAACGGCTCGCGGCGGCCGTGCGGGCCAGTTTGATCGTGCGCACCGACGGCACCGGCAAGTTCCTGCACGACCGGATCCAGCAGGCCGCTTACGCGCTGATTCCTGAAGCGAAGCGTGCCGACGTCCATCTGCGCATCGGTCGGGTACTGTTGGCAGGCTTACCGGCAGACGAACTCGCCGAGCATGTGTTTGATATCGCGAACCAGTTCAATCGGGGTGCCGCACGGCTGATAGAGCGGGACGAAAAGGCGCGGGTGGCGGCGCTCGACCTGCGTGCCGGGCGCCGGGCCAAGTCCTCGGCGGCCTATGCGTCGGCGTGCGTGTATCTGGCGGCGGGCATGGGCTTGCTCGACGACGGCGAATGGGGTGGCCAGTACGGACTGATGTTCAGCCTGTGGCTCGAACGCGCGGAGTGCGAGTTTCTGACCGGTCGCTTCAACCTGGCCGAACAACTGATCGAGGAGCTATTGCGGCGCTGTGCGTCGAAACTCGACCAGGCGGCCATCTACCACCTGAAGGTCCAGTTGGATGTCGTCATGTCGGAAAACGCGCGGGCCGTTGACGGTGCGCTGACCTGCCTGCGGCTGTTCGGCATCGACCTCCCGGCCCACCCATCCCAGCAACAGGTTCAGGCCGAATACGAAACGGTCTGGCGCAACCTGGCCGGGCGCCCGATCGAGAGCCTGATCGACCTGCCGCTGATGACCGATCCGGAACTGCTGGCCGCGATGCGACTACTGTCGGCGCTGGTCGATCCCGCCCACTTTACCGACCTCCATTTCTTTTGTCTGCTTTTGTGCCGCATGGTGAACATCAGCCTGCAGCATGGGACGAGCGGCGATTCCGCGCAAGCCTGTGTCTTTTTCGGCCTTAGCCTCGGCCCGGTGTTTCACCGATACCGCGACGGTTACCGTTTCGCCAGGCTCGGATGCGACCTGGTCGAGAAGCATGGCTTTGTCGCCTACCAGGCCAAGGTGTATTTCGCGATGGAACTGGTTGCCGTCTGGACGCAGCCAATCTCGAGCACGAACGATTCCCATCGGGCTCTCTTTCGCACCGCGATCGAGACAGGGGCTCTGACATACGCTTGCTACAGCATGCTCCATTTCACCAGGGGCCTTCTGCTGCGGGGCGATCCGCTCGACACCGTCTGGCGCGAGTCGGAGATCGCCGAAGACTTCGTGCGCAAGGGCAGGTTCCGCGACATTGCGGACGCCATCGTATGCAACCAGCGCTTCATCGCGACCATGCAGGGCCAGACCGCGAATTTGTCCACGTTCAGCGACTCGCAGTTCGACGAGGCGGCGTTCGAGGCGCAACTGACGGAAGACCGGGTGAGCGAGCTGGCCTGCGAGTACTGGGTCCTCAAATTGCGCGCGTGTTTCCTGGCGGGCGACTACTCCGTAGCCTTCGCTGCTTCCCAACGGGCCGAACCGCTGCTGTGGGCCATAGTCGGCCAAATTCCGTGGCTCGATTACTTTTTCTACACCGCGCTGACGGCAGCCGCGCTCTACCAGAACGCGTCCGCCGACGAGCAGGCCGGCTGGCGTGACCTCCTGGCCCGGCACCGCGAACAACTGCACGAGTGGGCCGACACCTATCCGCCGACGTTCGCCGACAAGCACGCCCTCGTGTCGGCGGAGATCGCCCGCATCGAAGGGCGGGACCTCGACGCCATGCGTCTGTACGAAGAGGCGATTCAAGTGGCCCGTGAACACGGCTTCGTCCAGAACGAAGGTATCGCGCATGAGTTAGCCGCGGGATTTTGCATTGCCCGTGGATGGACGACCGCCGCCCGCGCCCATCTTGACGATGCGCGCAGCTGTTTTGCACGCTGGGGCGCCCACGGCAAGGTGAGGCAACTCGACGCGCGCATGCCGCGCTTGCGCGAAGTATCGCCGTCACGTGCCGCTGCTTCCCCCGACGATGGCGCACAACTGGATCTGCTTTCGGTCACCAAGGCCTCGCAGGCCATCTCGGGCGAGATCGTGCTCGACGATCTTGTCGACATGCTGATGCACATCGTGCTCGAAAGCGCGGGCGCGCAGAGCTGCCATTTGCTGCTGGTCCGCAATGAGAATCTGGTGCATGCGGCCGAAGCGAATGTCGAGCGACAGATGATCGACGTGCAGTGGCACTTGAATCGGGCGCTGGCCGTACCGGCGTTATCGGCAGCGGAGTTACGCGAATCGGAGGCGCCGGAATCTGCATTGTCCGGGTCGGCGTTGCCAGCATCGATCATCAACTATGTCCGGCGCAGCCATGAACAAGTGCTGCTGGCCGATGCGACGCAATCGAACCCGTTTTCGACAGACGTCTACTTCGCCCGCCGGCAACCGAAGTCGGTCTTGTGCCTGCCGATCACGCGGCGCTCTGAGCTGATCGGCCTGTTGTATCTGGAGAACCGCCTGGCCACGCATGCGTTCACGCCCGAACGTGTGACCGTGCTGGAACTGCTCGCCTCCCAGGCCGCGATCTCGCTGGAGAACGCATTGCTCTATGCCGATCTGCAGCGGGAGAACAGCGAGCGCAAGCTCGCCGAGGAGGAACTGCGCGAGCGGGAAGCCCGCATCCGGCGACTCGTCGAGTCGAACATCATCGGACTATTCTTCTGGAGCGTGGCTGGTGTGCCCACTGAAGCGAACGACGAGTTTCTTCGGATCGTAGGCTACTCGCGACAGGATCTGCTTTCAGGCCACGTCGGATGGGCCGACATGACGCCTCCGGAATATCGTGCCGCGGATGCCCATGCACTTGAAATACTTCGGCAAGGGGGGACGTGCCAGCCCTATGAGAAGGAGTACATCCGCAAGGATGGTCGGCGTATGCCGGTTCTCATTGGCACAGCGTTACTGGAAGGCTCGCAGGAAAACGGCGTGGCCTTCGTGCTCGACCTGACTGAACGCAAGAAGGCCGAGGCGGAGCTTGCAACACGGCGGTTCGAGGCGAAGCGGGCGGAAGAGCAGTTGCTGGCGTTGCAGGCGGAGCTCGCTCATGCAACGCGCGTGACAACCCTTGGGGAATTGAGTGCATCCATCGCCCACGAACTAGGGCAGCCGCTCGGGGCGATCGTGACCAGCGGCGAAGCCTGTCTGCGATGGCTCGGCCACCGGACACCGCGGCCGGAGGAGGTGCGGGCCTGCGTGGAGCATATGATCGCCGAAGGCAGGCGCGCGAGCGAAATCGTTCTGCGTGTCCGCTCGCTCACCAAAGGGGATGCCCCGCGCAAGACGCAACTGGAGCTCAACGAGGTGGTCAATGAAGTGGTGCTGCTGGTTCAGCGCGAAGTATCGAATCAGCGGATTTCGTTGCGGCTCAAGCTCGCCTCCGAATTGCCTCACCTGCTCGGCGATCGGGTACAGCTTCAGCAGGTGCTCATCAATCTGGTGATTAACGGTATCCAGGCGATGGCTGACATCGGCGGCGACGCACGTGACCTGCTGATCGAGACCCGTCGGGGTGGCGACGGGCACGTGGTCGTCGCGGTACAGGACTCTGGCCCGGGCATCGATCCGGAAAATGCAAATCGGCTGTTCGACGCTTTCTTCACCACGAAGGCCGACGGGATGGGCATGGGATTGTCGATCTGCCGTTCGATCATCGAAGCCCACGGAGGACAGCTGTGGGCATCCAGCAATGCCGGGCACGGTGCGACTTTCCAGTTCAGTCTGCCTTCGATTGGCGAGTGCACGTCGTGACGGGGGAGACTTCGCGCGAAGCAGGGCAACAATCGGCAATTCGTCTCGTGCCAGTCACCACCGAGGCAACAGGCCTGATGTCAGTGTCATTCTTTCCTCGTCTTCGGCTGTTCGGGCTGCGGGTCGCGTCCGCGTTGCACCGGCGCCCTCGTACACGCATCCGGGGGCGTCAGATAGGTCACGTCGTTGCAGCAGCACGCATAGACCGGAAATCCGTACGCATTCGTGCCGATGATTTTCGTTGGCCCGTGCAGTGGGCACACTGCGTTCATGTCGGCTCCTTAAACTCATGATCGACCGGCTCGACCTCGTAGACGCGGCTCGTCAGTTCGGGGCGGCCAAACACCGGTTCGACTCGTCGATCACGTCGGGCGAGAGGTAGCCCTTGCCGGTCCGGCGCTCGAGGAGGGCGCCTGAAAACGATCCACAGCACCATTCTACGACCCTCTCGACGTCGTGGGCACGATGGATGTATGGCGCAAAGGGTGCCCGCTCATCCATCCCAAGCGTTTTATCCACGTCGTTGCGCGGACATTTGAACGTCGGCCTCACACTGATGCTGTTGAAAGAGTCGCCGACTGTCTCTCTCCCAAGGTTTTCAGAAGCATTCTTGCCCTTACCCCGCGCTCGCGAGCGGTTTGCCGGCCGACTTGAGAGGTCAATGTTTTCACCGGCGGATTATTAATAAAGCAGAGTAGAGACTGTTTCAACGGCATCCCCTCTCAGCGGCCCTTCGTCGAACGATGCCAGCCGGCGGATCGTCGGCTTACGTGGGGATGGACACGCAATGAAGCCGCGCCCCGCGACGCTAGCAGACCGATCCCGGGAAAACCTATGGGGATCGGTCTCGCCATCCTTGTCGGAGGTCCTCTCGAATAGGGATCAATGGCCGAGGTGCTTGTCGAAGAATTGAGTGATTTCTGCGAATGCCGCTTTGTCCTCGGGCACGCGATCATCCATCTGGTACTGAGCGTGCGACATTCCGTCGAAGACTTCGAGTTGTGCATCGACGCCAGACTGCTGAAGCTTCTGGTGTACACGGACCGTGTTGCTGAGCAGCAAGTCGCGTGTTCCCGTGGTCAGAATTGCGGGCGGAAAGCCATGCATATCTCCGTAGACAGGTGAGAGCAGCGGGTCCTTAAGATCATGACCGTTCGCGTAGACAACCGCCGCGGCATGGCAGAACCCATTGGGCGACACCAGGACGTTGTCGACCTTTTCGTTCGTGTAGAACGAGTCGCCAGTCTTCGTCAGATCGGACATCGGCGTACCGGGTGCGATCGCACCCGGCATTTTCAGCCCCTCCTGCTTCGCGCGCAGCATCAGTTCGAGCACGAGCGCGCCGCCGGCCGAAGTCCCGAAAACACCCACATTCTTTGGGTCGTTCGCCTGGAGCACCGACTTGTACACAGTCTCGACGTCGTCGAGCGCCGCGGGGAAGTAAGCCTCTGGCGGCATGCGGTAGTCGACGGAAATGACCTTGTAGTGTCCAAGCCCCGCCATGATGATGGCCTCGCCCGTACCCGACTCGCCTGGGTACAGTTCATAGCAGCCGCCATGGATATGAACCAGCACCTTGTCGCGATGTTCGGGCGGAATATAGTTGGGCGTCACGATGTGCACCCTCACGCCGTTGATGATCGATGCCTGCACCGTCACGTCCAGACGCTCGCGCATGGCGGGGAGCGTTTGCATGACCTTTGCGGCCTGCGCGTCGGCAGCCGTTCTCCATTGCTCGCCCGTCGTCCACAACACGTCCCACGCGGGGTTGAGTGGCGCCGCGATCAGCTTTTGCAATTGGGGGCTGACTTCCGTCGGCACCGGAATGGTCTTCGCGGGCGCCTCGCGAGGCGCAAGCGTAGCGTCGTCGGCAAGCGCCACGCCGGAAACCGACGCGAAGGCGGCGCACGCGAGCAGGAGGAATCTAGTTAGCTTCATCGTAGAACTGTCTCCGGTTCTGGCTTAGACAGCCACCTCATAGACCTTGCGGCTGACTTCCGGCGTGACGTCGCCGTGCTCGCCCAATGCCGTCATCCCGTGCTCCGTCAGTTTCGCGATCAGCGTTTCGATGGAACCGCCGCCGATCTGGTAGTCGCGCAGGCGGGTTCCGACGGTCATTCTCTCGAAGAACATGCGGGTTGCCGTGATCGCTGCGTTGATGCGATCGTCCTCGCTGCCCTCGGTGATGTTCCAGACACGTTCGGCGTACTGCAGCAACTTCCCGCGTTTCTGTTCCTTGCGCACGGTCAGCATCGCCGGCAGCACGATCGCGAGCGTTTGCGCGTGGTCGAGTCCGTGCAACGCGGTGATCTCGTGGCCCAGCATGTGCGTGGCCCAGTCCTGCGGCACGCCCGCGCCGATCAGGCCATTCAGCGCAAGCGTCGCCGTCCACATCAGGTTGGCTCGCACGCTGTAGTTGTGCGGCTCGGCAAGCGCTTGCGGGCCGACTTCGGTCAGCGTGATCAGCAGCCCTTCGGCAAAGCGGTCCTGCACCTTTGCATCGACCGGGTAGGTCAGGTACTGCTCGACGATATGGACGAACGCATCGACCACGCCGTTGGCGATCTGCCGAGGCGGCAACGAATACGTCGTAGTCGGATCGAGCACCGAGAAGAGCGGATAGGTCGCGTCACTCGTGAAAAACAGCTTGTCGCCCTTCGCGCGGTAGCTGATGACGCTGCCATTGTTCATTTCCGAACCGGTCGCGGGCAGCGTCAGCACGCTGCCGAACGGCACCGCATCGCGCACCGGGGCCTGCCTGGCCAGAATGTCCCAGGGCTCGCCGTCGAACTTCATCGCCGCCGCGATGAACTTCGTCCCGTCGATCACCGAGCCGCCGCCCACCGCCAGCAAAAAGTCGATGTTCTTCTCACGGGCGAGCGCGACCGCTTGCATCAAGGTTTCGTAGGTGGGATTGGGTTCGATACCTTCGAATACGAACGAGGCACGCTCCCCGAGCGCCGCCTGCACTTGCGCGAGCACACCATTGCTCTTGATGCTGCCGCCGCCACAAGTGATCAGCGCGCGCGCGTTGCGCGGCACATTCGCGTCGAGCGCGGCAATCTGTCCTTCCCCGAAAATAATCTTGGTGGGGTTTTGAAACGTAAAGCTTTTCATGAAATGCCGTTCCTGTAATTTAGATGACCGGTCGTCTTAAACTTGATGAAAGGAAGGTGACGGGTCGAGACACAACGAGATCAGGGGGTTAGAGACGTTAGGGGGCGGATTTGAAAAACAGGTCGAACATCAGGTGCACGCAGGCTTTCAGCGGTTCGATCGAGTCTTCCAGTTTCATTCGCAACAGGCTGCCTTCCCACGCGTTCCAGAAGAAGTCCGCCAGCGCGTCGGCGGACAGATCGTCACGCACTGAGCCGTGTTTCTGGCCGCGGCGGAGGTACTCGGCGAAGCCGACGCGCCATTCGTCGACTGTCTGGCGCGCGGTCGTCCGGCAAAGCTCACTCGACTGCGCGATTTCGCCGGCGAAGTTGCCGAGCAGACAACCGTAGCGGTCGTCGCAAGCCTCGTAGTCTGCGACGATGCGCTCATAGATCGCGCGAAGCGCCAGCAGCGGGTCGGGTGAATCCGCTTCGCGCGAATACTGCTGCCATTCGGCTGCCTGTAAGTCCGCGTAGTGCCGCAGGATCGCTGCACCGAATGCTTCCTTGCTGTCGAAGTAGTTGTAGAACGAGCCTTTGGGTACGCCGGCGCGCTCGACGATATCCTTCACGCCAGTGCCGTGAAAGCCCTTTTCGGCAAACAGCGTGACGCCTGCTTCAAGCAGTTTGTCGGGAAAGTTTTCTGTACGGCGAGGGCTCATGCCGACAATTATATGACCGGTCGTCTCGAATGGGCAACCAGGAGGGGCGAGTCGGGATGCCTGGCTTTGTCGTCCACAAGCTCTCTCGCACGGAAAAGTGCAGGTCGGTATCGGGCGCTGGCGAGCGGCCGAGGAACTCCAGTATCACCAGCGCCGACACAGGCGTGATCGCCATCAGGATGTGAAGCATACGGAACGCACTGTCGTCTGCCCGAGTGAGGAGCGACTGCCCGCCGATACCCGGTAGCAGCGACTAGATGTCGCATGTTGCCGGTTGCCACGCGTCGCGCGGCTTCGGCGAGTTCATTGGGCGATTCGTGGCGATAGTTTGTTCGAGAACAATCGGCACACCGTCATCGCTTGGACGCAAAGTATAGCGACGATCGCAACCTGTCGAGATCGACTTGACCCGCTGATCGATCTCCTCGAAGGCAACAGGATGGACGCTCCAACAAGGCTTGTGCCCCCTTCGAGTGGACTGCGACAAAGCGCATTCTGGGCCGTTCTAACGACCATACACGGTAGCAACTCAAGCATGGATGCAGACAATTCGAGCATGCGCGCGCCGTCAGCTGCAGTCCTT
Source organism: Paraburkholderia panacisoli (assembly GCF_008369935.1). Lineage (GTDB taxonomy): Bacteria > Pseudomonadota > Gammaproteobacteria > Burkholderiales > Burkholderiaceae > Paraburkholderia > Paraburkholderia panacisoli. The sequence continues at coordinate 31,350 of NZ_VTUZ01000061.1, read as the reverse complement.
CGCGCAAGAACGTGTGCCGATTGAAAGTACGGCCGATGTCAAATGCAAGCCACGCACCCCGGTCTGCCGGGTCACGCTTGATCGTGACAAAAAAACGGGTTGTTGAGCGACGCAACCGACGCGCGCACCACCCTCGCTACAGGCTCACACCTCGGACATGGTTGCCGATATGCCGCTACACTCGTCACCCTTTGCCAAGGAGAACACCGCATGTCCGAAATCCGTGTAGTCGCCGTCGTTCAAGGTAAACCGGGTACTGCTGATGCGATCGAGCAGGCGCTATTGCGTTGTGTGGCGCCGAGTCGTGCCGAGACGGGCTGCCTGCTCTATACGCCGCACCGCGACCTCGATCGGGCCGAGCGTTTCGTTTTCTTCGAGCGCTGGGCAAGCCGCGCAGCGCTCGCCGAGCACGAGCGCACCGAGCACTTCAAGGAACTGGTTCGCGAACTGGCACCGCTGGTCGCACAGCCGCTCGACGTGACGATACTCGAGGCGCTACTCGACGATTGAGCAGGTTCCGTCGCCCGAGAGTGATTGGCTCGTTGGGCAACTCGACGTGCCTCCCGTTCAACAGGACTCAGCGCACCGATGGACTGTCGCGGTCGCGGTGACAAGGCACACGTCTTCCTGGTCCACCGGATGCGATGATCTCGAGACATCGACTCTCCGCGTGGCGCCTTCAACGCGATTGCCGCGAATCTCGTACACTCGGACGCCACCGCGGTGGCGCATCGATCTGTGGTCCGGCAGCACGTGCTGCGTTACGTTGGACGCCATCGCGTGGACCGCTCTCTCACGGAAACTTCAAGCATGGGTAACAACCAATCTACCAGCATTACTCTTCAACAAAGCCGGGTCGTGGTGGCCGGGGGCACGTCAGGAATTGGCTTTGCCGTAGCCGAAGCCGCGGCGCATTCCGGAGCTGAAGTCATCATCGCCTCGAGCAGGCCGGAGCGCGTCGCGGCCGCGCTTGAGCGCCTACCTCAAGGCACGCGCGGCGAGTCACTCGACTTTACCGACGAGCAGCAAGTGCGCGCGTTTTTCGCACGCATCGGTGCGCTAGACCACCTCGTCTACACGGCTGGGGAATCACTGTTCCTGCAAACACTCGCTGAGCTTAGTATCGAAGCCGCGCATCGGGCCTTCGAGGTGCGCTATTGGGGTGCGCTCAAGGCCGTCAAATATGCGGCTCCGCTCGTTCGCGCGGGCGGCTCCATCACCTTGACGAGCGGAGTGGCCTCGTCACGTCCGTTGCCTGCGTGGACCATCCCGTCCAGTATTCTGGGGGCGATCGAGTCGCTCACACGGACACTGGCCGTCGAGCTTGCGCCGCTCCGTGTGAATGCCGTGGCGCCTGGCGTCTTGCGTACCGCGCTGTGGGACAACATGAGCAACGCCGACCGCGAGAGCCTCTACGACCATATCGCCGGGAAGATGCCGGTACAGCGGGTCGGGGAGGCGAGCGATGTCGCGCAAGCGTATCTTTACCTGATGCAGCAGGGCTTTAGCACGGGGCAGGTCATCGTTGTCGACGGTGGTCACGTGCTGGTTTAACGGTCCCGGAGACATAAACATGAGTTTCGATTTCAACGGTAAACGCGTCGTCGTCGCGGGGGGCTCGCGCGGTATCGGCCGCAGCATCGCGCTCGGGTTCGCGCAGGCAGGCGCCGCCGTGTCCGTCTGTGCACGCAACCTGGAAGGATTGAAAGCGGTCGAGGCCGAGTTGTCCGTCTATGGCCGTCCGGTCCATACCGCAGCTTGCGATCTCGCTGACGGCGAGGCGATCACCGCTTACATTGCGAGCGCCGGCAAGGCGCTCGGCGGTATCGACGTTTTGATCAACAACGCGTCCGGTTTCGGGAGCGGGGACACCGAAGCCGGCTGGGAGGCCGGCATCCAGGTCGACCTCATGGCAACGGTGCGTGCAGGTCATGCAGCACTTCCATTCCTGCGGCAGTCGGCCAACGCCGCCATCGTCAATGTGACGTCCATCTCAGCGCTGCGTCCGTCGACACGCACCCAGTCTTACGCGGCGATCAAGGCAGCGGTCGTGCACTACACGGCTTCCCATGCATTGACACTCGCGCCGGATCGGATCCGTGTCAACGCGGTTGCGCCCGGCTCGATCGAATTTCCCGGTGGAGTGTGGGAACAGCGCAAGACATCCGATCCCAAGCTGTATGAGCGGATACTGCGTTCGGTTCCGTTCGGCCGGCTCGGGACGCCCGCGGAGGTCGCGAGTGCGGTGCTGTTTCTCGCCAGCTCGCACGCGGGCTGGATCACCGGCCAGACCTTGGTGGTCGATGGCGGCCAGGTGTTGACGTAAGCACCCACGCGCACGGGGAGAGGCCGCGCGCCCGACCAACCGCTGCAGCCGGCGTTGCCCGGACGATCTACGCAGCGGCCCTGCCGACCCGGCGCTTGCGCTTTGGCAGATCGGGCGTCGCCGCCAGGGCACTCAGCGTATCGATTATCTTGCCGCGCAGCCAGGTGCTGGCCTCGTCCTGTTCACTGCTGCGATGCCAGTACAGGTGCCATTCCAGCTTCGGGAGCTGGAACGGCAGTTCGAGAATGCGCGCTTCGTGGCGTTGCAGAAGCTGGATGGGGGCGGTCAGCGCAAGGTTGGTGCGCAGGGCCACGAGCGGCGCAACCATGTAATGCTGCACACGCATCTGAATTCGCCTCTCCTTGCCGAGCTTCCTGAGCTCCGCATCCACGAAGCCGCTGCCCTGGCGGCGGCTCGATACCTGGAGATGGCCGAGTGCCAGGTAGTCGTCGATACTCAAGGTGTCGCCCCCGAACGGATGGTCGTGGCGCAGCATGCAGGCATAGCGGTCGCTGCCGAGCGGCGCCTGATGCAGTTGCGGGTCGTTGATGAGTGGCACGTCGATCGCGAAGTCGATCTTGCGCGTCGCGAGTGCGGAGGACACTTCGTTGCGCGGCGTGAAATAGCTCTCGATGCTCATGCTGGGCGCCTGCTGCTGAAGCACTTCGCCGAGTGCGGGCAACAGAATCGCCTCCGTCAAATCGGGCATGCTCAGGCGAAACGTGCGCCTGGATGTGGCCGGGACGAAGAGATCGCCTTCGGACGCGCTCGCCTCCAGCAATTGCAGCGCTTCGCACACGCGGCCGATGATGTTTTCGGTGAGCGGCGTGGGCACCATGCCAGACGGCGTGCTCACGAAGAGGGGATCGTTGAAGGCCCTGCGCATGCGCGCAAGCGCATTGCTGACCGCGGGCTGGGTGATGGACAGCGCCTCCGCCACGCGGGTCAGATTGCGCTTTTCGTAGATCGACTCGAATACGACGAACAGGTTCAGATCCAGCTTCGGTAAACGCATCGCACAGTCTCCGTTTGCACCACATCATAAGCGAGCGGCGCCGTGACGATGCGTTAACCTGGGGCCAGTGGCTTCAGTCTCGCGGCGGGATGTTTAGCCAGGCCGCCTTCGAGCCGAGCCTTTCCTTGCCATGCGCGATTTCCATGCGCGCAATGGCTTGCAAATGGACCTCATCGGGGCCGTCCGCGAAGCGTAATGCGCGGGCCCAGGTCCAGTGGTCGGCGAGCGGCGTGTCCGGGCTCAGACCCATGGCGCCGAAGACCTGCATCGCACGGTCGCATACCGCCGCATAGACTTGCGGGACCAGCGCCTTGATCATTGAAATTTCTTTACGCGCCGCTTTTGCACCCACTTCGTCGAGCAGCCACGCCGCCTTCAGCACGAACAGGCGGGCCTGATCGATTTCGATTCGTGATTTCGCGATCCATTCGCCGACCGTGCCGTGCTGATGGAGGAGCTTGCCGAACGTCTTGCGTTCCAGGGCGCGCTCGACCATCAGTTCGAGCGCGAGCTCGGCCGCGCCGATGGAGCGCATGCAGTGGTGGATACGGCCCGGCCCGAGCCGCGCCTGGGCCAGCGCGAAACCACTGCCTTCTTCGCCGAGCAGGTTCGACGCCGGCACGCGGACATTCGTGAACGTGATCTCGCAATGCCCTTCCGGCGAAACGTGATTCATCACCGGGATGTTGCGCACGACCGTCACGCCGGGCGTGCCCGCCGGCACGAGAATCATGCTTTGCTGGCGATGGCTTTCTGCATCCGGATCGGTCTTCCCCATGACGATGAAAAGCTTGCAGTTCGGATGGGAGGCATTCGTGATGAACCACTTGCGCCCATTGATCACGTAGTCGTCGCCATCGCGCCGAATGGAAGTCGTGATGTTCGTCGCGTCGGAGGAGGACACGTCCGGCTCGGTCATCGCGAAGGCCGAACGGATTTGACCTTCCAGTAGCGGTACGAGCCACGCTTCGCGCTGCGCGGGCGTGGCGAACATGTGCAGCAGTTCCATGTTGCCGGTATCGGGCGCATTGCAGTTGAAAACTTCGGACGCCCACGAGACGCGGCCCATGAGCTCTGCGAGCGGGGCGTATTCGAGGTTCGTGAGGCGTGTGCCGGGCTCGTCGTCCTTGAGATGCGGCAGGAAGAGATTCCACAGGCCCCCGGCCTTCGCCCTCGCTTTGAGGTCTTCCATGAACGACGCGGGGTATTGGCCCGCGTGCACTTCCTCGAGCCATTGCCGCTGGCGCGGCACGATGTGTTCGTCCATGAAGCTGCGCACCCGGCGCAGCAGGTCTTCGACCTTGGGGCTATTAGCAAAATTCATGATGTTCCTTCAGTTTGGTTGACTAGATCGTCAGCCCGCCATCGACGACGATGCATGCGCCGTTCGTGTAACTGGCCGCGTGGGACACGAGATAAAGCACGGTGCCGGCCATCTCCTGCGGCTCGCCATGGCGGTGCAGCGGGATCTCGTTGATGAGGCGGTCGTAGATCTCCTGGTTTTCGAACAGCGCGCCGGCGAACTTCGTCTTCGTGAAACCGGGCAGCAATGCGTTGACGCGAATGCCCAGCGGCCCGCATTCCCTGGCAAATGCCCTCGTCATGTGAGCCACCGCGGCCTTCGAGATCGAGTAGATGCCCTGCATGTCGCCGGGCTGCAGCGCGTTGACCGAGGCGACATTGACGATGGCGCCGCGACCCTGGGTCTTCATGAGCTTCCCGGCTTCGACCGACATGAAGAAATACCCGCGGATGTTGACCTCGACGGTCTTGTTGTAGGCGGCGAGGTCCGTATCGAGGATGTGGCCGAAATACGGATTGGCCGCCGCGTTGTTGATGAGAATGTCGAGGCGACCGTGCTGTTCGCGGATATGGGCGAACGTGGCGGCGATGTCTTCCATGCGGCCAACGTGGCAGGCGAGCGGCTCGGCGCTGCCTCCGGCCGCGCGGATGCTGGCTGCGACCGCTTCGCAGTCTTCGAGCTTGCGGCTCGACACGATCACATGGGCGCCCTGTTCGGCGAGCAGCCTTGCGATGGCTTCGCCGATGCCGCGGCTTGCGCCCGTCACGAGGGCGATCTGGCCCGTGAGGTCAAAGAGGTTCGTGCTCAATGTCGTTTCCTTGGTTCAGGTTGAATGGGCTTCGCGCGTGGTGCGCGTCGTGCAGGTCGTGCGTCAGGCGATCAGTTCCACGGCGAGACTGGCGAGTGGCTCGACCATCCCGCCCACCTCGAGCGCGCTCGCATTCGAAGCGTTGCCCTGCAGGGCGCGGGCCTTCACGCCTTGGGCAATCGAGGCCAGGCGGAAGAAGCTGAACGCCAGATAGAAGTTCCAGTTGGCGATGCCGGGCAGGCCGCGCAATTCGCAGTACTGCGCAACCATTTCCTCCTCCTCGGGAATGCCGAGCGTCGACCGGTCCTGGTCGCGCAGCCCCGTGATATCGCCCGTCGACGGCAGGCGCAGGCACATGCAGAAATACGCGAGATCCGCGAGCGGATTGCCGAGTGTCGACAGTTCCCAGTCGAGCACGGCGCGCACGCGCGGCGCGTCGTTGGTGAAGATGAGGTTGTCGATGCGGAAGTCGCCGTGCACGAGCGAGGGGCGCTGCGTGTCGGCGGGGCAATGTGCCGGCAGCCACTCGATCAGCGCTTCCATCGGCCCGATCTGTTCCGTTTCGGCGGCCCGGTATTGGCGCGTCCAGAGCTCGATCTGACGCTGGAAATAGTTTCCGGGGCGTCCGTAGTCGGAAAGGCCCGCCGCGTCGACGTCGACGTCGTGGAGCGCTGCGAGCGTCGTGACGATCGACGCGTAGTAGTCGCGGCGCGCGTCGCGGTCGATTTCCGGCAGCGCGGGGTTCCAGAAGATGCGCCCTTCTTCGTAGCTCATCAGATAGAACATGCTGCCGATGACTTCGCGGTCTTCGCACAGGTGCCATGCGCGTGCAACGGGCACCGGGGTCTGGCCGAGCGCGCTCAGCACGCGGAATTCGCGATCGACGGCATGGGCGGACTTGAGCAGCTGCCCGGGCGGCTGACGGCGCAGGACGTAGCGGCCGCCGGGCGTGTCGAGCAGAAAAGTCGGGTTGGACTGGCCGCCCGCGAACTTGGTCGCCTGCACGGGGCCATGAAAGCCGGGGACATGCTGCTGCAGGTAGCGGGCGAGCTTGTCTACGTCGAGAGCGGGGCTGGTTGATTCGCTGGTCATATCGTTTGCTGTCTGGCTGATGGGACTTGAGGGCGGGACTTAACCGTAGGTCTGAAACGCGTGGCGTTGCGGGTCGTCGAGGTGCGAGACCGTGTTGAAGCTCGACAGCTGGAACGTTTCGCGGTTGAAGAAGCAATGGGTGACGCTGCTGTTGCGGATCTGCATGTTGAGCGCAATGGCCGTCGTGGCCGGCGCGTGCAACGCCTGCTGCGTCAGCGCTCCGATCACGCCGCCCGAGGTGACGGCCAGTACGCGCTGCGCGCCGCCTTGCTGGATGGCCGAGCGCGCAGCGGCGACGCGCTGCTGGAAAGCGCTCCACGTTTCGGGCACGCGCTCGTCGAGTTCGCCTTCGGCCCACAGTTGCAGGACCTGGCGCAGGGCCTTGAAGAATTCACGCGGATCGCCCGCCACGGATTCGGCGAGGTTGCGATGTTCAGCGCCCAGCGCGCGAAAGAGTGCGTGGAAATCGTACTCGTCCAACCCAGGAAGGATTTCGCATTCGACGGGGACGTCGGGCAGCGCGCGACGGATCGCATCGAGCGTCTGCGTATGGCGCTGCAGCGTGCCGGTCACGACGCGATCGAAACGCAGGCCGTTTCGCGCGAAATGCTCGGCGAGCCAGACGCATTGCTGCTCGCCCTTTGCCGAAAGTCGGTCGTAGTTATCGGAGCCAAGCGACGCTTGCCCGTGTCGCACGAGGTAGAGTTCAGCCATCGCAAACTTTGCCAGTGAAGAGGGTAGGGCCAGCTTAGCGATGTCGGAGGTATTGATGAAGTTTATTTTTTTGATACGCCTGTATTCATATTTGTGATGGTCTCCGTGGACCAATGATCCCGGCAGCTTTCGCTGCAGTGGGCGCTACGAATCGGAGGCTTACAAGTGGAGGGCTGGCGCGAAGCGTTGACGGCATGCGGAAGCCGCCAGAGGGCTGGACGCCGCCTCGAGCGCTTCGAGATACGGGGGGAATTGCGAACCCGCGGCGTAGGCAATGGCTCGAATCCGACAATGTATTTGGATAACTAATCAAATTACTTTGCGGGTCGAGAGCGTTCAAGCATTGAGAAGTCGTACGTAACTATTTTGTGTGGGTTGTATGATCTTCGAACGCGGCGACAATGCCGTCGATCATTGCTGCGATGCGCGCGGTATGCCGAAGGTCTTGATGGGTGACCAGCCAGATTTCGTAGACCGCCCCACGTGCGGGTTCCGGCCATATCTGCACGAGGCCATCGAGTTCAGCCAGATGTATCGGAAGCTCACCGATGCCGATGCCGGCCTTTACCGCGGTACGCAGCATGAGGCTGGAGTTGAAGGTCGATACGATGCGCCCCGCGTGTATCGGTTCGCCAGCAAGAGTCGGCGATCGATTACCGGTCCAGTTTCCCTGATAGACGACAAGATCGTGGCCCGCGAATGCAGAGCCGGCGGCGGGCTTGCCGTGCTGCTCGAGATAAGCATTCGATGCAAAGAGCGCCATGGGCCAGCGAGCCAAACGCCGCGCGACAAGATCGGGATTGTCCGGCCTGACTGACCGGACCGCGATATCCGCTTCACGCTTTGCCAGATTTAGCATGCGCGTCGACGTGTCCAGCAGGACGCGCACTTCGGGATGCGCAGCATGCAGGCGTTCGATGGCGGGAAGCAGGAAATCGAGCGCGATCGAGTCGGTGCTGGTGACTCTGACGTCGCCCGCAAGCCGTGTATCCGTACCTTGAGTCCGTCTGACGAGTTCGTGTGCGGAGTGTTCCATTTTTTCCGCGGATCTCAGCGCGGCCTCGCCTGCGGCGGTCAACGCGTAACCCTCGGAGGTGCGCAGGAAGAGCGTTGCACGCAGGGCGTGTTCGAGTGCCGCAATCCGTCTGCCGACCGTCGCCTGATCGAGATTGAGCGTCCTGGCCGCACCACGGAGCGTTTTTTCGCGCTCCACCGCAAGAAACACTCGCGCGTCGTCCCAGTTCATCGTGCCACCCTCATGATGCAAATTTGCATCCCACGCCGCGAATAATGCTGCACTTATTCATCAATGTCGATGCCTATACTTGAATGCAAGAGTTCCTCGTTCAACGATCCGCCCGGATCCATCGAGTCTCATCTATAGAAGGAGTGGTATCCATGTCTGCTTCAACTTATCGTGTGCCGTCGTCCATGACGGCCATTGAGATCAAACAACCCGGCGGTCCTGAGGTCCTGGTGCCGACGACGCGCCCGGTGCCGGTGCCGGACGCCGATCAGGTTCTGATCCGCATCCACGCTGCTGCCGTGAACGGCCCGGACGTCTTTCAGCGCAAAGGGCTGTATGATCCGCCCCCCGGCGCTTCGGACATTCCAGGGCTGGAAGTGGCAGGTCAGGTGGTTGCCGTGGGTGCCGACGTGTCCCAATTCCGGATCGGCGAACTGGTGTGTGCATTGATTCCCGGCGGTGGCTACGCAGACTATGCGGTCGCGCACGCCTGCAACACGATGCATATCCCCAAAGGCCTGACGATGGTGGAAGCGGGGGCCATGCCCGAAACCTTTATGACGGTCTGGCTGAACCTGTTCCAGCGCGGCAAGCTGGTTGCCGGCGAATCGGTGTTGATCCATGGCGGCGCGTCAGGTATCGGTACTACGGCGACTATGCTGGCGAAGGCATTCGGCGCTGCGAAAATCATCACGACAGTTGGCTCGCAGGCGCATCGGGAGGCCAGCCTGGCGCTAGGCGCAGACCTCGCGATAGATTACCGCGAGAAAGATTTCGTCGCCGAAACGAAGCGGTCTACCGATGGAAGAGGCGTCGACGTGATCCTCGACATCATTGCCGGCGACTACGTGGCCAGAAACTATGACGCGGCAGCCATGGACGGACGGATCCTCCAGGTGGGCGTGATCAAGGGGCCGGCGAAGGATCTCGACGTCTTGCCGATGTTGACGAAACGTCTGACGCATATGGGCTCGACATTGCGATCGCGCACATCCGCGGACAAGGCGACCATCATCAATGAACTGGAGCGGCAGGTCTGGCCGCACATCGAGAGCGGCAAGATCAAGCCGGTTGTCTACAAGACCTTTGCGCTTGCCGACGCTCGCGGCGCTCACGAGCTGATCGATTCCGGCACACACTTTGGAAAGATTGTCCTTACGACAGGTGCCGATCTGATTGGCTGAAGCCTGGCTTGCCGCCAAAGCGGCAAGCCGTTTCCGCGCCGCGCCTTCGCGCAATGTCGGCTTGAAACGGGCTGCGCAGGGTCGGTGACGCTATTGCGCTGCGACAACAACGGCAGGCGCCCGATTGCGCAATGCCTCTGCACAGGCTTCTCCGCCCGCATTGGCAATGCATTACACGGCGAGAAAATTTTCGCACCTTATACCCGCTTTTCCTGTCAAAAGATAAGGCCGTCCGAACTGCCGTTCAGGGCGCCAAGCACGTCTGTGCCTACCGGCACGGGTTGTGCACGTGATCTCCTGCACGCATTCGACATTTGAAGAGCAAGGAGGGCGGTCATGACCACGACTGCCAGTTTTCACATCGGGTTTACGCGATATCTCGGTCCCGATAGCGAGCCCGTGCAGCCATTGCCGGCCTTTGCGCGGGAACCGGAGGCGCTGATTCCCCTCTATCGCGCGATGGTGCTGACTCGCACATTCGATACCAAAGCAGTTGCGCTGCAGCGCACTGGCAAGCTCGGTACGTTTGCATCGTCGGTGGGGCAGGAGGCGGTCGGCGTGGGCGTCGCGAGCGCGATGCAGGCCGACGACGTGCTGTTCCCTTCGTACCGCGATCATGCGGCGCAATTGCTGCGCGGCGTCACGATGACGGAGAGCCTGCTGTATTGGGGCGGCGACGAACGCGGCAGCGACTTCAGCGTGGCGCGATTCGACTTTCCAAATTGCGTCCCCATCGGCACGCAGGTGTGCCATGCCGCCGGTGCGGCCTACGCGTTCAAGCTGCGCGGCGAGCCACGCGTCGCCGTTGCGATCTTCGGCGATGGCAGCACGTCGAAGGGCGACTTCTACGAAGCGATGAACATGGCGGGCGTCTGGCAGGCGCCGCTCGTGCTCGTCATCAACAACAACCAGTGGGCGATCTCGGTGCCGCGCAGCGCCCAGAGCGTGGCGCAGACGCTCGCGCAGAAGGCAATCGCGGCGGGCATCGCCGGCTTGCAGGTCGACGGCAACGACGTCATCGCCGTGCATCAGGTGATGCATGCGGCGCTCGCGAAGGCGCGGCGAGGCGACGGCCCGACGTTGATCGAAGCGCTCAGCTATCGCCTCGGCGATCACACGACGGCCGACGACGCAACGCGCTATCGCGATTCCGATGACATTCAGAAGCAATGGGAATACGAGCCGCTGCTGCGTTTGCGCAAGTATCTGATGCGGATGGGCGTCTGGGACAAGGCGCAGGACGAGCAACTCGGCAAGGCGTGTCACGCGCAGGTCGAAGAAGCCGTCGAAGCGTATCTCGCCGTGCCGCCGCCCGATACAGCCGCGATGTTCGACCACTTGTACGAAACCCTGCCGCATGCAATGCGTGAGCAACTGGAAAGCGCGCAGCGATTCGCGCCGATAGCAGGCAATGGCCGGAACGGGGGCAACGGGGGCAACGGCCATGGCTGATCTGAACATGATCGACGCGCTCAATCTGGCGCTCGCATACGAACTCGAACACGATCCTGCAGTGGTGCTGCTCGGCGAGGACATCGGCGTGAACGGCGGCGTGTTTCGCGCGACGGTCGGCTTGCAGGCACGCTTCGGCGCGCAACGCGTGCTCGATACGCCGCTCGCCGAAACAGCGCTCGCGGGCACGGCGATCGGCATGGCGGCGATGGGACTGAAGCCCGTCGCCGAGATCCAGTTCAGCGGGTTTCTGTATCCGACGATCGATCACGTGCTAAATCATGCGTCGCGTCTGCGGCATCGGACGCGCGGACGCCTCACCTGTCCGCTCGTGATCCGCGCGCCGTGCGGCGCAGGCATCCATGCACCGGAACATCACTCCGAAAACCCCGAAGCCCTGTTCGCGCACATTCCCGGCTTGCGCGTTGTCACGCCTTCGTCACCGGCGCGCGCATACGGGTTGTTGCTGGCCGCGATTCGCGATCCCGACCCGGTGATCTTCTTCGAGCCGACGCGGCTCTATCGCCTGTTCCGGCAGACAGTGGAAGACAACGGCGAAGCGATGCCGCTCGACACCTGCTTCACGCTGCGCGACGGCTCGGATGTGACGCTGGTGAGCTGGGGTGGTGCCGTGCAGGACGCACAGGGCGCCGCCGATCTGCTTGCGCGGGAAGGCGTGATGGCCGAAGTGATCGACGTCGCGACGCTCAAGCCGATCGACATGAACACGATCCTGGCGTCGGTGGCGAAGACGGGCCGCTGCGTGATCGTGCACGAGGGCTCGCGCGCGGGCGGCATCGGCGCGGAGATCGCCGCCAATATCGCCGAGCGCGGACTTTATTCGCTGCTCGCGCCTGTGCAGCGCGTGACCGGCTACGACGTCGTCGTGCCGCTGTACCGGCTCGAGAATCAATACATGCCGAGTGCCTCGCGCATCGTCGCCGCGGTGAGGCAGGCTTTGGAGGCGTCGTAAAGCCATGAAAATCTTCAAACTGCCCGACCTGGGCGAAGGCTTGCAGGAAGCGGAGATCGTCGAGTGGCATGTGAACGATGGCGATGAAGTACGCACGGATCAACCGTTGCTGTCGGTCGAAACGGCGAAGGCGATCGTCGATATTCCGTCGCCGCAATCGGGCCGCATTGCGAAGCTGTTCGGACGGACGGGCGATATCGTGCATCTGGGCGCGCCGCTCGTCGCGTTCGAAGGCGACGGCGATGATGCGGACGCGGGCACTGTAGTCGGCCATATGGAAGTTGGCCAGCATGTCGTGCAGGAAGCGCCTGCGTCGCTTGGCACGGGCGGTGGCGGCGTGATCAAGGCGATTCCGGCGGCGCGCGCGCTTGCGCGCAAGCTGGATGTCGATCTGGCGATGGTGACGCCGTCCGGCCCGGAAGGCGTCATCACGGCGGCGGACGTGCAGCGCGTCGCGAAGGTACTTGGCGAACTCGGTCCGCCCGAAGTGCTCCGCGGCGTGCGGCGTGCGATGGCGCAGAACATGGCGCGCGCGCAAAGCGAAGTGGCCGCCGCGACCGTGATCGACGATGCCGATATTCACGCGTGGCCGCCGCACACCGACGTGACGATCCGCCTGATCCGCGCGCTGGTCGCGGGCTGCCGCGCGGAGCCGGGACTGAACACATGGTTCGACGGACATACGGGGCGTCGTCACGTACTGGAGAAAATCGATCTCGGCATTGCCGTCGATCTGCCCGATGGGCTCTTCGTGCCCGTGCTGCGCGATGTCGCGCATCGCGATGCAGCGGATCTGCGCGGCGGTCTCGACCGGATGCGAGCCGATATCCGCGCGCGCAAGATTCCGCCGGAAGAGATGCGCGGCAACACGATCACGCTGTCGAACTTCGGGATGATCTCGGGGAAGTACGCGGCGCCCATCGTCGTGCCGCCGACCGTCGCGATCCTCGGCGCGGGGCGCATCCATGAGCAGGTGGTCGCGGCAGACGGCGCGCCTGCCGTGCACCGGATCTTGCCGCTCAGCCTGACGTTCGATCACCGCGTCGTGACGGGCGGCGAAGCGGCGCGTTTTCTGGCGGCGACGATCGCGGATCTGCAGAAAGCGCAATAGCCGTTAGCCTCCTCAATGCGCGGCGCTTGCAACGAGGCGCTTGGCAGCGCCTTTGTGCATCGATCGTCAGGCCGCTGATCGCAAGCAAGCCGTGAGTGCGGAAAATGCGCCGCGCCACCTGATCATCAGCGTACCGGCCGTCGAGCATTTGCCGCACGCCAGGATTTGTACTCGCTGCAATTTGCTCGTCCGTTCTCTATAAATAAATGAGGACGAACGCTGCGTTCTTCGCATCGTGCGAGGCCGGAAAAGGCGCGCGTGCGAGCAAACCGTTCACGTCCCGATTGTCCATTGCGGGCAAACATGCAGGCTGATCTCACGTCGACTTCGATCCATCGAAAAACGTATAGCGGATCGATCGCATCCATACGCGCTCGCGTATGGAGTGCTCAACGCTATCTCGCGCGTTGGCAGCGACGCTTGCTTTCCTTTTCGAGTTCATTGGTGTGCTGCGTAACAGTCGACGACTGTCATACACGAAATAGTTCCTTCACAGTGCCAGGCATCACGACCGCCATGGAGGTGCGCTGTGCTTTACTCAACCCGCTCGACCCACTCGGTCCTATCCCGCACCTGGTTCTACACCGCCGTGACAACGGCATGTCTGACCGGCTTGCCCTGCGCGTACACGACCGCGCTTGCCGCTTCTCATGCTGCGTCTCTCGCCGCCGCGTCCGCAACCGCGCCTGCCACGGCGCCAGCGAAAGACAAGCGCGTCGCTTCCGACAGCTCGAGCGTGCCGATCGACTTTCCCGCGGTCGTCGAGCGTTATGGGCCGGCTGTCGTGAACATTCGCGCGACGGTGCCGGAGAAAGCGCCAGCGGGCGCGGCGCCCGCGCCGGCTTCGGGGCCGGGCTCCGAAGCCATCGACGGTGACGACCCCATCTTCGCTTTCTTCAAGCAGGCGGTGCCGCAATCGCAAGACGGCCAGGGCAGTTCGCCGCGCGCGATGTCGGGCGTCGGCTCGGGTTTTATCGTGAGCCCGAACGGTCTCATTCTGACGACGGCGCACGTCGTCGATCAGTCGGATGACGTCACGGTGCGCCTGACCGACCGGCGCGAATTCAAGGCAAAAGTCGTGGCCGTCGATGCGCAAAGCGACGTCGCCGTGATCCAGATCGACGCGACCAAACTGCCGACCGTCAAGCTCGGCGATTCGGCACGCGTGCGCGTCGGCGAGCAAGTGCTGACGATTGGTTCGCCGGACAGTTATCAGAACACCGTCACGGCGGGCATCGTCAGCGCGATCTCGCGCACGCTTGCCGATGGCTCGACGTTTCCATTCTTTCAGACGGACGCATCGCTGAACCCTGATAACTCTGGCGGCCCTGTGTTCAACCGCGCGGGAGAGGTGGTCGGCATTGACGTGCAGGTGTATGCCGGTGGCGATCGCTTGCAGAGCCTGACGTTCGCAATCCCGATCAATATGGCAAAAAAGGTGCGCTCGCAATTGGAAAACCCGCGAGGCCAGCAAGACCAGCAAAGCCTGGTTGGGAACGCGCGCGGCAATCTCGGCATCCAGGCGCAGGACGTCGATCCGAATCTGGCGGGCGCATTCGGTCTGCCGCGCGCGGCAGGCGCGCTGGTGATTTCGGTCGATCCGGGCAGCCCCGCAGCGGCGAGCAAACTGAAATCCGGAGACGTGATCGTGCAACTCGCCGACAAGCCGATCGACCGCGCCGCCGATCTCGCCGAGCAGGACGCGGCGCTACAGTCCGGAACGAAAGTCCCGCTGAAGCTGATCCGCAATCACGTCCAGCTGACGGTGATGGTGAGCGTCGGCGCCTCCGCGCAAAACGCAAATGCGGGCGCGGGCGCTGCGACGGACTCAGGCGCGGGCTCAGGTGCGGGCGCACTTGGCGCGCTCGATCACCTCGGTCTGACGATGCATCCGCTGACCGACGACGAGCGGCGCACCACGGGCCTTGCTGAAGGCCTGATGGTCGATGACGTATCGGGGACGGCGGGCAAAGCCGGCATCAAGCCTGGCGATGTCGTGCTGTCGCTCAACGGTACGCTGGTCGCGTCGCAGGATGAACTGGCGTCGCTCGCGGCCAAGGCTGGCAAGAAGGCGGCTTTGCTGATCCAGCGCGATCACGCGCGCAGCTTCGTCACCGTCGACCTCAAGTAAAGCTGAAGCGTTGCATCCACGGCGGGCAATCGATGCATGATGCCCGCTTCGCGCGCGTGCGGTTTGGGTTAGGGCGATGCCCGCGTCGTTATCGATGTGACCGGGGCAGGTTGCGTTGCACCCGCTCCATGCGAACGCGGCCACACTTCGCACATATCGGCGCTGGTGAACGTGTCGGCATTTGCGGCGTAGTCGTCATCCGGGCCGCAAAAGAAAACGCCTGCGCTTATCACACAGGCGTTTCCGTGGCCCCGCTACCGCGCCCCAATGAACGATTTCTCGTCCGCTTCTGCATCAGGCGCCGGCTTCCGCGCGGCTCCCTTTCAGTATAGGACGCGCAGCGGGATATCCAAGTCGGCGAAACTAGCGCAGAACGCAAGTCCCGTTTCGCTACGCGAAGTAGGATGTCTGAATTTGACATTACTAAAGTCAATGAATTTTTGACGTGTCTGGGCCAGATTCAGATGTCCGGCACCGCCGGCGATGCGGGGAGGGCGCGATAACCCCCGTTATCTGACTAAACTTTCGGAAGCGAACCACCTTCCTCCACAGCCTGCGGCAGAACCCGGGTTGCTATTATTCGGTTTGGCTACCGGATCCCCACCATGCTTCATGAGTTGACCGCGACTGTACTGCTGATTGTCACCGCGCTGCTGCCGATCATCAACCCGCCGGCAGCCGCTTTTATCATCCTCAGCCTGGTGCCGTATGCGTCGCCAGCCGAGCGGGCGGAAATGGCCCGCCGCATCGCGATCAACAGCTTTGTGATTTTGCTGGTGTCGCTCTCGGTCGGCGCCTATCTGCTGTCGTTCCTCGGCATTTCCATTGCCGTGCTGCGTGTGGCCGGCGGCGTCGTCATTGCCGCGGCGGGCTGGAATCTGCTACAGGCGTCGGATGACGAGAGTGGCGAGGCCGCGAGACCAGAGGCACTGAGTGCCCGCGAGGACTCGCTGCGCCGCAAAGCGTTTTATCCATTGACCATGCCGGTAACGGTCGGCCCGGGTGCGATCTCCGTTGCGATTGCGCTCGGCACCGGTTCGCCGCGAGCCGGTCTGCAGCCGGTTCATTTCATCGGTGTCGGCGTGGCTCTGGCGCTGGTGTGCGTCAGCATCTATCTGTGCGTGCGTTTCTCCGCCCATATCGCGCGGCTGCTCGGCCCGTCGGGCACACAGATCGCCATGCGGCTCTTCGCTTTCGCGATCTTCTGCATCGGTGTGCAGATTTTCTGGCTGGGTCTGTCCGAACTCCTCAACTCGTTGCATTTGCATTGACCTTGCGCGCCGCTCGGGGTTGGGCTGATTGCCGTCGGGCGACGACAGCGTCCGTTGCATGCCGCGCCTTCGGCAGGCACGCTGGGGTCATCACCAGCACGCGCGTGCGACAACGCCGCACCACGTCCTTCTGCATGTTCTGGAGATAGAGGAGAAACCAGCCCGGGTCGTTGCTGCCGACAACCACGAGGTCCGCGCCCAGTTCGTCGGCGGCGTCGGCGATGACCTGCCCGACGGTTACATCTCCGAATGGCAACATCCGCATTTGCGCGTCGCCCGGACATTGCGCTTCGTCGAGGGCGCGCCTGCTCCGGTCGACCACCGTGCGCCCAAGCGCTTCGAACGTCCGGAGCGTGGCGCAGAAGGTGCGATCGGCCAGCCCGGGGAGATGGGCTGCCGGGTTGACCACGTGCAGCGCGGTGACGCGGGCGCCGGATTCCAAAGCGATCTCAATAGCGGATTTCAACGTCGTCAAGTCCGGGTTGAGACCCACGGCGACGAGAATATGTTTGTACATGCTGGTCTCCTTGATTTGCGTAATGAACGCGGCGCGTCAGGGTGCGGCGTTCAGGAAGCCGATTCAATCGGCCGATGCTAAGTGTGCTGGTGCGTTCGGGCGCGGCCGGCCCGCAGCCACCCCACGTTGGCCAGCCGGCTCGATCCCAAATGTCTGACGATATGTTTGTGCGCGACAGCAATCTGACCGATCAGCAACGCGAAGATCGAACCGGTGGCCGCTGCGCTGACTACCGCTAGTGATATGTCGAAAAGTAAATCAAGCACTTCAATCATGATGGGCATCCTCCGTGATCGGCTGAGTGCGTCGCTTCAATGCAACGCATCGTATCGGCCGAAACTTAGCGATGAATGAGCGTGACGGGCGTCGCGTGCGTCGGCATCGGACTGGAACGCATTGTCGTCACATGCGGCAGCCATGCCGAGCATGATGTAAGGCAGTAGTTCATCGCGGGAATCTGGCTGCTCACTGGCGGGCGCGCGTTGTTCCGGCGGCTCAACTGCGGGTGCTGCGGTCATTGCTGCTATAGCCCGCAGCGCCCGAGCGACGACGTCTGCATGGCTGCTGTCGCTAGGCTGTTTGAACATGGTGACCATCCTTATCGCTTTGGTTGGCGTGAATCGCTGATTCGCCTGCACTCATATTCGTTCAGCAAAGTGAGTTGAAAATGAGCAGCGGTCCCACGGCCGGGTTCTCCTTCTGTCTCCTGCACGAGCCCGCCGCGCGGTGTCCCTGCGGCAGCGGTCGTCTACGATAAAAATCCCAAACGACTGCTGACTCGAAAGCGACGCGGCTGGCCCTTCAGTCATTTCACTCGATGCGAGCCCGCGAGTCTGATCACCTCGCGTGGATACGCTGCCCAATCCGCGTGCTCCGGCAACTCCCACGCAGCGCGCAGCAAACAAAGAAATCTGGCTTCTCCGCTGGAGATATGCCGGTCCGCATGAATGGCTTCCTTGCATAGGCAGAGGACGTCACGCCGCAGTTGCCAGTCCTGCACGTCGGCCGCGAGTTGCGCGACGATGACGGGATCGAGCTTGCACGCATCGCCCCAATTCAGGTAGGCGGCGCAAGTCAGGTCTTCGCACAACGTCTGCACAACGGCGAGAAACTGACGCGGGCGCAACGACAATCGCTGTTCGATGCCTTGGCGCTCGAGCGCTTCGATCTCATCCGCTCCTACGTGTCCGTCCGCCAGTAAGCAGGCCGCGACGATGCGTGCCGCGGCTTCGGGGCTGTCGCATTGATAGTGACGCATGTCGATTCTCCTTGTCCGTTGATCGCTCACAGTTCGTTGTCGCGCGGCATGGCGCTCGAATGCAGACTGAACGCATAGCCTGCGCTGTCGAGATGGCGCATGCGGCGTTCGAGATCAACGAGATCGGACGATGACGCCAGATACGCTTCCCGTTCGTCGTAGTGGGAAGGCAAGAACAACGACCCCAGTTTTTCGGAAAATGCGGCAAACATGATGTGCTCCTTGAGTGGCGCGGCGCATGTCGGGCCGGCGGTCCGCATCGTCGCTTCAGTCCGATGCGTGCCAGACGCGCTTGCGCTTCTGACCGGCGGTTCGAACTCGAACCCGTGCATCGACGAGCGAATCGTAGGCGCCGTGAATTAGGCGGAAATGAGGTGCGTGCGCTCACTGCGCAGATCAATCACGTTGTGATCCATCGCCTGTTTCATACGACAACAGCCGCTCATTTTTTCCTCATTCTCCGCGACCAGGATGCACGTCAACCGATGCAGCAATTCGTTGCGCCGGAGGTCAAGGAGAAAAACATGAAAGGGATTCGCCAGGCGGGAGTCGCCGCCGTATTGAGCGTCGGCCTCGTGAGTGTTGCCGAGGCGCATGTGTTCGTCGGTGTCGGCATCGGGGCGCCGGTGCCGGTGGTGCCGGTGGTGGCCGCGGTGCCCTTCGCGCCCGTGCCGGTCTATGCACCGCCGCCCGCCCCCGTGTATTACGCTCCGCCGCCTCCCGTCTATGCGCCGCCCGTGATCGTTGGTTATTACGGTCATCCGCACGGGTGGTACAGGCACTACGGATATGGATACGGCTACTGGCGCTAATGCAGGCGCCTGGGTCAAACGCTGACTCAATCGCCATGGGCAGGCGGGATGCCCGAACACGGGACGTTCATCACCTCAATGGAGCATGCATCATGAAGCAAAGACAGTTGACGATGGTTGCTGCCACCGCCGTCGCGCTTTCCCTGATCTCGGGCTGCGCGGTCGCCGACGACGGTTATTTCATGAGCCGCCATCCGAATATCGAAGCCGCCGACTTCAACGCGCAGCAGGCCATCGAACGGATGCGCGCGGCGCAACGTGCGAACGACTACGACATGGGAGGCCACGCCGGACGCGCGATCCAATTGATGCAGGAAGCGCGCTACGAAATGCAGGCCGCTGCCGCGGCGGCGACCCCCTGACGCACATCCGAACGGCTGCTCATTCTTCGCTAATTCTTCTTCTTTACAGTGCAGTCGATGGCAGAGGACGCCCGACTTACCGGGTGACCGAAAACACATCTGGAGGGAAACATCATGAATTCGCTGGTCCAAACCGCTGCTCTTGTCGTTGCTCTTGCGTTGCCGATCGCTTCGTTCGCCCAGTCGAACGAGCCGGCGACGCACGCGCAAGTGCAGGCTCAACTCGCGCAACTCGCACAGGCCGGCTACGACACCGCCGGCGACTCTACGCATGACCCCGCGGGCATTCAGGTCGCCGAAGCAGGCGTCGACCGGCAACGCGACGCATCAGCCGGTTATGGTGGTGGTGCCGATGGCGCGTCGCAAAGCGGCGCCGGGATGCATCCGCTGTACGACGTCGGCTTGAAGTCGATCTATATCAAGCACTGAGCGAAGTGAAAGCCGTTCTCTATCACTCGTTGCAAGCGGTGGGCGCGCAGCAAAGGCTGCGCGTCGTTGCCGTCGATTCGACGCCAGAAAGCGCCAGGTCGGGGGTGTAGAATCGTTTCACAACAAAAGCCTGTCTCACCCGTCTCTCGCGATGCACTGAGTGTCCCGGCGTCCACGAATCACCGGCTGGACGAAACACTTTTCCGCGTCTCTATGATCAAGTCTCTAAGAAACCAGCTTGTCTTTGCGCTTTGCGTGCTGGTCAGCATCGTCGGCGTGGTGCAGGGCGTCAGTTCGTATCAGCTCTCGAAAGCAGGCATGAGTGCGCTGCTCGACCTTCGGCTCGAACAGGTCGCCGGCCGCATGCGCGGCGGCTTCGCGGATTCGCTGCCGGCCATTCCCGCGCGCGGCTCGCAACCGGAAGGCGACATTGTCATCACGATCTGGAAGGACGATCAGGTCACCCCTTACCGGTCGACCGAACCGACCCTGGCGCTGCCGCGCGAGGCGCCGGCGGGTTTCGCGACGAGAGCCGTTAGCGGCGAAGAGTGGCGCATCTACACGCTACGTGAGCCGTCGATGGCGATTCAGGTCGCGCAACGCTCGGCGGTGCGGCACGAGCTTGCGGAAGAACGTGCAG
Source organism: Paraburkholderia panacisoli (assembly GCF_008369935.1). Classification (GTDB taxonomy): domain Bacteria; phylum Pseudomonadota; class Gammaproteobacteria; order Burkholderiales; family Burkholderiaceae; genus Paraburkholderia; species Paraburkholderia panacisoli. The sequence goes on along the minus strand of NZ_VTUZ01000061.1, from coordinate 10,706 downwards.
TCAAGACGCTGTGGCCGATGATCGTCCTCGTGCCGCTGGTATGGATTGCCGTGCTGCTCGTCGTGCGCCGCTCGTTGCGCAAACTAAATCGTTTGGGCGCGCAAGTGCAGGGGATCGACGTCAGCCACTTTCAGCAATTGTCGACGTCGGGCGTGCCGATCGAAATACGTCCTTTCATCGACTCGATCAACCTGATGATCGAGCGGCTCGCACAATCGATCGAGTCGGAACGAAAGTTTATCTCCGACGCCGCGCACGAACTGCGCACGCCGCTCACCGCGCTTCAATTGCAGGCGGACAATCTGCAGCCGCATATCGCGCCCGGCAACCAGGAGCGTTTTCGCGAATTGCGCAGCGGCATCACACGCAGCGGCGGTCTGATCGCGCAACTGCTCAGGCTCGCGCGTGCCGACGCGGTTCTGCAAACCGATACGCTGGAGCGCGTCGACGTGCCCGCTGTGGTCGTCAATGCAGTGGCCGAAGTATTGCCGATCGCGATGAAGCGGGGCATCGACATCGGCGCCGACGAAATGGCTAGCGCGTTTGTCCGCGCGGTCGAAGCCGATGTCGGCATTGCGGTGCGCAATCTGGTCAGCAATGCGATCCGCTACACGCCGGACGACGGCAAGGTCGATCTGAGCGTACAGATACGCGACGGCATGGTATGGATCGACGTGACCGACACAGGGCCCGGAATTGCGGAAGAACTGCTGCCACGGGTGTTCGACCGCTTCTTTCGTGCGAATACGCAAATCGAGGGCAGCGGCCTCGGACTGTCGATCGTCAAGGCGATCGCGAGTAAATACGGCGGCGTGGCGAGTTTGCGCAATCGTCATGACGGCCGGTCGGGGATCGTCGCGTCGATCGGATTTCCGTCCGGATCTTAGGTCGCGTCGACTTACTCGTTCGTTTCCGGTGCGCCGCGTTTAACCTGAGGTCGCTGAAGCAGATCCCTCAGGTACAGGCACGTCGATCGGTGCAAGTCGGAACCCTTTGGCCAATCGCATGAGCGGTCGGCCTTTTTTTCGTCTGGCTTGCTGGCAGGATGGCGTGCACCGCGTGCGCGGTGGCCGCCACGGGCGCGCGTCAGTTATGATGCGATCTGACCCGTGCCCGCGTGGCGGCTGCACTGGCGGGCTCCGGCCAGGAATCGTAGCCCGTACTTCGTTCCTGGCGCCGCGGCCAACGACACTATGCGTTGCTGTGGAAACGACATCATGCGAGTTCTACTGGTTGAAGACGACCTGCAGATCGGACAAAGCCTGCTGCGTGCGTTGCAGGACGCTGACTACAGCGTCGATTGGGTGCGCGACGGCAACGCCGGCAGCGCGGCGATCGCGGCCGCTGAATACACGGTCGTGCTGCTGGACCTCGGCTTGCCGGGCATGAGCGGAATCGACTTGCTGAAAGCGTCGCGAGCGGCCGGCAACAAGGTGCCGGTGCTGATCCTGACGGCGCGCGACGACCTGGAGGCGCGCGTGCAAGGCCTCGACGTCGGCGCCGATGACTACGTCCTCAAACCCTTCGACGTTCCCGAACTGCTTGCCCGCATTCGCGCGGTCTTGCGCCGCAAGGCGGGCTATGCGGTGTCACGCCTTGGCGACGATTCCTTCAACCTCGATCTCGACAAGCGCACGCTATGCTGCAATGGCGTGACGTCGGTACTGTCGGCGCGCGAATTCGCGTTGATGCTGGCGTTTCTCGAGCGCCCCGGCACGATCCTGTCGCGCGATCAGCTGGAAGATCGCTTATACGGCTGGGGTAAGGAGGTGGAGAGCAATGCGGTCGACGTGCTGATTCATTCGGTGCGCAAGAAGTTCGGACAGTCAGTTATCCGCAATGTGCGCGGCCTCGGCTGGACTGTCATGCTGAGCGATTCCGCCAAGGCTTGAGGTCGTTCCCTCATGCTTTTTCCTCTCATGTCGGCGATGCGCGGGATCGGACGACGGTTAGGGCGAGTCGTTCCGCTAGCGCCACACGGCTCGCGATGACATGCCGCACGGCCTTGCGCGCTAAAGCGCCGCTATGCCGTCGTGGCTACCCGGCAAGCGTCGAGGTTGATTCGACGCCTTTAGCCGGCGCCTCGAATCGGACCATTCCTATCGGACAGGCGTTTTGCAGCAGTGGATTCGATGTGCGAACCGACGAGCACATGGCGGACGACTGCCGCATCTAGCGCGTATGCTTCGAAAAGCATCGCAGTGAAACCGTAGCTCGTAGTAAAAGAAAACCGTAGCACTCACGGTCTTGGGAGGTCGGCATGCTTTCCTTCATTGGTACGGTGATTGTAGGGCTCGTCGTCGGGTTGATTGCGCGGGCGGTGAAACCCGGAGACGACAGGATGGGCCTCATTATGACCATCATCCTCGGCATTGCCGGCTCGCTGATTGCGGGCTATGTCGGGCGTGCGCTGGGCTGGTATCAACCAGGCCAGGCGGCGGGCTGGGTCGCGTCGGTAATTGGCGCGATCGTCCTGCTGGTCATTTACGGATTGGTGCGCCGGCGGAGTTAATCTGCGCGCGGTGACGCGCCTACTGTGGCGATAGAAGAGTGGCGCGCTCGCATGAAAGTGGATCCAGTGCGTTAATCGGCTCAAAGATGTTCGCCACCTGATTGAAGTTCGCCGGCGTTCCCTCCTGGGACCGAAACGCGACATTCGCGCGACCTTCTCCGCTGTACGGGACGTGGCGCGTATTGCCGATCGCTACCTTGCGAGAAGCGGTCGAAGCATGCCGTTTGCTTAGGGCAGTACCGGGCCAAACTGAGACACCCGCTTTCGTTCAGCGAAGCGCTCGTTTCGAGCCGGCAAGGGACATCGGGTAAGCCTTATGGTGCGTGTGTTTGTTTGCAGTTCTGCAAAGCGAGCGCAAATGGATGGTTCAGATCTGCGAAGACTCGTCTAGATCAGTCATCGTTTGCTCGCATGCTCCAGGCCGCCGACGCAGGCCCGTTTGACGGGTCAACGACCGTATCTGGACCAGGTGCTGGCTAGTGCACTAATCTGCTGGACCATTGTATGTTGGCCTCATTCCTTCGTCTTCCTATGGGACCAAGGTCCCATGGTTTCGCGAGGAAAATTGGAACAGACTGCTATTTCAACAATCGCGCGGTTTCGCCTGTGCTGACTTGCGAGCCGCCGCCCTTGAGCGTGGCCAACGGCCGTGTCATGGCGGACCCACGATCCCTCGCGGGATTTGTCGTGGCTCTTGACAACTGGAGCGAGCAATGAAAGTCAACAATATCCTGAAGTTTGCTAGCGGCGCATTGATCGTGATCGCATCGGTCAATGCGTGGCCCCAGACCAGCGAATCAGCCGATACGTCGACAGCGCCGGCGGCCGAGGGAAGTGCTAAAGCCGCCCGACAGGCGAATCGCGCACTAAGCAAAAAAGTGCTTCGCGCCCTCTCGAAGGGCGGCGTCAGCACTTCCAGAATCAATGTCATTGCAAAAGGCGGCGCAGTGACCCTCGCGGGATCCGTCACTGACGCCAGTAATATCGACAAGGCGGCCGAAATTGCAAAGACTGTGCCCGGCGTGACGTCCGTGAAAAATGCGCTGACATTTAAAGAAGTGGGACAGTAACACTCTGCGGGGCAGTCGGCCGGGGAGCCTCGACCGGATGCCTCTTGTGGGGGCAGGCTGAACGCTACCGGCGCAATTCCACCTATCCCGCTCACATGCGATGCGCTACAGCGCATATCTTCGTGCGCATCGGACGCAACTTCGGGCAGCAACGGCCTGCGGAACAGTCATCCCGCTTGCGCGGCCCGACGGGCGCATGAGGGTCGAACACGGACGGTCTTGCCTGAAAACTTCGGGGGCGGGTACCGCCACACGACTCACCATCAGGCTGTTTGTGCAGTGATTGACGATACGACACGCCGGCAGATTCCTGCCGGTGGGGAAGGTTCCCTGTCAGCCTCATTCGCCGTCTGCTTAAACGTTCACCGCAGTCCCGCAGACCGGTCGACCCATTTTGCGTCGACCACATCGAGCATTCCGACATCCGGCACGCTGCCCAGCAATGACAGCGAATGCTTGGCGAGTTCCCGGGGAACATGACCCGTCAAGTGCGCAAACCGAGCGCCGTTGTCGGGGAAGACGTCAAAGATGCCGAAGTGACCCTCGTCGAGGCGGATGGCAAACCAGGCAACGGTCTTGGGTTCCTGCTCCACGAGTGCCTGCGCGTCGCGAAGGAACTGCGCAACTTGTGACTCATGGCCAGCCTTTGCCTTGAACGTGAGGAGCAGCGCCTTCGTGACGGGCTCGCCCGATGATGTGGCAGGAAGCTTGCTGGCCAGGACATCGAACTCCTGAATCAGCGGCGCTCCGGTAAACACGCTGCCGCCGGCATCCAACAGTGCTTGTGTAACGGGCCCCGCCAGATGCGCCTCGCGGCCGGCAACGTCTGGGAACACGTCGAAGATACCGTACTCCGATCGCCCGAATCTGATCGCGAACCACGCGGTCGTTGCGGCTTCCGCCCGCCCCATCGCGAGAGCCGAGCGCAGGACGTCTTCCGCCATGGCGTCGTCGGTGCCGGATTTGACTTCCAACCTGACGAGCAGACCTTTAGTGTCCATGAGACACCTCCATTCGTGATCGAGCGACCGTGAACGCGTCGAGCGTGCAATCTTTCGACGCTAACAAGCCAGCAGCGCCCGCAGCCAGTGCCCCCCTCCAGAGGACACCTTCGGTCCTGCGATCGTTGCCGGCGGCATCGGGCGAGACATCTCGCCCGGCGATCATGCGCGTGTGCAATACACCTCAACTGACACGATAGTGGATTTCGGCTCGCCGTTCCAGGCGGGTCCGCCGGAACCGGCTTGCCCTTATGACTCTGGCATGCCGAGTGAGCAGATCCGATCCGGAGCGCAGAGGCCGGTGTAGCAGATGCTTCAGTTTGCCAATCTCATCCAGGCTGAGAAGGCATCGATCGCCGCCTGCCGGGGGTGGTGAACCATTGATACGAGGTAAAAGCCATAGCCTTGCAGAGACAGGGAATGCGCCTTGACCAGCGCTCCAGACCTCAGTTCGCGACTAACTACGACATCACTGCAGATGGCGATCCCTTGTCCTGCGACAACGGCATCGATCGCGTGCAATTCTTCCCGGAAGCTTAAATCGCACTTCTTATCGGTTTCCATCAAACCTGGGTCGATCGTGCCTGCGGTCGCAAGCCATTTTCGCCAGGTCGGTGCCTCCGGATCGTGGTTCATCCAGTCGAAATGGATCAACGGAAACTGCAGCAGGTCGGCAACACACTTGATCGGGCCGTCCTTCGTTGCAAGCAGCGCCGGACTACAGATCGGAAAGAACGCATCACGATAAATCTCCTGCGCTGCAAAGCCAGCAGGCATCACGCGGGCATAGCGGATCGCGAAGTCGGCATCGCCCGCGCGCAGATCGAGGACAGCGTCGGTCCCGATGATCTCCAATGGAATATCCGGGTGCATCTCCCGCCATTTCGGCAGACGCGGAACCAGCCATCGGCTTGCGAAAGCATTGGGACTCGTCACGCGAAGAGGGGGTGGATCACGCGGCGCAGCGAGCGACGCCACTGCATGTGTCAGCGTGTCAAAGCCGTTTCGCAACTGGGGGAACAATCGCTCGCCCGCAGTCGTCAGCGCAAGAGGTCGTGGATGCCGCTGGAACAGTCTTTGACCGCACAGGTCTTCCAACAGCCGGATTTGATGGCTGATCGCCGTTGGCGTCACCCCGAGTTCCGCCGCCGCACCCTTAAAGCTCCGGTGTCGCGCCGCAGCTTCGAATGCCTGAAGGGACCGCAACGGAAGCAGCTTCCTCATGACATGCCTGGATGAATTAATGTCATCCGGTAACTGAGATCTTTGATTTTGCCACAGGCAGTACCCTATGAGAGGATCCTCGGCGGGTAGACGGGCAACTGCCCCCGTACCGGACACGAGGAGGCGTTTCGATGGACGTGCGTCAGACTAACCAGAGTTCCGGTGTCAGCCTCGATCCGCCGGAATGGGATATCACACGACTTCGCCAGAAATTACGCGGCGAAGCTGTCATTCGGGGCACCCCTCGTTACGACGACGCTCGCAAGGTATGGAACGGCATGGTCGACAGGCGGCCGGCGATGATCGTCTATTGCGCCGATGCCAACGACGTTATCGAGACGGTTCGCTTCGCGCGGTCAGGCAACCATCTCGTGGCGGTTCGCAGCGGAGGCCACAATGTCGCGGGTATGTCAGTTTGCGACGGCGGCGTCGTGATCGACCTGTCGCGTATGAGGCGGATCGAGGTCGATCCGTTGCGCCGTGTTGCACGCGCCGAAGCCGGTCTTCGCCTCGGCGAGTTCGACGCTGCGACGCAAGCCCATGGTCTGGCGACCACGATGGGTGTCAACAGCGATACCGGCATTGCCGGATTGACGCTCGGAGGAGGGTTTGGCAAGCTCGGCCGAAAATGCGGGCTGACCTGCGACAATCTGACTGGCGCCGACGTCGTCACCGCTGACGGGCTCCCGCTGAGGGCAACGCGCTTCGAAAATCCGGATCTGTTCTGGGGCCTGCGCGGCGGAGGCGGCAACTTCGGCATCGTCACGGCGTTCGAATATCAGCTTCATCCGGTCGGGCCGCAACTGCTGGCGGGGTCGGTGCTGCATCGCTACGATCAGGCGCGTGATGCAATGCGGTTCTATTCCGCATTTTCCAGCCAAGCGCCAGACGAACTCAGTCTCGACGCCGCACTCGTCACTGCGCCGTCTGGTGAGCGGTTCTTCAGTATTTCGGCATGCTACACCGGGTCCGTGGAAGCGGGCACTCGGGTCATCAGGCCAATCAGGGAATATGGCACGCCGGTCGAGAACCGGTTTGCCGCGATCCCGTATCTGCAAATTCAATCAGGTGGCGACAGCATTTTTCCGCGCGGCCGCCGTTACTACTGGAAGGCGCAATTTCTTCGTGAACTCACCGACACGGCGATCGACACGATGCTGAGGGTCTACGCGACCGCGCCTACCATTGCATCGATGCTCGTGTTGCAGCAGGTCGGCGGCGCGATCGCCCGCATACAGAAAACGGAGACGCCGTATGTGAACCGGGATGCGCTCTACGACTGCTTTCCAGTTGCAATCTGGGACAATGCGGCGGACGACGACGCGGCTATCCGATGGGCGAACGAGGTGTGGGACGCAATCAAACCGTACTCGACCGGCGGCGTCTACGCGAACAACCTCGGCGAGGAGGGCGGGGAGCGGCTACGCTCCGCCTACGGCGAAAATTATTCGCGCCTCGTGGAAGTAAAGAACAAATATGATCCAACCAATTTCTTCCGTCTGAATCAAAACATCCGACCGGGGCCATCTGCAGCCTGGCGTGCGAGCCCTTCGCAGCCTCAATGCGGATGACGATATTGCGTATTCACCGTGAGCACTTCCTGCCTGCCCAGACCTCGCCGGCATGCTCCAGCACGCCGGGCCACAGACATTTGTGCTCCGCCGGCGGTTTTCTTTGCCCTCACACCGATGTACGTAGATACATACGTAGCGGGGCGGGTATTTGGTTCCTGCCCGGATCGAGCGCACACACTCGCAAAGTCCTATCCGAGAGTCGTCTATCGGATAGTCGAACACGTGACAGCATGACCCGAATTTCCCGGAGGATCGTCAGCAATGGCACACGGCAACTGGGACGTCGTCATCGTGGGTGGCGGTCTGGGTGGCGCGGCGCTGGGTCGCTCGTTGGCGATGCAGGGAGTCCGCACGCTGGTCGTAGAGCGCGAGGCAGCATTCAAGGACCGCGTACGCGGGGAGGGGATGCATCCGTGGGGCGTCGCGGAGGCACGTACGCTGGGCATCGATGGCCTGTTGCGCGACAGTGGTGCCCATGAGGTGCGCTGGTGGAAGCGTTACTTTGGACCTGTGCCGCGCGACTGCCGCGACCTGGTCGAAACAACACCGGCGCACTGCGGCTGCCTTAACTTCTATCATCCTGCGATGCAACGCGCGCTGCTCGACGCAGCCGAAGCGGCCGGCGCGATCGTGCGCCGGGATACGGCAGTCGTCGGCGTCGAGCCTGGGGATGCACCGGCCGTGCGGTTGCGCACAGTCCAAGGCGAGGAGCGTGTGTCGGCCCGCCTGGTGGTCGGCGCAGACGGTCGCCGGTCGATGGTGCGCGGTGCGGCGGGCTTCATCGTGAGCCAGGACCCGCCACGGCTAGTCATTGCGGGCGTACTGCACGAAGGGCTCGGTGCGCCGGAAGATGCGGTCCACTATTTCCAGAATCCGTCGTGCGGTCAGGGCGCTCTAATTTTTCCGATCGGCCAGCAACGGTTCCGGTCCTATTTCGTGTATGGGGTCGCACAGCGGCACCCCGTTAGCGGTAGCAGGCATATCGCCGAATTCGTCGATGGGTGCGTCGCAACCGGCGTGCCCCGCGATTGGTACGCTGGCGCCAGCATGGCTGGCCCGCTCGCGGCCTATCCGGGCGCCGATTGTTGGGTTGGTCATCCATATCGTGACGGGGTGGCGTTGATCGGCGATGCAGCCGCCGCCAGCGACCCGTCGTGGGGATGCGGATTGTCGCTGACACTGCGGGATGTCCGGGTGCTACGCGACTGCCTGCTCGGCACCGACGACTGGCAGGCCGCCGCACACTGGTACGCGCAACAGCACGACCGTTATTACGGGGCACTGCACCGCGTCGAAGACTGGCTCACCAGGTTGCTGTACGAGACCGGCCACATGGCCGACATGCGCCGCGCACGCGTATTGCCGCAACTCGCCAACGAGCCGGATCGCGCGCCGGATCTGTCGGGGCTCGGGCCAGATACACCAAGCGACGAAGCAGCACGTCGCCGCTTCTTTGCTGAGGACGTTGATTTAGCCACACGCCAATGAAAGGCGACGAGTCAGAAAGCCGCTTTTCTGTCATGGACTTTGGGATGGCTATGCAACGCGGTCGATCAATGGTGGCTTTGTTGGACGCGAAGGCTTGACCCCAAAGACCTCTACTACTTCTCAGGGGCGTCGAGAAAAAGACATTTCGACCACTCCTCCAGCCGCTGACCCGCCATCCCATGCAAGGGATGGGTGGCCGGTACACCGCAGAAACGGCCGTTGCGTCAACGCAATCGCGTAAGGCTACTCAGGGTCGATAGCGCCAGTTCGCGACCGTGCGACAGCGGTCATTGCCGAATGGCTCCAATTTGAAAGGCATGAATGGCCGGTCTGGGCGCGAGCTCCCGTCGGCCGACGTGTCCACGCGAAAGGCCGATGTGGCCTGGTGACTGCCATCGAAGTGTCGCTGGGGCGAGTGACGGTTGCGAGTTGCAAGCTCAACTGAAAGCGGAAGGCAGTATGACTTTGAGTGAGGCAGGGCTGGCCCGCCGTGGGGAAACTGAACGCGGGTTAGCATTGCTGCCAGAGCCGCACGGGCGTGGACTGAGCCGCGCCGGCAAGGCAGCATTACCAAAACCGGCAACAGCTACGCCCGAAGACTGCTCGTCGAAGCGGCCTGGAGTTACCGCCATCCTGCCCGCGTCAGTCCCGAAATCCAGGCCCGTCTCGAAGGTCTGCCCAAGGCCATCATCGACCGCGCCTGGGACGCCCAGGTACGGCTGTGCCGACGATTCCGCCGGCTGACCGCGCGAGGCAAGCCCATCAACATCACGGTCGTGGCTATTGCCCGCGAACTGGCCGCGTTCATCTGGGATATCAGTCGACTGGCCATGTCGCTTGCAATACCTCGCAGCAAACTGCCCGCGGCCTGTGTGTGATTGTCCAAACAACGGAAGGAGTTTCCTGAAGGCGGCGCAGCCCGGCATCCGAGCAACCCGCGATGGTATTACGCAACGGGCATCACCAACTTGCGGCGGAAGTTAGCGGCAGGCTCATGAGGCGGACCTCTGTAATGCGGTATCCAACCCGCGGATATCAGATCCTATGAAGCGAGGGCCTCGACGTGCTGACGCCTAAAATCAGCTTGCCGAGGTTTGCTCACAGGAGAACATCATGCGTACCGATCAGGCATACACGGGTCATGGTGACGTACTCGTGCTGGCAGTGTCGCTGGAACTGGCGGCGGCCAAATGGAAAGTCGCGCTTCACGACGGCCGGCGCGAGAAGCCGGCCGTGCACACCCTCGCACAACCACAGGCCGCGGCGCGCCTGCAGGCGGTCCTGGACCTGATCGAGGCGCACAAGGAGAAGTGGTCGCTGCCGGCCGGCATACGCACGGTCGTGAACTACGAGGCCGGGCAGGACGCATTCTGGATCTGTCGCGCGCTGCAGGTGCACGGCATCGAGTGCTACGTCATCGATCCGGCCAGCACCCCGGTTGAACGTCACAGGCGGCGCGCGAAGACCGACCGGCTCGATGTAATCAAGCTGGTGATCAATCTGCGCGCATGGCTGCGCGGCGAGCGCGACCGCATGCACGTCGTGCACGTGCCGTCACCGCAGGATGAGGCATCGCGCCAGCTGATGCGCGAGCGCGGCCAACTGCAGAAGGAAGTGCTGCAGCACCGCGACCGGATGCGTAAGCTCCTGGTCACGCTCGGTTGCTGGGATGCGGTCGATCACCGTACCTTCGCCAAGCGGCTCGAACGCGAGGAAGTGCGCTGCCATGACGGAGCGCCGTTACCGCACGAGCTGCGTGAGCGGTTAATGCGCGAGTGCGAACGGCTCGCACTCGTCGAACAACAACTTGCGGCGCTGGAGAAGATGCGACAGGCAA
>NZ_VTUZ01000060.1 GCF_008369935.1 Paraburkholderia panacisoli | reverse complement strand
CCAGGCGGCTACGCAAATCTCGATCTTCTGACATGTACTCTCATCCCAGCTGTCCACGTGGACAGGTAGCATCAGAGAATCACTCGTTCATTGCTAGGGCGTCCGTAAAGGACCGCATACATTTGATCAACGGTGTAGTTAGGGTGTGCACGGCTGCAACCGCCCGCTATTGGACGGCAAAGCGCTGCCGCTCAACGATGGAAGTCGATAGGCCGTTTCGGGTTGCTGGGCGCCTGACAGGTCGTTATCACCTGTTTCGTCCAGATTTCAGGCGCTTAACGGTTGTGTGAACGGCTGCGCGTCCGTTCGCCGACCAACCGTGGACTCCGTTAGCAGATCGAGAGACGCTTTGCGCTTTTCTTCGGCGATTTTGATGAAGTCGGACAGTTCGCGCTCCATCGATGAATCTTTCGCGCCCGGTTTCCACGTCGCGGCTCCGTGCCGGCGGCGCGTGGCCCGAGCCAGCTGCAATGCACACTTCGCAGCCTTCGCACATTCGTATTCGACCTGACCGCAAAGGTCTATTGGCTCACCGAACTCCCGAAATGCGTCCACATACTCGCGGGCCGAGTGCACTGTAGCGGGGTATTCGCGCAGATCGGAGATAACTCTGCGGCTCAGGACGCGCCAATGCAGTTTGTCCGGATAGGCAAAGGCGGGGATGGACACGCCCTTGCTGGCTTCGCAGCGGATGGGGCCGACCGGCTCCGCGGCTGCCCAGGCGGCCTTGTGCATCATCGTCCGACAGGTTCGAGCGTAGCCTTCCAGCGATAGCGCGAGTTCCAACGCGGTTTCGCGTCGCTGACGCCTGCGCTCCCTGGCATCCCTTGCCGAGATCCACGCGAGCGTTATGACAGAGCCGATTGCCCCTGACGCCAGCGCCAAAGTCATCGGAGTGTTCCAGCTAAGTCGCTGGAGATATTCAAGCCATTCCTGCGGCATACGAAGCGCCTCGAAGTAGAGGTGCGTAGAGTATAAGCAATCGTTTGCGCGGAATAGTCAGCTCAAAAAATGCATTGTGCGTTTTTGCCACAAGCGCTTCGATCGGGCGAGGTGCATCTTGACAGACCGGGTCGAACCGTGGCTCTCCTTCGCCCGGCCCAAAGGGAGGGGCGTGAAAAGTTTGAGGCCGCTTCGCTTCTTAAGCGGATAGGGTGGCGACGTTGGTCCGGGAGGCGCAATGGGTCCGCGTGCTGCCGGCTATGACAAGCATCGTTCAGTCGCTGGACGATCGGCAAGGTTTGAGCACGAAGAGACGGTCGCCCGGCGCTGCCGGGTGACCGGCCTCGGCACTCCGGCAGCTGCTAGAGCGTTGGAAAATTGGACGGGTAACCGCGAGGCTTGCTGGAGGGCGCCCACACCAGCGAGCAGGACGAATACGTCGGCAAAAAAAAGCCGCAGGCAATGCTGCGGCTAACAAACACACACGCCAATCGTTGGGGACGCTGACGTGTTTCATCATGCTATCCAGGCTCGTTTCGGATGAAAACCCAGGTGTTCCGTATGATGATTTCCGACCCCGCGCCAAAGCTTTCAGGATCAACCTGTTGCCGTACCTCCTTGGTGGGGCAGTCGCATAAAAACCACACCGGACCGCTCAGGACGCTAAAAGCAAAGCGTCGAGTCGGCTAGGCGATGGCCGGGCGATACCAAATGGTCCACCAGCGCGGCTGAACCGAAGCGCTTCTGCAGTCGTAAAGCTGCTGTTGTTCGTCGCAACCAACCAAACCTGGTCCTGATGTCCATGCCGCCAAAGATGGGGCGTCCACCACACGACGACCAAGGACAGGTCCCGCCGTGGCGCTTAAAGGGGCGAGCAGTGGTGCGGACGCGCGTGACGACGACGCACCACGACAGGCAGATTCAGCGAGCTACAGCGCACACCTGCAGCAGGCCGATGCAGGGCTCCGGGGAGGCATTGGAACTGGCGGAAGCCGAGACTCGTCGGCATCGCCTTCGTCGCCGATCAGATTCTCACGACTATTTTATGTACCTCGATGCAGCGTTGCCTCCTGAAACGATCTGGCTTTTCAGTTGCGTGGCGTGCGGGCTGCTGACGCGTTGCGGCTGCAATCCGATGCGCGGCGCGCGTTCGGCTTTGCACGTGAAAAGGGCTTCTTCGCGGAGGCGGCCGGGGACAGGAAGCAGGATCTGCAGACAGACGGGGATTGTCCAAAGCGTTGGCTGGTGATCTCGCACATCGAGCGCTGAATCCCGCTGCGATTCACGCATAGGTAACGCGTCTTGCACTGTAGTGGAGTTTGACTGCATGTCGCACGACCCAGTGCAGAGTGTTTGCGCAAAGTGGACACTGCATCGCGGCCTTGCGCCGAAGTTGTCCCGTGCGCCCGCTTCACCGAATAGCGGTGTGGTCCATGCTCGCAGGCTCGACACTCATTATCCCGTGCTCGTATGCGAGACGTGCGTCCTCGTCGTCGTGGAAGCGTTGTTCGAACGTGGTGCGCGCATCTGCGCTGCCCATGCCGACCTCCTGGCCAAGGTAGTAGGCGGCCTGAATCGCCGTATCGCGGTTGGGATACGCGACGTACCGATAACCCGCGATACTGGTTGTCAATGTTGCGACAATCAGCAGGATAAAAATCATTTTTCGTTCTCTCAATGCGATTTCAACGCAGCGCGTACGCGAAACCATCGAACGTAGAAAGATGAATTATCAATTGAAGTGGTTGATACTTCAACTAGAGCAAACCCGGGTTCCGAGTGTTCAGGGAGGGCGGGCAGCGGAAATTTGGGTGTTTCCGTTGTTACGTCAGTCGACGCCTTTGTAGGTATGGGCGTAGCCGATGGCTTTTCGTGGATCATCGTGCCCAGATCCAGGACGCTCGTCCCAATCGGGCGCGGGGCGGATGACGCCGTTGCGGCGGTATGCGCGGCCGCGTTTACCACGCGGTCGAGGCAATCACGTAAGGCGCTTGCCCGCTCGTGGCAGATACAGGTGTCGTGCGCCTTTACGACAATCTTTAGGGCTGTGGTGGTGACCCATCGTCCACGCAACTCGGCGGACTGAACCGCCGAAGTCAAGGCCACCGCAACGACGAAAAGCGCCGCGAGAAGCTTGATCATGTGTTCGGTTCCCGTGCGGATGTCGGGTTAGACCCACCAGCCGGCGCAGCCGTCCACCCGGCGGTATGGCGCGAGGCTGGACAAGATGCGGCAAATTAGACGACCGTCTTGCGCCACCGTTTGCCGGATGCAAACACTGCACAGCGAAGCGCGCCGGCCGCAACCGGCACTGGAACGCGCAATGGTAGCCCATTGCGGAACTTGATCCCGATTGGACTGAACAATTCATGGCCATGGCGATGGCCCCGATGACTTCGGGTGTGCTGGATCCGAAAACGGTCGAATTCCTCACCATTGCCGTCGACGCTTCCTGCACACACATGTATGGACCCGGTGTGCGATGCCATATACGGAAGGCGTTCGAAATGGGCGCGACCCAGGAAGAGATCACAGCGGTACTGCAGTGCGTTTCTGTGCTCGGCATTCATGCGATGAGTCTTGCGGCTCCCATCCTGCTTGAAGAGGGGGCAGTGCACGAGCGAAGCTTGGTGGAGAAATCAACAATACCGGTTGGCGTTGCTACCTGAATTTCGTGCGGCGCATGCGCGAGACCCGCGGGTTGTATTCGACCCTCCTTTTTTCCGGTGCGCAGCCCATTGCACGCAGCCAGTGTTAACGCTTAGTGGCGCCAATTCATAAAACAATGTCACCAAAAACGTAAACCGCATTGTCGGATTGCCGTATCGTCGCTGCAGTGTTTCATCGCCCGTCGCGTCTACCTCGGCCTGACCCGCAGGGGGCATCACGCGGTTGTCGTCAACTGCAGACGCATTACATTTTTTGTAGCCGCGACGCTTTTAACGCGCCGGAATTTTCGACGACAAGCGCTGAACGCCGGGTTCATCAGTTACACCCCGCGATTTCCTTCGTTCCCCTTAACCTGCCTCTGGAGACATACAATGAACTTTCTCGACGGCTCTCTCTATACCGAGAACCAGCAGCCCCTCATCATCACGGCCGCGCCCTATGCGCCGTCGTGGGTGCCGTCCGACTTTCCCGAAGACATCCCTGTCACGATGGAGCAGCAGATCCAGAAGGCGGTGGATTGCTACAACGCTGGCGCGACTGTGCTTCACCTGCACGTCCGCGAACTCGACGGCAAAGGCAGCAAGCGCCTGTCGAAATTCAACGAGCTGATCGCCGGCGTGCGCAATGCGGTGCCCGAGATGATTATCCAGGTGGGCGGCTCGATCAGCTTCGCGCCCGAGTCCGAAGGTGCCGCGGCCAAATGGCTGAGCGACGATACACGCCACATGCTGGCCGAGCTCGATCCCAAGCCCGACCAGGTCACGGTGACGATCAACACCTCGCAGATGAACGTCGTGGAACACTGGGAGGATGACGACGTCAAGGGAACCTCGATGGCGGACCCCGAGGTCTACAACGCCTACAAAGAGATGACGGTGCCGGCGCAGCCCGGTTGGGCCGAGGAGCACATCCGCCGCCTGAACGAAGCCGGCATCCAAAGCGCCTTCCAGTGCTACAACATCAACAGCTTCGAGTCGGTTGAGCGGTTGATTCGACGCGGCGTCTATAAAGGCCCGCTGGTCATGAACTGGGTGGCAATCGGCGGCGGCATGGACGCACCGAACATCTATAACCTGGCCAATTTCGTGCGTGCCACGCCGGATGGCGCGGTGCTGACGGTGGAGAGCTCGATGCGCAACGTGCTGCCAGTCAACATGATGGGCATTGCGATGGGCCTGCACGTGCGCTGCGGCATCGAGGACAACCTTTGGAACCAGTCGCGCACGAAGAAGATGAGCACTGTCGAGCAGATCGAGCAACTGGTGCGCATCTCACGCGAGTTCGGCCGCAAGGTCGCGACCGCCCAGGAGGCGCGCGAGATCAGCAAGATCGGTGTGTTCTACGACACGGTGGAAGAGACGCTGCTGGCCAACGGCTTCGCCCCTAACCGCAAGGGCGCTACGCAGGGCTTCCTGCGCAAGGCCGTCTAAACGGCACCGGAAGCGACTGCGGCAACGGCTCTATTTCTGTGTCGGTTGTCCGTCGAGGGAATCTCCGGGGAGGCAATTTCAGTGTGCCGACCCGGCTGGTGCGGTGCTGATCGGGCAGGAAGATCCGATCAGCCCCCGCTCGCGATAGCTGCTAATACCGCGCCATTTGCAATTCGCGCGGCGTTGCCATTGGCGGGACAATGCGCGCTGGGAAATAGCCGCCATGCGACCAAAGACGGGATTGAAGGTGCGTTTGTCGCATGCCGACGCGCATCAGCCTTTCAATCCAGTGCAAACTCGACTGCGCCGGAAAACCGATACTCATAGTCTTGCGGCTTTCGAGTAAAGCCAAAACTGAACTCCAGAATTCAGTTTTGAAACGCAGCGTTCGTTCCCGCGTTTGACTAATGTTGATTGATCAACGACATAGTGACTTGAACCAAACTTGAACCAATTCTTGCGCATACCAAGGATTCTCGCTCGCATAGTGGCGTGCGTTTGAATTTTGCGCCACAGCCCGTTTGTGGAGATGACCGGGCGGGCAGCACATCATCTTACACAGGACAAACCAGAATGACCGCTGAAAAAAACGGTAAATCAACCGCAACACGCCCCTCACGATTTGAAGAACATTTGAAAGAAGACCCATCGTGCGCCGAGAGTCGCAAGGAGGCCACACATGCCGTGTCCCAATGGGCTTGGGCGAGTGCACGGGGTCACTATGACTGGATGGATTCGCACGCGCCGTTTTCCCACATTGACTAGTGTCTGATCCCGGCAACGAATCGTTGCTGGAAGCCGCGCTCTGCGTCGGAGTTCACATCAATCGCTCGTACGCCACGGGTGGGGCTTTCAATGAGTACCGCGAAGCGGATTGCGCCGGCGCGTCTGAACTTACGAGCTTCTGTCGATTTGCGTTGTGCTGGTTTGCCAGCGCGTCCCGCTCACGTACGAGTCCCTGCCTATCATGAACTACGCCCCGATCAGATCGCTGCTGATTGCTAACCGCTCCGAGATCGCGATTCGCGTGATGCGCGCCGCCGCCGAGTTGGACATTCGCACGGTGGCTATCTATTCAAACGAAGACCGGCTCGCGCTGCATCGCTTCAAGGTAGCTAGGAGCTGCTCGTGAAGGCGCTCAAGGAAGAGACGGGCTTGCCCATTCACTTCCATACGCACGAGACCAGCGGTATTCCGGCCGCTTCGGCACTCGCCGCGATCAATGCCGGCTGCGATGCCGTCGACGGTGCGCTCGATGCGATGAGCGGCCTTACGTCGCAGCCGAACCCGTCAAGCATTGCCGCTGCACTGGCGAGCAGCGAGCGCGATACCGGGCTCAGTCTCGAATGGCTGTACGAGGCGTCGATGTACTGGGAAGGCGTGCGTCGCCGCTAAGCCGCGCTCGTTCCGCACTCCTCCATCGAGCAGGAGCGGGTGCGCAAGCCGGTGATTCGCCGTGATCGCTTATGCGTAGTTGTAGACGCCGTGACCGGTCTTGCGGCCGAGGTGGCCGGCCGCTACCAGCTCGCGTAACAGCGGACAGGGCCGGTATTTCGGGTCACCGAAATCCTTCTGAAACACTTCGAGCACCGACAGGACGACATCGAGACCAACGAGGTCGGCCAGTGCGAGCGGGCCGATCGGGTGATTGGCTCCAAGCTTCATGCCGGCGTCGATTTCGTCGGGGGTGGCGATGCCTTCGGCCAGCACGAAGAAGGCTTCATTGATCATCGGCACGAGGATACGGTTGACCACGAATCCCGGCGAGTTCTTGACGCCGACGGGCGACTTGTCGAAGCGCGTCGTCAGCTCGCGGACCGCGTCTGCCGTCTGCGGGCTCGTGCGCACACCGCGAATGATCTCGACGAGCGGCATCATCGGCACCGGATTGAAGAAGTGCATGCCGATAAAGCGTGACGGATCAGCGAGCGCGGCGCCCAACGCCGTGATGGAGATCGACGAAGTATTCGAGGCGATGATGGCGTCGGCGCGTGCCACGGACTCGATCTGTTTGAGAATTCGGACCTTCAGGTCGTTGTTTTCGGTGGCGGCCTCGATCACGATGTTGGCGTCGCGCAGCCGCTGGTAGTCGGTCGAAGTCTCGATCCGGGCGAGGGCGGCCGCGCGAGCGTCGGCGTCCAGCTTGCCCTTCGAGACCAGACGTTCGAGGCTGCTGCTCAGGGCTGCCAGACCCTTGGACAGGGCAGCATCCGTAACATCGATCATGACGACCTTCAGGCCGGCCACAGCGGCGGTCTGGGCGATGCCGGCGCCCATCGTGCCTGCGCCGACAATACCTACAGTTTCAATTTCCATTTGGGTGCGAATTCGCTTACCGGAGGTTTTCGAAGATGGCCGCGATGCCTTGGCCGCCGCCAATGCACATCGTGACCAGTGCGTAACGGCCACCCGTTCGCTCCAGCTCGTACAGAGCCTTGACGGTGATCAGTGCGCCCGTCGCACCGATTGGGTGCCCGAGGGAGATCCCGGAGCCATTGGGGTTGACCTTGGCGGGGTCGAGTTGCAGCTCTTGCGTGACGGCGCACGCCTGCGCGGCAAATGCCTCGTTTGCCTCGACGACGTCGATATCGCCAATGCGCAAGCCCGCACGCTCGAGCGCGATTCGGGTAGCCGGCACCGGACCAATACCCATGTAGCGCGGATCGACACCAGCGTGCGCGTATGACACGAGGCGAGCCATCGGCTTGATGCCTTGGCGCTCGGCGGCTTGCCGGTCCATCATCAGGACTGCGGCTGCGGCGTCGTTGATGCCGGATGCGTTGCCCGCGGTAACCGTTCCATTTTCCTTTTTGAAAACCGGACGCATGGCGGCGAGTTCAGCGGCATCGATTTCCGTGCGCACGTGCTCATCGGTATCGAACACCACTTCCTTGCCCTTGACCTTGCGCTTGATCGGGAGGATCTGTTCCTTGAAACGGCCCTCGGCGATCGCCAGCGCCGCCCGGCGATGGGATTCGACTGCCAGTTCGTCTTGCTGCTCGCGTGTGATGCCAAATTTCTGCGCGACGTTTTCGGCAGTGACGCCCATCGGCACCGTTTCGAATGGATCGTTCAGTGCGCCAAGCATCATGTCGATCAGCCGGCTGTCACCCATGCGGGAGCCAAAGCGTGCGTCGGTTGATATATAGGGTGCACGGCTCATGTTCTCGGCGCCGCCGCCGATGGCGACTTCAGCATCGCCGAGCAGGATGGTTTGTGCCGCGGAGATGATCGCCTGCAGGCCAGACCCGCACAGGCGATTGACGGTGAAGGCAGGGGCCGATTCGGCAATGCCACCGTTCATGGCTGCGACGCGCGAGAGATAGAGATCCTTGGGTTCGGTCGGGATCACATTGCCGAACACAACGTGGCCAACCTGGTCGCCGGCAACACCAGCACGCGCGAGCACCTCTCGCACGACGAGCGCGCCGAGTTCAGTAGTCGGGACGTCTTTCAGGCTGCCGCCAAATTTACCGATGGCAGTGCGCACACCGCTGACAACCACTACTTCTCTTTGCATTTGCGAAAACTCCTTGGCTCGGTGCCTACGGAACCGTAAGGGGATCGGCTGACCGATGGGCAATGCCGTCCACTGTTTGATCCAGACAAACGGGATCTCAGACTAAAAATTACCCGCCGACTGGATTCTGCAGGCCAGTTGATACCACAACTATGTAAAAAGCTATCAGTGGGATCTCCGCTGCTACGGCGGCGCGTTCATCCGAATAGAGGCGTGGGCGCCAACGCAGGTGGGAGTGGCCGCAAACCAGCGGGCTTGGGATGATTATGCAACAGCTTAGTCGCCGTGTCAGGTCGATGAATGCCTAAAAAGGCAAAGTGCGGTGTCTGTTATGAAATTTAGCTGGAATTTTTTCTATAAAGTTGCAAATTCAATGAATAAGGTTGTGATAGCAAAGTGAAAGAAAGTCATCTTGAAGCCGACCGTACTCCAGATTGTCGGAGAATCTGCCGCTAGGCAGGGAAATCCCGCTAGCGGGAGATCCGTTGCGTTTTTGGGTATGGGTGCCGGCTGGGCTGGGCTGGTCAGTCAGCCCTTTTTAGAAGCCCACACCTCGCGGAACTCCCGCACCTGAGGCTTATAATTCGGCCACATAAAAGCAACGAGGAGTAGTGCGATGGCAAGGTCTTATGGTGTGATTCAGGCGGAGATCCTGAAACTGCAGCGGGAAGCAGAAGAAGCCCTGAGTGATGCGCGCAATCAAGCCATCAGGCGGATTCGCGCGGAGATGGCGCAATTTGGCATTACTGCCGACGAGTTGCGAGGATCTCCGCCAGTTGGGCGCGGCGGTGTTCGGGCAAAGAATCGTGCGGCGGCAACAGCCCCAAAGGCGACTACGGCAGTCATGGGCGCGTCCGACGAGTCTCCGGCAGTCAGACTGCTGGAGGATGCCGGTATCGATTTCCGGCGCAAGGCCCCGGCACCCACAGCGTCGCCAGCACCCGCAAAGCTCGCGCCTAAGTACCGTGATCCCAAGACCGGCGCTACCTGGAGCGGCCATGCGCGCCCTCCGGCCTGGATCAGGGAGGCCAAGGATCGTTCGGTATTTCTGATCGAAAGGAGCGCGGCCCCTGCAACAAAGCCCGCGAAGAAGGCCGCGACCAGGATCGCTCGCTCGGCTGTCAAAAAGGCCCCGTTGCCAAAGGTTGCTGCCAGGGGCAGCAACAAGAAGGATTCAGCTTCCCGCTAGGTCGCGACGCATTCCCGCGCCGCAGCGCCATTGCGGCGCAGGCGCTGCTCGATTCGGCCGATCGAGCGATGTATCTCGCCACGCACAACGGACGCAGCCGTGTGAGATCCGATTCCGGTGTTCCCGGGTCAGCGCATTCGCCTGATGCCGCCGCAGACCAACAGGCATCGCTCAAGCACGCCTAAGCGGTGCAACAGGCATTCTTCATTTCAATTTGCCGTTGCGCCAATCACGCGGCGTCATGCCAAACCGTGACGCGAACCAGTTCGTAAAGGAGCCCTGCTGGTTATAGCCGAGCAGTAGCGCGACTCTACCGATCGGATAGCGCGGGTTGCTCATATAGCGCACGGCAAGTTCGCGCCGGACTTCTTCGATCAGTGCCGAAAAGCTGGTGTCGGCCGATCCAAGCTGCCGCTGCATGGTGCGTACGCTCAGACGTAAATGACGGGCAACCAGATCGACTGTAGCCTGCTCGACGGGTAGCAACAGGTAGATCGCCTTGCGCACTTCCAGCGCGATCGAATCTGCGCCCGTTACGTTGAGCGGAGTGGCGAGGCTTTCCGCATATCGGACCAGTTCTGGATCAGCGGCTGGATTCGGGTAGTCGAGGTCGGCAGCTGCGCAAACGACCCCGTTGAAGTCGCTGCCGAACTCCAGCGGACAGCCAAAGAAGCGTCGATGAAACGTCTGGTCAGCGGGCCCTCGGTGAGCGAAATGGACGGCGCGCGGTTTCCAGTGGTTGCCGAGCAGCGCACTGGAGTGGCGCGCGAGGACACCGACTGCAAGCTCGATCGCCTGCCTGGTCGGCGTACCCGGATCGAGGACGAGTTCCTCCCGGATGGTGACCGTTTCTCCTGCGTCCTCGACGTAGACGGCCAAGGCTTCGTTGAGCAGATGCCGGAATTCGGCTGCGGCCAGCAAAACCTCGCGTAGCGTGCGTTTGTGCGCGAGCAGGACATTGACCACGCCGGTCCCGAATTTCTGCCGGGTTTCAGCCATCTGCAGCGCGAAAGTCGGACACGACGCCTTTTCAGCCGTGAGCTCCAGTAACCGGCTGCAGGCGGCGGCCGAAATCCGGTCATCCGGATTCGCCAGCGCCGCCGGGTCGATACCGGCCTGCTGCGCGAGCTCGACAGGATTCAGTCCCAACCGCCGCGTCACATCGAAATACCCGCTCATGGCAACCGAGCGTAGCATCGTTTCCATCTCTGTCTCTCCGCAGGCTCCGTACGGGCTGCGCCAGTCTGCAGCAATGAAGTGCTTGCTGGCCCGCATACCGGTGTTTACGCGCACTGGCATCAATCGCTAAAAGGATGGCGCCTATACATAAAAGTGTAACGCGCGATTGCCCTATTGTGCGAACACTAGGTTCTATTCCCACGGGATGGCGCCGAACTGCCAGGGCGCAGGCGTCAGGAACCTGCCGCTGCGCTCGGCATAAGGGGCGCAGCCCGCTCGACGCGTTAATTGATGTCGGGTTTCAAGGATAGGACACCCCGGCGCATGCCGGGGAGGGTGTAACGAATATCCATAATCGGCCGTGTTTGTCCTGAATGGCAAATGCTGTCGCTAACGAACTAGATGCGAAGGAGACAAACCATGCTCATGCAGCACGCGGAGCCCAACACGGGCGATGTTTCGACAACACGAACGGACGTGCGCGCTTATGCCTGGGTGGTATTTGCCTTGACGGTCGGATTGCTGCTCTCCGACTACATGTCGCGGCAGGTGTTGAACGCGGTTTTCCCGCTGCTTAAGGCAACGTGGAATCTTTCCGACACACAGCTGGGCTCGCTCAGCAGTGTGGTCGCATTGATGGTTGGTGTACTCACTTTTCCGCTGTCGGTGCTCGCCGACCGGTGGGGCCGCGTGAAGAGCATCGTCCTGATGGCGGCAATGTGGAGTCTCGCGACACTGGGCTGCGCGATCTCGACAACCTATGGCGAAATGCTGATCGCACGAGCCTTCGTCGGCATCGGCGAGGCCGCCTACGGCAGCGTGGGTATTGCGGTTGTTCTGAGCATCTTTCCGGCGCGACTGCGCGCCACGCTCACCGGCGCGTTCATGGCGGGCGGGGCGTTTGGCTCGGTGCTCGGAATGGCGCTCGGCGGTGCGGTTGCAGCTCATATGGGCTGGCGCATGGCGTTCGGCGCGATGGCGGCCGTGGGCATCGTGCTGGTCATTTTCTACTGGTTTGTCGTCACCGAAAAGCGTCTCGCGCCACTGCAGCCGGCAAGCCTCACCCGGCAGGCGGCAGGGCTCGGCGTGCGCATGAGCTTCCGCGCGCTGATGAAGGGTCTCTTCTCGACGAAGTCCGTCGTGTGTGCCTATGTCGGCAGCGGCATCCATCTGATGGTTCCCGCCGCCATCTGGGCGTGGATGCCGAGCTTCCTGAACCGCTACTACGGAATGGCTACGGGCAAGGCTGCAATGAGCGCAGCGGTGTTCGTGCTGGTGACGGGCCTTGGCATGGTGGTGTGCGGCAATCTGGCCGACCGGCTCAGCAAGAATGCACGCGAAAAGAAGTGGGTCGCCGCGATTGCGTTCTGCCTGACGTCCTTCATTCTGCTCGCGATCGGCTTCCGCATGCCTGCGGGTCCGTTGCAGCTCGTTGTGATCGGCGTCGGGATGTTCTTCTGCGCAGGCGCGAGCGGCCCCTCGGGTGCGATGGTGGCGAACCTCACCCCGTCGTCCATTCATGCATCGGCGTTCGCAACACTGACGCTGGCGAACAATCTGCTGGGGCTGGCGCCCGCTGCGGTACTCACAGGTCTCGTCGCCGACCGCATCGGTCTGCTCGGTGCGCTGCAACTCGTTCCTTTCGCGGCACTTATCGGGGCGATCGCATTCTTCATTGGAAAACGCAACTACTCCGACGATCTGGACCGCCTGGACGCCCTGCGCGAGCATGCTGTCCGCTGAACGGGACACTGGCGTGACGGATTTATACGGCTTTCCGCACGCAACTAGAGTAGACGTTCGGAATGCGACGATGCGTCGCGATGTGGCGGCCGTTCATTGATATATGCTTGAATTAGCATCTAGTTTAGATTACATAGCAACTGACAAAAGCGCTTTGAATGCTTTTGAACTACATCCTCGCGGTATGCGCGAGCTTCGCGGCACTCACCGCCGCAACACAACACCGATCTGACAATAGACGGCTGGGGTAAGACGAGCAGTTCCGCCGCAGGCAGAGATCTATTTGCAGTTTGAGTAACGGATAGGAGATTGAACATGGCGAAAGCAATCCGCTTTCATGAAACCGGTGGTCCCGAAGTCTTGCGTTACGAGGACGTTGAAGTGGGCGAACCGGGCCCCGGGCAGGTCCGCCTGCGCCATGAGGCTGTCGGTCTGAATTTCGCCGACACATACTTTCGCAGCGGTCTGTACCCGGTTCCGATGCCTGCTGGTATGGGCGTCGAGGCCGCGGGCGTGGTCGAGGCCGTCGGTCCCGATGTGACAAACGTCGCGGTCGGCGATCGTGTGACCTACACCGGTTTTATCAACACGCTCGGTGCCTACAGCACCGAACGCCTGATCCCGGCCGCACCGCTCATCAAACTGCCGGATGGGATTGCCTGCGAAACGGCTGCCGGTATGACCATGCGCGGTCTGACCTCGTCCTACCTGATGCGCCGCATCCACGACTTCAAGGCCGGCGACACCATCCTGCTGCACGCGGCGGCCGGCGGTGTCGGCCTGATCGTGTCGCAATGGGCGAAGCTGCTGGGTCTTAACGTGATCGGCACGGTTTCGACGGAGGCCAAGGCTGAGGTGGCCCGCGCGCATGGTTGCGACCACATCATCTACTACAGCCGGGAAGACGTGGCGAAGCGCGTGCGCGAACTGACCAACGGCGTCGGCGTAAACGTGGTCTTCGACAGCGTCGGCAAGGATACCTTCGAGGCCTCGCTGGACTCGCTCAAGCGCCGCGGCCTGATGGTCTGCGTCGGCACGGCATCCGGCCCGATCCCGCCGTTCAATCCGCAGATTCTCGCAATGAAGGGCTCGCTCTACCTGACCCGCCCGGCGCTTGCCGACTATATCGCCGACCCCGCCGAGAAGAACGAACTGGCCGGCGAAATCTTCGGGCATATTGCCGCGGGCCGCATCAAGATCGAACTCAATCAGCGTTACGCGCTTGAGGATGCCGCGCAAGCCCACCGGGACCTGGAATCGCGCAAGACGACCGGCTCGTCGGTCTTTGTTATCTGAGGGAGAAACCATGCGAGTCGAACAATTGACCTGTGCAATCGGTGCCGAGCTGGTCGGCGTGAATCTGGCCGATGCCATTCACGATGACAGTCTGTTTGCCGAGATCCGGACGGCGCTGCTGAAGCATCGGGTGCTGTTCCTGCGCGATCAGGACATCTCGCGCGCCGAGCATGTGGCGTTTGCGCGCCGCTTTGGCGAGCTGGAAGATCATCCCGTCGCCGGCAGTGATCCGGACTATCCGGGCCTCGTGCGCATCTACAAGACCCCGGAAAATCCCAACGACCGGTACGAAAACGCGTGGCACGCTGACGCCACCTGGCGCGAAGCGCCGCAGTTCGGCGCGGTCCTGCGTTGCGTACAGTGCCCGCCGGTTGGAGGCGACACGATGTGGGCCAATATGGTCCTCGCGTACGAGAACCTGCCGGACCACATCAAGTTGCAGATTGCGGACCTGCGCGCCCGCCACAGCATCGAGGCGAGCTTCGGCGCCGTGATGCCGATCGAAAAACGCCTCGCGCTCAAGGCCCAGTATCCGGATGCGGAGCACCCTGTGGTGCGCACGCATCCGGAGACCGGCGAAAAGGTGCTGTTCGTGAGTGCCTTCACCACCCATTTCACCAACTATCACACGCCGGCACGGGTGCGCTTCGGACAGGACGCCAATCCGGGCGCGGGCGACCTGCTGCGCTATCTCATCAGCCAGGCCTACATCCCGGAGTATCAGGTGCGCTGGCGCTGGACGCCGAACAGCATCGCGATCTGGGACAACCGCAGCACACAGCACTATGCGGTGATGGACTACGCGCCGTGCCATCGGAAGATGGAACGCGCCGGGATTATCGGCGACAGGCCGTACTAATCGGAAGGAATCAGCATAGTGACTCTCGATACAGCACCTACGATACTTATCGTGCCCGGCCTGCGTGATCATGTGGCCGAGCACTGGCAGACGCTGCTGCAGGCTCGCCTCCCCAAAGCGGCTTCGGTGCCGCCGCTGGAGCACGACAAGCTCAGCTGCGCGGCGCGCGTCGCGGCGCTGGACGAGACGATCGCCAAAATCGCTGGCCCGATCGTACTGGTGGCTCACAGCGCCGGCGTGATGATTACCGTGCACTGGGCGCAGCGCCACCATCGGCCGATTCAGGGTGCGCTGCTTGCCACGCCGGCGGATCTGGAGGCACCGATGCCCGACGGTTATCCAACGCTCGATGCGCTCGAGCAGAATGGATGGCTGCCGTGCCCGCGTAAGCCGTTACCGTTCCCGAGTATTCTCGGCGCCAGCCGCAACGATCCGCTGGCAATGTTTGATCGCGCTGCGGTAATGGCTGCGGACTGGGGCAGTCGTCTCGTCGATCTCGGCGAAGTTGGGCACCTGAACCCCGCAGCCGGCTATGGCGAGTGGGCGCAGGCGGAGACCCTGATCCGTGAGCTTCTCTGACATGGCCGGCGCAACGAAGCAGGGCACCGCAGTAGAAAAGGCGTCCGTGACGGTCGATGTCCACTTCGACTTCGTCTGCCCGTGGTGCCTGATCGGCAAGCGCAATCTCGATGCAGCCGTCAATCGTCTCGCCAGCTTGCGTCCGGATGTCAGCGTCAAGGTGCGGTGGCACTCGCATCAGTTATTGCCCGACATTCCCGTCGGCGGCGTCCCTTATCAGGCGTTCTATGTGGCTCGTTTGGGCAGTGCAAACGCGGTCGCCGCACGGCGCGCACAGGTCCAGGAGGCCGCTCGCGCAGCCGGCGTCCAACTGGCGTTCGACAGGATCGAGGTGATGCCGAACACGCGAGCAGCGCATAGCCTCGTTTCGTGGGCCGTAACCACAAGTGCGGGGTTCCAGCCTGCTTCGCTGATCGACCGGCTGTTCACCGGCTATTTCATGGACGGCGAAGACATTGGCGACCCGGATGTGCTCCAGCGAATCGGCCTCGCGTGCGGTCTCGACGCGGCGGCCCTCGCTGAACATCTGGCGGCGTCGCGGCGCGATCACAACGTGGCCATCCCGCTTTCGCCTCAGGCCGAGGGCGTCAGAGGCGTGCCGCATTTTGTGATCGATTCGGCCCTGTCGCTGTCCGGGGCGTACTCGCCCGGCGCAATCGTGGATGCCATGTTGCGCTCGGCTGGCGATCAGGAGAACCGATGACGTCACGCCAGAAGCCGGTTGGCACGGTCGATGAACTCGCACCTGCCCGGCGCACGGCGTGCGCTTCGACCCGCGTACCGGGCTCACGCCCGGAGCAGGCGGGTTAAGTCTGACGACTTTCCCGGTCCAGACCGTCGACGGGAAGCTGTTCGCCGGTCTCGATGGACCCAGTTCGACTGCCTTGCATGCGCCAGCGGGTAGTGCGACGACGTGATTCAGGGCGCGGGATTCTACAAACATTCAGGAGAAGCAAGGATGCAAGGTTTGATGATGCAGCAACCGCTGCTGGTGGCTTCGCTGCTCATGCACGCCGAACGCCATCATGGCACGCAGGAAATCGTGTCGCGACGGGTCGAAGGGGACATTCACCGCTATTCGTATCGGGATCTCGCGCAGCGTGCGCGGCGCATGGCAAACGCCCTGGCAGGCCTTGGCATCCAAGCGGGGGAGCGGGTAGGAACGCTTGCGTGGAATGGCTACCGGCATATGGAGTTGTACTTCGCAGCGTCGGGGTCCGGATCCGTGTTGCACACGCTCAATCCGCGGCTTCACGTCGACCAGCTGGCGTACATCATTGAGCACGCGCAGGATCGCGTCGTGTTCTTCGACCTGACGTTTCTGCCTCTGATCGAGAGCGTCGCGCCGCGCGTAAAAAGCCCGAAGGTCTTCGTGGCGATGACCGACCGCGCGCACATGCCGCAGGCGCATGGCCTGTCGAGCATGCTGATGTGCTACGAGGACCTCATCGACCTTCACAGCGACGCGTACGAGTGGCCGCTGCTGGACGAGAACAGTGCATCGTCGCTGTGCTACACGTCAGGCACCACGGGCAATCCGAAGGGCGTACTGTACAGCCACCGCTCGACCCTGCTGCACACCTACGCCGCGGCGCTGCCGGATTCGCTGAACTGCTCGGCGCGCGATGCGATCCTGCCCGTCGTGCCGATGTTTCATGTCAACGCGTGGGGACTGCCGTACATCGCCTGCATGGTCGGTGCGAAGCTGGTGTTTCCGGGTCCGGCACTCGACGGCAAGTCGCTCTACGAGTTGATCGAGGCAGAACAGGTCACGCTGTCGGCCGGCGTGCCGACTGTCTGGCAAGGACTGCTAGCGCATGCCGACGCGATCGAGGGTTCGTTCTCGACAATGAGGCGCACGATTATCGGCGGCGCTCCCTGTCCGACGGCGATGACGGCCGCGTTCCAGAATCGCCATCGCGTCGACGTACTGCACGCCTGGGGAATGACCGAACTCAGTCCGGTCGGCACGGTATGCAGTTTCAAAACACATCAGCTTTCTCTGCCCGTGGACGAGCGTTATGCGGTGCAGGCGAAGCAGGGGCGGTCCGTATTCGGCATCGACATGAAGATCGTTGGCCCCGACGGCGCAGAGTTGCCGTGGGACGGCAACGCTGCCGGCGACCTGCTTGTGCGGGGGCCGTGGGTCACGCGGCAATACTTTGGCAATGACGACGCATCGCCGCTGCGCGACGGCTGGTTCCCGACCGGCGACGTGGCAAAGATCGATCGCGATGGCTTTATGCAGATTACAGATCGCAGCAAGGACGTCATCAAGTCCGGCGGCGAATGGATCAGTTCGGCCGACATCGAAAACGTCGCGTACCTGCACGCCGACGTGGCTAGTGCGGTCTGCATTGCCGCGCGGCATCCGAAGTGGGACGAACGGCCGCTACTGTTGATCGTCAAAAAGCCGGACAGCGCACTCACCGAGGACGAACTGCTGGCCTTCTTTGACGGCCGGGTTGCGAAGTGGTGGAAGCCCGACGCCGTGGTCTTCGTCGAATCGGTTCCACTGGGCGCGACCGGCAAGGTGCTCAAGCACCAGTTGAGGGAACAGTACGCAGACCACTATTTGTCGGCCTGATACGCCTAAGCGGCTACATTGCAGTTCTATTCGATCAACAACAAAAAACCGCCGGGGTCCACCCGGCATCCCCAAATGGAGGAGACACAATGAAATCAAAGCTGAGCAGCGCTGCGGCACTGGTCGTGTTCGCCACCGCCGCCCATGCGCAATCGTCGGTCACGCTCTACGGCGTGCTCGACACTGGACTGCTGTATCAAAGCACCTCGGCGGCAACGTTCCAGCCGCACGCGCCTAACCTCGGGCACCTCTATCAGCTCAAGGACGGCGGCATCTATGCCAGCTACTGGGGCCTGAAGGGAAGCGAAGACATCGGCGGTGGCTACAAGATCAACTTCAAGCTGCAGGGTACATTCAATACCGCGAACGGCAAGTTCGGCCTGTCCGACACACCGGGCACGACCGCGATCTTCAACCAGTTCGCGACGATCGGAGCATCCGGCCCGTTCGGTACGATCGACGCCGGCCGGCAGATCATCCCGATGATCTACGCGATGGCGGAAACCGACGTCCGCGGCGCACAGTATTTCGGCAGTATCCTGACTGCGTGGCTAGGTGTGAATCAGGCGGCCGGCTGGCCTGGCACGAGCACGAACGCCCCGATCGGCGCCCTGTATGACAGTAACGCGTTGGTCTACAATTCGCCGAAATTCTATGGCGCGTCACTCGCGCTCGAATACGCGCCGGGCGGTGTTGCCGGCCATTTCCAGGGCGGCACGCGCGAGTCGGCGGTGCTCAAGTATTCGAACTACGGTCTGAATCTGTCCGCCGTGTACTACAACGGACACGACACCAATCCGTTCCCGCTGACCTATCCGGCAGCGCCGGCTGTGCCCGCGACGGGGCTGGCGAACAACCGCTTCTACTATTTCGGTGCGATGTATACGATCGCCGGATTTTCGATATCCGGCTCGTATGGCGTCGGCAAGAACCCCGCGAACAGCAACACGGCGGACTTCGAAATGGCATCGGGTGGCCTCGGCTACCAGTTCAACCCGCGCTTCAAGATCACGTCGGGCTACTACTACCTGCGGGACCGGAACCATTCAGCAAACCACTCGAGCGAATTCGCCGTGGGTGCTGAATACAACCTGTCTCAGAGAACCAAGGCGTACGCGCAAGTCGGCTATGTCGACAACAAGGGGACCATGAACCAGACGATCATCTATGGAGCCCCGGTTGCGCCGGGAGTGTCCACCACGGCGGCAATGATCGGCATCCGCCATACGTTCTGATTTCGCAACCCCTTAACTGCCAACCGGAGTATTGAATGAATAACATCGGGACAATCAGGCTGGCTGTCGTAGCCGCAATCGTTGCAACTTCCATGACCGCATGGTCGCAGACCCGCGAAGCGGCCAGTGTACCGGGCGCATCCGCGATGGCGGCGTCGGGTTCGGCGGCACCGGCCACAGGAAGAAAGGCGAATCGTGCGCTGCGCCGGCAGGTCTATAACGCCATCGCGAAGCAGAAGGACATCAGTGCCGGAAATATCAGCGTCATCGCAAGGGACGGCGCGGTCACGCTCAATGGCACCGTCACGGACAGTTCCCAGGTGGGCAAGGTCGCGGAAATCGCGAAGGGCGTTCCGGGAGTAACGTCGGTTACCAATAAGCTTACCGTACAAAAACCGTTTGGCGGTATGTAAGGTGCCGTACCCGGCACGGTAGCGCGGCGGGGCCGACCAATGCATCGGTCCCGTCGGCTTCCGCCGGCAGTATCGGCTTGCCCGGGGCAACAGGTCATCCGTGACCTGCTCCTTGAACTCGCGCAGCTGTTGGCGCCCCGCGCTTGAATCCCTGCCGGTCCTCGAGGTCCTGCGCGCGGATTTGGATGAACGGGGCGACCGGCCCCGATCAGATCGCTGGGGTCGGTGATTTGTTGATTGATAAAGCACACCGGAGCGAGTGCGCACAAACGGCGCGCCGTTCAATGCTCAGGTGGCCTCCCAACCGTGGGACGCGAGAATCTTGTCCAGCAGGTAACGAAGCGCTTCGCTTTCCGGCTCACTAAGACACTCGTAAAGCTCCCTGTCTCGCCGGTCCATCGTCGGACCAACCTTCCTGAAAATCTTGCGTCCTTCGGCTGACAGCGAAATGATCACGCTGCGCCCATCCTGCTCATTGCCCGTGCGCCCGAGGATCCCCTTGGCGAGCAAGGCATCCACAGTGCGACTCGCCTGACTCTTGTCGAGATTGGCGCGGCGGGAAATGTCCATGATGGTCTGCGGTCCGAAAGTGCCAATTACTCCGATAATGCTTGCTTCCGGATAAGGCAGCCCAAGTTTCTCTCGGGATAGCTCGGCGCTCATGCGGTCAGCGATTTTGGTCAACGCCTTCAGCCGATAGGTCAGCGATTCGTCAGGTCTGGACTCGATGGTCGACATAGTGTCACTCGGAAATGCAATTCGAAATTACAGGTATAGCCCGCATATGTTGCCCGGCCAGAGTGGGGTGGTCAACTTTTCCGCATAAGGATACGCACCTTGACTGCACCAGCAAACCGTGAATTGTTCGCGATTTCGGGCAGTGGGCGCGATGTTGGGCGTTTTTATCCGCAGTACTTCGCAGGCCCATGCAGTTGCGTGTTCAATCAGTCGCACCCCGAGTCACGTGCGTCGGCTTTGCATTGCGACAGGCGAGGGAAGAAAACCGGGCGCCGGACCGGCGGCGTGGAACCACCCCCCGGCGACAGACGCGGACGGTCCAGAAAGAAGAAAGCCGCCTCGGGCGAAACAGGCGGCTTCCGGTTGAAGCGAGAAACTGCACCGAGCTTAGCCAACTGCACTGGCTAACCCCTTCCAATATCAGAATGAGTGGCGGATGCCCACCATGCCTGCGGCGGTATTCTTGCCCACCGCGACCGGCTGGCCGTACACGAGTGTCTGGTTCATCGTGCCACGGTTCGAGACATACCCGCCCTGAGCATACAGCGTTGTGGCCTTGGACAGGTTGTAATCGGCACCCAGCACATAGGAGGTCGACTGGTTCTGATTGTGCTTCTCGTCCTTCACGTAGTAGACGCCCGACGTAACTTCGAATGCCGGCGAGAAGCGATAGCCGAGGCCACCCGTCCACATGTCGAAATCACCCGAGGCGATGCCCGCGGCGAGGTTCCCGTTCGGGTTCGCCGGGTTGCGCCCGTTGCTGAACGAACCGGAGACCGAGAGGCCGCGCCACGTGTATTTGCCGCCGAAGTAGACGAAACGGTTGTTGTTCAGACCGGTCGCCGGGATGGGCGTTGCAGTCGGGTTTGCGGCGCTGGGGTACGGGTACGGGCTCGCGTCGTGCCCGTTGTAGTAGACGGCGGCGAGATTCAGGCCGTAGTTCGAATACTTGAGCACCGCCGATTCGCGCGTACCGCCCTGGAAGTGGCCTGCCACGCCGCCCGGCGCATATTCCAGCGCGACCGATACGCCATAGAAGGACGGTGAGTTGTAGACCAGCGCATTGCTGTCATAGAGTGCACCGATGCTGCCGTTCGTGCTGCTGCCCGTCCAGCCCGATTGCTGGTTCATCGTGAGCCATGCGGTCAGCACACTACCGAAGAACCACGCGTTGCGCACGTCCGTGTCTGCAAGTGCGTAGGCCATCGGCGCAAGCTGTCGACCAGCGTCGAATTTGCCGAACGCTCCCGACACGCCGACCGTCGCGATCTGGTTGAACAGGGCCGCTGTATTCGGCGTGTCGCTCAACCCGAACTTGCCCGTGCCGCTGTCGAATGAGCCCTGGAGCCGGAAGTTGATCTTGTAGCCGCCGCCGATGTCCTCAGTGCCCTTCATCCCGAAGATGCTCGAGTAGACGCCGCCGTCCTTGAAGCGGAAGACGTGTCCGAGATTGGGGTTCCTCGATGCGATCGGCAGAAAATTCGCGGCTGCGGTGTTTTGCCACAGCAGGCCCGAATCCACCGCGCCATAAAGGGTTACCGACGACTGCGCGTGTGCGGATACTGCGAATGCGAGAAGCGCTGCGGCTCCCGTAGTCCTCAACTTCATGTGGTCTCCAGCGTGACGATTGTTTAGCACTTGGGTGCAGAGTCCTCGTGCGCCGCAGGAGCTCTGTATCCTTGCTGGAGAATACTTATAGTTGCCTCAATCCACTCCCCCCCAATCGCGGGGGGCGGGTTATCCGTAATATCAGGCCGCAGCGAATGCCATCCAGCCTTATACGGCAAGGCTTTCAAGCGAAGGACAAGGCGATCTCACACTCCGCGGGAGGCGTGACAATGCCTGCTCTGTTGCAAACTGATAACAAATTACCGCGAAGTTTCTAATTCGATAGTTGATATGTCATCTATGAATAGTTGATTTTGCACCGATAAAAATCGACTTGAGATTGCGAACACCCCACGCGAAACGTCCGGGTTGCCCGCCGATCGGAAATTCGACTGCCCGGTCGGATCCATGCCCCTCTCGCGCTCAGGTAGTCTGGAGGACCAACCGGGATGCCGACGCCGTAATTGCCCTACGCGGCGCGCGCCAGCTTGCCGCCCACGTTCAGACGGCTTCCTGCAGCAGTCCCATGAGCTGCGCACGGCGCACGATCTG
This sequence comes from Paraburkholderia panacisoli, assembly GCF_008369935.1. Lineage (GTDB taxonomy): Bacteria > Pseudomonadota > Gammaproteobacteria > Burkholderiales > Burkholderiaceae > Paraburkholderia > Paraburkholderia panacisoli. The sequence goes on along the minus strand of NZ_VTUZ01000060.1, from coordinate 23,371 downwards.
CCGGCGCGAAGACGCGTCAAGTTTGGTGAACAGGTTTTTCATATGCCACTTCACCGTCTCCTGGCCAACCCCCATCGCGAGCGCGATCTCCTTGTTGGTGAGATTCCGACTGGCTAACTCCAGCACGAAGCGCTCCTTCGGTGTCAGCACCGCACTGGAGATCACACGCGGACCGGCATCCGGGCCGGACCCTGGTGAACCGGCACCGGTCGCCGGCGGCTGTTTGGCGCTAGCGGCGACGCGCGGCGCGCCGTCCGCCCCGCGCTCATGCAACCATTCTGCGAACGCAGGATGAAGGTCGGGCGCGGTGAGACTCATCCCATATGTCGCGCTCAGATCCACCGCCTCGCGAAGCAGGGCGGTGCTGTTTTCGCCCAGGCGGTCTTGCACGAACGCGCGCAACGCCATCAGATCGACGCCCACAGCGCCGAATTTCATCACCTCGGTGCCTTGCTGGGCGAACGCGAGGGCATGGTTGGCCGCACGCCAGTCCTGCTCGGCAATTGCCACGAACGCCTGCGCAATGTGCTGATGCAGCAGCAGCGTTCGACGCTTGAGGGGAGAATTTGGCGTCGCGTGCTCAGCGACAATCTGATCCAGTCGGCGGACGAGCGTGCGGCAGGACGCCGAACGGAAGCGGCCACTGTGAAGTCTGATCTGCTCGGTCAGGCTCGCGACGCACAACCTCGGCATGCGGCGGGCGGCGCCGATCGCATGGAGATTCTCAAGCAGGTCGAAAGCCCGGTGCTCCGCGCCGGAGGCGGCGGCGACCCGCGCGGCCGTACGATAGGCGAAAATCACCACGTCGGGTGTCCCGGTGCGTTCGAGCACATCCAGCCGGTTTGCCAGCAAAGCGGCCGCTTCGTCGAAATCGCCGCGTTTGAACCGGGTCGTAGCAAGCAGCGCGGCGAGCATGCAGGAAAACGGGTGTCGGCGGCCCAGACTGTCATCCGCCTGCACCAGCGCCGGGCGCAGCGTGCGCTCGGCCAGCAACATTTGCCCTTGAAGCAGGTAGCTCAGGCCGATCATGTAGGCGCGCCAGCGAACCACGTACGTGTAGGCAGCACTGGCGACCCCGCGCGGCGTGTGGCGCCCGAACTGGCGGGCTGTCGCGTACTCGCCATCCATGAGGGCGCGTGCGGCGAGCCGGTTGGCATGTACCTGCTGAAGCCACGGTTCACTGACTGGCGACGTATCGCCCCAACGATCGAGCAATTGCGCGGCACGATCAGGCTCATCCGCGAAATAGGCCGCGGCGCTCATAATCAGGTCGATCTCATAGCGCATCGCCTCGTCGGGTTCGGCGCTGCGCAAAATCGCGTCCGCCTGCACCTCGGCCAGCTGCTGGCGCTCGCTCAGCGCAAGCGCCCACGCCATGGCGAGCCGCAAGCGTGGGTGGCGGTCCAGCACGGCTTCCGGTAGCCATTCGAGCCATTCCAGTACAGCGACGAGGTGGCCTTGCGTGACCGCTTCGTGCAAAGACTTCTGCGCGAGCGTGTAGGCGGTTTCCTCCTGCCCGCAGGCCAGCGCGTGGCGCGCGGCGAGCTCGGTCATGCCATGGTCGGCCAGCCAGTGCATGGCGCGGTTGTGCAACTCCCGCTGCGCCGACGCCGGCATAAGCGCCAGACGCTCCCGAAGTGCGTCGCGTGCCATCGAGTGCATGCGGAACCACTTCCCACGTCCCTGGGCACCGAAAAAGAGGGGTGTTTCGCGTGCGAGGCGCATGAGCCGCTGTTTCGCATCGTGGGCGCGGGTGAGCGCTTCGCACAGATCTTCGTGCAGCACGTCGACAATCGAAATACGGGTAAGGTACTCGGTGTCCTCGCTGCTTAGCCGTTCAAGCAGCGCCGTGACGAACTGTTCACGAATGCCGGCGGTGCTGCTGGCAAAGGCGTCGATGCTCGCGACCGGATCATCGCTGTCCGCGACCGCAGCCAGCGCAACCTGCAAGCCGAGCGGCCAGCCTTCCGTGATGTCGTGCAATCGGGCGCTCGCATCGGCATCGACCCGGGCGTCCAAACGGCTGCCAATCAATCCGACTGTCTCATCCAGGCGAAATCGAAGCGCCGCAGCATCCACGGTTGCGCACTGGCCATACGAGCCTAGGCGCGCGATAACCCTGTCGAAGCCCGTGCGCGAGGCAATCACGATGCGCAGGTTGGACGGGGGGTTCTCAAGCAGATAGATGAGCGCTTCCAGACTTGCCTGAGGCAACTGCTCCGCCTCGTCGAGTATCACCACGACATCGAGTGCTGCGCGAGCGACTTCGGCCAGCCATGCTGTAACCCCGTCAAGTGGTGAGTCTGGGAAGGCTCCCCCCTCCAGCAGGCGCTTGCCGAAGGTTGCCTGCCCGGACCCCGCACGGACCGCGAGCGTCAGGCCCGTGAGCAGGCGCCGCGGGTCGTCGTGTCCGTCGAGGGTAAGCCATGCGACCGCGCTCCCGCGCATCAGATATTCCTGGCGCCACTGGATCAAAAGAGATGTCTTGCCGAACCCCGACGGCGCCTGCACGATGGTCACGACACGATCGCGGAAGCGCTCGCAATCCGAACTCAGGCGCGCGCGGGCAAGCATATGCCGCGGCGCGCGGGGCGGGCTGATTTTCAGCGTAGTTTCGGGCTGCGAGACAGATTGTTGATTTGTCATCGGATTGGCACCGAATGGCTGTGTCGCGACTGCCGTGCATAGGGCAGCGCTGGAAGGGATGTTCGAAGTATAACGGACCCTGTTCCGCATTTTTCGACACTTTGACCGGCAACCGCGTTGCGCCCCCCTGAAGTTGGGGGGAGATTTGACCAGCGTTTCTTCCTACCATGGTGGCCTGCCCGGCAATCACCCATCTTCATGTTTCGTCATCTCGGTGTATCCATTGATTCGAGCGACCACTGCTCGGATGCGGCCATACGGGCACTTGAATTTGCTGTAGGAAATGGCGCGCGCGTCAGCCTCTGGTATGGGCAACCCGTGCCGGATGATCCGCTCGTCAAGGCGTATTGCGATCACAGGGCGAGCGAAGCGCTAACCCGGGCCGAGGCTGCCGCGCAGGCAATGGGGGTACCGTGCAGGGCGGCGGCACTCTTTGCCGAGCAGCCTGCGCGGGGAATACTGGATGCAGCAAAGAGCAGCGGGTGCGACGTCGTCGTGATGGCTCATGACCCGGGCGAGCTTGCTATCCGGGGGTCTGTGGCAAGCAATCTGCTCTCGCTCGCACAAGTTCCGGTATTGACTCCCGGACGCCCGGCACGCATCGCCGCTCTGGACCTGCTACGGGCCGAATATCGGCGACTCGCGGACCTGTTGCAACAGTGGCTGTCCCTGAGCCGTTCGCGTGCGCGAGGAGAACCAAACCTGAGGGCGCATCGCGTGAGCATGCTGGCGGCAGTCGCACATATCCGCCGCACCGTACATCCGCTGCAACGCTGCAAGGAAATCTCACTGTGCGGCCCGCTTCGCCGTCGCGTAGACAGTCTGCGCGCCGAAATCGATGAACTGCTCCTTCTCGGTCAACGCGAACGCGAACTGCTGGTCGAGATCGAGTTGAAGTTGGCCCACCCGCTGGGTACCGAATCCACTGTGGTCGATCTGTCGTCGGCGCTAAGGAGTTACGCGCACCTTGTCTGGACCGCCCGCGGACGGGAAGAAGGGATCGTCCTGCCGGCGGCGCGGCGCCATCTGACGACGCTCGACTGGGATCGGCTGCATGCCAGATTCATCATTGCGCTGCACACAAGTGACGGCGCTACGCGAGGAATGTAAATGTCAACGAGGAACCCGACAGCAGAGTCGGCAGACCAGGTGTTCAACACGCCGACGATCGTCATACTCGTGGCTGGGCTCTCCATGCTTGGACAGTTCGCGATCGCCACGTACCTGCCCGCATTTACGGTCATGACGCAGGCGCTGGATGCCAGCCCAACGCAGGTCCAGCAGTCGCTATCAGCCTACCTGCTCCCGTTCGCATTGATGATCCCGTGGCATGGGGCGATCTCCGACGCGATCGGCCGCCGCCGGATGATCCTCGCCGGTAATGCGCTGTTCGCGGTCGGGTCGCTGATGTGCGCGATGGCGCCCAGCATGACGCTGCTCTACGCCGGACGGGCAATACAAGGCATGAGCGCCGGGGCTGGCGTCATTATCGGTCGGGCGATGGTGCGCGACGTTTTTCATGGCTCGGACGCACAGAAAATCATGGCGCTGGTAGCGATGATCTTTGCGCTGTCGCCCGCGCTTGCGCCCGTCTGTGGCGGCTGGCTGCTTCTGTGGGCCGGATGGCGCAGCATCTTCATCTTCCTTGCGGTCCTTTCAGTTGCGCTGGTGGTGATCACCTGGATCTTCGTGCCCGAGACCCTGCCGCCGTCCAGCCGGCATACGCTGCATCCGGTTGCGCTCGCGCGCGCCTATGCCGCCCTGTTCACGAAGCCGCGTTTCCTGGCGCTCGCGCTCGCCAACGCGGCCGTCAATCTGGGCATCTACCTCTATGTTCTGGCCGCGCCAAGCTTCGTCGTGAAGCATCTTGGCCTCGGCGAGCAATCATTCGGCTACCTTTTTGTGCCGATCGTGGTGGGCCTGATCGCCGGCGCGGCAGTCGCACATCGCGCGGCCGGTCGAGGCAGTCCAGCGCGCAGTGTGATCCTCGGCCATCTGGTAATGATCGTGGCCGGCGTGATCAATATCGGCATCAACGCCATGCACGCAACTCCGATGCCATGGGATCTGGTGGCGCTGCCCATCTTCGCGCTCGGCATGATGATGACGCAGCCCAGTCTCCAAGTGATGGCCCTTGACTGTTTTCCGGAGCGGCGCGGGCTGGCATCCAGTTGCTACGTCACCGTCCAGCAATTCGGCAACTTCCTGTCCTCCGCATTGCTGGTGCCACTCCTGCTCGGCAATACGCTCAACATGGCCTTCGGCATGGCAATCCTGCAATGCCTCGGACTGCTGGTCTTCTGCATCGCGATGCGCAGTGGGGGATCGGACTAGGCGCGAGCCAAAATCGGTCGCGAACAGGTTGATCCCGGCGTGAAACAGGGCGCGCGCACTTGGGCGGGGTTATCGCTTCAGGCAGTGGAACCGGCAATACCTGAATCCAAGGCCGCCGTCTTTGCCTTCCGGGCATCGGATGAGCATGCCGCCACCTTCACTGCCCGGAGGCAGCGCAACGCGCTCTCCGTACTCAAAAGCGATGGCTCTTGTCGGAATCGGAGAATCCATTCTCGGATGCCACCGGCTAACTGACGCGCGACGGGAGTTAGCCGCACAACTTCAAACCCCTCACCGGCTTTGCTGCGTCGACCTCAAGCCTCGAATGCATCGAATCCCGACTTATCGCGCCGCGACAATTTGCCAGAGTCAACGTCTGATCTTGAAGATGTATTGTGTTGGCATGTTTAACGGAGAACAAACATGTCGCAGATCAACGCCGAACAAATGGCCCGCGTGAAGGCCACCGCCCCCGTCCTGGCTGAGCATGGCCCAACGATCACGAGGCATTTCTACAGGCGCATGTTCGCGCGCCACCCCGAACTGAAGAACCTGTTCAACCAGACCCACCAGACGACCGGCAGCCAGCCCGAGACGCTTGCGCGCGCGGTCTACGCCTACGCGGCAAACATCGACAATCTCGGCGCGCTCGGCGGCGCGGTGTCGCGGATCGCGCACAAGCATGCGAGCCTGAACATTCGCCCCGAGCATTACCCGATCGTCGGCGAGAACCTGCTCGCGTCGATCGTCGAGGTACTCGGCGACGCGGTCGATGCAGACACGCTGGAAGCATGGCGCGCCGCATACGGCCAGCTTGCGCAGATCCTGATTGGCGTCGAGGCGAACCTGTACGTGGGCGCGGCCTGGACCGGCTTCCGTCCGTTCAAGGTTACGCGCAAGGTGCGTGAGAGCGACGAAATCACGTCGTTCTATCTGACGCCTGCGGACGGCGGCGCCGCGCCGTCGTTCGAGCCGGGTCAGTACGTGACGGTGAAGCGCTTCGTCGGCGATCTCGGCGTCGATCAGCCGCGCCAGTACAGCCTGTCCGACGCACCTCACGGCAAGTGGCTGCGCATTTCGGTGAAGCGCGAGGCCGGCAAGCCCGAGGTGATCCCGGCTGGCAAGGTCTCAACGCTGATGCATGACGGCGTCGAGGAGGGCGCGATCGTCGAGGTGACAGCGCCGATGGGCGACTTCTCGTTGAAGCGCGGCGTCGAGACGCCGGTCGTGTTGCTATCAGGCGGCGTTGGCCTTACGCCGATGGTGTCGATGGCCTCGGCGCTGATTGCCGACGGCAGCAAACGCGAAGTGCGCTTCGTGCACGCATGCCGGGAGGGCGCGGTGCATGCGTTCCGTGACTGGATCAACGACGTCGCACATCGGAATGCGAACGTGACGCGCACGGTGCTGTACGAACGGGTCGGTTTGAACGACCGCCCAGGTGTCGACCACGATCTCGAAGGGCGACTGACACCGGCGCACATCGAGTGCTACGCCTTCGTGCCGGATGCGGACTACTACATCTGCGGCCCGATTGCGTTCATGAAAGCGCAGCGCGATTCGCTTATCGCGCTGGGCGTAGCGCCGGAGCGTGTGCATACGGAAATCTTCGGTTCCGGCGCGCTCGAATGACGCGCTTCAGTTTCCGATCGGCTTGTGCATGAAGATGGCGTTTGCGCCAGGCTGAGCGTGCCACGGCGATGTCGCGCGCCGGCATTGGCCACTCGTCATCGTCGTCATGTTCATGCCCGAACCCGGCTTTCCGGCCAGCCGGGTTGACATGATCGATCGTAACCGCGCCGGAACGCCACGACCTCGCCGACGAGCGGACCAATGTCGGCGATAGAGCATTACCGCGCGCAAACCCTTCAAATGAACGGGGTTGCTCATCGAGCACGCAGCGTCATCACACGCCCGCCGTCGGCGAGATACATGGCGTCAAACACGTTTCATCACAGCAGCCGCAACCCCCCGTCGCACTCGATCACCGCGCCCGTCATGAAAGCGTTCTCCATCAAAAACTGGAGCGCGTGTGCAACATCCGTTGCTTGCCCCACACGTTGCACCGGCAAGGTTTCAGCCTGCTGCTGGAACAGCTCCGCCTTCACGCTAGCGGGGAACCTGTCCCACCACGGCGTATCGACCACACCGGGCGAGACGGCGTTGACGCGCAGCGGCGCCAGTTCGCGCGCGAGCGTGCCGATCATGCTCTCGAGCGCGCCATTGATCGCGCCCAAACCCGCTGTACCGGGATTGGCGATGCGCGCGGATATCGCAGTGAGAAACGTCAGGCTGCCATCACGGCGCAGGTGAGGCAGCGCGGCTTGCGCCGCTTCGAGTTGCGGCCAGAACTTGGCCTCGAAGCCGCGACGCAGCGCGGCCAGATCGAGCTCGGCGAATTTGCCGCCGCCTTCGCCGCCGGAGAGCGTCAGCACCAGGTGGTCGATGCCGCCTAGGCGACCGAAGAAGTGCTCGAGCGCGGCGCGGTCGGAGCAGTCGAGCGCTTCGCCCGCGACGTGCCCGTCGAGCCCGGCGAGCGCCCGCTCCAGTCTTCCCTCGTCGCGGCCGACCGCCACGACGTTCGCGCCGGCTGACGCCAGTCGCGCCACCGTCGCCAGCCCGATACCTGACGAACCACCTAGCACCACGACTTTCTGATTTTGCGAATTCATGTCATTGCTCCTGTGGACGAACGGAAGAGAGCGCTCGCCAACGTGCTGTTTGTCACGCTTCGCATCGCACCCACGGCGGTAGAATGCGCGTTCGGTTCATATCACTCAAATCGTTTGATGCCATGAGCAACATCATTGAGAATGATTTTCGGCGTTTCGACCTGAACCTGCTTTTGAGCTTCCGCGCGCTATTCGAGGAGCGCAGTGTCACGCGAGCCGCACAGCGGCTTTTTCTCGGCCAGCCGGCCGTGAGCGGGGCGCTCAAGCGGTTGCGCGAGACTTTCAGCGACGAACTCTTCGTGCGTACTCCGCATGGCATGATGCCGACGCCACGCGCGCTCGAACTGGCGCGACAAATCGAACCGTTCCTTCAGTCGCTGCATCAGGTGCTCACGCAGCCTTCCGTATTCGATCCGGCGAGCGCGCAGAGGGTGTTTCGCATTGGTTTGAGTGACTCTCTCGAAGTTGTGTTGACGCCGGAAATCATGGGCCGTCTGGCCGCCAAAGCGCCTGGCGTCAAGCTGATCTCGCTTCCCACCGACTCGACGCGCGCGGCGGCGATGCTCGACGAAGGCGTCATCGAGCTTGCGGTCGGCGTATTTGGCGAATGCGTGGCGTGGCAGCGGCGTACGCCGCTTTTCCAATGGCGCTTCGTGAGCGTCTACAATCCGCGCCTCATCAAGACGCGCCGCAAGCGTCTGTCGATGGAAGAGTTCCTGCGCAACCGGCACATACTGACCTCGTTCAGTGGGGGCCTGCAAGGCTTTATTGACGAGCGACTGGAAATGCAGGGGCTCAAGCGCGACGTCGTGTTCTCCAGCGCGAATTTCGCCACCAGTCCGTTTATCGTGCAGCGCATGCCGGCGATTGCAACGATTCCCGACTTCATCGGCCGTATGTGGCGCGACACGCTGGATCTGGCATTGAGTCCCCTGCCATTCGACGTGCCGGGCTATGAAGTTTCCCTGATGTGGGCTGCCGCCCACGACCAGGACGCGGGGCTCGCATGGTTGATGGCCGAATTCGCGGACGCGTTCGGTGCGGCCGTAGGCGGGCACGCCAATCACTGACCACGTTGGGTCTGTCGCCTGGCACATTGGCGCCTAGCCGGTCGATGTCCCGCTGACGAACTCGGATTGCCTGGTTGAACTCGTCGTCGGAGTCAACGGACGAGGTTTCAATATGACGGTGTCCCGCGCGGGACAGTCAGCTCGACCTGAAATCGGCGCTGGGCGCGCTTGCCGGAACCCACGAGAGCGTGAAGCGTTATCCCGACGCCTGAGTCGCGAACATATCGCAGATCGCATCGCGCAACCAGGCAATGCCGGGATCGGCGGAAAACTGCGCATGTGTGTGGACCTGAATTTCTATAGGCGGCAATGAAAAAGGCAATGGCAGGATTCGAAAAGCTTTGTTTCTATTGAACCGCAGCGCAATGCTTTTCGGGAAGATGACTGCGAGGTCGGTGTTCTGAACGATCTCCGGCGCAACCACGAAATGAGGCAGCCGCACCACAATATCGCGACGCAGATTCAATTCCTCCAGCCATTGTTCGACCATCCGGTGCCCCGTGGCATTCGTGCTCGCGTACACGTAACGCAACGCGGCAAGATCCTCTTTGGTCGGGTTCCGCTTACGCAGCGGATGCCCCGCGCGCACCACGCACACATGCTCGTCCACGAATAAGGTCTTGCTCACGCATGCCGGGTCCAGTCCCGGCACATAGCCGAGCGCGAGATCGATTTCTCCGCTGCGCATCGCGGTGCTCACGGAATCGACGGAGAAGTTGGCGACCTCGATCCGTATGCCGGGAGCCGTGCGGTCGATCATTGCGAGCAGCGGTGGAAGAAAATAGAACTCCGACATATCCGACATCGAGATGCGGAAGACGCGATGCGCCGTTGCGGGGTCGAATTTCGCCAGCTGCTGAACCGCGACGTTGATGATGCCGAGGGCCTGCGCGAGGGGCGTGTGCAACCGGATAGCGGCATCGGTCGGTACCATGCCCGCGGGCGTACGAACGAAGAGCGGATCGTCGAACAGCGTACGCAAGCGGCGCAGCGCGTGACTGACGGCGGGTTGCGTGAGCCCGAGGCGCTCGCCCGCCGCCGTCAGGCTGCGCAGATCCGAAATCGCCAGGAACACGCGCAGAAGGTTCAAATCCGTTATGCCTGGGAGCGTCTTTGTCATGTCGTTCGGATCACGGCCGTGTCGGCGTCCGGCTAACCTGCGGTGTCGGACGCACCTCGCTGTTGGACCGAACGGGCACGCCCGTGTTCGGCTCTCTCACCTGGGCGTCAGGTTACCGTAAATGCTGCGCATCGGGTAATGCGGAGCCGCCCCGCTATATGGCGGAAACGAATCGAAGTCCTGCTTCATTCGCGCGCGCACGGGCGACGCGAGCGCGGCATTCAGTGCATCGACATCGTCGAACACGACCTTGTTGCGTTGCATGGCCGTCGCGGGTGCATGAGCCAGGCCGGAGCGGTAGTCGATACGCGTATAGATTTCCAGTTCGCGGATGCCGGGCAACTGCATCATCAACGGCGGATGATGCGTCATATAGTGCGTGAGCCACGCATTGAAATCGTCCGCCTCGCCTTCGTAGCTGACGAGGTACGTGCAACGTTCGTCGGAAACGCGGGACGCCTGCTGATGCGGCGTGGAAAATTTGCGCACGGCCATTGCCTGCTGGCGCAGCGTGCAATGGCCCGCGCGTTCGGCAATGCTGTCGGCGACCGCCTGTATCGCGCCGCCTCGTTGCAGCGCTGTCTCGAGCAGTTCGAGATCGTCGAAATACCATTGCGTGACGCAGAACGGCGCCGACGCATGCGCGCCCTTTGTGCGCTCGTCCTGCACGGCAGGCAGATGCAGCACGAAGCGACACAGTCCCGCTACGTCGCACGCGGCGGACTGCAGGCGCGAGATGTCGGATCGATCGAACGCATCGCGGCTGTGACCGCCTTCGCCGATCAGAAAGAAGCAGAGTTCCATCTTCACCTCGCGCATTGAGTGGCCGGGGAAGCGCCCGCGGCGACCGGCCGCGCAAGGCGGTGAAACTGCCGCGCGAAATAGATGAGTCCGTCGCCATCCGAACGCACGGAGATGTCGTCGATCCGCACGAACATGACCGAGTGCGACCCGACGCTCTTGAGTTCGACGATCGTCCCTTCAAGATTCGTAATGGCGTGCGAGAGAACAGGCACAGCCGAACGCCCCGGTTTCCACGCATGGCGCGCGAACCGCTCGTCCATCGAACACGATGTCATGCCGGCGAAGTCGCGCGCGAGATCCTGATACTCGCCGGCGAGCACGTTGATGCATACGTTACGGTTCTCGCGCAGGATGTCGTGCACATAACTGGCCTGGTTGATACAGACGAGCATCGTTGGTGGCGAGTCCGTCACCGAGCAGACGGCGCTCGCAGTGAGTCCGCAGCGTCCGCTCGGTCCGTCGGTGGTAATGACATTGACGGCGGCAGGCAGGCACGCCATCGCGTCGCGGAAGCGTCGCTTCATCTCTTCGTTCGTCATTGCAAGTTCCTCGTGTTCGATTCGCGCGTTGCATCACGGATACGGCGTGACGGGCGGAACGCCGACGAACAGTGCGCCCGACGCGTCATACGTGCCTTCGCCGAGAAACGCATGCTGTGTCACGACGATCGAATCGCGCACCAGACGCTGCAGCCGGCTTTCACGATAGATCGCTGAGACGCCCGCCATCTGGTATGCCTGCATCACGACTTCGGCGCACACCTGGGCCGCATGCGTTGCGCTGAGCCGCATCAGATTCGCCTGGCTGGGCGTGACGGGATCGCCGGCGATGATGGTGTCCCACGCGGCCTGCGCGGATTCGTAGAAGAACGCACGCGCGCTGCGCCACTGCGCTTCGGCTTTCGCGAGCCCCGAACGGTAGTAGCCGCGGTCAGCGAGACGCGGCGCGCCGGTCGTGGTCTTCGTCACGCCGGACATGTCCGTGAGCAGGTCGAGCGCGGCGCGCGCGAGACCGACGTTCACGGCCGCGTGCACCTGGGCCTGGTATGCGACAGCAGGGTAGCGATACAGCGGTTCGTCGATCAGCGCATTGCCGCCTCGCACGAAAGTCCACTGCGCATCCACGAATTTGTCGCGCAGGCGCAGATCGTGACTGCCCGTGCCTTGCATGCCGACGACTTTCCAGTTGTCGACGATCTCCACTTCGCTTGCGGGAAACACGGCGGTGAAGGGCTTGCCCGCGCCCGCGTCGCCTGAACCTGCCGGCGTGCCGCCGATGCCGACGCCGATCCAGTCCGCACCCTTGCAGCCGCTCGCGAAGCGCCACTGGCCGCTCACCTTGTAGCCGTCCGGCACTTTGACGGCCGGTTGCAGCGGATATAGACCGCCTGCAAAAACCTGATCCGGGCCCTTCGCGTAGATCTGCTGCTGCGTTTCGACGGGCAGCGACGCGAGGTAGGTATTCGCCGATCCGAACGCGGCGACCCACGCAGTCGATCCATCCGCGATCGCAATGCGTTCGAGTATTGCCAGAAACTGCGGCGGCGGAAGTGCGTCACCGCCGAAACGGCGCGGCGTGCTGGCGCGATAGATGCCCGCGCGTTTCATCTTCGCGATCATGTCGCGCGGCACGTGCGACAGTTGATCGAATTCGTCTCTGCGGCGCTCGATTTCTTCGATCAGTACACCGAGCGAAATGGGACCGGCATACTCGGGATACGGCGCGTCCTCGTCGATGAGGTGCGGCTCGCAGGCGTAGGTCGAAATGCTTTGAAGGCTTTGCATGATGAATATGTGTTGGATTGAATGGAGCGGCCCGTCAGGCGGTCACGGGTTCGGCAGCTTGTCTTGCCTGCAGACGCGCGGCTCTGGGGAAGGTCTCGGGCGCCATGCAGGTAGCGAAGACCGTAACGAGCGCAAGCGCGACCAGATAGATGGCGACAGGCGTGGCGCTGCGGTAGTGGGCGAGCAAAGCGGTGGCGATCATCGGCGAGAGGCCGCCGCCGAGTACCGACGAAATTTCGCGTCCAATGCCGAGACCCGAGAAGCGCAGATGAACGGGCAGCAACTCGCTGATAAAGGCGGGCTGCGCGCCTTCCAGAATGCCGAGCGTGATGCTGTTGGCAAGAATGAGCGCCGTGATGACTTTCCACGGCACGCCGGAACCGAGCAGCGCGAAGTACGGATAAGCCACCAGCACCATCGCGATCGCACCTGTGAGATACACCGGCTTGCGGCCGATCTTGTCGGTGACATGTCCCGTCAGCAGCGTTACGGGAATCATCAATAGCATCGACAGCGTGAGCCCGCTCAGAATCCACGTTGATTTCACGCCGAGGAACTGACTGTACGCAATCGAGAACGCGAAGAAGATGTATGACGCACCGCCTTCACCGAAGCGCAGGCCGAAGACGGTGAGCACCTGGCGCGGACAGCGGCGCAGCACTTCGACGATCGGCATGCGGCTATCGCGCTGGGTCGCTTTGACTTCGACGAAGTCCGGGCTTTCCTGGACGGAGCTGCGCATCCAGAGTCCGAGCACCACGAGCACCGCGCTGCACAGGAACGGCACGCGCCAGCCCCAGCTGAGGAAGTCCGCGCTCGGCAGCGTCTGCGCGAGCAGAAACGCGGCGGTGGACAGCACGAAGCCGAATGCGGCGCCGCAAGGGCTCCATGCCGCGAGCGCGCCGCGTTTCGAAGCGGGAGCGCTCTCGTGAATCATCAGGATGCTGCCGCTCCATTCGCCGCCTGCCGCGAGCCCTTGAAGGATGCGCAACAGAACCAGACCGATCGGGGCCGCAATGCCGATTTGCTGATACGTCGGCAGCAGGCCCATGCAAACGGTCGCAACGCCCATTGTCAACAGCGTGAGCATCATCACCGTCTTGCGCCCATAGCGGTCGCCAATATGGCCGCACAGCACGCCGCCGACAGGACGCGCAATAAAGCCGACCGTGAAGCCGCCGAATGCGGCGATCGTCCCCGTCAATGGATCGCTGCCGACGGGAAAGAACAGCTTGCCGAACACGAGCGCGGCGGCCGTTCCATAGAGAAAGAAGTCGTACCACTCGAGTATCTGGCCGAGTACGGCAGTCGTCACGGCACGGCGTACCGTGCTCGTGGTGCGTGCACGGGACGAAGAGGCAAAGGTGGCTGTCGCGTGAGGATTCATGGCATTGGGCAGAGCAAGACGTTGAAGATCCCGCTTCCCGATCGGGTAGACCGGCAGGGGCGACATGGCGAATCCGGAAGACATGGGCAAACGATATGGGCGAGAGAATCCACCGTCAAATTCAGGCCAAAAATGCGCGACATGAATGCCGTTCATGACGATTTGCACTGCGATGGTGTGCGTGAGAAGTCGTATAAAACCTGCTTATCGCAACGGTTCTATTTGACTGATTTGACCGCGCATAAAGGCGAACTCAGGTTGCGCAAGTCCGCAGCCGCGTTGGCCGCATTGACATGGCTCGCGTTGGCCGGTGCGGCGCACGCGCAGAGTTGGGTGACGATATATTGGGCATCCGGGACAAGGTCTGAAGAACCCGGCGCCGCGGCTCGGCTATCCGTGATTGCGCAGTAGTGGACGTGGCATCGAACGGTCGCGTGACGACGACGCGACCGGCATGCCACTCATGTCACCGTGCCGTCGCCCTGTTTCTTGTGCTGCGACGCCATCCGCTCCTGCTGAGCGGGGGGCACCGGATCATAGTGGCTGAGCTGGATGCTGTAGTTACCGTGCCCGCCGGCAATGGCGTTCAGACGCAACTGATAGTCGTTGAGTTCGGACAGTGGCACCTGCCCCGCAATGATCACCGCGTTGCCGGCGGCCACGCGTGTGCCGTGAACCTGCCCGCGCTTGGCGGACAGGTCGCCGATGATGTCACCCATCGCGACTTCCGGCGTCATCACCTCGATGTTCACGATGGGCTCCAGCAGGATGGGCCGGGCTTTCAGCACCGCATCGATGAAGGCCTTGCGCCCGGCGGAGACGAATGCCACTTCCTTGGAGTCGACCGAATGGCTCTTGCCGTCATAGACGGTGACTCGCACGTCCTGCATCGGAAAGCCTGCAAGCGGCCCGCTGTCGATGACCTGGAGGATGCCCTTTTCCACCGCGGGCATGAATTGGCCGGGAATCGCGCCGCCCTTCACGGCGTCGACGAACTCGAAACCCGTGCCGCGCGGCAGTGGCTCCACGCGCAGCATCACTTCGCCGAATTGCCCGGCGCCCCCGGTTTGCTTCTTGTGGCGATGATGGCCCTCGGCCGTGGCGCCGATGGTTTCCCGATAGGCGATCTTCGGCGGCCGCGTCACGACCTCGAGCTTGTACTGCTCGGATAGCCGTTCCAGCATGAGGCGTAGGTGCAACTCGCCCAGACCGCGTACCACCGTCTCGTTGGTGCCGACCGGGTGTTCGATGCGCAGGCACGGGTCCTCCGCACTCAACTTTTGTAGCATCTCCCAGAGGCGCTGCTCGTTGCCCCGGCGCGCGGGCTCGATCGCCAAACCATAGATGGGCGTGGGAAAGTCGAGCGGCGTGAGGTGGATGTTGCCGTCCTCGGGCGCGTCGTGCAGCACGGCGTCGAAGCCGATCTCGTCGACTTTGGCCGTGGCGCAGATATCGCCTGGACCGGCTTGCGGGACATCCACGTGCTCCTTGCCTTTCAGCAACATCAGATGGGCGATCCTGAATGGCTGGCGCCCGTCTCCGATATACAGTTGGCTATCGCGCCTGATCGTGCCCTGATGAATGCGAAACACGGCCATCTTGCCGATGTAAGGGTCCATGACGATCTTGAAGACGTGGGCCAATACATGCTTGTCGGGAACCGGTTCGGCGCGCACGACTTCCTGGCGGCCGCCGGCGTCGCGGTAGAACAGCGGCGGGTTGCCTTCCATGGGATTGGGCAGGAGCCGGACGAACACGTCCAGCAATTCCGCGATGCCGACGCCGTTGGCCGCCGACGTGAAGCAGATCGGCACCAGATGACCTTCGCGCAGCGCTCGCTCGAAGGGTTCGTGCAACTGCTCCGGGGTGATGGCCTGGCCTTGCTCCAGGTAACGCTCCATCAGGGCGGGATCGATCTCGACTACCTGATCGACCAGCGCATCGTGCGCAGCCGCAACGGACCGGAAATCGGCGTCGCCGGCCGGCTCGAAAAAGCAATCCACCACCTGGCGGCCGTTCTGAGCCGGCAGGTTGATGGGCAGGCATTTCATGCCGAAGCTCTCCTGAATTTGCGTCAGAAGCCCCTCGAGGTCGACCTTTTCGCCATCGATACCGTTCACGATGATCATTCTGCAGAGCTTGCGTTCTTCCGCCCATGCCATCATGCGCCGGGTGGTCATTTCGATGCCGCTCTGCGCATTGATGACGATGGCAGCAGTCTCCACCGCGGGCAACGCGCTGATCGCCAGCCCCGAAAAGTCCGGGTAGCCGGGCGTATCCAGCAGATAGATGCGCGTATCCTGGTAGTGCAGGTGGGCGACGGCAGAGCTCAGCGAGTGATGATATTTGCGCTCGAGCGGGTCGAAATCACAGACCGTGGTGCCGCGCTCGACGCTGCCGGGCGCGTGTATCGCGCCGCCCTGGTGCAGCAGTGCTTCGACGAGAGACGTCTTGCCGCACCCGGCATGTCCGACCAGGCCGATAGTACGTATGGAACCGGGGCCGTAACGCATGACTGCCCTCCTCCAGCAGTGGGTCTGGGGGCCATTATTGGCGAAAACGGATTGGTATGCCATACGGGGTCATCGCCCGATTCGTTGTGGCGCCACAGTCACGGCGCCGTCCGCATGTTTTTCACACGCGAGCGAAAGCGAACTATTCTTAAAGAATCTCGCGAAGTAGTCTCCTGTTTTCTTCTAGCGGAGGTGCGTCATGTCGATGTCAGCCACACTCCAGGACTGCCTGCGCAGCAAGGGCTTGCAGTACGAAATCGTGCATCACCCGTATAGCCATTCCAGCGTCGAAACCGCGGCGGCGGCGCATATTCCCGGCGATCGCCTCGCCAAGACAGTGCTTTTTGAAGACGAGCAAGGCTATGTGGCGGCTGTGCTGCCATCGACCTACGCCGTGCGACTGTCCGAGCTTTGGGCAAAGACCGGACGCCATCTCCTCCTGGCCAAAGAGGCCGATCTGCGCGAGTTGTTCAAGGATTGCGACGCGGGAGCGCTTCCGCCGGTATGTACGGCCTATGGCATGCAAACCTATCTTGACGAGAGCCTCGCGCTGCAGCCAGACGTTTATTTCGAGGCCGGCGATCATCAAGAGCTCATTCACATGGGCACGGATCAATTCCTTGATCTGATGGAGCGAGCCGAGCGGGCACGTTTCGCCCGTCGCATGCAGGGTCTGCCAATGTGACCGGCGCACGTTTGGTGCGGCCTGGTTTGCGCAGCGCGGCATAAAGCGCGCTGCGTCGCCCAACCTTTGCGCGAGGCAGATCATGCAACGCAGCGATGCGGTCCTGAAGCAGGTGATGGCAGCCTTCGAGCGCGAGTCACACCTGAAGCTGCACAATCATCCCATTCATATCAGTTTCGACGACGATGCCTTGATCGTGGCAGGCGAGGTGCCGGACGTCGCATCCAAGAAGCGCCTTCTCCAGTTGACCCAGATGCACAGGGATGGCAAGCGTCTGGTCGACCAGTTACGTGTCACCGCCAACCCGCCGGTCGCTGACGGCGAATTGCGCACACATATCTGCGAACGGCTGGCGCAGGCGGTGGATTTCCGCAACTGCGTGATCTGTGCACGGGTCAAGGGCCAGTTCGAAGTGCTGCGCGGCACCATGGACGAGGCGGGTAACGTCGGCAGCGGCGTCATCGAGGTGACGGTCGAGGACGGTGTGGTGACCTTGACGGGGCAAGTGATCAGCCTGTCTCACAGGCGCCTGGCGAGCGTGACTGCCTGGTGGGTCGGCGGCTGCCGCGACGTGGTGAACCTGCTGGAGCTGGTGCCCGCCGAAGCGGACGGCGACGAAGAAATTTCGGACGTGTTGCACCTGGTGCTCGAAACCGATTCGCGCGTGCGCGCCGAGCAGATCACCATCTCCGTCGAAAACCACAGGATCACGCTGGCGGGGTGGGTTGCAACCGAAGCCGAAAGACGGCAGGCGGAACAGGACGCGTGGTGTCTGGATGCTGTCGGGGGCGTCGTCAATCGTATCCAGGTGCGCGCCTGATCTGACGCAGGTGGTCGGAGGTCCAAGTCCTCCCGCCCCGGCCAAGACTGATAAGGCTCTCCGGGTTCTGCCCGCAGGGCCTTTTGTCTAACTTGGGTCGCATTGTCTAACTTGGCAGCGACGATCCGCGATGTCCTTCAAAGATTTCACAGACGCCAAAGCGCTCGGCACGGGGATTTTTCGGCCGTATTCTGATGTACTAGCCGAAATCGAACTGCGCCTTGAGTACCTGCTCCCGGTTCAGCCTGCTCCACGCGTGGACGGCGACTGCACGTCTGGAGCGAACTCCGCTCCCTTTGTCCAGGTACTAGGCGCTCAGTGGGGTTTCGAACGGTCGTGCGTCCGCTCGCCGGTCGATCATGCTCTCCTTCCGACGATCAAGCGATACCTTGCGCTTTTCTTCTGCGCTCGCAATGAAGTCGGACAGTTCGCGTTCCATCGCCGAATCCTTGACACCCGGTCTCCACGTCGCAGCGCCGTGTCGGCGGCGCGTGGCCCGAGCCAGCTCTAAAGCGGCCTTCGCTGTCTTCGCACATTCGTACTCAATCTGACTGCAAAGGTCGATCTGCTCACCGAACTCCCGGAACGCCTCTACATATTCGCGGGCGGCGTGCACCGTAGCCGGATATTCACGCAGTTCGGAGATAACCTTGCGGCTAAAGACGTTCCAGCGAACACTGTCCGGATAGATGAAAGCCGGGACGGAAACAGTGTGGGTGGCTTCGCGGCTTATAGAACGAGTCGGCTCCGCTGCTGCCCAGGCGGCTTTGTGCATCATCGTCCGGCATGTCCGGGCATAGCCTTCCAGAGATAACGCCACTTCCAGCGCGCTATCCTGCCGCTCACGTTTTCGTTCCCTCGCGTCCTTCGCGGAAATCCACGCTAGAGTTATGGTGGAGTCGACTGCGGCCGACGCGAGTGATATACGCTCTACGAGGCGCCGGCCCAACTGGATTCTTGTTGAACAGAAACTTTGACGGCCAGCCCCGTCGCATATGCGGCAACTTTGCAATCCCGCAAAAGCTCACCCATCGGGCGAGCTTTACGAGATTGAAATACAACTAACCGCCTGTCCCAATTGTGTACGTCACAACGTCAAATCCAGCTTTCCAGACGACGGCAGCGCACCGCAGATGCAGTGCTCTCCGATGCGCGCATCCTTCACGTTGTCAACGCCATTAAGCGTCAGCTCGTCGTACGGGTTTGTGGCGGCCATCCGGCCGCAAAGTTAGTGCACGTCGCGCAAGGCTGAATCCAGAGATCCATTCAAAGAGCGATAACCCGCGTCGCTTCAGACTTGGCAACCGGCTACGGCGGTCACTCCATCGACGGCGGTTCCATTGGTCCAGCAAACAGTGCGCGGTCGAAGAACGAATCGTCCAGTTCCAATATTTCATCGTCGCCCAAAAGGATCACGACTAACTGCCGTAAACCGTTCCCGGGTACTTCTGCGACTTCCCCGATGGTCTGCTTCGGCGTCCGGTCGTCCGTAAATCGCACCCAGTAGTAGCCCGGCACCACGGGTCGCGCGTCCATCCACTCCATAACTAATACCCCCTTGATCTGGCGAAATCGATCGCTGCTGCATCGTCGATTTTATCGCTGCGGCCTGGACGGCGGTTTCACGCAAGTATGAGTCAGGATCGCTGCGTCGGGCGAACTGCAGAGTCCGGCCGCTCCGCCAGCCCGCACCGACGATCAGTGGCTGACTCCGGGCGAAAAACACATGCGTACCGTGAGATCGCGCCGGGGTGCTGATCCTTTGTTGGGGGGGCCTGTTCCCCGAGACGTAACTGTTGCCACCTGGCGCATCGTGCGTTCGTGATCTGGTGGCTGAACGTCCATATTGGTCTCGTTAGTTGCAGCTTTGGGTCGGCGCAC
The DNA here is from genome assembly GCF_008369935.1 of Paraburkholderia panacisoli. Lineage (GTDB taxonomy): Bacteria > Pseudomonadota > Gammaproteobacteria > Burkholderiales > Burkholderiaceae > Paraburkholderia > Paraburkholderia panacisoli. The sequence goes on along the minus strand of NZ_VTUZ01000060.1, from coordinate 3,655 downwards.
GCCTGCCGCCTATCGCCCGCCGTCAACCGTAGTGAGGCTTCGCAACTGCCTGCGAAGCCGTAGGGACGACATTGGCGACGCGCCCGAAGGACTTGTTGTTCCGGATGCACGCGCAGGGCATGTGTATGCCTGCTTCCAGGCTGATACCCGCACCGGGTGAGCGGTCAACTCTTACTTGCAGCCCAATGAGATGCGGGATCTCATTCCGGCTTATCGAAGACGCAAGCTTCGAGATCCTGTCTGAAATGCTGGATCCAACCGGTATCAAAGCCGAGGGGATATTCCCTCACAATTTGTGTTGATAGTCTGGTTACGGTGACATATCCCTGCAGGCCGACGTTCTCGTCACCCTTGGGGTCAGTCGTTGGACTTGCCCCCTGCATGACCGGATGGTCACGCTTAGGTTGGTGAATTTGGTCGCTGGCGAAACTTGCGCGGCAAATGATATTTCATTGCGCTGTGTGGGGGCGACTCGTTGCAATGGTCGAACGCGATGGCCAGATTTTGCAGCGTCGTCGGGGATCCGGCGTGGACCCGCCTCATGGTTATCACGAAGCTCCCGGCCAGCCACTCACTAAAGGCCGTCCGTCGTAAGTCCGTCGGGATGGATGCCATCAATGATCGATCGCCCTTCAACAAAGCCAGCCTGTTCTGCCGCTTCGGCCGACAGATACTCGGCTACAGGGTGAGAAAAGTTCATCCTTTGCCCGGCCACGCGAATGTCTGCCTCGGGACGAGCGACGTACCCAACGTACCCGAAAGGCACACCCGGAGGGTGTGGAGAATATTCGGGAACCGCAAGGACACGAATCACGAAGCCCTTATGAGACGCGAATACTTCTTTGCCTTTCGGCATGTCCATCTCCATCGAGGTTTTTTTCGACGAATCGCGGGCCGCTACGAATGCAGTAGAGGCAAGGCGCGCAACGAGTTCGCCGCGAGCATCAGGCGGCTCTGCGATCAGCCTCTCGTCAGTGGCACCGAGAACTACATCGATAGCAGCTTGTCCGACTATCTCTGCAACAAGATAAGCCCAGCGACGAGAGAACGGCCCGCCGCGAACTTTTATGCGCTCGCCGATTGCCGCGACGGCCGGAGGTTTGGTGGCGCCTTCGATACGAAACCAGACGTCGAACGTGTCCTTCGACGTGGATACCAACTCAACGTGAATTTCGAATCCACGATATTCGACCATTCGCTGCATGGAGATCTCCGGTTCCTGCTATGTGGGGACAGAATCGGGGCTTATTTGGTTGTGCTCGATGTCGGTCGACGCCACGAGTTTCGGACGCACCCGGCACGTCGCCTAGTCAGCGTAAACCCGCGACGCAGTTGGGCCGCCGTTGTGCCTGGTTAAAGGGTTATCCAGCGGAGTTTTCGCTGCCTTTACGGCGTTGATGTCAAGGGTCGATCTCCGGTGGGTCGGCTTTGGAAACGTCTCCGGCGCGGGTCACGCTTCTTTCCGCAGTCCGCTAGTAGGCGCAACGGCACGCTGCACGCATTGGTCGGACAGAGATGGGGAGCCCTCGCTCCAGGGCGCGCCCGGGGCGCGGCGGTCAGTTGCGGCTGCTTCCAGACCATCGTCCAGGCTTCGTACGCGTGCAGTAGGGTTCAGTTCCGGTGAGCGGTTTGCATCATGCCGTCGCGTCCATCGACCCGCATCGGAAATCGGAGCCATCTACCCACATCTTGTGCAGAAGAACGGCAAATTTGCGAGCCACGGCGGCCACAGCCCGGCGATGACCTCGGCTCTTGGGGTTAAGCCACGATACGCGTTCGTCGACAGCCCAAACTACAGGCGGGCTGGGCCTCCCCCGATACAGACGATACGCATGCCCGTTCCGCGCGTGGATTCTGGCGTTCAATCTGGTCGATATTTAAGGTGTCAAACAATTGGTGTCTGGGGGGCGCGTGGGTATTCGGGGGCGATGGGGCGTGTCTCTCCGGGGCCGTCCGTGACGAAGACCCATGCACTGACGAGGTCTTGCATACAGGTCTAGAATGAAATCAACGTACCCGTCGTCCATCGAAATGCTTCTCCGGAAACGGGAAGCGGTTGGCGACGTGGCCAGGAATCTCCACGCAGGACGGTGTCCTTCACTACAAACGTGCAGATTCCGCTGCGGTCTATTCAGGACTAAATAGGTCCTGTTGAGAAGGGAGGTATTCCGATGTTGCGCATGAGCAAACTCGCCGACTACAGCACGGTGATCATGACCGCGATGGCGCGCGACCCGGACGCCGTCCATAGCGCGAGCAGCATCGCGGCGGCGACCGGCGTCGCGATGCCCACCGTGTCAAAGATGCTGAAAGTCCTGACGCGGGGCGGTGTCGTCGAGTCGCTGCGCGGCACGAACGGCGGTTACCTGCTGCCGCGGCCGCCCGAGCGGATCACGCTGGCGGAGGTGATCGCCGCGGTCGACGGCCCGATCGGGATCACCGAATGCAGCACGCAGCCAGGCCTGTGCATCCAGGAGGCGGTGTGCGCGGTGCGCGCCAACTGGCAGAAGGTCAATCGCGTGATCTACGAGGCGTTACAGCAGGTCACGCTGGCGGACATGGCGGGACCGACCTTGCGCGCGGTCGATATCAGCGCGATCCGCGCGCGCAGCATTCCCAGCCGCCGCACGGACGCGACGCCACTGCCGCGCAAAACGACTGACGGAGGCCGCGCATGAGCGCATCTACAACCGGTTTCGAAGAACTGATCAGTCGCGAATACCAGCATGGTTTCGTGACTGACCTGGAGGCCGACACGTTGCCGAGCGGGCTGAGCGAGGACGTGATCCGGCTCATTTCCGCGAAAAAAAACGAGCCTGCGTTCATGCTCGAATGGCGGCTCGCGGCCTATCGGCACTGGCTCACGATGGCCGAGCCGCATTGGGCGACGGTCCGGCATCCGCCGATCGACTACCAGAGCATCGTCTATTATTCCGCACCGATGGCGCAGAGGAATCGTCCGAAGAGTCTCGATGAAGTCGATCCGGAACTGCTGCGTACTTACGAAAAGCTGGGTGTGCCGCTGGAAGAACGCGAACTCCTGGCAGGCGTCGCGGTGGATGCGGTATTCGACAGCGTCTCAGTCGCTACGACGTTCGGCGAAAAGCTCGCGGAACTCGGCATTGTGTTCTGTTCGTTCTCGGATGCCGTGCAGCATCATCCCGAACTGGTGCAGAAGTATCTCGGCTCGGTGGTGCCGCATACCGACAATTTCTTTGCTGCGCTGAATTCAGCCGTGTTCAGCGACGGCTCGTTCTGCTACATCCCGCCGGGCGTGCGCTGCCCGATGGAGCTGTCTACCTACTTCCGCATCAACGCGCAGAATACCGGGCAGTTCGAGCGCACACTGATCATCGCGGACAAGGGTGCCTATGTGAGCTACCTGGAAGGTTGCACTGCACCGATGCGCGACGAAAATCAGCTGCATGCCGCGGTGGTCGAACTGATCGCGCTGGAAGGGGCACAGGTCCGCTATTCGACGGTGCAGAACTGGTATCCGGGCGATGCGTCGGGCAAGGGCGGCATCTACAATTTCGTGACCAAGCGTGGCGATTGCCGCGAGGCGAATTCGAAGATTTCGTGGACCCAGGTGGAAACCGGTTCGGCGATCACGTGGAAGTACCCGAGCGTGGTCCTGCAGGGCGATAACTCGGTC
>NZ_VTUZ01000006.1 GCF_008369935.1 Paraburkholderia panacisoli | reverse complement strand
CCGTGTCGGCTGAACCACCTCCTGGACAACCTCGACTTCGTCCATCATGTACACCTGTCCATTTAAAATTTGAATGGACATGATCGTCGGGCTGCCCGGCTTGCCGTTCAAGATGCCTTCGCCTGGTGCTTACAGCGCTCGAACTGCGACAGCGTCTTGTGTTTGGTCACGAGTTTGAGCAGAAAGATATTGCCATTGAGCAGCTCCGCGAATTGGGTGGCGGCGCAGTGCCTCAGGTCATTCAACACCAGGTCCTCGATGGCTGCCCGCTCCAAGGCCCGGTTCCAGGCGGCCTTCAGCGCCTCGCCCGTCATCGGGAACACCCGGTCCCCGTCCGCGCCCCGCGGCAACGCCCGCACGATGTCCACGGCCTTGCGCGTGAGCGGCACCTCGCGGCCGCCGGCCTTCGCATCCCACAGCGCAAGAACGCGGCGCTCGCCGTCGATATCGCCCCACCGCAGTGAATGGCAGCTCTGACCGGCGCATCGCCATCTCCAGCAGCAGCGCCGCGAAGGTCGCGACGTACGGATTGCGAGACTATTCCAGGGCCTCCTCCGCCGCGCCAGCTCGTCGGGTGCCAGAATTCGGTTGCGCGCGTTGTCGATGACCGGCATGTCCAGGTCGTTCGCCGGATTCCGCCGCGGCGCCGCCCAGTTCCAGTGCCGTCGCGCGTGATTAAAAACTTGCGCAGCACCGCCTGCTCGGGCGTGATGGTCGGACGGCGTATCCCTCGTGCCGCAGCGCGTTGATGAACGCCTGCACGTGATGGCGGACGATGCTGGCCACTGGCATGCGCACGAGCCGTTCGCGTTGGGCCTCCGACTGCTCGCAGCGTTGCCAGCCTGATAGCAGGACTCACCCCGCGAGCGGATGCGCACCGCCCCCACCCAGTGCCTTCGGGATAGATGCTCGCCATCACGGCCCTCCCGCAAAACGCAGGGCAGGCTGGCGCGCCGGCATGCGGCCGCACAATCGGGTGGAAATAGAAAAATGGGACATGGCAACTCCTTGAACGTGGAGTTGCGTGTAGCGACCGGACCGGCCGGCGGAGACGCCCTAAAATCTTTGCGAGCGCACCGCGCCCTCCGCCGGTGTAGGCAGTCGTGCGCAGTCACACGCACTGGTCCTGCCAGAGGGCAGCCAGACAGACGCAAAAAAGGCCTCACGAGGAGGCCTTTTTTGTTCCTGCCACTGCGCTACCGGACTGATAACACAGCGATTTATTTTGGTGGCCTGGGACGGAATCGAACCATCGACACGCGGATTTTCAATCCGCTGCTCTACCAACTGAGCTACCGGGCCAACGAAGAACGAAATCATATCAAAGGGTCAGCAGCTGGGCAAGCCCCTTCGCGAAAAAAGTTGTCGAGGCAGGATGGGCGCACGGGAAGTGGGGCCCAGAGCCCGCGCTTGCACGCGCATTGTCGCGCTCACTCCCCTTTGTTCTTGCCCAGATCGACACCGAGCTGCTTAAGCTTGCGATACAGATGCGTGCGCTCCAATCCGGTCTTCTCCGCGACGCGCGTCATGCTGCCGTTCTCGCGCGCGAGGTGATATTCGAAGTACGCGCGCTCGAACGCGTCGCGCGCATCACGCAGCGGGATGTCGAACGAGATCGACGCCGTTTGCGCAGCCAGTGCGCCGCTGCCCATGCCATCGGTCGACAGCATCGGCAAGGCGGCAGCCGAGGCCACCGCCGATGCGCTGACCGGCAACACCGGCTTGGCCGCCGCACCGCCGGGCACACCCGCCGAGTTGCCGCGCGCGAGACCCTGCTCGACAGCCTTTAGCAGCTTCTGCAACGCAATCGGCTTCTCGAGGAAATTGAGCGCACCGATCTTGGTGGCTTCAACCGCCGTGTCGATGGTCGCGTGGCCGGACATCATGATCACCGGCATGGTCAATTGCCCTTGCGCGGCCCATTCTTTGAGCAACGTCACGCCGTCGGTGTCGGGCATCCAGATGTCGAGCAGCACGAGGTCCGGCGCCTGACGCAAGCGGAACTCGCGCGCCTCCTGCGCATTTTCAGCGGCCTCCACGACATGCCCCTCGTCGCTCAGGATCTCCGAGAGCAATTCCCGGATGCCCATTTCATCATCTACCACCAGGATGGTTGCCATTTACGCTGCCCTTGTCTGCACTGTTGCTTTTGTCTTTCCTTGCGACGCACTGCCGCCGTGCGCCGGTCGCGGCCCTGCACCGGGTGCCGCGGCATCGTCCGCCAGTTGAAGGAAGAGGATCGAAATCTGCGCGCCCTCGATCACGTCGCCCGCCTTCATACGATTGCGGATGTCGATGCGCGCGCCATGTTCGTCGACGATCTTCTTGACCATCGCAAGACCCAAGCCCGTACCTTTGGCCTTGGTCGTTACATAAGGTTCGAATGCGCGTGTGAGGATACGCGCGGGGAACCCCGGTCCGTTATCCGACACTGTCAGACGCACCGCGACGTGTACTTTGCCTTCCGCGTCGGGGTCTCCGTATTCTACTGTCCTCGTCTCGAGCAACACACGCGGATGATCGAGCTCGGCAACCGCATCCTGCGCGTTCTGCAGCAGGTTGTGAATCACCTGACGCAATTGCGTCGCGTCGCCGCGAATCGCCGGCAAAGCGGCAAGCTCCACCTGGATCGCGCCTTTACCTTCTTCGATACCGTACAACGTGAGCACTTCGCTGACGAGATCGTTCAGTTGCAGATGCGCGAGCACGGCCGGCGGGGTGCGCGCGTAGTCGCGGAAATTGTCCACCATCTGCTTCATCGCGGCGACCTGGTTCACGATCGTGGTCGCGCCGCGCTTCAATACGTCGGCATCGGATGGCGCGAGCTTGTCGGCGAGCTTCATCTGCAGACGCTCGGCGGAGAGCTGGATCGGCGTGAGCGGGTTCTTGATCTCGTGCGCGAGACGCCGCGCGACTTCGCCCCAGGCAATCGAACGCTGCGCGGAGATCACGTCGGAGATATCGTCGAACACGACGACGTAGCCGGAGGTCTGCATGTCTTCCGCATCGCGGTCGGTTGCCGACACGAGCCGCGCGCCGCGCACGAGCAACGTGAGCGGTTCGGTTTCGCCCGCCACCTGGATCGACAACTGCTGTTGCCAATGGCCGCGATCGTCGTGACCGTCGCCGCTCGCCGCCTCGCGATCGGCAAACGCCTTGCGGACCATGCCGCCGAACTCGCTCAGCGCGCCAATCTGATCGAGCGACGAACCGAGCACGGTCTGGAACGGCTGACGGAAAATCCGCTCGGCGCCGCGGTTCGCCGTGGTCAGTCTGAACTGACGATCGAACACGAACACACCGGCGGTCAGATTCGCGAGAATGCTTTCCAGATATGCCTTCGAATGTTCGAGCGCAATGCGGTTATTCTCGACCGCCGCGCGCGCTTCGGACAACTGGCGCGTCATCGCATTGAACGACTGCGTGAGAAAGCCCAGTTCGTCGCGCGATTTAATTTCGCGCTTCGGCGTGTAATCGCCTTCGGTGATTTCCTTGGTGCCTTGCGCGAGCAGGAACAACGGCCGCGCCAGCTGATTGCCGAGCGCGAGCGCCAGCATCATCGCGATGAAGGTGGCGAGGAACAGCGCGAGCGTCAGCGTGCCAATGTACATCTTGCGCAAACCGGTACGCCCGAGCGCCTTCTCCTGATACTCGCGATAAGCGCGCTGCACCGCATCCGCATTACGCGCGAGCGAGGGCGACACCGGCTGCGTGAGTTGCAGGAAGCGTTCGGTGGGCTGCAGCAGCGCAGCATTCGAATCCGGAATGCGCTGCACGACCCGCAGTCGCAGCACGCCCTTGCCGCCATGCGCGTGCGGATCGCCGTCCACTTCACCTTCGATCGCCGCATAGCCGCGGCCACGCGCCTGTTCGATCATCAGCGGCGTGGGCAAGTCGTTCGGCAAGAGCGTCGCGTAGTTGCTGGTGGCCTGCGCGACCACGTGCATGTCGGGTGTCGCGCCCGACATGCTGCGCGTGGGCTCGACGATGAGCGCGTCCTGCACGCCGAACTGATCGCGCAGACGCAACAGCGTGAGCGTGGTGCCGGCGGCATCTGCGCTGGCGAGCTGCTCGGACATCAGGCGACCCTTGGTCTGCAGATCGGACAGCGACGCGTCGAGCATGCCGCGCCCGAGATTCAGGCCGGAGGTGAGCGCGGTTTCGACGTTCACGTCGAACCACGATTCGATACTGCGCGACACGAACTGATACGAGACCACGTAAATGATCCCGCCCGGCACCACGCCGACCAGTGCCATGAAGAACGCGAGTTTTGCCAGTAGCCGCGTGCCGAACTTACCCTTGCGCAGCCGCGCGATGATGATGATGACGAGCGTCGCCACCACCAGCAGGAAGATCATCGCGACGACGACATTGGACGCGTACAGCCACTGGTAGTAGCGGTCGAAGAATTCGGTATTGGCGCTGGCGGCGGCCAGCAGCACGAGCAGCAACACGGCCGTGACCGCGACCGTCGACACCAGCACGCGCACGACGATGCTGCTGACACTGGTGGTTGAGCGCACTTTATTTAGCACGTTCGGTCGCCGTGAAGGTAAAGCGCTTCCATTCGGAGGCGAGGTTCCAGTCGCGGTTGTTCACCGCGTCGATCTGGAACGGCTTGGGCATCAGTGCGATGTCGAGCTGCATGCGCACCGACGCGTTGTAGGTCTCGCCGACCCGCACCTGGCTGCGGTCGATCACATGCCATGACGTGACGTGCTTGATCACCGCGAGCGCATCTTTGAGGGTAGTGAAACCAAGCTGCAAACCGCCCGACGACACGCTCGACACGCGGTATTCACGCGTGAGCGGCTGGAACGACAGGCGGATGCTCTGCGACACGCTCACCGGCTGCTCGTCGAACCAGTACCAGCGCGGCCGGCTCAACTCGAAGTCGCTCGTGAAATAAAGCGGAATGCCTTTGTTGACCGCATCTTCGAGGTTGCTGTTGAGTTCGAAATCGAAACGCGCGTCGAGACTCCAGCCGTTGTTGTCGGCCTGCAGCGACGCCCGCTGCACCGCGATCGAGTCAGCGTGCGCTGCGCCCGGCGCCGCCAGCCATACGGCCAGCGCAATGCAGAGCACGGCAGCGAGCCGAAGCGGGAAAAAGCGTTTGATGGTCACCGTTTCTGAAAGCGCGCGTAGAAAAATCCGTCGTGGTCTGAGTTCGCACCGGCGCTGTCTTCAGCGGGTTGTCCGGCATGGGAACCGGCCGATGTATCGGCGGGCGCGCGAGCGACCGAAGGTAAAAGTTGCCCCGGCGCGTCCAATCGTACCGCATCCTGGTACTTGTTTCCAAACCACTGCGCCTGCAACTCGCCTTCTTCGGGAAAGATCGAACACGTAACGTAAAGCAACTCGCCGCCTGGTTTCAGGAGTGGCCAGAGCGCGTCGAGGATGCGGCGTTGTTCGGCGACCAGCGCGGGAATGTCCGACGCGCGGCGCAGCCAGCGAATGTCGGGGTGACGGCGCACGATGCCCGACGCCGAACACGGCACGTCGGCGAGGATGCGGTCGAACGGCTGGTCGATGTCGTCGTGCCATTTCGCCGGCGCGCCCGCGTCGCCGATCCGCACTTCCGCTGCGAGCTGTAGCCGCTGCAAGTTTTCGCCGATGCGCCGCGCGCGCAACGCATCGCTTTCGAGCGCGACGAGCTGCAGATTGGCGAGTTCGAGCAGGTGCCCGGTCTTGCCGCCGGGCGCTGCGCACGCGTCGAGCACGCGCATGCCGTCACGCACGCCGAGCAGTTGCGCGGCGAGTTGCGCGCCGGCGTCCTGCACCGAGACCACGCCGTCGTTGAAACCGGGAATGCGGTCCACCGGCATCGGCGTGTCGAGCCTGACCGCGTAGTCCCCCGCTTTGGTCGCGGCAATGTGATGATTCTGCAGCACTTGCAGGTAGGCGTCGACCGTCGAGCGGCGGACGTTCACACGCAACGTGAGCGGACCTTGCGTGTTGCCGGACGCGAGCACCGCTTGCCATGCGTCGGGCCATGCTCGCTTCACCGCGTCGATCCACCATGCCGGATAGTTCCAGCGCGCGACTTCGTCGGCTTGCGCGGCGTTCAGTAGCGTCTCGCGCTCGCGCAGGAAATTGCGCAGCACCGCGTTGACTAGCCCCTTGGCAAACGCGAATTCACGACGCGCGCTGATGGCGCTCACCGCCTGATCGACCACCGTGAACGGCGCGTAGGCGGCATTCGCTTCGTCGTCGACCAGCAACGCGAGCGAGCAGGCGAGCACATGACCGACGTGCGGCGGCGGCGCTTTCTTCACCAGCTTCGAGATCAGCCATTCGGCGACGGCCAGACGCCGCATCGTGCGATACGCGATGTCTTGCACCGCGCCGCGCGCGGCGGCGGCGCTTCCTTCTGGCGCGGACACGAACACCGATTGCAGCGCGGCCGGCAAAGCCGCGCCGAGGCGCACGGCGCCGACGGCCTGCGCTGCGCAGTCGAGCGCAAACCCCAGCGATTCGGGCGCGAGATGCAGCGTCGACAAACGAGATTCGCGCGGACGCGCCGATGGGGAAGCAGAACGCGAAGAAGGCTTTGAAGTCATGAAAGAGGCAAAGGCAGGCCGCACGGTGCGCGCGACACAATCAGCGCACATTGTAGCGTGGCGCCGGGCGGCTGCCGCCGTGGGCGGCGGCGGCGGGCGGGTGACGGCGCTGTGTGGGCGAATCGGCGGCGGGCATAACGCGGCCAGGACCGGCAGCGGCGGATTGCCGGCGGCACAGGCTTGCGTTGTCGCGTGGTAAGAAGTTGCGCAAGACTCGTGGTCGCCAGTCGAAGCTTTTTCTTGAAGCCAGGCGTCTTCGACAAGGCTCGCGCACAGTCCCGGCGCCGGAAATAAAAAGGCGGGCCAACAGACCCGCCTTCATCGCTCCACGCGCACCGCGCGGGTTTAGTCGAAGCGCCCCGTGCGCGCCATCTCCATCAAGCGCGCGACACGTTCTTCAGTTGCCGGGTGCGTCGAGAACAGATTCGCGATGCCGCCGCCCGACAGCGGATTCATGATCATCATCTGCGCGGTAGCCGGATGCTGCTCGGCCACAGGAAAAGGAATCCCGCTCGCGTAACGATGGATCTTGTCGAGCGCCGAAGCGAGCGCTTGCGGATCGCCAGAAATCTGCGCGCCGCCACGGTCGGCTTCGAATTCACGAGCACGCGAAATCGCCATCTGGATCAGCGCACCGGCGATCGGCGCCAGCAACGCCACGGCGATGCTGGCGATCGGGTTCGACGGACGGCCGTTTTCGTCGCGGCCGCCGAAGAACATCGCGAAATTCGCCAAGGCAGAAATGGCGCCGGCCATCGTGGCCGAAACGGTGGAGATCAGAATATCGCGGTGCTTGACGTGCGCCAGCTCGTGCGCCATCACCCCGCGCATTTCGCGCTCCGACAGCACACGCAGAATACCGGTTGTGGCAGCGACCGCCGCATGCTCCGGATTGCGTCCGGTGGCGAACGCGTTCGGCGCGTCTTCGTTGATCAGGTAGACGCGCGGCATGGGCAGATTCGCACGCGTGGCGAGCTCACGCACCATGCGGTAGAACTGCGGCGCGCTGTTTTCGTCGACTTCCTGCGCGTTGTACATGCGCAGCACCATCTTGTCCGAAAACCAGTACGAGAAGAAATTCATCCCAAGGGCGATCACGAGCGCGATCATCATGCCTCGCGACCCGCCAATCATCCCGCCGATCACGATGAAAAGGGCCGTGATCGCGGCCATCAACATCGCGGTTTTGACCCAATTGAACATGTCTGCAACTCCTTGCCCTAAGCGCGGGCTCCATATCTGCGCCGCGCGATCGCGGCGCCCGATTGTAAGCGAAATGTTAGATATGGGCAGGTCAGGATAATTCAATCATCTTGATGCGGTGGCGAGCTTGATACCCAAGCCGACGAACGCGCTGCCGACGCCGCGGTCCAGCCACTTCTTCACCAAAGGCTTGCCGGAAAAGCGCTGCGTCACACTGCCCGCGATCCACGCGACAAAGCTGTTCCAAAGCATGCTCATGGCCACAAACACCGCGCCGAGCGTGAGGAATGCGGGCGCTTTCTGATCGCTGCCGGTCGTCACGAATTGCGGGAAGAACGAGACGAAGAACAGCACGACCTTGGGGTTCAGCACATTGGTCCAAAACCCTTGCAGGAACAGCTGCTTCAGCGACTTGGGCGCGCCAGCTGCGCGCGACTCGCCCGCCGCCTCAGCGGCCGCGGGTTTGGTGAATATCAGGCGCGTGCCCAGATAGATCAGATAAATGGCGCCGGCGAACTTGATGACGGTAAACGCCGTGGCCGACGCCGCGAGCAGCGCGGTCAACCCAAACGCGCACGCAAGCGAATGCACGCAGCAACCCGCCGAGATGCCGAGTGCGGACATCAACCCTGCGCCCCGGCCCTGAGCGACGCTACGCCCGACGATATAAGCCGTATCCGGACCGGGCGTCACGTTCAGAAGAAAAACCGCGACGACAAAAAACTCGAAATGGGTAATGCCGAACATTGAGAACCTCGGAAACTGTGCCGTTGCATAGGCGATTCTAACGCGCGGCGGACTCGCGGCGGGACTCACGAACATCGGCCGAACGGCAGATGTTCGAGACGTTCGCAGACCGTTACTTTGCTTCGGGAAGTTGGAAACGCTGGCCCGCGGCGAGTGGCGAACCGGCCAGGAATTCACGCACCGGCAGGCGCTTGCCGCCGGGTTTCTGCAGTTGCGTGAGACGCAACGCAGCTTCGCCACAGGCAACGACTACGTCCTCTGGAGAGACTTCAGTAATCGTGCCGGGCGCGCTGCCGGCTTGGGCATCTGCGCTGACCGCAGCCCAGATCTTGATCGAACTGCCGTCTTCGAGCGTGCCAACACCGCCGGGAAACGGGTCGAACGCGCGCACCTGGCGCGCGAGCACCGCGGCCGGGCGGCGCCAGTCGAGCGTGGCCTCCTGCTTGCCAATCTTTTCCGCGTAGGTCACGCCGTCCGCCGGTTGCGGGGTGGAGGCCAGCTTGCCATTGCGCTCCAGTTCGATCAGCGCTTCGACGATCAGCTTCGCACCGTCCTGCGCGAGACGGTCGTGCAAGGTGGCGGTGGTGTCGTCGGCGGCAATGCGTGTGCGCGCTTCGGAGATCATCGCGCCGGTATCGAGGCCGGCGTCCATCTGCATCAGCGTGATGCCGGTTTCCGCGTCGCCCGCTTCGATCGCGCGATGGATCGGCGCCGCGCCCCGCCAGCGCGGCAGCAACGACGCGTGAATGTTAATGCAGCCAGACGGCGCGATATCGAGCACTTCCTGCGGCAGGATCAGCCCGTAGGCCGCGACCACCATCACGTCATGCGGCGTGACGCGCAGTTGATCGATCGCGGCGGCGGCTTCCACCGGATATTTGCCGGCGCGGCGCAGCGAAGGCGGCTGCGCGACCGCGAGCCCATGCTCCTGCGCATAGCGCTTGACCGGGCTCGCCTGCAATTTCATGCCGCGTCCAGCGGGCCGGTCCGGCTGAGTCAGCACGAGCGGCACCGGAAAACCGGCACGGTGAATCGCGGCCAGCGCGGCCGCGGCGAACTCCGGCGTACCGGCAAAAATGACGCGCAACGAATGACTCATGAACGGGGGCGGTAGACGAGGTGGACGCGCATTACATCGCGTGGGCGAGCTTCTTCATCTTGCTCTTGATACGCGTCTGCTTCAGCGACGACAGGTATTCCACGAACACGCGGCCCATCAGGTGGTCCATCTCGTGCTGAATGCACACGGCGAGGAGCCCCTCGCAATCCATCTCGAAGGTTTCGCCCTTCTCGTTCAGCGCGCGCACACGCACTTTCTCGGCGCGCTCCACGTTGTCGTAGATGCCCGGCACGGAGAGGCAGCCCTCTTCCGACAGCTTCCTCTCATCGCTCGACCAGAGGATTTCGGGATTGATGAAGGCGAGCAACTGATCGTGCGTGTCCGACACGTCGATCACGACCACGCGTTCATGCACGTCCACCTGGGTGGCGGCGAGGCCCACGCCGGGTGCCGCGTACATGGTCTCGGCCATGTCCGCAACCAGACGGCGGATGCGGTCGTTGACTGTTTCGACCGGCTTCGCAATCTTGTGCAAGCGCTTGTCGGGGTAGTTGAGGATGTTCAGTAAAGCCATGATTTTGAGTGTGATTTGAGGCGCCGCTGACCGTTGGAGGATTCGCGTTGGCCTTTCGGCCAGGTTGTGAGCCCGTCGCATTGCGCAGAGGATAGATGGTGTCGAACCGGTTCGATTCAACGCGCTCCGTGCGCCAAACGACGAGCCCGCGCGGGTGGGCGCGGCGCTGCAGTTATTTCGGATGATGAAAATTTTAGCATGGTGCCCGCCTACCCGCTGGCCCTGAGGAGGAGCGACTCGCAATGCACACCTTGCCCGCAACCGATATTGAACTCGCCGCCTGGCTGCGGCTGTCGCTCGCGCCGGGGCTGAAGCCCACGTCGCTGCGGCTGATGCTGAGCACTTTTGGACTTCCGGAGGCGATTTTCAGCCAATCGCCGGAAGCGCTAGCCGAAATCGCCGGCGAGGCCGCGGCGCGCGCCGCGCTGGCGCCGACGGGTCCGGAATTCGACAGCCAGCTCGACACCGTGATTGCGTGGCGCGAGCTGCCCGGCAATCAGGTCGTGACACTGGATGACCCCGCGTACCCACCCGCGCTGCTGACCATGCCTGACCCGCCGCCGCTGCTATATATAAAGGGCCGGCTCGATCTTTTGCATACGAGAGCGGTCGCCCTGGTGGGCAGTCGCAGCGCGACGCCGCAAGGCGTCGAAGACGCGGAACGATTCGCGCGGGAGCTGTCGGCGGCGGGGGTCACGATCGTGTCCGGGCTGGCGCTCGGCATCGACGGCGCCGCGCATCGGGGCGGTCTGGCAGGCATCGGCGGAACGGTCGCCGTGATCGGCACTGGCGCGGACCTCGTGTACCCGGCGGCGCATCATGCGCTGGCGCGGCAAATTGCGGTGCAGGGCGCCATTGTCTCGGAATGGCCGCTCGGCACGCCCGCGCGCGCCGCCAATTTTCCGCAGCGCAATCGCTTGATCGCTGGGCTGGTCAGTGGCGTGGTGATCGTCGAAGCGGCGATGCGTTCGGGCTCGTTGATCACCGCGCGGCTCGCCAATGAAATGGGACGCGATATTTTCGCGTTGCCCGGCTCGATTCACGCGCCGCTGTCGCGCGGGTGTCATCGGATCATCAAGCAGGGGGCAAAGCTGGTGGAGACGCCGGATGAGGTGTTGGAGGAACTGGGCTTTGCAAGGCGGCCGGCGGTCCGTGCTGCGCCGGCGTCGAAGCAAACCGTTTCGTGGGACGGCCTGGATTCGCGGAATGCGCGGTCGGTCGATACTTCGCCGATGGCCCACCCGAACCTGGCAACTGCGCACTCGTGCGAAACGGTTGTAACGGACTCGGGCGCAACGGACACACGGACAGCGGCTGCGCTTGACTCAACCACGGTGCAAATGGCAGCCGGGACTCGACCGGAATCGCCAGCGGTTGCAGCCACGCGCGCAACGGCGGCAGCCACAACGGCTTTCGCAGAAGCAGAAGCGCCACCGCCAGCGCCACCCGCCAACCCAGTCAATTCCGAAGCGCAGCGACTCCTCGCGGCGCTCGGCCACTCGCCCACCACGCTTGAAATTCTCGCCACCCGCACCGAGATGGAGGACGCGGCCCTGCAAACCACATTGCTGCAACTGGAACTTGCCGGCCAGATAAGCGTGCTGCCCGGCGGCCGCTTCATGCGGGCCACCCACAGCCCGACCCCGCCTTGATCAGGGTTGACCACCCTGCGGGATCGGCCATGCTACATTCGCGCCAAAGCACCTGACAAAGTACGCAAGGAACCCACCACATGCCCGCGCTGAATCTCGACACCGACCAAGACCGGATCGCCGAGCGCGTCAACGAACCCGAAACGCTGTTCGTTGCCTGCCTGTGCGCCGAGTGGTGCGGGACCTGTCGTGAATATCGGGAAGCCTTCGACAAACTGGCCGACCGGCATCCGGAAATCTGTTTCGCGTGGATCGATATCGAAACCCATGCGGATCGCTTCGAGGATCTGGATGTCGAGAATTTCCCGACCATACTGATCGAAGACTCGGTAACGACACGCTTTTTTGGCACCGTTTTGCCACAGGCGGCGATTGTGGAGCGGATGCTGTCGGACCTTACGGCCGTGCCTGGCATCACCGGCGCGCCCAAGCTGCGGCCCGCGCTGACGGTCGTTTGAACGCGATCCGGTCGGCGCGCGAGCCTCGCGGCAAACACATGTTGGAAGCGATGCACAGCGTATTCGCCGCAACTTGCCCGATGGCCGAGCGCGCACTTATGATGGCGCGCTTTTATGGCACTTGACACGCCGCCTTCGCGCCGTGTGCTATAAAGCGGTCGTCAATGGGTCACAAAGGTCGCAAACGAGGGTCGCGCGCTAATTTGGCGCACTCAAGGCCATCAACCCTGATCTACCAACCTCACATCGAGTCATGTCCAAAGCACTGATCATCGCCGAAAAGCCTTCCGTCGCGAACGACATCGCGCGCGCTTTGGGCGGCTTTACCAAGCATGACGAATACTACGAAAGTGACGACTACGTCCTTTCCTCGGCAGTCGGTCACCTGCTGGAAATCGCCGCGCCCGAAGACTACGAAGTCAAACGCGGCAAGTGGAGTTTCGCCAATCTGCCCGTCATTCCGCCGCATTTCGATCTGAATCCGATCGCCAAGAGCGAGTCGCGCCTGAAGGTGTTGACCAAGCTGCTCAAGCGTAAAGACATCGACCGCCTGATCAACGCATGCGACGCGGGGCGCGAGGGCGAGCTGATTTTCCGTCTGATCGCGCAGCACGCCAAAGCCAAACAGCCTGTCCAGCGTCTGTGGCTGCAGTCCATGACGGCGGGTGCGATCCGCGATGGCTTCGCCCGTCTGCGCAGCGACGAAGAAATGCAGCCGCTCGCCGATGCGGCGCGCTGCCGCTCGGAAGCGGACTGGCTGGTCGGCATCAACGGTACGCGGGCGATGACCGCGTTCAACAGCAAGGGCGGCGGCTTCTTCCTGACCACGGTCGGCCGGGTGCAAACGCCGACGCTGTCGATCGTCGTCGAGCGCGAAGAGAAGATTCGCCGCTTCGTGTCGCGCGACTACTGGGAAGTCAAAGCGGAATTCGTCTGCGCGGGCGGTTTTTACGAAGGACGCTGGTTCGACCCGAAGTTCAAGCGCGACGAGTTCGATCCGGAAAAACGCGATTCGCGTCTGTGGGCGCTCCCCGCGGCCGAAACGATCGTCGCCGCTTGCCGCGGCCAGATCGGCACGGTGAGCGAAGAGTCGAAGCCGTCCACGCAACTGTCGCCCGCGCTGTTCGATCTGACCAGCTTGCAGCGCGAGGCCAACGGCCGCTTCGGCTTCTCGGCGAAGAACACTTTGGGCCTCGCCCAGGCGTTGTACGAGAAGCACAAGGTGCTGACCTATCCCCGGACCGACGCTCGCGCGCTGCCGGAAGACTATCTGGATACGGTCAAGCAGACGCTCGGCATGCTCAAGGAGAGCAACAACTATCTGCCGTTTGCCAAGCAGGTGCTCGACAAGGGCTGGGTGAAGCCGAACAAACGCATCTTCGACAACTCGAAGATCAGCGACCACTTTGCAATCATCCCGACGCTGCAGGCGCCGAAGAATCTGTCCGAGCCGGAACAGAAGCTCTACGACCTCGTCGTGAAGCGTTTCCTGTCGGTGTTCTTCCCGGCCGCCGAATACCGCGTGACGACACGGATCACCGAAGTGGTCGGCCATCACTTCAAGACCGAAGGCAAGGTGCTGGTCGAGCCGGGCTGGCTGCAGGTCTACGGCCGCGAAATCAGCGGCGAAGACGCGAACCTCGTGCCGGTGCAGAAGGACGAGAAGGTCAAGACCGACAAGATCGCCGCCCAGCAACTGGTGACCAAGCCGCCCGCACGCTACAACGAAGCCACCTTGCTGTCGGCGATGGAAGGCGCAGGCAAGCTCGTCGAAGACGACGAGTTACGCGAAGCGATGGCGGCCAAGGGTCTCGGCACGCCGGCCACGCGCGCCGCCATCATCGAAGGTCTGCTCGGCGAAAAGTATCTGATCCGCGAAGGCCGCGATCTGATTCCGACCGCCAAGGCTTTCCAGTTGATGACGCTGT
Source organism: Paraburkholderia panacisoli (assembly GCF_008369935.1). Classification (GTDB taxonomy): domain Bacteria; phylum Pseudomonadota; class Gammaproteobacteria; order Burkholderiales; family Burkholderiaceae; genus Paraburkholderia; species Paraburkholderia panacisoli. The sequence goes on along the minus strand of NZ_VTUZ01000006.1, from coordinate 344,816 downwards.
TGCGCGGTCTCGGCGTGAAGGAACTGACCGCGCCGGAATTGACCGGCGAGTGGGAATACAAGCTTTCGCAAATGGAACGCGGCAACCTGCCGCGCGACGCGTTCATGCAGGAAATCGCCCGCATGACGCAGACCATCGTCAAGCGCGCGAAGGAATACGATTCGGACACGATCCCGGGCGATTACGCGACGTTGCAGACGCCGTGCCCGAATTGCGGCGGTCAGGTGAAGGAAAACTACCGGCGTTTCGCGTGCTCGAAATGCGAGTTCTCGATTTCGAAGATTCCGGGTGGACGCCAGTTCGAAATTCCGGAAGTCGAAGAGCTGCTGCAGAACAAGACGATCGGACCGCTGTCGGGTTTCCGCAGCAAGATGGGCCGGCCGTTCTCGGCAATCCTGAAGCTTTCGCTCGACGACGAGATCAAGAACTACAAGCTCGAGTTCGACTTCGGCCAGGATGCGGGCGGTGAAGACGGCGAACCGCCTGACTTCTCCGATCAGCAACCGGTGGGCGCGTGTCCGAAGTGCAAGGGCCGCGTGTTCGAACACGGCATGAGCTACGTCTGCGAGAACTCGGTCGCCAATCCGAAGACGTGCGACTTCCGTTCCGGCAAGGTGATCCTGCAGCAAGAGATTGCTCGGGAGCAGATGGCCAAGCTGCTCGAAGAAGGCCGCACGGACCTGCTGACGAACTTCAAGTCGTCGCGCACGGGCCGCAATTTCAAGGCATTCCTCGTCAAGCAGAACGACGGCAAGATCGGCTTCGAATTCGAGAAGAAGGAGCCGTCCGCCAAGACTGCCGCAAAAACCGCGGCGGCCAAGGCGGCTGGGCAGGCTGCAGCAGAGCCGGAAGATGGCGAAACGACGGTGGCGGTGAAGGCCGCCCCGGCAGCCAGGAAGGCGGCAGCGAAGAAGGCGCCCGCGACCAAGACCGCGGCAGCCAAGAAGGCCCCCGCAAAGAAAGCGGTGGCGCGCAAAACCGGCTCGTAGTTCGAGGGGTTGGGCTGGAAAGCGATTCGCTTCCGGCCCGCTTCGTTTGCACTTGCCAAGAAAAAAGGCGCAATCACTTCACGTGATTGCGCCTTTTTCATATCGGCCTGCGGGAACACCTACGGTGGCATTGCCGCCCCACTCAACCCAGCATTTACAGCGGCGACAAAGCCGTCGGCCGGGCACGATTCGGCGTCTTTGCCAAGGCCTTCGGCACCGGCGACAACTCGCTATCCAGCAGCCGCGACAGCGGCTCAGCGCCGTCGAACGCTTCCGGCGGCATGACGGCGCCGGCGGAATCGAACGCCGCCGACGTGGCGGGCCGTTCGAGGCCGTCCTTGATCCACTGTTCGCCGAGCAGGCTATTCGGCGTCTGGCTGAAATGCTCGACCAGATGATCGATGAACGTGCGCACCTTCGCCGGCAAGTGACGGCGGCTCGGATACGCAATGTTGATCTCGACCTGCGGCAAGCGGTAATCGCCGAGCAGCCGCACAAGCCTGCCGCGCGTCATGTCACGGCCGATCAGGTAGCTCGGCAGAATCGCGATGCCCATGCCGAGCAACGCGAATTGCCGCAGCATTTCCGTGTTGTTCGCGACGATCACGTTCGACGGACGCACCCGCACTTCGCCTTCGGGGCCCGTGAACACACGCTCGTCACCCCAGTACTCGGACGGCAGGCTCAGGCACGGATGCTCGAGCAGGTCCTCGGGACGAGCCGGCGTACCGTGCTTCTCCAGATAAGCCGGCGTCGCGCACACGGTCATGCAACCGGTGGTAAGACGCCGTGTGACGATGCTTGCGCTGCGCATTTGCCGCGCGATCACGACGCCCACGTCGAAGCCTTCTTCGACCAGATCGACCTGACGGTCCACCAGCGTGACATCGGGGATCACTTTCGGATAGCGCTCCGCGTACGTTTGAAGCACGGGGGCGAGATTATGCAAACCGAATACGACGGGCGCGACGATTCGCAACGTGCCGACGGGTTCGTGATTGCGCGCGACCACCATCTGTTCGACGTCTTCCAGTTCGTCGAGAATCTGGCGCGCGCGCTCGAGATAGACCTGGCCGGATTCGGTCAGGGACAAGCTGCGGGTTGTGCGATTGAGCAGCCGCGTACCAAGACGGCCTTCGAGATCCGCAACGTGACGGGTGGCGACCGCATTGGAAATATCCATCGCGCTCGCAGCGCGGGCAAAACTGCCGAGATCCGCCACTTTGACGAAAACTCGCATCGACTGCAAATGATCCATAGGACAACTCCTGCCGTGTTACTGCTTCCTGACAATTAGTGAAAACCAGTGAAGCGAACTTGGAATTCTCCTACGACTCGCAAGATCGTGCAGAAGTTGCCCGCGAAACTCGAAATATTGCCAATTTTCGTGCAACTCCATTGCCCAATGCGGGGCAGGATCGTCGATTGTTCCGAGATCTGAAACAATCTGCTGCGGTGCAGCTTGCACTGTGTTTTTTGTTCGAACAGACGTAAAGGTCACTCCTGCATTGCGAAATCCGCAAAAATCGCCGAATTGGGACAGGTCACAAAAAAGCCGCCCGAAGGCGGCTGTTCTCTGCAAAGTGAATGCTCACATGCTAGGCGGCGAGCTTTCCTTCGAGCGTGCGTTTAGCCTGCGTCAAAGCCGGCGGCAGGCCTTGTTGCAATGTGTCAAACAGCTCGGCATGGAGGGCGAGTTCATCGCGCCAGGCCGCATCGTCGACAGAGATCACCTGCTGGAATTGCTCGCGGCTGAAATCCAGGCCGCTCCAGTCGATGTCCTCGTAGTGCGGCGACACGCCGAACGCATGTTCCTCGCCTTGCGCCGTGCCTTCGATCCGGCCGACCATCCAGCTCAACACGCGCATGTTCTCGCCGAAGCCCGGCCAGACGAACTTGCCGTCCGCGCCCTTCCGGAACCAGTTGACGCAGAAGATTTTCGGCAGCGTCGCATTCAGCGTTTGCAGACGCTCGCCGGTCTTCAGCCAGTGGCCGAAGTAGTCGCTCATGTTGTAGCCGCAGAATGGCAGCATCGCGAACGGATCGCGGCGCACCACGCCCTGCTGGCCGGCCGCGGCTGCGGTCGTCTCGGAGCCCATGGTCGCCGCCATGTAGACGCCCTCGACCCAGTTGCGCGCTTCCGTGACGAGCGGCACGGTGGTGGAACGGCGGCCGCCGAAGATGAACGCGTCGATCGCCACGCCCGCCGGATTTTCCCAGTCGGCGTCGATCGACGGACATTGCGAGGCCGGCGCCGTGAAACGCGCGTTCGGGTGTGCAGCCTTGCGCCCGCTCTCCTTCGCGATGGCCGGCGTCCAGTCGCTGCCCTGCCAGTCGATCAGGTGCGCGGGCGGTTCGTCCGTCATGCCTTCCCACCAGACGTCGCCGTCGTCCGTCAGCGCGACGTTCGTGAAAATCACGTTTTCCTTCAGCGTCGCCATCGCGTTGAAGTTGGTTTTCTCGCTCGTACCCGGCGCGACGCCGAAATAACCCGCTTCGGGGTTGATTGCGTACAGGCGACCGTCCTGGCCCGGTTTGATCCACGCAATATCGTCGCCGATGGTGGAGATTTTCCAGCCGTTCAGGCCTTGCGGCGGAATCAGCATCGCGAAATTGGTCTTGCCGCACGCCGACGGGAAGGCCGCCGCGACGTGATGCTTACGCCCTTCCGGCGACGTCACGCCGAGAATCAGCATATGTTCGGCGAGCCAGCCCTCGGCGCGGCCCATGGTCGACGCGATACGCAACGCGAAGCACTTTTTGCCGAGCAGCGCATTGCCGCCGTAGCCCGAACCGTAGCTCCAGATTTCGCGCGTTTCGGGAAAATGGACGATGTATTTGGTTTTGTTGCACGGCCACGGCACGTCCTGCTCACCTGCCGCGAGCGGCGCGCCCACCGAATGGACGCACGGCACGAACTCGCCTTCTTCGCCCAGCACGTCGTACACCTTGCGGCCCATGCGCGTCATGATCCGCATATTGGTCACCACGTACGGGCTGTCGCTCAGTTCGACACCGATATGCGCGATCGGCGAGCCGAGCGGGCCCATCGAAAACGGCACGACGTACATCGTGCGGCCGCGCATCGCGCCGTCGAACAAACCGTCGAGCGTAGAGCGCATTTCAGCCGGGGCGATCCAGTTGTTGGTAGGGCCGGCGTCTTCCGCGCGCTGCGAGCAGATGAAGGTGCGGTCCTCGACGCGCGCCACATCGGACGGATCGGACCATGCGAGGTAAGAATTGGGGCGTTTCGCCGGATTGAGTTTCTTCAGGGTGCCCGCTTCGACCATCTGCGCGCAAAGGCGGTCGTATTCCTCCTGCGAGCCGTCGCACCAGACGACCTTGTCCGGTTTGGTCATCGCGGCGACCCGGCGAACCCAGTCGATCAGTTTGCGGTGCTTGACCCACGCGGGCGGCTCAATAGTGGCCTGTCCTTCGAATGAGGGATGATTCATCGACTCGTCTCCGTTTGAAAGCAATGGAAAAACGGCACAAGCCCGGCGACGCTGCATGCGAGAGGCATTCAATTCATCGCGCCGAGGTTTCGTTTACCCCGTCGCGCAATTGCGCAGGTCAACCTGGGCCATCCAGCTTGTTGGGCGGAGGCGCCCTGCTGACGGGGCTTCTGCAACCGTCTGTAAAGCGGCTTGCCTCAACACGCAACAAACTGTTAAAAACGATCTCAATTTGCCATTACGTGGCGCTGCCGTACTTCGCGACAGTTTCTACGGTAAGGCATCCAACCAGACCGGCATGTGACCTAGGTCACATGATGGGACAGTCAGCATAACACTCCGTTGCGCACCGCTATGGTGCGTCGCAAGACACATACCATGAAGATTGCCATTCTCGACGATTACCAGGACGCCGTTCGTAAGCTCGACTGCTTTCAATTGCTGGCCGACCACGAAGTCAAAGTTTTCAACAACACGGTCCGAGGTCTGGGCCAACTGGCAAGCCGTCTTTCCGAAGTCGATGCACTCGTCCTGATTCGCGAACGTACCCGTATCAACTCACAACTGCTCGACAAATTGCCGCGTTTGCGCATGATCAGCCAGACCGGCAAGGTGTCCAGCCACATCGACCTGGCTGCCTGTACCGAGCGCGGGATCGCCGTGCTGGAAGGCAGTGGCTCGCCGTTCGCGCCCGCCGAGTTGACATGGGCTCTCATCATGGCGGCCCAGCGCCGCATTCCGCAATACGTAGCTAACCTTAAGCAAGGCGCCTGGCAGCAGTCCGGGCTGAAGACTTCGGTGCTGCCGCCGAATTTCGGCTTGGGCCAGGTGTTGCGCGGTCAGACGCTGGGGATTTGGGGTTACGGCAAGATCGGACGCCTGGTTGCCGGGTACGGCAAGGCGTTCGGCATGAACGTGCTTGTGTGGGGCCGCGAGCATTCGTGCGAAGCCGCTCGCGCTGACGGCTACGGCGTAGCCGAGAGCCGCGAAGCGCTGTTCGAACAGAGTGACGTGCTGTCGCTGCACCTGCGCCTGCACGACGACACGCGAGGCATCGTCAAGCAGGAAGACCTGATGCGCATGAAACCGACCGCGTTGCTCGTCAATACGAGCCGGGCCGAACTGCTCGACGATAACGCGCTGGTGAACGCGCTGTCGCATAACCGTCCGGGGATGGTGGCGATCGACGTCTACGAAAGCGAGCCGATCCTGCAGGGCTATAGCCTGCTGCGGATGGAAAACGTGATCTGCACGCCGCACATCGGCTATGTGGAGCGCGAGAGCTACGAGCAGTATTTCACTGCGGCGTTCAAGAACATTCTGGCGTTCGACGCCGGCGACACGGCCAGCGTGGCAAATCCGGAAGCGTTGCAGGGTGGGCGTCGGCGGTAACTTTGGGTGATGGCTTGCCGAGCGCGATTGAATTGCGCAAGCCATCCAATGCGCCGGCTTCGATGTTTTATCTGGTTGCGGCCTGAGGTGCCCTTGCTCCGGCGCGCGGCTCGCAAACCGCGCACGGTTGCCGGAACACCTCGTTGCGACTCACTTCAACGCGCTTCGTGCGCGCCAGCTTCCAGCAAATCGGGTATGCGCGCGAGGAAGGTCTCGCCATCGACGCGGCCGAGGTTATACGCATGCACCATCTGCGAAGGGCTCGTGTAATCCCAGCTCGAAATCGGTACCTTGCGCGACGGCTGCACATAGAGCCGTTGCTGGACGCCGTGCGGCACGACGAACATCTGCGGCCGTGGATAGAGGCGCGTGACCATCACCAGCACGTTGCCGGGCGCGTCGGCGTCGAGCGCGCCGACCGGCACGTTGTCGACCATGCCGCCGTCCAGCACCGGCCGACCGTTGCGCCGCAGAACCGGCGTGAACGGTGGCGTGCTCGACGATTGCAGGATCAGATCGGCGAGATCCTCGACGCTCGCGCAATCCTGCGCGCGCACGAATTCCGGATGGAAGCCGAGCGTCTGCCCGAGCGTCGGATGCAGCGTCTTGCGCACGTATTTTTCGATGTTGTACGCGATCAGACCCGCGGCGACTGCGCTGCGCGCGCCGAGCCAACGCGGCAGATGCGACACGCCGATGCGGATTTCCGGCGCGTCGGCGAGCGTCGAAAACTTCTCGCCGTAGATGTCGAGCAGCGCCTGCCGGTAGATCCGGTAATGCGGAAACACCGACTCGCCGCGCAGCAGGTTGCCCCAGTAGGCGTTGCGGGTGTTGTGACGCAGCGCGTCCTGGTAATACCGCATCACCCAGTCGGAATCGCGCGTGTAGAGCATGCACGCGGTCGCGGCGCCGGCCGAAATGCCGGTAATCACGCGAGGACGAATACGCAGCTCCGGCTGCACTACGTCCCAGAAACCCGCCTGCCACCAGCAGCGATTGCCGCCGCCGGCGAATACGACCTGATCGAACATCTTGGGTACTTCCTCCGAGGCCGCCGCCGCCCGCTTCAGTCGAGCAGCGCGTACGTAGTGGTGGCGTGAACGGCCATGTTGCCGGTTTCGTCGAATAATTCGACTTCGCCGAACACCAGATTGCGGCCCATGCGCAGTACACGCGCGGTGATCAGCACGTCGCCCTTGCGCACCGCGCGCATGAAATTGATGTTCAGCGACACCGTGCTCATCGGCTTGAAGCCGCCGAGCGCGGCCGAAATGGCGACGATCATCGCTGTGTCGGCGGCCGCCATGAACACCTGGCCGCAGATCACGCCGCCCGAATGGCGCAGGCCGCCGGAAAACGGTAAGCGCAGCGTCGCGCTTTCTTCGTCGACCTTGACCGGTGTCAGCGTGAGAGCCCGGACCCACGGCGCGAGAATGCGGTCGAGTAGCTCGATAGTCTCATTGTCATCCATGGCAGTTCCCGGTCGAAAGCTGCGCGACGCTTCACGCGGCGAGGTGTCCGCGACATGATACCGGCTCGGTGCACGCTGCGGCTTTTTCGCGGTCGCGTGTCTGTGGAGGGATGACTCGGGGCCGTCCGAACAAATATTTTTAAGAAATCTGCTAAGGGGGCTTGGCAAGCTCGAAAAGTTACTGCATAATTTCCCTTCTGTTGGGGGCGTTAGCTCAGTTGGTAGAGCAGCGGACTCTTAATCCGTAGGTCGAGTGTTCGAGTCACTCACGCCCCACCACCGAATTTTTCAGTAGAAAATCAAGCACTTGCGAGCGATCGTGGTGCTTTTTTTTCGTCTGTCTCTAGTGCGTGGCGGCGTCAAAAACTGGCCTTTGCCGGAAATCTGCCGGAATTCGAGAATCCAGACCAAGCATTTCATCAATGTCTCTGGGAGCTGGAACATGGCATACATCAGTCAACGCGGCGTCTACTGGCGCGCCGAAATCCGCCGGCGCGGCTACAAGCCCGTCTACCGTACGTTCGACACGAAGCAACAGGCGCAGCAGTGGGCCCGGCGCGTCGAAGCCGACATGGACTCCGGTCTGTACTTCGATCGCTCAGAGTCCGAGCGCACCACCTTGCGCGAGGCGCTAGAACGGTACCGGCGCGACATCGTTCCCGAAAAGCGCCACCCATATCAAGAGAATCGTCGCATTCAACGGTGGATCGATCACGGCCTGTCGTATCGAACTCTCGCGAGTCTGCGTGGAGTCGACTTCGCCAAATATCGCGACGAGCGCCGTTCTGCCGGCAGGGCAGAAAACACCATCCGCCTTGAACTCCAGATCATCAGCCATCTCTTTGAAATTGCGCGCAAGGAATGGGGCATGGAGGGGTTGATGAATCCGTTAGACAATATCCGGAAGCCCACCGGTAGCCAGGCACGCGACCGACGCCTACGCCTAGGCGAATTCGAAAAGCTGCACAGTCTATTGTCCGCCGGCGGGAACCCGTGGGCCGCGCCTGCGTTCGAACTCGCCATCGAAACGAGCCTGCGCCAATCTGCGCTGTTCAGCGTGCGTTGGGAATGGGTCGATCTAGGCAGTCGCATGCTCAGATTTCCACCCGACGCGCGAGGCGCCGACAACAAAGGCATACCGGCTCTACTACCGCTATCGAGTCGCGCGATCAATATATTTCGTCACCTTGCGGCAATCGCCGAAAGTCCAGAGGTCAGAAGCGCTCGCTCGCGACAGGGTCCGGGAAATGTCGCCCCGGAGGAACTTCGTGGGCGGGTGTTTGGCACCACCACGAACGCGGTGATTTGCGTGTGGAAAAGGGTGATCCAGGCCGCCAGCGTCGACGATCCCGGGTTCAAAACTCTTCGCTGGCATGACCTTCGGCACGAGGCTGCCTCACGGCTTTTCGAGAAAGGCTTGCACCCGATGGAGGTCGCGTCGATCACAGGCCATCGAAGCATGCAGATGCTGAAGCGATACACGCACCTCAAGCCGGAAAGCCTGTTGGCTCGCCTAGGCTAAGAAGGCGGTCGGAGTCCCCGTACATAAAACTGGCAGCGGACGCCTTCCTCACGACCGCGCCAGCTGGGTCGCAAACCCCGGCTGCTACTGCTTGCTGGTAGCCCGGCACGGACCGGGCCTCTACGTTCTGTTCGCCGGCGAGCTTGAGCTTCTCCATCGTCTGGCCTGCGCGGCGGAGCCTAGCGGCCGTAGCACTGTCGAAGCCGCGCGCAACCAGCCCCTTCTCGGTTGGGTTGTTCGTCATACGGACGGACTATATGACGGAAACTAGTCAATCGCGAAGCCTAACCGCTCGTTCGAGCCGCCGCCTGCGGCGGCCGAACTCGAACGTTGAGCGTCCGCTACCAAGCTCCCTCCTTGCCGGTCGATGCAGCCGTTTTGTGTCGTCGACATCAGTTACGACAGGCCGGGTGTGGGCCATCAAGGGACGGTCGATAAATGGCGGTGAACGACCGGTGCGTGGTTGTTATGCGAACGGTCGAGATTCGCCGCAGTCGCTCCCGCCAGATATATCGCGCAACGCGAATAAGCGATGCTCAAAGTAACTCTCTGACCGCATATTCAGCACTTTGTGACAAAATCTGCCGTCGTACATCAGTCAGTCCGCCCTAATCCTTGGAGGTCGTGCAATGGTCGTCGCCGGTGTTTTCTTAAAAGCTAACGTCGCAAGATTCGTGACTCTTACCGGTAGCCGAGAATCGCATTCGACTGTGGGAAGTCGTTTCAACAAGCTTGAACTGACCAAGAACCCGACGCAGGACGATGTTGAGGTATTTGTACAAGCCGTTAAGGCGTTTTGTGCCGAACACTCGATTGACAAATTGGTGCTAAATCGTAGGGCGACTTCCGGTCAAGGTGCTGGTGGCGCCGGGACGTTCGTCATTGAGGGCATTTTACTCGCGACGTCGCCCGCGCCATTGGTTTTCGCGCACAATGCAACGGTCGCTGCAACAGAGCGGAAGGAGTCTGCACTAAAAATGCATCGGCCTACAACCGCTGATCTTGGCAAAGCCTATGACTTGGCCTTCGAAGGTCTAAACTAAGCTATGCCATTTGATACTAGCCATTTACCGGACGAGGCAAAAAGTGCACTAAAGCAGTTTCCGGAGTTCGAAATTGCCTCGTTTAATGATTCCGGCGCAAACGGGTACGTCCTCATAGGACGACACACTGTCTTGCAAAAGCAAGTTGCAGTTAAGATTTATTTTCATGGCACAAATGATATCGACCAAGAGCCAGCAATTGTTGCAAAGATTAACCATGAAAATGTTCTGAAAGTTTACGACGCCAGAAAAGTTGGAAAAGACTGCTCATATTTCATGATGCCGGCGGCAAGCGAGGGAGATCTTTCAAAATATCTGGATGCTTATTTCCTTTCACTACCGCTTTCTCATAAGCTACTTTGTCAGCTTCTGTCCGGCATCGCCGCCTTGCATACAAAACCGAACTTATTGGTACATCGAGATTTAAAGCCGGAAAATCTACTTGTTCACAACGATACAATTTTGATCGCGGACTTCGGTTCTGTTCGTCGAATCGACGAGCAGACTCGCACCGCACCGGCATCCAAGCACAGCATCCTGTATCGGCCACCCGAAGCTTTCGGGGAAGAGGCGTTCTTTGGGTTCGCGTCGGACATATATCAAGCGGGGTTGATAGGTTTTCTGCTTTTTGGCGGAAAACTACCAAGCAATTTGCTGTCTTACATGAAGAAGAAACAGAAAGCTGCTCTTTCTGCTATCGCTGGCGCCTATGAGCAATCAAAATACGTCGACTCCTGCATTGAGGAAAAGATAGTTCGTGGTGATCTTGCGGATTTTGGAACGTTACCTTTTTATATTCCGAACTCCATCAGGCGCGTTTTGAAGGCCGCTATTTCGCCGATTGAAAGGAGATACACTACAGTTAGTGAGTTTCTCGCCGATCTACTCCGACTGCGGAATCATTTGCCGGACTGGACTACGCGCGGGAAAGCGGTGCTTCTGCAGAACTGGCAAGGCATAGACTACCGGCTTCCGCACGACGAAATAGCGGTATACAAACGAAGAGCGGGGGGCGAGAAATACCGCCGTGACAACACCTACGTCGGTAACAGCCATGCCGAGTTGTTCGCGCAAATGAAAGACCGAATGGGGCTACCTTGATCTGACGACATTGCTCGACTGCCCGCCTTCAGAGTGACGTATTAACGGTATTAGCGGGCGTTGGTGTACGGAATGTTGCCGTTCGGCCGAACGCGGCCCAGGCTGCCCGGGAGTTCCGACTACGTCGATTCTTCATCAAAGTAGTCGCTGTCAACCTTCGGAACTTTGACTGTGCGTGCAGAGACACCAACTTCGTTGTCGATCATGAGTTCCGCCAACCGCGCCCCGTCGACCAGTACAACACGTTCTACGGACTTGGCGAACCCAATAGCTTGAGCCGTATAGGCAGATGTTGTGATGAACACTCCTTTGTTTGCACGCTGTCCAGCGAGCGCCCCGTAGAACGCTTGCACTTCTGGCCGTCCCACGGCTTGTTGCCAACGTTTAGCCTGAACGTAGACCTTCTCCAGCCCTAGCTTGTCAAGCGATATGACTCCGTCTATTCCGCCATCGCCAGATCCACCGACGCGCTGAAGATCTGCCCGACTGGCGCCGTAACCCATACGATGCAGGAGATCTAAGACGATCGTTTCGAAGAAGGAAGGCGAGACGGAGCCAAGTGTTTCAAGCAGTTCGGCGGCGACCGTTTGACGTAATTCAGAGACAGCTTCTGCAAGCCGGTCGTCTGGACTCGCGACTGAGGACGTCGGAGAACACTCTTCTACTAACTCCACGGAAGCCAGCGATTCGCTATTAGGTGGCGGCTTCAATCGAACATCTATGAAACCCACGGCAAGCTGCTCGACATCCTTCGGGGATAGCGGTGCCGGATGCGATTGCGCGAACGCAAGTCCCTGCTCAGTGATCTGCCAGTGACCACGGCGAGGGCTACTGGATAGTCCGGCGCGTTTCAGTCTGTCATGCGCCCATCCCGCTCGATTTTTATAGATCGGGTGTGAGCTACTCGCCAAAAGTTCTTGTCGGTCGGCATCAGAAATCCCGAGCGCTTGGGCGGAGGCCTCATGCGCATCTCGCGCAGGCGCTCCAGTCGGATGCGCGACCAAGTAGCGAAGGATTGGCTCTATGAATTTGTCGTAGCTGGGAACTGCCATTGAGCACTCGCCCGATAGATGGTAAGGCGTAGTCGCCCTAACAGTAATTGAAACTGAAACGACCGATGGACTTGTGTATCAAGTAGCCTCTTACGCCGACGTCGCTATCCGCACCTCATAATCCAGCGTCGGGAAGGCTTCTTGGCCGATTTCCGCATTACCAAAAACGGGAGATTCCGGTGCCCATTCTAGTCGACGTGTTATTGACTTAAGGTCTGGAGCACCGAACAAATAGCGCTCTTCATACCGCAGATAAAGCGTCTGAAAAAACTGTTCTAACCGCAGTGGGCTGTCATGCGGTGGAAAGTCGGTAAGCACATCGCCGGCGCGCTCACCTGATACTTCAATCATGGCCAGCGTTACCGCTTCATACCGACTGACGTCGTTGCGAATCCCCCGACGCCCAGTGAGTTCGCGCAGCGCCGAATGAAAGCGAAAAATCGACTCCACCGGTGCCCCACCTTCCTGGACAGCAATGTCATTGGCCAAGAGTTGTCGAGCTGGCGTCGCTTCGTCCGGGGCCAATTCTTCGGCCAGAGCGGCCACCACACGGTTGGCGCGGATGACGAACATGTAACCGAACACCATCGCTGGATAGGTGATGTGCAGGTTTGTACACTCACCGATCGTCTCTTCCATACGATTGGTCAGGTTGCGAAAAGCGCCGGTCATACCTTTGCATGAAACAGCGATCACCGGGCCGATCCCGTCCTTCGTTACAACCACATCGACGTTTTTTGTCTTCAGCCCCCCCAGCACGGTCCGCTCCCCGCCTGTTGCTTTGCTGGGATCGAAATGCAAATGGTGCTTGGACCCACGGGTCACGACCGTGAAGGGCGGTCGTGGGGTAACGTCATCCGGATGGAACCCTCCTTCGAGCACTAGTCGACACGCGACATACCAATGCAGCGGCTTGATGTGCTGCTGGCTTTGCGTGGCCCCCGTGTATGTGCCGAAGTGATGTAGCGCTTCTCTCTGATTGATCCACTGGCAGACGCGTGAATCGGCAGAGACAGCATTACTGCGCAACGGCATAGTGCCTCCATTCGCGCAGGGTCGTGAGCGCTTCCGCAACAATCAAGTTATTCATGCGCAGAAGATCCGATTCCGAGGGCAGGACAACCTGAGTTGCTTCGCGCGGCTCAAGCTTGAGCATGCCGCCTCCGAGCGGATGCCCTTCCAATTCGGTGCTCAGTTTGACGAAGGGCGATTCCCATGTGTCCAAAAGGCTCGAAGCATCGACGCCTTCGCGCAGCCTCACGCTGTGCACGGAGTTAGTACAAGTACAGCCGGCGTCGTTACGCACAAGGTTTGCCTCGAGGCCCGACATGTAGGACAGGAAGAAATCCGGAATCTGCACATCCGGTACGGAATACCATGGCTCTCGGACGCGGCACTTGTAGGCCTCACGGGCGATGACGCCGGCCTCGGAGTCGAGGTATCGGGAAACTGACGCGGGGACACGGCCTGTCTTCGGCATACGTAGCAGCAGAACCTGCTCGTCATTTTGATGCCATGTGCCGACCGTAGACGCGGTCAGACGTCGTCTCGGAAGAGCGCGGCCATTGCGCACTGTCGGATGAAGAAGTTGCTTGGGGATGCGAAGACGGCTTGCATCGGATGGACGCAGGTGGAAGAAATCATTGGCGCCGCTGACATAGCCAATGCCAATGTTTGCCAGCTCGCCGAACCGTTGTGTCTTCTTATGCGCGACGATCTCCCGGTACAGGCTTCTGGCTTCACCAGGCATCAAAAAGGGCCGTAGACGCCGTCCCCAAAGCCGCCAGTCGGCCATGGAGACGCGAGCGAAGCTCCTCGGCGGCGCAAGCATGCGCCGAAAAGTGGACAAGGCGGTAAAACGAATTTCCTCTGTTTGCTGGCCGAAACCGTCGGCGTAGAGCAGCCAACAGTCTTCCGAGAGTTCTGGAAAGAGCTTGTCACGGACGGCCACAACGTGCAGCACTGCAAAATGGGCAGCGAGATACTCGATGAGAGGCGCTGAGTAAGGCGCGTGACCAATCTCCGCCGGGACAACAAACGCCATACGGCCGCCGGGTTGCAGCAGACTTGCTGTCGCCACGAGAAAAGGAGCCCACGAGGAGCTAAGCCCGCTGAACTTGGCTCCGACCTGGGCACACAAGCGCAGCGCGCGATCGCGGACGTCGCCCTTGAAGGTCTGATAGCGAATGAACGGCGGGTTACCTGCCGCGCATTCGAACCGCTCCTGGGTATTGCTTGCCCACGCAAAGAAGTCGCCGTCATGCACGAGCGCCCACGGCGCCCGTTCCATCGCCTGCTTGCTCGCGGCTAGGTCTTGCTCAATGCCAACGCTGTTGCGGTGTCCTGCGATGAAACGGCCATCTCCACAGGATGGGTCGAGCAACCGATCATGTTCGCTGCGTAACGCCCACCGCAACAAACTTTCGGTGACGGCATCCGGGGTGTAATAGGCCCCCGATTCCTTCTGGCTAAGTGGCTTCATAGCTTCTTTTTCTCAAGCAACGGCCATTGGTCCGCGACGTATTTTTCGGCCGCGTCCCGGATGACCCAGGCGACAGAGACTTTCTTCTCTTTGGCGATATCTTGCAAGATTTGGTACAGCTCCGGCGGTAGGCTGGCAGATGCTCGCGTCGCAGGCGGCTTTCCCGTCGGCTTACGCCCTCGTTTGGTAGCCATGACACGACGTCCGTGAATTCGATACAGCACTTTACATCAAAGCGAAGCAATTTTGCCGGTCGCCAGGACGTGCGCTCAGGGGTTGCCCTTAGGAGCCGGCGAACGGCAAGAAGCACCTAATCCGATGGACCGATGACGCGAGCGATCGAAGGGCTGAAGCGGGCAATCCGGCACCTCGTGTGTGCTGAACCTCCGTGACCGCCGTCGACCCAAATCAGACAAACAGACTTTGCGAAAGCCGACGTCAATCCGTGCGCTCAGAGGACTCCCCCAAAGCGGAAGTATTCAGCGCTCGTCGCGCACGGCGCGCTCCCGATAAGTGAACGTGTTAGCGAAGATTGAGTCAACGTCTACGAGTTGTCCGATCTGCCTCTGCCTCCCGCGCGCAAAGCCGTTCCGTGTAGGACTCCCGCCGGCCCTCTTCTCTCACGAGCGCGAGACTGATAAGCCTGTGTTGTGTCTGGCGACGGCGGTCTATCCGGTATAAAGAAACAGCAGCAGAGCTAGCGAAAAGCGAAGGCATTCGCGCGGGCGTCATGCAGCGCGTGATGTTCTCCGCCGTGCTCTACGATGTACTCGGTGAAACGTTGG
The DNA here is from genome assembly GCF_008369935.1 of Paraburkholderia panacisoli. Taxonomy (GTDB): domain Bacteria; phylum Pseudomonadota; class Gammaproteobacteria; order Burkholderiales; family Burkholderiaceae; genus Paraburkholderia; species Paraburkholderia panacisoli. The sequence continues at coordinate 329,524 of NZ_VTUZ01000006.1, read as the reverse complement.
GCGTCGATCCTCTGTGCCACGTTTTCATTCTTCCACCCGCGCGGCAGCGGCCCGTCAAGCAGATGGCCAAGAAGTTCTAAATCGCCTTGAAAGTCGTAGCACAGGACGGGCTTGGGCTTTAGTGGCACGGCCAGCAGCCACACCCGCAGTTCGTCGCGCAGTTGTGCAAATGGCATCGATCGGCCCGGAAACTGGCCGAGCTGGGGCAGCACGACCTCACGTACAAAGTCGCTGCATAGCGGGCGTTCAAAGTCCAGGGATTCGCCGTAGAACTCACGCCCGTCCTCGCCCGCAATCGCCACGCTGATGAGCTGGAAGGCATTAAAATCCGTGAACTCGGTATCAAGGAAGTAGCGGGTTTTCCACGGACTACGTGGTCCTCTGTTCCTAACCATTGCCGGTACGGTCATCGATTTTGTCCATGTGCGTTCAGTACAGGTGCCCTTCAGCTCGCCCAGATCTCCCAGTTGCTCGCATAGTAGCGTCGGTTACACTCCGCGCAGAGCCGCTTGACCTCGCCGGTCAGGTTCACCCTGATTGCCGGCATCGCCCCGCACTGCTCGCAGGGCATCACCACGTCTCCCGGTTTCCGGGCTGCGTCAAAGAGCCCCTTCACGTGGTCATCGGTCAGTCTAGGTAACAATGCCATATAGAAGTCCTAAGTTTTTCGGATTAAAAACCGACATCCCTCTTCTTGAGAAAGGAGGGCTAGAAAAGCGCCGGTTGCCGCTCCGATGCAATCGGCACGACATTCAGTTCGGCGAGCCGCCTGCGCGCCTGCGCAAGGTCATGCAACAGTTGCCGCTGAAGCCAGGTTTCTGCACCACCACCGAATGCTAGATCGAGCCGCAGTGCCATTTCAGGTGAGATGCCAGCCTTGCCGGTGATCAGGTTCGTCAGCGCCTGCCGGCTGACACCCAGCACGCGTGCGCCATCGGTAACGGTCAGCTCGAAGCGCTCTAGACACTGCTGGCGAACCAGTTCGCCTGGATGAGAAAAATCGGGATCGGCCATCAGCAAACGATAACGCCAACCGTCGCATTTGGCAAGTGACAAGCGACACTTACATGTTCGCGCGTCAGGGGTGATGTACACTTCCCGATGCTGCTGAGGTATTTGAAATCAGGTCATCGACGCCTTTCCCAAGGAGCTCGGATGCAGCAACAGCTTTGCCCATTTTTTACTCCAAAAAAATAGTTAATTGTTTGATGATGTTTTGGGGCTAAAGGGTCAGCCTTTTTGGGGAAAGGTCAAAACTTTTGGGGAGAGGGGGAAAACCCTCCGCAACTCGTTGAAATCACGGCAGAAGCGGGTGCCCAGCGAATGAGATAAGGTCAAAATTTTTGGGGGCAAAGTCTCGATTGACGCAGTAGATGCGTATCGGAAAAGGCGTTCGTGCGCAAGGCACGTGGCCTGACTTAAGAAGACTTTCCGACATTTCCGCCGCACCTCTCTGAGCACTCTCAAACGCAACTTAAAATCGCAAAAGCTCGACAAGCTGGCCCAGCTTGCTGTTGCTCTCTAGGCTCATCCGGTCCCGCTTGTCGCACTGTCGACGCTTGCCACATCGGATAGAGACCGTGTCGGGGATCTGCTCCCCCTGCTCGATCGTGAACGGCAGCCAACAGACATCTGTCCGGGCGCCAGCTAGACCAGCCGTCCTGCGTCGAAGCAAACCTTTAGCTCCTCCGCTACCCTCGACGCCCTCTTCCCTTTCGGACAGTTTTGATTGGTGTCGCTCCCGATGATGCAGCTGGACTAAGTTCGACGGGTGCTGATTCCGGTTGCGCGATCAGTGTTTGTGGGTTGACCGGTACGACCCCGGGCACGTCGGGACGCTCCGATGCCTCGTTCCGCACGACAGGGATTTTCCCGTTTCGCGCCTGCAGGGCGATGTAACGAGCCTGCACCGGCTGCAGCTCACGGTTCCGGACGGTCATGCCAGCATTGACGGCCGCCTTGACCATGCGCTCCACGAAAATTGCATCGCCCCCCGTCAATACGATCGAGCGCCCCCACTTCTCGCGCGCATGCAACATCGTCAACGCAAGATCCTGGTCGGTGACTGTCTTGCGATCGAACGCCAACCGGTTGCCTCTGTCGACGAATACCGGCTCACCTGTGGCGCGTCGATATTCGACATTGCCGTTATTCGTCACCCGCCACGTCAACCCGCGAATCCGCTGCAGCAGTGCATCAGCCTGTTCTGCGCGTATGCGCCCAGATTGAGCCAATCGGATCGACGCCTCTTCCTTTTCGTGCGCAAGCAAACCCGCCAGTACTGCATCAGCGTCGTCGTCGCCCTGCAAGGAAGTGACGGCGTTCACGTCCACGCACGAATCGGCGCGCGCCTGTTTGCGGCTCCTGCGTCCCGCGTCATACACCAGACCCCGCAGCGCTTTGAGCGCTGCTAGATCCCCCGCCTGCGCTTCAGCTTCAAGCCATGTTCTCCATGCAAGCGGAGCCGGACGCGATACGAGTATGGCCTCGCGTCGTGCCTGGGCCTCCGCGTTGACAAGCCATCGGTCTAAACGGGCATTAATGGTCAAATTCCTGCGGCGGAGTCTCCGTTCGTGCGAGTCTGGCTCGTCCTGGAGCAGCGCTTTTTTTTCAGCAGCCGTTTCCACACGCAGCGCATCAGTCTTTGCCTTGCACCATGCAGCCACCTCCGCTAACTGTGCCTCGGTAGTGGATCGGGCGGCCTTTGCTGCCTCCTGCGCCGCCCGATAGCGCTCGATCAGCGCGGAGCGTTCCGCGGCCCGCTCCAAGCGCCTCGCCTCGCGTCTGAATGGATCACGTTTCGGCGGGGTACTGCCTTCCTTGCGCCTGTCTGACATCGGTGGTTTGACGGTCGTCGTGAGCGCTGTGCGGTCTGGCGTGAAGGGGCCAATCACCTGCTCGGCCTCACCCAGTCTGATGCCCCGCAACGCCTGGCTGACGGGCAAACGGATCGTCCCGCCGGTTTCGTTGATTGCATCGAGCTGGAAGGATCCGGCGCCCGTTTTGCGGACACGCATGCCGTGTTCCCCGAGCAGCTGATGCACGGCGTCCCATCCTGCCGCAGCATCAAGCAGGTGCGCCATCTCGTCCCTGACCATCTCCCGGCAATATTCAACCAGACTGGGCTTGTCCGACCAGGCCGCCATGCGACGCGCCTTCTCCCCGCGAAGCGAACGGTCGACGTCCGGTGCGTCCCGCCAGGAAGTCTTGGGAACCACGATTTTTTTCCCATCCGGCCGGGTCTGCACGACAAACAGACCGTCATCGTGAAACCACCCGTTCCTGATCTCGATCTCGCGCGCGGCCCGGTGCAGGGTTCGATGCATCCACGGCAGATGCTGCGATTTATAGGTATCGGGATGAACGCGGCTGACCTCGATGTGACAGTGAAGATTGTCGGTGTCGTTGTGGATCGCCATGAGCGACTGGTGCTCATGCAGGTTCAGCGCTTTCAGCACATCGCGCCCGGCCGCAAAGATTGCGTCGTACGACGGCCGTTCATGCTCTGGCCAGCTCACGATGAGGTGGACCACCGGGTTTTCGACATTGGGATTGCGCATCGCGACGCTATGAAACTGGGCGGCGGCGGTGGCAACCGAACGGATCCGGTGTAATGACACGGCCACGCATTTGTCCTGCCCCGCCTGACCGTGAGCCTGTGCAACGTATTCCGTGAGCGGCCCAAACCCGGGACGCTCACGCACCGCCCGCGCATGTTCATCGGCACTGATTCCACCCGTGATATACCGCGCGAGTTCTCCGAAATCGGATTTTCCGTCATGTCGATTCGGGACCTCTTTGACAATCATTGTCAAACAGCCCGCTGCATCGTTTCGATGCATTCGTTGACAAACGCCCTGAAAACCTCGTCATTCAACGTCGAGCCCGGATTTTCCTGAATCCCGTTTCGCAATGCATCGACACGGTCTGCAATACGTGTCAGCACCAGAATAACATCGGCATTGTATTGAACGTCAATACGACGCCCGAGCGCGCAGCGGCGAACATATTCTGAAAACGTCAATCCTGCTACGGATGCCCGGACTTCGATTCCCGCTGCATCTACCAGTGTAAGCCGGAATTTTTTTGTAATCGTCGCGTTGTCGTTACCGGAGTTTAAGGTCGGCCTGGTTTTCATCTCTGATCGGGCGCAAAGTGCGCTAACTTGTTTTCAGGTTTGTTTTCAGGTGCGGGTCTCGGGGCGCAGCCCTGAGGTTCCCCGGGAGGGCCGGTGGCGACGGGGCGCGCAGCGATCTAGTCACCGGGCCGGTGGGGCCGCAAATGAAATTTGTGGCCACGCCCGGCATCCTGTCCTAGGTTTCAGGGTTCAGATTGTAGATTAAATGAAGATGGAATGGAGATGAATATGACATTAGATGTATATTAACAAAAGGCGGACCGGTGGCGGGTTCGTTATAGTCTGTCGACGGCGGTTGGATAAACCGGCCAGTGATACATGATTCAACTCAAGCATAATGATGAATAACCTACCGGTTATTTATGCACCAGTTATACATTACTAGTGCATTAACAGACGCACCAGTTTATGCACGCGTTATTCATTCTTCACATGCTTTAAAGACGGTTCAAGGACGATGTTGATGCTCGAAGGCGTCGAAACATCGTTGCTATTCATCGCGTTGAAGATGTTTGATGCATCATTTGTTGCCTTGTTTTTTGAAAGAACCGCCAGGTGAATGATATTTTGCAGAGCGGGCAGACAGGCGCGAGACCAATTCACTTCAAAGAGACAACCATGACGGTAATCAGAAAACCGACGAGAAAAATCGGCCTGATCGACATGCACGCGATCGGCATCGTCCTTGAAGTAGCGGCGGTGGCCGTTGAGCCTGAGGAATACAGCTATCGGACGGTGTTCAGAAAAACGATGCCGAAGCTGTATGTCATGCGGCAACACGGCATGTCTTTCCGGCAGCTTCATCGGCTCCTCCACCAGGCAGGCTTTCCAATCGCGCTTACGACACTACGGACGTACTACAGCAAATGCCTGCTCGAGATGCGTGGTGAGTGTGAGCAGTACCTCAGGAAGCTGGACAGGGTCATGAAGGGCGCGGGAAAAGCCGCAAACGTCGACCTCGCGCAACTTCGCGCAGCAAAAACGGCTGTCCGGAGCGCCGTGACCGCAGAGGAAAACACCGGAGCGGCCGCGGCGATCAGGGCATTTGCTACGTTCGATACCACAGCAGGCGGAGCCACGGTGGCCCCGGCGCCAGCAACACGGGAAGCCGCGGCGCCGCCGCGGTCGCCCGAACCGTCGACAGGACCGGAGCTATCCCCGGCCAGCGCACCCGCGCACTGCAAACCCCAACCGCCGGTGGTTGCGGTTGTTGCGCCGGTCGCCGCCCCTGCCGCACCTTCGCGCGCCACGAGGGCCGCAAGGCAGGCGCACCAGCCGCTCCGTGCGGCAGGCGCACCCGGTTCGCCTCACTGCCTCACAGCCCCGAGTGAGGCCCAGATTGAAGTTCTCGATGGCTTACCGCCTGAGGCGCTGTCCGATGCCCTGCTCGAACACCCGGCGATTCCCGCCCTGATGCTTACCCGCGCCCAACGCCTGTTTGTCGGACGGCTGGAATACCGCGATGCCGCGGGATCACCCTGTCTCGAGAAAGGGACGGAAATGATGAACCGGAGGGAATGGAAGCCCGCGGTGCCGCCGTCTGTGGGCAGAACCAGCGGCGACTTTGTTGAATTCGACACAACGATCATTGGACGACGCAAGACCCGCTGAGACATCCGGCACCGTGGCAGCAAAGGTTGACGGATGCCGGCCCCGCGCCCACGAAACATCAGGAGCGTGGGCGATACCCCGATAGTGACCCGGCCTTGCCAATCCGGCCGAACGCACCAAAACCCTGCCAGCTGGGGCTTTCAGGCCAAATCCCTGGTGGTCCTTGAGGCTTCCGTCAGCCGTCCGGCTTGAACCTGAGCGTTGGCCCGACATGCACGCAATCTTTCCGCCTAAAATTGCGATTCAGCCTGAAAACCCCTGCCAGACTGCGCTTCACAGCCAGACGGACCGTTCAGATCTGGCGGTTTCACGCCTGTTTTCCGTGTGTGGGTATCGGGACATCGCCCATGCTATCGGGGTATGGCCCACGCCCTCGCGCGACATCCGGCAAACGCCACCGCAGCGTGCCGCCCTTTCGCTACACTGCCTGCTCGCAACCAGCCCTCTTCGAAGCCCGGCCATGACACACGACAAAGACCTGCGGCCCGATTTCCTCGCCTCACTCGATTCGCTGGCCTCCGTGCCGGCGACGTCTGGTCACCGGGCAGGCATGCCGGACAGGGACGTCGGTTCGCGCACCGACACAGGTGAGGGAGGCAACAGCCTCCCGGCTGTCAGAGACAACCTCCCTGTCGCCAGTGAACAGGCGATTACAGGGGACCACGCGGCCGGATGACCGGAAGATCCTAGCGCGGTGCGAGGCGCTCGGACTGCCGCTTCTGAAAGCGGTGCAGCTTGCGGTTGCCAGTGATCCGGCCGACCCGAATGCGCTGCTTCGCCTGCTGGACCTCGATTTTCAGACCGGTGAGCCGGTCCAGCGCAGCAGGCCACAGCGCTCGCTGTGGATGGCTGCACAGACCTCCAGCGTGAGCTATCGGGGCACGCTGGCCGCTAGTGTCGCGCTGCCGACGTCCGACGGCAGCGCTAGGAAATGTTGAATTTCTTGAAAAACGTATCCCAATAAGCGATCGCAGCTGTGAATACTTCGTCTGCTCGCTTTCGGTCGCCGCTTAATAGCTCGACTTTCAGAACGCTCCTCGACAGTGCCATCGCTGTTGCAGCTCTGGCACTGATATCGGTGACTTGCACGCGCCGCTGGTAACTCGAATCCTTGTCCAGTGTTAGGTGCTTCGAACCTGTCGCAATCTCAAAGCAGATAGCCAGTGCGTCGGATTCTTGCCTGATAAGGCTGTGCAAATCATTGAAAGTATGCAACCCGAGATCCTTCAGATTCCCGCAATTGTTGGGATTAAACTTTTTCCATACCCAATCCGCAACGTGCCACACGGTAATGGCGAAATTCATCCCATGATCACTTATAAGATCGTTGTCGTCCGGAGATGACTCGGCGGCCCGCAACCGGCGCAGTTCACGCTTAGCCTTTTCAAGCATATCGACGGGAGTTTTGATTTCAAACGAAAGTAATGAAGTTTTCACTGGGCAGTCTCTCTGTTCGCGAACCAGGCCGCTCCCGAAAGGAAGGATAGGTTCTTCGCCGTTAGATGCAAGCGCAGCGCAGCGTCATCTGGGTCGTTTGAAGCAGTCCGGTTGCAGCGACAGGCGAGTCGCGGCCATCTAGAGTCATTCGCTGGCATCGTACAGCCGACATTCGGGCGTCGTAGTTCGCACAGTACCGGTCGTTGGTGCGGACGACTCTCGCCGCGTCCGGTATCTGGTATCGCTCCGCGGAGATCTGCGCCATCTCGGCACCACAGCACGAGACCGCTGGCGATCCACTCCCGGGCCTCGGCCAGCTCAGAACGCACTGGTCGCTGTGACAGCTAGGACGCTCGGCCGGCATGCATTGACACTTACTGAGTACTTCCTCTGTGAACGCTCTTGTCACCTATACTTGCTTTGCGTGACTTCGGTCGAACTCGATGTTGAATATGCACTGTGTCGGCAAAACGAGAACGCCGCAGATGCGGCGGGTTCGGCGCCTGCTAATCGCCGAGGTCATTGTTTTCGCCGGGGGGCTGGCAACGTCGGCATTCACGGAAGACTTGCTTCCGCCTGCACTCGTAGCTTTCGACACAGATAGGGAAGGCATTGACGGTGCCACTCGTTTAGCTGCTTGGCTAGGCATCTTTTACATCGTGTCCTCGTTCTGTTCCAGTGCAGCACTCTACTTCGCCGTTCCCTACGCGCGTGCGTTTTACGTCGCTTCGACTTGTCTTGGCGTAGTCTTGCTTCCCCTGTTAGGACCGTATGCAAGCGCGGGATGGAGCGATCTCCTCGACGCTCTAGGATCACTAATATCCGGGGCCATTATTGCAATGGTCTACACGTCTCCTACGAAAGAGTGTTTTGGAGGTGGGCGAAAACCGCCTACTCCGGCGTTGGTGCTCCTAGTGCTGGGAGTTGCGGCTGCTGCAGGTATGCAGCCGGGTGTAGTACGTTTGGCTGAGGGAAAGCCCCTGATCCGCGGAAGCGTGGGCAAATTTCTTCATAAATCAGGCATCGAAATAAACAAAGGAGCAATAGCGGTAGGTGGAGGAGTTGAACATCTAGGTGGCGAGATCGGGAAGTTTGCCAACAAAAAAGGAACCGAGATAGAGAAAGGACTCTGCAGCCTTTTTACTGCGGGCGGCTCAGACAGCGGATCTGCAGGTTGCGGGGTCAGCGTTGGCGCGGGCGTCGATGAAAAGGGCCCATATACCTACGATCCGGCGAAGCCAGACGAGAGATATCACGGCAATGAGACTTCCGGGGATCCGAAGACAGCTGAACTGATAAAAGGTGCAGATTATCTACGACAGGTACCGATAGAAACGTGGGAGTACGAGGATAATGACGTTTATGGTATCCGCCGATTCGTTCCACCGGATACCGTAATTGGCGAGGCTTGGCCGGATGCCGCCAAAGAGTTGAAGCCGCCGACGCAATCCGGAGCGGTTCGTCAGTGCGGCCACGAAGGTTGCGGGGGGTTCCTTGCAACACGACCTGCAACAAGCGGAGGTGGCCTGCGTTTTCACGCTGGCGTAGATTTCTTGACCAAGCCAGGGGATCCGATTTACTCGCCGATGAATGGATGGGTGGAGAGGCCTAAGAATCCCGGGCGTCCTCATATGACCGGCCTATTGATCAAGAACTCCGCGGGCTATGAAGCGTCTATCTTTTACGTGCAACCCTCAAAAGCGATACTTGACTCGTTTTCGAAAGGCGTAGCTCCCGATGGCATTTCAAAGCGATACCCGGTTAAGGCGGGGGAGACGATTATCGGTTATGCACAGGACCTCCATGTAGACTATCCCGCAGGCGTCCCCAATCATGTCCACTTGTCGTTGACTGATCCAAGCGGACGGCCGGTAGCACCCGACGGAGTGACGCGTATAAAGAAAACTCCAGCGTCGCCTGCCCACTGACGGCGCACTCTGCTTCGTTACCGCAGTATGGCGAATGCACGTTATGGTGACTTGGAAGAAGTGGGCATCGTTAGCTGGACCGAGGGTGATATTCGTCAACCGCGCGCCCCGTCCTAGGCCTTTTGCGACATGTCCGGTTCTTCGGGGATATGATGCGCCGCCCGAAACACCGTACGAATGGCCGTTCCAGTCCGCAACGTGCCATCGCCCTCGCATCTGGTCGACCGGCAGCAACGGGTCGGCTACGGTCGGACGCGCAATGCCGAGCCCGGGTGTTCAGGCGTGCGGGACGTCAGGCAGGCTTCGGCCATGAACGGTCGGTCATCATCAAGGAGCGAACGGCTGCTATGAATGCTCTACCGGGCGCTCGTTGATCCAAGCGTGCGCCGCCGGATCCTATATGAACGTCAAGCACGGCCGTCTTTCCACGCGCCCCAGTACTCGCGAGTTGCCGTAGACTGGGAGCTTGCACCCACCCAGCGCGGCACCGGACGATAGATGACCAAACCGAGCAAACTTGATGACGAAGCCCGTGCCGAACTGCTCTCCTATCTGGTGGTGGGGCAACTGGTTGCGCGAGCGCGTACGGGCAGTTGGCTGCGAACCGATCATCGTGTGGAGCTGCTGAATATCTGGTTTAACGGTAATGGAGCAGAGGCCGACTGGCTGGAGGGCGCGTACCTTAGTCCTTTGTCGGAGAAAGTCGCGCTGGATTTTGCCGGGCGCCCCAACTTCGCTGACTCAGCCTCGCTTGCTAAACTGTTCACGGACGGCTGGCGAATGGACTATCGTTCGCCGAACGTCTGGAATATCCGCGCGGCTTGTAAAGACGAGCTGAAAACAGGTTAACTGCGTGCCGCGTTCGATCGCTTTGTCGCGAACGCCGAAAAGAAGTACCTGGACCCGCATAGCGCGTAAAATGTACAGGTAGTTACTACTCTAATGAGTCTGTAAGTCTGCGGCGCCCGGCAGCGCCGGCGGGTGATTTGCGAAAATGCCGGAGTAGGCGTCCAGGGGCCGCATCATGATGCACGTTTTTCTGGCGAACAATCGCGATGCCTTGATAGAACGGTGTCGAGCGAAGGTAGCGCAAAGGCCTGCGCGCGAGGCAACTGCGCAGCAACTTCAAAATGGCGTGCCACTGTTCCTGGATCAGCTCATCAGGACACTTCGGATGGAACAGACATCGGCACCCATGAACAGTCGCAAGATTTCTGGTCCTTCGGGTGGCGGGGCATCTTTATCCGAAATCGGCGAGACAGCGGCGCAGCACGGGCGGGAGCTGTTGAACCTCGGCTTTTCGGTTGATCAGGTCGTTCACGATTACGGCGACCTATGCCAGGCTATTACAGATCTCGCATTCGAGCGCGACGCTCCGTTTCTGATAGACGAGTTTCGAACCCTGAACCGCTGCCTGGACAATGCCATCGCCGACGCGGTCACGGAATTCAGCTATCAGCGCGATTTCGCCGTCGCGGACAGGCAAGCCGTCCAGATGCATGAGCGACTGGGTTTTTTCGCACATGAACTGCGTAATTTCCTTCAAACCGCCACGCTTGCGTTTACTGCAGCCAAGACCGGAAATTTAAACCTGTCCGGGGCCACGGGGTCGGTTTTGGAGCGGAGCCTGAACGGCTTGCGCGATCTTATCGATCACTCGTTGGACGAGGTTCGGGCGGAAGCTGGAATTTCCTTGCAATCAAGGACGTTTTCCGTTGCGGACTTCATCGCTGAGGTGAAATATGCCGCTGACCTTGTGGCCCAGACTCGTGGATGCGCACTGACGGTTTCTGCTGTGGATTCGCGGCTTGCCTTCAGCGGGGATCGTGACCAGCTTTATTCGGCGGTCGGAAACCTGCTGCAAAATGCCCTTAAGTTTACTCACCACCACACCGAAGTAACGTTGGACGCCTACGCGCTGTCGGATCGCATCCTGATCGATGTGAAGGATCATTGCGGTGGTCTCCCACCCGGTGATGCGGAAAGGATGTTTCTGCCGTTCACCCAGAACGGCGAGGATAGAACCGGACTGGGGCTAGGTCTTTCAATCGCGAGGCGTAATGTTGAGGCCAACAACGGTATTTTGAGCGTCCGCGACCTGCCGGGCACCGGCTGCGTCTTCACCATTACTCTGCCACGATATGCATTAACGGCATGATGAGTATGGTTTTTGACGGTTCGCCCTATGTGAATCGCGTCAAACCGGCGAGCTGACCCGTATCCGGGACCTTAAATTGCTCATAAGAAAGCAACTAGGGGAAGCGAATGTCCATCGCTGAGGCCGCACGCCTGCTCATCGCTGACGACGATCCAGATATGCTGGCGGGGTACGCACTGTTTTTTTGTGATCGGGGTTTTGAAATCCGGACCGCCAGGAACGGTGCTGACGCGTTCGCCGAATACTGCATATGGTATCCGGCCGCAGTGTTGCTCGACATCGAAATGCCGCATCTCGACGGCCGCGCGGTGGCGATAGCGATCCGACGTGTTCAGGCGACACCTGCGCCGCTGCTTGTGGCGGTGAGTGGTCTATCGTTGCCATTTGAGCGGGCTGAGTCGATGCGCGCCGGATTTGATCACTATTTCGTGAAACCGGTTCTGCTGCCGATCATCCTGGCTTCTATTAACCATGGGCTTGCTCCGCATTGAATAGCGAATCCTGTGATCGAGGCCATCATCGGACTCAGTTGCGGCCAGGAACAGTCATTCGACATGGGCACTTGGATCGTCAATCCATATCGGATCATTGACCACCTTTGATATAGCATCGCGAGGGAGGCGCTCCACGTTGCCACCCGCCGATTTATACGCCGCCCCGATGTTTGCATAGTGCACGCTAGCTCCTCTAGCCTGTGCTGAGTGACTTGATCGTCACGCGCGACTACCCAGGTGGTGGAAGCGATTGACGCTCCGATACAGCATTGCGCAACCTTCGCGAACCGGTCGGCCGCGGTTATTCACTTTTAAACCAGCGAGCCGCGGCGTCCGCAGTGTCCTCGGGTCGCGTATTGAACGCGATGGACGCATTAGGAGCACATTTGTGCACGGTATTGACGAGAGTCTCGAAGAGCATCAAGCTCTTTGGCGGAATGCGTATCCCGCCGCCAATCACAACGCAATCGTAAGTTGCGGTTGTTAATTGGCGTTCAAGCGCAACGGGGGCGGTTTCGTCTGGTCGCACCAGGCAAAGATCGGCACGCCATCTATGCTCCGCCATTTGCTGCATGGCGACTGAAATCCCGGCATGAATCTTCGCCGCGTCGATCCCCGGCGGTAGCGCAGGGTCCGAGAAGTCGACCGTTTCAGGCTCCTGGCCGACGAACAACACCCGCTTCAAGTCGTGCAATTCGCTCATCATGTTCTCCTAATTCGGTGCCCACGGTTGATGCTGCGCCACAGCAGATGCAAATGCGGTCCGATAGCGTCCAGGGACGCGAACGCCGGCCCGAATCAGTGTCGTTTCCTGAGTTCCGACTGGCGCGCACCTTCGAGGCCGAGACGTTTCTTCGTCCCGGCGGTGAGTCGTGGCCGCGTCTTCGCCTAGTCTGGTCCACACGCGATGGGACCGCGCCGGCCACGCTTCCCACCTGCGACGAAGGTCCTACCTCAATCCGAAATAGCCGAGTACGAACAGAACGATAACCACGGCTCCTACAAGCCAGATGATGTTGTTCATGACACCCTCCATAAGTTCGATACCCCTTCATCAGCCGCGCGACGCGTCGGTCGCGACCAAATGGCAAAAAGTCTTTCGGCATCTGACGTTCTGTCACTAGAAGGGCGTGCCACGTTGCGCCGGTCTCCGACGGTCGCAAATGCTTGCCGCGCGAGAACGGTCCGAAAATCGTTGGTGCGCACAGTCGGTAGCCGTACGTTCTCACGACTGACGGGGTATGTCTGTACGGTGACGGTTAATGACTGCGACCCGAAGCGTCAAATCGCAGTTACGGGGCTATTTGGTGTCGCGCACGAGAATGACGATCGACATTCAGCCCCGAGGAGAATGTCCAGTTGGCTCACCACCAGATGGGGCATGTGCTCCCAACTCGGACTGGTGGAGTACCAGCGGCTGCTCACTGTTGTCCGAAATTAGGCTTAACGACCGACATTCGGCGGCATGTTGCGTATGACCGCAGAGGAGTCGCATGCCGCCAGTCGGCGTCGGACCGGACACGGGCGGCGAGTTCACGCTCAGGCTGCTGATCGTCGAACGGCACGCCACCGTTCGCGACGGCGCATGACCGGATTGTGGCGCGATCTATAATTTAACGGTGCATTGGTGGGATAGCGCGTCCGGCGAAGATTGCCGCTCGCGACGCCGTAGCACGCGCGCCGAGCCGTTGGAGGCATCCATCTTTTTATCCATACTCACCCGTCAGGAAATCGTCAGCGAGAGCAGAGCAGTTCTGGGCGGGCTGCGGAGAGTGGCAAATGTCGGACGAGCGTCATCAAAATGAAAATCACCTGCTAGCGGTGCTGCCTGACGCAGAGTGGGCACGTCTGGTTCCGCACCTGGTACTGGTGGATATGCCGCTGGGCCACGTCGTCTATGAATCCGGGGACCGCCTCAACCACGTCTATTTCCCGACAACCTGTATCGTGTCGCTGCTCTACGTGATGGAGGACGGCGCGTCGGCCGAAATCTCGATCGTCGGCAACGAAGGGATGATCGGTATTGCCCTCTTCATGGGGGGCGAAACCATGCCAAACCGGGCGGTCGTGCAGAGCGCGGGCAAGGCGTATCGACTGGACGCTCTAATTCTGAAAGAAGAATTCCATCGTGCGGGTCCTGTCCAGCGGCTTTTGCTCCGCTATACACAGGCGCTGATCACCCAGATGGCGCAGACCGCCGTGTGTAACCGTCATCATTCGATTGACCAGCAGTTGTGCAGGTGGCTGCTGCTCAGCATCGACCGCCTCTCTTCAAACGAACTGAAGATGACGCAAGAACTGATCGCCAACATGCTGGGCGTGCGCCGGGCCGGCGTGACCGAAGCGGCGATGAAGCTGCAGGACACGGGCTTGATTCGCTATAGTCACGGGCACATTGAGGTGCTGGATAGACTTGGACTCGAAAAGCGCGTGTGCGAGTGCTATGGCGTAGTGAAACGGGAATTCGACCGGCTGCTGCCTGATTTGAAAGCGCTCTAAAAATCCCATCGATGTGCGGCAACGTGAGCGACACTGCTTGCGGCGTGGGCGGATAAATGAGCGGAGTCCAGCGTATGGCTGCTGTACAGCGATGTACCGCCATTCACCGAAAGTATCGCAAGGGCCGCTCAGGGTCGATTTCGGGCGACCGCGTCGGGCAGTGACCGGCCAATGCGCGTCGTTCGACGCTCCGCCAGTCTGGCTCCGCCCGCACCCCTAAGCGGTCACTCACGGATCGACACCGACGCCGGAGGCCTGTCGGCCAAATCAAAGCAGATGCCCTACGCGATTTCCGGGGCGGATCACCGCAAGTGGATCGTAAGCGCTAGTTTTCGCGCACCTGGCTTCTGGATTTGAGAAGGTCCACGATTGCGTCCGCAACCCCAAACTTGCGGACGCAATCCATGATCGAGAATGACCTGACCTTTTTGCCCTTGCGGGTGACACGCGTTGGTGTCGGCGGCAAGCGCAGTTTCGACCCTGCAGACAAGCGGCGACTGGTCGACGCCTGCCTGCAACCAGGCGCATCGCTGTCTGGCCTCGCCCTGAAGGCTGGGGTGAACGCCAACCAGTTGCGCAAATGGGTCGGGCTGCGCGAACAACAAACTGCCTCCGCAAGAGTCAACACTACTGTCGGATTCCCGGCCTTCGTGCCGGTCGTCGCAATCGATGACGCGGCGCCCGTGCCGGCGACGGCACACGTTGCGCGGCCCACGCCTGAACTGGATCGCGAGGACCTGTCGCCACCGGCGACACAGGGTGCACGATTGTCGGCCAGATTGCCCAACGGCGTGATGCTTGAGCTCGAATGTTCAGGACACGATGCCGCACTCGTGAGCGCGATGATTACCGCATTGGGAGCGCGCTGATGTTCCGGTTTGAGGCGGACCTGAAGGTGTTCCTGCATCGTGAGCCGATCGACTTCCGTGCCGGCATCAACAGCCTGGTGGCACTGGTCGAGCAGTCCATGCGACTCGACCCGTTTGCGCGTGCCGTGTTTGCCTTCCACAATCGCAGACGCAACCGGGTCAAGTTACTGTTCTACGAGCGCACCGGCTTCTGGCTGATGCTGCGGCGCCTTGAGCAGGACCACTTCGTCTGGCCACGTCGGTCACAGGCGGTAATCGAGTTGACGACCGAACAACTGCATTGGCTCCTTGAGGGCATTGACGTTGATGCGGTGCGCCGCCATCCATCACGGCGGTACCGCCACGCGAGTTGAACGCCGGGGCGTTCCCGGTAAAACAACGGGGCGCCTGGACGGTTAGACGGTTACAAATTCCCGTAAACCCATCGCACGCAGTTCTTCGCTACCCTGGGAGCATGAACGAAGACGATTTCTCCCGATTGCCGCCGGCCGCCCAGGCCTATATCCGTGAACTCGAGACACGCAACCGGCAA
Source organism: Paraburkholderia panacisoli (assembly GCF_008369935.1). Classification (GTDB taxonomy): domain Bacteria; phylum Pseudomonadota; class Gammaproteobacteria; order Burkholderiales; family Burkholderiaceae; genus Paraburkholderia; species Paraburkholderia panacisoli. The sequence goes on along the minus strand of NZ_VTUZ01000006.1, from coordinate 313,858 downwards.
CTGGGCGAACGGGTTGCCCAGCTGGAGGAGCAGTTCCGCCTGGCACAGAGCAAGCGCTTCGCGCCGAGCAGCGAGAAACTCGGGGATCGCGTCTTCGACGAGGCCGAACAGATTGCCGCCACCGACGATGATGACGCCGGCGATGTCGAAGACACGGTCGAACTGCCCGATACTGGCCTGCCAGATGTACCCGGGTCGGCACGAAACAGGCCCGGACGCAAACCGTTGCCGGCACACCTGCCACGTCAGCGCGTCGAATACGACCTGCCCGAAGAGCAGAAGGTCTGCCCGAGCTGCGCCCATGCACTTCACCGCATGGGCGAAGAGGTCAGCGAACAGTTGCATATCGAGGTGAAAGCGTCCGTGCTGCAGCACGTGCGCTTCAAGTACGCGTGCCGCCACTGCGAACGCCATGCCGAACGTACGCCGGTGATCACCGCACCGATGCCAGCGCAGCCGTTGCCGGGCAGCAATGCCAGTGCGGCGATGATCGCCACCGTCACCGCAGGAAAGTACGTCGATGGTACGCCGCTGTACCGGATGGCTCACGCGCTCGCGCGCGCAGATATCGAAGTCGGACGTGGCACGCTGGCAAACTGGATCATCCGGCCCGCTGAACTGCATTACAGCCGGCTCTGCGAGGCACTGCGCAGGACGCTGCTGTCGCAGCCATTGATCCATGGCGACGAGACAACAGTGCAGGTGCTCAAGGAACCTGGCAAGGCCGCGCAGAGCACATCGTATATGTGGGTCTACCGCAGTGCCGAAGACTGTGCGCAGCCGGTCGTGCTGTTCGACTATCAGCCTGGGCGGGGGCAGGAACATCCCCAGGCGTTTCTCGCCGGCTATGAAGGCCTGCTGATGACGGACGGATACGCCGCCTGGCGCACGCTCGAAGGTCCAACCCACTTCGGCTGCCTGGCTCACGCCCGTCGAGCCTTCGTCGACGCGCTCAAGGGCATGAAGAAACCCGGCGGCCGTGCCGCGCAGGCACTGCAATACTTCAAGGCGCTGTATCAGGTCGAGGCGCTGGCCAAAGCCGATCTGCCCGAAGGCAAGACGCGCGCTAACTACACATACCAGCTGCGCCAGCAGCACAGCGTGCCACTACTCGAAGCGTTCAGAAAGTGGCTGGACGAGCAGGCGCCGCAGGTCCTGCCAGAAAGCCTGCTGGGCAAGGCGATCTCATATACACGCAACCAGTGGACGTATCTCAGTCGCTACGTGAGCGACGGGCATGCGCCCGTTGACAACAACTGGGTTCATGCCGCTAGCGGCATGAAGAATGTTATGCTGACTCCCCGATTATGCCGCGTCATGCATGCGCGTGACGGTGGGTATGGTCTCTCGTGATTGCTGTGTCGGCATAGCCGTATGATTTCTCAGGCTGGCTATCTAGCTGGCCAGGAGAGATCAAATGAAGGCGACACGCACAGTCAGTGAATCCGGCGGGCTGCCGGCCCGTCACATTGATGCATTTCTTGATCGTCTACGCGCGGCACACTATTCCGAGGTGACGCTTCGCAAGAAGCGAAGAGTCCTGTGTACGTTCTCTGGGTGGATGAAGACCAGGAACATCGACTTGATTGATCTCGATGAGTCTGCCGCGACTCGTTTTATGACGCGCCTGATCGACGCCCCCCGAGACCGCGTCCAGCGCGAGCGTGCCACATTACGGCAGTTCCTCGCCTATCTGCGCGCCGAAGCCATCGTGCGCTCGCCGACGTTGGGCGGCCAATCCGCGATTGCGCACATCTATTGCCGATACCTGGATCATCTGAGGCAGGATCGTGGACTCGCGAAGAACTCGCTGCTTGTCTACGGGCCTTTCATTCGCGACTTTCTCGACAGCCACGCGGCCGGCGACGGAAGTATATTGCCCGATGCATTTGACGCGGTAACGATCCGGAATCACCTTCTTGCCCGCAGCAAAGGGCGGTCGTCGGAGTACACGCGGCTGATGGCAGTTGCGCTTCGTTCGTTCTGCCATTTCCTCTTTCTGCGCGGCGATACGGCACGAGACCTGTGTGAGTCGGTGCCCTCAGTTCGTAAGTGGCGACAGTCAACTGTGCCGACGCTCCTCACGCCTGAGCAGCAAGAGGCTCTTATTGCAACTGCAGACCGGTCGACTCCGTGCGGTCGCCGTGACTACGCAATCCTGCTGTTGCTAGCGCGGCTCGGTCTACGTGCCGGAGAAATCGTCGCAATCGAGCTTGACGACATTCACTGGCGTTCGGGAGAACTCGTCGTTCATGGCAAGGGGCGAATGGTCGAGCATGTCCCCCTTCCATCGGAGGTTGGAGAAGCAATCGCAATTTACCTCCGCGATGGTCGCGGAGCGAGCGCATCGCGGCGCGCCTTTCTTCGCATATGGGCACCTCGGGTTGGTTTGGCTGGACCGGCGGCGATTGGCAAGATTGTTCGTCTGGCCTTCGCGCGTGCCGGTTTCAGCCCCGCGTGCCGGGGCGCCGCACATCTATTCCGTCACGGTCTGGCGACGACGATGATTCGCCACGGTGCCTCGATCGCGGAAATAGCCGAGGTCTTGCGACACCGCTCACAGGACAGTACCGCGATCTATGCAAAGGTCGCGTTTGAGGACCTGCGTGAGATCGCCCGCTCATGGCCCATGGCAGGAGGTGCAATATGACTGCGATCCGCGACTCTCTCGCACGGTACGTGGCGGTCCGCCGTGCTCTCGGGGCGTCATTCTATGAACCTGCGTTGGCACTCGGTCATTTCGTTGATCTTCTGGAACGCGAAGGCGCCGAGTTCATTACCACCGATCTGGCTCTGCGCTGGGCGACTGCTCCCGTACTCGTCGAACGTGCCACCTGGGGGCGGCGCCTCTCCCAAGTCAGAGGATTCGCCAGATGGATGAACGTCATTGACAGTCGAAACCAGATTCCTCCAGCAGGACTCCTGACTGCCCGCAGACGGCGCAATGCCCCGCATATTTACACTGAGCAGGAAATTGACCTGCTTATGACCCAGGCCGCTCAACTGCGCTCCCGAACCGGCATGCGAGCACTGACCTATTCGACGCTCATAGGGCTTCTTGTAGCGACAGGCCTCAGGCCAGGCGAAGCGCTTCGACTCGACCGGTCCGACGTTGACCTCGTTAACGGGATACTCTCCATCCGGGAGTCGAAGTTCGGCAAGTCTCGCTTTGTTCCCGTACAAGAGTCGACCCGGGTGGCACTCGAACACTATGCCCAGAAGCGCGATAAAGTCTATCCTTTACGATTGAGCGAGGCGTTCCTGGTTGGTGAGCGCGGCAACCGGCTGAAGGCCTGCACTACGCGAAGCATGTTCGTCAGAATGTCACGTGCGATCGGTCTGCGATCGGCGGCAGAGGATGGGCGCGATGGTCACGGCCCGCGCCTCCAGGACTTCCGGCATAGCTTCGCGACTGGAAGGCTGGTCGAGTGGTATCGCGCCGGTCTGGACGTAAGTCGGGAATTGCCGAAACTTGCCGCCTACCTCGGGCATGTCAACATCGGTCTTACGTACTGGTACATCGAAGCGGTTCCTGAGTTGCTTGAACTCGCGGCAGCCTATCTCGACAAGAACTGTCCGGGAGAACGGCCGTGAGCGCCGCCGGCCTCCCATCCCTCGTTCAGCGGTTTTTTACCCAGCGCCTGCTCGAGCAGCAAGGTCTGAGTTCGCATACGGTGGCAAGTTACCGTGACACGTTCCGGTTGCTGCTAGCGTTCGCCACGAAGCATATCGGGCGCGCGCCGTCAAAGCTGCGAATCGAGGACTTCGACGTGTCGTTGATCGAGGAATTCCTGCAGCACCTCGAACACGGCAGAGGCAATTCGGTGCGGACACGCAACACGCGGCTTGCCGCCGTGCATGCCTTCTTCCGGTTCGTCGCGGTCAGCGAGCCTGCGTTGTTTCTGCAGTGTCAGCGCATTCTTGCAATTCCATCTAAACGCTGCGAGCACGGCCCTGTTGAGTTTCTGACCGAAAGCGAGGCCGCCGCTCTGGTAGGGGCGCCTGACGTACGAACGTGGATCGGCAACCGCGACCGAACGCTGCTTCTTGTAGCGGTTCAAACGGGTCTGCGCAACAGCGAATTGACCACACTCCGGCGTCAGGATGTGATGCTCGGCACAGGCGCCCACGTCCGTTGCCTTGGCAAAGGCAGAAAGATGAGATGCACTCCGCTGCGACCGGATGTCGTTGCTGTCCTGAAAGAATGGCTGTTGTATCAACCAGGCGAACCAGGTGATCCGGTCTTCCCCAGTTCGCGCGGTGGTCATCTCAGTGCCGATGCTCTTCAGCGACTCGTGTCGCGCAACGCCGAAATCGCGCGTCTCTCGTGCCCCTCGCTGAAGAAAAAATCAATAACGCCTCACACGCTTCGGCACACGGCCGCGATGAGCCTGATGCATCACGGCGTCGACCTAACCGTGATCGCGCTCTGGCTCGGTCACGAGTCCTCCGAGACTACTCAGATCTACTTGCACGCCGACATGCAACTCAAGGAACGCGCGCTCGCGCACGCCACGGCGAGCGGCGTCGCGCCGACACGCTACAAACCTCCAGATCCGTTGCTCGCCTTCCTGGAGGCTCTCTGATAATGCCGACAATCCGAGCGACCGGGAACAGAGATCCGCCCAACCGTTGTGTGCGTGGATTCATGACGCGGCATAATCGGGGAGTCGGCATAACGTCATCGAGCGAGACATCAGGCCATTCTGTACAGGCCGATCCTCATGGCTGTTCGCTGACACGGTTGCTGGCGCGAAAGCAAGCGCGATGGTGTACAGCCTGATGCTGACGTGCCGCGCCTGCGGCGTCGAGCCATACGCGTACCTGCTGCATGTGCTGACCGAATTGCCGCAGCGCGTTGCCGACGCGGACGTCAGCGATCTCTTGCCGTTCAACTTCAACCCGCAGAAACCCCTGCGGGACGCGAAGCCGCAGGATTCGACGAACACGCCCTGATACAAGAAAGTGCACTGCTCAAGACCCTGCGCGTGCCCCCTGCATGCTTCGGACGTCGTCGTTGCGACAACTTCGCGGTGCGTCCACGCTTACCCCTGTGAAGTCGTCATCGCCGCTCGCGTCGCAGATGTCGGCGCGTAATAGCGCGACAGGGTGTGGGTTTGTTTGCAGTGGGAGCAGGTCCGGGAGCCTGGTTAAAATATCGCCTTGCGTCGCTTCGCGCAGTAATCGGAGAAAACCATCCCATGACCAGGACGAACCGCAGGTCCGTGAGCATCGCCCCGGCCCACAACAGGGCCAGTCTGTCGAAAGGCCAGAAGGCATTCAACACACTCATCCGACAGATTGAAAAGCGGCGTCACCATCTCGGTGCGTGGGAGGTGGTCGGGCCAGTCTTCCAGAAAAAATATACCGACGAGTTCCTTCCACTCGAGAAGATCTGCACGGATTTGCAGGTAAAGATGGTTCATTGCCTTGAGCAGGCATTCGACCAGAAAGGATTGACGAAATCCGAACGCCGCACGATCTCGGAGCTGATTACCGGCCTGGCGGGCGATCTAATCGAAGAGCAGGACGATGCGCAACTGAAAGCCATTTACAACCGGCATAGTCAATCCGACTTCGACAGCGAAGCAGCGGCCGAACTTGAGGACATGAAGTCTGTGCTGGAGGCGATGCTCGGTGCGGAACTGGGCGACGATATCGACATGAGCTCACCGGAAGATCTGTTGCAGCGGGCGCACGAGAAAATGGAAGAGCAACAGGCGCGGGAAGCTGCCGAAAATCGGGCGCGAGAGGAGCGCCGTGCCAAACGGAAAAAGTCGGCCAAGCAGCTCGCCGCGCAGGCGCGGCAGGAGCAGGAGCAGGCACAGCTAAGCCAGTCCATCCGCGAGGTCTATCGCAAACTTGCCAGTGCCCTTCATCCCGATCGTGAACCGGATCCCCAGGAGCGCCAGCGCAAGACCGCGCTGATGCAGCGGGCCAACCAGGCTTATGGCAACAACAATCTGCTGCAGCTGCTGGAATTGCAGCTCGAACTTGAACACATCGATCAGAGCGCGATCAACAATATCGGCGAAGACCGGCTGAAGCACTATAACGTGATCCTGAAGGAGCAACTCGGTGAACTGGATCAGGAAATCCTGCATGTCGAAGCGCGATTCAGGCATGCCTATGGAATTCCACCATTCATCGACATCTCTCCTGACTCCGTCGTACGCAATCTCGCCGGTGACATCGCAGGAATTCAGCAAAGCGTACGCGACTTGAAACAAGACCTGCTGGTGTTCGAAGAGATCAGGACACTCAAGAGCTGGCTGAAGAGTGTCAAACATCAGAATGCAACGCTTCACTTCGGCGAAATGCCGTTCTGAGCGATTTCGAAGTTCGTGCCCCGAAAATCTCGAGTGTGCTGAAATTCGCGCTTACAGTGGATCTGACAAATTCACTCACTCGGCACTGGGAACACGTCGCTGACGCGACAGGTGTCGCTTATCGTGGCTATGCCAGCGACCAACTCCGGATAGCAAAGGGATTGAGCGGGCGAGTGCAGCACGGCGAATTCGCCGGCTCGCCGTCCCGACTCTGCTACAAGCATTCCTACGCTTGCTCAGGTAACGGGCACGAACTCTCCTTCGGCGAAGAACCACGCCGACATCGTCCGTGCCAGTTCGAGCACAACCTCCGCGTCGGTCCGGCCGGAGGACGCGCGCACGTGGAACGAATGATCTGCGTCGTCCACCACATGCAGCGTGGCGCGTGACCCCAGCGTCCCGACGACCGACCTCAGCAGGTGAAGCTCGGCCAGCTTGTCGCGCGTGCCCTGCAGGAAGAGAATCGGCACCGTGACGTGCGCCAGGTGCCGTGCCCGCTCCACGCCGGGCGCGCCCGCCGGGTGCAGCGGGAACGCGACGAAAGCGAGGCCACGCACGCCGTCCAGCGGGGAGATGGCTTGGGCCTGGGACGTCATGCGGCCGCCGAACGACCTACCGCCCGCGAAGAGCGGCAGGGCAGGCAACCGCCGGCGGGCCTCTGCGACGGCTGCCTGCACGGCAGCATGTGCCACGGCCGGCGAGTCCACCCGCTTGGAGCCCCGCTCCATGTACGGAAACTGGTAGCGCAATGTGGCGACATTTGCCGCCGCAAGCGCGTCGGCCAATGACGACATGCCGGCGTGCTGCATGCCCGCCCCGGCACCGTGCGCGAAGACATACAGGGCTCGCGCGTCCTCCGGCGCTCGGAGGAGCGCAGAGACCTTGGTGCCGTCGGGGAGTGCCAGGGAAAGCGATTCTGGGTCGTCCATCGTATTCAGGTCGTGTCGTTGTGGCCTTTGGGCCGATTCTGCATCAATGAGGCATCGGGGAGCGTTTGGGGCGGCCTCCGGCAGGGCATTGCGAAAGCGGAGTTTGCCGGCCGATCCACGGAGCGCGCGCCCATCGTGAACGGCGCCGCAGTCGCGATGTGCCGGTTGACGACCGCAAGCCCGATCTGTGGGCCGCAAGGTGATCCGCGCTTTGAGACATCTGCGTAATAGCACGCCTGCATCATTGTCAGCGAGCTGTTACGACACTGCAATCAGCGTCAAAGGAAGTTCTCGAAGGGCAGTTCATTTATCTGGCCCTCAGGAAGAGCATGTCCGGCTGCAGAAAGTTCTGGGTTCGGCCACTTTCGGTCATTCGCTTGCCGCCTAGAAAAGCGCCGGCCAAGATGTTGACGCTCATCGAGCGGATGCGCGCCGCAGTCGGACAGCGCGTTTGCTAGCCGCGTAGCGGCGCGGTCCCCGGCTTGCCATCGCGATTCTCATCGCCTTGCCGGTCGTCATCATTGTCATCGTGGTTGTCGACGAACGGCGAATCGGTGTCGCTGCCGCCTGCACGCAGCGCGGTCCGCGCTTCTTCCGCCAGTTTTTCGTAGTGTTTTCGGAAACGGCTCAGGTCTTTTTCCTCGAGTTCTTCGAGATCGAGCAGCGCGTTATGCGCACCTTCCATTGCGCGGATCAGCTCGTCGAGCTTGATCTGCATCGCCGCCGTGTCGCGGTTCTGCGTGTTCTGGATCAGGAAGACCATCAGGAACGTGACGATCGTGGTCGACGTGTTGATCACGAGTTGCCATGTGTCGCTGTAGTGAAAGAACGGGCCGGTGGTCGCCCACACGATCACAAGGGCGACGGCCATCACAAAGGTGGCGGGCCTACCGGTCATCGTGGAAAGGTAGCTCGCGAATTTCGAAAACCACTTGCTGCTCATCATGATCTCCGGTAGTCGGGTCCCCGCCTATGCGCGGCGCGGTAAAGGTGATCGATCAACGACCGCAGGGTATCACCCTGATGTTCCTTGAACAAAGCCACAAAATCATTGGGCGAAGCCTTCAAGAGTGCGGCTTGCAACCTGTCGTCCCAGCGGCCCTCCTCAAGAAGCAATGTCGCCGCGACCTCCAAGTCGAGCGGACCTTCTTCCTTTGTCACCATTTCCGCAAAACGCTCCCTGAGCGTTTCGTCATCGATATCCTTGTTCCATGGGGAATCGTCGATCCTGAAGAGGTCGGCGCGGCCCGCATTGAGCTCCACGTACTTCTCGATTGCTGCATCGGCATTTGCGCTAAAACCGAGTTCGCGAAGCAGCTTTACCGTGCCGTTCAGACTCAAAGGCGACGCGCGCACGAATTCGGATGCATGGAAGGTATATCGGCAGGCATTGCGCGACGTGCCGCAACAGGCGGGCTTTCCGATGAACATCGAATGGCCTGATCTTCCCGGCGACACAGACGCTCAGGACACTCTCTGTATCCTTTGAAGGCAACTGCGTGACGTCTCGATGATGCAATGACCACGCGTCTCGTCTCGCACAAAACGCGTGGCCTGAATTATGGCGGTAGGTGAAGCATTCCAGACTACTTTTGGTAGCCCGCCTGGCGCACGGCGCGATCTGCTGTCGCCTGACCAGCCTGCAGTGCCTGGTCAACGCTTAGCTGACCTGCGAGGGCACCAGCTATCTGTTGCCCTATGATCGCCCCAAACGACTGGAATTCCGGAATTCCTACGTATTGGATACCGGTGTACGGCACCTTTTCCAACGTTGCATCGTTTGGATTGGCGGTCTGGATTGCATTCAGCACAAACTCGCTGAACGGGGCAGCCTGTTTGTATTCAGGTCGTGCGTAGGTCGACGACCGCGTGCCCGGCGGCAGTGAAGCCCAACCAAGGTCATTGCCGACCATGGTGATGTATTCTTTGGAAGTCGCCCATACAATGAATTGCTTGGCAGCATCCTGCGATTTCGAAGATTTTGGAACTGCCAGCGACCACGACCAGAGCCAGTGCGAACCCTTCGGTGTGATCTGAGTCGGAGCTGCCGCGAAGCCCACTTTGTCTGCCACGGCAGATTCCCTCTTGTTATAAAGGATACCAGCCGCGGCAGTCGCGTCTACCCATATTGCACACTTACCGCTCATCATGAGCGTCAGATTCTCATTGAAGCCGTTTGAACTGGCGCCTTCCGGGCCGTCCTTCTTCAATAAATCCACGTAGAACGTGATGGCGCGTTTCCATTCCGGAGAATCAATTTGCGCGTTCCACTTCTCATCAAAATATCGTCCACCGTACGTGTTCACCAAGGTGGAGACAATGGTCATGTTCTCGCCCCAACCGGCCTTGCCACGCAGACAGATACCGTAGACTCCTTGGGCCCTGTCAGTAAGTTTGTCGGCAAACTCACTGATCTGACTGTATGTAGGATGACTTGGCATCGTCAAACCCTTGGCAGCGAACAGATCCTTCCGGTAGAAGGTCATCGAGCTTTCGGCATTGAACGGCAAGGCGAATAGCGTTCCATCGGAAGACAGTCCGTCGCGAACCGTTTCGAGCACGTCATTGAGATCGTAGCTTGCGGGTAGCCCTGTCATTGGAACCAGCCATCCGCGCTTGCCCCAGAGCGGAACTTCATATGTCCCGATGGCTAATACGTCGAATTGCCCACCGTTCGTCATGATATCAGTCGTCAATCGCTGTCTAAGCACATTTTCCTCAAGAATGACCCACTTCAACTGGATATCAGGGTTCGCCTCCTCGAACGCCAAGGAGAGCTTTTTCATTTCGACAAGACCGATGTTATTTGGCACGGCGATCGTTACGGTGGTTGCGTAGGCCAAATTGCCCATGGCGAACCCAAGTGCCGCAACAACAGGCACGGCAAGACGGCGCCACAAGGTATCGCGGTGCGACGCAACTGCATTAGACAGATGAATCATTTGCGTCTCCTAGACATCGTTGGTCGCGTGGCCGAGCGCGTCGCGGTCGGCCGAGATCGCCCCCTTACAGCCGTTCGCGCGATAGCGACGACCGCCCGTTTTCAGGTCAATATGAGCCCGTTCTCAGAACTCGTATCGATGCGCCGACCTCTCCCGATCGAGTTCCACCCGGAACGGAACGTCGAGGTTCTCGATAGCGGGGGTTCGAACTCTTGCTTTTCGACCTATCGAGACCGGCCACGGGCCCAGTGCTTCACACGTTATCGATTCGAGCCGAACCGCCCAAAGGCAGAACGCATCGGTACGTAACGGGCGCCGCGCTATGTTCCGAAGATGTACAGACTCGCCAACCCGAATTCTTCTAGCAGTGATTTACCGGCCGGGAGCATACCGAAACGCAAGACCTCCACCTCGCCACTTTAATGTTAGGTGCGATCGCCAAGTGATAGCTATCGGTGACGACTCGCACCGCGAGGCGATCCACTTCGGGCACTGGGTTGTTCAGTGGTTCCGCGCGCGCAGACTTTATATTCCCAAGCGTACCGGCGAGGAGAGAACTGAACATCGCCGGCCCACATGTACACAAAATATCGCGCCGAGAAACCCGCGACTCCTCAGAATCTGGGACACGGCTGCCTCCTGTCGGAACCAAAGCGTACGGTTGTTTGTTCGGCGCCAACGCTCTGCGCCGACCCGACGCCCGTTGGCGGCCTTTGCATGACCGTCGCCGGACTCCGATGGAGAACATGAAAGCGGCTTCCCCTACACGAGTGGTCCAACAATACTAGCGTGTTGGCACTCAGGTGATTGCTGCACCGTGACAACTAGCGCAGGTCAATTCAGCTGGATGGTACGATCCAGCCTCGACATCGCCGATGCTGCGGCGCACAGGCGAGATGCCGCTCGTCCCGCTAAATAGTTACGTGGTAGACATTGAGCATGCACATCGACGTTCGCTGCAATGGCCACTTTGGGGAAACTTGAGTGACGGCTGTGGGTCGTTCAGCGACGGTCGCGGACGGGGCCGCGTCCTGGCAGAAAAGTGTCGGCCGTACGGCTTGTTTCGCTAACCGTACCAATAGTTTTCATTTACCCGGCGCAGATTTCACTTTTTGTGGGCATTCGACAGGACATGACTCGAGCCACGGCACAATTTTCACTGGTGAAAATCAGCTACTGCATCCGATGTCGCTCCGCAGCTCGCCAAAGCGTGCACCACAATTCGCTCGGTCGGCCAAATGTCGTGTCGCCTCCCCAGCTCATCGATGCTTTCGGGTGATACCCACATCGAGGGTATAGATGCACGTCGCGATTTTCACTAGTGAAAATCGCGAGGGTACGCCCACATAGACGACGCGAAGTCCTCGTTCGCGATCAAGATACCTCCGTTTGATATCCGGCCACCCAAACGTCGCGTCTGTCACGGTTGTTCTCAACACAGATTTCTGAGCAGACCCAAATCAAGACTCACGATTTGACGCACGATGCGTCTCTTTTTTGAGCACTTGCCGATATAAGAGCTGCCCTCACCGCATCCATGTTCTTTCGACCTACGTCGCGCGCGGTGGGTCTTGGAACAGATTCCGCATGTGAGTCTGCTCTCCCTCTCCTCTCACGAATCGCTGGCGCAAGCTCCGGAACAAAATTACCCGATGCAGCCAGGTTGACTAGCTCGCCTACCCACGCTCGGACGCTACCGATTGGCTTACGTCTTGTGCCACTCCGAACCGATTCAAGCGCTCCAGCCAGCTCGTCCAAAATCGTTTGCGCGACTTCACCATCAATCCCGGACAACAACTGCAACAACATTTTTCGATGTGGCTCGATCGTGACATCGAAAAACAGCGGCGTTGGCGTTGTGTTCTTAGTTTCCTTGTTGTTCTTGTTGTGGTTGTGGTTGTAGTTGGCTTGCCCTTCGGAAGGGGTTGTCGACACCCTACTAAGTCCCTCATAAGTCCCTTCCACGGAGTCTTTGTCATGCAATGCACCCGCTTCCCATCTAGTCACGTCGATTTCGGGCAATAAGCTATGAACCGCGGCCTCCGGCACGCCGATATCTAACGATGCCTGCACCCAATGTTCCCGAAGCTGACTTGGAAGACCTGCGAGTTCCTTCGCGGCCGCCTTCGCCACGTTTCCGGAGAAAGTCGCCTCCCAACTGTTGTGACGAAACCATGTTCGGACGAGGATGTAGTCGTCAACACATACGGCGATCCGACGATCCTGGAGACGCTGGACGACGTTCATGAATTCCTCTTGTGACAAGCCCATCTCTGCGGCTGCAATTCGACTTACCACACGGTAGCAACCGATAGTGTTGGTGAATGGACTCGTGAGTAAATAGAACTCTCCATATCGCTCGCTGATAGTCAAGTCACACGAGTCCGCTGAGCGCCACGTTTGCTCTGGCGATATCGGTCGGTAGCGGGCCATCAGCGTTTCGCCTCTTCGATCGTATGGCGGGGACGCCCGATTCGTACATCTGCTTTTCCAATTGGCCCCTGTTTCCCCATACCGTGTCGATCAGCTGCAGCGCTATCCAGCCAGCCGCGAATGTCTTCGACGAACCAACATGCGCGCCGCTTTGCAGGGAAAGCAGTTGGCGGCAGTTCGCCGCGATACGCCATTTGAGTAACCGCACCCACAGTGGTCGCAAGCAACGCCGCCAATTCGTCGCGATTGATAATCGCCTGTGGTGCCATACGTGCAAAAGCTTGACGAAATTCGTTATCAGTCTTCGCCATTCGAAATCTCCAATCACTTGTAGTTAGTACGTTTAACAGAATATGATTCGATCTATCGGCACGCGAGGGCCAGTTTTTGATGTCGGAGGAAAAGATGGCGAACGACAAGCCGAACCAAGGGCGCAGACTAAGACTTGCGCTTTCTCGCTTCTCAGCAATGCTCGTTCAGGAAGCTAGACATATCGGCCAGATTAGCTCCTACCGGGAGTTGGACGAAGCGCTCGGGCTTCCTGATGGGCAGTCGCTTCGATATTCCCGATACCCGATTGACGCGAAGACTCGGGCACCGCAAGCAGCGTGGATACAGGAACTCGAGAATAGAGTGGCAAAATTTTTGAAACGCAAAGCGCACAGGGTTGTCGTAGAAAATAACCGGACAATGGAGGAAATGGGTGCGCCGAGCGATCTACTGAATCTTCGTGAATTTTCTGCCGTTGATTTTCAACTGGGCTACGAAGGCGATTGGCCTACATACCGGCGATTGATAACATCGGAACCTGATCTGATCGAGATGTACTTTTGGCAGTGGGGAGTTCTATGGGATCGGGGCTTGCCTGGACTCTCGCGAAAAGAATGGGGCGTACCTAGCGATATGACAATCGAGCCGTTTATCGACGCTCTAACCTCCGACAAGATACGAGATCGAGCACGGGTCGACGCAATGTTAGGCGAATGTTACCGATGGGGTGAGGCACCGAACATTGATCCGTCTGAAATTTTTTTGGAATGGAATTTCGCAAAGACAAAGAACTATGTCCAGCAGGTTGGTGGAGACGTAGCGCTGTTTTGGACTCAGGCCACTCGCGGGACGGCCCGAACGATGCCTCAACCGATCAGCTACGACGAGTTCTTGCCGGAATCGACCTAAGCCGGACGATTTCCCTCTCCTTCCTCACTGCTGCCCGCCTAGATCGGATGCGTGACGGTACGATGTCTACGGGCGACCATGCACAACCGACTGTGGTCACCTCCATGCCGGAAGGAGTCGTCCTTGATAGCTCAAATTCGATTGCTTCACTTCCTCCGCGGATGCGCTGCGCCGAAGAACCTAGACGAGTCATCGGCCGTGTTATGCCCATTTTTTGGGCTGACGACTAGCTTTGACGACAATGGAATGTGGGGCACAGGGACACTGTGCGCCTTTTAATGTCACGAGAACCCTTGATTCGCCCGCAGACGTGGCAGTAGACCCTGTTCACCCCGAGTTTCACTCTAGTGCAGATACTACGAGCGTCAACGGCGGGTTCCATTTGTGCCGGAAATCTGCCGGAATTGCCTAGTTATGACCAGTTGTCACACGAGCTCAGGCGTTGCGAAATTCCTTGTTAAATCAAGTGACATGCAATAACCTGCAAGGCGCTTGGTTTGACTCTTAATCCGTAGGTCGAGTGTTCGAGTCACTCACGCCCCACCAAGCATTCCGAAGCCCGGTTAGCGAAAGCTGATCGGGCTTTTTGCTTTTGAAGGCCGTCCAAACACCACGTAGGCAATCCCAGGATTTGCGAGATCAAAACGCACAATTGGAACAAAGGCAAAAAGAGCTGACGCCAGCTTGCTACGATGGAACGACCGGCAGTGGAAAGTCCAGGTATGTTCCGAAGCTAGTCGAGATTCGAGCGTTCGTGGGCCAAATCCAGATACGCAGGCGTTTTAAGGCACTGTGTGCGGCGTTCGCAATAACTCCACCATCGCCGTCTGCCGCAAATGCGGCGCAAGAATCAGCCGCCTGCCACCCGTCATTGCCCTTCGTCGGCAGCCTCGTAGGCTCAAGGTAGCAGGCGACGATCATTCTTCCCTCGGATCGCCCTGCAGGTCAGCGTGAGAACAGCCCTTGCTGCTCAAACCCTTTGCAGACTGAATTCCGTCAGTGCGTCCGCCAGAATATTCACGGCCTGCTCGGTAACAGCGTTGTAAAGAGACGCCCGCAGACCGCCAATTGAACGGTGTCCTTCGAGTCCAACGATGCCCCGCTCACGAGCCGCCACGATAAACTCATCGTCGAGCCGCGCATCGCCGAATGTAAAAGCCACGTTCATCTGCGAGCGCCAGCGACGGTCCGCGTGAATGGTCACGCCCCCCTCCAATGCGTCCAGCGTGTCGTACAGCCGCTGCGCCTTTCTTTCATTGATGCTTTGCATCGCGTGCAGACCGCCGACATCGAAGCGCAGCCAGCGCGTAATCAAAGTCAGCACATAGATCGCGAACACGGGCGGCGTGTTGTAGTTGGAACCATGTGATACGTGGGTGCGAAAATCGAGGATCGCCGGCAAACCGTCGGGGATCCGCTCAAGAAGCGAACGCTTGATTACCGCCACCGTTACCCCAGCCGGACCAAGGTTCTTCTGCGCATGCGCATAGATCATCGAATATGCGTCTGGCCGGATGGGCTTCGACAGAAAATCGGACGACATATCCGCAATCAGCGGCACCTGCGTAGCCTCTTCGCAATTCGGAAACTGCAAACCTTCCACGGTCTCGTTCGACACGTAGTGCAAATAGGCAGCGGAGCTGGAAATGTCCAGTTCATTGAGAGCGGGCAATTGGCGGTAGGCAGTCGCGTGGCCGTCCCACGCAACTTTTCTCTTCGTCACCTTGGCCGCCTCCGATGTCGCTCTGCCGCTCCAGTAGCCTGACGTCACATATTCGGGCGGCGCGAATCCTTCCCCGGCAAAGTTCATCGGTACCATCGCGAACTGCAGACTACTGCCTCCCTGCTGGAAGGTAATGGCGTAGTCGTCGGAAATGCCAAGCAGAGCACGCAAATTCAATTCGGCCTCGTCCAATATCGAACGGAACCAGTCTGAACGATGGCTCATGCCGAGTATGGAGATGCCAGTTTCCGGCAAAGCGTCGATCGCGACGCGCGTCTGCTCCAACACCGTTTCGGGGAGCGCTCCGGGACCACCGGAGAAATTCAGTGCATTGGACTTCACTATGCCTCCAAGGCCAGCCGTTGGATTAATCATGCGTTCGCAGCCGCGCGGCGCAGCATTTCATGGAAGGCGTCAGCGACCCGCCGAATTTGAGGAACTTTGTAGGGAAACATGTTCGGGTCGTCCATGTCGTGCACGACCATGCCCGTCGCGATCTCGAATATGAGTAGTCGGCCGTCGCTCGTTTCGGCGCAATCGAATCCCACGTAGTCGAGACCGGTCAATTCGGCGACGTTGTGAAGCGCCTCGCGGTGACGCACCGCAAATTCGGCGTCAAAGCCCGCCATCAGGCGCGCTTCTTCCTCTCTCCGATCGGGATGGGCCAACATTTCCGCATAAGGGTAGTGAACCATCCAATCTTTCGAGATGCCCATATGACACACGAACGGCTTTCCCTCGATCATCACGATCCGGTATTTGCGAAACAGGCCGTCGGCGCTGCTGTAGTCGATGAAGGGCGCCATGTAGTATTCCGTCGCAACCGACTCAGCGAGGTAACGGGCGAGCTCCTGTTTATCAGCCACTTTTGCCAACCCTTGTCCGGCGTGCGACCCTATCGGCCGGATGATGAACGGATAGTTTCCGTCCAGCACATCAGATAGATTGCACGCGCCCGAAGCCGCTTCGTTGACCTGCGCGCGGGACAGCCGCACCGTATGGGCCATACAGATACCGGGGGCAGCGCCCAGCAGCGCATAGGCGGCGTCGCGCATCGTCTTCGCAACGTGTTCAGCCCGGTTCAGCACGCGGCAGCTCGTCCCGCTGGTCAGTGACGTAATCTGGGCAAGAACACCAACGGTTTCATCCGACGCACATGCCGCCACGAAAATGACGTCGTGCTCGGGCAACCGGGCGTCTTCCAGAGGCCGCGCATCGGCATACAGGACTTCTATCTGCAGGTCGGCGTTTTCGAGCAGGCATTCAAAAGGCGTGTTCGCCATCAGATCGCCCGGAGCCTTGAGTACCAGCACCTTCAAGGGAGACTGGGTCGTCTGGGCACTCTTCAACCGATAACGCCTGGTCATCTGAAACGCTTGCTCCTGGACCGCGAGAGCGGCCGCCTTCTGGTATTTCATCTCCAGTACCAGCGACAAGTCGAGCAGAGCGTAGGGATCGTCATGCTGCTTCACGTGCTCAAGCAGCAGTTCGCCCAACTGCGTCAGATCGTTCCCAGCGGTCGCTTCACGCAGCAGCGTAGCCAGTCCCAGTGGCTGATGCATCCATGGATGGCCGGCATCACCCGTTAATTGAGTTCGAACAGTATTCATGAATGGCGCGTTTCAGTGGAGTGAAGCCCCCGGGCGCGAAAGAACGCGCTTGCCGGGTTAGTTTTAGTGAAGTCCATCCAGGTCAGTCACGGTATCCGTGAGCCGGGACGCGGGCACCCGCCGGCCTTTCGCCGACGTAACCGACCTCTTCGTCGAACCATCCTTGTGGCATCGGCTCGCCCGTCGTTGCTTCACGCACCGCGGGAATTGCAGCAGCGCTCAACGTGTTGACTACGAGGGACAACCTGGCCGAGCTGCCGCGTCGATTTGCAACTGACATGTATCTTTTCCTTCGATAAAAACAGCAGGCTTTTCGTCATTCACGACATGTCCGGCAAGCTGCATTGTTCCTATGGCGTGACCCATGATACGAGCCTGAAGCTGAGCCAAAACGAGCGAACAGAGGGGCGATTGGTCCTCTATTCAGAGGTCTTCGAGGTGATGACTGGTCGGGGACAACTGTTTTCCATCCTCGAGCTCCAGCATCGCTCGGGACCTGGTGTGTGAAATCGCACAGGTCTGAGTACTGCTCGGACAATACTGAGCAGGCTCGTGGATCTTCTGCTTTCGGGAGGCTTTCCGTACGGTCGAAACAGTTGTGAAAGGAGAGTGCGCGTCGGGTGTTTCCAGAGCGCAAAGGTCAGTTGCCCGGGCTGAGCCGACGTTCAAACGTCCGCTCAGGAGCTCGAATGAATGACAGAAACTGGGCCGAACACGGTCGGATGCTGAATGAACAATACGGCTTACCAGAGATCGAACTACGGTCCGCCCCTTGCCACCCCAGCCTGTGTGGAAATGCGCTCACCGTCCAACGTTGGAGAATGCCACTTCAGGGCATGACTTGACCGCCGTTGACTTCGATGATTTGCCCCGTGACGTAGCTACTCGCTTCGTCACTAGCCAGAAACAGAAACGCACCGGTACATTCTTCAGCGGTGCCTAAGCGCCCCATCGGAATGGCCGCAGAAAAGCGCTTGAGAATCTCCGGGCTGGAGTGTCCATCATGGAACGGCGTTTCGATCACACCCGGCGCTACCGCGTTGACGCGGATTCTCTCGCCCACGAGCTCTTTCGCCATCGTACGGGTAATGGTCGACACGAAGCCCTTGCATGCTGCATAGAGCCCGGCACCCGGCCCACCACCTGTCCGAGCCGCTTGCGTTGTCACGTTGATGATGTTTCCACCGCCCGATCCCGCCATGAGTGGAATGACTCGGCGGCTCACGGCGACGACCGAGCGCGCATTGAGACGAAAGACGTCCTCGATGTAGTCGTCGTCTGCTTCGACGATAGGTGCACGCCGCACAAATCCGCCCGCATTGTTCACCAGAACGTCGATGCGTCCGAAGTGCGCGTGCACCTTCGTCACCATGTCATCCACCTGTGCGGACTCGGTAACGTCGGCCTGCACGGCGATCGCATCGCCGCCCGCCTCCTTGATCTGCGACACGACGGATTGCGCCGCTGACGCGCTACTCCGATAGTGAACCGCAACTCTGGCGCCACATTCGCCGAATGCGCGGGCGAGCGCGGCCCCGATGCCAGAACTCGCACCTGTGATCAACACCACCTTGTTCTTCAAATCTCGCATGGATGCTCCGGAACGCCGATTGATCAAACTCCGCGCAACGACAATTCGACATGCTTCAGGCGTCTCACCATACGGTCGACGAACTGAAGCGTCACGTGAGCCAGCGCGCGTTGATTCGGCGCAATGACGCCGACGGTGAGCGCGTTGACATTCACATCGTCAAGCGGCCGCCATACCACCTCGCCTCGCGCCAGCTCGTCGAGAAACGCCAGTTTGGAAAAAAACGAAATGCCCCGCCCCGATGCGATCAGGCGCTTGAGAAGCGTCGTGGAGTTGCACGTCACGCTGGGCCTCAGCGATTCCCAATACTCGTGAAAATCGTTTTCCACGATACCCTGAATTGGCGAGCGTCCTTCGAGTCTGAGAAACGCGTGGTTGCGGCACTCGTCGAAGCTGATGCGCTCCTTCTTCGCCAACGGGTGCGACGAAGCCATCACGACCCCAGGCGGCAGGGACACTTCCGTCACGACATCAAGGCCAGCTGGCAGCTTTGTGATGTACGAAATGCCGAGGTCATATTCACCGCTCACCAGCCGCGCCGGTACGTCGTGAGGCGGCACGGCAGCAATCGAATACGTCACTGCCGGATACGAATCGGAAAACTCCTCCACCGTGGCGGGCAGAAAGTCGACGAAGAGCGAGTCCATCGCCGCCACTGACACGTGTCCCTTGCGCTCCCCCTTCAATGCATCGAGTTCACTGCGCATCAGATGAAAGTCGTTCAGTGTCGAACGGATATGCTGGAGCACACGCTCTCCCGCCGCGTTCAGGCGGATCCCATTCGGCAGCCGGTCGAACAGTTCCGCGCCCATCTCCGATTCGAGCTTGAGAATCTGGCGGTTGACCGCACTCGAAGCGACGTACAGATTCTGTGCGGCCTTCCGGATCGATCCGCAACGCGCCACTTCAACAAAATATTTCAGGACATTCGAATGCATCGTGTTGCCTCAATTCGCAGCGCGCGCCGGCCACCCGGCGACCACGGGATGGTCGCACGGTACCTTGCCTACATCGCACGCGCCACCAGGTGAACCCAGCGCACTGACAGGGCCATCGAAGAACTCCCGGTTGACGCAGGTGAATCGAACCTCTGCCTGCGGAACCTCGTCCTCATGGAAAATCGCCTCCGTCGGGCACACCGACACGCACACCCCGCAACTGATGCATTCATCGGGATGAATGTACAGGGTGCGCTCGCCTTCGTAGATACAGTCGACGGGACAGCATTGCACGCAGGCGCCGTCCTTGACGTCGATACAGGGTGACGTGATGACGTAAGCCATTAGCGTCCGCTCCAGCGAGGTTTGCGCTTCTCCTGGAAAGCGCGCACACCTTCATGCGCATCTTCGGATTGCAACGCCGACACCAGTGCAGGCAACCGCAAAGCCTGAGCCTCCGCCGCTGAAAGCGTCGACGTCCTCCGCACCACCTGCTTGATGGCCTGGAGTGACAGCGGAGCACAGGCGAGCAACGCTTCGACCCAACGTTCGACGGCCGCGTCGAGTTCCACGCGCGGCACGACTTCATTGACCAGCCCCATGTCGAGCGCTTCGCGCGCCGCCACGCGGCGTCCTGTCAACAGCATCGCCATCGCCTGCCGGTAAGGGATCTGACGTTGCAGGAGCGTCATGCCCCCATCGAGAGGCATGCGCCCGACAAGCGCCTCGGGCAAGCCAAAACTGGCCTCTTCGCAAGCGACCACGAGATCGCATCCGAGTACCATTTCGAACCCGCCGCCGAGCGCATAGCCGTTCACACGGGCAATCACGGGCACGTTCAGCGTTTCGCGCAGCGCGATGCCGCCAAATCCGCCCGGCCGGGGCGCGGCCCAGTATTCGAGCCCGCTCATCGATGGGTTCTTGAGATCGGCCCCCACGCAGAACGCACGCTCCCCCTCCCCAGTCAGCACGACGACGCGTATGTCCCGGTTCCGCTCGAGTTCGTTCCAGACGCGCTGAAGTTCGCTCTCGGTCTCGAGATCTACGGCATTGAGCGCTTCCGGCCGAGCCAGCGTCACAGTGGCCACATGCTGATCGATCGTCAGTCTTACGCTCATACGACCTCCGGCGCGATCGTCCCGCGCAACTGATTGAGAATCTCCTCGGTGTGCTGCCCGAGCCTCGGGGGAGCGCGGCGCAGTCCAACAGGCGCCCGCGACAGTTCGATGGGACTGCCGATGAAGCGCACGGGCTGCCCTTCACCGTCTCCTTCGATGATCAGACGGTTGTGCAGTGTCTGCGGGTCGACAAGGGCTTCGCGCAGGTCGCGCACCGGGGCGCAAAGGAGGTCCTGCTCTTCCAGCCGCTCGAGCCAGAAGTCTCGGGTGTTGGATGCTAAGTGCTCACGGAAAATCGTTTGCAGCTCGTCCTTGTGGCGGAACTGCTCGTTCAGATTGCAAAAACGTGGATCACCGGACAGGTCGCCGATTTGCAACGCCGCACAGATATCGCGAAGCGGGTTCGGCTTGAATGCGCCGACGAGGACAAGGGCACCGTCCTGGGTATCGAATACACCCGAGAGCGGCATTGCCGCCCAATTCACTTCGGAGTCGGCCATCATGATCATCGCCGCTTCCTGCATCTGCATCGAGAGCATCGAGTTGTACAGCGATACGTTGACCTTCTGTCCTTCCCCGGTCCGCTCGCGATGCAGCAATGCGAGAAGGATGCCCTGCACCATGTGCATGCCCGCGGAATAGTCAGCCAGCGCGGTCGGGTACACCGAGACCGGCAGCGACTCATCCGCCCGGCGCGCCATCACACCGCTCATCGCCTGCGCGAGCACATCTTGACCACCCTTGTGCGCGTACGGCCCCGTTTCGCCGAACCCAGTCCCCACCGCAAAAATAATCCGCGGGTTCAGGCTCCGACATGCTTCATAACCGATGCCCATCCGATCCATCACGCCTGCGCGAAAGTTGCTGACGACAACGTCGGCGTCGGCGATCAGCTTCTTCAGTGCCGCCATCTGTTCAGCGTCGCGCAAATCGAGTTCGAGGCTGCGCTTGTTGCGGTTGAGACTGCAGAAGATCGGGTTGTCGGCACCGGCCACGGGCTCGAATGTGGAGCGGCTCAAATCGCCCCCTCCGATGCGCTCGACCTTGATGACGTCCGCACCGTAATCGGCCAGCATCTGCGTGCAGACGGGCCCCATCATGACCTGCGTCAAGTCGATGATGCGCACGCCTTGAAGCGGCAAATCCTGCGTGACTGCGTTGTAACCGTTATTCATGCTGCAGCCCTCGCATCGACGTGAATGGCAAGCGGCGGAACGTCGGCGTTGCGCCCCGTCTGGTCGCCGGGGTCCGCGCCTTGGGTGCGCAAGGTCTTCTGCAGGGCGCGCACGTCGACATTACGAACCGACACATTCGCGTTGAGCGCAAGCGCTGCGGCAACGCCAGCGGCCTCACCCATCGCCATGCACGGGGGAATCTCGCGCGACATCTTTTGTGCCTGCGACGTCGCCGAATAGTGACGGCCCGCGACGAGCAGATTGTCGATCTGCTTCGGCAGCAACACGCGGTATGGCATGTAATAGTCGCGTCCGCGAGCGATGCTGTCGTCGAAGCGCGTGCGCTGCGCGAGATCATCCTTGCTCATGACATATTCGCCTTCGAGGAGGCGAGTCTGGCGCACGCCGGTTTGCGGTGCGACATCGATCACATAGCAGTTCTTGAAGCCCGGCAGCTTTTCCCGCACGAAGTCGACCACGGCATGGATGTGTTTGCGGCCCTGCACCTCTGCTCGCGTCAGATCCTCCGGGTTGAGGCCGTCGAGACCCGCCATATGCGGGCAGTTGCACCATACGACGCCCGGCAAAGGCGTCTTGAGCCACCAGTAGCCCCACGAACCGCCGAGGATGCGCTTGATCTGACGGTCGAGCAGTGCGAACGTCTCCGGCTCTTCGGCCTCAAAGCGTTCTGCCTCGTCCGTGTCGACACCGCCGAGACGAAATACTGTTGTCGTGATGTAGGTGCCCCCGACATGCGGAACACCCGCCGAGGCGGCAACATCCAGGTCGCCGGTCGCGTCGATCACGACGTCGGCAAGAATCGCTTCCCGTCCGCTTTTTGTATCGCAGATCACGCCCTTCACCTGACCGTCCTCGACGAGGGTCTGCGAAAACCACGAGTGCAGCCGAAGCTTGATACCAAGCTCTTCCACCATTTCCAGCGCGACGCGCTTCATCGCGTCCGGATCGAACGCTGCCGCGAAGCACACTGGATGCGGCGTCTTCTGGCTGTGAAAATCAAAGGTGCCCCAACGACCCCACTGACGATAGGCCGCAGGATCTTCGCCCCATTCGTGCGAACGCGGAAACATCGCAAGGTTGCGCGCCGCCATCCGCTCGATGAACGTCATGCAGGTGCCGCGCACGGAGATTTCTTGAAGGTGGTTGTCCCACATGTCATCGAGTACGAGCACCATGCCGCCCGATGCTAGCCCGCCAAGATGGTTGTAACGCTCGAGAAGAATGACTTCCGCACCGTTTCGCGCCGCGCCGATCGCTGCCGACAGGCCTGCGGGACCACCTCCGACTACCACGACGTTAGCCTTCGCGACCACGCGCACATCGCGCGCGGGTTCCTGAATCCATTCGCTGATCATGTTCATTTCGTCTCCTTTCAGAATTGGCTATATCGCTCAGGCTCAATGCGCGCTTTCGGGTTGCCATTTGACGAGGCAACGCTCGACTACTGCGATGATCAGGAAAAACGCACCTGACAAGATGGCGCTCATGATGATGGCCGTGTACAGCAGCGCGGAATCGAAGTTATAGGTCGCCTGAATAATCATCGCGCCTATACCCTGCGTCGCCCCGATCCACTCGCCCACCACTGCACCGATCACCGACATCGACGCAGCGATGCGCAGCGCGGAGAAGAGATACGGCAGCGACGAGAAGACCCGGAGCTTGAAGAAGATCTCGCGCTTGCTGGCCGAGAGAATCTGCATCAACTCCATTGCCTGCGGATTGACTGCATTGAGTCCGCGAACCATGTTCACCAACGTCGGGAAGAAGCAGACAATCGCAGCGATGGTGATCTTCGGTTCGAGCCCGTTGCCCATGATCAGCACGAGAATCGGTGCCTTGGCGACGACAGGAATCGAGTTGATCATCACAGCAACCGGATAGAAGATGTCCTGCAGCGTCTTGTTGTGTACAAAGACGGTTGCCAGCAGGATCGCTGCGAGATTCCCTAGCAGAAAGCCCAGCGATGCCTCGATTGCGGTCGGCAGCAAATTCTGTATCAGCACATCACTCTTGCTGACGAACGTCTCCAGCACGAGCATGGGCGTTGGTGCAATGAATGGCTTGACGTGAAAGCCTGCAACCACAGCCCACCAGGCGAAGAGAAGGCCCGCGATACCCAGCGCCGGCAACATACGCGCGCGCCAAACTTGCCGACGTCGGCGGGCGGCCCAAGCCTGCGCTTCGTCGTCGGCAGTCGGGGAAGACATATTCAGGTGGATCTCAGACGTAGCCATTAGCAGGTCTCCAATACACGTCGTAGATAGGCGGCGAGTTCGACGAATTCGCGGGTCTCGCGGATATCGAGCGTGCGGTCTTCAGGCAGACTGACGGGCACGATTTCCTTCACCCGGCCGGGGTTAGCAGCCAGCATCAGGACACGTTGACCGAGGAATGCCGCTTCGTAGATGCTGTGCGTGACGAACAGCGTTGTGAGTCCCATCTCTTTCCAGACGCGGCGCAGTTCTTCATTGAGGCGATCGCGCGTAATTTCATCGAGTGCGCCGAACGGCTCATCCATCAACAGTACTTTCGGGTCGCTGACCAGAGCACGGGCGATGGCGACCCGCTGGCGCATGCCGCCCGACATCTCATGCGGGTACGCGTCCTCACGCCCCTTGAGTCCGACGAGTTCGAGCAGTTCACGTGGCGTGGCGCGACCAGCCCGATTCTTCCCGCCCGCCACTTCCAGCGGCAACTGCACGTTCTGCAGAGCCGTTCTCCACGGCAGGAGCGCCGCATCCTGAAACACGAAGCCAATATCGCGCCGCGCACGTGCGACATTGGGTGCGGCGCCGAGCACACTGATCTCGCCCCGGCTCGGCTTGACCAGATCGGCAACGACACGCAGGAAAGTCGACTTCCCACAGCCGGAAGGTCCCAGAAGCGTGAGGAATTCACCTGCCGCAACGTCCAGGCTCAAACCTTCGATCGCGGTGACGCTACGACGGTCGGTGAAGAAGCGCACATTGATATTGCGGCAGCTAATTGACGAGGCGCCGGCCTGCAGAACATCTACGGGCGAGTTTTCCCGCTCCGCGCGCGGCGGATTAAACGTGGCAGCATGCATGGGTTTACACCAATAGTCTTGAGGAACGGGTAGCGTTGAGCACGTCCATCGTCATGACGTCCTCCACCTTGGGTTGATGCGCCCTGAACTGGCCGAGCTGTCCGTAGGTCGAGATCTGTTCTTCCCAGACCGCCGGATCCATCGCGCCCCAGCCGTGGGTCTGCGTCGTCGGGTTGAAGGCGTAGCTCATCAGGGAATCGATCGCGACACGCTCATCCGCATGATTCAGATTCGGGTATTCCTTGATGAGCAGGTCGACGGCCTGATCGCGATGGGTATTTGCGTAGATCCAGCCACGCGCCGTTGCGCGCAAGAAGCGGTTGACCGTGTCCGGATGCTCCTTCAGCGCTGCCGTTGTCGTGTAGTACGGCAACGCATAGAGGCGTACGCCGGTGTCCCACAACCGCAGATCAACGCGATCCGCGCCAAGCGGCTTGAGCGCCGTGGTGTTGGTTTGCCAGCCGGTCACCGCATCCACCTGCCCGCTCAGAAGCGGCATCATGTCGGCGCCGATCGGCACGATGTTGACCTGACTTTCAGGAATTTTGTTCTTGGCCAGCAACGCCTTGAGCAATACCATTCCCGTCGCCTGGATGCCAATGCGCTTGCCTATCATGTCGTGCGGCGTGCGAATCGGGTTTTTCTTCAGTGAAAAGAATGTGTAAGGGTGCTGCTGCAGCCCGGCGGCGATGCATTTGATCGGCAGCCCCTCTGAGACGGCCAGCATGATCGATGGGCTCGATGAGATCTCGCCCGCCTCGAAGCGCCCCGAGGCGACGATTGCGACGCCATCGATATTCGGGCCGCCCGGCTGGATGTGAAAATCGATTCCTTCCTGTTCGTAAAAGCCGAGTCGCTTCGCGACGATCTCACCGACCTGATTGCCGCCCGGAACCCACCCCAGCTGCATATTGACAGTCGCTTTTTCGCCTGCTAATGCGCGCACCGAAAGCAGTGCACCTGTCGCCGCCATGCCGCCCATTGCGAGCGTCATCCGCAGCACACGCCTGCGCCCTGCATTCTCGATTACTGACATCTCTCACTCCTCCGATGGTCCTTCATGGATTCAAGGGAACCGGTCTGTTGCTTTCCGAGGTGCTGCCGGCTAAGTGCATTCTCAGTAGCCGAAAGTGTCCCCGCAAGCATCAATTTTGAAGACGAGTGATGCCGAAATTAGCTCACCCCCTGCGATGCACCATTTTTGTGCAACACGCAGGACTGCGCACATGACGCGCGCATTGCTCGATGACCCGATCTGAAAATTAGCTCACTGCTAGTCAAATTCGGTGCTAGCCGACGCGATTTTTGTTCCGCAAGAATCGGTCGCTAGTGAGGCGGCCACGAGACGGCCTCCTCCACACAATCGGGTGTCAGATTCACCACGCCGGCATGTTCAAGGCCGGCTAGACAGCTTCAGAAATTCGTTTTCCTAATTAATCGAGCCGAACTCCAAAACAATCGGGCCTGCACTCAAGGAAATCATGATTCGACGCGCTATCGTAATTACGGCAACCGCTCTCGCTTGTCAGACCGCATTCGCCCAAAGCAGCGTAACGCTCTACGGTTTGATCTCAAGCGGAATCGTGTATGCGAACAATCAGAAGGGAGCCGACAAACAAGGGCATTCGACCTGGCAGTTCGCGAGCGGACCGATGCAGACGCCGCGCTGGGGCATGAGGGGGGTCGAAGACCTTGGCGGGGGAGTCAAGACGCTCTTCACGCTGGAAGGCGGCTACAGCGTCGCCAATGGCGCCCTGTCGCAAGGCGGACGGCTGTTCGGGCGGCAAGCCTTCGTTGGCTTGTCATCGAACAGTCTGGGCACGGTCACGGTCGGCCGCCAGTATGACGAGGCCGTCACGCTTTGCATTTTTTCGTCTGCCTGCCAGTTTGCCGCATATGGTGCGCACATCGGCGACAGCGATAACGTCTTCGATACTTTCCGCATTAACAATGCGGTGCAGTACAAAAGCATCGATTACGGTGGATTGCAGTTCCAAGGACTCTATGGCTTTTCGAACAAGGCTGGAGCTTTCTCAGACAACACCGCCATCAGCGCAGCCGCTCAATATCATCGGGGACCGCTCTCGCTGGGAGCCGCCTACCTTCAGGTCAAAATGCCCAATGATCCGGCCAATCCCAACGGCGCCGTGGTTGGCGACTACGGCTTCACCTCACCCTTCATCACTAATCCCGCGACCAATGCAGGTGTGAGCAAGCAGAGAATGTTCGGCACAGGCGGCGCCTACGCATTTGGAAATGCAAACCTGTCCATGCTCTATACGAATGCGCGCTTCGAATATCTCGACCAATCCAGACTGACGCTGCAGAACTTTGAAGTTTCATTGACCGACTACGTGCTTCCGGACCTGATGCTCGGTGCCGCATACATCTTTACCACGGGACAATACCATCCTCAGGACTCAAGTCCGAAATGGCATCAGTTCAACACCGGCGCGGTGTATTTCCTGAGCAAACGAACGGACGTGTTTCTTGTTGGCATTTACCAGAAAGCCGCAGGTGATGCGCAATTCGCCCAGATCTACACGCTTTCGCCGTCGACGACCAAAACACAAGTCTCGGCTGTCATCGGTCTGCGCCATCGTTGGTAAAAGAATCGCACGTAAATCCGTCGAGGAAAGCGCCTGTGACCCGCGAGCGCTTCTTCCAGAATTCACTGGAATGTTTTCAGCGCGACAGTTCCAATCACTCTCGCCTCCCCAAAAACTCAAAGCAAAAAGCCCGATCCTCGCGACCGGGCTTTTTGCTTTTCCGTCGTCGTCACCCAGGAAACCGCTCCCAAAGCAATTTCCTTCAATACACCCCACCGGCTCGCCCGCTACCGTTGAGCGTCGCAATTCCTGCGCACTCACGTATCGAGGCATCAGATGACCGTCTTACTTTCCATGGCCGCCTTCGCGCTCGCCAGTTCCATTTCCCCCGGCCCGGTGAACGTGGTCGCGCTCAGCGCCGGCGCCCAACACGGGTTCATCGCAAGCATGCGTCACGTGAGCGGCGCGACGGTCGGTTTCACCGTGCTGCTTTTACTGATCGGCCTGGGTCTCCACGAACTGCTCGCCCACTTTCCTGATCTGATCGACATCGTCAAATGGGCCGGCATCGGCTTCCTGCTCTACATGGCCTACAAGCTCGCCGTCGACGACGGTCAACTCGGCGCCGGCAAACCGGCCCGCCGGCCATCCTTCGCCCATGGCGCGGCGCTGCAATGGCTCAACCCGAAAGCCTGGCTGGCGTCGCTGGCCGGTATGGGCGCGTACGCGGCCGACGGCGACGGCAAGCTCGTCTGGCAATTCACTGCGCTGTACTTCGTGATCTGCTACGTGTCAATTGCGAGTTGGGCGTACGCGGGCACGTTCCTGCGCAAGTACCTGCAGGAGCCGAAGCGAATGAGGCGATTCAACCGCGTGATGGCAACGCTGCTCGCCGCGAGCGCGCTGTATCTGCTGATGGAATGATGATTGACCCGACACGCCGGACCGGCCGCGCCGATCACCGCAGCGGCCGCATCAACTGCGATACTGCCCCGGCGTCGCCGCCACCAGCCGTTTGAAGGTCCGCTGTAAGTGCGCCTGGTCGGCGAAACCGGCATCGAGTGCGACGTCCGCGATCAGGCGTCCGCGCCTGAGTTGTGCCCGGCTGTATTGAATGCGTCGATTGATCAGGTACGCGTGCGGGGTCATCCCGTAGCGTTGTTTGAACGCGCGAATCAGATGCGACGCGGACAGCCCGGCCGCCTTGCAAACGTCGTCGAGTTTCAGCGAGCGCGTGCAGTTTTCCGCGATGAATTCCGCCGCCCGCGTGAGTTGACGGCTCGCATCACGATCCTGCAAGGACGCCGGATTCAGCTTGCGTTGCACTTCGGAGAAGAAAGTGACGGCCGCGCTTTCCTTGCGCAGCGTCTCAGTGTTGCTATCAACCAGAATCGCACACAGCCGGTTCAAGCCATCGAACAATGCCAGGTCCAGCGTCATGGTTTGCGAGAACGCGCGAAACGCGTGGTTCTCGTTGAAGCCCAGTTCGTGTTGCAGTGCCGTGAGCCATTCGACGTCGACGTGCAGCATCCGATACGACCAGCGTTCGTCGGCGATCGGATTGCACGCATGCACGTCGTCGGGGTTCATCATCACGACCGCGCCCGCGCCGATCCATTCACGCGCGTGGCGATTCAGGTACACGCTGCGTCCACCGGTCACCGCACCGATCGAAAACGTTTCGTGCGAATGTTTGGCGTAACAGACTTCGCGGCCGTCGTCGATGGAACGCGCTTCGATGAACGGCAACGCATCGCTGCGCCAGAACTTCGGCGCCGAAGCATCCTTCGCGTTATGAATTGCCGCTGCCGCTATCCCGTTCATCCGCGCCCCCTCTGATGCTCACGTAGACTTCGCCAGAACGAAGCCTATGTATGCTAGCCGCCAAACGCACGGTCAACAAGCAGAGTCGCACGGGACATCAACAGCGCGGCGGACCCACCCGCCGCGCAACAAGTTACTTCGCGCTCACGTCGATATTGCCGAGATATTTCGCGGCCAGCGTCTTCACCGTCCCGTCGGCCTGCACCTTCGCGATCGCCGCATTCAACTGGTCGCGCAGCGCCGTGTCGCCCTTGCGAATCCCATACGCGATGCCGCTGCCGAGAATCTTGTCGTCACGCACCGGCTGGCCGACGAACGCGTAGTCCTTGCCGTTAGGCTTCGACAGAAAACCCGTTTGCCCTGCCGGCGCCAGCACGAGCGTCGCGTCGAGACGGCCCGCCATCATATCCGTGTACACCTGGTTCTGATCCTGGTACGGCACGACGGTTACGCCCGCCGGTTCCCAATGCGTTTTCGCGAAGGTCTCCTGAATCGACGCCTGCAATACGCCGACCCGCTTGCCCTTCAACGACTCGGGCGTCGGCAGCAGACCGCTGTCGCGCCGGGCGATCAATTGCGTCGGCACACGATACACGACCGTGGTGAAATCAATCGCCTGACGGCGTTGTTCGGTCGCGTTCATCGCCGAGTTGATCGCGTCGAACTTGCGGCCCTGCAAGGCGGGAATCAGTCCGTCGAACGAGGTCTCGACCCATTTGCAGGTCATATGCGCGGCGGCGCAAACGGCATTGCCGACGTCGATATCGAGCCCCTGCAGTTCGCCATTCGGGCCTTTCGATTCGAACGGCGGATACTGTGCTTCGACTCCGAAGCGCAGCGTCGAGGTGTCGGCAGCGTTCGCGGCAGACGACGCCGCCAGCGACGCGAATGCGCAGGCGAGCGCCAATAGAGGCTTGAGCAACTTCATAACAGATCCCTTTTCCCTTCGATTTCGTTGAAACGCCCGCGCTGCAATACGCTGATGCGCAAACTCGCGACGATCATACTGCGTTCAAAATTGCGGCCCCGGCGGGACCGCCGTTCGCGCGCGCGATCAGATCTCGCACAAGCGCCGCGCGCCTTCGATCAACGTGGCGTCGTCCTTCGAGAAACTCAGACGGATCAGGCCGGAATCCGTGCCGTCGGTATAAAACGCCGACAACGGAATCGTCGCGACGCGCGCATCGCGGATCAGGCGCAGCACGAAATCGCTGTCGCTTTCGTCGGAGAAGCCGCGAAAGCGCGCAAGCATGAAGAAGCTGCCTTCGCTCGGCAACAGTTCGAAGCGCGACTCGCGCAATGCATGCGTGAGCAGATCGCGCTTCTTCTGATAGAACGCGGACAGGCCGAGATAGCTGTCGCGATGGGCCAGCGCATCGACGAACGCGTACTGCATCGGCGTATCGGCGGAAAACACCATGAACTGATGGACCTTGCGGATCTCGTCCATCAGCGCGGCGGGTGCGAGGCAATAGCCGACGCGCCAGCCGGTCACATGGTACGACTTGCCGAACGACGAGACGATCACGCTGCGCTCCGCGAGTTCGGCGTGACACGCCATGCTCTGATGCTTCGCGCCGTCGAACACGACGTGTTCGTAGACCTCGTCGGCGAGAATCACGATGCCGGTGTTGCGCGTGAGGGCTTTGAGCCGCGCGATGTCGGCTTCGTCGAACACGGTCGCGGTCGGATTGTGCGGCGTGTTGATGATGATCATGCGGGTCTTCGGCGTGATCGCCGCGGCGACCTCGTCCCAATCCACACGGAAATCGCTCAACGACAGCTTAATCGCCACCGGCGTTGCGCCTTGCAGCCGGACGATCGGGCCGTAGCTGTCGAACGAAGGCTCGAAGTAGATCACTTCGTCGCCGGGATGCACCAGCGCGCTGATCGTCGAGTACAGCCCTTCGCTCGCGCTCGCGATCACGGTGACTTCGCTGACCGGGTCGTAGCGTACGCCGTACAGCGTTTCGACCTTGTCTGCGAGGGCTTCGCGCAATGCGGCGATGCCGGCCATCGGTGCGTACTGGTTGTGGCCCGCGCGCATCGCCTGAGCGACGCCTTCGATCAGTTTCGCGTCCGGCGCGAAATTCGGCGCGCCTTGCGACAGGTTCAGCGCATCGTGCTGGGCGGCCAGTTGGCCGATCACGGTAAAAATCGTCGTGCCTACGTCAGGCAGTTTCGAGCGGGCTTGCATGGCGCTCTGCATAAAGCTATCTCCCTTTCTCCATCCGGCTGCGGATTCGCGGACGGCCGACAGCGCGGCGATCCTTCCATTGGGGTGATTAGGCATCAGCCAAAGAACCGTCACAATCGAAACTTTGTCATGCGCGGCATGCGTTTACGTCATGGCAAGCGCGAAAGCGCGCCGCCTCGGACGAGGCCGGCCAGATCAGGGCTTGCGGGGAAGAAACAGGGCGGTGCGAAGAACGCGGAAAACCCGGAGGTATGACGTAATGTGATGCGCGCATGGACGGCTGCGAGCGCAGCCGTCCACGCCTGTCAGGCGTCGTCCATCATACGGACCTTGACCTTCTTACCCTTCACCTTGCCGGCGCTGAGTTTGCGCACCGCATCGCGCGCGACGCTGCGCTCCACCGCCACATAAGTCGACATTTCGGTCACGTTGATCTTGCCGATCTGCGTGCCGGCGAAACCCGCCTCGCCGGTCAGCGCGCCGAGCACGTCGCCGGGACGGATCTTTTCCTTGCGGCCGCCGAGAATCTGCAGCGTTTCCATCGGCGGCAACAGCGGCTCGTTGCTCGCCGCCGTGAGTTCGGAAAGCTTGTGCCATTCGACATCGCGTTTTTGCGCCAGTTCGAGACTGCCGACACGGCCCATCTCGTTCATGCTCGCGAGACTCAGCGCCCAGCCATCCTGATCGGCACGACCCGTGCGGCCGATACGGTGCACGTGCACTTCCGGGTCGGGCGTCACGTCGACGTTGATCACCGCCTCGAGTTGCGCGATGTCGAGACCGCGCGCGGCGACATCGGTCGCCACCAGCACCGAGCAGCTGCGGTTCGCGAACTGGATCAGCACCTGATCGCGCTCACGCTGATCGAGTTCGCCATGCAACGCGAGCGCGTGGAAACCTTGCGCGCGCAGCACGTCGAGCAGATCGCGGCATTGCTGCTTGGTATTGCAGAACGCGAGCGTGCTCACCGGACGGTAGTGGTTCAGCAGCAGACCAACGGCGTGCAGCCGCTCGTCTTCGGTCACCTCATAGAAACGCTGACGGATCTTGGTGTTGTCGTGCCGTTCGGCAAGCTTCACTTCCTTCGGATTGCGCAGGAACTGCTGACTCAGTTTGACGATGCCCTCGGGGTACGTCGCCGAGAACAGCAGCGTTTGCCGCTCTTTGGGGCATTGCTTCACGACGGTCGCGATATCGTCGAAGAAACCCATGTCGAGCATGCGGTCGGCTTCGTCGAGCACCAGCGTGTTGAGCGATTGCAGCGGCAGGCTGCCGCGCTCGAGGTGATCCATGATGCGGCCCGGCGTGCCGACCACGATGTGTGCGCCGTGTTCGAGGCTCGCCGTTTGCGGACGCATCGGGGTGCCGCCGCACAACGTGAGCACCTTGATGTTTTCTTCCGCGCGCGCGAGACGGCGGATTTCCTGCGTGACCTGATCGGCGAGTTCGCGCGTCGGGCACAGCACCATCGACTGCACGGCGAAGTTGCGTGTGTCGAGGCGCGCCAACAGCGCCAAAGCGAATGCAGCGGTCTTGCCGCTGCCGGTCTTCGCCTGGGCGATCAGATCGTGGCCGGCGAGCGCGATCGGCAGGCTTGCGGCCTGAATCGGCGTCATCTCGACGTAGCCGAGCTGCGTCAGGTTCGCGAGGGTCGCGGGTGGCAGCGCCAGCTCGCTAAACGGCGCGCCGGCGGGGGTGGGACTGTTCATGGGGTGAGGGCTCGCTATGGACTGAAGGCGGAAGATCAATCGGCCACGGGGCCGAGGTCGGGACGGCCTTCGAGCTGCTCGTACAGCACCGAACCGTCTTCCCCTTCGAAGCGTTCGAGGTAATTGCGCGTGGCACACAGCGGGCAGCGGAACAGCAGCCCCTGCCCTTCGTTCTTGATGACGACGTCCGACTCTTCCCACTGCGCTTCGCAGGTCTTGTTTCTACAGGTAAACACGTTGATTCTCCAACTGGATTCGATGATTGATTGGCGGGCCGCACGAAGGCCCGGCCATGCAGGATTGGCGCCGCGCTACCGGATTGCCGCGGCCGGGGCGCTTCAACCCAGATGCGTATGGCGCGCACGCGGCGCGCTCACGTCCATTTCGGTCAGACCGTGCACGATTCCGCAGTCTTCGACGGCCTGTTCGCCGTGGCATTGCTCGCGCAGCGTGGTCAGTTGCACTTTCAGCTGCTTCAGCTCTTCGATGCGGGTGTCGACGTGCGCGATGTGCTCGTCGATCAGCGCATTGATGCCGCCGCAACCGTCCGCCGGCGCGTCCGTCAGACGCAGCAAGGCGCGGATTTCGTCGTGGGTCATGTCGAGCGCGCGGCAATTGCGGATGAAGCGCAACCGTTCGACGTGCCTTGCCGTGTAACTGCGGTAATTGGCCTCGGTGCGTTCCGCTTCGGGCAATAGCGCTTCTTTCTCGTAGAACCGGATGGTTTCGGTCGTGCAATGGGCGATTTTCGCCAATTCGCCGATCTTCATGCGCCCTCCGGATAGCGGTCTCGACCCCGGGCCTTGACCTTGTAGTGGCTTCAAGGTGTTTACTAGACCACAAATCGACCCAGGAAGCCACTATGCGTGATGCCAGCCAACTCGTAGCCGACCACCGTGAACAGGGGGATGCCTGTGCTCACGGGGATGAAGGACATGCTCATGCGCATGGACATGTACTCGGGCACGAGTGCGACCATCGGCACGACGCGGCCGGCCACCCGGGCCACCCGCCCGCCCACGCCGATTGCTGCGCAAGCACGGCCGCCGTCCCCCTGCCGCTCCCCTTGCCGCGATCCGAAGCCGTCGGCGCCGGCACACGCACCGCGATCCGCATCATGCAAATGGATTGCCCGACCGAAGAAGCGCTGATCCGCAAGAAACTCGACCGCATGCCGGAGGTGCGCAGCATCGACTTCAACCTGATGCAGCGCGTGCTGACCGTCGTGCACGCGCCGAATGCGCTCGACTCGATCCTCGCCGCGCTCCGTTCTCTCGACTTCACGCCTGAACTCGCGGACACCGCCGCGCATGCAGCGCCTGCGGGCATCCGTGACGCGTCGACCACGCCGTGGTGGCCGCTCGCACTCGCCGGCGTCGCCGCGGCGGGTTCAGAAGCCGCCGGTTGGCTCGGCGCGCCGGTCTGGCTGGCTGCGGGTCTGGCGATCCTCGCGATCGCCTCTTGCGGCGTCACCACTTACCGGAAGGGCTGGCTCGCGATTCGCAACGGCAACCTGAACATCAACGCGCTGATGAGCATCGCCGTGACCGGCGCGCTGATCCTGCGCCAGTGGCCCGAAGCCGCGATGGTGATGGTGCTCTTCACGATCGCCGAATTGATCGAAGCGAAGTCGCTCGACCGCGCCCGCCATGCGATCCGGGGTTTGATGCAACTCACGCCGGAACAGGCGAGCGTGCAGCAGCCCGACGGCGGTTGGCGTCTCACCGGCCTCGACGCGATCCCGCCCGGCGCGCTGGTCCGCGTGAAGCCGGGCGAGCGGATCGCGCTCGACGGCGAGATCGTCGCGGGCCGCTCGAGCGTGGATCAGGCGCCGATCACCGGCGAAAGCCTGCCGGTCGACAAGACCATCGGCGACGCGGTGTTCGCCGGCACGATCAATCACGCAGGCTCGTTCGACTACCGCGTCACCGCCGCGGCCGCCAACACGACGCTCGCGCGGATCATCCACGCCGTCGAAGAAGCGCAAGCCAGCAAGGCCCCGACGCAACGTTTCGTCGACCGTTTCGCGCGGGTCTATACGCCGCTCGTGTTCACCATCGCGCTCGCTGTCGCGGTCGTGCCGCCGCTGCTGTTCGGAGCAGCGTGGCACGAATGGGTCTACAAGGCGCTCGTGATGCTGGTGATCGCGTGCCCCTGCGCGCTCGTGATCTCGACGCCGGTGACGATCGTCAGCGGGCTCGCGGCCGCCGCGCGCAAAGGCATTCTGATCAAAGGAGGCGCCTACCTCGAGGAGGGCCGCAAGCTGAGCCGGCTCGCGCTCGACAAGACCGGCACGATCACGCACGGCAAACCCGTGCAGACCGGGTTCGAGATGCTCGCCAGCGCTGACGTCGCGGTCGGCATCGACGCCGAACGTTGCCGGATGCTCGCGGCGAGTCTCGCGGGACGCTCCGACCATCCGGTGTCGATGGCGATTGCGGCAGCAGCGAAGAGCGACCGCCTGGCGCACGTCGCAGTCGATTCGTTCGAGGCGCTCGCGGGACGCGGCGTGCGCGGCGTGATCGACGGTTCGCCGTATTGGCTCGGCAATCATCGGCTGGTCGAAGAGCTTGGCCGCTGTTCGGCGTCGCTCGAAGCGCGGCTCGACTCGCTCGAACGCGAAGGCAAAACCATCGTGATGCTGGTGGACGCCGAGCGTGTGCTGGCGCTCTTCGCCGTCGCCGATACGGTGAAGGAGACGAGCCGCGCCGCCGTCGCCGAACTGCGGCGCCTCGGCGTCGCCACCGCGATGCTCAGCGGCGACAACCGGCACACCGCGTCGGCGATTGCGCGGCAGGTCGGGATCGACGAAGCGCTCGGCGATCAGTTGCCGCAAGACAAGCTGAACGCGGTCGCGCATTGGTCGGCGCAAGGCGCGACGGTCGGCATGGTCGGCGACGGCATCAACGATGCGCCCGCGCTGGCGCGCGCCGACATCGGCTTCGCGATGGGCGCGATGGGCGCCGACACCGCGATCGAAACCGCCGATGTCGCGCTAATGGACGACGACCTGCGCAAGATCCCGCTGTTCATCCGCTTGTCGAAGGCGACGCACGCGGTGCTGGTGCAGAACATCTCATTGGCGCTCGGCATCAAAAGCGTGTTTCTCGCGCTGACCTTGATGGGCACAGGCACGATGTGGATGGCGGTATTCGCCGATGTCGGCGCAAGTTTGCTGGTGGTGGGGAACGGGTTGCGTCTGCTGCGCAAGTGAGGGCGCGCGCTGCGCGCGTGCCGCTAGTGCGCAAATGCGCGCTCGTCCATGCACTGACAACCACCGATCGCCGCCTTTAACGTCTCCGAAGGCCGCACCCCGAACAGCTTCCGGTAATCGGTCGCGAACTGGCTCAGATGCCAGAAGCCCCACGCCGCCGCGACGTCCTGCACCGAACGCGCGTCGCACGACGCGTTCGAAAGATCGCGCCGCGCGCCGTTCAGGCGGATCGCGCGCAGATACGTGGCGGGCGCCATGCCGAGCACGTCCTGAAAGCAGTATTGCAGCGTGCGCCGGCTCACATGAAGACGCTCGCACAACTCCGGCACGTTCACGGCGCGGTCGCGATGGGCCAGCACATACTCGCGCGCTTCCGACACGATCGACTGACGGCGCGGGCGCGCCGGGATCGCAACCGGCTCCGAAGCCGGCAACGCGCCGACATCGAACAACATAGCCAGCACCGACGCCTGCAAACTGTCGCGCGCGACCGCAGACAGCGGCGCGCCGCTCGCCGCGCCATCGTCGAGCAGGCGGCGCAGCGACGCGCACAACCGCTCCTTGCGCGCCATCCCAATCGGCACGACTTGCGTGTTCGGCACATGATCGGCGAGGCCGATGCGCTCCACTTCCGCCGCGTAGCGGCGCAGTACATCGCTCTTCACCACCACGCCGAAAATCTCGTAGCCCGCCGTGGTCAGCAATTCGAATTCGACGCCGCCCGGACGGCACGCGAGCGCATCGGCCACGATCACCTGCGCGTCGATGCGGCCTGAACCGGCCGGACAAGTCGGAATGCCGAACCAGTAGGCGTCCTTCTGCACCTCGCAGGTTTGCCGCAACGTGTGGCTGGTCGTTTCGACGAACACCTGCATGTGATCGACACACAACTCCGTCAGTCCGCCGGTAAAACAGCCGGCGGTCAACTGATCGTAGGTCTGGCGCCAGCCATGGAGATTGCGCGCCTGTTCGTCGGCGTCGCGAGCAATGCGGGTTTGCACGCAGAAGCTCGGCTGCGGCGTGAGCGTCGAACGGGTCAGGCTGTCGCCTTGGGTATCAATCGTCATCGTCATACCGGATCTGTGCAAACGGAATATCGAGTCGCAAAAGAAGGCAAGTCCCATGCCGAACGCCACCGCTGTCTTTCTCGCTCACATCGCAGCGGTAGTCTGCGTGCCGCTGTTCAATTCATGAACAGCGCTGCACACACTGCTCAGAAACGCGACGCCGCATCGCCGCGCTCTCAGCAGTCCGCCGCATGATGCCACGCGCCGGTGCTTGACAGGTATGCACAGATCACCAGCGCGGTGCATTGGCACACTTCTGGCTCTACGCTGTCACGGTCGAGCGAAATATCTCGCCGGATATAGCCCATTCAAACATGTGAGGAGCACACAGATGAATCACGCGGAGATGCAGTTTCTGACCACCGAATTCCCGTACAAAAAGCAGTATGCGAATTTTATCGGCGGCGAATGGGTGAAGCCTGTCGGTGGGGAGTACTTCGACAACATATCGCCGATCACCGGCGAGCCCTTCACATCGATCCCCCGTTCGCGCGAGGCCGATATCGAACTTGCACTCGACGCCGCGCATTGTGCGAAAACGGCATGGGGCAAAACCTCGACCACCGATCGCGCGAACATCCTGAACCGCATCGCCGACCGGATGGAAGCAAACCTGCAACGCCTCGCGGTGGCCGAGACGATCGACAACGGCAAGCCGCTGCGCGAAACCATGGCCGCCGACATTCCGCTCGCCATCGACCACTTCCGCTATTTCGCCGGCGCCGTGCGCGCGCAGGAAGGTTCGATCTCGGAGATCGACGACGACACCGTCGCTTATCACTTTCATGAACCGCTCGGCGTGGTCGGGCAGATCATCCCGTGGAATTTCCCGATTCTGATGGCGGTATGGAAACTCGCGCCCGCGCTCGCCGCCGGCAATTGCGTGGTACTGAAGCCAGCCGAGCAAACACCCGCTTCGATCCTCGTGCTGCTCGAAGTGATTCACGACCTGCTGCCGCCGGGCGTCATCAACGTGGTCAACGGCTTCGGCCTGGAAGCCGGCAAGCCGCTCGCATCGAACAAGCGCATCGCGAAGATCGCGTTTACCGGCGAGACCACGACCGGCCGTCTGATTATGCAGTACGCGAGCCAGAACATCATTCCGGTGACGCTCGAACTCGGCGGCAAGAGCCCGAACATTTTCTTTGCAGACGTGATGAATGCGGACGACAGCTACTTCGACAAGGCGCTGGAAGGCTTCACGATGTTCGCGCTGAATCAAGGCGAAGTGTGCACGTGTCCGTCGCGCGTGCTGGTCGACGAGAAGATCTACGACCGTTTCATGGAGCGTGCGTTGAAGCGCGTCGCCGCGATTGCGCAAGGGCATCCGCTGGACAGCAAGACGATGATCGGCGCGCAAGCCTCGCAGGAGCAGCTCGAAAAGATTCTCTCGTATGTCGATCTCGGCAAGCAGGAAGGCGCCGAATGTCTGATCGGCGGAGAACGCAACCAGCTCGACGGCGAACTGAGCAAAGGCTATTACGTGAAGCCGACCGTGTTCCGTGGCCACAACAAGATGCGGATCTTCCAGGAAGAAATCTTCGGGCCGGTGGTTTCGGTCACGACGTTCAAGACCGAAGAAGAAGCGCTCGAGATCGCCAACGATACGCTCTACGGTCTGGGCGCCGGCGTATGGACGCGCGACGGCACACGCGCGTACCGCTTCGGCCGGCAAATCCAGGCGGGACGCGTGTGGACCAACTGCTATCACGCGTATCCGGCGCATGCGGCGTTTGGCGGCTACAAGCAATCGGGCATCGGCCGTGAGAATCACAAGATGATGCTCGACCACTATCAGCAGACCAAGAACCTGCTCGTCAGCTATAGCGAGAAGCCGCTCGGATTCTTCTAAGCTTCCCGCTGGCGCTAACAATCCTGTTCGAGCGGGCCGCGTTGCGCGGCTCGCTCTTTTTCAGCGAGGGCATGTGATGGCCGATGAAAAGAAAGTCGCCCGCGTCGTGGCGACGCCTGCCGCGATCGAGT
The DNA here is from genome assembly GCF_008369935.1 of Paraburkholderia panacisoli. GTDB lineage: Bacteria > Pseudomonadota > Gammaproteobacteria > Burkholderiales > Burkholderiaceae > Paraburkholderia > Paraburkholderia panacisoli. The sequence continues at coordinate 274,257 of NZ_VTUZ01000006.1, read as the reverse complement.
TGATCGACACGTTGCGCACCCAGCATGGGGACGTGCTGTTCCATCAATCCGGCGGATGCTGCGACGGCAGCGCGCCGATGATGTTTCCCCGAAGCGAGTTCATGGTCGGCTCGTCCGATGTGAAACTCGGGACGATCGGCGGCGTGCCGTTCTACATGAGCGAATCGCAGTTCGAATACTGGCAACACACGCAGTTGATCATCGACGTGGTGCCGGGAAACGGCGGCATGTTTTCTTTGGAGCGCCCGAGCGGCATGCGTTTTTTGACCCGCTCCCGGCTTTTCGAAGATGACGAGAACGCGTGGCTGGAGACGCATCCGGTGGAACGGGTCGATGCCTGATTGTTTACGCCGCGCCTGGATTCTTTGACTCGTCGCTCACCGCGGGCGTGGCTGGCACACTTGCCAGCAGCGCATCGCTTTCGTCTTTCAGGCCGATGCCGGTCAGCCCAAGGCGCCGCGCATGCGTCAGCAGGTAATGCAACTTGTGCGCGGCCAGCGGATAGTCGAGTCCTTCGGGGCGCACATTCGAAATGCAGTTGCGTTGCGCGTCGCTACAACCCACTTTTGGCGCATACGTCAGATAGATGCCAAGGCTATCGGGCGAACTCAGGCCGGGCCGTTCGCCGATCAGCATCACCACGATCTTCGCATCGAGCAGCTCACCGATCTCGTCGCCGAGTGCGACGCGCGCCTGACGCGCGACCACCACGGGGCCGATTTTCCAATCCGCGAGTTTCGGGCAAACGGCTTGCAGCAACGGGATTGCTTGCCTCGATGCGGCGAACGCCGACAGCCCGTCGCCGATCACGAACACCACGTCATTTGGCTGCGCCGATCGCTGCATGAGTGTCGCGCGGCTCGCTTCCGACAAACGCCGCCCGAGATCGGGACGCCGCAAGTAATGCTCGCGATCAGGCGCGGCGCTATGCACGTCCAGTGACTCGAAGCCTTGCGCGTGTAGCTGCTCGTGCAACACATCGGCATCGAGCGGATGGTGTACGGCGTCGCGCGCCTGCGCATGCGACAGGTTGAACGCGAGCAATGGCGCGGTCGGCAAGCTGCTGCCCGCGCGGCCCAATGCGATGCGCGCGTTGGTGAACTGGCGCAGCGCGTTCCACGGATTCTTTTCGAGGAAGTCGCTCATACGATGCCCATCCAGTCGCGCGCGCCTTCCAGCAGCGGTTGTTGTGCCGACGCGCTCAGCAATGCGCCGCGTGAGTCGGTGATCTGCATCGACTCCAGCCACTCTTCGAACTCGGGTGCGCGACGCAAGCCGAGCACGTCGCGCACATACAGCGCGTCGTGGAAAGACGTGCTCTGATAGTTGAGCATCACGTCGTCCGCGCCCGGAATGCCCATGATGAAATTGATGCCCGCTACACCGAGCAGCGTCAGCAGGTTGTCCATGTCGTCCTGATCGGCTTCGGCGTGGTTCGTATAGCAGATGTCGCAACCCATCGGCACGCCGAGCAGCTTGCCGCAGAAGTGGTCTTCGAGACCGGCGCGCGTGATCTGCTTGCCGTCGTACAGATACTCAGGACCGATGAAACCCACCACCGTATTCACCAGAAACGGATTGAACTTGCGCGCCACCGCGTAGGCGCGGACTTCGCAAGTTTGTTGATCGATGCCGAAATGCGCGTCGGCCGACAGCGCGCTGCCCTGGCCGGTTTCGAAGTACATCAGATTGCTGCCGACCGTGCCGCGTTTCAGCGACAGTCCCGCTTCATACGCTTCCTGCAGCAGCGCGAGCGAAATGCCGAAGCCCGCGTTCGCTTTTTGCGTGCCCGCGATCGACTGGAACACCAGATCGACCGGTGCGCCCTTTTCGATGGCGGCGATCGTGTTGGTCACGTGCGTCAGCACGCACGATTGCGTCGGCACCTGATAGCGCTGGCGGAACTCGTCGATCATCAGCAACAGCTTCGTGATTGCGGCGAGATTGTCGCTCGCCGGATTGATGCCGATCATCGCGTCGCCGCAACCGTACATCAGGCCGTCGAGCATCGACGCGGCGATGCCTTTGACGTCGTCGGTCGGATGATTCGGCTGCAGACGTACCGACATATGGCCCGGTAAACCGACCGTGTTGCGAAAGCGCGTGATCACCGGACGTTTACGCGCCGCCGCGATCAGATCCTGATTGCGCATCAGCTTCGACACCGCCGCGACCATCTCCGGCGTGAGGCCTGCGCCGATGCGGGTGAGCGCGTCGGCATCGGTCGAGCTGCTCAGCAGCCAGTTGCGGAAATCACCGACCGTCAGATGTGCGATCTCGGCGAAAGCCTGCGGAGAGTGATCGTCGATCACCAGACGCGTGACCTCGTCGCTCTCATAGGGGATCAACGCTTCGTTGAGGAACGCGCGCAACGGCACCTGCGCGAGCGCCATTTTTGCAGCGACGCGTTCTTCTTCGCTCGCTGCCGCGACGCCTGCGAGCTGGTCGCCGGATCGTAGCGGACTGGCTTTCGCGAGCAGCGTTTTCAGATCCGCGAAGCGATACGTGCGGCTGCCAATCGACTCGGTGTAGCTCATATTTACGACTCCAATCGCCGCCGCACGCGCAGCGGCCCCGATCCGTCATTCTTCCAGCAAAACATCCGCTGACGCCGTGTCGCGTTGATGGCGCGTCAACAGGAAGTAGACGTAGCCCAGCACGAGAAAGATTGCGAACACGACCGCCACCAGAAAGTTGAAGTAGACCATCGTAGCCAGACAGATCAGCGCGGCGATCAACGCGAACGCCGGGAACAATGGAAAGAGCGGCGCGCGGAACGGTCGTTCCATGTTCGGCGCCGTGCGGCGCAGCTTGAACAGCGACAACATGCTGATGATATACATCACGATAGCGCCAAACACGGACATCGTCACGATGTTTGCCGTCAGCGTCTGTCCGCCGAACTGGATCAGCTCGTCGCTGTAGATCGCCGCGATGCCGACTACGCCGCCCGCCAGAATCGCGCGATGCGGCGTCTTGAAGCGCGGATGCACTTTCGACAGCCACTCCGGCAGATAGCCCGCGCGGGCCAGCGCGAAGATCTGCCGCGAGTAACCGAGGATGATGCCGTGAAACGACGCGACGAGTCCGAACAGCCCGAGCCACACCAGCATATGCATCCAGCCGCTGTGTTCGCCGACGATGAACTTCATCGCTTGCGGCAGCGGGTCGTTGATGTTCGCGAGCCTGGTCCAGTCGCCCGCCGCGCCGGCAAACACCATCACGCCGATCGCGAGCACCACCAGCGTCAGAATCCCGGTGATGTAGGCGATCGGAATCGAACGCTTGGGGTTGCGCGCTTCTTCGGCGGCCATCGCGACGCCTTCGATCGCGAGGAAAAACCAGATCGCGAACGGAATCGCCGCGAACATGCCGTGGAACGAACCCATGCTGAAGGTGTTTGCGCCGGCCCAGCCGCCCGCCGTGAAGTTCGACCAGCGGAAGCCCGGCGACACGACGCCCATGAAGACGAGCAGTTCGAAGATGGCGAGCAGCGTCACGCACAACTCGAAGGCCGCGGCAATCTGCACGCCGACGATGTTCAACGCCATGAACACGAGATACGCGCACATTGCCGCGTGCTTCGGCTCGAGACCTGGGAACTGCACGTGCAGATAGGCGCCGATTGCGAGCGCGATGGCCGGTGGCGCAAACACGAATTCGACCAGCGTCGCCGCGCCGGCCAGATAGCCGCCGGTCGGGCCGAACGCCTGGCGCGCGTAGGCAAATGGGCCGCCAGCATGCGGGATTGACGTGGTGAGTTCGGTAAAACTGAAGATGAACGTCGTATACATCGCGGCAATGAAAATCGCCGTGATGACGAAGCCGAGCGTGCCGGCGCTCGCCCAGCCGTAGCTCCAGCCGAAATATTCGCCGGAGATGACGAGACCGACTGCGATGCCCCATAGCTGCCATGTGCCGAGCGTCTGCTTCAGCTCGTGATGCATGACCTTGCCGATGGGCTGATTGCTGGACTCTGATTTCATCGGACGCTCCTGATGTTTACCGTTTGCTGCGTGGGACGACAGGCTTCAGCCGATGGTAGTGAGCCATTAATCGAGGTGTTATCGAAATTCGGCAATTCTCCGGGCACGTAGCGGGATCAGCGGATGCTTAAATGTGTTTACACGCTGTCCACCAAGTTCGCAGGATTTGGTAAACGGCGACGTGGTACTTTTGTTTTTGTCCGGATCCCATTCGCACCGCTTTTCTGTCCACTCAGTCATGAACGATTCAGGCAATCGGGCTCGATATGAAACGCGGCTCGCACGCGTGCTCGACCACATCTACGATCATCTCGACGAACCGCTCGATATCGAACGGCTGGCGGATATCGCGTGTTTGTCGCCATATCACTGGCATCGGATTTATCAAGCGATGTACGGCGAGACGGTCGCGACGACGGTGCGCCGCTTGCGCTTGCATCGCGCGGCCGGTTTTCTCGCGAACAGTTCGATACCGATTGCGGAGATCGCCGAGCGTTCGGGGTATAGCAGCTTGCAGTCTTTCTCGCGCACTTTTCGTGCGACCTTTGGCATGCCGCCCGCGCGGCACCGGAAGCAAGGCACTCATAGCCGGTTTCGTCCGGCGCTCTCAGGAGACGATCAAATGACGATGCGTGAGGTCGTGATTCGGAACGTGGAACCGATGGACATTCTGTCGGTGGATCACGTGGGTCCGTATATGCAGATCGGCAAGGCGTTCGATGCGCTGTTCGGCTGGTTGTCGAAACATAACCTGCTGGCGGCGCAGATGCGGATGATCGCGGTTTACTTCGACGATCCTGGGGTTGTGGAAGAGAACGCGCTGCGCTCGAAAGCGGGCGTGTTGTTGCCGCATCCGATTCAGGCTTCGGTGACGGTGAGTGTGCCGGTCTCTGTGACGCACGTGAAAGGCGGTGAGTACGCGGTGTTGCGGCACAAGGGACCGTATAGCGATATGCGTGCGGCTTATGAGTGGTTGTATGGGACGTGGCTGGTGCAGTCGGGCCGTGAGGCGGCGGATGCGCCGGTGTTCGAAGAGTATCTGAATAGCCCGAAGGACACTGCGCCTGCCGAGCTGCTTACCGAGATCTGTTTACCGTTGGTTTGATCGCTTGGTGAGTTTTGCGTGTGGTTGCGCACGTATACGCAGCGCGCTTTATGGGTGCCTCTCTGGTTTTTATAGTCTTTGTATATGTATACGTAGTAATAGTTAACAAGCATCGCTCCTGGCTGTGGATAACTTGGAACTTCGTTTACGGATCAAGGGACTGCGGAATCGATAACCCGTGGGAGCGCAGGCGGACAGGCGAGCGGAGCCTGGGAAAACTTTTCTGCCGCCAGGTTGGACGGTGGGTTTATCAAGGTTTCGTGCACAAGGTGCCAGGGGGTCTTTACAAGAGTTATCCAGAGGAGGGTGTGGATAAGTTTTGGGGTGTGGCGGATCGTGTGGGGAGTTTTCGGCGGCCAACGCCGTGCATTCCTGTATGAACACAAGAATGCCTGCTTTGACCCGCGCGACTATGCGGAGCTAGATGATCTGAGTCTAATTGACGACGAAGTTCGATTCGTACTGCGAACGTACCGACAGATTTTTTTGGCCTACTCGCGTAACGCCATCCCGTCGGCTAACTGGTCAATTTTGTCAGGAGGTAGGCTTCAGAAAACAAAAAGGGTTACAAGCAAAAAGCTCGTAACCCGTCCGAATTTATCGATGGGAGCGAGTGACTGGGACACTCACCCCGCCGCGCCTAAAAGGCCGCAAATCAAAATGCTGAGGCTGCTTTCACATAAGGCAGGCCAGTCGCGATTACTCCGGCGCCCTAGGGAAAAACTACCCACTCAAACGTCAATATTCCCCGCCCGCAACGCATTCGACTCGATGAAAGCCCTACGCGGTTCCACATCATCGCCCATCAGCGTGGTAAAGATGCCGTCAGCAGCAATAGCATCCTCAATCTGCACACGAAGCAAACGCCGCACAGCCGGATCCATCGTCGTTTCCCAAAGCTGCGCGGGGTTCATCTCACCGAGGCCCTTATAGCGCTGCTTGGAGACATTGCGTTCAGCATCGGCCAGGAGCCACTTCATCGCACTCTTGAAGTCGCTGACAGCCATACTGCGCTCCCCACGCTTGATCACAGCCCCAGCGCCAATCAAGCCCTTGAACGTATTCGCGGTATTGACCAGCTGCTGATAATCCGCGGTCAACTGAAACTCTTCATCCAGCACGGAGACTTTCTGATTGCCATGATGCGTGCGCGCGACGCGCAGCGAGCGCAGCTCACGCACCGGGTCATACATCGTCGTGACCGTCACTTCAGGCTTCAGCGCATCATCGCGCAACTTTGCCTCGAGCGCTTTAGCCGACGTCTCAGCGGCCGTTTCGCTAGAGAGGTCGATAGCAACCCCATCCATCACAGCCTCAAGCGCTCCGGCGTCATACAACCGGCTCAGACGATTGACCACAGCTTGCGCAAGCAAATAAGCGCGAGCCAATTCGCCCAGCGCATCGCCGGTAATCGGCGTTGCATTCTCGGCCGGCAATAGCTCCGACCCTTGCAGCGCAAGCTTCAGAATATGAGCATTGACCTCGGACTCATCCTTCAGATACCGCTCGTCCTTGCCGGCCTTGATCTTGTACAGCGGCGGTTGCGCGATATAGATATACCCGCGCTCGATCATCTCCGGCATCTGCCGATAGAAGAACGTCAACAACAGCGTCCGAATGTGCGCCCCGTCAACGTCAGCATCGGTCATGATGATGATCCGGTGATAACGCAGCTTATCGAGGTTGTAGTCTTCCTTGCCGATCCCGCATCCGAGTGCGGTAATCAGCGTCACGATCTGCTCCGAAGAAAGCAGCTTGTCATAGCGCGCTTTCTCGACGTTGAGCACCTTGCCGCGCAGCGGCAAGATCGCCTGAAACTTCCGGTCACGCCCCTGCTTCGCCGAGCCGCCTGCCGAGTCGCCCTCGACGATGTAAATCTCCGACTTCGCCGGATCCTTCTCCTGGCAGTCCGCGAGCTTCCCAGGCAGACCGACGCCATCGAGCACGCCCTTACGACGCGTCATTTCACGCGCCTTGCGAGCCGCATCGCGTGCGCGCGCCGCATCGACGATCTTGCCGCAAATGATCTTCGCGTCGTTCGGCGTTTCCAGCAGGAATTCCTCGAGCGCCTTCGCGACCACATCTTCCACCGGCGCGCGCACTTCCGACGACACCAGCTTGTCCTTGGTCTGTGCGCTGAACTTCGGCTCCGGCACCTTGACCGACAGCACGCACGACAGCCCCTCGCGCATGTCGTCGCCCGAGGTCTCAACCTTCGCTTTCTTCGCGACTTCGTGATCGGCGATGTACTTGTTCAACACGCGTGTCATCGCCGCACGCAAGCCGGTCAGGTGCGTGCCGCCGTCGCGCTGCGGAATGTTGTTCGTGAAGCACAGCACGTTTTCGTTGTAGCTGTCGTTCCACTGCATCGCCACTTCCACGCCCACGCCGTCTTTCTCGCCGTTCACGTGGAAAATGGTGGGGTGCAATACGCTCTTGGTCTTGTTGATGTACTCGACAAAACCCTTCACGCCGCCGACAAACGCGAAATCGTCTTCCTTGCCCGAACGCTGATCGCTCAGGCGAATCCGCACGCCGTTATTCAGGAACGACAGTTCGCGAATCCGCTTGGCCAGAATGTCGTAGTGATATTCGACATTGCCGAAGATCGTCTCGTCGGCCATGAAGTGCACTTCGGTGCCGCGGTTTTCGGTCTCACCCACCACTTGAATCGGCGACACGGCGACACCGTCGATCTCTTCGATCACACGGTTTTGCGGCACGCCACGGTGGAATTCCATGAAGTGCTTCTTGCCGTCGCGGCGCACGACGAGGCGCAGCCACGCCGACAGCGCGTTCACGCACGACACGCCCACGCCGTGCAAACCGCCGGACACCTTGTAGCTGTTCTGGTCGAACTTGCCGCCGGCGTGCAGCTCGGTCATCACGATTTCAGCGGCGCTGCGCTTCGGATCGTGCTTGTCGTCCATCTTCAGGCCGGTCGGCACGCCTCGGCCGTTGTCGGTGATGGAAATGGAGTTGTCCGCGTGAATGATCACCTGGATGTCGTTGCAGTGCCCGGCCAGTGCCTCGTCGATCGAGTTGTCGAGCACTTCGAACACGAGGTGGTGCAAACCGGTGCCATCCGATGTATCCCCGATGTACATCCCCGGCCGCTTGCGCACAGCCTCCAGACCTTCGAGGATCTGAATGGACGAGGCGCCGTAGCTGTTGTCGGGTTGCGTATTGTTCGTTTCAGTCATGGATTTTTTCCGGTTCTGCGTTACTGCAAGGTTGCTGCTCGGGACTTTTCAAATCGCCATAAAAACGCCAAAGGGGCGCTGCGCCCCTTGGTGTGTTATTGGTGTTGGACGCGTTAGATGCGCATCGGCATCACCACGTATTTGAATTCGTCGTTCTCGGGAATCGTGATCAACGCGCTGGAGCTGGCGTCGCCCAGGCTCACCTGCAACATGTCGACCTTCAGGTTCGCGAGCACGTCGAGCAGATACGTGACGTTGAATCCGATGTCGACGCTGTCGCCGTCGTATGCGATTTCCAGTTCTTCCTGCGCCTCTTCCTGATCGGCGTTGGTGGACATGATCTTCAACTGGCCCGGCTCGATGATGCAGCGCACGCCCTTGAATTTGTCCGACGTCAAGATCGCCGCGCGTTGCAGCGAACGCTGCAATTCTTCGCGGCCAATCAGGAATTGATTCTTGTGCGACTTCGGAATCACGCGCTGGAAGTCGGGGAATTTGCCTTCCACCAGCTTCGACACCAGTTCGACCTGGCCGAACGTGAACTTGACCTGCGTTTGCGCGATGTCGATCTTCAGCGTGTCGTCGATGTCTTCCAGCAGGCGCTGCAATTCCAGAATCGTCTTGCGCGGAATGATCACTTCCTGACGCGCGAACGAGCCTTCGATCTTCATCGACGAAAACGCCAGGCGGTGGCCGTCGGTTGCGACTGCCATCAACTGGTCGCCGTCCACCACCAGCAGCATGCCGTTCAGGTAGTAGCGGATGTCCTGCTGGGCCATCGAAAAATGGACCATACCGAGCAACTGGCGGAACGTCTTCTGCGGAACCACCAGGCTCGCGCCGTAGTCTTTAGCTTGCGCGACTGTCGGGAATTCGTCGGCGGCGAGCGTTTGCAGCGCAAAGCGGCTCTTGCCGGACTGCACCGTCAAACGCTTGTCGTTCAGCGTGAGCGTGACCTGGCCGTCGGGCATCGCGCGCAGAATGTCGAGGAGCTTGCGTGCCGCCACCGTGGTCGCCACCGAATCGCCGCCCACGCCGAAATCGGCACGCGTGGTGATCTGCAACTCCAGGTCGGTCGACAGGAACGACACGTCCGGGCCGTTCTTGGTAATCAGCAAATTGGCGAGGATCGGCAACGTATGGCGGCGTTCGACGATGCCGCTCACAGTTTGCAGCGGCCTGAGGAGGTTATCGCGTTCGGTCTTGACCAGTTGCATAGAGTTCCTTCGTTGATATAACGGCCTGCACGCCTTGCCAGGCAAGCATTCCAGCGCGCAGCCGTGGCTCCCCGCCGGCGCCACGCAGCGCCCGTCACGGCGTGAATCCGCCCGCGGCCGCCGGGCGGTTAAACCTGTATTGTGCCTGAAAACGGAACCGCCTCACTAAAATGGGGGCGAGTTTGAAAATAAACAGGTCGATTTTTCCGTCCGGGCCGCTCAGCCCTTCAGCGTCTGCTCCAGCACGTGCAGTTCGTGGTTCAGTTGCGCGTCCTTGCTGCGCTCGTCGGCAATTTTGCGCACTGCATGCAGCACGGTGGTATGGTCGCGCCCGCCAAACAGCTCGCCGATTTCCGGCAGGCTCTTCTGCGTCAGCTCCTTCGCCAGATACATCGCGATCTGCCGCGGCCGCGCAATGTTCGCCGGACGCTTCTTCGAATACATGTCCGCGACCTTGATGCTGTAGAAATCAGCCACGGTCTTCTGGATGTTTTCCACCGAAATCTGCCGGTTCTGCACCGTCAGCAGGTCTTTCAGCGCTTCTTTGGTCAGTTCGATCGTGATTTCGCGGCCGTGGAACTTCGAATACGCGAGGATCTTGCGCAGCGCGCCTTCCAGCTCGCGCACGTTCGAGCGCAAGTGCTTGGCGACGAAGAACGCGACGTCCTCATTCAGGCTGACGAACTCCGATTGCGCCTTGCGCATCAGAATCGCGACGCGCATTTCCAGCTCGGGCGGCTCGATCGCGACCGTCAGGCCGGAGTCGAAGCGCGAGATCAGGCGGTCGTCGATACCCGAGATTTCCTTCGGATACGTATCACTGGTGATGATCACCTGCGCCTTGTTCGCGACCAGCGCCTCGAACGCGTAGAAGAATTCCTCTTGTGTGCGCGACTTGCCGGAAAAGAACTGAATATCGTCGATCAGCAGCAGGTCGAGCGAGTGGTAGTAGCGCTTGAAGTCGTCGAATGCCTTGCGCTGGTAGGCCTTCACCACGTCGGACACATACTGTTCCGCGTGAATGTAGCGAATCCGCGCGCCGGCCTTGTCCATCAAAAGCTGGTTGCCGATCGCGTGGATCAGGTGGGTCTTGCCCAGACCCACGCCGCCATACAGGAACAGCGGGTTGTACGAGATGCCCGGATTGTCCGCAACCTGAATCGCCGCGGCGCGCGCGAGCTGGTTGGCCTTACCGGTCACGAAGTTGTCGAACGTCAGCACAGGGTTCAGCTTCGAACGCTCGTACATCGAGTCATTTTCGCCGCTGCTGTTCGAGCCCGCGCTCTGGCCCGGACGCCAGGTGCGGCGTGCGGCCGCAGCTTCGTTCGCGTCGAGGCTCGGCAGATCGAGGTCGGCGGCATCTTCGGCCGCCGCGCGGGCGTGCGCGTTTTGCGCGGCCATCGCCTGGTTGGCGCGCGCCATCTGCGCCGCTTGCACGGCGCCCACGGCCGCGTCGACCGCGGCGCCCCCACCGGCATGGCCGCCCATTGGCGCGGCCGAAGCAGGACGCGCCGGCGCTGGCGACGACGCCACCGGGGCGCGCATGCCTGCTTTCGGGTCCAGTACGAATTGCACGTCGACCGGCGCGTGCCAGAAATCGCGGGCCATATCCGCGATGCGGCCGGAGAACTGGCTCTTGACCCAGTCGAGCTTGAAGCGGTTCGGCGCAGCGATGCTAAGTGTGTTCGCAGCGGCGTCGAAGGCGACCGGGGCCAACGGTTTGATCCACGTCACGTACTGCTGGGGCGTGAGCTCACGCTCCAGCAATGCGGAACAGTGTTGCCAGAAATCGTTCATCGAGTTGCTGTCGTTATGGTGTGCACGGCGGTCGCCGCTGCCCTTGTCGCGCGCACGCAACAAGGCCCTGAGCAGCCAGGCGTAACGGCCCCAGGCGCCTGTGCCACAAGGGTTTGCGGGGCAAGCGAGCCGGAGCGGCGTGCAGCATTTTTGGGAAGTAAGGCGAGATTCTAACGCCAAAACGGACCGGCAAGGGAGTTATCCACAGGGACTGATCATCTGGCGAACAAAGTCCGGCTTGCGGCCGAACCAGGCTAAACTATTGACGGCCAACGGAAAAGCGGTTTAAATAGCGGGTTCCGCGAAAACCAATTCAGAGTAAACCTCCGGCCATTGCGCTTTCAGCGATGATCGCGCGGTTTTTTTTCGATCAAGTGAGAGCAACATGAAACGTACTTACCAACCTTCCGTCACCCGTCGCAAGCGCACCCACGGCTTTCGCGTTCGCATGAAGACCGCAGGTGGCCGCAAGGTCATCAACGCACGCCGCGCGAAGGGCCGCAAGCGCCTCGCCATCTAAGGCGAGCGGATTGCGCGCTGTGACCGAAGCCCGCGGCGAAGCGGGAGCGGCAGGGGCGCAGCAACAGGGCTCGGTTCCGTTGCGAGCGCAAGCCGCCTTCCCCAAAGCCGCAAGGCTGCTGAAAACGGATGAATTTTCATCCGTTTTTCGTTTGCGCCCGTGGCGCCGCACCGCGCACTTCGTGGTGTACGGCCGGCCCACCGGCAATGAAGCTCGCTTGGGCCTCGTAATCGGCAAGAAGTATGCGCCGCGCGCGGCCACGCGTAATCTGGTGCGTCGAATCGCGCGTGAAGCTTTCCGGCTGCGTCGCGCGGAGTTCGGCGGTTGGGATGTGCTGCTGCGTTTGCACACGCGTTTCGACAAGAAGGCTTTGCCGAGCGCTTCGTCACCGCCGTTGAAGGCGTTGTGCCGCAGCGAAATCGAGGCGCTGCTCGACAAGGCAGCGCGCGAAATTGTCCGTCGCGAGGCGCCGCCCGCGGAAGCGCCCAAGACGGAATGACGCTCAAGTGACCGCCCGTATTCGAGTTTTGGCAGTTCAGGCAGCTTTGGCAGCCGGGCTGCGCGGGCGTCACCCGGTACTCCACGTTGCGCGGCGCTGTCCGGCCGCACCTGCCATGCAAACGGTACTCATCGCTTTATTGCGTTTTTACAAGCTTGCCGTGAGCCCAATGCTCGGCAACCGGTGCCGTTTTTACCCTTCCTGCTCTGATTACGCGCGCGAAGCAATCCAGTATCATGGCGCCGCGCGCGGGACTTATCTCGCCGCCAGGCGTATTTGCCGCTGTCACCCGTTTTCCGCGGGCGGCATCGATCTCGTCCCGCCTCCCACTTCTGAAAAGCGCTGACGCGCCGTTCCATCGACACTGAGACAACGCATGGATATCAAACGCACCGTCCTATGGGTCATCTTTTTCATGTCAGCTGTCATGCTGTTCGACAACTGGCAACGCGACCACGGACGCCCGTCGATGTTCTTCCCGAGCGCCACGCCGACCAAGACCGTCGGTAGCGCCGCACCGGGAACCACGACGCCGGGAACCCAGCCGGCCGATCTGCCGGCCACCCACGCAGCCGCGCCCGGCAACGCGCCGGGCGCAGCGCAATCGCAGCTCGTGAAGTTCTCCACCGACGTCTACACCGGTGAGATCGATACGCGCGGTGGCACATTGTCGCGGCTGTCGCTCGTCAAGCAGGGCGACGGCAAGACGCCTGATCTGGTGATCACGCTGTTCGACCGCACCGACAATCACACGTATCTGGCCCGCACGGGTCTGCTCGGCGGCGATTTCCCGAACCACAACGACGTGTTCACGCTGATGCCGAACCAGCAGACCGAACTGAAGGGCGACGAAAAATCGTTCAGCCTGAGCTTCGAGTCGCCGGAAAAAGGTGGCGTGAAGGTCATCAAGACCTACACGTTCACCCGCGGCAGCTACGTGATCGGCGTCGACACGAAGATCCAGAACGTCGGCACGACGCCGGTGTCGCCGTCGGTCTACATGGAACTGGTGCGTGACGACCAGCCGGTGGAAACGCCGCGCTTCTCGCACACGTTCATCGGACCGGCTGTCTACACCGACCAGCATCACTTCCAGAAGATGACGTTCGGCGACATCGACAAGAACAAGCAGGATTACGCAACCTCGGCCGACAACGGCTGGATCGCGATGGTCCAGCATTACTTCGCGTCGGCCTGGATCCCGCAGCAAGGTGCGAAGCGCGACATCTACGTCGAGAAGATCGATCCGTCGCTGTACCGCGTGGGCGTCAAGCAACCGCTGCCGACCATCGCGCCGGGCCAGACCGTCAGCGTGTCGGCGCGCCTGTTCGCCGGTCCGGAAGAAGAGCGCATGCTCGAAGGCATCGCGCCGGGTCTGGAACTGGTGAAGGACTACGGCTGGGTCACGATCATCGCGAAGCCGCTGTTCTGGCTGCTCGAGAAGATCCATAGCTATGTCGGCAACTGGGGCTGGTCGATCGTGCTGCTCACGGTGCTGATCAAGGCGGTGTTCTTCCCGCTGTCGGCCGCGAGTTACAAGTCGATGGCGCGCATGAAGGCGATCACGCCGCGCATGCAGGCGCTGCGCGAGCGCTTCAAGGGCGATCCGCAAAAGATGAACGCGGCGCTGATGGAGCTGTACAAGACCGAGAAGGTCAATCCGTTCGGCGGCTGTCTGCCGGTCGTGATCCAGATTCCGGTGTTCATCTCGCTGTACTGGGTGCTGCTGTCGTCGGTGGAAATGCGCGGCGCGCCGTGGATTCTGTGGATTCACGATCTCTCGCAGCAGGACCCGTTCTTCATCCTGCCGGTGCTGATGGCCGTCTCGATGTTCCTGCAGACCAAGCTGAACCCGACGCCGCCGGACCCGGTTCAAGCGAAGATGATGATGTTCATGCCGATCGCGTTCTCGGTCATGTTCTTCTTCTTCCCGGCCGGTCTGGTGCTGTACTACGTCGTGAACAACGTGCTGTCGATCGCGCAGCAGTACTACATCACGCGAATGATGGGCAAGACGAAGGTGAAGCCGGCCTGAGTCTTGTACGAGGCGGCGGGCGGCAAAGCCGCCTCCCGTCTGACGCAAGCCGACGCTGGCTGACAGTGCAGCGACAAAAAAGCCGCCCGGTGCAAACCGGACGGCTTTTTCTATGGGCGCTCGAATCCGGGCTGCCGCCTCAACTACTCTTCAGTGTCCTCGCCGTAAAAACGCTCGATCATCTCCTCGACGAGGTTGCGGTCTTTTGGCATCAGCGACGCGATCTTGGAAGCGAGTTCAATCGTCTCCGGCGTGGGTGGATATTTCTCGCCGCGCGCCAGCGGTCTGCTGCTCGAACCCGGTGGCGGTCCGTAATGAAGCCAATGCTCCTTGACGTTCAGCCATTCGGCTAACGTGCGCAGCTTGTCCGGCTTCGGGATCGTCGTGCCGGTGAGCCACTTGTGCGCGGTTTGCGGCGTAACGGGACGCTCGCCGTGATAGCGCAGATTGAATTGCTCGGCGAGTTTGGTCCCGCCGCGAATCTTGAGCGGCTCCAGCAGATCCTTCAACCGTTTGGCGAAGGCGGCTTTTTCTTTGTCGGTTGGCATGGGCCAGATTGTGCAATTCAGCGTCCAACCAGTTGACAACCTGACAAGCTTAGTCTTAGCGTATTTGAGATAGTTTTAGCTTGCCGTGCGCGTCGGGCAAAGCGTTTTCGGGAATTTGATTTCTTCCGTTTTTTCTTTGTCTGGCTGGCTTCTTCGCGCGCTGGTTGTCTTATCTCGTCCTATTTATTCCGAGATATTGCAGTAGCAATCCTAGCTTATTTGAGATAAATCCGATTTGTCCCGACAATGCGGCGACAAACCTGGGTTCCGATGCTCCGAAGCGGTTGCGGTAGGCACCCGCGTTACAATGCCTCGCGCTGCATCGACCGGCTGTCCCGCCCTTCTCTCCGCTTTTGCCACATTTTCATGCTGACCACCGACTCCGATCCCATCGTCGCCATTGCTACCGCGCCAGGCCGGGGAGGCATCGGTGTCGTGCGGATCTCGTTCGGGCGTGCGGGCGAGGCAGCGGCCCAGCCGCTCATGCGGGCGCTCACCGGCCAGACACTCGTGCCGCGCCACGCCAGCTACGTCCCGTTCCTCGACGGCAACGGCGCTGCGCTCGACCGCGGTATCGCGCTGTACTTTCCGGCGCCGCACTCGTACACCGGCGAACACGTTCTCGAACTGCAAGGCCACGGCGGTCCGGTCGTGCTGCAACTCGTGCTGCAGCGTTGCATCGACGCCGGCCGTGGGTTCGGTCTGCGGCTGGCCGAGCCGGGCGAGTTCACGCGCCGCGCCTTCCTGAACGACAAGCTGGATCTGGCGCAAGCCGAAGCCGTCGCCGATCTGATCGAGGCCAGCACCGAGGCGGCCGCGCGCTCGGCGGGCCGCTCGCTCGACGGCGCGTTCTCGCGCGACATCCATGCGCTGGTCGAAGACGTGATCACGCTGCGGATGCTGGTCGAGGCGACGCTCGACTTCCCGGAGGAAGAGATCGACTTCCTCGAAGCCGCCGACGCGCGCGGCAAACTCACGCGCATCCGCGAGCGCCTGGCGAACGTGTTGAGCGAAGCGCGGCAAGGCGCATTGTTGCGCGAGGGTTTGTCGGTGGTGCTGGCGGGCCAGCCGAACGTCGGCAAGTCGTCGCTGCTGAATGCGCTGGCCGGCGCGGAGCTGGCCATCGTCACGCCGATCGCGGGCACCACGCGCGACAAAGTCGCGCAGACCATCCAGATCGAAGGCATTCCGCTGCACGTGATCGACACCGCCGGCCTGCGCGATACCGAGGACGAGGTCGAGAAAATCGGCATTGAGCGCACCTGGAGCGAGATCGAGCGCGCGGACGTGGTGTTGCATCTGCTCGATGCGCGCACCGGCATGACCACCGAGGACGAGACGATCTCCGGGCGCTTTCCTGGCGGCGTGCCGGTGGTGCGCGTGCTGAACAAGACGGACCTGACAGGCCTCGCGCCCGCGACGCAAGCGCTCGATGCGGACCTCGATCTCAGCGAGGTGCGCTTGTCGGCGAAACAGGGCGACGGCGTGGCGCTGCTGCGCGAAGAGTTGCTGCGGATCGCCGGCTGGCAGGCGGGCGCCGAAAGCGTCTACCTCGCGCGCGAGCGGCATCTGATTGCGTTGCGCGCCGCCGAGGAGCATTTGGCGACGGCCGCGGCACACGCGGATCAGAACTCGCAGGCACTCGATCTGTTCGCCGAGGAACTGCGGCTCGCGCAGGATCAGCTGAACTCGATCACTGGCGAATTCAGTTCGGATGATCTGCTCGGGGTGATTTTCAGCAGATTCTGTATCGGCAAGTAGACGCGAATTCAGAATCGGGCGAGGATGGCTGCCAGATAAGGCTTGCATCGCGTCTCATCACTACCGTCGCCGCGCCGCTCTTCCGCCACTGTGAGCACAAAAAGCCATAAGTCTTTGGTACACAGCACGCGCAAGGTTTAAAATCGCCGCTGTCCGCGCACCAACGATCCGAGCATGCCCCGCTTAGCCGTCCCCCTCACCGAATCCCAAATCCGCGCACTCGAGCCGCGTGCAGCTCGCTATTGCGTCGCCGACGGCAACGGCCTCGTGATCGAAGTCATGACGACCGGCACGAAAGTCTGGCGCTTCCGCTATACGCTGAACGGCAAACGCCAGCCGCTCGCAACCATCGGCGACTACCGGATGATCTCGCTGCGCGTTGCGCGGGCCAAGGCGCAGAAGTATGTGGAGATGGTCGCGCAGGGCATCTCGCCGGTCGCCACCGCGCGGCGCGATCGCGGCGCCGAAAGCAACGCGGACGTTCTGCGCGAAGCGGCCGAGCTCTATCTCGCCACAGCCATGGCCGGCAAGTCGGACGAATATCGCCGCACGACCCGCCGCGCCCTCGACAAGGACGTGTTGCCCGCGATCGGCGGCAAACCGATCAACGCCGTGACCCCCGACGACATCGTCGCGATCTGCGAGCGGATCAAAAACCGTGGGTCCCCGAAAATGGCGCTGCACACGCGCAACGTGGTCAAACGGCTCTATGTGTATCTGATCGCCCGGCAGCTCGCCAACAGCAATCCCGCCGAGGTCGTGCCGGCGCGCTCCATCGCCACCTTCGACAGCCGCACCCGCGTGCTCTCCGGCGAAGAGATCGGCACCATGCTGCACGCGATCGACGCGTCGAGCATTCGCCGGCCGTTGAAGCTGGCGCTGCATCTACTGGTGCTGACGATGGTGCGCAAGTCGGACCTGGTCGAGTCGGCGTGGGCGGAATTTGATCTGGACCACGCGGTCTGGACGATTCCCGCCGCGCGTCTGAACGCCGATCGGGACCGCGTCGTTTATCTTTCGCACCAGGCGGTCTCGATGCTGCGCGAGCTTCACCGCGCGAAGGCGAGCCGGAACTACGTCTTCCCGAGCGTGAGGGGCGACGACCGGTCCATTGCGAAAAGTACGCTGAACCAGGCGGTCAAGGCACTCGGACTGGAGGTCGAGCATTTCGTGCTGCATGACTTCCGGCGCACGGCGTGGACCCATTTGCGCGAGGTCGCGCAGCGAGATGTTGCACTCGACAGCGCGTCGGCGCTCGAGGCGCAAAACCCACACCAAGAGGATGACGTGGCGCAGCAGCGTCGAATCGTTCAGGCTTGGGCGGACTTTGTCGACGGGCAGATTGAAGCCGGACGGCAAGCAGTGATCAGCTCGGTCTGACGGACATCGGCGGGATTTTGGCCGGCCGCGCCGACCGGTCGCGGCACCCGGAATCGTTGGTACACAATCCAACTTGGGCCGGCCCCAAATAGCTGATCAGAAAAGAGAAGTGCATTCCACATCAGGTTCTAAATAACAAGGTTTTGCGCCCTATATGCTCTCTTGCGCACACCTCATTTCCATCCTTCTTTCCCCGATTCCATCGCCTAAACTGAAGCATCGATGCATGCCGATACGGAGGCTCCGATGTCTGAATCGTTGATCGCTTACCTGATGGGGCCTGCCGTGATGCTGGTAGTCGGCCTTGCCATATGGGCAGCGTCCCATTATCACCATGATACGAAGCCGCCGAAGTTCGAGCGCTGGCTCGATACGCACTACGCGGAGTGGCTTCATCACAAACACTGAACGGTGCATCAAATGACAAGGCCGTCGCATTGGCGACGGCCTTTTTTATCGCGGCGTGCCTTTATGGCGCACACCCCAGTCGATCACCACCCCGGTTGCGGCTGAGGCTGCCCGTACCCATACTGCCCGGGCGGCGGCGCCCCGCACGCGACATACGCGCGCTGGTACTGGTCGTAGCAGTATCCCGGCGGTGGTCCCGCATAAGCCGGCGCGGGCTGATACGCCGGTTGCGCATAGACAGGCTGTTGATAAGCCACCACCGGCGCCGGATTCAACGCGGACGTCACCACCGCGCCCAACACCGCGCCGCCGATCAGCGCACCCACCACGTCGCCGCCATGATCGTGAGCAGACGCTTGCCCCGCCACGCACAGACTTCCCGCCATCACCAACGCCACTGCGATCTTTTTCATGTTTATCTCCCGCCGTTCAGGCATGGGACCGATTGTGAAGGGCATGGGCCGAAATAGATGCTGCAAGTGGTAACGGAACATTACGATACAACTGCAAGTGGCGCGGTCGCGTAGGCGGTATCCACGGCCGGCATCTACAGGTCTCAAACAATCTCCCGATCAATGTAAAATTCGCCGCATTACCCGTCAGATGAATCTGACGAATCGCAAGGCTTTCCTACCCTTCGATCCAGGCGGACCGGCGTCAAACAGCTTGGGTTCGAGACAACGCCAAAAAAGTAAGGGGCGTGCGCGTGAAACAATGGACCATCCGGCAACGGATTCTATGCAGCTTCGGGATCGTGCTGATCGTGATGCTGGCAATGGCAATCGTCACTTTTGAGCAGCTCGGCGGCATCGACCGCGACGCGAAGAGCCAGCAGCAGGACTCGATGCCCGGCCTCTACTACGCAACGGCGATGCGAGCGGCCTGGTTCGAAAACTATTCGGTGACGCAGCGTCTGATCTATGTCGACGCGGACCCCGACTCCACGAAACGCGACACCGCGCGCCTGCAGGAAATCCAGCAGACGCTGGAGAAGCTGCTCAACGACTACGGCGTGACGATTTTCCGCGACGTCGACCGGCAACTGTTCAACGATTTCCGCCAGCAGCACACGCAGTACCTGCCCGTGCAGGCGGCGCTGCTGAACACCCTGCCGGGTTCGAAGGAAAACGCCGCGCGCATCTTCACCACGCAGCTCACGCCGATCTGGGAAACGGGCCGCCTGTCGGTGCGCAAGCTGGTCGAGGACAACAAAACCTACGCCGACGAAGCCGCCGAAAGCATCCGCAAATCGGTCGAGACGAGCCGCATCGTGCTGCTGGTGATGATGCTGCTCGCCGCGGTTGTCGCCGTGCTGGCCGGCTATTGGCTGCTGCGCGCCGTCACCACACCGATGGCGAAGGTGCTGCAGGTGGTCGACGTGATGCGCACCGGCGACCTGACGCAACGCCTGGAACTGAATCGCGCGGACGAGATCGGCGCGCTCGAAGCCGGCTTCAACCGCATGACCGACGAACTGACGGCGCTGGTCGGCCAGGCGCAGAAGTCGGCGATGCAGGTGACCACGTCGGTAACGGAAATCGCCGCGACTTCGCGCGAGCAGCAGGCCACCGCGAACGAAACCGCCGCCACCACCACTGAGATCGGCGCCACCTCGCGTGAAATCTTCGCGACCTCGCGCGATCTGCTGCGCACCATGAACGAAGTTTCGGAAGTGGCGGGCCAGTCGGCCGCGCTCGCGGGCACCGGCCACGCCGGCCTCGCGCGCATGGAAGAAACCATGCGCCTCGTGATGGAAGCAGCCGGCTCGGTCAACGCCAAGCTGGCGATCCTCAATGAGAAGGCGAGCAACATCAACCAGGTCGTCGCCACCATCACCAAGGTAGCGGACCAGACCAACCTGCTCTCGCTGAACGCGGCGATCGAAGCGGAAAAAGCCGGCGAATATGGCCGCGGCTTCGCGGTCGTGGCGACCGAAATCCGCCGCCTCGCCGATCAGACTGCCGTCGCGACCTACGACATCGAACAGATGGTCAAGGAGATCCAGTCGGCGGTGGCCGCGGGCGTGATGGGCATGGACAAGTTCTCCGAGGAAGTGCGGCGCGGCATGCTCGACGTGCAGAACGTGGGCGGCCATCTTACGCAGATCATCCAGCAGGTGCAGCAACTCGCGCCGCGTTTCTCGATGGTCAACGAGGGCATGCAGACCCAGGCGACCGGCGCCGAGCAGATCACCCAGGCGCTGACGCAACTGTCGGAGGCCGCGCAGCAGACGGCGGAATCGCTGCGCCAGTCGACTCAGGCCATCGACGATCTGACGCACGTCGCCAACAGCCTGCGCACCGGCGTGTCGCGCTTCAAGGTGATGGCCTGACGCGCGCCGCAACGCCCGCGCCGACCCCATCACCGCCCGCCCACACGCCGATGCTCTTCATCCTCTTCACGCTCGATAGCGAACGCTACGTGATCGACGCGACGCAGGTGGAGCGTCTGATGCCGCTCACGCCGCAAGCGCCGCCGAAGGCGATCCCCGGCGCGCCGTCGTGGGTGGCCGGGGTGTTCGATCACGAAGGCGCGCCGCTGCCGGTGATCGACCTGCCGGCGCTCGCGCTCGGCCGTCCCGCCGCGCAACTGATGTCGACGCGCGTCGTGCTGATGCGCTACCCGCACGCGGGCGCCGTGCGTCTGCTCGCGCTGCTGCTCGAAGGCGCGACCCGCACGATTCGTCTGGATGCCGAAGCATTTCACGAGACCGGCATCGACCTGCCGCACGCGCGCTATCTCGGCCCGGTCGCGAGCGACGCGGGTGGCCTGGTGCAGTGGGTCCGCGTCGAACATCTGCTGCCCGAAGACGTCAAGGCGCTGCTGTTTCCCGAGGCGCATGCATGAACGCGCATCAGGACAACACGCCGCTTTATCGACGCTTCGCCGAGCTGCTGCATCGAACCATGGGGCTCGACGCGGCGTCGCTCGGCCATAGCGCGATCGAGCGTGCGGTCGATCAGCGCGCCGCCGCGTGGTACGCGGAGGGTCACGCGCAGGACTCGCTCGCCGACTACTGGGACGCGACGCAGAGATCGCCAGCGATGGTGCAGGCGCTGATCGAAACCGTAGTGGTGCCGGAGACCTGGTTCTATCGCGACGCCGACGCGTTCAAGGCGCTCGCGCGGCTCGCGCATGAGCGCCTCGACGAGCGTGGCGCGGGACTGCCGCTGCGCATCCTCAGCCTGCCCTGCTCGACCGGCGAAGAGCCGTATACGATCGCGATGACCTTGCTCGACGCGGGCATCGACGCCACGCGCTTTCGCATCGACGCGATGGATATCAGCGAACGGTCGCTCGCGCTCGCGCAGCGCGCGGTCTACGGACGCAATTCGTTTCGCGGCAATGCGTTCGCGTTTCGCGACGCGCATTTCACGCGCACCGAGGACGGCTGGCGTCTTGCGCCGCGCATCGTCGAAACGGTGCGCTTCTCGCGCGCCAATCTGATGCAACTCGACGCGACGTCGCTCGGCATCTACGACTTTGTGTTCTGCCGCAACGTGCTGATTTACTTCGACCGCGAAGCGCAGCAAACCGCTTTGCACGCGCTCAATAGCGTGCTGGCCGACACCGGTACGATGTTCGTCGGTCCGGCGGAAACCGGCTTGCTGGTGCGCCACGGCATGCAGTCCGCGAAGATTCCGCTGGCGTTCGCGTTCCAGCGCGCGGCGCCCGCCGATCCGCTGTCGAATGGCTGGCCCATGGCCGCGCCGCTTGCCGCCGCCGCCGCGCTCGTGATGAGCCCTTCGCCGGTGTCCGCGCTCGCGCCCGCGCAGGCGTTTTCCGCCGAGCCGTTCGCGTGGCCCGATCCGGTTGCACGCGCCGCGTTCGACGGCGTGACACAAATCGCACCGTTCGACGGGGCGATGCAGTCCATCTTGCGCAACACGCTCGCGCCGCATCCGCGCATGCCGTCGGCGCACGGCCCGCAACCGCCGCAGATCGACGCACCAGTCAGCGCCGCCCGCGACACGCTGCAAGCCGCGCACGCGCTAGCCGACGCAGGCCGCCTCATGGAAGCCGCCGCCGCGATCAACGCTTATCTGGAACAACATGCGCCGCACGCCGACGCGTTCTATCTACTCGGCGTGTTGGCCGATGCCAACGGCGAAACGAACCTCGCTCGCAGCCAGTACCGCAAGGCGCTCTATCTCGATCCGCAGCATGCGGAAGCGCTAGCGCATCTGGCGATGCTGCTCGAACTCGAAGGCGATCGCGACGCTGCGCGCCGCTTGATACAACGCGCGTCGCGCGCGCAGGGAGCGGCACGTGATTGAACATCGCATCGCGGGCTTCGACGATTGCTGGAACCGCATCGGCGTGCGCGGCGACTCGTCGTGCGAGCGGCTCACCGAATATGTGCGCTGCCTGAATTGCCCGGTGTTCGAAACGGCCGCGGCCAAACTGCTCGAACAGCCGATTCCGCTCGTCGATCTCTCGCGCCACGACCTTCGCGCGCCCGCGCATGAGCAGCGCGACGCTCACGCCGCGGGCGAATCGTTCCTCGTGTTCCGCATCGGCGAGGAATGGCTCGCCCTTGCCACGCCGATCTTCAAGCGCATCGTGCAGACGCGGC
This sequence comes from Paraburkholderia panacisoli, assembly GCF_008369935.1. Classification (GTDB taxonomy): domain Bacteria; phylum Pseudomonadota; class Gammaproteobacteria; order Burkholderiales; family Burkholderiaceae; genus Paraburkholderia; species Paraburkholderia panacisoli. The sequence continues at coordinate 251,222 of NZ_VTUZ01000006.1, read as the reverse complement.
CCATTCGGACGTTGCCGCATCGGCAGCATCGCGCGGTGCTGGGCGTGGTCAACGTGCAGGGCGAATTGCTGGTGTGCCTGTCGCTTGCGCATCTGCTCGGCTTCGAGGCCGGCACCCCCATTGGCACCAACGCTGCCATCGCCGCACGCGACGAGCGCGCGCGTCACGACTTGCCGCGCCTGCTGGTGGTGTCGCGCGGCGAAGAGCGCGCGGTATTTCCCGTCGATCAGGTCGACGGCGTGCATCGTCTCGCGCCGGCCAGCTTCTGCGCGCCGCCCGCGACGCTGTCGCAAGCGGCTGCCGCGCACACGCGCGCGGTCGCGCCGTGGCGTGGTCTGAGCGTCGGCGTGCTCGACGCCGACGCGCTCTTCGACACGCTGAACCGGAGCCTCGGATGACCGACGACCCGCGCCGCCCGTCGCTGATCGACCTCTTCCGCGAAGAAGCACGGACTCAGGCGCGCGTGCTCAACGACGGCCTGCTGGTGATCGAGCGCGTGCCCGGCGACGCCGCCGCGCTCGAGGCCTGCATGCGCGCCGCGCATTCGTTGAAGGGTGCGGCGCGCATCGTCGGCGTGCAGGCCGGCGTCGAACTCGCGCATGCGATGGAAGACTGCTTCGTCGCTGCGCAGGAAGGACGCGCGTTGCTCGACGCCGCATGGATCGATGAGCTGCTGCGCGGCGTCGATATCATCGCGCGCATCGGCAAAAACGAAAACGAATCGGCGCGCGACGCGGTCGGCGCGTGCGTCGCCGCGTTGCAGGCGCGGATGGCGGGCGTGGTGCCGCATGGGGCGGCAGCGCGGCGCGATGCGGTGCGACCGGTCGCCGCTGTTTCGGCGCCGCCATCCGGCGCAGTCGCTGAGCCATCCGCTGCCCCAAGCGGAGCTGCCGCCGACACCGATGCCGATGCCGCGTTCAACCTGCTGGCCGGCGCGCTGCGTGCCGAAGCCACGGCCACCCCCGCCGCGAGCGTCAGGCCCGCGAGCGCCGTGGCCGACACATTCGCTGCACCACCCGCCGCAGCCAACACCGCCAACAGCACAACCACCGAATCCGGCCGCATGCTGCGCGTGCGCGCCGACAACCTCGACCGCCTGCTGTCGCTGTCCGGTGAATCGCTGGTCGAATCACGCTGGCTGAAGCCGTTCGCGCAATCCATGCTGCGCGTCAAACGCGTGCAGCGCGACAGCACCCACGCGCTCGACCGGTTGCACGAAGCCCTCGCCGACCAGAAGCTCGACCCGCGCGCACATGCCGCGCTCGAAGAACTGCGGCGCCTCACCGCCGAGTCGCAGCATCTGCTCGGTGAACGTCTCGCCGATCTGGAGAGCTTCGATCGCCGTTCGACGCATCTGTCGCAACAGCTTTACGACGCCGCGCTGCAATGCCGGATGCGCCCGTTCGGCGACGGCACCGGCGGACTCGCGCGCATGGTGCGCGACGTCGCGCGCTCGCTCGGCAAGAAAGTGCGCTGGCAACTGGTCGGCGAATCGACCCAGGTGGACCGCGACATCCTCGATCTGCTCGAAGCGCCGCTCGGCCACATGCTGCGCAACGCGCTCGACCACGGCATCGAAGCGCCCGCCGTGCGGCTCGCGCGCGGCAAGCCGGAAGAAGGCACGCTCACGCTCGACGCGCGTCACACGGCCGGCGCGCTGCTGATCACCGTGTCCGACGACGGCGCGGGCATCGATCTCGCCGCGCTGCGGGCGTCGATCGTGCGCAAGAAGCTGGCGAGCGAGGAGACGGCCGCGCGTCTGTCGGAGGCCGAGCTGCTCGAATTCCTGTTCCTGCCCGGCTTCTCGCTGCGCGATCAGGTCACCGAGGTGTCGGGCCGCGGCGTCGGGCTCGACGCGGTGCACGACGTCGTCAAGCGCGTGCGCGGCACGGTGCGGATCACCCACGAGCCTGGGCTCGGCACGCGCGTGCAATTGCAGTTGCCGCTCACGCTGTCGGTGATCCGCAGCCTGCTGATCGAAGTCGCGGGCGAGCCCTACGCGGTGCCGCTCGCACACGTGAACCGCACCTTGCAGGTGAGCCGCGCGGACATCGAACTGCTCGAAGGCCATCAGCACATCGCGTTCTCGGGCCGGCGCATCGGCGTGGTTACCGCGCACCAGATTCTCGACGCCGCGCCGCCCGCCGATGTCAGCGGCGCGATCTGCATGATCGTGATCGGCGACGGCCCGCAGACCTACGGCGTGGTGGTCGACCGTTTTCTCGGCGAGCGGATGCTGGTCGTGCAGCCGCTCGACCCGCGCCTGGGCAAGATCCGCAACATCACGGCCGGCGCGTTGATGGAAAACGGCGATCCAGTGCTGATCGCCGATGTCGACGACTGGCTGCGATCGGTCGAACGGCTCGTCGCGGGCGGCGCTCTGAAGCACGCGCAGCCCGGCGGCGCCCTGAGCGCAAAGCGCTCCGCGCGCCGCGTGCTGGTGGTCGACGACTCGCTCACCGTGCGCGAACTCGAACGCAAGCTGCTGGCCACGCGCGGTTACGACGTGACGATCGCCGTCGACGGCATGGACGGCTGGAACGCGGTGCGCGGCGAACGCTTCGACCTCGTGATCACCGACATCGACATGCCGCGCATGGACGGCATCGAACTCGTCACGCTGATCAAGCGCGATCCGCAGCTGCACGCGCTGCCGGTCATGATCGTGTCGTACAAGGATCGCGAAGAGGACCGCCGCGCCGGGCTCGACGCGGGCGCCGACTATTATCTGGCGAAAGGCAGTTTCCATGACGAAGCACTGCTCGATGCCGTGCATGACTTGATCGGCGAGGCCTACGGGTAAAACTCATGAAGATCGGAATCGTCAACGACATGCCGCTCGCCGTCGAGGCGTTGCGGCGCGCGCTCGCGGCGCGCCGCGATTACGACGTGTTGTGGGTCGCGCAGGACGGGCAGCAGGCGGTCGACTTCTGCGCCGCGCAACGGCCCGACATCGTACTGATGGATCTCGTGATGCCGAACGTCGACGGGGTCGAAGCCACGCGCCGCATCATGGCGCGCGCGCCGTGCGCGATCCTGATCGTCACCGTCGACGTGGGCGCGAACGCGTGGCGCGTCTACGAAGCGATGGGTGCGGGCGCGCTCGACGCCGTCGATACACCGGCGCTGAACGGCCCCGACGCGCACAAGAGCATCGCCATGCTGATCGCGAAGATCGACCGCATCGGCGCGCTCATCAAGGAACGTCATGCGCCCGGCGCGGCGGCCGCCGCGGGGATCGCGCGCGTGACCAGTCGTGATACGCCGTTGGTGGCGATCGGCGCGTCGGCGGGCGGGCCAGCCGCGCTCGCCACCCTGCTCGCCGCGCTGCCGAAGGATTTCAACGCGGCAACCGTGATCGTGCAGCACGTCGACGCCGCGTTCGCGGCCGGCATGGCCGACTGGCTGAACCAGCAATCGGCGTTGCCGGTGCGTATCGCACGCGAAGGCGACCGGCCGCAAGCGGGCGTCGTGCTGCTCGCCGCCACCGACGATCATCTGCATCTGAAGCTGCCCGAGGTGCTCGGCTACACGCGGGTGCCGGAAGAAACGCCGTACCGCCCTTCCGTCGACGTGTTTTTTCACAGCGTGGTAGCACGCTGGCCGGCGCGCGCAATCGGTGTGCTGTTGACCGGCATGGGCCGCGACGGCGCAATCGGCCTCAAGGCGATGCGCACCAAGGGCTATCACACGATCGCGCAGGACGAAGCGAGCAGCGCGGTGTACGGCATGCCGAAGGCGGCAGCGGCGCTCGACGCCGCCGCCGCGATCCTGCCGTTGCCGCGCATTGCCGCCGCGTTGGCAGCGGCGGCCAGCGCCCGATAGACCACCACCAGGCCACCGACGAGCCCGATTCACTGACATTCATTCTGGCTGAACAACATGGACACCCCTAAACCGCATCAGAACGCCGCCGCGCGGAGACTCGCGGAAGACGACGCGAACCCGCAGACGCTCGTGGAGAACGCGGAAGACGCGTCCAACCTCGCCATCGACGACGCGTTAGCGCGCATCCTCGGCAATCCGCCCGCGGCGGAGTGCCCGATCATGGTGTTGCTGGTCGACGACCAGGCGATCATCGCCGAGGCGATCCGCCAGGCGCTGGCCGCCGAAGCGAGCGTCGACTTCCACTATTGCGCGTCGCCCGAAGAAGCCGTGCTGTGCGCCGAGGAAACGCGCGCGACCGTGATCCTTCAGGACCTCGTGATGCCGGGTACGGACGGCCTCACGCTGGTGCGGCAATACCGGCAGAATCCGGCCACGCGCGACATTCCGATCATCGTGCTGTCGACCAAGGAGGAGCCGCTCGTGAAAAGCGCGGCCTTCGCGGCCGGCGCGAACGACTATCTGGTGAAGCTGCCGGACCGTATCGAGCTGATCGCGCGAATCCGCTATCACTCGCGCTCGTATCTGAACCTGCTGCAGCGCGACGAGGCTTACCAGGCGCTGCGTCAATCGCAGCAGCAGTTGCTCGCGACCAACCTCGAATTGCAGCGGCTCACGCATTCGGACGGGCTGACGGGTTTGTCGAACCGGCGCTACCTCGATCAGTATCTGGCCGCCGAATGGCGTCGCGGCACGCGCGACAGAACCGCCATCGGCTTCCTGATGATCGACGTGGATAACTTCAAGGCCTACAACGACACCTACGGGCACGTCGCCGGCGACGAAGTGCTCAAGCGCGTCGCGCAAACCGTCGAATCCTGCCTGGGACGCTCGCCGGATCTCGCCGCGCGCTTCGGTGGCGAAGAGTTCGCGGTGGTGGTGCCGGGCACGTCGGCGGGCGGCTTGCGGCTGCTGGCGGAAAAAATCCGCCTCGCGATCGAGGACCTGGCGATCCTGCATTCGGGTTCCGCGACCGGCATGGTGACGATCAGCATCGGCGCGGCGACGCGCGTGCCGTCGCAGCCCGAGCCGGTGACGACGCTGATCGAAGCCGCCGATATGGGCCTGTATCGGGCCAAGCGGGATGGGAAGAATCAGGTGGCGGTGAGCGAGTGAGTGGTTTGAGCGGCGGTTGAGGTTGCGGCGCTGCAGGATAAAAAAGCGCGCGCGGCAAATATGCCGGGCGCGCTTTTTTATTGGCCGCGCGGCGGGCGTTTTCGCGTTGTCCGGCCCGCGCGCGTCCTCGCTCGCTCTCAGGCGGCCTTGGCGCGTGCATAACGCGCAGCCGGCAGCTTGTGCGACAGATTCGGCTGCAGATGCTGGCGAGCGTTGTTCAGCCGCTCCCAGTCAGCCGCATCCGGCAATGACGGGATCGTCACCAGTTCGCCCTGGTCGAAACCGGCGAGCGCGGCGTCCACCATGTCTTCGGCGGTCATCACGATCTGCGGGGGCAGATTCTCGACCGCGAGCCCCGCACGATCCCAGAACGCGGTGCTGGTGGCGCCCGGCAGCACGGCCTGCAAGCGCACGCCCTTGTCGCCCACTTCGTGATGCAGCGACTGCGTCAGGTTCAGCACATACGCCTTGGTGCCGCTGTACGTGCCGTTCAGGGTCTCGGGCGACAGCGCAACGATCGACGAAATATTGATGACGGCGCCCTGTCCCCGTTCGACAAAGCCGGGCACGGCCGCCGCCGTCAGGCGCGTGAGCGCGGTCACGTTCAGTTCGATCATCTTCTCCAGCTCGTCGACGTCCGAATCGATCAGCGAGGCCGTTGCGCCGACTCCCGCGTTGTTGACCAGCATCGTGATCGCGCGATCCGCGCGCAGCCGCTCTTCGATGCGGCGCACATCACCCTTGACGGTCAGGTCGGCAACGACGGACTCGACATGGCGCCCGGTTTCCCGCGTCAGCCGCTCGGCCAGTCCGTTCAGCCGCTGCACGTCGCGCGCGACCAGAATCAGGTCGAAGCCGCGCCGCGCGAGGCGATCCGCGTACACCGCGCCGATACCCGACGACGCCCCCGTCACCAATGCTGTCCCTTTGCTTGCTTGCGTTGCCATTTGAAGCTCTCCTTGCGGGTTCGGCGCGTCGCGCCGGTGCCCTGTCCGATGAATGGGAAGACCGTGAGTCACCGCTGCCACCTCTGTTCCGTCCGGCATGGCGGTGTTGACGAGGCAAGTCTAGGCGCGTAGTCTTTTGTCTCAAATGTCGTATTTACCTCGTTTTAGGACATCGTAATGAGGCATGTTGGCGTGGTGGTTTTTCCCGGCTTCCAGATCCTCGATATGGTCGCGGTCTCCGTATTCGAATTGGCGAATCTGGATGCCCGTCAGCCTGAGTACGAAGTTGAGGTCATCTCGGAGCATGGCGGGATGGTGCGCAGTTCGTCCGGAGTCGAGATCGCCACGCGGCCCTTCGGCGATCCGGCGTACGACACCGTGATCGTCACGGGCGCGATGCAGGTCGCGCCGTCATCGCCGGGCCTGCTGGCGTTTCTGAACGATGCGCTCACCGCCTCGCGCCGCACCGCGAGCATCTGCACCGGCGCCTTCGTGCTGGCCGAGGCCGGGATCCTCGACGGCCGCCACGCGACCACCCACTGGGCGTATGCGCGTGACCTGCAACGGCGTGTCCCCGACGCGCGGATCGATGACGATCGCATCTTCATCGTCGACGGCTCGGTCTGGACCTCGGCCGGCATGACCGCGTGCATCGACCTGTGTCTTGCGCTCGTCGAGAGTGACCTCGGCGTGGAGGTTTCGCGCGCGATCGCGAAGAAACTCGTGGTGTATCACCGGCGCGCGGGCGGACAGTCGCAGTTTTCGGCCATGCTGGACCTCGAACCGAAGTCCGATCGCATCCAGAACGCGCTGTCGTATGCGAAAAGCCATCTGCGCGAGCCGTTGACGGTCGAACAACTGGCCGACGTCGCGCACCTCAGTCCGCGCCAGTTCAGCCGCGCGTTTCGCGACGAGACCCGTCAATCGCCGGCCAAAGCGATCGAGGCATTGCGCGTAGAAGCCGCTCGTTCCATGCTGGAAGCGGGCCGTCATTCGATGGAAGCGGTCGCGGCCGAGACCGGCTTCATCGATACCGAGCGGATGCGGCGCGCTTTTCTGCGCGCCTACGGTCAGCCGCCGCAAACAATCAAGCGCGCGGCACGCGCGCTGTAACAGATGTCGTGGACAATACTGGTGATACCGCCCCATCCAACTTGAACCCTGCAACCAGCAAAGGAAACGACGCGATGACCTACGACGCCAATAATCCCTTCGCACGGATTCTGCGCGGCGAATTGCCCTGCATCAAAGTGGCCGAAACCGATGCGGCGCTGGCCTTCATGGATCTGATGCCGCAAGCCGACGGTCATCTGCTGGTCGTGCCGAAAGAAGCGGCGGCCGAGATATTCGAGTTGTCGGAAGCGTCGCTGACGGCGAGCATGCGCATGACCCAGAAACTCGCGATCGCCGTGCGCGCCGCGTTGCGCCCCGATGGCGTTTTCATCGGACAATTCAATGGCGCGGCGGCCGGACAGACCGTGCCGCACGTCCATTTTCACGTGATCCCGCGCTGGCAAGGCCAGGCGCTGAAGATGCATGCGCGCGACGTCGCCGACACGGACACGCTCGAAGCGGTGGCGCAGCGCATTCGCGCGCATTGGCGCGCCGACTGACGATGAGCGCCGGGCGTGGTCATGCGCCGTAACATGTGTAAAGCGCTTTGAAACCAGCGGCGTCTGCGGCGCGGCTAGACTGGCAATGCCTTGTAGCCTTCAAGGCATTGAGTGTGGATCTCTTTTTTAGCCTGCCGAAGCGGCAGGCTTTTTTCTTGGCGATTCGCGCGGGAGTCGCGCACCAATATTCAGCAGCGGACCCCGTGCGCTTCAAAGACGGTGCCGCGCGCGACGCAGCGGATGCCGCCAGTCAATACGCCGATGTCTCGCAGGCACGGGGCGCATGTCGTGCAGATGGCGGTGCTCCTGCCACAATTCGTCGGAAAATAGAAACGCGACGATGAGCAGCGGAATGACTAGAAAAGCGCCCAATATCAATTGCTCGAACACAGTGGCCTCCGATCGCAGGAGCATGATTTCATTGTAGAGCACCGCACGTGCCCATTCAGCCCCGCGGCGTTTTTAAAAACACGCGCACCGCGCGACGCCCTGCCGTCGCCGCTTTTCACTCTGCTTGCGTTTCGCACGCTGTTTGCAATGACGCGCTCCGAAACCGCGAAACGTTGCAAGAACTCCACTCGCCGCGCCCTGACTAACCGGAACGCGCCTGCGCACCTGCGGCAGACCCGCGCGCATTCAAACCACCGGCTTTCGAGGGGATTCCAATGACGATCGAACGCAGCAGCGAACTCACGCTGCGCCCGCTTGAACGCTCCGATCTGCGCTTCGTCCACGAAGTGAACAACAACGCGAAGATCATGCGCTACTGGTTCGAAGAGCCGTACGAAACCTTCTCCGAACTGACCCAGCTCTACGATCAGCACGTGCACGATCTCCGCGAACGGCGCTTCGTCGCGATCGACAACAGCGGCCAAACCGTCGGCGTCGTCGAACTGATCGAGTTGGACTACATCCACCGGCGCGGCGAGTTTCAGATCATCATCGCGCCCGAAGCACAGGGGCGCGGCTATGCCACCGTCGCGACATGGCTCGCGATCGACTACGCGTTCTCAGTGCTTAACCTGCGCAAGATCTATCTGATCGTCGACAAATCGAATACCGCAGCCATCCACATCTACGAGAAATGCGGCTTCAGGCATGAAGCCGAGCTGATCGAGGAATTCTTTGGCAACGGCCAGTATCACAATGCGCTGCGCATGTGCCTGTTCCAGTCGGAGTTCTTCGGGTCAGGTAAGCGGTCTGATTGAGCCCGCGATCCCGTGCGACAGCGCTTGCACGGGACGTGCCACTGGACTGCCCCGCTCACCTGGCACTGTTTAAGTCCTGCATCTGCCCCGTTACTTCGCATTTCTGATCAACCAGCTTGAATGACTTTGTGTGCAATGCACAAAGTCTCCATTTTCCTTGTATTAATTCGCTTAATTGAAGCTGCGCGTTTACGCGAGTATGTGCCGCAAAGCTTTGCTGGTTAAAGCACTGCGCGCCACATATGTTTTATTTATTCGCTTCAATGCCGTCAGTTTAAGACGCTGCTCAAGGTTTAAGCACATGCGACCGACGGTGCGACAATTCGCCGCTGTTGCGACCGCACACAAGATGTGCTTGTCGTTCTCTCGCGTTCTCCTAGAGTGTGAGTTGCGTGTTCAACGTTAAAGTTAAATACATAGCTAACCTGAACATCCGCCCCGCACTGGAGGTCAATATGAAAATACGTTTCGCCCTTGTTTTCGCCATGGCGAGTTTGGCTGCCGCGACTGTTCAGGCACAAGACGTCGTGATCAAGCCGCAGCAAACCATCCAGTTCAAGGCCAACGCGTATGGCTGTCTGTCGAAAGACAAACTCGACGCCGCCGACCAGCATGCGCAAGCCGGTGAACAGCAAAAGATGCAGGAATTCTTCTCAGGATATCAATGCGTTTCCACACCGGTGAACTCGGATTTCCGGGTCGTGCGAGTGGTCGGCCACGATGTCGAATTCGTGAATTCCGGCAATAGCGATACGCAAGGCCTCTGGGCGAACGACCGGTTTATCAAGCAATAATCTGAACGCCGGCATTCCGGCAAGCGCCGGAATGCGATTTCGCACATATAAATCCTCTGGTGATTAAAAGCCGGTGGTGCTGAACTTGTGTTTTAAATCAAGCGGCTGGGCATTTGAATGCCTTGGCCGCTTTATTTTGTCTGCACGCTTGCGAAGCTCCGGATGGAGCCAAAAGAAAAAAACCGATGCGGATTATCAATCCGCATCGGCAGTACGCCTTCTCGCAAAGCGCAGGAACAACCAGCAGAAGAAAACCAGCAGGAACCACCACTAAAACGATCACGTGTCGCTCAATGCGAATCGCGCGGCACCGGCGCGCCGCTCGATCCGACCAGAAAGTCGAGATCCGCACCCTGATCCGCTTGCAGCACGTGCTCGACGTAAAGCCTGTAATAGCCGCGTTCTGGCAGCTCGGGCGCCTGCCATGCGGCACGCCGACGCGCGAGTTCGTCGTCGCTCACATCCAGATGCAGGCGGCGTGCCGCAACGTCCAGTTCGATCATGTCGCCGGTCTGCACGAACGCGAGCGGACCGCCCGCCGCGGCTTCGGGCGACACGTGCAGAACCACCGCGCCGTAGGCCGTGCCGCTCATGCGGCCGTCGGAAATCCGCACCATGTCCGTAATACCCTTTTGCAGCACCTTTTTCGGCAGCGGCATATTGCCGACTTCCGCAAAGCCCGGATACCCCTTCGGCCCCGCACCCTTGAGCACCATCACGCAGTGCTCGTCGATGTCGAGCGACTCGTCGTCGATCCTCGCGTGCAGTTCCTCGATATTCTCGAACACCACCGCCCGACCGCGATGCCTGAGCAGCGCCGCGGTGGCCGCGGACGGCTTGATCACCGCGCCGTTCGGCGCAAGATTGCCCTTGAGCACCGCAATGCCCGCCTCCGGCTTGAACGGCTCGGCGAACGTCGTGATTACCTTCTCGTCGTGATTCGGCGCGTTGCGCACGTTGTCCCAGATCGTCTTGCCGTTCACGGTCAGCGCATCGCGATGCAGCAACCCCTGCTCGCCGAGCTGCTTCAACACTGCCGGCACACCGCCCGCATAGTAAAAGTCTTCCATCAGGTATTCACCCGACGGCTGCAGATTCACGAGACATGGCACCTTCGACCCAAGCTCCCAGTCCTCCAGCGACAACGGCACGCCGATGCGTTTGGCCAGCGCGATCAGATGCACGACCGCATTGGTCGAGCCGCCGATCGCCGCATTCGTGCGGATCGCGTTTTCAAACGCCTGCCGCGTGAGGATCCTGTCCATCGTCAGATCCTCGCGGACCATTTCGACGATGCGCCGGCCCGCGAGATGCGCGAGCACCTGGCGACGCGCATCGACGGCGGGAATCGCCGCGTTGTGCGGCAACCCCATGCCGAGCGATTCGACCATCGACGCCATCGTCGACGCGGTGCCCATCGTCATGCAGTGGCCGCGCGAGCGGTTCATGCACGACTCGGCTTCGGTGAATTCCTCTTGCGTCATCGACCCGGCGCGCACTTCCTCCGACATCTGCCACACGCCCGTGCCCGAGCCGATCTGTTTGCCGCGAAACCGGCCGTTGAGCATCGGCCCGCCCGACACCGCCAGCGACGGCAGATTGCACGAAGCCGCGCCCATCAGCAGCGCGGGCGTGGTCTTGTCGCAGCCGACCAGCAGGATCACGCCGTCCATCGGATTGCCGCGAATCGACTCCTCGACGTCCATTGACGCGAGGTTGCGAAACAGCATCGCGGTAGGCCGCAAGTTGGTCTCGCCAAGCGACATCACCGGAAACTCGAGCGGCAAGCCGCCCGCTTCGTGCACGCCTTTCTTCACGTATTCCGCCAGTTCGCGGAAATGCGCATTGCACGGCGTCAGTTCGGACCACGTATTGCAGATGCCGATCACCGGGCGTCCGTCGAATTCATCGTGGGGGATGCCCTGGTTTTTCATCCACGACCGATGGATGAAGCCGTCGCGGTCCTTCAGGCCGAACCACGCCTGACTGCGCAGCGGCTTTTTGCTCTGCTTCGAATCAGCCATGACATCTCCCTGTGGACACACCCTTCAAGCCGGACTCGCGTCAGTGCACGCGCTTGCTGCGGCGGTACTGGTCGAACAGCACCGCCAGCAGCAGAATGCCGCCGCGAATCAGGTACTGGTAGAACGTCGGCACATTAAGCAGGCTCATCGCGTCCTGCACCGAGCCCATGATCAGCACGCCGACCAGCACACCCGAAATCGTCGCGACACCGCCCGTCAGCGAAACGCCGCCGAGCACGCACGCCGAGATCACGCCGAGTTCGAGCCCGACCGAGGTTTTCGGGTCGCCGAGACTCATACGCGAGGCCAGCATCACGCCCGCGAAGCCGGTCACGAGTCCTTGCAACACGAACACTGTGATCTTGATCCGCGTGACAGGCAAGCCCGCCAGCAAGGCCGCCTCGCCGTTGCCGCCGACGGCCAGCACGTTCTTGCCGAACACGGTTTTCTTCAGCAGGAAACCGAACAGCAGGAAGCCGACGATGTTGCTCCAGATCGGAAATGAAATGCCGAGGAACGAGCCGCCGCCGAGGTCGAAGAAGCGCTCTTCGGAGATCATCACGGCGTCGCCGTTCGACGTGATGTACGCGAGGCCGCGCACGACTTCCATCATCGCGAGCGTGACGATCAGCGAGTTGATCTTGTAGCGCGCGACCAGCACGCCGTTCACGAGTCCGACCGCGCCACCCGCGAGCACGCCGGCCGCGACGCCGAACAGCACACTATGCGTCGCGGTAATCAAGGTCGAGGCGACCACACCGGCGAACGCGACGATCGACGCCACCGATAGATCCACTTCACCGAGCGCAAGAACGAACATCATGGTCACGGAGATCGAGCCGATCAGCGTGACGGAAAGCAGCAAGCCCTGGATATTGCGCGAGCTGAGAAAGTCCGGGACGGTGAACGACAGGACCGCGAACAGGATGACGAACACCATCACGATGCCGGACTTGTTGATCAAATCCCAGCTTCGCGCGGCGCGCGCGCTCAGGCCCGCTGAGGCGACGGCCGGGGTCGTGGAGTCGGTTGAAGGTGTGTTCATAATGTGTGTTTCCGTTTCAATGGCGCGATTCAGTTGCGTGCTTTCGTTGGCGTGCTTGGGTCGAGTCGGGTGAGCGGGGCGGCGTCAGCGGGGCAGCGCGAGCTTGATCAACGCATCCGGGGTGGCCTGCGTCTTCGACAGATCGCCGACGATGCGGCCTTCCTTCATCACGATCACGCGATCGGTGACACCGATCACCTCGGCCAGATCGCTCGACACGACGATGACCGTGCGGCCCGCATCAGCGAGCCCGTACAGCAGCCCGTAAATCTCGCTGCGCGCGCCGACGTCGATGCCGCGCGTGGGCTCGTCCATCAGGAACACGTCGATGTCTTCCGCGAGCCAGCGCGACAGGATCACCTTTTGCTGATTGCCGCCGGACAACGTGCCGATCGGCGTGTCGCCGTTGCGCGTCTTGATCGCGAGCTTGCCGATGAATTCCCTGGCGGTCTGTGCTTCCTTGCGGCCGTTGAGCACGTGGAAGCGGCTGAAATGACGGCGGCAACTGATGTTGAGGTTGTCCGATACCGAGGCGATCGACACGATGCCTTCCTGCTTGCGATCCTCCGGACACAGCGCCACACCAGCGCGCACGGCATCGCGCGGCGTGGCGAAGCGCACTCGTTTGCCTTTGAGCGTGATCTCGCCGGCGGCCGGTTTGACCGCGCCGTAAATCAGCTTCATCAACTCGGAACGGCCCGCGCCGACCAGCCCGAAAAAGCCGACGATTTCGCCCTTGCGCGCCGCGAACGAAGCCGGTTCGCGCAGGCCGGGTCCCATCAGGCCTTTGACGTCGAGCTGCACGTCGCCGAGTTCGCGCGAGCGGTAGCCGTACACGTCCGCGATCGAGCGGCCCACCATGCAGCTGATCAGCCGGTCGCGATCGAGTCCGTCGCCCGCTTCGAAGGTGTCGATGCGTCGGCCGTCGCGAAACACCGTGACGCGATCGCACAGCTCATACACTTCGTCCATCCGGTGCGTGACGTAGATGATCGCGCGGCCTTCGGCCTTCAATGCGCGGATGATCCGGAACAGTTGCGTGGTCTCGCGCGACGACAGCGAACTGGTGGGTTCGTCGAACGCGATCACGCGCGCGTCGCGCATCAGCGCCTTGCCGATCTCGATCATCTGCCGCTGGCCGATCGACAGATTCTTCACCTGCTGCGACGGATCGATCTTCTCGCCGAGCCGTTCCAGCTCGCGCACCGCACGCGCGACCAGCGCCTTTTCGTCCAGTACACCGAAACGATTCGGCAGCGCACCGAGCATCAGGTTTTCCGCAACGGTCAGCTCCGGCACCAGATGCAGTTCCTGATAGATGATTGCGACGCCCGCTGCGATGGCCGCTTTGGTCGTGGCGAACTGCTGCACGACGCCGTCGAGCGACAGGGTGCCCGCCGCCGGCTGATTCACGCCGGACAGCACCTTCAGCAGCGTCGATTTGCCGGCGCCGTTTTCGCCCATCAGGCCATGCACTTCGCCGCGCCGCACTTCGAGCGACACCTGGTCGAGCGCGAGCACGCCGGGAAAGCGCACGGTGATGCCGTCGAGTTGCAGATACGACGCCGCGCCGGATACGGGCGAAGAAGAAGGCGAGGGCGCTTGCGCCGACAGCGCCGCTGCGTCGCTGTGGGACTCGGTGGGTAAGGACGTCATCGAAAAAACCTCGAACGGGTGGACAACTGTGCTCACAACAGCGCGGGCCGGTCTCACGTAAGCGCGAGGCGGCCCGCCAGAACCTGCGGACTTGAATCCGGCTTAGATGCCGAGTTCTTTACGCACGTCCTGCCAGTTGCCGCGCACCATCAGCTTGCCGGTGGTCTGCGTATCGGCGGGCGGCTCTTTGCCGTCCTTGATCCACTCGATCAGGTTTTCCGTGCTCTGCTTGCCGTGGTTGGTCGAGCTCACGGCGATCGTGCCGAAGAAGCCTGTCGGTTCCTTCTTCTGGAATTCGGCGAAGGCTTCGCCCGCACCATTGATGCCGACACCGATCACGTCCGCCGCGGGAATATGCAGTTGCTCGGTCGCGCGCACGCCACCCAGAACGCTTTCCTCGTTGAGCGCGAAGATCACCCACTTCTTGATGTTCGGATGCTGCGCGAGCACCGGCGACGAGGCGTTGAAACCGCCTTCGTCATCGGTCGTCTTTTGCGGGGCGTCGAAGACGTTTTCCTTCTTGAAGCCGCCGGCTAGCAGCGATTGCGTCGCGCCGTCGGTGCGCAGCTTCGCGGTCGGCAGTTCGTAGTTCGTGATGCGCAGTGCACCGACTTCTTCAGGCTTCCAGCCGCGGCGCTTCATTTCCTCGGTGATCGCCTGGCCGACCTGGTTGCCGATCTTGAATGCGGACATGCCCAGATGCGGCACATTCGGCAGCGGCTTGCCGGTCGAGTCGACCAGTTGATCGTCGACGGTCACGAACTTCATGTTGTAGCGCTTCGCGCGCGCCTGAATCGCCGGTCCAAGGCGCACGTCGGGCGCGCAGATCACGAAGCCCTTGGCGCCTTGCGCGCCGAGGTTATCGATGGCGGCCAGCACTTTTTCGCCGTCCGGCGTGCCGATGTTGACGACCGAAAAGCCGTCCTTCTGACCGAGCGCGGTCGCGGCTTTCTGTTCGTTGATGAACCACGCCTGTTCCGGCATCTTCACGAGGAAGCCGACTTTGAGCTGCTGATCCGCATGTGCGGAAAGTTGCACGGCGAACGGCGCGGCGAGGGCGGCGGCGGCCATCGCGGTGAGGGTCAAACGGCGAAGCTTGCTGGTCATGCCTGTCTCCTGAGGTTGAAAAGCTGCATTGATGTCGTTGGTTTGCAGCAGGGCTATGCGCGGCGGCGTCAGCCGGCGCGCGAATGACGCATGGGATGCATGGCGCATCGAACTGCTGCTGCGCGATAAACGGCACGGAGTGCGCTGCAATGCGTGACGGTCATCGCGATCAGCCCGCCACGTAGGCCGTTTTGACGGCCGTCCAGAAGGCCGCGTCGGTCGCGCCGTAGGCAGACGCCTTGCGGCCGCCGCCGGGCGCGTGGTGCTCGACGGCCGTGGTGGGCAAATTGATCGTGACGAGCCCGCTCTGAACATGTCGGCGGAAATGCCGCGCGCGTTCGAGCGAGCGCGTGCAGATGCCGGCACACAGGCCATAGGCCGTGTCGTTCGCAAGATGCAGCGCGTGCTCGTAGTCGTCGGCGCGCAGCACGACCGCGAGCGGGCCGAAAATTTCCTCGCGCGCAATGCGCTGCTCGGGTTCGCCGATGAACAGCGCCGGTTCGAAAAAGTAGCCCCGTGTTGCGCGCTGCAGCGGCTGGCCGCCGCGCAACAGTTGCGCGCCTTCCTGTTGACCGATGCGCACATAGTCGAGGTTGCGCTCCAGTTGCGCAGCGTTCGCCACTGGCCCGATATCCGTGCCGCGCTTTAACGCGTGATCGACCGAGAGCTTGCCGAGCTTCGCGCGCAACGCGTCCACGAACGGCTCGAAGACCGCGCGCTCGACGATCAGACGGGCCGCCGCCGTACAGCGCTGCCCGGCCGAGCCATATGCGCCGCTCAACGCCGCGTCGACCGCGTTGTCGAGATCGGCGTCGGCCAACACCACGAACGGATTCTTGCCGCCCATCTGCAGTTGCACGCGCGCCTGGCGGGCGGCCGCGGCCTGCAACACGCGCGTGCCGGTCTCCGTCGCGCCGGTGAAGCTGATCGCCGCCACCAGCGGATGCGCGACGATCCGCGCGCCGACCTGCCGGCCGCTGCCCATCACGAGGTTGAACACGCCCGCGGGCAGGCCGGCGCGGCTGATGATCGAAGCCAGCGCCGCCGCGCAGGCCGGCGTCGATTCGGCCGGCTTGAAGACGACGCAATTGCCGTGGGCGAGCGCGGCGCCGATCTTCACGGCGGCGATCGCCAGCGGTGCGCTCCAGGGCGCGATGATGCCGATCACGCCGAGCGGCTCGCGCGTCACGTCGATTTCGACGCCGGCGCGCGCCGACGCCAGCGGCTCGACAAACGCGCGCAGCGCCTCGGCGGCGCACAGCTTGAAAATCTGGCCGGCGCGGATCGCTTCGGCAAGCGCTTCGGGCAAGGTCTTGCCGACTTCGCGCGCGAGCAGCCGGCTGAGTTCGTCGCGGCGCGCAAGCATCTCGGTGCCGATTGCATCGAGTGCATCCGCGCGACGCTGCACCGACGCCAGCGACCAGTCGCGAAACGCCGCATGCGCCGCTTCGATTGCCGTATCGGTCTGCCGCACGTCCGCGCGCACGTATTCGCCGACCGGTTCGTCCAGGTCCGACGGGTTGAACGACACCCCCGCGGTCGCGCCCGTCTCCCATCCGCCATTGATGTAATGGCGAAACGGGCTGGCAACGAGCGGAACGAGCGGATCGCGGTTCATCGACGGATGGGCGTCAAGTGGGAGTCCTGGAAAGTCAACGAATGGTATGAGCGCCCCCAATAACTTTCCAATCCCTTTTTAAGCCATCCCGATATCAGTTTCGGTATGGCATCATGGAGACCCTGAGCGGGCCAAACCGCCAGGCAAAGGCGGCCCGGGGCCGTCCGACAAAAACAATGCTGGGAGACAACCGATGACGCGTAGCTACTCGAACTGGTTTGTCCGTGCGCGGCTCAAGACGCGCCAGTTGCTGCTGCTCGCGGCGATGGAGGAGGAGGGCAACGTGCGCCGGGCCGCCGACGTGCTCGGCATGACCCAGCCCGCCGCCTCGCGTCTGCTCAAGGAGTTGGAGGACATGCTGGAAGTCAGCCTGTTCGACCGTACGCCGCATGGCATGCACGCCACGCTGTACGGAGAGGTGATGATCCGGCATGCGCGCATGGTGCTATCGAATTTGAGCCACGCGCACGACGAAATCTCGGCGTTGCGCTCCGGCCTCGCGGGTCAGGTGCGCATCGGCGTGATTGCGGCGGCCGCCGCGACGATGGTGCCGCGCGCGATCGCCAGCGTGAAGGAGCGGTATCCGCAGTTGCAGATCTGGGCGGAGGTGGAAACCTCGGACGTGATGCTGCCGCGGCTAGCCGAAGGCGAACTCGACATCATGATCGGGCGGGTGCTGGAGCGGCAGAACCAGTTCAAGGCCGAAATCCGCTACGAACCGCTCGCGGACGAGCCGCTTTGCGTAGTCGCGCGCCCGGGTCATCCTCTCGAAAATGAGACAGGGTTGACACTGCGCGGAATCGTCAACGCCAGCTGGGTTTTGCACCCGCCGGGCAGCGTGCTGCGCCATCGCTTTGATCTGATGTTTTCGCAAATTGGACTGAACCCGCCGCAAAACGTGGTCAATACGAACAATTTTCTGGCGATTTCGAGCCTGCTGCTCCAAAGCGACATGTTGGCCGTTTTGCCCGACGAAGTGGCGCGTCAGTACCAACAGTACGGTGTCCTGAAGCGCGTGCCGATAGATTTGCCGTGCAGGATGGACACATTCGGTATCATCACGCGCCAGTCGCATCTTCTTTCGCCGGGGGCCGCCGTAGTCCTGGAAGCCTTGCGGGAAGCCGCCGCCGAGGTGTATGGCACGGCTTTTGAACCGGCCGTGGCGCGATAAATGCTTCTCCCGTTGGCATGGCCGCCGGCTGACGGCGCGGGAGAATTGCGATGTACAACAAACACGGAAGACGGCAACGCGCCGTCGACGATTCCTTTTCTGTTCGCTCCGGTGGGGCGAGCGCCTGGTTTAGCAACGGCATGGCTCTGAAATCGACGATTTACAAGGCGGAACTGCAGATCGCCAACATGGACCGGCACTATTACGCCGACCATTCACTGACGATCGCTCGCCATCCCTCGGAAACCGACGAACGGATGATGGTCCGCGTCGCCGCCTTCGCGCTGTTCGCGCAGGAACGCCTCGAGTTCTGCAAAGGTTTGTCGGACGTCGACGAACCGGATTTGTGGCAAAAGGATCTCACCGGCGCGATCGAAACCTGGATCGAAGTCGGCCAGCCCGACGAACGGCGCATCGCCAAGGCGAGCGGCCGCTCCAACGAGGTGATCGTGATCGCCTATGGCGGCCGCGCGTCGGACATCTGGTGGCAGGGCGTGCGCAACAAGGTGGAACGCATGCGCAACGTGACGGTGTGGACGCTGAGTGAAGACGTCGCGGCGGCGCTCGGCTCGCTTGCCGAACGCACGATGCGTCTGCAATGTACGGTGCAGGACGGTGAAGCCTGGCTCGGCAGCGCCGAGGCCGATGCGGTGAAGATCGAGTGGACGGTGCTGAAAGCGCCTGCTAACGCCTGAAGGGTCTTTCGTCTACAGCGATGTGACCCGCGCCGCTTCCGGCGGCCCCTTGAGTTCGACCATATTCCCTTCAGGGTCGAACAGATACAGCGACGGCCCAAAGCCGTCCGCACCGTAGCGCAATGCCTGCTCGCCCAGCCGCGCGCCGTGCCCGGCGAGATGCTCCTTGAGCGCCTCGGCGTCGAATGGTTCGACGCGCAAACATAGGTGATCCATATTCCGGCCCGTACCCGGCATGCCGTTTTCGACGTGGTCGAGTTTCGCGCCGACCTGCAAGAGGTCGATCAACGAGCGGCCGGCGCGCAATTGCGTCAGGCCCAGATCGCGCTGCTCCTTTTCGAGGCTGCATCCAAGCACGTCGCAATAGAAACGCGCCATGGCCTCGACGTTTATCGCCCGGATGACGACGTGATCGATTTCGCGGATGTGAATTTTCATGTCGAACGCCCCTTTGGCCGGTTCGCAGCACTGATGATTAGCCAGTGTAGGAGAAAGGGCAGCGCCGCGAGTGCGGGCGTGAGTGCGGCTGTGAAACCAGCCGGGAGGGCCGGATCACGCGGAGAACCAAGGCGGGGAATTCGGGACGTACAGGCGAAAAAAAGCCCGCTCTATGTGGAGCGGGCTGAATCCATATCAGGAGGAGACATGGAGGAGACAGGTACTAATATACACATCGGGTTGATGCGACGCAATAACTTTTTAAGGGAAAACCCGATATCGGGCCAAAATGTCGCAGTTTGGGGCAAAACGACCGCTTGGCGGCCGTTTCATCCTACGAATAAGCGCAATGACAGAGCAAGAACCGGGGCGTAGGGTGTGGGCATACGGCCTACATTGGTGAGCATCGACACTGCCTGCCTATCCGGGACCATCATGAAACCCACTACCGGTAATACCGCCATCGGCACCCTCCCAGACACCGCCAGCTGGACTTCCGACGACGAACGCTGGGCCGCCGTCACACGCCGCGAACCGCGCGCCGACGGCGCATTCTTCTACGCGGTCAAGACTACCGGCGTGTTCTGCCGCCCGTCGTGCGCGTCGCGCCAGCCACGTCGCGAGAACGTCGCGTTCTTCGCCGACGCTGCCGCCGCGCGCGCCGCGGGCTTTCGCGATTGCAAGCGATGCCAGCCGGGCGGCCTGCCGCGCGAGCTGGAGATCGTCAGGCGCGCGTGCGCCGCGCTGGACGCCGATCCGCAGCAGCGTCTCACGCTCGCGCAATTGAGCGACGCGGTGCACGTGAGTCCGTTTCACCTTCAGCGGCTGTTCAAGCGCGTGGTGGGCGTGTCGCCGCGCCAGTACCAGGCCGCGCAGCGGGGCGCCGCATTGCGCGACGCGCTGCAGAACGGCGCGGACGTCACGCGCGCCACGCTCGATGCGGGCTTCGGCTCGCCGTCGCGCATGTACGACAGCGCGCCGGCTGAGCTTGGCATGGCGCCGTCCGCGTATCGCCGCAAAGGCGCCGGGCTGACCGTGCGCTATGCGAGTGCGCCGACTTCACTGGGCTTCGTGTTGATCGCGGCCACGGACAAAGGCATTTGCAAGATCGGTTTCGGCGACGACGACGCATTGCTGGTCGACGAACTGCGCGGCGAGTTTGCCAACGCCGATCTGTTGGAAGATTCCCAACAGCTCGCTCCGTTCATCGCGCAGATCGACGCCTATTTGCGCGGCACCCGCCAGGACTTCGATCTCCCTCTGGACATCGCCGCGACCGCGTTCCGGCAGCGAGTGTGGGACGCGTTGCGGCGCATTCCCTACGGCGAAACGCGCAGCTATTCGCAGATCGCCGAAGCGGTCGGCTCGCCCCGCGCTGTGCGCGCGGTCGCCACCGCATGCGCGACGAATCCGGTGGCGCTGGCGATTCCTTGCCATCGCGTGGTGCAAAAGGGCGGGGCGCTGGCGGGCTATCGCTGGGGTCTGCCGCGCAAGGCCGCGCTGCTCGACAACGAATTGCAGCATGCCAGCCGCAAAACACCGGCCTTCGCGGACAATAACCCAGCCGAAACAGCCATCACCACCAAACTGGACCACGCCGCGTGAGCACGCTTGAAGACGACGTCGCAACCCTCGAACTGCCGTTCAAACCACCCTTCGACTGGCCGCGCCTGCTGCGCTTTTTCAGCGGACGCGCGACCCCCGGCGTCGAAGCGGTGGAAGACGGCGCCTATCGCCGCGCGATCGACTGGGCCGGCGACAGCGGCACGCTGAGCGTGCGCCTGCATCCGCGCAAACGCTGCATTGTCGCGAGCATCGAGGGGCCGGTGAGCCGTCACGCCGACGCGCTCGCCGTGCCGATCGCGAAAATGTTCGACCTGCATGCCGATCCGAAGAAGATCGGCGCCGAACTCGCCGCGGACCCGTGGCTCGCGCCGCTCGTCGAGGCCGTCCCCGGTCTGCGTGTGCCGGGTGCGTGGTCGGGCTTCGAACTGGTGGTGCGCGCGATCGTCGGCCAGCAGGTCAGCGTGAAGGCCGCGACCACCATCATCGGACGGCTGGTGCAGCGCGCCGGCGAGCGCATCGACGGGCATCGGCACGAGAACACCGCTTGGCGCTTTCCGACCCCCGCCGCGTTGGCCGCGGTCGATCTCGCGCAGATCGGCATGCCGGGCAAACGCGTAGCGGCGCTGCAAGGCTTCGCGCATGCGGTGGCTAGCGGCGACGTGCCGCTCGACAGCAATGTCGTCGACGCAACCAGCCTGCGCGCCCTGTTGCTAGCGCTGCCCGGCATCGGCCCGTGGACCGTCGAGTATGTCGCAATGCGCGCGTGGCGCGACGCCGATGCGTGGCCCGCCTGGGACCTCGTGCTGATGCAGTCGATCTGCGCGCGCGACCCGTCGCTCACCCGGCCCACCCAGCAACGCGCGCGCACCGACACATGGCGGCCGTGGCGCGCGTATGCGGCCATGCATCTGTGGAACGAGGTGGCGGACCGCGCAGGCGCCGCGCGCGGCGGCTGAAGTCGAGCGTAACCCGGCAACCACCATCGCAAAGTGCGCGAACCGTGTACCGGACGAGCGGCGATGATCCGGGCAGCACGCGGATTCATCGGCAAACAGGCGGGACGGGCGGCTCGGATAGCCCGCCGAAGCGGCCTCAAGCAGCCGTTGTGGCGAAATGTTAAAGTGCCCGCTACTGAAAATTCCGCCGAACGTCGTCCACCGCGCAGTGCTGCCACGAGCAGTGAAGCGGCACATGGCGGCCGACAACGCACGACTCCGCCTCAATGCCAAACACGACACCCCTGCGCACGACCGACGCGTTTCTGCACCGCCTGTCCGTGCTGACCTCAGGCCCGCAGCGCGACGCGCTGACGCGCGGCCTGCGCGGCATCGAAAGGGAGAGCCTGCGCGTCACGCACGACGGCAAGCTCGCCTTGACGCCGCATCCGCGCGCGCTCGGTTCTGCGCTCACGCATCCGTCGCTCACCACCGACTATTCCGAAGCGCTGCTCGAACTGATCACGCCGGCCGAGCATGATGTCGCGGACACGCTCGAGAAACTCGACACGCTGCATCGTTTTGTCTACGCGGAACTCGGCGACGAGATCCTGTGGAACAACTCCATGCCCGGCCTGCTGCCCGACACCGACGACGGCATTCCGATCGCGCATTACGGCAGTTCGAACATCGGCAAGCTGAAGTACGTGTACCGCATCGGCCTCGCGCTGCGTTACGGCCGCACGATGCAGTGCATCGCGGGCATCCACTACAACTATTCGCTGAACGAAGAAGTGTGGCGGCTCCTGCATGCCGATCAGCAGTCCACCGCGAACGCCGTCGATTTTCAGTCCGACCGCTACCTGGCGCTGATTCGCAATTTCCGCCGCACCAACTGGCTGCTGATGTATCTATTCGGCGCGTCGCCGGCGCTGGATCGCCGTTTTCTCCGCGATCGCAAACACACGCTCGAAACATTCGACGCCGACACGCTGTACCGTCCGTATGCGACCAGCCTGCGCATGAGCGATCTCGGCTATTCGAACACCACCGCGCAAGCCGCGCTGCATGCCGACTACGACACGCTGCCGGGCTACCTCGACGCACTCGCAAAAGCCGTGAGCCAGCCGTATCCGGCCTACGAGCAGATCGGCACGCAACGCGACGGCGAGTGGGTACAGATCAACACCAACGTGCTGCAAATCGAAAACGAGTTTTACTCGACGATTCGTCCGAAGCGCGTCACGCATCCGGGTGAGCGTCCGCTGCATGCGCTCGCCGCGCGCGGCGTGCAATACGTCGAAGTGCGCTGCATGGACATCGATCCGTTCGAGCCGAGCGGCATTTCGCTGGAAACCTCGCGTTTTCTCGATGCATACCTGCTGGTCTGCGCACTCGACGACAGCGCACCGTTGCCGCCTGACGCGTACGCCGAGGCCAATCGGAACTTCGGTCGCGTCACGATGGAAGGTCGCAAGCCCGGCCTCGAACTGACGCGCGACGGCAGCCCGGTTGCGATGATGGATTGGGCCGGCGAACTGATGAGCAAGATCGACGCAGCGGCTGCCGCGCTCGACGCGTTGCGGGGCGGTGATGAACACGCGCGCGCCGTTGCAGTTCAACGCGCGAAGCTCGCGGACGTGTCGCTGACGCCGTCGGCGCGTGTGCTGCAGACCATGCGCGAGAAGCAACAGAGCTTCCTCGCGTTTGGTCTCGAGCAAAGCGAGGCGCACGCCGCGTATTTCCGTTCGCGTCCGCTCGACGCCGCGCAGGCTCAGGCGTTCACCGAACTCGCCACGCAGTCGCTCGCCGAGCAGTCCAAACTCGAACGCGAGGAAGTCGGTTCGTTCGACGCGTTTGTCGCGGCTTATCGCGCGTACACGTTGAATCGCTTCAGCGTCTGAACGGCGAGCGCGCCGATGTGACGAAAGAGCGGCCTTCATGGCCGCTTTTTTCTTGTTCACAGGTAACGTCTACGTCGCGCGCTGTGCCACTGCGAACAGGATCGGCAAATTCTCCGCGCGTTCCGACGATTCTTTGATGCAGATGAAACACCACATCAGCGCCGCGGTCCAAACTGACATGACACGCTCCCTGCAAAGGAGGTATCAACGTGATAAGCAAAGGTCTGTTGGCCGCGCTGTGTTTGGGTTTCGTGGCGGCGGGGTGTTCGACGCAAGGGCAGGTCGATCCGGACGTCATGCAGATCGCGACAAAACCGTTGACGTGTTCGAACAAAGCGGAATGCGATGTCTGGTGGCAACGTGCTCAAACGTGGGTGGCAAGCCATTCCACCTACAAGATCGAAGCCGCGACCGACTCGCTGATTCAGACCGCCGGCCCGGATGGCGGCAAGCGCGCGCTGGCGTATCAGATCACGCGCACCGTGAACCCTGACGGCACGGCAACCATCGGCTTTGCCGCGCATTGCGACGGTGCGCTGGGCTGCAAACCGAATCCTTGGGAAGCGGGCGCCGACTTCAAGCAATACGTGCGCGGCAAGGCGGCGAGCGCAACGCAAAGTGGTGTGAAACCCTCTCAGCCGCCGCCCACGGCAATGCATCCCGATGCTACGCAAGGACAATCCATCCCGGCCACGAATGGCGAAGCAATAACGCAGTAGTACAAAGCTCAGACGCGTGCGGCGATGCAAACGCATTACGCCGGCGCGTCTCTTCTCGAAGCATCGAGATAAGACCTCAATGCCCTAACGAAGGCCCCGCACCCTTGCGCGGCTTGGTGATCCAGACCAGGACCGCAAGCACGAGAAACGCCGCGCAGGAAATGCGGAAGAAGTCGTTGGTGGCCATCATGTAAGCTTGAGCGGTCACCACCTGGTTCAACTGCGCGGTAGCGCCGTCGCCGGAAAGCCCGATGCCCGACAGCGCATTGGTATAGGCATTCGTGTTCGCCGAATACACATTCACCGAATCGGCCAGCATCGCGTGATGGTAGATCGTGTCGTTCTCCCAGAACGTCGTGCTGATCGCCGTGCCGATCGCCCCCGACAAAGTACGGAAGAAGTTGGACAAGCCGGACGCGCTGGCGAGCCGCTCGTCCGGCACGCTGGACAGCGTGATGGTCGTCATCGGCACGAAGAAGCAGGCCACGCCGATCCCTTGCACGAGGCGCGGCCAGATCACGTGATTGAACGGCACGTCGAGCGTAAACGTCGAGTTCCAGAACGACACGAACGCGAACACGATGAACGCGAAACTCGCCACCATGCGCAGGTTCAGCCGGTGCATGTTCTTGCCTATCATCGGGGACAAGAACAGCGCGAGCAGCCCGACCGGCGCGGTGGCCAGGCCGGCGAGTCCGGCGGTGTAGCCCATCACGGTTTGCAGCCACAACGGGAAGATCACCACCGACCCGAAGAAGGCCATGAAGCCGAACGAAATGATCAGCACGCCGAGCGCGAAGTTGCGGTCCTTGAACAGCGAAAGATCGACGACCGGTTCCTTCTCTGTCATCTCCCACACCAGCAGGAACGCGATCGACACCACCGCGATCACCGCCAGCGACACGATGAACGTCGAGTTGAACCAGTCGCGGTCCTTGCCGAGGTCGAGCATCATCTGCAGACACGACACGCCGATCACGAGCAGCGCGAGGCCGACGGCGTCGATACGCTGCCGGGTGGTCTTGGTCTCGCGGCCGCGCAGCAGCAGGAACGCGCACACCGCCGAGAACAGCCCGATCGGCACGTTGATGTAGAAGATCCACGGCCACGTGAAGTTATCGGTGATGTAGCCGCCCATCACGGGCCCGAAAATCGGCGCGCAAATCACGGTCATCGCCCAGAGGCCCAGCGCGAGCCCGCGCTTCTCAATCGGATACGAGCGCATCAGGATGGTCTGCGAGAGCGGCACCATGGGTCCGGATACGAGCCCCTGCACGAGCCGGAACGCGATCAGCGACTCGAAGTTGTGCGCGAAGCCGCACAGCGCCGATGCAAGCGTGAAGAGCAGCACAGACAACGTGAAAAGCCGCACCTCGCCGACGCGTCGCGCAAGCCAGCCCGTCAGCGGCACGGCGATCGCCGAAGCCACCGAATACGACGAGATGACCCAGGTGCCCTGGCTGGTCGCGACGCCGAGACTGCCGGAAATGGTCGGCACCGCGACGTTCGCAATCGAGGTGTCGAGGACTTCCATGAAAGTGCCGAGCGCGAGTCCGACGGTGAGCAAGGCCAGCGCACCGCCTTTGAGCGGAGCGGGCTCGGCAGCGGGCAGGGCAGCGGCGGAAGCCGTGGCGTCCATGTGTTCTTCTCCTCAGCCGGGGAAAGCTTGTCACGGCAGCTTTATCGCGCCGTGCGTGGCGCGTGCTTATATGCCGGAACACCCTCTGCCCAGACAGACATTTTTAGACAATGGCGCTTTTGAATCGCGCCGTTGGATTACTCGTCGCCCAGTTTTTGCGGCGATTCTTCGGATGACTCTTGCGCGGATTCCGCTGGTGGCCCGCATTCGCAGGCCGCACCGGCTCCATCGCCCAAGCCGTTCGCGATGAAGCGGCCGAGCAGTTCAATCAGCGTTGCATGGTCTTCGGCGGAGAAGCCGCGCAGTTGCTCGTTCAGCACCGCCGCACCCAGACCGGGCAATTGCCGCGCGGCTTCGTGGCCTTGCGGCGTCAACTCGAGTTTCACCATCCGGCGATCGGCATCGCTGCGCGTGCGCACCACAAAGCCTTTCTTTTCAAGGCGATCGAGCAGGCGCGTCATCGAGCCGCTGTCGTACGACATCGCGCGCGACAGTTCGAACGGCGTGCTGGCGCGCCGCGACGACAGCATCAGGATCACGCCGATCTGTTGCGCGGTCAGCCCGAGCGGTTTGACCGCGCGGTCCGTCCGCTCGACCAGCACGTTCCGCGCTTTCGTCAGGTAGTAGCCGAGACTCGACATGAGTTGAGTCTCGTCCGCCCGATAGGGACCATCAGTCATTGTGTTTCCAGGACATCGGCAGGCAGACCGCAGTTTAGCTGCCTAAGCAGTGAAGTCAAATCGCGTGATGCGAAGGGCGGAAAAACAACACCGCCGTTGCTAGCCGGCCAAAGTATCTTGAAATTTAATTGCATAGTCAATATTATTTCAGGCAACGAGTTACGCGCGACCCGCGCCACCCGAGACCATGTTCTGACCGATTGCCCGCACGCCGCAACCGCGCCGTGCGACCAAGGATTCCCCGATGCTGTACCTCAAAAACACGCTTGGCGGCCTGAGCCGCTCCTTGACCGATTCCGCGTTGAATAGCTTTCAGGGCCGTCACCGCTGGTGGAAACTGGCTTTGTTCGCCGGGCTGTTCGTGCTGCCTGGTGGATCGGTGGGCGTCGCGATTCTGGCGTGGGTTGAGCATCGGCGGGACAAGGGCAGCAAGGCGGCGGGCGACGAACGGCCTGCCGCGCCCATCCTGATCGACAGCGTCACGTCAGCAGCCATCAGTGCCGCGACTCCCGCAAACGCGTGCCAGGCGCGCGGCGACGCTGCGTGCCGGGCGGCGGCCGGAAAGCTCGCCCGCAAAACCACGTCGACGGAATCACGGGCTTAACGGTTTCCCGCTTCGGCGCACCGGCCCGTAACAGCGCGTAACCATCGCGACACCCTCAGTAACACACCTGCGCGCATCCCCGCATTACCCTTTCAGTTTCCCGCGTCCAAGCGGGCTCATACGCTAACATTCCGGCAGACCAAGATCTCGCCCGGCCGACGCTGACGCCATCAGCCGCGACGTGGCGCCCAGAAGGAATTCATTGCATGCAGTCTGATCGAATCGCGCGCGCGCGGCCGCTTGCGCCGCGCGTCCTGACCATCGCGGTAACGGCGGCCTTCGCCGCGCTGCTGGCCGGTTGCGTCGTAGGCCCTGACTACAAGCGGCCCGCCACCGAGATCCCCACGTCATTCAAGGAAGCCGCCCCCGGCTGGAAAGTCGCCGAACCGGCCGATCAGCACGATCGCGGCGACTGGTGGACCATTTACGAAGACCCGCAGCTCAACGCGCTCGAAGACAAGCTGAACGCCGCCAATCAGACCATCGCCCAGTTCGCCGCCACATACCGGCAGGCGCGCGCGCTGGTCGGCGAAGCGCGTGCGGCGTATTTCCCGACCATCGGCGCATCGGCGGGCGCGACGCGCTCCGGCAACGGCACGGCCTCGGGCGGCAACTCGACTACCGCAACCAGCCGCTCCGGCATCGGCAACAGCTTTAACGTGCAGCTCGATGCAAGCTGGGAGCCCGACCTGTGGGGTTCGGTGACCCGCACGGTCAACGCGCAGAAAGCCGGCCAGCAGGGCGCGGCCGCCGATCTCGCGAACGCGCGGCTATCCGCCCAGGCCACGCTGGCGCAAACCTATTTCGCGCTGCGCGCGCTCGACTCCACCCAGAAGTTGCTCGACGAAACCGTCGAGGCTTATCAGCGCTCTCTGCAACTCACGCAAAACCAGTATGCGGCGGGTGTCGCCGCGCGCTCGGACGTGATTCAGGCGCAAACGCAGTTGCAATCGGCGCAGGCGGCCGCGATCGATAACGGCATTCAGCGCGCCCTGGACGAGCACGCGATCGCGGTGCTGGTCGGCGTGCCGGCCTCCGTCTTTTCGCTCCCACCGATGCCGCTCACCGCCACGCCGCCTGCCGTGCCCGCGCAGATGCCGTCCGCGCTGCTCGAACGGCGTCCGGATATCGCGTCGGCGGAACGCAAGGCTGCCGCGGCGAACGAGCAGATCGGCGTGGCGATCGCCGCGTTCTTCCCGTCGCTGACGCTGTCGGCCACCGGCGGCTTCGAAAATTCGGTGTTCTCGCAACTGCTGACCGCGCCGTCGCGCTTCTGGACGGTCGGCCCGCAACTCGCGGCCACGCTGTTCGACGCTGGTCTGCGCAAGGCGCAGACCGACGCTGCCCGCGCCACCTACGACGCGGATGTCGCCACCTATCGCCTGACAGTGCTGGCCGCGTTCCAGGACGTCGAGGACAACCTCGCGTCACTGCGCATTCTCGAAAAAGAAATCGTCGTGCAGCGGCAAGCGGTCGATTCGGCCCGTCAGGCGCTCGCCATCGTCACGAACGAGTACAAGGCGGGCACGGTCGGTTTCGTCAACGTGCTGACCGCGCAGACCACGGCGTTCATCGCCGAGCAGAAGCTCGAGAGCATCGCGGGACAGCGGATGGTGTCGTCGGTGGGTCTCGTGAAGGCACTCGGCGGCGGCTGGGACGCGTCGCAGATGAATCGCGAAACAGGCGATGTCGCCGCGCCCGCGCCGTTGCCGGCCGCGTCAGCGGTGCCGCCGGTCGCGCAAAGCGGCGCCGCGCCGCAACAGCAGGTTCAGAGCAAGTAAGCGGCACGCCACGGCTCGTTGGCGTGAAGCAAAAGAGGCATGGCCGCGAAATGCGGCCATGCCTCTTTTTTATCGTGTCAACGTATCCGGAACCGCGTCATCAATGCGCGAAGTTCAGCGTCACCGTGCCCGGCCCGCTCGGCCGGCCCAACAGATTCAACAGTCCCGCGAGGTTGTCACTCGCCTCGGGCGTCGCACTCGCGGTGCCATGAAACGACGTTGAAGCGCTCGACATGGTGCCGCTGCCGTTCAGCAGCAGCGGACCCTTGAGCGTCGTCAGATCGAGCGTGGACGACGAGCCCTGCGCCTGGAACGTCACCCGATACGAGCCGAGCGGCTTCACCAGCGAGACCCGCGAACTGACATCGTTCAGCGTCACGGTCAATTGCCCGAACGCCTCCCGGTTGAAGCTGCGCCAGTCCGACCAGGACAATTGCACATTGCCCTGCAGATCGAGCGTATTGAACGGCGCGCCCAGCCCGCTCAGCAGCGAAGCCGGCACCGCGAGCGTGCCTGGCGTGACGGTCGCGCTGCGCGGGGTGGCGTCGACCGTGATCGGATCGGGCATCGCCTCGCTGTGCCGCATGATCATGCGCACGCGGCCGGTGAAGAGCGGCCAGAATCCCGTGCGCCATTCGATCCGCCCGGGCAGCAGCGTCGCCGCGCTCATGTCGGAGCCGGCCGCCAGCATCAGCGTGGCCGAGCCGTGCCAGAGCGAGCCGGCCGGATCGACGAGATTGACGTGACCGCCCGTTTGCCGCGCGAACTGCGGCGTGAGCCAGGCGGCCGGCGCCATCGCGAGCATCACCACCGCGGAGGACAACACCCCGACCACCAGCCAGGGCAGCGCGACGCGCACGCGCCGCATCCAGTAACTCATGCGAAACCCCGTGACGACGCGCTCATTTCACGGTCGATGGCTGCAACGACGCGGTCAGATCCACCTGGCCGTCTTCCTTGAGCGCGGTGACATGTGCTTCGACGATCTGCACCTTGAACTGCTTGCGCGCATCGTCGACCCAGGCCGTCCACGCCGGGAACGACGCGTTCTTCATCTGGATCTGCACCGCATTGCCGATCACCTGCACCTGCGTCGCGGCGAGGCCATGATCGTTGAGCGACGCGGTGAGGGCGTCCTTCAGTGCGCCGCCGGTCGGCGCGACACCTTGCGCGGCCGCCGACAGCGAACGCGCCTCGTTCGCCTGCGCGGTCATCTGCGCAAGCTGCCGTTGCAGGCTGGGCAGCGATTCACGCAGATGCGCGCGGCCCTCCTGCGCCGGCGCCCACAGCACCGACCACGCGACCACCACGGCGAGCACGCCGCCGCCCCACGTCAGCAGGTTTTTTTCGCGCTCGGTGCGCTGGTCCCAGAAGCCGGCCCATGTTTGAGCGAGTTCAGCTTTCATTGTCCGTTCCTGATGGTCCACTTGCCGGTATTGCTGTCGATCGCGCCGTTCAGTCCGTTGCGCGCGAGGCGCTTCGCAAAGTCGGGGTCGATCTTGGTCTCGGGTTTGAATGTCACCTCGAGGCGCCGGTCGTGATAGTCGAGCCCGGCGATGCCGTTGACCGGCACCGGCGCGAGCGAACGCGCGAGGCCGTCGGCAAGCGACAGGAAATCATCCGGCGACAGTTCGCCCGCCGCCACCCGCAACTGCTGCAACTGGCGCGACATCTGGTCGGGCGCATCGAGCACGACCGTCGTTTTGGGGAAGGTGTCGAGCAGCAGGTGGGTCATGTCCTTGTTGATCGCGTCGCGTTGGCGCGCGAGCATCAGCCACTGCACGTTCGCGCCGACAATCGCGATCACCAGCGCGCTGACTGCCAGCAGCACCGGCAGACGCAGACGCCGCATCGTCGCGCGGTC
Organism: Paraburkholderia panacisoli; assembly: GCF_008369935.1. GTDB lineage: Bacteria > Pseudomonadota > Gammaproteobacteria > Burkholderiales > Burkholderiaceae > Paraburkholderia > Paraburkholderia panacisoli. The sequence goes on along the minus strand of NZ_VTUZ01000006.1, from coordinate 220,213 downwards.
GAGCCGCCAGGGCTGCGACGCGAACTCGAACTGGCACAGGTCGAAGCGGCATTCCAGCGCGCGCCGCGCGAGCTGCTCGAACGGCAGCGGACTCGCGCCGTGGACATGCGCCGCCAGCCGCGCCGGACTCGTCGCGGCGAGGCTCGGCTCGTTGCCCGGCGCTTCGGTCAGCATGTACAGCGACACCGGCGCCGCGCCGGCGAGCGCGCCGAGCGTGCCGTTCACCGCATTGGCCGGCACCGCCAGCCCTTCGCCTTGCACGCCGCGCGCAATCGCCAGTTCGACGCGCGGCACGCCGCTTTCGACTGCGCCTTCCAGCAGCATCGCGGGCGCGGTCTGCACCACCGCGCCGAGCACGACGGCCACCATCGGCACCACGGCGGCGATGTCCGGCGCCACCACGGGCCCAGCGCCCGGCAGCGCAGTCGTGACGCTGGCCGGGCCCGCCGTGGCCGGTTCGCCCGCGTTGACCAGTTCCGCGACTTCGGCGGGCGTATCGCGCGGCGCGGCGGCCTGCGGCAGGCAACGCGTGACCGGCACCGCGCGCAGGCTGCGGTGACCGGCCGTCGTGAACGCTTCGCAGACGAAGCGGAACCAGCCGCGATCGATGATCGCCAGCAACTGCCGACCGCCCGCGAGCGGTTGCGGATCGACCGCGATGTGGCAGGTTTGCGGGTCCTGGATCAGCTGATCCTCGACGATATTGGGCAGCGCCTGACGCAGCTTCGGACCGCGCAGCGGCGGCAGCGTGGTCGGCATCATTAGCAGGTCACGCGCGGCGACCATCAGCACGGTCGTCGACGCTCGCGGCAGCAGTGCGAGCGCGGAGCGGCCGGCGCGCTGGGTGCGGCCCGACTTGTCGAGCAGCACGAACGGCAGCTCCGGCAGTTGCCATTCCTGCGATGGCACCGCCGGATCACGCGGCGGCAGTAGGACGATCAGCGTGCTCAAAGGCCACTCTCTCTGGGAATTGCGTTGTTCATAGTTGGTCTTGTACCCGCACGATACGCGTAGTGTGAGTCATCGCGTCGCGATAGACGAGGGTCGTGCGGTCCACTTCGGCGCGTTCGTGCTGCACGCGGCCGTGGATCAAAAAGTAGCTCGAGTTGACGTCCATCTGGCTCGGATCGATCGAGACTGATTGCACGCCGGCGCCGCGCAACGCGAGCTCCACGTCGCCGACATTGTGGAAAAACACCGTCTTCCGGCTCGCGACGAAACCCTGCGCAGCCGACTGGCTCATGCCCGGCACGACCGCCGCGATCACTTCGGCCGACGCCGTGTTCATGTTCACCGCCGTAACGGTCGGCAGCACGGTGACGAAGGGGCGCAAGCGCGCGACCATCTCCGGCGTGTAGCCCTGAATGTCGAGCAGCGAGTCGACGCTGGTCATTTGCAGCGGCACGCCCGCTCCGTTGTCTTCGTCGTCTGCGAGACCGGGCTTGTCGGTGAAGTTGCTGCCGGTGGCGCCACCCTCGACGGTCGGTGAGGGCGCACTGCTGATGGTGCTGGTGTTGGACGTGACGGTCTGGAAGCGGGTCGCCGATTGCAAGAGGCTTTTGCGCAACTGCACGGCAGTGGTTTTCGCGAGTTGGCTGTTCACGCCGAGCGACACGAGCAGACGCTGATACGCGCCGATCTGTTCGAGGTTCAGTTGCATCACGCCGGGCGTGGGGCTCGACACCAGATTGCGTAGATTGAATTTCGCCTGCGCGTCTTCGATCGACCCGGACAGGTAGGTTGCGCCACCCTGCTCGGCTCTGACCTCGCCGATCTGGCCGAGGAAATCGGACAGGCGAGTCTTCGCAATCGGCACGCCCCACAGTCCGCCTAAGTATGTGATGCCGGCCGACGTATCGCCTTCGGAGCGCAGGATCAGACGCGTCCAGTCCAGCGCGCCGCGTGCGACCCAGTGCGCCTGCGAGAGCAGCCGCTGGTTTTCGATCCGGCGAATCTGGACCTGCTGGCGCCACAGCATGCCCGACACCAGGATCGCCGAGAGCGCGACGACGAGCAGCGCGCTGATGATGGCCGCACCTTCCTGTTGTGCGTGAGACGCCCGGCGTGGCGCCGGTTGGCCGCGCACGCGGAAGCGAGTTGCACAAGGGGCAGGCGTGTTCGCATGCGCACCTATGCGCGCCTCGCCAGCCAGCGAAGAAGATGAAGCCCGTCGCACAGACAACCAGGAGAACCTCATTTCATTCTCCGATCAGAAAAACGCGCGTGACGGGCCGCGCCAGCGAGCGTGCTCCGACGCTCACTTCCAGCCCCGTCACCGAGCGCGGCAGCGGCCCATTGCCGAGCCCCGGCACCTTCAGGTTATTGTTGGCTTCGGTAATCGCGCTCTGCACGTCATTCATCTGCGTGGTCCAGCCGACTCTCGGCACGTAAAGCCGCGCGGAGATCGCACCGACGCCGCCCATCAACGGCACCGCAGACCATCCTTCGCCTTCGCTGCCGCTCAGCGCGCGCCGCAAATCGCCGGCATTGCCGAGTGGCGGCGACGCGTAACGGGTCACGCGTCCATCGGACACCTGGTAACGCACCACCTGCAGACGCGGCGCCGTGCCCGGCAAGGTCATCTGACGCACGATCTGCAACGTGCTGCCCGACACCGAAATCGCCGCCTGCCCCGATTCGTCGTCGGACGCGGCCTGGCGAGCGTCGATCCGCATCTGGTCGAACAATTGCGCAAAGACGCGTTCGTCTTCCATCGCGTTCGTGATGGTCGTGCGGCCGCGGATGATCTGGTCGAGCCCGCGCCACGACAGCACGGCGATCACCGCCATGATCGCGATCGCGACCAGCAGTTCGATCAGCGTGAAGCCGCGCGCGCCCGATCGGCGGCGGCGCTCAGAGCGAGCGGTTGTTTTCATTCGCGACCACCGTGACCATCTGGGCGAGATTGCCGGAACGCCCAGGCATCGTCACCATCACTTCCACACGCCGGAACACCGGATTCGGCGTCGCCGTCACATGCTCGGTGCAGATCAACTGCAAATTGCCTTGCGAACAATCGAAGCTCGTGTCGCCGACGTTCGGCCACGCATGCGTCAGACGCAATTGCGCGAGCGCGTTGTCCGCGCTCCAGCCCGCCAGCAAACGCCGGTGCAAATCGGCTTCGCCGCTCGCGAGACTGCCGACCGCGCGCAACGACGCCGCCAGCGCCACCGCGATGATCGCCAGCGCCACCAGCACTTCGATCATCGTGAAGCCGCGCTGCGCACGCTCGACACTGCCGCGCGCCGTCCTGCTCGAGCTACTGCTACTGCAACCACGCATCTCAGTGCACCTCATAGCGGCCATTGCCGGTGCCGACGATCGTCGCGCGCCCGGCCGCCGAAAACAGCGTGACCTGGACCGGCACGTCGATCGCTTCGGTGCCGAACACGACGCGGCTGGGTTGCGAATCCGAGCCCGGGTAGCTGATCGTCACGCCGGTCACGCCGCCTTCCCACTGACGCGGCCCGAGCAGGTCGTCGCGCAGCGGACGCCAGCCGTCTTCAGTACGCTGGTCGAAACGAAAGCCGCCTTCGAGCGGTTGCCATGCGATGGGCCGCGCGCGCACCTGCGCTTCGTCGCCGGCCGATTCGAACAGTAGCGCGAGACGCTGCGCTTCCTCGTTCAGATCGGTGCGGGGATTGCGCGTCATCGTCAGCGCGGTCAGCGACACCAGCAGGCCCGCGATGACGAGCACCACCATCATTTCGAGCAGCGTGAAACCGACTGCGCGGCGCGGGCCACGCGGCTCACGCGAGCGACGCGCGCCGGCCCACCCCGCGCGCGACGGCGAAGCCGTACACGGAGTGTCCACACGGGACTTGCAAGCGGACATACGCATAGTGCCGGCCACCAACGATCAACTAAAAATCAAACGACGATGCATCGATAAACATGCGCGCTTCATCAGACAGCAGGGCGAACAGCGAAGCGCTCACGCGCATGACGATGAGGTTGCTCAAGTTGCCCACGTGACGCCCAGCGGCGTCTATTGCCACGAGCCGACATCGGAATCATTGCCTTCGCCGCCCGCCTTGCCGTCCGCGCCGTAGCTGAACACGTCGATCTCGCCATGCACACCCGGATTCAGAAACTGGTAGGCATTGCCCCACGGATCGTTCGGCAGACGCTCGAGGTAGCCGCCGTCCTTCCAGTTGTTCGGCACCGGATCGGTCGCCGGCTTTTCGATCAGCGCGCGCAGGCCTTGCTCCTGAGTCGGATAGCGGCCGTTGTCGAGACGGTAGAGCTTGAGCGCCTGCATCACCGTGCCGATGTCCTGCTTGGCGGCGACACGGCGCGCTTCGTCCGGGCGGCTCATGATTTTCGGCACGATCAACGCGGCCAGAATGCCCAGAATCGCAATCACGACCATGATTTCGATCAGCGTGAAACCACGCTGACGACGGCTGCGCGAACCCGCGATGTCAGTACGGCGAGTGATCGACAGTTGCATAAGTTCCTACCTCTTTTCAGATGAATTTTCGACTGGGCGGGATTCGCTGGTCAGCTATCAGGCCGCTATTGAACACGCCCGGCCGGTCATTTTAATGTCATGGTGTTGATGGGTTTCAACACAACTCAATTTTCACAATAGTCCGTACAATGATGCGCATGAACACCATCCAAATTCGCCTTCTGTCGCTCGCACTGTTCGCCGTGTTCTGTGCGACGCTGACTTACTGGGTCATCATGCTCACCACCATGTCCGGTGCGCCGTTGCCCGCCGCCGCCGCGCACGCGCAAGTCTCGACCGACCAGGCGGCGACGCTGTTCGGCGGCCAGCTCACGCGCAATATCAACCAGGACGTGCATCTGTTCGGCATCCTCGCGCTGCATGAAGGCGCCGCGGCGATCGTCAGCGTGGGCGGCGAACCGCCGCATGCGGTGTCGCTCGGCAGCACGCTGATGCAAGGCACCAAACTCTCCGAAGTCCGCGCCCGCTCGATCATCATCGATCGCAACGGAACGCACTCCGAAGTCTTCTTGCCCGCTAACGCGGGCGGTCCCACGATCTACGTCCGCTAAAGTCGACGCGCGCAGCGCGCGCGTTGCTGCTTCAACCGCTTCGAACGCGTTAGCCGTCTTAACCGATTGCGCGGCCGTCGCAGCCGTCACGCACACACCGCGCAATCCGCCCGTTCCCCCGCGTTACTGCACGAGGTTGTTCAACTCGATGATCGGCAGCATCACCGCCAGCACGATCACCAGCACCACGCCCCCCATCGCCAGAATCAGCAGTGGCTCCAGCAGGCTCGTCAGGAACATCGTGCGGCGCTCCAGTTCGCGCGCTTCACCGTCGGCCGCGCGGTCGAGCATGGTCGTCACGTCGCCGGTCGCTTCGCCCGAACGGATCAGGTGCACCAGCACCGGCGGAAACGTCTTCGTATTGCCGAGCGCGCGCGACAGCGACGTGCCTTCGCGCACCCGCACGATCGCGTCGTCGATGTTCTCGCGCATCGCGTTGTTGCTGAGCGTTTCGGCGGCGGCTTGCAGCGCGCGCAGAATCGGCACGCCCGCCGCCGTCAGAATGCCGAGCGTGCTGGCAAAGCGCACGGTGTTGTAGCCGCGCACGAGTTTGCCGAGCAGCGGCGCGGTCAGCAGCCAGCGGTCGAACGCGAGGCGCGGACCGGTTTGCTTCAGCACCGAGCGCACCAGATACACCAGCACGGACACGCCGATCAGCATGGCCCACCACCAGTTCCGCACGAAGCCGGACAGCGCCATCATCATCACGGTGAGGATGGGCAGTTGCTGCTTGGTGCTGGCGAACACGTTCACCACTTGCGGCACCACGTAGCTCAACAGAAACGTGACAATGCCGAACGCGATGAGCGTCACGACGGCCGGGTACGTGAACGCGAGCACGATCTTCTGCTTCAGCGCGTTGCGTTGTTCGATGTAGTCGGCGAGCCGCGACAGCACCAGACCGAGCTTGCCGGTGTGTTCGCCGGCGGCCACCAGCGCGCGGTAGATTTCAGGGAAGTCTTTCGGATGCTGCGTCAGCGCATTGGCGAGCGAGTGGCCGCCGAGCACTTCCGCGCGAATCGACGCCATCAGCTCGCGGATGTAGTCGCGCTCCGACTGTTCGGTGAGCACCGCGAGCGCTTCGTCGAGCGGCAAGCCGGCAATCAGCAGACTGGCCAGCTGACGCGTCAGGATCGCCTGTTCGCGCTGCGACAAACGCCGCCCCAACGACAAGCGCTGATTGCGCTCGCCGCGCGTGCGCGACGCGGCCGGTTCCACGACGAGCGGTGTGAGTCCCTGCGAGCGCAGGTTGGTGCGCGCGCCGCGCGCGCTGTCCGCGTCGAGCACACCCTTTTGGGCCTTACCCGACGCGTCGATCGCTTCGAAACGAAATGCCGGCATGCGCTTATGCTCCGCCCGTCACGCGAATGACTTCTTCAAGCGACGTCAGCCCGGACGCGAGCCAACGGTCCGCATCTTCGCGCAACGTGCGCATGCCTTGCTCGCGGCCGGCCGCGAGAATATCCGCGTCGGCCGCATTGCGGTGGACCTGCGCGCGGATCGTGTCGTCGATCAGCAGCAGTTCGTACACGCCGCGCCGTCCCGCATATCCGGAATGGCCGCAGCGATCGCAGCCGACCGGATGCCAGCGCACGCTGCCGTCTGCTTCGGTGCGCTCTTCGCGGCATACCGTGCACAGCCGCCGCACGAGCCGCTGCGCCAGCACGCCGAGCAACGACGACGCCAGCAGATACGGTTCGACGCCCATGTCGGTCAAACGCGTGACCGCCGAAGCCGCGTCGTTCGTGTGCAGCGTCGCCAGCACGAGGTGGCCGGTCAGCGACGCCTGCACCGCGATCTGCGCGGTTTCGAGGTCGCGGATTTCACCAATCATGATGACGTCCGGATCCTGCCGCAGAATCGAGCGCAACGCGCGTGCGAAGGTCATGCCGATCCGCTCGTTGACCTGTGTCTGGCCGATGCCCGAAAGGTCGTATTCGATCGGGTCTTCGACCGTCATGATGTTGGTGGTGGCCGTTTCGAGCCGCGACATCGCCGCATACAGCGTGGTCGTCTTACCCGAGCCGGTCGGGCCGGTCACCAGCACGATGCCGTGCGGCTTGCCGATCAGCTTATCGAATTTGCCGAGTGTGTCCGGCCCCATGCCGAGCGCTTCGAGGTTCAGGCGCGACGCGTCTTTCTCCAGCAGACGCAGCACCGCGCGTTCACCGTGGCCGGTCGGCAGCGTCGACACGCGTACGTCGACCGGACGGCCGCCGACGCGCAACGTGATGCGGCCGTCCTGCGGCAGACGCTTTTCAGCGATATCGAGCTGCGCCATGATCTTGATCCGCGAGATCAGCGCGCCGTGCAGCGCCTTCTTCGGCCGCACCACGTCGCGCAGCGTGCCGTCGACGCGGAAGCGCACCACCGACGCATTCTCGAACGGTTCGATGTGAATATCCGACGCCTGCTCGCGCGCCGCTTGCGTGAGCAGCGCGTTGATCATGCGGATGATCGGCGCGTCGTCTTCGGATTCGAGCAGATCCTCGACTTCGGGGATGTCCTGCATCAGACGCGACAGGTCGACTTCGCCTTCCACTTCGCCGACCACTTGCGCGGCGCTGCCGTCGTGGCGCGCATACGCCTGGTTGATCGCCTGCGCGAGTTCGTCGGCGGACAGCCGCACGACCGACACCGCGCCGAAGTTACGCGCGACTTCGGCGAGCGCGGCATCGCTGGTGCGCTCGCTGATCCACACTTCGAGGCTGTCCGGGTGCTGATGCGCGACCAGAATCTGGCCGCTGCGGGCAAAACCGTAGGGCACGAGCCGCGCGGCGAGCGGCGAGGGCGCGGCGCGCTCATCGCCGGCGGCGTCGCCGCCCTGAGCGCGATGCGCTGTTTGCGCGGGCGCCTGCGTCACGGACGCGCTCCCGGTGACATCGTGGTCGGCTCCGCGCCGCTCGCCGGATACGGAGCGACGGTGGCCGGCTGCGGCGCCATCTGCGACACGGGCTGCTGGGCCGGTTGAGGCACCGGTTGCGGCACGGCCTGCGGCACCTGTTGCGGCGCCATCTGCTGACGGCGCATCTGGTTCAGATCGAACAGGTTCATTGCGGGCGTACCACCCTGGCTCGGGCCGAGCGGCATCGGCGGCACCACCGGATCGTCCTTGTCCCTCATCACGTTGTTGTCCGAGCGATACGCGCCCTGCACGCCCTGGATGTAGTCGTAGCGGTTCGACGTGACGGCCTGCGCCGTATCGCGGTCGCTGATGATCACCGGGCGCAGGAACACCATCAGGTTGGTCTTGTCGCGCGTCTTCTGTTCGGAGCGGAACAGCTGGCCGAGCCACGGGATGTCGCCCAGCAGCGGCACCTTGCTGTTGCTGACCTGGTAGTTGTCCTGCATCAAGCCGCCCAGCACGATGATCTCGCCGTTGTCGGCGAGCACCGTCGACTGGATCGAGCGCTTGGTGAACTGCGGACCTGCCGGATTGGTCGTCGCGTTGGTCGTGCCGTTCACGATCGCCGAGTCTTCCGTGTAGAGCTGCAGCTTGAGAATCCCGCCGTCGGTGATCTGCGGCTTCACGTGCAGCGTCAGACCCACGTCGACGCGGTCGAAAGTGTTGAACGCCGCGCTCGCGGTGCCGCTCGTCAGGTTCGAATACGAGCCCGTCTGGATCGGCACGTTCGTACCGACGACGATCTTCGCTTCCTCGTTGTCGAGCGTAATCAGGTTAGGCGTGGACAGCACGTTCGCGTCGGCGGTCTGCGACAGCGCCTGCAGCAGCGCGCCGAGCCCCTGCACGCCGAAAATGTTGTGAATCCAGCCGACGTTCAGGCCTTGCTGGAGATTCGAGGCGCCGAGCGCCGTGGCGAGGCCGCCCGTGCTGCCCGCAGCGGCAGCCGCCGCGGTCAAATTGATAATGCTGTTGCCCGTACCGGCCGCCAGGTTGGTACCGGCAAACAAGTTACTGTTCGCGACCTGCCACTGAATGCCGAGATTGCCACTCGTGTTCGAGTTCAACTCGACAATCAGCGCCTCGATATATACCTGCGGGCGCCGCGCGTCGAGCTGGTCGATCACCGCGCGCAGATTGCGGTACACCGGCTCGGCCGCCGTGATGATCAGCGAGTTGGTGGCGGCGTCCGCCTGGATCATGCCGCCGGGCTGGTTGTCGTCGCTCTTTCCCTTGTCGCCGCCGAGCAGATCGCCAGAACCGGCGGCGCCGCTGCTCGAGCCATAGCCACTGCCGCCGCCCATCGGCGACGACATCGAGCTGCTGCTCAGTCCACCCGACGGCAGCGGCGGCGTACCGGACGTGCCCGTCGAGCTGCCGCCCGACTGACTGCCGCCGCTCTGGTTGAACGAATTCGCCTCGCTCGCGCCCGACGAGCCGGTGTCGCCGCCTTTGCCCATCATCCCGCGCAAGGTCTTCGCAAGCTTCGTCGCGTCCGCGTTGCGCAGCGGGACGACGTGCATGTTGCCGGGCATCGTGGTCGGCGTGTCGAGCTGCTTCGCGAGTTCCTTCGCAGCAGCGAGACGGGCTGCGTTGGACGCGCGGATCATCAGCGAGTTGGTGCGCGGGTCGGCGGTGATGAACACCTTCAGCGTCGCGTCAGTGCTGCCGATCGCGCCGGGGTCGAGCATCTTGGTCAGCTGCGTGGCGATGTCGATCGCGTTCGCGTTCTTCAGCGCCACGACGGAGACCGACTGGCCCGCCGCCGTATCCACGCCCGCGATGATCTGCGCGATGCGCCGCACGTTATCGGCGTAGTCGGTGACGACGATCGTATTGTTGGCCGGGTAGGCCGCCACGGTATTGTTCGGCGAGATCAGCGGACGCAGCACCGGCAGCAGGTTATTCGCCGATTCGTTCTTCAGCACGAATACTTGCGTCACCACCTGGTCGCCGCGCGCGACCGGCGCATTGCCGACATAAGTTGGCACACCTTGCAGCTTGGCGTCGGCTTCCGGCACGACCTTCAACACTCCGTGGTCCTGCACCAGCGCGAAACCCTGCATGCGCAAAGCCGATTGCAAGGTCTTCAGCGCCTGGTCCTCGGGCACCGCATTTTCCGACACGAGGTTCAACTGTCCCTTCACACGCGGGTCGACGATGATCGTTTTGCCGGTGGCCGCGCCGATCGCCTTGGCGACCTGGTCGATATCGGCGTTGACGAAGTTGAGTGTCACCTGTGCCTGTGCTGTCTGCGCGGTGATCAACCCAGCCACCAGCAGCGCCGTTGCAACGCGACGCAAAGCCATACAATTTCTTCTCATGGAATGTGATATCGATGCCGACAGCCATTGCTGCCGACGGTCATGCAGTGCGGACACAGGGGCAAGTCGCCGCCCTGTCAGTCTGCGGGCCAGTTTCGCGGGCGTATGCGGCCCCGAATACCAGCCATCCGATGTCCGAAAAAAATGAACAGTAACAGCTTTTCATGTCGGATTTGTCACAAAACAGACGGGTCTATGCGATTTCCTCTATCGTCCGCGCAATTGTTATTCAACTGAAAGCTCAAGTGGTGTCCGAAGCCAGCCGGACCGGCGCTTCGGTTTCTGCCGACTTATGTCGGTTAGCCAACTTGACGCGGGTCGGACTGCCGGTATCATACGAGCCGTTCGAGCCACCGTTTAGGGTTTGCTGAGGCGGGTTTTCCCCGATGTCAGACAAACGCCCGGCCAGCATGCCCTCGCGGCTGTCAACGGCTGAAATCTGGCCGAATGATCGCCTTACCAACCCTTACTCTTGCGTTTTTACGTAGTCGTCTTGACCGATGAATCGAGCCTTCGTTACCGTCGCCGCGGGACTTGCTCTGCTGATAGCAGCAGGGTCTGCACGCGCCGATTGCTTCGACGAGGCGGCCAAGTATCAGAAGGTCAACCCATTGATTCTGCGCGCCATTGCATGGCAGGAATCACACAACCGGCCGGACGCCACGCACAAGAACGCCAACGGTTCGATCGACTACGGCGTGATGCAGATCAACTCGATCCATCTGCCTACGCTCGCCCAGTACGGTATCTCGCAAGGCACGCTGATGGAGCCGTGCAAGAACGTCTATATCGCGGCATGGCATCTGCGCCGCCAGATGAACAAGTACGGCAACACATGGCAGGCGGTGGGAGCTTACCATTCTGAAACGCCGGCCTTGCGCGATAAATATGCGCAGCAGATTGTAGCAGTTTTGCGCAAGTGGAATCTGATGCCGGCCGCGCGCTGAGCGGGGCGCTTTTTTTTGCGGGCTTGAGTTAGGGTGTCTGGCCTGCCGCTTGCAGCTCGTCTATTGTTCCGTTTTGGGTTCACTCATTGGCCGAATTTCTGGCCGCTTTCCACGCGTATTTCAAGATCTGCGGGTTCGCACTCGTAGGCGTTTTAGCGCGCGCATTTGCGTTGCGTTCCGGCTTCGAGGCACGCTGCCCGTAGACCTTCCGATCCGGTCTCGCAAGTGAGCGCCGCCCGTTTTGATGCACAATGCGGCTTCGTGCTGCCGCCTGGCTCGAACGTCACCAGGTCGCGCCGTCATGCGACCCAAGCCCGGCACGCCTTCCAAACCTCTTGCTTTTCCGTACCGCGATGAACCAGCCGCTATTGCCCGTCACCGTGCTCTCCGGTTTTCTGGGCGCCGGCAAGACCACGCTCCTGAACCACATCCTCGCGAATCGCGCCGGTTTGCGCGTGGCAGTGATCGTCAACAACCTGGCCGCCCTCGACATCGATGCGTCTCTCGTGCGCGATGCCGCCGAGCTGTCGCCTGTTGAAGAGCAGGTCGTCGAACTGTCGAACGGCTGCATCTGCTGCACGCTGCGCGATGACCTACTGAGCCAGATCAAACGTCTCGCCGGCGCAAGGCGTTTCGATGCGATTGTCATCGAATCGAGCGGCGTCGCCGAGCCGCTGGCAATTGCCGAGACCTTCACCTTCGTCGACGATGAAGAGACCTCACTGTCCGACGTCGCGCGGCTCGATACGATGGTGACTGTGATCGATGCGTTCAACTTCCTGCGCGACTACGGTTCGGCCGACGCGCTTGCCGAACGCGGCATCGCCGTGAACGACGAAGACGACCGCACCATCGTCGAACTGCTGATCGAGCAGGTTGAGTTCTGCGACGTCCTGGTGGTAAACAAGGCCGACCTCGTCAGCGACGACGAACTCACGCGCCTGCAACGCATCCTCGGGCAGCTCAATCCGCGCGCGGTGCAAGTGGTCAGCCGGCTCGGCGACGTACCGCTCGCGCAAGTGCTGAACACCGGGCGTTTCGATTTCGACGAGGCGTCGAGCGCGCCAGGCTGGCTCGCGGCGCTCAATCATGAGCACGAGCACGGCCATGCGCATCACGGCAAAGCGGACGAATTCGGCATCGGCAATTTCATTTACCGGGCACGCCGGCCGTTTCATCCGGAACGGCTGTGGGCGCTGTTGCACCAGGAGTGGAAGGGCGTGCTGCGCAGCAAGGGCTTCTTCTGGCTCGCCACGCGCAACGATATCGCCGGTTCGCTGTCGCAAGCGGGCGGTGCTTGCCGGCACGGTCCGGCGGGGATGTGGTGGGCTGCCCAGGATCGCAGCGAATGGCCGGATGCCGACGACGAGTTGGCCGCCGAAATCGCCGACGACTGGTACGGCGATCCGGATGATTTGAGCATCGGCGACCGTCGCCAGGAGCTGGTGCTGATCGGCGTCGGTATCGACCCGGCGGTCTGGAAAGCGAAGTTCGACGCGTGCCTATTGAGCGACGACGAATACGCGCAGGGGCCGCAGGCATGGCAGCAGCTCACCGATCCGTTCCCCGCTTGGGACTTCGACGACGATGATCACGACCATCACGACCATCACGGCCATGATCACCACCACCATCACGATCACGACGGTCAAGGCCATGGCGGCCACCGTCACGACTAGCAGCGACAGCGCACCGTCAACCCCTTGACGAAGCCGCGACACTCGTCGCGGCTCATCCATACGCAAAACCCGCAGACGAAAAAAAACCCGCCGTTGGCGGGTGTCAACTGCTTGGCAGTAGTCTGCCTAGCGCTTGTTGACTGCGTCCTTGAACGCCTTGCCTGCCGTGAACTTGACGGTCTTGGCGGCCGGGATCTTGATAGTCTCGCCCGTCTTCGGGTTACGACCCGTGCGCGCCGCGCGCTTGCCCGAACCAAAACTACCGAAGCCGATCAACTGGACCGCATCGCCCTTCGACACAGACTTCTTGATCACTTCAAGCAACGTGTCCAGCGTTTCACCGGTTTGAGCCTTGCTGGCGCCCGTCTGTCCTGCGACGGCGTCGATCAGTTCCTGTTTGTTCATTAAGGTTCCTTTCTGAGTTTAGGTTGATACGAACAGCGCGAACGCGCCGATTATACGTGCGCGGGCCGCGCGGTCGAGTAGCTGCGGCGCCGGACCCCCTCCGGAGCTGTGGCACCGGACAGGCGCCTGTCCATCGGCCGTGCCGCCGCTCGGTTCGCGGCGCTTGCTATGATAGCGCAGCGCAAACCCAATCAGGACAAGGGTTTCGAAGATTTAGACGGTTCTGGGCCGATATCGCGAGGAAATCGCAATTTTGCTGCCCGGCGACCCTCAATCGAGGGCTGAAACCCAGTAGGGACGGGGCTTGGCGTTGGTTTTTGCCAACGTTAGGCGCGTCTTTTTCGCCGTCCGGCGAGCTGCGCGCGCTGGCGGTAACGTTCGACCCGCTCTTTCGAGCGTCCATTTCCGACGCGCATGACCGATCCGCTGATCCCCGCTGTGCTCGCCTTTCGCGACAACGGCACGCCGTTTTCACCGCTTTACGACGACATCTATCACAGCGCCGTCGGCGGTCTTGAACAGGCTCGCTACGTTTTTCTGCGCGGCAATGCGCTGCCCGAACGATGGCGGGACCGCCGCACTTTCACCGTGCTCGAAACCGGCTTCGGCATGGGTATTAACTTTCTGGTGACGTGGGCTGAGTGGCGCGCCGATCCGTCGCGCTGCGAGCGGCTGCATTTCGTTTCGACCGAGAAGCATCCGTTTACCGTCGCCGATTTACGCAGCGTCTATGCAGCCACACTGTCCGATCCGGCGATTGCGGCGCTGGGCGAAACGCTCGCGAGCGCGTGGCCGGTGCTCGTGCCCGGCACGCACCGTCTCGAATTCGAAGATGGGCGCGTCGTTCTCACGCTGGTGCTGGCCGACGCGGTCCACAGCTTGCCGGCCTTGAGACTGCGCGCCGACGCGTTCTATCTCGACGGTTTCGCGCCGGCGAGGAACCCCGAACTGTGGACCCCAGCGATTTTCAAAGCACTCGCGCGGCTGGCGGGCGAGGGCGCCACGTTCGCCACCTACAGCAGCGCCGGCGACATCAAACGCGCGTTGACTCAATGCGGTTTCGAATACCGCAAGGTCGAGGGCTTCGGCTGGAAACGGGCGATGCTGGTCGGCCACTTCGCACCGCGCTGGCGCGTGCGCCGCTATGAGCCGCCCGCGCCGCTCGCGCTCGAAGAACGGCATGCGGTGGTGATCGGCGCCGGGCTCGCCGGCTGCGCGGCGATCGAACGGCTCACCGCGCGCGGTTGGCGCGTCACGTCGCTGGAACGGCATGCGTCGGTCGCGCAGGACGCCTCGGGCAATCCGGCCGGCGTATTCCATCCGATGATTTCGCGCGACGACAGTGTGGCCTCGCGCGTCACGCGCGCGGGTTTTCTCTATGCGCTCAGGCGCTGGGCGGCACTCGAACGGCTCGGTCATCGGCCTTCGCGCGGCGGGCAGGGCTTGCTGCAAATCGCGGCCGATGACGACGAAGCCCGCGCGATCAGCGACGCGATCGCCGCGTTCCGCTATCCGTCTGACTATGTGACGCCCGTCTCGGCGGCCGACGCGCAAACGCTCGCCGGCACGCCGCTCGCGCGTGGCGGCTGGTTCTTTCCACAGGGCGGCTGGATCGACCCGGCTTCGCTGTGCGCCGCCCAGTTTGCCGCGGCGGGCGGCCTGCTCGAGCGCCGCTTCGGCGTGGAAGTCGGGCGGCTCGCACGATCCGGCGATCAGTGGATCGTATTCGACACATCAGGCCAGGTCGTCGCGCGCGCGCCGGTCGTGATTGTCGCGAGTGCTCACGATGCTGCACGCATCGCGGGCTTGCAGCATGCGCCGACTCGCAGCATCCGTGGCCAGTTGACATTGCTGCCGGCGGGCACGGCGCCGGCGCTTGCGTTGCCGGTCATCGGTGACGGTTATGCGGTGCCGCTTGCAAACGGCGTCACGCTAGCTGGCGCCACCTATGAACTCGACGACCCCGACACGTCGCTTCGCGCGGACGGTCATCTGGAAAACATCGAGCGCGTCGCGCAGATGCTGCCGGCGTTTTCAAGCGTAGTCGATACGACGGGCTCGACGGGACTCGCTGGACGCGTCGCGTTCCGCTGCGTCACGAGCGACCGCATGCCGATGATCGGCCAACTCGCCGACGAAGCCCAGGCAGCGCGCGACGCGCAGCGCCTGCGTGGCGCGTGGCCGCTCGACCTGCCGCGCAGCGAGGGCTTGTACAGTGCGTTCGCGTATGGGTCCCGCGGACTGGTGTGGGCCACGCTCGGCGCCGACCTGATTGCGTCGCAAATAGAAGGCGAGCCGTGGCCGCTCGAACGCGATCTGGCGGAAGACATCGATCCTGCGCGTTTCCTGCTGCGCGCATTGCGGCAAGGAACTGTAAGTTAACCGCGGGTGTTAACCGGTATACGGGGCGACGGGGTTATCCACCGAAACTTGTGGATAACCGCGCGGTTAACCGGCGCAAGTCGTGTGGAACCGTTGTGGACGTAAACGGGGTAACTTTGCCGCCGCCGAAAATCGCCAAAAGTTGCCCTCGTATACGCGCCGCTCCCGCACATGCTGTGCATCCGGTTATGCCGTCGGCAAGCCAATGATTCGTTTCGGTAAACAGCAGTTATCCACAGAAACCGAGGCACCTTGTTAACTGTTACTACGTATACATACAGTAAACCTGTAAACAGCAAGGCCGAGGCTGACGCCGTGCTCATCGGCTAGCCCGAACCTTCTTCAAAACCGGCGCAATTCTTTTCCGGCAATGTCCCGAAAAGCACACGTGCAGCGGTCAATCTGCTCGTTCGCCGCGATCGGATCCTGGGATATAAAGGTCGCTTTTTCCTCACGTGCGGAAGATAACGTACGTTTTTACCGTTTTGCCTGCATGATGGTGTCTTTTCGGTCAAGGCTGAAAAAGCTATGGCACAATCGCCGTTCTTTTCCGCGTCGTGCGTCGCCATCGGCAGCGCACGTAGCAACGGAACGGCGCCGGTCAATCAGAATCTGATTCAACGTCGACGGCGTTCTTTCACCGTCCCAGTTGCTACAGCCGCATCCTCGAATGTGCCGGGTTCCACGCGGCTGCGGTGCATTCAGATCATCCGATCACAAAAATCTCGCAACGCAGACCACGCGAAGCGATTGCGACAGTGAGCGTCCGACGCGCCCACTTGCTCGCCGGCGTTTGCGCCGGTTCGTATCGTCTGCGGTTGCTGCAAAGGAGAATCCATCACGATGAATTCGGCGTTTTCATTTTTTCCAGCCTGGCCGCTCTCACCCGACGCCATCTTTTGGGCTGGTCTCGCGTTGCTCGCCGCCGGTCTATGCGGTGAGCTGTGCTATCGCGCATGGCGTTTGCCACGCATTTCCGGGTATGCGGTCATTGGTCTGATTGCTGGCGCGGCCGGCTTCGGCGTGATCGATGCGGATTCCGCGAACGCCGCGCGGCCGTTGCTCGATGTCGCGCTCGGTTTACTGTTATTCGAACTCGGCAGCCGGCTCGATTTGCGCTGGATTCGCCGCAATCCGTGGCTGATCCTGTCGAGCGTGGCCGAAGCCACGCTAACTTTCGCGTTCGTGCTGCCTGTGTTGCTGTTCCTGAACGTGCCGCTGATGGTGGCGACAGTGCTCGCCGCGATTGCGATGGCGACTTCGCCCGCGATGGTGATCCAGCTCAAAACAGAATTGCGCGCGGAAGGGCAGGTGACCCAGCGTCTGCTGACCTTGACCGCGCTGAACAGCATGTATGCGGTGGTGATTGAAAAGCTGGTGTCGAGCTGGTTGCATCAAGAGGTATACGGCAACGTTTTCGCGACCATTCTGCAACCGCTTTATCTGCTGATCGGCTCGCTCGTGCTCGCGTATCTGCTCGCGCGCACCTGCACGTTCTTCTATCGCCGTCTGAACATGCAGGACGAGCATTCGTTTGTCGCGTTGTTCGGCCTCGTGCTGCTGGCGATCGCGGTCGCGCATCTGTTCAAGCTGTCGACCATTCTCGCGTTGCTGGCCGCCGGTATCATCGTGAAAAATCATGAGGCGCGGCCGCAACTGTGGCCGCAGCATTTCGGCACGGCGGGCTGGTTGCTGACCGTGATTCTGTTCGTGCTGACGCTGACTTCGTTCGAGTGGAAACACATTGCGCTCGGCGGAGTCGCGGCGCTGGGTCTGATTGTTGCGCGTCTGGTCGCGAAACTGGTCGGCGTGATGGCGTTTGCCAAGCCGAGCGGCCTGAACTGGAAGCAGGGGATGGCGCTCGGTTTGTCGTTATCGCCGATGTCAGCGCTCGCTTATCTGCTGGTCGACGACACCTACAATCTCTATCCGAATTTCGACCCGCAATTGCGCGCTATCGTGATGTGTTCGATTTTCGTGCTGCAGATTCTCGGGCCGTGGCTCGTCTATCGCAGCCTCGCGCTGGTGGCCGAGCGGCGCGAAGAGTAGGCGGTCAGCGCACGCCGCTCGCTCCAGGTGCGCCACGCTTCATTCAGTTCATCCGACTCAAAAAACGGCCGGGCATGTGACAACTGCCCTGCCGACCTGACTCAGGGGACGTTATGTCACTCGAACCCTTCATCGATTCGAAACCGTTCACGTTCGGGGTCGAACTCGAAATGCAGATCGTGAATACGCACGATTATGATCTGACCAAAGCCGGTACGGATCTGCTGCGTCTCATCAAGGACGAAAAGATTCCCGGCAACATCACGCCGGAAATCACCGAAAGCATGATCGAGTTGTCGACCGACATTTGCACGACACA
The DNA here is from genome assembly GCF_008369935.1 of Paraburkholderia panacisoli. Taxonomy (GTDB): domain Bacteria; phylum Pseudomonadota; class Gammaproteobacteria; order Burkholderiales; family Burkholderiaceae; genus Paraburkholderia; species Paraburkholderia panacisoli. The sequence goes on along the minus strand of NZ_VTUZ01000006.1, from coordinate 202,181 downwards.
CGAGCAGGCCGTCACCGACTTGCGCAAGATTCGCGACACGCTGGTGTCGGCGGCCGATCACCTGAACGTCGGCTTGTGCGGCGGCGGCACGCACGCATTCCAGCAATGGAGCGAGCGGCAGATCGTCGATACGCCGCGCTTTCAGTATATTTCCGAGCTATACGGCTATCTTGCGAAGCAGTTCACGGTGTTCGGCCAGCACGTACACATCGGTTGCCCGAATCCGGACAGCGCGCTCTATCTGCTGCATTCGATGTCGCGCTTCATTCCGCATTTCATCGCGCTGTCCGCGTCGTCGCCGTTCGTGCAGGGCGTCGACACCGGTTTTCATTCGGCACGACTGAATTCCGTGTTCGCGTTTCCGTTGTCGGGCCGCGCGCCGTTCGTGCTGACGTGGGACAGCTTCGAGGAATACTTCTCGAAGATGGTCCAGACCGGCGTGGTCAACAGCATGAAGGACTTTTACTGGGACATCCGGCCGAAGCCGGGTTTCGGCACGATCGAAGTTCGCGTGATGGACACGCCGTTTTCGGTGGACCGCGCCGCGGCGATTGCGTGCTACATCCAGACGCTGGCCCGGCACCTGTTGCTGGACAAGCCGATCACGCCCAAGGAAGACGACTATCTCGTCTACACGTTCAATCGCTTCGAAGCATGCCGATTCGGTCTGGCCGGCACCTGCATCAATCCGCAAACGGGCGAACGCAAGACGATTTCCGAGGACATCCTCGAAACGCTCCAACTGATCGCGCCGCATGCCGAGGCGCTGGGGTCGGGCAACGCGCTTGCCGAAATCGGGGCGATTGCTCGCGGGCAGATGAACGATGCGACGTGGCTGCGCAGTGTTTTCGCGCAGGAAAAGTCCTTGCACGAAGCTGTACGGCAGCAGTGTCTGCAGTGGCGAGCCTAGTCGTGGACGGCGTTGCATAGGTGAAACCTTGAGGAAACCCGCTTCGAGCGGGTTTTTTTTCGTAATGAAAATTTCCAGGTCGCAGGCCTTCAGGTTTTTCTAAAGTTTACGTATACAAAGGTAGTAGTTAACAAGCATTGCATCAGCCTGTGGACAACTGAATAATTCCCTGCAAAGTCAACATGCTGCGTAAACTACAATCAGACTGGCTAGCGGGGCGCCGGAAGCGGTAAACGAGAATAGGTTCGAGACCGCCCGGCACGGTCTGAATGCTTATCAAGAGTCGCTGCACACGCTGTCCACTTGTTTTACCGTGGTTATCCACAGAGCGCGTTGGATAAGTTAGCTGTACGATTTGCCGCTCTCGCATAGAATGTCGTTTTCACCGGCTTGGGCTTGCAAGGCGGTAAATTTTTGAGATAGTAGAAACGGTTTCGTCCGCGGTTGACGAAGCTACCCCACACAGGCTACGGGCGAGGTCGGCAAGCAGTTCACCGGCATCGCGCGAATGCTGTCAATAAACGAATCGAAGACTATGAGCGAAGGCGTATACGGAGAACAGGCGACGGGACGAGTGACCCACAGCCTATTGCGATTGAGCACGGCGATGCGAAGCCAGGCCTGGGAATGGGCTGAAGGCGCGGGCCTCACGCCGACTCAGGGCGAAATCCTGGTCTTGTTGATGCAGCGTAAGGGCCCAATGCGCCTTGGCGAAATCGCCCGTGAAACGGCCTTGACCGCCGCGACCACCAGCGACGCGGTCAGCACGCTCGAGAGCAAAGGCCTGGTCGAAAAGCGCCGTGCGCTGGACGACGGCCGCGCCCTCGCGGTCCGCCTGACGGCGCGTGGCCGCACGGCTGCGAAGCGCGCGGCGCAATGGCCGGACTTTCTGGCCAAGGCAGTCGGCGCGTTGCGCGACGACGAGCAGGCCGTCTTCTATCGCACGTTGCTCAAGACCGTGCATCAGCTCGAAGCACAAGGCAACATTCCGCCGCACCGCATGTGCCTGAGCTGCACGCACTTCGAGCCGAGCAAGAATCCGAAGAAGACGCCGCATCACTGCGCGTTGCTCGACATGAACATGTCGGACACGGATCTGCGTCTGGATTGCTCGGTGCACGAAACCGCCGACGTCGCCACCCAGAAGAAGACCTGGAAGATCTTCGCCCAGTAAGGCGGCCTCTTTCGGGACAATCCGCTACACTGCCCGGGCCGGCTTCGACGGGCGGCCTGGGCCGCCGCCGGCGAACTGGCCGGCGCCGCGTAGCGGCAAGTCTTTAGTCAACCTGAAGATGGGGCAGGGCGATGAATCGCGAAGTACTGGCCGTTCGTCATGTGCACTTCGAGGATCTGGGCAGTCTTGAGATGGTGCTCGGCGAGCGCGGGTGCCCGGTCCGCTATCTCGATGTGGGCTTTGCCCGTGTCAACGCGCCGAACCCGCTCACCGCGTCGCTGATGGTGGTGCTCGGCGGCCCGATCTGCGCAACCGACGACGCGCTTTACCCAACCCTCGTGCCGCTGCTGTCGCTGATCGAGAAACGCATTGCAGCTGGTTTGCCGACGCTCGGTATCTGCCTGGGCGCGCAATTGATCGCGCGTGTACTCGGCGCGCGGGTCTATCCTTCAGGCCATACGGAAATCGGTTGGACGCCGCTTGCCTTGACCGATGCCGGCCGCGCTTCGCCGCTGCGTCATCTGGACGGCGCGCATACGTCGATGATGCATTGGCACGGTGACACATTCGATTTGCCCGACAACGCGACGCGCCTCGCGTCGACGCCAGCCTGCGAGAACCAGGCGTTCGCCTGGGGCAATCATGTGCTGGGCTTGCAATGTCATCCTGAGATTCGCACCGACCGGTTCGAGCCCTGGCTGATCGGCAATGCGGGCGAGCTTGCCATGCAGGGTATCGACGCGCGCCGGTTGCGCGCCGAGACCGCGCAATTCGGTCCCGCACTCGAAGCCGCCGCACGCCGGATGTTTGGCGAATGGCTCGATCAGGTCGAGGCCCGCTGCTGACCCGGTGGTTCATGCAGTAAACCGCCCGCGGTGCTATGCTCAATCGCTCTCGGGCTTCTACTGGGCGTAATCCATGAGCGCGCTTTTTTCTCCGCTCACGCTGCGTAGCGTGACGCTTCCCAATCGTATCGTCGTGTCCCCGATGTGCCAGTATTCCGCCGAACGTGGCGAGGCGACGGCGTGGCACATGATCCACCTCGGCAGTCTCGCGTTGTCAGGCGCCGGCATGTTGTTCATCGAGGCGACGTCGGTCGAGCCGGATGGCCGCATCACGCCGGGGGATCTCGGTCTGTGGGACGACGTCACCGAAGCCGCGCTCGTGCCGGTGCTGGCCGCGATCCGCAAACATTCTCATATCAACGTGACGATGCAGTTGGCGCACGCAGGGCGCAAGGCGTCGAGCCATGTGCCGTGGGAAGGAGGCCAGCTGATTCCCGTATCGCAAGGCGGCTGGCTGCCGCATGCGCCGTCCGCGTTGCCGCACAAGGCTGGCGAAGAGCCGCCTCTCGCGCTCGATTTGGCCGGACTGAACCGCATTCGCGAAGCGTTCGCAGCATCGGCGCGGCGCGCGGCGCGCCTCGGCATCGACGCATTGGAAGTGCACGCGGCGCATGGTTATCTGCTGCATCAATTCCTCTCGCCAATCGCCAATCAACGCGACGACGACTACGGCGGTTCGCTCGAAAACCGCATGCGCTTTCCGCTCGAGATCTTCGACATCGTGCGCGCCGCATTCCCAGCCGACAAGCCGGTCGGGGTGCGGGTCTCCGCGACCGACTGGGTCGAAGGCGGCTGGTCGCTCGACGACACGATTGCCTTCGCGCACGAATTGGAAAAGCGCGGTTGCGACTGGATCGACGTCTCGTCGGGTGGCGTGTCGCCGTTGCAAAAGATTCCGCTGGAGCCGGGCTACCAGATTCCGTTCGCGAAGGCGGTCAAGCACGCCACGGGTCTCACGACTATCGGCGTCGGCCTGATCACCGACCCGCTGCACGCCGAGCAACTGATCGAAGCGGGCGACGCCGATCTGATCGCACTGGCTCGCGCGTTGCTGTACAACCCGCGTTGGCCGTGGCACGCAGCAGCGCAACTGGGCGCGACGGTCGAAGCGCCGCCGCAGTATTGGCGTTCGCAACCGCGCGAACAGAAAGCGCTGTTTGGCGATATTTCGTTTGGACAACGGTAAAGCCAGCCACGCGCGTTGTGCAACGTGTCTTTTTGACGGTTGAACGAAGCTGTCTTGAACGTGTAGGATGCCGGATGTGGCGCGTGAGCGTCGCAAGTCGACGCGGCGCTCGCAGGGCGCCGCGTTTGCTATCCGCTTCAGAAAACGAGCAGCGCGTCAGACGCGGGCGTCTCAGGCGGCTGCCGGACTTCATCCCCAGTTCTTCACAAGGATTCATTCAATGAGTTCACGCAGGATCGCCGTGCGTCGTTCGGGTGTGCACGGCAAAGGCGTGTTTGCCCTCGAACCGATTGCGGCCGGCGAGCGGCTAATCGAATACAAGGGCGAACGGATCTCTTGGAAAGAAGCATTGCGCCGTCATCCGCACAATCCGGCCGAACCGAATCACACGTTCTATTTTGCACTCGACAGCGGCAAGGTGATCGACGGCAAAGTGGACGGCAACAGCGCGCGCTGGATCAATCATTCTTGCGCGCCGAACTGCGAAGCGGAAGAAATCGACGGTCACGTGTACGTGCACGCGCTGCGCGACATTGCAGAAGGCGAGGAGATCTTTTACGACTACGGCCTCGTGATCGACGCGCGTCAGACCAAGAAGCTCAAGAAGGAATACGAATGCCGCTGCGGCGCGCGCAAGTGCCGTGGCACGATGCTGGCTCCGCCGGAGAGAGAGAAGGGCGCGGGCAAATCCGTCAAGGCGGCAAAGAAGGCGAAGAAGAAATGAACCACGGGCTGCGCGAGCCGCTCACGTCAGTGAACTCGCCGCAGCCCGTTGAGCAGCTAGACAGTCACATGTCCACCGGCGCCGAGTGCGCCGATTTTTTTGCCGGCCGGGATGGTTCGGCAGTCGGCGGGTTGCTCTGAACGTCGATCGGCACGAGCGGAATACGCACGATGAAACGTGCGCCGCCTTCGGGCGCATCTTCGTAATGCACGCTGCCGTGATGCAGGACCATGATGTCGTGGACGATCGCGAGACCGAGACCGGCGCCGGTATCCACACCTGCTTCGCTCTGGCCGTCGCCGCGGAAGAAGCGCTTGAACAGGTCCGTTTGCTGTGCGTGCGGCACGCCGGGCCCATTGTCTTCGACCACGATCTCGGCCATGCGCAGTTCGTCGATCACTGTTTGTGAAACCGTCACCGTGATGCGGCCGCCATCGAGGCGCGAAGGCGGCACATACTTGAGCGCGTTATCCAGCAGATTGGCGAGCACTTCGTGCAGCAGCACCGGATTGCCGCGCGCGATCAACGGATGATCGTTGGATGGATCGTCGAGGCGCTGGAAGCCGAGGTCGACATGGAACGTCAACGCGCGCGGCACCCACTCCGCGCCGGTATCGAACGCGAGCGCAGACATATCCACGTTGACGAAGCGGGCCGCCTGTTCGCTCGGCTCCGCGCGCGCCAGCGACAGCAGTTGATTCGACAGCCGCACAGCGCGGTCGGCCGCAGCGCGCAGTTCCCGCACGGCGGTCAGCGTTTGCTGCGGATCGCGCGCGACGGCCGCCTGCTCCGCGTGCAACTTCACAGCCGTCAGCGGCGTGCGCAACTGATGCGCGGCGTCGGCGATGAACTTGCGCTGCCCGTCAAGCGCGGTTTTCAGGCGATCGAGCAACGCGTTCAGCGCGCCCGTCAGCGGACGGATTTCCACCGGCACATAGGTTTCGTCTACTGGTTCGAGCGAGGTATGGGTCTGCCGGTTAAGCGAATCCGCAAGATCGGTCAGCGGATTGAGCTGCTGATTCACAACACGCCACACGATCACCCAACCCGCGAGCAGCAGCAACAGCAGCGGCATCATGATCGCGATCAGAAACTCGGCGGCAATGCGAAACCGGTGATGCACCGGCTGACCCACTTCGACGACGATCGGATTGCCGGTCGGCTGATCGACGCGCACCTGCGCGACACGCACCGTCACGCCTTCATGCTGCGTTTCGAACACGTACGCGTAGTGCATGCGGCGCACGCTGGTGCCTTGCAACGGCAGGTTGTGGTCGCCGGCGATTTCGGTCTCGCCGTTGCTGATCCGGTAGACGAGCTGTTCGACCGGATCGGAGAACATGGCTTGAGCTAGCGGCGGCACGGTGATCGGCGCGTCCGGGCCGGCAATCTGGATCTGTTTGGAGATGGCCGTGGCGAGGTCGGCGAGCGAGCGGTCGACGACGTGCTGCGTGTACTGCCACGCCAGCCAGTAAGCGATCAGGCCGCTCATCAGAGCGAGCAGCGAAAGGGGTGCAGCGAGGCGCCGCAGCAGCGTGCGGCGCAGACTATTGGCGGCCGGCTGGGGCATGATCGAACGCGCGGGAAAAAGGCAACGGCGCGGGGCGCCGTGAAATGCGCCGGATGCCGGCGAACTGCGCATCGAGTGCGCGGCGCCGGCCCGGCGCCGTCAGGCCGCGACGAAGTCCGCGGCCTTCACGACGATTATGCGGCTTGGCGGATTTCCTGCAACAGGTAACCAAAGCCGCGCACCGTGACGATTTCGACACGGCAGTTCTCGAGCTTTTTCCGCACCCGGTGCACGTAGACTTCGATCGCGGTGTCGCCGAGATCGCCGCCGAAATGCGTCAGGTGGTCTTGCAGTTGCGCCTTGCTGACCACTCGGCCGTGACGCAGCAGCAGCATTTCGAGTACCGCGAATTCACGCGGCGACAGTTCGAGCGGCTTGTCGTCGTTGAAGATGCGGCGATCGACGCCCGACAGACGCACACCGCCGAGCGACACTTCCGGACGCGGCATGTCGCCGTGCGGACCGCTGCGGCGCATCACTGCGCGGATGCGCGCTTCGAGTTCGGCGGGTTCGAACGGCTTCAGCATGTAGTCGTCGGCGCCGGAATTCAGGCCCTGAACGCGGTCGTTCAATTCGTCGCGCGCGGTGAGAATGATCACCGGCGTGTGGCGATTGCTTTGACGGAAGCGCGAGAGCAGCGTCATGCCGTCGATGCCGGGCAGCCCCAGGTCGAGAATCACCAGCTCGTGACGGTTTTGCGTAAGGGCCTGTTCGGCGAAAATGCCGTCGTGGACCATGTCGACGGTGAAGCCGGCTTGTTCGAGACTGCTTTGGATGCCGCGTGCGATGGGGCGGTCATCTTCGATCAGAAGGAGTCGCATGGATTTCGCTCAAGTACAATGGGTTTAGGCGTTTGGGCAAGCGGTTCGCCGGAGCGCCTGCTGCACACACAGCGTGCGGCGTGGCCGTGCCGGACGGCGGGTACGTGCCACGAAGCAGCCACCGAGCCGCCTTGAAGCGCCCTCCGAGCGATCACGAAGTCATGTCCGAAATATCCATTCACGAACTGGAAGCCGCGATCAACTTCTGGCGCGCCCGCTCACCTTCGAGCGGCGACGAACTCGTTCTGTGCAAGGAGGCAAGCGCGCTCTCCAAGCCGTATGCGCTGCTGATTGTACAGCGTCAGCAGACGCTATCACCGGATCGTTTGGACGAGACGGCGAGGCAAGCCTGGGAATCTTACGTGCGCCTTAATAATAGCCTGTAGAACTGAAGGTTTGCGCGAACGATTGCCTGCATTGCCCTTTCATTGAGGGGCGATTGTGCAGCGCACATGAGATAAACGTGCGCGGAACGCAATGGATTTTTTGTATTACGCCGTAATACTGTCGATGAACGAGGCCAGTCTAATGTCGCGCTCGGTTACGCCATCGGCCTCGTGCGTGGACAGCGTAATCTCCACTCTGTTGTAAACGTTGAACCATTCTGGGTGGTGATCCATTTCCTGCGCCTTGATCGCCACGCGCGTCATGAAGCCGAATGCTTCGTTGAAATCGGCGAACTGGAACGCGCGCTGGATCGCGTCGCGGTCCGTTACGGCTTGCCAGCCGTTCAGTTGGGCGACCTGTTTGGCGCGCTCTTCGGAAGTCAGTTTCTGAATCATTGCGTTACCTCGTCGATCGATACAGGCGCGCCAGTGGCGTGCGCCGTCACTATTTTTTCACGGATGACGCGAGCCCGCTGCCGGGGCTGCTGCGCTACTGTGGTCGGCGTTTTCGTCCTCAGACGTCGCCGTCGTTTTGCCAGCCTTCCCGCGAACCGCGCGTGATGACGCAATCGCTGTCGACCACATCGCCAGCCATGAACGCGGGTTCGGCGGCGAGCCGCGTCAGCAGCGGCGCGAAATCGGTCTGCGCGACGCTGAACAGCTGCGCGAAGTCGTCGATCACGAAGTAGGTTTTCTGGAACGTGTCGATGCGGTAACGCGTGCGCATCACGCGTTCAAGGTTGAAGCCGAGCCGGTTCGGCGCCGCGCTTTGCTGGCTGTACAGCGTTTCGCCCTTGCTCGACACGATGCCCGCGCCGTAGATCTTCACGCCGTTCGGACTCGCGTCGTCGCGGATCAGGCCGAACTCGACTGTGTACCAATAAAGTCGCGCGAGCAGCGGCAGCGCGCCAGCGTCGTTGGCTGCGAGCGCGGCGCGGCCGTACGCGTGCATGTAATCGGCGAACACCGGGTTGATCAGCAACGGGACGTGACCGAACAGGTCGTGAAAGCAGTCGGGCTCCTGCAGATAATCGAGCTGGTCCGGGCGGCGCATCCACCACGTGACGGGAAAGCGCCGGTTCGCGAGATGCTCGAAGAACACGTGGTCCGGCACGAGGCCCGGTACTGCAACGATTTGCCAGCCGGTGGCCGGCGTCAGCTTCGCGTTGACTTCATTGAACGAAGGCACGCGGTCGGCCGGCATGCCGATGCTTTCGATACCCGCCAGAAACTCGTCGCAGACGCGACCCTCGAGCAGCGCGGTCTGACGTGCGTAAAGCTGTTGCCAGACCGCGTGATCGACCGCGCCGTATCGTTCGATCGGTTGGTCGATGGTGAAATCGACGCGGGTTTGGAGGCCGGCGTCGAATTGCTCTTTGAGCCGGGCGGTATTGGCGGTGCTGGCGGTGGACATGGGATGCTGCGCTCTGCGGTGCTTGCAAGTGGAATGGATGATGCAAGTGTAGAGCGGCAAGCGCGCGGGAGGGGCGCAATAATGGCGTTGTATGGCAGTCGTATGCAATAATCGTGCATCAGATAGCCATTCAATGCGGACCATCGACATGTTGGAACTCGATCACTTCGATCTCGCGCTGCTGGACGTGCTGCAGCGCTTCGGCCGGGCCACCCATCAGCAACTGGCCGAGCAGGTGCCGCTGTCGCCGTCGCAGATCGGACGGCGCTTGCAGCGGCTGGAACAGGTAGGCGTGGTGGACGGTTATCGTGTCGTGCTGCGCCCGGAAAAGCTCGGGCTCGGCGTCACCGCTTTTACGAGTTTGAAGTTAAAGCACCATGGCGATTCGATCATCGAGCAATTCCAGCAACAGATCGATGTGTTGCCCGAAGTGCTCGAGTGTCATGCGGTGGTGGGCGATGCCGATTACCTGCTGCGCATCGTCGCGCCCGATCTGAACTATCTGTCGACCTTCGTAATGAAGAAGCTGATGCGCGTGCCTGGCGTGGATAGCGTGCGCTCGAACATCGTACTCACCACGTTCAAGCGCAATGGGCCGTTGCCGCTCGGCCACCTCTCGCCGGGGGCGGCCGCCGGCTGAGGCGGCCATGTGGGTCGTGATCGTAATTGCGATCGTGGCTGCGTGAGCGTCGGCGCAGCCGGCGTGGCGGGAAATTTAGGCCACGAGCTTCGGCTCGCTTTCCGGACTGAGCAGATCGACGTAGGCCACCGCGACCAGATCTGATTCCTCAACCCCGAGGCGCTTGAACATCGCGTGGGCTTCGGCGTGGCCGCCTGCTTCGTCGTCGTCTTGAGCGAGCACCACTTCGAGTTCGACAAAGTCGCCCAGACCGTCGACCCGGTCCAGGTGAATCCGCGTGCGCCCGGTCAGATACACATGCCGTTCCTTGCTGACGATGCCGCGCGTGGTCAGCGCCGTGGCGAGCAGGGCATGCATCGCTTCGGGATTGGTCACCGGGCTGCGCGTGTAGTACGACGCCTTCGGGCCGTCGCGGTCGTCGCGCTGGTAGAAGATCAGTTCGGCAGGCGTGCCGTCGTCGAACTGGCGCAGTTTCAGACGGCCGCGCGGCACGTCGTAGAAAAAGTCCTGCTGGCGAAAGATCAACGGTGCGTCCGGCGCGAGCTGCGCCGCGCGCTCGCGCAGTTGCTCGAAATGCTGAGCGCGGGCTTTGATTTCGATGTTGCGTGCCATGTCAGGCTCCTGTCGAAGGATGGAGTGATCGGCAGCGTCCGGTCATGCCGGGGCGAAGCTGCCGGGAAGGACAGAGTCAAAGCGGAACAGAAAGCGATGCGGGGCCGGCTTGTCAGCGCGAATCGCCAATCTAACAAAAACCGCGTGATGGCGTCGTTGCGGGTGCAGGGGTGCGTGCGGGGATTGCGAAAGGGCTCGCTATGGCGGCTAACGAATGCCCGGCTGCAAGCGGTTACCATCAAGATCGCGTCGCGCATGTTTGGCATTAGCGCGGCTCATATCGCAGCGGCGCCCACGCTGCCCGCAGTGCCTGAAACGCTCGCGGGCTTGCGCTCATGTCCGCGTTCAGGTCGCCCATTGCTGTTCGATCAGCTTCAACGCCGCGGCAATGGCCGGTTCGTCCTTGCGTTCTTCAAGCGTGACGAAACTGAGCTGAGTTGGCACCGTGATCCCCTCGACGATGGTCAGCGCGTGTGCATGCGCTTCGGCGATCGCAGTGGCGTCGCGCGCGAGCGTCAGGCCGACGCCCGATTTCACCAGATCGAGCATCGACGGCTCCTGATCCACTTCGGCGACCTTGACCGGTTTCACGCCGGCTTCGTCGAAACAGCGCGACAACAGCCGGTTGTGCGCGGACGCGGGCGGCGTCCAGATCCACGGCAATGCGGCGAGCGAACGCCAGTCGCGCGCACCTTTGACGCGATCTTTCCAGCCAGCCGGCGCCAGCACGCGATACTGGAAGTGGGTGAGGGTGACCGCGTGGAAGATGGCGCCGTCGCGCGTATCGTCATCGGACGGCAGGCCGATGTAATAGCCGACATCCAGCTCGCCCGCGCGAATCTGCGCCAGCACCCAGCCCGACATACCGTGCCGTAAGGCCGTTTCGATGTGTGGCCAGGTCTCGACCAGCTGTTTGAGAAAGCCGCCCAGACGCAGAAACGCCGGGTCGAGAATCGTGCCGATCCGCAAGCGTCCGCGCACCTCGTGACGCAGCGACTGCGCGGCTCGCTGCACATCGGCCGCCGCGCCCAGCGCGCGTTCGGCGTGGGGCAGCAGCGCCTGGCCGTCGCGCGTGAGCGAGAGCCCATGCGAAGTCCGCGTAAACAGCGTCACGCCGAGCGTCTCCTGCAAATGCTTGATTTGCAGGCTGACGGCGGGTTGGGTCAGGTGTAGGTGCACCGCAGCACGCGTGAGGTTGCCCTCCCGCGCGACGGTGACGAAAGCTCGGAGCAGAATCAGGTCCATAGTCTGATATTAGCGCGGCTTATAGCGCAGTTGAGCATTACTCATTGGATTTGTCGCCTCGAAGCGCTTTACGCTGGGCGTTCATCACGCCAGCAGCGAGCCTTGCGCGCCTAGCGGTGGACTTCACAGGAAGAGGACGGACATGAGCGAGACACTTCAGAACGAGAGCCTGCGCAGCGCGACCAGCGCACGTGCGCTAACCCATTTCATCAATGGCAAGATTCTCGATGGCACGAGCGGGCGCTTTGGCGACGTCTTCAATCCGGCGCTCGGCAGCGTGAGCGCACGCGTGCCGCTGGCGAGTGTCGCCGAGGTGGACGCGGCGGTCGCCGCCGCCCGGGCCGCTTTTCCCGCATGGAGCGAAACCGCGCCGCTCAAGCGGGCGCGCGTGCTGTTCAAGTTCAAGGAATTGCTCGACCGTCACCACGACGAACTGGCGGAACTGATCACGCGCGAGCACGGCAAGGTGTTCTCGGACGCGAAGGGCGAGGTGATGCGCGGCATCGAGATCGTCGAGTTCGCGTGCGGCATTCCGAATCTGTTGAAGACCGACTTCACCGATCAGATCGGCGGCGGCATCGACAACTGGAATCTGCGCCAGCCGCTCGGCGTGGTCGCCGGCATTACGCCTTTCAACTTCCCGATGATGGTGCCGTGCTGGATGTTCCCCGTCGCGATCGCGTGCGGCAATACGTTCGTTTTGAAGCCGTCGGAGCGCGATCCGTCTGCGTCGAACCGGCTCGCCGAATTGCTGAAGGAAGCGGGCTTGCCCGACGGCGTGTTCAACGTCGTGCACGGCGACAAGGTGGCGGTCGACGCGCTGCTCGTGCATCCCGAAGTGAGCGCGTTGTCGTTTGTCGGTTCGACGCCGATCGCCGAGTACATCTACACGGAAGGCACGAAGCACGGCAAGCGCGTGCAGGCGCTGGGCGGGGCGAAGAATCATCTGGTGGTGATGCCGGACGCCGATCTCGATCAGGCCGTCGATGCGCTGATCGGCGCCGCATACGGTTCGGCGGGCGAGCGGTGCATGGCGATTTCAGTGGCGGTCGCGGTAGGACATATCGCCGATGAACTGATCGAACGGCTGACACCACGCGTGCAGAGTTTGAAGATCCTCAACGGCATGGAGTCCGCGGCCGAGATGGGCCCGTTGGTCACGGCGACGCATCGCGAGAAAGTGGTCGGGTATATCGACGCCGGTATCGCGGCAGGCGCGAAGCTGGTGGTCGATGGACGCGGTCATCAGGTCGCCGGTCACGAGAAGGGTTTCTTTCTCGGCGGCACACTGTTCGATGACGTGTCGACCGACATGAAGATCTACCGCGAAGAGATTTTTGGACCGGTGTTGTGCGTCGTGCGTGTGCCGGATTTCGCGTCGGCTGTCGAACTCATCAACGCTAACCAGCTCGCCAACGGGGTGTCGTTGTTCACGTCCGACGGCGGCGTTGCGCGGGCTTTTTCGCGACAGATCGAGATCGGCATGGTGGGGATCAACGTGCCGATTCCGGTGCCGATGGCGTGGCACTCGTTCGGCGGATGGAAGAAGTCGTTATTCGGCGACCATCACGCGTATGGCGAGGAAGGTGTGCGGTTCTACACGCGCTACAAGAGCATCATGCAGCGCTGGCCCGACAGCATCGCGAAGGGCGCCGAATTCACGATGCCGGTCGCCAAATAGTCCGGTTCGGTTGCCGCGCAGAAAATAAATAGGCAGAGCGCCGCGGCCGCACGGAACCATGCGGCTCGCGGAAAAAAGCTTAGGAGACTGAAGCATGAGCCAAACCGAAAGCACACCGGTGGCCGAGCGTCGGCTGGAAGGCGAATTCGACTACATCATTGTCGGCGCGGGCACGGCGGGTTGCGTGCTCGCCAACCGGCTGACCGAAGATCCGGACGTCCACGTGCTGCTGCTGGAAGCAGGTGGCAAAGACGATTACCACTGGATTCACGTGCCGGTCGGCTACCTGTATTGCATCGGCAATCCGCGTACGGACTGGCTCTATAAGACGCAGCCTGAAGCGGGGCTCAACGGACGCGCGCTGTCGTATCCACGCGGCCGCGTGTTGGGCGGCAGTTCTTCGATCAACGGCATGATCTATATGCGCGGCCAGCGCGAGGATTACGACGAATGGGCCCGTGTAACCAACGATCCATCGTGGTCATGGAACGCGGTGCTGCCGGTCTTCAAACGCAGCGAAGACCATCACGCCGGCGCGAACGAATCGCACGGCGCGGGTGGCCCGTGGCGCGTCGAAAAACAACGGCTGAAATGGAAGATTCTCGAAGAGTTTTCGAAAGCTGCGCAGCAGAACGGCATCCCCGCTACGGATGACTTCAATCGCGGCGACAACACCGGCGTCGGCTACTTCGACGTCAATCAGAAACGCGGGATTCGCTGGAATGCGTCGAAAGCGTTCTTGCGCCCCGCACTCAAGCGTCCGAATCTGACGGTCATCACCGGCGCGCACACGCAGCGCGTCGTGTTCGAAGGACGCCGCTGCAGCGGTGTCGAATATCGCGGCGACAACGTCGACTATCTCGCCAAAGCCCGCTGCGAAGTCATCCTCAGTTCGGGGGCGGTCAACTCGCCGCAACTGCTCGAATTGTCCGGTATCGGCAACGGCACACGGCTGCAAAATCTGGGTATCGAGGTCGTCGAGGATCTGCGTGGCGTCGGCGAAAATCTGCAAGACCATTTGCAGTTGCGCATGGCTTATAAAGTCGATGGCGTGCGCACGCTCAATACGGCTTCCGCGCATTGGTGGGGCAAGCTGATGATCGGCGTGCAATACGCGCTGTTGCAAAGCGGCCCGATGTCGATGTCGCCGTCGCAACTCGGTGCGTTCGCCAAGTCCGATCCCGACGATCGCTCGCTCACGCGTCCGGACCTCGAATATCACGTGCAACCGCTCTCGCTCGATCGCTTCGGCGAACCGCTGCACCGGTTCAATGCGTTCACGGCGTCGGTGTGTCAGTTGCGTCCTACTTCGCGCGGCAGCATCCACATCGGGTCGGCTGACGCGTCGGCGCCACCGTTGATCGCACCGAACTATCTGTCCACCGATTACGACCGGCACGTCGCCGCCAACGCGTTGCGTCTTACTCGCCGCATCGCCATGGCACCGGCGCTCGCGCGCTATCGGCCGCAAGAGATTCTGCCGGGCATTCAGTATCAATCTGAAGAAGAACTGCAACAGGCCGCGGGCCTCGTCGGCACGACCATCTTTCATCCGGTCGGTACGTGCCGCATGGGCATGACCAACGACCCGGCTGCGGTGGTCGACAATCGGCTACGAGTTATCGGAGTCGACGGGCTGCGCGTGGTTGACGCGTCCGTGATGCCAAACATCACGTCGGGTAACACCAACTCGCCAACGCTGATGATCGCCGAGCGTGCGAGCGACATGATCCGTGAAGATCGCCGTGCGCGCGTGAGCGGCAGCGTCGCTGCGCAGACCAGCGCGGCCCCTTCCATGTCCGCTGTGTGACAGAAAAGCGGAAGGGCACGTAGGCACGAAGGCAGACAGCCAGCCGCGTGAGACACCGTCCATGTTTTACCGAATGGGTGCCTCGCGCGCGTCCATCGAGCCTGGACAGACATGATCCACTAAGTGCAAATCCCAATGAATGCGCTGCATCATTGGGGTGACAATGGCAGCCATGCTGCGTGCCGCGCCATGGATCACCGTCCGGATTGGTGCAGCACGCAAACGAGCGGCCAGGGGTGCCGCCGTCAATAAAGTCGCGCGGAGCTTCGCGCGAAAAGATCGTAATGCTTCGCCTTACTCCGTATGGAAGGGAACATGATTCTCGGCGATACGATTCTCGAAACGCGCGGACTGACCCGTGAGTTCAAAGGCTTCATCGCCGTGAGCGGTGTGAACCTGCGCGTGCGCCGTGGCTCGATCCACGCGCTGATCGGGCCCAATGGGGCAGGCAAGACCACCTGCTTCAATCTGCTCACCAAGTTTCTCGAACCGACTGCGGGTCAGATCGTGTTCAACGGCGTCGACATCACGAACGAACGGCCGGCGCAGATTGCGCGTCGCGGCATCATCCGTTCGTTTCAGATCTCCGCTGTATTTCCGCATCTGACAGCATTGCAGAACGTGCGCATCGGCTTGCAACGTTCGCTCGGCACCGCGTTTCACTTCTGGAAGAGCGAGCGCACGCTGCGCCAACTCGACGACCGCGCAATGGACCTGCTCACCCAGGTCGGATTGACCGATTTCGCGGATGTGCTGACGGTCGAACTTTCATATGGCCGCAAACGCGCGCTTGAAATTGCTACCACGCTCGCGATGGAACCGGAGCTGATGCTGCTCGACGAGCCGACGCAAGGCATGGGCCACGAAGACGTCGACCGCGTGACGGCGCTGATCAAAAAAGTATCGAGCGGTCGCACGATTCTGATGGTCGAGCACAACATGAACGTGATCGCGGGCATCTCCGACACGATCACCGTGCTGCAACGAGGCGAAGTGCTCGCCGAAGGCAGCTACGCCGAAGTGTCGAAGAATCCCCTCGTGATGCAAGCCTACATGGGCAGCGCCGACGCAGCGCTCGCCGGAGCCCACGCATGAATACGATTGTCGAGGGCGAAGGCCTCGAAGTGAGCGGTACGAGCGGCGGCGCACCCGCGCTGGAGATCGCGGGCCTGCAGGCCTGGTACGGGGAATCCCACATTCTGCATGGCGTCGATCTGACCGTGAACCGCGGCGAAGTGGTCACGCTGCTCGGCCGCAACGGCGCGGGGCGTACCACCACGCTGCGCGCGATCATGGGCCTGACGGGGCGGCGCACCGGCTCGATCCGCATCGGCGGACGCGAAACGATCAACCTGCCCACGCATCGCATCGCGCATTGCGGCATCGGTTATTGCCCGGAAGAGCGCGGAATTTTTTCGAGCCTCTCGTGTGAGGAAAATCTGCTGCTGCCGCCGCCCATCGGCGACAAGGCGCACATGATGTCGCTCGAGGAAATCTATTCGATGTTTCCGAATCTGCAAGAGCGCCGCGCGAGTCAAGGCACGCGGCTCTCGGGCGGCGAGCAGCAGATGCTGGCGGTCGCGCGGATTCTGCGCACCGGCGCGAGCTTGCTGCTGCTCGACGAAATCTCGGAAGGACTGGCGCCGGTGATCGTGCAGGCGCTCGCCCGCATGATCATCACGCTGAAGGCCCGCGGCTACACGGTCGTGATGGTCGAACAGAATTTCCGCTTTGCCGCGCCGCTTGCCGACCGCTTCTACGTCATGGAGCACGGCACGATCGTCGAGCACTTCGAGGCGAACGAACTCGAAGCCAAGATGCCGGTCCTGCACGACTTACTGGGCGTCTAAACCCGCGCCCGATTGCCTCTGATAATCACAAGCGAAGAAACCAGGAGACACGAATGAAAAAGAACCCACTCGCGCGGCTTGCCTCACTTTGTTTCGCGGTTGCGGCGGGGGCCGCGATCACGATGGGCAGCGCGCAAGCGGCCGACGATGCGGTGAAGATCGGCTTCATCACCGATCTTTCGGGGCTGTATGCGGATATCGACGGCCCGGGCGGCCTCGAAGCGATCCGCATGGCGATCGCCGATTTCGGCGGCAAGGTCAACGGTAAGCCGGTCACGCTGGTCTACGCGGATCACCAGAACAAGGCGGACATCGCGGCGTCGCGCGCACGCGAATGGTTCGACCGTGACGGCGTCGACATGCTGGTCGGCGGCACGAACTCGGCGACGGGTTTGGCGATGAATACGGTGGCGGGCGAAAAGCACAAGGTCTACATCAGCATCGGCGCAGGCGCGGACACGCTGACCAATGAGCAGTGCACCCCGTACACGATCCACTATGCGTACGACACGACCGCGCTCGCCAAAGGCACCGGTTCGGCGGTGACCAAGCAGGGCGGCAAGACGTGGTACTTCCTGACGGCTGACTATGCGTTCGGCAAGGCGCTCGAAAAGAACACCTCGGACGTGGTGAAAGCGAACGGTGGCCAGGTGCTGGGCGTGGTGCGTCATCCGCTATCCGCGTCCGACTTCTCGTCGTTCCTGCTGCAGGCGCAGTCGTCGAAGGCGCAGATTCTGGGCCTCGCCAACGCCGGCGGCGACACGATCAACTCGATCAAGGCCGCCAAGGAATTCGGCATCAACAAGACGATGAAGATTGCCGCGCTGCTGGTGTTCATCAACGATATCCACAGCCTGGGTCTGGAGACCACGCAAGGCCTCGTGTTGACGGACAGCTGGTACTGGAACAAGGACGCCGACACGCGCAAATGGGCGCAGCGCTATTTCGAAAAGACCAAGAAGATGCCGTCGAGCCTGCAAGCCGCGGACTATTCGGCGACCATGAACTACCTGAAAGCCGTGCAGGCGGTCGGCTCGACCGACGCCGACAAGGTGATGGCGCAGCTGAAGAAGACCAAGATCGACGACTTCTATGCGAAGGGCTACATCCGTCAGGACGGCAGCATGATCCACGACATGTATCTGATGCAGGTGAAGACACCGGCCGAATCCAAAGAGCCGTGGGACTACTACAAGATCACGGCGACGATCCCGGGCGAGCAGGCGTTCACGACCAAGGCGGAAACGCGTTGCGCACTGTGGAAATAAGCGCGGGTTGAGGGTTTCTCGAGGGCGTCTGGCTGTCGATGCGTCGCCGCACAGGTTGGCAATTGTGCGGCGCCGGCCGGCAGGCGGACGGCAAACGTTTTCAGATGCCGCGCGCGAAGGGCGTCGTTGCTGCCTGTCGCGCGCCGGCCGGGTCGTGCGTGAACGATCTCACCTTGGCAATGGCTTCAGGGGTTAAGGGCTTCAATGGATATCTTTGGCGTTCCGCTTCCGGCAATGCTGAGCCAGCTGCTGCTGGGGCTCGTGAACGGCTCGTTCTACGCGATTCTGAGTCTCGGGCTGGCGGTGATCTTCGGCTTGCTCAACGTGATCAACTTCGCGCACGGCGCGTTGTTCATGCTCGGTGCAATGCTCGCGTGGATGGGGCTGTCGTATTTCGGCCTGCCATATTGGGTGATGCTGGTATTGGCGCCGCTGATCGTGGGGCTGTTCGGCATCGCGATCGAACGCTCGATGCTGCGCTGGCTGTACAAGCTCGATCACCTGTATGGGCTGCTGCTGACCTTCGGGCTGACGCTCGTCGTCGAAGGCGTGTTCCGCTCGATCTACGGTTCGTCCGGCCAGCCGTATGACGTGCCGTCGGCGCTGTCCGGCGCGACCAATCTGGGCTTCATGTTCCTGCCGAATTATCGCGCCTGGGTGGTCGTCGCATCGCTGGTGGTGTGCTTCGCGACGTGGTTCGTGATCGAGAAGACGCGCCTCGGCGCTTATCTGCGCGCGGGCACCGAGAATCCGAAACTGGTCGAAGCGTTCGGCGTCAACGTGCCGCTGATGATCACGCTGACCTACGGCTTCGGCGTCGCCCTGGCGGCGTTTGCCGGCGTGCTGGCCGCACCGGTCATTCAGGTCTCGCCGCTGATGGGCCAGCCGATGATCATCACCGTGTTCGCGGTGGTCGTGATCGGCGGGATGGGTTCGATCATGGGCTCGATTCTCACCGGCCTCATGCTCGGCGTAATCGAAGGGCTGACACGCGTGTTTTATCCGGAAGCTTCGGCGACCGTCGTCTTCGTGATCATGGCGCTCGTGTTGCTGGTGCGGCCGGCAGGTCTCTTCGGCAAGGAAAAATGATGCAGAGAAAAGTGCTCTACGGTCTGCTGCTGATCGCGCTCATTGCGGTGCCCGTGCTCGGTATCTATCCGCTCTTCGTGATGAAGGTGCTGTGCTTCGCGCTGTTCGCGGCGGCATTCAATCTGTTGATCGGCTATACCGGCTTGCTGTCGTTCGGTCACGCGATGTTCCTCGCATCGGCCGGCTATGTCACCGGCTATGCGATCCAGACGCTTGGCTTTTCGCCGGAACTCGGCGTGATTGCCGGCACCGCGGTGGCAACCTTGCTGGGGCTGGTCGTCGGGTTCTTCGCGATTCGCCGCCAGGGGATCTACTTCGCGATGGTGACGCTGGCGCTCGCGCAAATGGTCTACTTCGTGTTCCTGCAGGCGCCGTTCACGCACGGTGAGGACGGCCTGCAAGGCGTGCCGCGCGGCAAGCTGTTCGGGTTGCTGGATCTGTCGTCGGATGTGGCGTTGTACTTTGTCGTGCTGGCAGTGATGGTGTTGGCGTTCCTGCTGATCGTGCGGATCGTGCATTCGCCGTTCGGGCAGGTGCTGGTTGCGATCAAGGAAAACGAGCCGCGTGCGGTATCGCTTGGCTACGACACGGATCGCTTCAAACTGCTCGCATTCATTCTGTCGGCGGGACTTGCCGGGCTCGCGGGCTCGCTCAAGGTGCTGGTGCAGGGCTTCGAGACGTTGGGCGACGCGTACTGGACCATGTCCGGTCTGGTGATCCTGATGACGCTCGTCGGCGGCATGGGCACGCTGTTCGGACCTTTGCTGGGCGCTGCGTTGATCGTCGCGCTGGAAGACCGGCTCGGCGATATCGGCGGGGCGCTCGCGGCGACGACAGGCATCGACTGGTTTCGCTCGCTGGGCGAGTCGGTGACGATCGTGACGGGCGTGATCTTCATTGCTTGCGTGCTGGCGTTCCGGCGCGGCATCGTCGGCGAGATCGTCGCGCGGGTGCGGCCGCTGCGGGCTTGACCCCTTGGCGACGCGCAATGATCTGCATAATTGATTCGGCGTCCGATATAATTCGCAGCATTTTGAAGGCGGCTGCTCAAGTGAATGACGGCATCCGGGACGTAGCAACAGCCGCCGGTAAAAGCGTCCAGAACGCGCCCCATTTCGGTGTCGCACTGCACCACTAGGGTAATTGCTAGTTGTAGTCAGGGGGGTGCTCGTTTAATCTTCATGCAGTTCTGATGCACCACGAATTTTGCAGGTGGAGAACGAGGAGACAATGAGGCACTCAGTGCCCAGACGAAAGCGCTGTTGGATTGATATCCAACAGCGCTTTTTATTTGTACTTTCATAAAGCGTCAATCCCTCCTTTCGCTAATTCGGCCGCTTTTTTTTATTCACGGACCGCTCACGATCCGGCTCGGCTCAACCCTGCAAATTGCTTGCGGCGCGGGGCTTTCGTCCGCTAAACTCTTTATTCACCGACCACTGGGTTGGTATTTAAATCCGCGGATTTAAATTCAATTGAATAACGGGGTAGATAGAGGAGCGGGATGAAGTCGGCATTGCGTTGGATTAGCGCGGCACTGGTCGCCACCGGAGTATCCGCAACATGGAGCGGTCATGCATTCGCGGACGTGAAAATCGGCGTCACGGTGTCGGCAACGGGGCCGGCCGCATCGCTTGGCATTCCGGAAAAGAACACGATCGCGCTGCTGCCTAAAGAAGTGGCGGGCCAGAAAATCGACTATATCGTGCTCGACGATGCCACCGACTCGACCCAGGCGGTCAAGAACGTCCGCAAGCTCACTAGCGAAGACCACGTTGACGCGTTGATCGGCTCGACCGTGGTGCCGAACTCGCTCGCTATGATCGACGTCGCCGCCGAAAGCACCACGCCGATGATCTCGATGGCTGCCGCGGCGAGCATCGTCGAGCCGATGGACGCGAAGCGCGCATGGGTCTTCAAGACGCCGCAAAACGACATCCTGATGGCCACCGCGATCGCACAGCACATGGCCAATCATGGCGTGAAGACGGTCGCGTTCATCGGCTTTTCGGACGCATACGGCGAGAGCTGGTTCAAGGAATTCGGCAAGGCCGCCGATCTCGCGAAGATCAAGATCGTCGCGAACGAACGCTTCGCGCGCAACGACGCATCGGTCACGGGCCAGGTGCTGAAGATGATGTCGCAGAACCCGGATGCGGTGCTGATCGCGGGTGCGGGCACGCCGGCCGCGTTGCCGCAGAAAACGCTCAAGGAGCGTGGCTTCAAGGGCAAGTACTATCAGACGCACGGCGTCGCGAATAACGACTTCCTGCGCGTGTGCGGCAAGGATTGCGAAGGCACTTATTTGCCGGCTGGCCCGCTGCTGGTTGCCGATCAACTGCCCGATTCGAATCCGGTGAAGAAGACCGCGCTCGCGTACAAGCATGCGTACGAAACCGCGTACGGCGCGGGCTCGGTGTCGACCTTCGGCGGTCACGCATGGGACGCCGGCTTGCTGTTGCAACGCGCGATTCCGCTCGCGCTGAAGAAGGGCCAGCCGGGCACACCCGCGTTCCGTGACGCGCTGCGTGCAGCATTGGAAAACACTAAAGACATGCCCGCGTCGCACGGCATCTTCAACATGAGCGCGAACGACCATGCTGGCCTCGACCAGCGGGCGCGCGTGATGGTGGAGATCATCGGCGGCAAGTGGAAGCTGTCCGGCGACTGAGCGAAGGCGAAGCGATACGGGACCTCATCGAAAAAGACGCGTGCAGTTGACGCGTCTTTTTTATTGCCCGCATCACGTGAAAAAGTGTGGTTTCGTCGCTTCAGGACAAACCCGCATTTGATTTGCGGTCTATTGACCGTCAATGATGCAAAACGCAATACTACTAACATGTTAGTGGTTTGCTGGCCTGAGTTTGCAGCGGCGAAGTAGGGCCACTCATGCCACTCGTCGTGGGAAATCGCAGCAGTTGCAGAAGTGGTGAGCAGGGGAGTGGCATCCAACAAAACGGCGAAGGTCTTTGCGTCGAGCAGGGAAAACCATGCTTGGCATGCCTGAACCCTTATAACTAGATTCGGACACCCGGCCCGTAAGCCGGATCATAGATACGCGTTTCAAAGCGTTTGGAGACTCGCAATGAAGAACACTAGGCAATGGGTACGCACCGGCATCGCAATGGCGTTGATGTGCGGTGCGGGCGCGGCGTTCGCGCAGGTGAAAATCGGCGTGACGTTGTCGACGACGGGACCCGCTGCATCGCTCGGGATTCCTGAGAAGAACACGATTGCACTGCTGCCGAAAGAGATCGGCGGCAAGACCGTGCAGTACATCGTGCTCGACGACGCATCGGATACCGGCAAGGCAGTGCAAAACACGCGCAAGCTGATCGACGAAGACCACGTCGACGCGATCATCGGTTCAACCGTCACGCCGAATTCGCTCGCGATGCTCGACGCCGCCGCCGAAGGCAAGACGCCGGTGATCTCGCTGGCGGCATCGGCCGCAATCATCTCTCCGATGGACGGCAAGCGCGCATGGGCCTTCAAACCGCCGCAGAACGACAGCCTGATGGCTGACGCGATCGCCGACTACATGGCGCATCACGGCGTGAAAACGGTTGGCTTCATCGGCTTCGCGGATGCGTACGGCGACGGCTGGAACAACGTCTTCACCGCCGCGGCCGCCGCGCACAATCTGAAGATCGTTTCGAGCGAACGCTTTAACCGCACCGACGCCTCGGTGACCGGCCAGGTGCTCAAGACGATGGGCGCGAACCCCGACGCGGTGCTGATCGCGGGCGCGGGCACGCCGTCGGCGCTGCCGGCCAAGACGCTCAAGGAGCGCGGCTACAAGGGCAAGGTCTATCAGACGCATGGCGTCGCGAATAACGACTTCCTGCGTGTGTGCGGCAAGGATTGCGAAGGCGAATTCCTGCCGGCTGGTCCGATCCTTGTCGCGGACCAATTGCCCGAATCGAATCCGGTGAAGAAGTCGTCGGAAGCGTACAAGGCGGCGTATGAGAAGGCGTATGGCGCGGGTTCGGTGGCGACCTTCGGCGGTCACGCGTGGGATGCCGGCCAGATGCTGCAAACCGCGATTCCGGTCGCTCTGAAGACCGCTCAGCCGGGCACCGAGGCATTCCGCGTGGCACTGCGCGGCGCGCTCGAAAGCATCAAGGAACTGCCGGTGTCGCACGGCATCATGAACACCACCGCGACCGACCACAACGGCCTCGACAAGCGCGCACGCGTGATCGTGCAGATCGTCGACGGTAAGTGGAAGCTGCAGAACGACTAAAGATAAAAAGCGATACGCGCCTCTCGCGCAATCCGCGGCGCATGACGCCGCATTGCCATTCTGTTTGATGACAATGGCAACGACCGCCGCGCCGTGTTCCGGCGCGGCGGTCGCCTTTTCAGGCATTGCAGGTCGGTGGACGGCCGCGAATTCCGCCGCCACGACCGTTTCCCGGTTTTCGATTTCGACGCTTCAGGACGAGGAAGTATGGATCTATCAATTGCGGCGATCCTCGCGCAGGACGGCATCACCACCGGCGCGATCTACGCGCTGCTCGCGCTCGCGCTAGTGCTGGTGTTCTCCGTGACGCGGGTGATCTTCATCCCGCAGGGGGAGTTTGTTTCGTACGGCGCGTTGACGCTCGCCGCACTGCAGACACAGAAATTTCCGGCCACCTGCTGGCTGCTGATGGCGATGGGAGCGGCGTGCTTCGTCGTGGAAGGGGCGGGGCTGGTGCGGCATCCTGAACGGCGGCGACACGCGGCGCGTACGCTCGTCATGCTGGTGGGGAAATACCTGCTGTTTCCGATCGCGGTTTACGCGCTCACGCGGGGCGTGTTCCTACAACCGCTGCCGATGGTCGCGCAAATCGCGCTGACGCTTCTGATCGTGATTCCGATGGGACCGTTCGTCTACCGGCTTGCGTATGAGCCGATCGCAGAGGCGACCACGCTGCTGCTCTTGATCGTGGCGGTGGCGGTGCACTTCGCGATGGTCGGGCTGGGGCTCGTTATGTTCGGCGCCGAAGGCTCACGCACGACCGCGTTCTCAGATGCGACGTTCAACCTTGGCAGCCTGTCGATCTCCGGGCAAAGCCTGTGGGTGGTCGGCACCGCGGTCGTGTTGATCGGCGCGCTGTATCTGTACTTCGACCGCTCGATCTCGGGCAAGGCCTTGCGCGCGACCTCGGTGAACCGGCTCGGCGCGCGGCTCGTCGGCATCGGCACAACCCAGGCGGGGCGCCTCGCGTTCACGCTGGCTGCGGGGCTCGGTGCGCTGTGCGGCATCCTCGTCGCACCCCTGACCACCATCTACTACGACTCGGGCTTCCTGATCGGTCTGAAGGGCTTCGTGGGGGCGATTATCGGCGGGCTCGTCAGCTATCCGCTGGCGGCTGCGGGCTCGATCCTGGTCGGGCTGCTGGAGTCGTATTCGTCGTTCTGGGCGAGCGCATACAAAGAAGTGATCGTGTTCACGCTCATCATCCCGGTGCTGCTCTGGCGAAGTCTTGCCAGCCCGCACGCCGAAGAGGAAGAGGAGTGACACGATGAAACGGATCATGCAAAACAAGTTCTTCTGGTTGTTCCTCGTGGTGCTGTTCGCGCTGCCGGTGTTGCCGCAGCCGATCCACGTGCCCGAGTACTGGGTCACGCTGCTCAACTACATCGGCCTGTATTCGATCGTCGCGATCGGCCTCGTGCTGCTGACCGGCATCGGCGGGATGACGAGTTTCGGTCAGGCGGCGTTCGTCGGCATCGGCGCGTACGCGACCGCGTATCTGACGACCAAGTACGGCGTCTCGCCGTGGCTCGCGCTGATCGCGGGTGTCGTCGTGACGGCGTTGATCGCGCTGATGCTGGGCCTCGTGACGATGCGTCTGTCGGGGCACTTTCTGCCACTCGGCACGATCGCGTGGGGGCTCGCGCTGTTCTACCTGTTCGGCAATCTTGAAATGCTCGGCAAGTACGACGGCATCAATGGGATTCCGGTGCTGAATGTTTTCGGCATCAACCTGGAGTCGGGTCGTCATATTTACTACCTGATCTGGCTAGTCGTGCTCGGAGCGGTGATTTCTGTTCAAAATCTGCTTAATAGTCGGCCGGGTCGCGCGATTCGGGCGCTGCGCGGCGGCGGCATGATGGCGGAGGCGATGGGCGTGAATACCGCGTGGATGCGCGTCGTCATCTTTGTCTATGCGGCGGTGCTGGCGTCGATCTCAGGGTTCCTGTACGCCCATCTGCAACGCGCGGTGAATCCGACGCCGTTCGGCCTGAATCACGGCATCGAGTTTCTGTTCATGGCGGTGGTGGGGGGCGTGTCGCATGTCTGGGGCGCGGTGCTCGGTGCGGCGATTCTGACGCTGCTGCAGGACTATCTGCAAACGCTGCTGCCGAAGCTGCTGGGCGAGAACGGCAACTTCGAAGTGATCGTATTCGGGATCTTGATGGTGTTGCTGCTGCAATACGCTCGGCAAGGGGTTTGGCCGTTCGTCGCGCGCTTTTTCCCGCGTGGGCCGCGCGCTCATCTGGCCGATCATGCGGAGCCGTTGCCGCAGCGCAGCAAGCCGCAAGCCGGCGAAGATCTTCTGACCGTGAACAAAGCACGCAAGCAGTTCGGCGGGTTGGTCGCGGTGAACGATGTCAGCTTCGAGGTGAAAGCGGGACAAATCATCGGATTGATCGGACCCAACGGCGCCGGCAAGTCGACCACGTTTAATCTTGTCACCGGTGTATTGCAGGCGACCAGCGGCGAGATCACGTTCCGCGGCGAGCGGATCGATTCGCTGAGTTCACGTGAAATCGTCAAGCGCGGGATCGGCCGGACCTTCCAGCACGTCAAACTGCTGCCGGGGATGACAGTGTTGGAGAACGTGGCGATCGGCGCGCATCTGCGCGGACATGCGGGCGTCTGGCGCAGTGTCGCGCGCCTGAATAGCGCGGAGGAAGCGCGTCTGATGGCAGAAGCGGCTCGACAGATTCGCCGTGTCGGGCTCGAACAGCATATGTACGACGAGGCGGGGAGTCTGGCGTTGGGCCAGCAGCGGATTCTCGAAATCGCTCGGGCGTTGTGCTGTGATCCGACGCTATTGCTGCTCGACGAACCGGCAGCCGGTTTGCGCTACCAGGAAAAGCTGCAACTCGCCGACCTGCTGCGCCGTCTGAAGGCCGAAGGCATGAGCGTGCTGCTGGTCGAACACGACATGGATTTCGTGATGAATCTCACCGACCGTCTGGTGGTCATGGAGTTTGGAACACGGATTGCGGAAGGCTTGCCGCTGGACGTTCAGCAAGATCCGGCGGTGCTCGAAGCGTATCTGGGCGGGGTGGAGTGATGGAGAACACAATGAATGTTGCTGCACCGATTCTCGAAGTGGACAGTTTGTCGGTCCGGTACGGCAAGGTCGAAGCGCTGCACGGCGCGGCGATCAAGGTGCGGGCGGGGCAGATCGTTTCGGTGATCGGGCCGAACGGCGCGGGCAAGTCCACGTTGTTGAACGCGATCATGGGCGCATTGCCGAACACGGGGCACGCGAAGGGTGGGGTGGTCTATCAGGGCGAAGATGTCAGCGCGGTGCCGGTCGAGAAGCGGGTCGCGCGTGGCATGTGCCTGGTGCCCGAAAAGCGCGAGCTGTTTGCGTCGATGACGGTTGAGGACAACCTTGTTCTCGGGGCTTATCGACGCAAGCGCGCCGGGGAGCGCAATTTTCTCGACCAACTCGAACCAGTCTTCACGTTGTTTCCGCGACTGAAGGAGCGTCGCAAACAGGCTGCTGGCACTTTGTCCGGCGGTGAGCGGCAGATGCTCGCGGTAGGGCGTGCGTTGATGGGCAAGCCGGATCTACTGATGCTGGACGAGCCGAGTTTGGGCCTCGCACCGCTGATCGTAAAAGAAATTTTCCACATCATTAGCGCGCTGCGGCAGACCGGGGTGGCGACACTGTTGATCGAGCAGAATGCGCGCGCTGCGTTGCAGATTTCAGATTATGGCTATGTGCTCGAAACTGGGGAACTGGTGCTGGAAGGGCCGGCAACTGATCTGGCGCAGAATCCTCGCGTGATCGAGACGTATCTGGGGCTGGCCAAGAAGGTGGCTTAGGCGCCGACTTTTCGCTGACTGCTGCAGTTCGAAGCGGTGTGTTTCACGTGAAACACACCGCTTTTTTTATGAGTCAGCCAACCGGACGAAATTCGGGCCTAAACCGAACCCGTTATAATTCGCCCATACATTTTCCTCTGAAAGGCTCACGCGACGATCTGGCGTGAGATGCGCGATGCTTTTTCCCACAGAATTTGACGTAATTGTCGTTGGCGGTGGTCATGCCGGCACGGAAGCCGCGCTGGCTTCGGCGCGCATGGGCAATACGACGCTCCTGCTGACTCATAACATCGAAACCCTCGGCCAGATGAGCTGCAATCCGTCGATTGGCGGTATTGGCAAAGGCCATCTGGTCAAGGAAGTCGACGCGCTTGGCGGCGCGATGGCGGCCGCGACAGACGAGGGCGGCATTCAGTTTCGTATCCTCAATTCGTCGAAGGGGCCCGCCGTGCGGGCGACACGCGCTCAGGCCGATCGTCTGTTGTACAAACAGGCGATCCGGCATCGGCTGGAGAATCAGCCGAATTTGTGGCTGTTCCAGCAAGCCGTCGACGATCTGATGGTGGAAGGCGACCGTGTTGTCGGGGCGGTAACGCAAGTAGGAATTCGGTTTAGTGCGCGCGCTGTGGTGCTGACGGCGGGGACATTCCTCGACGGCAAGATTCATGTGGGCTTGAACAACTACACCGGCGGTCGCGCAGGCGATCCGGCGGCGGTTTCGCTGTCCGCCCGCCTGAAAGAATTGAAGCTGCCGCAAGGCCGGCTCAAGACGGGTACGCCGCCGCGTATCGACGGTCGCACGATCGACTTCTCGCAGCTCGAAGAGCAGCCAGGCGATCTCGATCCGGTGCCCGTGTTCTCATTCCTTGGGCGGACCGACCAGCATCCGCGGCAAGTGCCGTGCTGGGTCACGCATACGAACGGGCGCACCCACGACATCATCCGCGGGGGCCTTGATCGGTCGCCGATGTATACCGGCGTGATCGAAGGGGTGGGGCCGCGCTATTGCCCGTCGATCGAGGACAAGATCCACCGTTTTGCGTCGAAGGAATCGCATCAAATCTTCCTGGAACCGGAAGGGCTGACGACTAACGAGTTCTACCCGAATGGCATCTCCACGAGTCTGCCGTTCGATGTACAGCTCGAACTGGTGCGTTCGATGCGCGGTCTGGAACACGCGCACATTCTGCGGCCGGGCTACGCGATCGAATACGACTATTTCGACCCGCGCGGGCTGAAGGCTTCGCTGGAAACCAAGGTGATCAACGGGCTGTTCTTTGCCGGGCAGATCAACGGCACGACGGGCTACGAAGAGGCGGCCGCGCAAGGCCTGCTGGCGGGCATCAATGCAGGCCTGTACGTGCAGGGCAAGGAAGCGTGGTGCCCGCGTCGCGATCAGGCTTATCTTGGTGTGCTGGTCGACGATCTGGTCACACGAGGCGTATCCGAGCCGTATCGGATGTTTACGAGCCGGGCGGAATATCGCCTGAGCCTGCGCGAAGATAATGCCGATATGCGTCTGACCGAGATAGGCCGCGAGCTTGGCGTGGTCGACGATGTCCGTTGGGATGCTTTTAGCCGCAAGCGCGACGCTGTTTCACGTGAAACAGAACGCCTCCGCACAACCTGGGTCAATCCTAAGACGTTACCTGCTGACGAAGCGACGGCTTTGCTCGGCAAGCCGATCGACCACGAATACAGCCTGGCGGATCTGCTTCGTCGCCCGGGCGTCAGCTATGACGGCGTGTGCGGCTTGCGTGCCGGTGCATGTGGTGCGCCTGAAATCCTTGCTGAAGACGACGTGTTGCTCGCGCAGATCAAGGAACAGATCGAGATCGGCATCAAGTATCAGGGTTATATCGACCGGCAGGCCGGTGAGATCGAACGAAATGAGGCCCAAGAAAGCACACGTCTGCCCGAGGGATTGGACTACGCGGAAGTCCGAGGCCTCTCGTTCGAAGCGCGTCAGAAGCTGACGCAATTCCGGCCTGAGACGATTGGTCAGGCATCGCGCATCTCCGGCATTACCCCGGCGGCGATTTCCTTGCTGATGGTTCATCTGAAGCGCGGCTTGGGCCGTCGTTCGACGAAACCCGCCGAACCCGGCACCGATACGACGCCGGTGACGCAATGACGGTGAGCCAGAAGGGAAGCGCTCATCAGACGTTGGCACCCCTGCTGGCGAGCGGTGTCCGTGAACTCGGTCTCGAATTGAGCGACGCCCAGCAGGGCCAGTTGCTCGACTACGTCGCGCTGCTGGCAAAGTGGAACGCCGTCTACAACCTGACTGCAATCCGCGACCCGCGGCAGATGCTAGTCCAGCACATCCTCGATTCGCTTTCGATCGTGCCGCATCTCGCACCCCGTGGACCGTCGTCGGTCCTCGACGTGGGTTCGGGCGGCGGCTTGCCGGGGATCGTACTGGCGATCGTTTTGCCCGACTGGACAGTCACCGTGAACGACATCGTTCATAAGAAGACGGCTTTCCAGGCTCAGGCGAAGGCCGAACTGGGCCTGGCGAATCTGGCGGTTGTGACAGGCCGCGTCGAAACTTTGCGGCCGGGCGCCGAAGTACCGGCAAAGTTCGACGTAATTGTGTCGCGCGCATTCGCAGAACTCGCGGATTTCGTTACACTGGCCCGTCATCTGGTTGCGGAGCAGGGGGCGATCTGGGCGATGAAGGGCGTGCGTCCGGACGGCGAAATCGAACGCTTGCCGGCAGGCGCCCACGTGGAACAGATCATCCGGCTGAACGTGCCGTCGCTCGAGGCCGAGCGTCATTTGATCAAGGTGGTGGTGCGCGCCGACAACTGAGGCCGGCGCGCTAGCCTCGTGCACCACCGCAGCAGTACCAACGATTTTTACTTCATCTAGCAGCAGCAAAAGGGATACTCCAACGATGGCAAAAATCTTCTGCGTTGCGAACCAGAAGGGCGGCGTCGGCAAGACGACGACCACAGTCAATCTGGCCGCGAGCTTGGCAGCGCAGGGACAGCGAGTCCTTCTCATCGACCTGGACCCGCAGGGCAACGCCACGATGGGCAGCGGCATCGACAAGGCCGCATGCGCAAACACCGTCTACGAAGTGCTCGTGGATAGCGTATTGGTAGCCGACGCGCGCATCCGTCCGGAAGCCGTCGGTTATGACGTGTTGCCCGCGAACCGCGAACTCGCGGGCGCCGAGGTGGAACTCGTCAGCGTGCAGAATCGTGAACGTCAACTGAAAGCCGCGCTCGCGGCGGTCGAGAGCGAATACGATTTTGTGCTGATCGACTGCCCACCGGCTTTGTCGCTGCTGACGCTCAATGGGCTGTGCGCCGCCCACGGCGTGGTGATCCCGATGCAGTGCGAGTACTTCGCGCTCGAAGGTTTATCCGACCTGGTCAACACGATCAAGCAGGTGCACGCCAACTTGAACCGGGACCTGAAGGTCATCGGTTTGCTGCGCGTGATGTTCGATCCGCGCATCACGCTGCAACAGCAGGTTTCGGATCAATTGAAAGAGCATTTCGGCGACAAGGTGTTCGACGTGGTAATCCCACGCAACGTACGTCTGGCCGAAGCGCCGAGCTATGGCTTGCCCGGCGTGGTGTTTGATCGGGCATCCCGCGGTGCGCAGGCTTATGTGCAGTTCGGCGCGGAAATGATTGAGCGGGTGCGCGCGTTGAACGACGCGCCCCAGGCATCCTAAGCGGATCGAGGAAGCACGATGAACGCAGTAGCAAGAAAGAAGGGACTGGGACGCGGCCTTGAGGCGTTGCTGGGCGGTACCGCCGACATCACCGAGGCGGTGACGATCGACGGTGCGCCCAACGTGCTGCCGCTCAGCAAGATGCAGGCGGGCAAGTACCAGCCGCGCACACGCATGGACGAAGGCGCGTTGCAGGAACTGGCGGCCAGCATTCGCGCGCAGGGGCTGATGCAGCCGATCCTCGTGCGTCCCGTGTCGGCGGACAAGTACGAGATCATCGCCGGGGAGCGGCGTTTTCGCGCGGCGCGTCTCGCGGGCCTCGACGAAGTGCCGGTACTGGTGAGGGACGTGCCGGACCAGGCCGCCGCCGCTATGGCGCTGATCGAGAATATTCAGCGTGAAGATCTGAATCCGCTGGAAGAAGCGCAGGGCATCCAGCGCTTGCTCGACGAGTTCAGTTTCACGCACGAACAGGCGGCGGAGTCGGTCGGCCGTTCGCGTAGTGCAGTATCGAATCTGCTGCGCCTGCTGAACCTCGCTGCGCCTGTGCAGACGATGCTGCTGGCCGGCGATCTGGACATGGGGCACGCACGCGCGCTATTGGCCGTCGACGCCGCGACGCAGATCACGCTGGCTAACCAGGTCGTGAACAAACGCCTGTCCGTGCGCGAGACTGAAAAGCTGGTGGCGGCCACCACCAAGGCCGCGCCGGCGGTCAAGGCGCGCGCGAATCCGGACGGCGGACGCGACACGCGGCGGCTTGAAGAAGAACTGTCAGATCTGCTTTCGGCGACGGTAAAGATCAAGCTCGGTCGGCGGGGTAGGGGGCAGGTGCTGGTGGACTTTGGTGATCTGGATGCGCTGGAAGGTATTCTCGTTCGGTTGCGAGGCAATGCGACGGTGTAAGCGGCGGATTGCATCGGATAAGTGCTGAATAGGCTTGCGGCCGGGTGGTCGATCGCTCGCAAGCTTTTTGGAGCGATTCGGGCGTGTTCAGCGTTTGCCGAGGTGTCGTACTGCATGCCGAATTGGAAGGTTCAATTTTATTGATCTGCATTCCAAATCAATCTTGATTGGGTTCCTGAGTAAAAGTTGGGTCCTCATAATAAGGAGTCCAGATGTATTGCACATGTTGTGCAAACTTTGCGAAGACGGCAAAGACGTTTGATTTTGCCGCTGAGCTGGGAGTGCCGCGCGCCTGAGCGCGGCAATTGCCGTTACCAGGCGAGGACTTCCCGCCAACACCCGTCCGTCTCATGATGCGGTCGGACCGGGCGTGGTCATGTGGGTCAACAGGGCGAAGCGGGGCAGTCGCCCCGAGGTGCTCCCGAACTTGACCGCCGTCCGCCAAGCTAGTCGCGCGCAGCCGCTGCAAACAACGAGCCTCGGCGCTCCTGAGGTGCCCGTCGTGGCGCACTCCCTCCGTCATAAGAGCGCCGTTTACTCGTCAGCGCCTGACCTGTCCAATCCTGCGCGCAAAATTTGGCATTTGTTGCATTTTTGAGACGTCTGTCACGACATCCCACCGGCCTACCAGTGGCTGTAAACCGCGCCGATTCAAAGCGCGCGTTTTGCCGTCCCCCACCCGCCTTACATTCGGCGTGTTTTCTCCCAACAAACCGCTGTTCCCGCATCGTGGGGGCGCTTTTCACGCCGGTTATTGAACGGCCTAAAGTCTTGAATTGCCTGCAACTATCGCTTACAATCGCCCCGATTTAATTGCACGGCACCCCCGTAAACGCAGCGTAAGCTCGCGAGCTGAACAAAGACTTTCGGAACACTGCAATGGCGGTCAAAACGTCGAATCAAGCGCCGAAAAATGGGCGCGACGGACACCGCGTTGAACGCTCTGTTTCCGACGCGTCCACCGGTCAGCAGGTCGCGCACGAGGCGTGGGACGCCGAGCAAGAAGATAACAATATCGTTCCGCTCACGCGGGCTGAAGCCGAAAAGCTGTTTGGTCCGGGCGTGAGTCGTCCATCGCGCGTTACGCCTTTCAAGGTCGTGGCGGCGCAAATGGTTTTGTCCCTGGGTGCTACGCTGTTGTGGTGGCTGTTTTACAAGCCGCCGGGCGCTGCTGCGCTGTCCGCGTTCCTGGGTGGGGCGATTTGCTGGATTCCGGGTGCGTTGTTCGCGGCGCGCCTTAGAACGTTGAGCGGCGCTGAGACAGTGATGAGCTGGATGATCGGCGAAGCGCTCAAGATGGGGACAACGATCGCGATGTTTGTAGCCATCGCCTTCTGGTATCACGACGTACGCTGGGTTCCGCTGCTCGTGACCTACCTTATTGCGCTCAAGACCTACTGGATCGCCCTCGCGTGGCGTTAAGGTAGCAGTAACACAGTAGCAGCACAAAATTCAGGCTGGCGCGCAGCGCGCCGGCAACAGGTGTGCGGATACGACACGGTCCGCACCCGGCGTGTTCCCGCAATACAGCATTGCTGCGGGTGCGGCCTAAGACGATTTTCGACAATTTGGGTGGCTTTAACGATATGGCAGCTAGCGAAGGCACGCGCGCAACGGATCCGTCCGAGTACATCGCGCACCACTTGCAGAACTTTTCCACCGCGCACCAGACGTCGATTTTCGACATTCACGTGTGGAATCTGGACACCCTCTTCTGGTCGATCGTTTGCGGTCTGGCCACCATTCTCATCCTGCGTCTCGCTGCCCGCAAGGCAACGTCCGGCGTGCCGGGCCGTTTCCAATGCGCGGTCGAAATGCTGGTCGAAATGGTCGAGGATCAATCGAAGTCGATGATCCACGGCTCGCGCACTTTCATCGCGCCGCTGGCCCTGACCGTGTTCGTCTGGGTCGCGCTGATGAACTCGCTCGACTTTATCCCTGTCGACCTGCCGGGCCACGTGATCGGCTGGCTGGGTCTGTCCGAAGCCATCCCGCACCACCGCATCGTGCCGACCGCCGACCTGAACGGCACGCTCGGCATCGCCCTCGGTGTGTTCGCGCTGATGATTTACTACAACTTCAAGATCAAGGGCGCCGGCGGCTTCGTGCATGAACTGCTGTCCGCTCCGTTCGGCGCGCATCCGCTGCTGTGGATCCCGAACCTTGCACTGAACATCATCGAGTTCGTCGCGAAGACGGTCTCGCTCGGCATGCGGCTGTTCGGCAACATGTACGCGGGCGAACTGTTGTTCCTGCTGATTGCCCTGCTCGGCAGCATCTGGAGCTTCGGCGCGGACACGACGGTGCTTGGCTTCATCGGCCACGTGGTCGCCGGCACAGTGTGGTCAATCTTCCACATCCTGATCGTTCTGCTGCAGGCGTTCATTTTCATGATGCTGACGCTGGTGTACATCGGCCAGGCACACGACACGCACTAACCGGTGCCGTCGACAAAGAATCATCGTTTTTCAAATCCCAGTTCCAACCAGTTCTAAAAGACTTTTCACAAAGGAGTGATCATGCAAGCTTTCATCGCCAACATCCAGGGTCTGACCGCCATCGGTATCGGCATCATCATCGGCCTGGGTGCAATCGGCGCCTGTATCGGTATCGGCCTGATGGGCGGCAAGTACATCGAAGCGTGTGCTCGTCAGCCGGAACTGATGAACCCGCTGCAAACCAAGATGTTCCTGCTGGCTGGTCTGATCGATGCGGCGTTCCTGATTGGCGTTGGTGTGGCAATGCTGTTTGCGTTTGCGAACCCGCTGCTGTCGAAGCTGGCAGGCTGAGGTTCCTCGGAAGTTTGCGCCTGAGCTATAACTGGTAAAGGCGCAGGGCGGAACGGGCACTTGGGCGCTGATCGAATACAGAATCGATGAGCGCCTTGCCGTTTCACTTTCCGAACTAGCAACGTTTAAGGAAACACCGTGAATCTCAACGCAACCCTGTTTGCGCAAATGGTCGTGTTCCTGATCCTCGCGTGGTTCACGATGAAGTTCGTGTGGCCGCCGTTGATCAACGCCCTCGACGAGCGCTCGAAGAAGATTGCTGACGGTTTGTCGGCTGCCGAAAAGGGCAAACAAGAACTCGAAGCCGCTCACAAGCGCGTCGACCAGGAACTTGCCCAGGCACGCAACGACGGTCAGCAACGTATCGCCGACGCGGAAAAGCGCGCTGTGGCAGTCGCTGACGAAATCAAGGCTCAGGCACAAGCTGAAGCCGCTCGCATCATCGCGCAAGCGAAGGCCGACGCGGACCAGCAAGTCGTGAAGGCGCGCGAAACGCTGCGCGGCGAAGTCGCTGCACTTGCTGTGAAAGGCGCTGAGCAGATCCTGAAGCGCGAAGTCGATCAGGCAGCCCACGCTGACCTGCTGAATCAACTGAAAGCCGAGCTCTGATCATGGCCGAACTTGCAACCATCGCCCGTCCGTACGCAGAAGCGCTGTTTGGCGTGGCCGAAGCTGGTGACACCGCCGCCTGGTCCACGCTCGTGCAGGAGCTGGCACAGGTTGCGCGTCTGCCCGATGTGCTGTCGATCGCCTCGAGCCCGAAAGTAAGCCGCGCCCAGATCAGCGAACTGCTGCTGTCCGCGGTCAAGTCGCCGCTCAAGGACAACGCGCAAGCGAAGAATCTGGTGCAAATGCTGGTGGACAACCATCGCCTGCAATTGTTGCCGGAAATCGCCGCGCAGTTCGAAGAGTTGAAGAACGCCCGCGAAGGGGCGGCCGATGTGCTGATCGTCAGCGCATTCCCGCTCGAAGGCGCGCAGTTGAACGAACTCGTCGTAAGTCTCGAACGCAAGTTCAAACGCAAGCTGAAGCCGACGGTCGAAGTCGACGCGTCGTTGATCGGCGGCGTACGCGTGACGGTCGGCGACGAAGTGCTCGATACCTCGGTCCGCGCGCGGCTTGCCAGCATGCAGACGGCTCTGACGGCCTGAAGCGCCCACGGCGCTGAAGCGGCTGGCACGCAAC
Source organism: Paraburkholderia panacisoli (assembly GCF_008369935.1). Classification (GTDB taxonomy): domain Bacteria; phylum Pseudomonadota; class Gammaproteobacteria; order Burkholderiales; family Burkholderiaceae; genus Paraburkholderia; species Paraburkholderia panacisoli. Next base: position 166,323 of record NZ_VTUZ01000006.1, on the reverse strand, counting down.
AGAATTGACTATCAGGAGCGAATAATGCAACTCAATCCCTCTGAGATCAGCGAGCTGATCAAGAGCCGGATCCAGGGCCTTGAAGCGAGCGCAGACGTTCGCAACCAGGGCACCGTGATCTCCGTGACCGACGGTATCGTGCGTATCCACGGCCTGTCGGAAGTGATGCAGGGCGAAATGCTCGAATTCCCGGGCAACACCTTCGGTCTCGCACTGAACCTCGAGCGCGACTCGGTCGGCGCGGTGATTCTGGGTGAGTACCAACACATTTCGGAAGGCGACATCGTCAAGACGACGGGCCGCATTCTGGAAGTGCCGGTGGGTCCGGAACTGCTCGGCCGCGTGGTCGACGCACTCGGCAACCCGATCGACGGCAAGGGCCCGATCAACGCGAAGAAGGCCGACGCAATCGAAAAGATTGCTCCGGGCGTGATCTGGCGTAAGTCGGTCTCGGAGCCGGTCCAGACCGGCCTGAAGTCGATCGACTCGATGGTACCGATCGGCCGCGGCCAGCGTGAGCTGATCATCGGCGACCGCCAGTGCGGCAAGACCGCAGTTGCGGTGGACGCGATCATCAACCAGAAGGGCAAGAACCTCTTCTGTATCTACGTCGCGATCGGCCAGAAGGCTTCGTCGATCATGAACGTGGTGCGCAAGCTGGAAGAAACCGGCGCGCTGGAATACACGATCGTCGTGGCCGCGTCGGCTTCGGAATCGGCTGCGATGCAGTACCTCGCTCCGTACGCCGGCTGCTCGATGGGCGAATACTTCCGCGACCGCGGTCAGGACGCGCTGATCGTTTATGACGACTTGACCAAGCAGGCTTGGGCATACCGTCAGATCTCGCTGCTGCTGCGCCGCCCGCCGGGCCGCGAAGCTTACCCGGGCGACGTGTTCTACCTGCACTCGCGTCTGCTGGAACGTGCTGCTCGCGTGTCGGAAGAGTACGTCGAGAAGTTCACGAACGGCGAAGTGAAGGGCAAGAGCGGTTCGCTGACGGCGCTGCCGGTCATTGAAACGCAAGCAGGCGACGTGACCGCATTCGTTCCGACGAACGTGATCTCGATTACCGACGGCCAGATCTTCCTGGAAACCGACCTCTTCAACGCAGGTATCCGCCCGGCAATTAACGCTGGCGTGTCGGTGTCGCGCGTTGGTGGTGCGGCTCAGACGAAGGTCGTGAAGAAGCTGTCGGGCGGTATTCGTACCGACTTGGCGCAGTACCGTGAACTGGCTGCATTCTCGCAGTTCGCATCGGATCTCGACGAAGCGACCCGCAAGCAGCTGGAGCGCGGCCGCCGCGTGACGGAACTGCTGAAGCAGCCGCAATATCAGCCGCTGCAAGTGTGGGAACTGGCCATTTCGCTGTTCGCAGCGAACAACGGCTACCTCGACGACCTCGAAGTCTCGCAAGTCCTGCCGTTCGAAAAGGGCCTGCGCGAATACCTGAAGTCGAGCCACGCTGACCTGGTCAAGCGCATCGAAGATACCAAGGAACTCTCGAAGGACGACGAAGGCCTGCTGCACACGGCCCTCAAAGACTTCAAGAAGTCCGGCGCTTATTGATCCGCGAGTGATCCGCAAGGCATAAACGGACCTTGAAGCGGCGCGGGCCGCATGTGAATGCCCCCGCGCCGCTTCGATCAAGGAGCAAGCAATGGCTGGAATGAAGGAAATTCGCGGCAAGATCAAGAGCGTGCAAAACACGCGCAAGATCACGAAAGCGATGGAGATGGTGGCCGCATCGAAGATGCGCCGCGCTCAGGAGCGCATGCGCGCTGCTCGCCCGTATGCCGACAAGGTCCGCGACATCGCTGCGCACATGAGCCGTGCGAACCCCGAGTATCGTCACCCGTTCATGGTGTCGAACGAAGGCGCGAAGGCGGCCGGCATCATCCTCGTCACGACCGACAAGGGTCTGTGCGGCGGTATGAACACCAACGTGCTGCGCGCGTCGACACAGAAGTTCAAGGAACTCGAAGGCCAGGGCAAGTCGATCGAAGCAACTGCGATCGGCACGAAGGGTCTGGGTTTCCTGAACCGTCTGCGCGCCAAGGTGGTGTCGAACGTCGTGCATCTGGGCGATACGCCGCATCTGGAAAAGCTGATCGGCGCGGTGAAGGTGCAGCTCGACCTGTACTCGGAAGGCAAGGTTTCGGCGGTGTACCTGGCGTACACGCGCTTCGTCAACACGATGAAGCAGGAGCCGGTGATCGAGCAACTGCTGCCGCTGTCGGCGGACCAGTTCGAGCGCAAGGAAGAAGACGGCGCGACGCCGAGCACGCAGTGGGACTACATCTACGAGCCGGATGCGCAGGCAGTGGTGGACGAACTGCTGGTGCGTTATGTCGAAGCGCTGGTCTATCAGGCCGTCGCGGAAAACATGGCATCGGAGCAGTCGGCCCGGATGGTCGCGATGAAGGCCGCTTCGGACAACGCGAAGCAGGTCATCAACGAACTGCAGCTCGTGTACAACAAGAGCCGTCAGGCCGCGATCACGAAAGAACTGTCGGAAATCGTCGGTGGGGCAGCGGCAGTCTGACCTTGAAGGTCAGGCAGGCCGCTTCGTGTGCGCCCGTGAGGCGCACCCGTCCAGGCGACCCCACCGAAACTGCGCCTTTGCGCGAGTGAAGAATTGAGTATCTAAAGGAAAAGCGATGAGTACTACTGCTTTGGTAGAAGGCAAGATCGTACAGTGCATCGGCGCGGTGATCGACGTGGAATTCCCGCGTTCGGACATGCCGAAGATTTACGACGCGCTCATTCTCGAAGGTTCGGAACTGACCCTCGAAGTCCAGCAACAGCTGGGCGACGGCGTCGTCCGTACCATCTGTCTGGGTGCATCGGACGGCCTGCGTCGCGGCACGGTCGTGAAGAACACGGGCAACCCGATCAGCGTGCCGGTCGGCAAGCCGACTCTGGGCCGGATCATGGACGTGCTGGGTCGCCCGATCGACGAAGCCGGTCCGATCAACTCGGACGTGGTTCGCGGCATTCACCAGAAGGCTCCGGCGTTCGACGAACTGTCGCCGTCGACCGAGTTGCTCGAAACCGGCATCAAGGTTATCGACCTGATCTGCCCGTTCGCGAAGGGCGGCAAGGTGGGTCTGTTCGGTGGCGCCGGCGTGGGCAAGACCGTGAACATGATGGAATTGATCAACAACATCGCTAAGGAACACGGTGGTTACTCCGTGTTCGCAGGTGTTGGCGAACGTACCCGTGAAGGGAACGACTTCTATCACGAAATGAAGGACTCGAACGTTCTCGACAAGGTCGCGCTGGTGTACGGCCAGATGAACGAGCCGCCGGGCAACCGTCTGCGCGTCGCGCTGACCGGCCTGACGATGGCTGAGCACTTCCGTGACGAAGGTCTCGACGTGCTGTTCTTCGTCGACAACATCTACCGTTTCACGCTGGCCGGTACCGAAGTGTCGGCACTGCTCGGCCGTATGCCGTCGGCAGTGGGCTATCAGCCGACGCTGGCTGAAGAAATGGGTAAGCTGCAAGAGCGTATTACGTCGACCAAGACCGGCTCGATCACGTCGGTTCAGGCCGTGTACGTCCCTGCGGACGACTTGACCGACCCGTCGCCGGCTACGACCTTCGGCCACCTGGACGCAACGGTCGTGTTGTCGCGTGACATCGCTTCGCTGGGTATCTACCCGGCAGTGGACCCGCTCGATTCGACCTCGCGTCAGATCGACCCGCACGTGATCGGCGAAGAGCACTACGCGATCACGCGCGGCGTGCAGCAAACGCTGCAGCGCTACAAGGAATTGCGCGACATTATCGCGATTCTGGGCATGGACGAATTGGCGCCGGAAGACAAGCTCGCCGTCGCGCGCGCTCGTAAGATCCAGCGTTTCCTGTCGCAGCCGTTCCACGTCGCTGAAGTGTTCACGGGCTCGCCGGGCAAGTACGTGCCGCTGAAGGAAACGATCCGTGGCTTCAAGATGATCGTTGAAGGCGAGTGCGACCACCTGCCGGAACAAGCGTTCTACATGGTCGGCACGATCGACGAAGCCTTCGAAAAGGCCAAGAAGATCCAGTAAAGGTCGGGTGTAACGAAGCGGGCGCCGGAGTCCGCGCTTATTGGATGCTCTTGCAGCATCCAAAACGCAAAGCCGGCGCCTCTCACTACGCTCACCTCAGGAGTCGACATTTATGGCAACTATCAAGGTAGACGTCGTCAGCGCGGAAGAGCAGATCTTCTCGGGCCAGGCGAAGTTCGTCGCGCTGCCGGGCGAAGCGGGTGAACTCGGCATTCTGCCGGGCCACACGCCGCTCATCACGCGGATTCGTCCGGGTGCGGTGCGCATCGAAGTTGAAAACGGCGAAGAAGAGTTTGTGTTCGTCGCCGGCGGCATCCTCGAAATCCAGCCGGGCGCTGTGACGGTTCTCGCCGACACCGCGATTCGCGGCAAGGATCTCGACGAAGCCAAGGCCGAAGATGCACGCAAGCGTGCGGAAGAAGCGCTGCAGAACACGGGCTCGAACCTCGAATACGCAACCGCGCAAGCGGAACTGGCGTATGCGACGGCCCAACTCGCGGCGATTCAGCGTCTGCGCAAGCTACGCGGTCAGAACTAGGCAATACGTATCAGAAAAAGAGCAGCCTTCGTGGCTGCTTTTTTTTGATCGCGAGTTGACGTTTACGGAAAGGTCAGCGAGATTACGAGATCGAACGGATTGGTTGCCGGCCACGAGGACCGCGCGATGGGCTGCGGGTAAGACTTGATGCCGTACGGACATACGCCGGTGGCACAATCCATTTCAAATTCATTTCAATAGAGCGAGCTTCCGCTCACGGAGACAACACCATGGCAACGCAAGTGTCAGGCGAAGGTGCACTCATCGAACCCAAGGACGACCTGTCGTACGTGCGCGGGTCGACTGAGATTCCGTTGAGCGAAGCAACAGTCGGCCAGTTTCTGCGCGATACCGCGGAGCGCTTTCCCGATCGCCCGGCCGTGGTGTTTCGCGAGCAGCGCATTCGCTGGACTTGGAAGGAGTTCGCTGACGAAGTCGACGTGTTGGCGTCAGGGCTCCTCACGCTCGGCATCGCGAAGGGAGACCGCGTCGGCATCTGGTCGCCCAACCGGGTCGAGTGGTTGCTGACCCAATTCGCGACCGCGCGCATCGGCGCTGTGCTCGTCAATATCAATCCGGCGTATCGGCTCGCGGAACTCGAATACGCGTTGAACAAGGTTGGCTGCAAGGCAATCATCGCCGCCGAGCGTTTCAAGACGTCGATGTACCTGGAGATGCTGCAGGAGCTCGCGCCGGAACTGGCCACGCAAACGCCAGGCGACCTTCACGCCGCAAGGCTGCCCGATTTGCGCTACGTGATCCGCATGTGTGACACCGAAACGCCTGGCATGATGAGCTTCTCCGAACTGATCGAACGGGGGCGTTCGACGCGCGACGCCGCGCAGCTCGACGCCCTCGGCGCTACGCTGACGTGCCACGAGCCGATCAATATCCAGTTCACCAGCGGCACGACCGGCAACCCGAAAGGCGCGACGCTGACCCACAGCAATGTCGTGAACAACGCGCGTTACATCGCGATGGCGATGCGGCTGAGCGAACAGGACGGCTTGTGCATTCCCGTCCCGCTGTACCACTGTTTCGGGATGGTATTGGCGGTGCTGGCGTGCGTGTCGGTCGGCGCGAATATGGTGTTTCCGGGCGAAGGCTTCGACCCGGCCGCGACCCTTGCCGCGGTTGCCGAAGAAAAGTGCACTGCGTTGCATGGTGTGCCGACGATGTTCATCGCCGAACTCGATCATCCGGAGTTCGCCAGCTACGATTTTTCGCATCTGCGCACCGGCATCATGGCGGGCTCGCCATGCCCAATCGAGACGATGAAGAAGGTCGTCTCGAAGATGCATTTGAGCGAAATCACGATCGCTTACGGCATGACGGAGACCAGCCCCGTGTCGTTCCAGAGTTCCACTACCGACCCGCTCGACAAGCGCACCACGACAGTGGGCCGGATCCAGCCGCATCTGGAGGTGAAGATCGTCGATCCGCTCGGCCAGATCGTGCCGGTGGGTGAAACCGGCGAGCTGTGTACGCGAGGCTACTCGGTGATGCAGGGGTATTGGGGCGATGAGGCGAAGACGCGCGAGAGCATCGTCGACGGCTGGATGCACACCGGCGATCTGGCGACGCTAGATGCCGAGGGTTACTGCAATATCGTCGGCCGGCTGAAGGACATGCTGATTCGAGGCGGCGAAAACATCTATCCGCGCGAGATCGAAGAGTTTCTGTTCCGACACCCGAAGATCCAGAGCGTGCAGGTGTTCGGCGTGCCCGACGCGAAGTACGGCGAGGAGGTCTGTGCGTGGGTCGTGCTGCGCTCGGGCGAGCAGGCGACAGCCGAAGAGATCCAGCAATTCTGCCAGGGGCAGATCGCGCACTACAAGGTGCCGAAGTACATCCGTTTCGTCGATGAATTGCCAATGACGGTGACCGGCAAAGTGCAGAAATTCGTCATGCGCGAGCGGATGATCAGCGAATTGAAACTGAAGGAAGACAGGACGGCGTGATGCCATTGCGGCGCCGCGCTGGCAAAAGGTCGACGACCGGCGCGGCGCAAAGAAAAGACAGGAAAAAGCCAATCCATTTGCTGAACAACTCGCTCACAAAATCCACGAATGTCCATTACGGAGCGATATCGCACCGCGCAAACGTTTAACCAGACGAAAAAAAAGCGGGCCTGGAGCCCGCTAAAAACCACACGCTACGGGGTTAGCGCGAGGAGACCAAAGTTGGAACCGACTTGAACGACGACCCTGCGCCGAACTACGGCCCCAGCAGGGATGCCCCTTCACAGGGCTTCGGCATACGCCGACCGGCAAGTGCATCGTATCCGCTCACACCACGCACCCAGCCACATCCGTGTTGAAACCGTTGAGGGCATTGTGGGCGAATTAATCTAGCCGCGCGGTAACAAAGTGTTTCAGGTTGTAACGCCCGCCAGATAAGGCATGCCGGGATTTATTGCTGAATCAAATCGTACCAAAAGTAATTTTTACCCATGACTGATGCGCAATTTCATACGCATGATTGATGCTAATCGTGACGCATATCGCGGAATAATCCGTTCAGTCTGTTCCGCATGAAATAGTTGCACATGCATCTTTTTTGAGATGAACCGCCCTGTTACACGAGTTTCTGGGACGCTCGAAATCTCCTCTCACGCAATGAGATTGACGTGCTGCGTCGCAGCATTTTTCACTTATTTGACTCGCCAGCAAATGGGGCTGATTCGCCAGCGCCACATTTCGGTGCTTTGTTCGGTTTTTTCTTAAAAGCTGAGGATTCGGTTACATGATCGCGGGGCACGATGAAAAATCTGGCCTGACTAGCCGCCTGCGTCTCCCGATAAACCAACACAGGCGGCCCGGCTTACAGCAACCTTATTTGAGCCATTTATCCGAAATAGCCTGATATTCGCCAGTCGCTCGCGCGAGGTGCAACCATTGGTCGACGTATTGCTGGAACGCAACATCGCCGCGCGGCACCAGCCAGGCCTTCTCGCCGTACTGAAACGGTTTGTCCGGATGCACGGAGCAAAGACCCGGATTCAACTTTTGCTGCAACAGCGTTTCCGACGCGTCGGTCACCATCACATCCGCCTTGCCGGCCAGGATCTGCTTGAAGATCGTCACGTTGTCGGGATAGACGGTCACGTTCGCATGCTGGAAGTACTGCTTGGCGAAACGCTCGTTGGTGCCGCCCGGATTGACGATTACCCGTGTCGCCGGCTGGTCGATCTGGGCGACCGTCTGATATTTGTTGACGTCGTCGCACCGAACGATCGGTGTTTTGCCGTCGATCATATAAGCCTGCGTGAAAAACGCGCGCTTTTGCCGCTCGAGCGTAGGCGATACGCCGCCCACGCCGATATCGCATTTCTCGACGAAGTCGTTCATCAGGTTCGACCACGACGTTTTGACGAACTCCGCTTTCACACCAAGCGACTTGGCGAGCGACTCCGTCATGTCGATATCGATGCCCTCGAACTGGCCGTCGCCTTTATGGAACGAATACGGTTTGTAGTCACCGGTCGTGCAGGCGCGCAGCGTGCCGCGGCTGAGAATTTCATCGAGCCGGGAAGGCGCGGCGGTGGTCTGCGCACCAGCTACGCCTGCGTACATCAAAACGCCGGTGAGCGCGCCGAGGATGGCGAGTGCTGGCTTGTTCATCGAGTCTCCTTATTGTTTGTATGTAATTGCCTGATAAGACGGTGCGATAGTAGCCCGGCAAGGCCGGCTTGAACATCGGCCGTTCAGCCAGGTCAGCGCGCCGCAATCGGCATTGAAATACCGTCCGCAAGCCGTTCGCGCAACGGTTATTGACCGCATCAGGCGCGATGCGGCGAGCCGGCTCCGGGTAAAATGCCCTTTTGCCCTCAGTCGTACGCACCGTGGCCCATAAACTCCTGAACGACACCTTCCTGCGCGCGCTGCTGCGCCAGCCGACCGACTACACACCGATCTGGCTGATGCGGCAGGCTGGCCGCTACTTGCCGGAATACAACGCCACGCGGGGTCGCGCGGGCAGTTTCCTCGGCTTGGCGAAGAGCCCGGCGTTCGCGACGGAAGTCACGCTGCAGCCGCTCGAGCGCTATCCGCTCGACGCCGCAATCCTGTTCTCCGACATCTTGACCGTGCCCGACGCGATGGGCCTGGGGCTCGAATTCGTTACTGGCGAGGGGCCGAAATTCGCGCGCCCGGTGCGCACGGAAGAGGATGTCGCGCGCCTGGCGGTGCCGGACATCGACGCGACGCTGCGTTACGTGACCGACGCGGTGCGCGAAATCCGCACCGCGCTCACGGACGCGCAAGGCCGCCAGCGCGTGCCGCTGATCGGCTTTTCGGGCAGCCCGTGGACGTTGGCGTGCTACATGGTCGAAGGCGGCGGTTCGGCGGATTTCCGCACCGTCAAGTCGATGCTCTACGCGCGTCCAGACCTGATGCACCGCATTCTGGACGTCAATGCCCGGTCGGTCGCGGCCTACCTGAACGCCCAGATCGAAGCCGGCGCGCAAGCGGTAATGATTTTCGACACGTGGGGCGGGGCGCTGGCGGACGGCGTCTATCAACGTTTTTCGCTGCAGTACATCCAACAGGTGGTGAGCCAGCTGAAGCGCGATCACGACGGCGAGAAGGTCCCGGTGATCACCTTCACGAAGGGCGGTGGCCTGTGGCTCGACGAGATCGCCGAGATCGGCGTGGATGCGGTTGGCCTCGACTGGACGGTGAATTTGCGCAAGGCGCGTGAGCGGGTGGGCGGCAAGGTCGCGCTCCAAGGCAATATCGACCCGTCGGTACTGTTTGCGCCGCCGGCTTCGATTCGCATGGAAGCGCGCGCGGTGCTCGACAGCTTCGGCAATCATCCTGGGCACGTCTTCAATCTCGGGCACGGTATTTCGCAGTTCACGCCGCCGGAGAACGTTGCCGAACTGGTCGACGAAGTCCATCGTCATAGCCGCGCGATTCGCAGCGGCGCTCATGCACCGGCATGAAGCCGTAATCGTTACCAGTTTTTGTTGCGACGCAGCGAAGTGGGCTCTCGGCCTAAGGGGAAATTTGCAGTCCATGGGCCGTCAGATGGCGCTCCCACGAATGTCAAGGCTTGACTTATGCACATTCGTCACGCTGCGGCGCGGTAGAGGCTGTAGTCGTGTCCTGACCCTTGCACAGTGCGGGCACATTTGATCTAAGCCTTGTCTGGCAAGGGTTTGGCGGCTTCCGGGGGAAATGTGCGGAAGCCCACAGAAGGCCGCTGCGGCGCGGTTTGCGGCCCATCGGAACAAAGTTCTTAACAAAGTTATCCACAGGCCAGCGGACCGAGTGCAATTCTTCAGCCGAATCCAAAACTTAGCGCCGTTATTGAAGTTTTACTTTAACTTCGAGCGCCGCGTCATCGACTCGATGTTCATCACGGTGCAGCGTCGCCTCGCGCCGGCCCTTCCTCTTTCCTCTGCCGCGTGAGCGAAGTATTTGTCCGTGTCGCGCTGGATCATCCGCTGCCGACGCTGTTCGACTACCGTTACGACGCGCCCGAACCCGCGGCGTCGGGCATGCTCGTCAGCGTACCGTTCGGCAAGCGGCATGTAGTGGGGCTCGTGTGCGAAGTGACCGCTCACAGTGATGTGCCCGCCGAGCGGCTGCGCTCGGCGAGCAGCGTTTGCACGGCCTGCCCGCCGGTATCGAAGGAATGGCTGAAATTGGCCGCCTTCGCCGCGGACTACTACCATCGCGGCCTCGGCGAAGTGGCGCTGCCCGCATTGCCACAAGCGTTGCGCGATGCGTCGCGCTGGTCGCGCCTGTTTGCGCCGGAAGAGCGCTATAGCCTCACGCCCGAGGGCCGGCAGGCGCTGCCTGCCGCCCTGCCCGCCCGCGCCAGCGCGTTGAGAAAGTTGGCGCAGGCATTGGCCGAAACCGACTTCCTGCTGGCTACCGACGCCCGCGCGCTGCACCCCAAGGCGCTTGCAAGCCTGGACGCGTGGCGTGAGCAAGGCTGGGCCGCGCTGGACGTCATCGAAGCCGCCGCGGTGCTTGCCGCCCCACCGTCGCCGGACACGCCCGCGCCCGCGCTGCCGACGCTCACCGACGAGCAGGCGGCCGCCGTCGAAGCGATCCGCGACGCGCACGGCTTCGCGCCGTTCCTGCTGCACGGCGTGACGGGCAGCGGCAAGACCGAGGTGTATCTACGCGCGCTCGCCGAGATCCTGTCCGCAAAGCCCGACGCGCAGGCGCTCGTCCTCGTGCCCGAAATCAATCTGACGCCGCAATTCGAGGCGGCCTTCCGCGCGCGCTTCGCCGCGCTGGACGGCACGTCGATCGTCACGCTGCATAGCGGTCTCGCGGAGGGCGAACGGGCCCGCAACTGGTTCGCCGCGCACACCGGCCGCGCCCGCATCGTGCTCGGCACGCGCCTCGCGGTGCTGGCGTCGCTGCCGAGGCTCGCGATCATTGTCGTCGACGAGGAGCACGATCCGGCCTACAAGCAACAGGAAGGCTTGCGCTATTCCGCGCGCGATCTGGCGATCTACCGCGCGAAGCAACTGGGTTTGCCCGTCGTGCTCGGCTCGGCGACGCCGTCGCTGGAAAGCTGGTGGCAGGCCGACCAGGGGCGCTACAAGCGCCTCACCCTATCGCGCAGGGCGGTCGCCGACGCGGTGTTGCCGAGCGTGAAGCTGATCGATCTGGAAGAGGAGCGCAGGCGCGGGCGGGCGTCGGTGGAAGGTCTGTCGGGACCGCTGATCGCCGCGCTGAAGGCGCGCGTCGAGCGCGGCGAGCAAAGCCTCGTATTCCTGAACCGCCGCGGCTACGCGCCGCAACTTGCCTGCGATGCATGTGGTTGGGTCGCCGGTTGTCCGCGCTGCAGCGCCTACGTCGTGCTACACAAGCCAGAGCGCGCGCTGCGCTGCCATCACTGCGGCTGGGAGTCACGCATTCCACGCTCGTGCCCGGAATGCGGCAACGTCGATATCGCGCCGATGGGGCGAGGCACACAGCGCGTCGAAGAGACGCTCGCGAGCGCGGTGCCCGGCGCCCGCGTGCTGCGTATCGACGCCGACAGCACGCGTCGCAAGGGAAGCGCGCAAGCGCTGTTCTCCGATGTCCACGCGGGCGAGGTCGATATTCTTGTCGGCACGCAGATGATCGCGAAGGGCCACGACTTCCAGCGCGTGTCACTGGTTGGCGTGCTGAATGCCGACACCGCGCTGTTCTCCCACGACTTCCGTGCGAGCGAGCGCCTGTTCGCTCAACTGATGCAAGTGAGCGGCCGGGCCGGCCGCGCGGGTTTGCCCGGCGAGGTGCTGGTGCAAACGCGTTATCCGCGTCACGCGCTGTATCACGCGCTAAGTCGCCACGACTATGTCGGTTTCGCCAATTCCACGCTCGCCGAGCGGCGCGACGCGCACCTGCCGCCGTTCGTCTATCAGGCGCTGCTGCGCGCCGAGGGCCGCACGCTGGAGGCGGCGCTCGCTTTCCTGCAACAGGCCGCGGCGCAGCTGACCAGCATCGCGGCCGCCGAGCGCGTGACCGTCTACGACGCCGTGCCGCTGACCATCGTCAAGGTGATGCACGTGCATCGCGCGCAGTTACTGATCGAAAGCGCATCGCGGGCTGCGTTGCAGGCCACTTTGCGCGCCTGGCAGCCGCTGCTGCGGGGCTTGAAAGGCGTGCTGCGCTGGAATCTCGAAGTCGATCCGCTCGACATCTGACCCCGCTTGCCAGCCCGCGAGCGGCATTACTTCTTTGAGTCATATTGATAGAGCGAATGGTCGTTTCGCTTTGCGATGCCGCTCGCCTATATTCGCCGAATCGGCGCTCATCCAGACAAAAACTCCCCATTTCAGCGCCGATGCACGTCAACTTTCCCGAGGCATTTGCGATGAGCGACACCAACCAGACCTTGCCGAGCGACGCGGCGCCGGCACGGCGCCAAGGCACCCACGGCGGTGGACTCCTGCTGACTGAAGACTGGCTCGCCGTGTGGGTCGGCCTGCTGGTGATCGTGATCGCCTGGGCGCTGTTCGCCTCGGGCAGCAGCATCAGGTGGTTGGCGGTCGCGCCCGCCAAATGGTCGAGCGTGGCGCAGACGGCGCAGGACTTCGGCAGGCATCTGCCGAACTACGTCGCGTTGTTCGTCGTGTTCGCGCTGCTCTTCGGCGCGAGCCTTGCGCTGTTGAAGCAGCGTGTCGGCGCCTTCCTTGCGGCGTTTCTGATCCTCTTCATCGCGTCGGCGCTGATCTTCACGCTGGGCGCATGGGTCAACGCGTCGAAGTACAACCTGGAGCCGCCGCTCGTCGCATTGGCGCTGGGGCTGCTGATTTCCAACGTGTTCACGTTGCCGGAGTGGTTCGCGGCTGGCTTGCGCGTCGAGTTCTATATCAAGGTCGGCATCGTGCTGCTCGGCGCGACGCTGCCGTTCACACTGCTGGTGTGGGCCGGACCGGTGGCGGTCGCGCAGGCGACCATCGTGTCGCTCGTGACGTTCTTCGTGATTTTCTACGCCGCTAAGGCGTTCGGCCTCGACCGACGTTTCGCCGCCGTGCTCGGCGTGGGGGGCGCCGTGTGCGGCGTGTCGGCAGCGATCGCGATCGCCGGCGCGGTGCGGGCCAAACGCGAACAGGCGTCGGTGGCGATCACGCTGGTGGTCCTCTGGGCGATCGTGATGATCTTCGTATTGCCGTTCGCGTCGCGTTCACTCGGCCTGTCGACGGCGGTCGCCGGCGCGTGGATCGGCACCTCCGAATTCGCCGACGCCGCCGGCATCGCGGCAGCGCAAGCCTATGGCGACTTCGCAAAACACGCGGGCGGCGCGATTGCCGGCGCGCCGGAGGCGTCGCTGCAGGCGTTCACGCTGATGAAGGTGGTCGGCCGCGATATCTGGATCGGCATCTGGGCGTTCGTGCTGGCGATCGTCGCGACGACGCGCTGGGAATCGCAGGATAGCGGTGTAAAAGCGAAGGCGAATGCCGCGGAGATCTGGACGCGCTTTCCGAAATTCGTGATCGGTTTCGTCGTCGCGTCCGCGCTGGTGACATGGATCGCCAGCCACTATTCGCTGGCCGATTACCGCAAGATCGTCACGCCCGAGTTCGTCGCGCCGATCACCGTACTGCGCACGTGGGCGTTTACGTTCTGCTTCCTCAGCATCGGCTTGACTACGCGCTTGCGCTCGCTCACGGCCACCGGCCTGAAGCCGTTCCTCGCGTTCACGGCGGGTGTGGCGGTCAATATCGCGATCGGCTACGCGCTGTCCGCGCACGTGTTCGCGGCGTACTGGAACAGTCTGGGGCAGGGATCGTGACTTACATGGCCGGTCGAGCCGCCGACACGGCGGACGCGCACGCCGAAGCTTGCGCACCGCGTTGCGCAAGCTGCCGGTATCGCGCGGAAGACAGACATTCGTTGGAGCAGAGCGTGCCAGGCCTCACGGCTTTCAGCTCCGGATTCGGCGCGAGCGTCGCGGACAGCCGGCTGTGCCGGCTGCATGACCAGCTCGTGTCGCCGGGTGATGTCTGCGCGCGGTTCGAGGTGGTCCTGGCGCGCTGACACGAGCGCTCACCGTGTGCCCCGGCTGCAAGCCGGGACGCACGTTCCTCAGCCCATGCTCAGCGGAGCATGGTGCGCCATCCCAATTCCGAACCCCCGCCGAGCCGCGACGTGCGCCGCTCAGTCGTTCAACGCAGTCCGCGTATCGCCAGCCGATGCACGCGATGCCGCACGTGCGCGTTCCTCTTCGGCCGCGCGCCGATTCGAGGCCCCCGTCGCGCCTCGAATGAACAGCACCGCACAGGCCGCGCACATCACCCAGATGCCGAATATCACCAGCCATTTTTCCATTTCACCGGTCCCTCAGAAACCCCGTATCGTTTTTTGTGCGTGCCGTGAGGCCGCGTGTCACTACGCCTGTTTAACGGCGCGCCGGCTCATTTAATAAGAGTAAATGCAAAAAGAATCACGCCAGGGAAAGTACTGATCGCAACCGCCGCCGCCGCGTGTCGCACCGTCAGCCGGAAACCCCCGCCGCACAGGGCTCCCAGCGGGGTGCAACCATCTTCTCACAATGGTTGCACCTTTTTATTGGGAGGCGTACGATTCGCCCAACTTTTAGTCTTTTATCAGGCATTCGTCTGGTCTCCGAAGAAGGAAACATGGCTAGCACCACCCTTGGCGTCAAGGTCGACGACCTCCTGCGTTCCCGGCTGAAAGATGCCGCCGCCCGTCTCGAACGCACTCCGCACTGGCTGATCAAGCAGGCTATCTTCGCCTATCTGGAGCGCATCGAGCACGGCCAACTGCCACCGGAACTGTCGGGCGCGACAGGCACTGCCGATCTGGCCGACGGCGCGGCGGTCGAGCAGGAGGAAGACGGTGCGTCGCACCCGTTCCTCGAGTTCGCGCAAAACGTGCAACCGCAATCGGTGCTGCGCGCGGCGATCACCGCTGCGTACCGCCGTCCGGAACCCGAATGTGTGCCGTTCCTGCTCGGCCAGGCGCGTTTGCCGGCGACTCTCGCGGACGACGTACAGGCCATGGCCGGCAAGCTGGTCGAGACGCTGCGCTCGAAGAGCAAGGGTGGCGGCGTCGAAGGTCTGATTCACGAATTCTCGCTGTCGAGCCAGGAAGGCGTGGCGCTGATGTGCCTCGCCGAAGCGCTGCTGCGCATCCCGGATCGCGCGACCCGCGATGCGCTGATCCGCGACAAAATCAGCAAGGGCGACTGGAAGTCGCACGTCGGCCAGGCGCCGTCGCTGTTCGTCAATGCCGCTACGTGGGGCTTGATGATCACCGGCAAGCTGGTGACGACCAACAGCGAAACGGGGCTGTCGTCGGCGCTCACGCGTTTGATCGGCAAGGGCGGTGAGCCGCTGATTCGCAAGGGCGTTGATATGGCGATGCGCCTGATGGGCGAGCAGTTCGTCACCGGTGAGAACATTTCCGAGGCGCTCGCCAACAGCCGCAAATACGAAGCGCGCGGCTTCCGCTACTCGTACGACATGCTCGGCGAAGCGGCCACCACCGAAGCCGATGCGCAGCGCTACTACGCGTCGTACGAACAGGCGATCCACGCGATCGGCAAGGCCGCCGGCGGCCGTGGCATCTACGAAGGCCCGGGCATCTCGATCAAGCTCTCGGCTTTGCATGCACGCTACTCGCGCTCGCAGCAGGAGCGCACGATGAGCGAACTGCTGCCGCGCGTGCGCTCCCTCGCGATCCTCGCGCGTCGTTACGACATCGGCCTGAACATCGATGCCGAAGAAGCCGACCGCCTCGAAATCTCGCTCGATCTGCTCGAAGCGCTGTGCTTCGATCCGGAACTGGCCGGCTGGAACGGCATCGGCTTCGTGGTGCAGGCGTATCAGAAGCGCTGCCCGTTCGTGATCGAATACATCATCGATCTGGCGCGCCGCAGCCGTCACCGCATCATGGTGCGCCTCGTGAAGGGTGCGTACTGGGACACCGAAATCAAGCGCGCGCAAGTGGACGGCCTCGAAGGCTATCCGGTCTACACGCGCAAGATCTACACGGACGTGTCGTATCTCGCGTGCGCGAAGAAGCTGCTCGGCGCGCCCGACGCAGTCTATCCGCAGTTCGCCACGCACAACGCGCACACGCTGTCGGCGATCTATCACCTCGCGGGCAACAACTACTATCCCGGCCAGTACGAGTTCCAGTGCTTGCACGGCATGGGCGAGCCGCTGTACGAGGAAGTCACCGGCCGCGACAAGCTGAACCGTCCGTGCCGTGTCTACGCGCCGGTGGGCACGCACGAAACGCTGCTCGCGTACCTCGTGCGCCGTCTGCTGGAAAACGGCGCGAACACATCGTTCGTGAACCGCATCGCCGATGAAAACGTCGCGATCAAGGACCTGATCGCCGACCCGGTCGACGAAGCGTCCAGGATCGTGCCGCTCGGCGCGCCGCACGCGAAGATTCCGCTGCCGCGCAATCTGTATGGCGCCGAGCGTCTCAATTCGATGGGCCTCGATCTGTCGAACGAGCATCGCCTTGCGTCGCTGTCGTCGGCGTTGCTGGCGAGCGCGCATCATCCGTGGCGCGCCGCGCCGATGCTCGAAGACAACGAGATCGCCGTGGGCATTGCGCGCGACGTGCGCAATCCGGCCGATCACCGCGACCTCGTCGGCACGGTCGTCGAGGCGACGCCGGATCACGTGAGCGCCGCGCTCGCGCATGCGGTTGCCGCCGCGCCGATCTGGCAAGCGACGCCGGTCGACGCCCGCGCCGATTGCCTCGCCCGTGCCGCCGATCTGCTCGAAGCGCAGATGCATACGCTGATGGGGTTGGTGGTGCGCGAAGCGGGTAAATCGCTGGCGAACGCGGTCGCTGAAATCCGCGAGGCGATTGATTTCCTGCGCTACTACTCCACGCAGATTCGCGACGAGTTCTCGAACGATACGCATCGTCCGCTCGGACCCGTGGTCTGTATCAGTCCGTGGAATTTCCCGCTGGCGATCTTCATGGGCCAGGTGGCGGCGGCGCTGGCCGCCGGTAACACGGTGCTCGCCAAGCCCGCTGAACAGACGCCGCTGATCGCCGCGCAAGCCGTGCGGATTCTGCGCGAAGCCGGTGTGCCGGCCGGCGCGGTGCAACTGCTGCCGGGCGACGGTGAAACCGTCGGTGCCGCGCTGGTGGCCGACGCGCGCACTCGCGCAGTGATGTTCACCGGCTCCACCGAAGTCGCGCGCCTGATCAACAAGACGCTGTCGAACCGCCTCGATCCGGACGGCAAGCCGATTCCGCTGATCGCCGAAACGGGCGGCCAGAACGCGATGATTGTCGACTCGTCGGCGCTCGCCGAGCAGGTGGTGGCGGACGTGCTGCAATCGTCGTTCGACTCGGCCGGTCAACGTTGTTCGGCGTTGCGCGTTCTTTGTCTACAGGACGATGTCGCGGATCGCACGCTCGAAATGCTGACGGGCGCAATGCGCGAACTGGCGGTCGGCAATCCGGATCGACTGTCGATCGACGTCGGCCCGGTGATCGACCTCGACGCGAAACGCGGCATCGACGCGCACGTCGCGGCGATGCGCGAGAAAGGCCGCAAGGTCGAGCAACTGCCGATGCCCGAAGGCACGGCGCAGGGCACCTTCGTGCCGCCGACGCTGATCGAGCTCGACAGCATCGACGAACTGAAGCGCGAAGTGTTCGGGCCGGTGCTGCACGTGGTGCGTTACCGCCGCAGCCAACTGGACAAGCTGCTCGAACAGATTCGCACGACCGGCTACGGCCTGACGCTCGGCATCCATACGCGGATCGATGAAACGATCGCGCACGTGATCAGCCGCGCGCACGTCGGCAACATCTACGTGAACCGCAACGTGATCGGCGCGGTGGTGGGTGTGCAGCCGTTCGGCGGCGAAGGCCTGTCGGGCACGGGGCCGAAAGCGGGCGGCGCGCTGTATCTGCAGCGACTGCTCGCCACGCGTCCGGCGGGTTTGCCGAAGTCGCTTGCGCAGGCTTTGGTTGCGGATGTACCGCAAAGCGCCGAAAACAGCGACAATCCGTCCGTCGCATTGACTGCGTTGCGCGACTGGCTGATCGCCGAGCGCCAGCCGCAACTGGCGGCACGCTGCGACGGTTATCTGTCGCATGTGCCGGCGGGCGCGACCGCGGTGTTGTCGGGACCCACCGGCGAGCGCAACACCTACACGCTGGGCGCGCGCGGCACGGTGCTGTGTGTCGCGTCGACGGCGAGCGGGGCGCGCGTGCAGTTCGCCGCAACGCTGGCTACGGGAAATCGCGCGCTGTTCGAAGGCGCGGCGGGTGAACAATTGGTTTCGCAGTTGCCCGCATCGCTGAAGTCGTATGCCAGTGTGAAGAAGAGCGCCGACGCGCCGTTCGACGCCGTGCTGTTTGAAGGCGACAGTGACGAACTGCTTGCGCTGGTGAAGGAAGTCGCGAAGCGCCCCGGGCCGATCGTCTCGGTGCAGGGCGTCGCGGCGCGCGCGCTGGAAAGCGGCGAAGAGGATTACGCGCTCGAGCGGCTGTTGACGGAACGCTCGGTCAGCGTGAATACGGCAGCAGCAGGCGGCAACGCGAATTTGATGACGATCGGTTGAGCGAACCTCACACGATCCCCTCAATAAAACGGAAGCGGTACGGCGACCCCGATACCGCTCCATTACACCTGGTACCAAGGAGAAGCTATGCAACACAAGATGAAACAGCTGGCAGGCGCAGCGCTGGTTGCGGCAATGTCGCTGGCGGGGACGGCCAACGCTCAATCGACGGAAGACGTGAAGGTGGGTTTCGCCGGTCCGATGACGGGCGCGCAGGCTCACTACGGCAAGGACTTCCAGAACGGCATCACGCTGGCAGTGGAAGAAATGAACGCGACCAAGCCGGTGATCGGCGGCAAGCCGGTTCGCTTCGTGTTGGATGCGGCCGACGACCAGGCTGACCCGCGCACCGGCACGACCGTCGCGCAAAAGCTGGTGGATGACGGCATCAAGGGCATGCTCGGCCACTTCAATTCGGGCACCACGATCCCGGCTTCGCGCATCTACGCGAACGCGGGCATTCCGCAGATCGCCATGGCGACGGCGCCGGAATACACGCAGCAAGGCTTCAAGACCACCTTCCGCATGATGACGTCCGACACGCAGCAAGGTTCGGTCGCCGGCGCGTTCGCGGTCAAGAACCTCGGCATGAAGAAGATCGCGATCGTCGATGATCGCACGGCTTACGGCCAGGGTTTGGCCGATCAGTTCGAAAAGGCGGCGAAGGCGGCGGGCGCGACGATCGTCGATCGTGAATACACGAACGACAAAGCGGTGGATTTCAAGTCGATCCTGACCAAGCTGAAGTCGGCGAACCCGGACCTGATCTATTACGGCGGCGCGGATTCGCAAGCGGCACCGATGGTCAAGCAGATGAAGCAGCTGGGCGTGAAGGCGCCGCTGATGGGCGGCGAAATGGTTCACACGCCGACGTTCATCAAGCTCGCGGGTGACGCGGCCAACGGCACGGTGGCATCGCTTGCCGGCTTGCCGCTGGAAGAAATGCCGGGCGGCAAGGACTACGTCGCGAAGTACAAGAAGCGTTTCAACGAAGACGTGCAAACGTACTCGCCGTACGCTTATGACGGCGCAATGGCGATGTTCGCTGCAATGAAGACCGCCAACTCGACCGATCCGGCCAAATATCTGCCGGTGCTCGCGAAGACCTCGATGCCGGCGGTGACGTCGTCGGACCTCGCGTACGACAGCCGCGGTGACCTGAAGAACGGCGGCATCACGCTGTACAAGGTGGTCGACGGCAAGTGGACGACGCTGCAAAGCGTGGGCGGAAAGTAAGCGGGTTTTTGCTGCTTGCTCTGCTTTTGATGATGAAAGAAACCCCGCTTCGGCGGGGTTTCTTTATGGGGCAGTTGCTCCGCACTACCGCCACTCGACCAGCCCCGCACTACTACTCCCCGCGCATGTTCCGTCCCTGCTCACGGATCTGCTCCAGCGTCGCGCCCGGCGTACTCGCTTCCTGCGTCATGCGAATCTCGATCACCGCCGCGCGTTGCGCGCTCATCGCCCGTTGCAACGCGGGCAGAAAATCCTCGGTCCGTTCCACGGTCTCGCCATGCGCGCCGAACGACCGCGCGAATGCCGCGAAGTCCGGATTCGTCAGCCCGGTGCCATGCACGCGGTTCGGATAATGCCGCTCCTGATGCATCCGGATCGTGCCGAACTGGCTGTTGTTCACGACGATGAAAAGCACGTGAAGGTCGTACTGCATCGCTGTCGCCAGTTCCTGCGCGGCCATCATGAAGCAGCCGTCGCCGGCGAGCGCGACGACCGCACGCTGCGGATACATCGACTTCGCCGCGATCGCCGCCGGCACGCCATAGCCCATCGCGCCACTTGTCGGCGCGAGCTGCGAGCGATAGTGCCGATACGAGAAGTGCCGATGCAGCCACGTCGCGTAATTGCCCGCGCCGTTCGTGAGGATCGCGTCGTCCGGCAGATGCGCGCGCAATTGCTGGATCACTTCGCCCATTTGCACGTCACCGGGAATCGGGCGCGGCTTGCGCCACTCGAGATACGCGCGGTGCGCGTCCTCGGCCGTGCCTGCCCAGGCCAAAGCGCCAGAAGACGGCTGCAACACAGCCAGCAGCGCAGCCAACTCGGGCATGCCGGAGACGATCGGCAAATCCGCGACATACACGCGTCCCAACTCTTCCGCGCCTTGATGCACGTGCACAAGTGTCTGCTTCGTCTTCGGGATGTCGAGCAGCGTGTAGCCGTTCGTTGTCGCTTCGCCCAGGCGTGGGCCGAGTACGAGCAGCAAGTCGGCGTCGCGGATGCGTTGCGCCAACGCCGGATTGATGCCGAGGCCGACATCGCCCGCGTAGTTCGGATGGTCGTTATCGAGCGTGTCCTGAAAACGGAACGCGAGGCCGACCGGCAATTGCCAGTTCTCGACGAAGCGCCGCAGGTCCGCGCATGCGGCCGGCGTCCAGCCGCTGCCGCCCGCAATCACCATCGGCCGCTGCGCGCCTTCGAGCAACACGCGCAGCTTCTCGATCTGCGCGCCGGACGGCGACGCCGCCACGCGCTGATAGGCCGGAACGCCGGCCACGGCATCGCATGCATCGCTCAACACATCTTCCGGCAGTGACAGCACGACCGGCCCCGGCCGCCCGGAGGTCGCCGTATGAAACGCATGGCTCAGATATTCGGGAATGCGCTTCGGATCGTCGATCTGCGCGACCCACTTCGCCATCTGACCAAACATGCGCCGATAGTCGATTTCCTGGAAAGCCTCGCGGTCGAGATGTTCGCGAGCGCATTGGCCGATCAGCAGGATCATCGGCGTGGAGTCCTGAAACGCGGTATGCACGCCGATCGACGCATGCGTTGCGCCCGGTCCACGCGTGACGAGCGCGACGCCTGGGCGGCCCGTCAGTTTGCCGACCGCTTCCGCCATGTTCGCCGCTGCGGCTTCATGGCGGCAAACAATGGTCTGGATGTGTTCAGTCTCGTCGTGCAGCGAATCCAGCACGGCGAGAAAGCTCTCGCCGGGAACACAGAAAACGCGTTCGACACCGTGCGTGAGCAAAGCATCGACGATGAGACGTGCGCCCGTCGTGCGAGCAACGTTGGAATCTGAAACGGGAGCATTCGGCAGTGACATTGCGAAGAAGCCTCCAGGCAGTGCGTGAGTGCGGTTGGATATTGTCGCATCGACGGAACGCGGGACGTTGGCCGATGAGCGCCTCGACAGCTTACGCCGAGCGCGTGTTCGCTGTCATGGCGCAGCGCAACTGTCTTGCCGCGAAGCGAGAACATGAACAGCGAACGCGCAAACGGAAACGCGAGCCTCGGCTCGCGTTTTCATGCGCAATCAGACAACGTGCCTCAGCACTCGACGATGTTCACCGCCAACCCGCCCCGCGACGTTTCCTTGTACTTGGTCTTCATATCCGCGCCGGTCTCGCGCATGGTCTTGATGACCGAATCGAGCGACACGTAGTGGCTGCCGTCGCCGCGCAACGCCATGCGCGCCGCGTTGACCGCCTTCACCGAGGCCATCGCGTTGCGTTCGATGCACGGAATCTGCACCATCCCGCCGACCGGATCGCAGGTCAGTCCAAGGTTGTGCTCCATGCCGATTTCGGCGGCGTTCTCGACCTGCTTCGGCGTGCCGCCCATTACGGCGGCGAGCGCGCCCGCCGCCATCGAACAGGCCACGCCCACCTCGCCTTGGCAGCCCACTTCCGCGCCGGAAATCGACGCGTTCAGTTTGTACAGAATGCCGATCGCCGCCGCCGTCATCAGGAAGTCGATCACGCCCTGCTGGTTCGAGCCGGGCATGAAGCGCGTGTAGTAATGCAGCACGGCCGGAATGATGCCGGCGGCGCCGTTGGTCGGCGCGGTAACGACGCGGCCGCCTGCGGCGTTCTCTTCGTTGACGGCGATCGCATAGAGATTGATCCAGTCGATCATCGACAACGGATCGCGCAGCGCCAGCTCGGGATTGCCCGACAGCGCGCGATACAACTGCGGCGCGCGGCGCTTCACCTGGAAGGGCCCAGGCAAGTTGCCATCGGCGTCGGGGTTGTTGATGCCGCAGCCACGCGCCACGCACGACTGCATCACGTCCCAGATTTTCAGCAAGCCGGCGCGCGTCTCTTCTTCCGTGTGCCAGACGCGCTCGTTGTCCCACATCAACTGAGCGATGCTCTTGCCGGTCGATTCACACAGCGCGAGCAATTCGTTGCCGGTGCGAAACGAGTGCGGCAGTTGATCGACGGCGCTCAGCACCTTCGTGTTCGGTGCGCCGGCCGTCACGACGAAGCCGCCGCCCACCGACAGATAGGTCGACTCGCGCAACGTTTCACCTTGCGCGTCGAACGCGCGCAGCTTCAGCCCATTCGGGTGCTCGGCGAGCGCCTGCCGGTAAAACGAAATGTGGTCCTTTTGCACGAACGGCACCTCGTGCGTGCCGAGCAGCGCGAGCTTGCGCGATACCCGCACCGCTTCGAGCCGTTGCACGATTGTGTCCGGGTCGACCGTGTCGGGCGCATCGCCCATCAGGCCGAGCATCACGCCGCGATCCGTGCCGTGCCCTTTGCCGGTCGCGCCGAGCGATCCGTACAGATCCACTTTCACCGATGCGGTCGCATCCAGCAGTCCGTCGCGTTCAAGCCCTTGAGCGAACATCAACGCCGCGCGCATCGGCCCAACTGTATGAGAGCTGGACGGACCAATGCCGATTTTGAAGAGATCGAACACGCTGACTGCCATTGACTGCTCCTGCTGATAAGTAGATTTTAGCGCGCCGGCAGCGGTAAACACACGGCGAGCCACGCGGGCGGCGTCGGTGCGAGCTGCAGCGCGATCGGCGTAAAGCGTCCGTCGAGACGCGCCGCCAGGTGAAACAGTTCCGTCGCGTTCTTCGGGTCCCATTGACCCGAATAGCCAGGCAAGCCGGCCTCACGACGCTTTGCATCGAACGGCACGTTCGAATGCACGAATTCCTCATGCGTCTGGCTGCCGGACGCAAACGGCGCGAGCCAGTCGAGCGCGGCGAGCAGCGTGGCGCCGTTCGCACCCTTCTCCTGCAGCCAGTTGCGGTTGTGGCGGCGCGCGGCCAGCGCGGCCATCACGAGCGGCTGCAGATCGTAGGTGACGTAATGCAGCGCGTCGCGTTCGCTGAAGTCGATGGTCGAGCCGTCCGGCGCGATGTTGTCGCCGATATGCTCGACGAACAGACGCTGCGCCGCGTTGATCATCTTGCGGTTATCGAGCGTGAATGCGGCCATCGCGATTAGCTTGATGCGGTGGCTCTGCCAGTTGTTGCGGAAGGTGTCCTTCAGCGGCCTGGGCTGCGCATCGATCTGCGCGATGTAGCCGTTGGCGAGCTTTGTCAGGAACGCCATCGTCGCATTGCGCGTCTTTACGGGCAACGCGCTCGCCGTCATGTCGTACGCGAGGATCAGCCCTTCGAAACGCGTCTCGTCGATCGGATTGAAGCTGGGCTGATAAGTCGTGACCCACGCGTACAGCAAGCGGTCCACGAGCTTCAGATAGCGGTCATCGCTGGTCGCGCGCCACGCGAGCGCGGCGTCGCGCAGCAGATCGAGATCCTTCTCCGCTTCGACGCTCTGATCGTAGATGCCCTCGTGCGGCAACGTACCCTCGGTATGCAGCTTTGCGAGCGCATGCGGCTGCTCGTTCAGATGCGCTTGCACATTGCCGACGAGCGCCTTCACGCCGGGATCGGCGTTGGTGCGCTCGCTTGTTTGCAGCGCGGGCGCCGCACAGAAATTCATCGCGGCCTGCGCTTGCCGCAGCGGCAGCAGCGCAGCCGCACCGACAACCAACAGTGCGCAGGATTGCCGCCACACGCGGACTCGGCTTGCAGCGGCCCGGCTTTGCATCGATCGCACCTTTCGCGCCATGCGAAACTCCTCGTTAGGCTGATTCGGTGTGTGATGTTAGCCGTTTGCGGCCACGAGCGACAGGAGCCCGGGCGGAACAGCGCGCACCGCCCTGCCGCGTGTTGCGGGCAGCCGGCGATGCGCGGCGTGGTCACGCTTACTCGTAGTCGGCGATCGGCACGCAGGAGCAGAACAGATTGCGGTCGCCGTACACGTTGTCCGCACGGCCGACCGGCGGCCAGTACTTCTTCGCGATCAACGTGGGCAGCGGATACGCGGCGGTTTCGCGAGCATAAGCATGCTTCCAGTCGTCGGCGATCACCACCGCCGCGGTGTGCGGCGCATGCTTCAGCGGATTGTCCTCGCGGTCCGAGCGGCCTTCCTCGACCGCGCGGATTTCGCTGCGGATCGCGATCATTGCTTCGATGAAGCGATCGAGTTCTTCTTTCGATTCCGATTCGGTCGGCTCGACCATCAGCGTGCCCGGCACCGGGAAGCTCATCGTCGGCGCGTGGAAACCGTAGTCGGCGAGGCGCTTGGCGACGTCGTCGACGGTGATGCCGCTGGTTTCCTTAAGCGGGCGCAGATCGAGAATGCACTCGTGCGCGACCAGTCCGCCCGGGCCCGAATACAACACCGGATAGTGCGGCGCAAGTTTGTTCGCGACGTAGTTCGCGTTGAGGATCGCGGTTTCGGTCGCGGCGGTCAGGTTCTTCGCACCCATCATCGCGATGTACATCCACGAGATCGGCAGGATCGATGCTGAGCCGTACGGTGCGCCCGACACCGCGCCGATACCGTTCGGCGTGCGCTCATAGCCCGACGAGATCTGGTTCGGCAGGAACTGCGCGAGGTGCGCGCCGACCGCGACCGGGCCGACGCCCGGTCCGCCGCCGCCGTGCGGAATGCAGAAGGTCTTGTGCAGGTTCAGGTGCGAGACGTCGCCGCCGAACTGGCCCGGCGCGCACAGGCCGACCATCGCGTTCATGTTCGCGCCGTCCACATACACCTGGCCGCCGTGCGCGTGCACGATCTCGCAGATTTCGCGCACGTTCGCCTCGAACACGCCGTGCGTGGACGGATATGTGATCATGATCGCCGCGAGTTTGTCGGCGTGCTGGGCGGCCTTCTTCTTCAGGTCTTCGATATCGACGTTGCCTTGCGCGTCGCACGCAACTACCACGACCTGCATGCCGGCCATCTGCGCCGACGCCGGGTTGGTGCCGTGCGCCGAAGCGGGAATCAGGCAGACGTTGCGATGCGCTTCGCCGCGCGACGCGTGATACGCGTGGATGATCAACAGACCCGCGTACTCGCCTTGCGAGCCGGCATTCGGTTGCAGCGACACGGCGGCATAGCCGGTTGCGGCGACCAGCATCTCTTCGAGTTGATCGATCATCTCGCGGTAGCCGACGGTTTGATCGGCCGGCGCGAACGGATGGATCTGGCCGAATTCGGGCCACGTGACGGGCAGCATTTCCGAGGTCGCGTTCAGCTTCATCGTGCACGAGCCGAGCGGGATCATCGAGCGGTCGAGCGCGAGGTCCTTGTCCGACAGGCTGCGCAGATAGCGCAGCATTTCCGTTTCCGAATGATGACGGTTGAACACGTGGTGCGTGAGGTACGCGCTGGTGCGTTCAAGCGCGGCCGGCACCGATGCGGTGTTCGATGCGGCGAGCGTCGCGTCGAGCGCGTCGACTTGCGGCACGTCGCTGGCGAAAGCCGCTTGCGCGAACACGGCGAGCAGATCGGCCAGATCGTGGCGCGTGGTGGTTTCGTCGATCGACAGGCCGACTTGCGTGGCGCTCACGCGGCGCAGGTTGATGCGCTTCGCGGTGGCCGCGTCGAGCAGCGCTTGCGTGCGCACCCCGGTGTCGAACGTGAGCGTGTCGAAGAAGGTTTCATTGACGAGCGTGTAGCCGAGTTGCTTCGCGCCTTCGGCGAGCAGGGCGGCGATCCGGTTCACACGCAGCGCGATGGTCTTCAGACCGTGCGGGCCGTGATACACCGCGTACATGCTGGCCATGATCGCGAGCAGCGCCTGCGCGGTACACACGTTCGAGGTGGCCTTCTCGCGACGGATATGTTGTTCGCGCGTTTGCAGCGCGAGACGCAGCGCGGAGTTGCCTTGCGCGTCGATGGTCACGCCGACCAGACGGCCCGGCATCTGACGCTTGAATTCGTCGCGCACCGCGAGATAAGCGGCATGCGGGCCGCCAAAGCCCACCGGCACGCCGAAGCGCTGCGTATTGCCGACGGCCACGTCCGCGCCCCATTCGCCCGGCGGCGTGAGCACGGTCAGCGCGAGCAGATCGGCGGCGACCACCACGTGGCCGCCCGCTGCGTGGATGGCTTCGGTCAGCGCGCGGTAGTCGCGCACGTCGCCGTTCACGCCCGGGTATTGCAGCAGAACGCCGAATGCGTTCGCATTCGCGGCTTCCGCGGCCGGGCCCACTTTCACTTCGATGCCGACCGGCGTGGCGCGCGTCTTCACCACTTCGATGGTTTGCGGCAGCACGTCGTCGGCGACGAAGAACACGTTCGACTTCGGCTTGCCCACGCGTTGCAGCAGCGTCATCGCTTCGGCGGCGGCGGTGGCCTCGTCGAGCAGCGACGCGTTCGAGATCGCCAGACCCGTCAGGTCGACGATCATCTGCTGGAAGTTCAGCAACGCTTCCAGACGGCCTTGCGAGATTTCCGGCTGATACGGCGTGTACGCGGTGTACCACGCCGGATTTTCGAGCACGTTACGCAGGATCACCGCCGGCGTGTGCGCGTTGTAGTAGCCCTGCCCGATGTACGAGCGGAACACCTGGTTCTTGTCCGCCAGCTCGCGCAGCGCGGCGAGCGCTTCGGCTTCGCTCTTCGGTTGCCCGAAGGGGCCGAGCGGCAGCGTTTCGGTGCGGCGGATCGTCTGCGGAATCACGGCGTCGATCAGCGCGGCGCGCGACGCGAAGCCGAGGGCTTCGAGCATCGCTTGCTGGTCGGCCGAATCCGGGCCGATGTGCCGTTCGGCGAAGGCGTCATGCACTTCGAGCGCGGCGAGCGAGAGAGGAGTGCGGTTCATCAGACGATCCGGGTGTTCGAGCTTCATGGGTGTTCCTGGCGGTGCGGCGCGCGATGCCTCGCGGGGGCCGCACCTGACGTTTAACGAAATGTGAATCAGGCGCCGATCGACTTGGTGTACGCGTCGGCGTCGATCAGGCGGTCCTGCGCTGCATCGGCGGCGGGTTTGATCTTGAAGAGCCAGCTGTCGTACGGCGTGCTGTTGACCGAGTCGGGCGAGTCGGCCACAGCCGTGTTCGCTTCGATGATCTCGCCCGAGACCGGCGCGTAGATATCGGAAGCGGCCTTCACCGATTCGATCACGGCGACGGTGTCGCCTGCGGTGACGGTCTTGCCCAGTTGCTGGACTTCGAAGAAGACGATGTCGCCGAGCGCTTCCTGCGCGTGGTCGGTGATACCGACCGTCAGCGTGCCGTCCGCTTCGGTGCGGACCCATTCGTGCGATTCGGTGTATTTCAGATCGGCCGGGATGCTCATCGGATGCTCCTTGCGGTGTGTTCGTTATTGGCTTAAAAGGGGGACGTGCGCGCGGCTGCTTAAACTGCCAGCACCTTGCCGTTGCGCACGAACGGCAGTTTTACCACGCTTGCGGGCAGGGCCTTGTCACGAATCTGGACGTGAACGGTGTCGCCCGGCAGCACGCCTTTGGGCACGCGCGCGAAAGCGATGGATTCCTGCATGGTCGGGGAAAAAGTGCCGCTGGTGATTTCGCCTTCGCCGTGCGGTGTGAGGATTTTCTGATGCGCGCGCAGCACGCCGGCCGCCTTGCCGTTTTCCTTCAGCAGGATCAGGCCGACGAACGCCGCCTTCGAGCCGTCGGCTTCGAGCCGGCTTTTGCCGACGAAGTCGCGCGGCGAGGTCAGGTCGACGGTCCATGCGAGTCCGGCGTCAAGCGGCGAGACATTGTCGTCCATGTCCTGGCCGTACAGGTTCATGCCGGCTTCGAGGCGCAGCGTGTCGCGTGCACCGAGGCCGGCCGGGCGCACGCCTTGGGCGTGCAGCGCGTTCCACAGGGCCTGAACGTGGGCCGCCGGCACGATGATTTCGAAGCCGTCTTCGCCGGTGTAGCCGGTGCGCGCCACGGTCAATTCGCCGAACGGCGTGTTTTCGACGCGCGCGGCGTTGAACGGCTTGAGCGCTTCGGTGGCGGCGCGCGCGGCGGGCACCGTTTGCCAGACTTTTTCGCGCGCGTTCGGACCTTGCACGGCAACGATCGCGAAGTCACGGCGCGGCGTGATGGTCAGGCCGAAGCCGTCGTCGGTGTTGAGTTGGCCGAACCAGGCGATATCTTTGTCGGCAGTGCCGGCATTGACGACCACGCGGAAGTGGTCTTCGCCGAAGTAATAGACGATCAGATCGTCGATTACGCCGCCGTTCGGGTTCAACAGGCAGGAGTAGAGCGCGCGGCCGGGCGTTTGCAGCTTGCCGACGTTGTTGGCCAGCGCGTATTCGAAGAAGGCGCGCACCCGCTCGCCGGTGAAATCGACCACGCACATGTGCGAAACGTCGAACATGCCGGCGTCGGTGCGCACGGCGCGGTGTTCCTCGATCTGCGAGCCGTAATTGACGGGCATGTCCCAGCCGCCGAAATCGACCATGCGGGCGTTGAGCGCACGGTGAGTGGCGTTGAGCGGGGTGTGTTTGAGTTCGGTCATAGGGCCTCGGGCATCTCGCGAAACAAAAAAGGCCATGCGGCGCTACGCCTCGCGGCCTGATGCCTGCGAGCGTGGTTTTGCATGACCCCTCTGTCCTCGATACCTGAGAGATTGCGCTACCGCGAACGTTGATCTGTCGCGGTGAAACGCGCGCCCCTTCGGTGGGCAGCCTGCCTGAGCCTACGTGATGTTGCCAAAACGCAGACGGCTACTGCCGCTCTCCAGAGTGCGAAAAACCGTGCCTTGACGTGTTGCTTTGGCGCGGATTTTTCGACGCGGTCGGTCCTTTTGCCTGAGAGTTTGCGGGTGTGCCCCTTCGGCGGCGCGGCCTGCGATATTCGGCGGCCAGCGCGCTCTCCCGACGCGTGCGGCGAATGTACGCGACGGCTGGGGGCTTGTCAAATAAAGGCCCGCGACCGGCATGGTGGCTAGCGGGGCGCGGCGCCGGCGTCAAAAAGCGCGGGCCATGCTGCCCGCGCTGCTGTCCGCGCTCGTGTTGCTTCAGTGCTGGAACCGGCAGCGCTTACTCGCCGATCGCGCGAGCCGCGTTGTCCAACTCCTGATTCAGCACGCGCTGTTCGTCGGCGGTAAGGCCGCCGCCGTGTTGCGCGGCCATGTCGTGCGCTTCCTGGCGGATCACGTCCAGCCGATGATGCAGCGCTGCGCCTTGCGGCGGCGGGTAGTCGCCCTGATTCACGCGCTTGTCGATGCGGCGGCCGAGATTATCGATCCGGCCGTCCACCTGATGCAGACGCTGATCCGCGATCTGCTGCGGGCTGGGGCGCGGCGCCGGCGCCGGCTGGGGCGTCACCACGCAGGCGGCGAGAGAACTGAGCAAGGCGCATGCGGCAATGGCGCGAAGGGTACGGGGCATGGACTCTCCGGAAGTCGTTTTCTTTGATGGTGCTACTCGGGTAGCAACGGATGATCGCGGCGGCGCGCTGACCGGGGAGGCGGGCAGAGTTGTAACGTTATGTTCCTTTCGGGGACGTCAGGTTGATGCGCGCGGCGCTCGGCCAATGTGTTTTTAGGTACACAAGCCGTCACGCCGCGCAGCGGAACAGTTCAGCGAATGGACTCGAACGGCAGGCGCACGCCTTCTTCCGAGCTGCGCGCGGCAAGCTCGATGATGGTCATCACGTCGACCGCATCCTGAGGCCGCACAGGGAATGCGACGCCGTTCTGGATGGCGTCCGCCAGCGCGATATAGAACCCGACGTAGTCGCCGTTGCGCGTGGGAACCTCGCGTTCGACTTCCTGATCGCCTTCCAGCACGCGCAGCACGCCGGCCGGATTGCCCGCGCCGAAGCCTTCATCGCCCGGGCGCAGACCGGCCTTCAGCTGGTCCTCCTGGGTGTCGAGGCCGTGCTTCACGTAACTGCCGCGCGTGCCATGGATCGCAAAGCGCGGCGCGACCAGAGCCGTCAATGCGCTCGCGTGCAACACCACCTCGAACTCGGCGTAGCCGAGCTGAATGTGCACATAGTCCGGCGCGCTTGCCTCGTCGCGATGCGTGCGCACCGTCGCCGACACGGTTTGCGGTTTGCCGAACAGCGCCAACGCCTGGTCGATCAGATGCGGCCCAAGGTCGAACAGCAAGCCGCCGCCCCGCGACACCTCTTCGCGCCAGCGCTGCCGTACTTGCGGGCGGAAGCGGTCGAAGTGCGATTCGAATTGCGTGACGCGCCCCAGCTCCACGCGGGCGAGCAGATCGCGCACGGTCAGAAAATCGCCGTCCCAGCGACGGTTGTGAAACGGCACGAACAGCTTGCCCCGCGCGAGCGCGATGTTGGCGAGCGTATGGGCGTCGGCGGCGCTCAGCGTGACCGGCTTGTCGACCACCACGTGCTTGCCGGCTTCGAGCGTGCGGCGCGCGAGGTCGAAGTGCGTGTCGTTGGGGGTCGCGATCACGACACACTCGATGTCGTCGAGCGCCAGAAGCGCGTCGAGGTTGGCCACGATTTTCGCGTGCGGATAGTCGGCCAGCGCGCTCTCGGGCTGACTCGTGGCGATGGCGGCGACATTGGCGCGCCCGCAATGCGCGATCACCGGCGCATGAAAGGTCGCGCCGGCAAAACCGTAGCCCATCAATCCAATTTTCAGCGATGCGGACATGCGTGTCTTCCTGCAAAAAACGGCGCGCCGCTTTGCCACCGCGGCGACGGCGCGCAACACCCGCAATTGTGGCATGTCCCGAAGGCGGACCGTCAGCGTCTTCGTTGCGATCCGTCCGGGGTAGCCGTTGCGGACCTCGGTCGGGGGTATCTATCGAGGTATCCATGTTAACATCGCTCCTCTCGCGCGAATCGCAGCGGAACGGGACGCCTTCGCACCCCTCGGCGCGTCCGTTCCAGCCGACGCCGTCGCGCAGCATGCCCCGAGCCTTCGGCCGGCAGTTTCGCGCCGACGCGCTTTCAACCGCCGCTTTCAACCGCATTACCCATCCACAGACGATGTCCGCAGGCCTGAACCCCGCTCAAAATGAAGCGGTCCGTTATCTCGACGGTCCGTGTCTCGTGCTCGCCGGCGCAGGCAGCGGCAAGACGCGCGTGATCACGCAGAAGATCGCGCACCTGATCGAAGCCAAAGGCTTCGAGCCGCGCCACATCGCCGCTGTCACGTTCACGAACAAGGCCGCGGCGGAAATGCGCGAGCGCGTAGGCAAGCTGCTCGAAGGCAAGACGCTCACCACGCCCGGCAAGGAAGGCCGCAAAGTGCCCGTCAATCAGTTGACGGTCTGCACCTTCCACTCGCTCGGCGTGCAGATTCTGCGGCAGGAGGCGGAACACGTCGGCTTGAAGCCGCAGTTCTCGATCATGGATTCGGACGACTGCTTCGGCATGATCCAGGAGCAGGTCGGCTCGACGGACAAGGGTTTTATCCGCAAGATCCAGTCGATCATCTCGCTGTGGAAAAACGGCCTGATCATGCCCGAAGAGGCGATCGCGATCGCCGCGAACGAGGACGAGCATCAGGCCGCGATCGTCTACCGCAACTACGTGGCGACGCTGCACGCGTATCAGGCGGTCGATTTCGACGACCTGATCCGCCTGCCCGCCGAACTCTTTGCGAAGAACGAGCAGGTGCGCGAGCGCTGGCAGAACAAGCTGCGCTATCTGCTGATCGACGAGTACCAGGACACCAACGCGTGCCAGTACGAACTGGTGAAGCTGCTGGCGGGCAAGCGTGCGGCGTTCACGGCGGTCGGCGACGACGACCAGGCGATTTACGGCTGGCGCGGCGCGACGCTCGAAAATCTCGGGCAGCTCAGCAAGGATTTTCCGAAGCTGCACCTGATCAAGCTGGAACAGAATTACCGCTCGACGGTGCGCATTCTGACCGCCGCGAACAACGTGATCGCGAACAACCCGAAGCTGTTCGAAAAGAAGCTGTGGTCCGAACACGGGATGGGCGACACGATCACCGTCACGCCTTGCAACGACGAAGAACACGAGGCCGAGTCGGTGGTGTTCCGCCTGTCCGCGCACAAGTTCGAGCGGCGCGCGAATTTCCGCGACTACGCGATCCTGTATCGCGGCAACTTCCAGGCGCGCATCTTCGAGCAGGTGCTGCGTCGCGAGCGGATTCCGTACGTGCTGTCCGGCGGCCAGTCGTTCTTCGATAAAGCCGAGATCAAGGACATCTGCGCATACCTGCGTTTGATCGCCAACGCCAACGACGACCCCGCGTTCATCCGCGCGATCACCACGCCGCGCCGCGGCGTCGGCAATACGACGCTCGAAGCGCTCGGCTCGTTCGCGGGCCAGGCGAAGGTGTCGCTGTTCGAGGCGGTGTACATGGGCGGCATCGAAGCGCGTCTGTCGCCGCGCCAGATCGAACCGATGCGCGTGTTCTGCGACTTCATGCAGCGGCTTACCGATCGCGCGGAAAAGGACGCGGCCGGCACGCTGCTCGACGAACTGATGGACGCGATCCACTACGAGGCGTACCTGTACGACGCATTCGACGAACGCCAGGCGCAGGCCAAATGGCAGAACGTGCTGGAGTTCATGGAGTGGCTCAAGCGCAAGGGCACCAAGGCCGAGCCCGAAGGCGGCGCGAACAGCGAAGCGACCGGCTACGACACGGCAGACGGTTTCGGCGACACCGGCAAGAACCTGCTCGGCCTGATCCAGACCGTCGCGCTGATGTCGATGCTCGAAGGCCGCGAGGAAGATCCCGACGCGGTGCGGCTTTCGACCGTGCATGCGTCGAAGGGGCTGGAGTATCCGCACGTGTTTCTGGTGGGCGTCGAGGAGGGCATCATGCCGCATCGCGGCGGCCCCGACGACGAACCGATCGACGACGCGCGCATCGAGGAAGAACGCCGTCTGATGTACGTCGCGATCACGCGTGCGCAGCGCAGTTTGCATCTGAACTGGTGCAAGAAGCGCAAGCGCGCGCGGGAGACGGTGGTGTGCGAGCCGTCGCGCTTCATTCCCGAAATGTTGCTCGACGATGCGCCGCCGCCGACGCCCGAAGAAGCGCCGATGTCGCCGAAAGACCGGCTCGCGAGTTTGAAGGCGTTGTTGCAGAAGCCTTGAGTTCGCAAGACCCCGTGCGTCGCATGTGCTTCGGCGCTTTTTCCGAAGGCTTGAGCTAGAGTGGCGCGGCTCGTCGACGCAATGCCGGCGGGCGTGAATCGGAGAACGCCCGCATGACCCCGCCGCCGCTCGCACGCTATCGCCGCGCGCTCGAAACCTACATCGACGCGAAAGACAACACCCGTCCTCGACGCATCGCCGAAGTCTTCGCGGCGGACGCGGTGCTCACCATTTCGCTTGCGACTTCGGCGATTGCATTTCCGGCCCGCGTCGTGGGCGCCGACGCGATCGCGAAAACGCTCGTCACGGATTTCGGCGCGCAATATACGCGCTGCCGGACTTACTACGTGTGCGATTCGCTCGACGTGCAAGGCGGCGTGATCGACGCGCTGCCCTGGCTGGTGGTGATGCGTGAGACGGCGAGCGGCGCATTGCGGGTCGGCCACGGTGTGTACCAATGGATCTTCGACGACTCGCAGGCCGTCACCGGGTTCGACATCCATATCGCCCGCATGGACGTGGTGCCCGATGCCGACGGCGCATTGCTCGACGCGTTGCAGGAGGGCCTGGACTATCCGTGGCTTGCGCCCGCCACGTTGAACGCGCGTTTCACCGCGCTCGCTCGCAGCGCGCCAGCACTGGCCTTTGCCGATGCGTTCAGCCGTCCGGCGTCGGCGCCGGACAGGCTCCATCGGAGCTGACGCATCAATGCGTCGCGCATGAAAAAATCCCTGCACGCGCTATTGCTATGCAGGGATTTTCGTATCGCGGCCAACGCCGCTAGCGGTGTTGTCGAACGCCTTACTTCACCGCGCTGACCATGTAGTCGACGGCGGCCTTGACGTCGGCGTCCGGTGCAGTCGAGCCGCCCTTCGGCGGCATTGCGCCCTTGCCGTGCAGCGCGTAGTTATAGACCGTGTCCATCGGCTCTTTCAGGCGCGGCGCCCACGCTTCCTTGTCGCCGAATTTCGGCGCGTTCAGCACGCCGGCCGCGTGACAGGCCTGGCAAACCTGCTGATACAACGCCTTGCCGGCTTGCGATGCGTCCGCGCTTTGCGTGCCGCCTGCCGCGGGCGCCGCAGCTTGCGGGACGCTCGCCATGGCCGCCATTGCCGCTGCGGCCTGAGTGGCGGCTGCGTCCGAAGCGCCTGCCGACGGCGCAGCCGCTGCCGCACCTAAGGCCGCTGCTGCACCCGAAGCCGCCGCACCCGCCGCGGGCTGCGCCGGTTCCGGGAAGCTCGCGCCTGAGTTGTTCGCCATGTACACCACCGCACGAGCGATTTCGAAATCGCTGTAGTCGTCCGGGCCGGTGCCGCCGCGCGGCGGCATGGCGCCCTTGCCGGCGAGCGCCGCGTGCAAGAGCGTGTCGAAGCCCTGCGAGATGCGCGGCGCCCAGTCGGCGGTATTGGTGAATTTCGGCGCACCCGCCGCGCCCGACGCGTGACATGCGGAGCACACGGCCTTGTAGACTTCTTCGCCGCTCTTATAGACGCGCGGCGCGTTGGCGTCGCGAATCTCGACCTGGGCTAGCGGCTTGATGCGGGCGACGACTTGGGCTTCGGAGAGAGAGTCCGTGCCGGCGCCGGTGCGTGTCGAATTGTCGACATAGATCGCCAGCAGAATGATGATGACGATCGGCACAGCAAACCCGGCGATGACGGCGACGACGAGCTGCCCTGGGGTTTTGATCGGGGCTCCGTGTGGTGCTTCGCTCATGCTTGTCTCGTCTCCGTGGGTATGTGAGCGGTACAGCGTGACGGCAACTTCTTGTTCTATATCAGCCACGGACGATTATAGACGGAAGATTTCGACGGCGGCGAGGGCGGCGGTGCGGTGTTCAGCAGGCGTTTACCCGGAGCGCGAGGGGCGTCCGGAGGGCGGCAAATCTTGCTATATCGGGCGTCCGGTGGACGTTCGGGCCGAAACCGGGTATTCTTCCGGTCTCGCTTTGGCGTCGCATCCGCTCAGGTTGCCGCGCATTCGTGTTGAAGCGCCCGTAGCTCAATGGATAGAGTACTGCCCTCCGAAGGCAGGGGTTGCTGGTTCGATCCCAGCCGGGCGCGCCACAAAGAGTGATTTTCGATCGAAGGGCTTACGCATTGCGCGATAAGCCCTTTTTTCTTTTTGCAGCGTCGCTCGCTCGACTCGGCATGCGCGACGTACATGCCGGTTATCGACGAACCGCGTAGACCTCCATATTCGCCTTGCGCCGCGCGGATAGCGCGAAATCCGCCATCTCGAAACCGCATTCGTCCAGCAGCGCGAGCAGTCGGGCGCGTGTGAAATGATGGCAGCGCTCGCGTTCCATCCAGTACGGATTGGTCCGTGCGGCGTCCATCGCTTTCCAGGCCGAGCAGAGCAAATCGGCCGTTGCGATGACGAGCACGCCGCCTTGCGGCAGGATTTGCGCGGCCCTTTCCAACGCTTCGCGTGCGCGCGGGATGTATTCGAGCACGTTCATCAGCGAAAGCACGTCCACCACAACCTCAAACTTCAGCTTCGTGAAGTCGTGCTGCATGGCGTCGTAGCCGAGTGCCTGGATGCGGCTCACGGCTTGTTCGCGCAAGTCCAGTCCCACGGCGGCGAAGCCGCAGTCCGCTGCGGTCATGACGAGGCCACCGTCGCCGCAGCCGACATCGACCCAAAGCGCCTTGCCATCGCGTCGCGCAAGGGCGCGATAGCCGCCCAGCAGCGCCACCGACTTCTCCACCACTGGCGCCCAGGCAGCGCGATGCGCGTCCGCGTCAGTAGCGTACTCGAGCGGTTGCGCTGCTTCGGCCAGTCCGGCTTCGGTCGGATAGTGCTGGTTGTGAACGTGTCCGCAAGACGGACAACGCATCCACGCTATCGTAGACGCCTCAGGCTCGCTGAACAGTCCGTGGCGGGTGCTGTTGGCGAAGCCGAGCGTCACGCTCGCGCCCCCGCCCCCGCATAGCGGGCAGCCTTCATAGCGCGCTCGCAGTGCCTTCGGGCCGGCCGCTGTTCCGGCCGGCGCGCTGTGATCCGGTTCCTGCACCGGCCCGCAGTCGGCCACGTCAATGTGCGCGTCGGGGAGTCCGTTGCGGCGCCGCTCCACCATCAACTCGATGCCCCGTTCGAAGTTGCGCGTGAAGCGCAGTGTGTCGAACAGCGGGGCGCTCAGGCGTCCCGCGGCGATCTTCTCGCGCAATTCCATGCGCCATTGAGCGTCCGTGGCGATGCGCTGCGCGATGCGCACCATATCGTCGTGATCGGCACCCACGAGTTCGGGCAGGTCTATTGCATTGAGCAGGCTCTCGCTCACGCGCGACGGGAAATGCACGCCGCGTGCCGTGATGACAGGCACGCCGGCCCAGAGTGCGTCCGAAGTGGTCGTATGCCCGTTGCAGACGAGGGTGTCCAGTACCGCGTCGGCGAGCTGCAGGCGTGCCAGATGATCGTGCGGCGCGGCGAACGGCGCAAACACGAGCCGTTCCGGCTCGATGCCCGCGAGCTGCGCGTGGCGCGTGAGATTGGCGATGGCCGCCTCGCTCTGGCCGAGGAGCCAGAGTACGCTGTCGGGCACCGCGGCCAGCACGCGTAACCAGACCGAGAAGCTCGTGGGGTCGATCTTGTACGACTGATTGAATGCGCCGAACACGACCTTGTCGTCCGGCAGGCCATAGGCGGCTCGCGCGCCGGGTCGGGCAGCGAAGTGCCGCTTGCGGTCGTTGCACTGGTATGTGTGGGGCAGGCGGCAGAACTTCTCGGTGTACCAGCGTGTGCTGCTATCGGGGGTGACGAAGCGGTCCGACACGATGTAGTCGATGTCGGCACTCGCGGCGCTGCCCGGGAAGCCGAGGTACGCCACCTGCAGTGCGGCGGGGCGCAACGCGAGGATGCCGGGACGGCCGCCGCCGGTATAGAGCTTCAGGTCGAACAGGATGTCGAGTTCATCGTCGACGATGCGCGCCGCCGCCTGGCGGTCGCCTAGCGCATGCACGCTCACGTGGTGCTCGATTGCTGAAAGAAAGCGCTGACGGTAATCGGAGACGTCGGTGTTGCTGTAGTCGTAGGCGAAGATTTCGAAGCGTTCGCGATCGTGCGCTTCGAAGAGGCCCGCCATCAAGTGCATGGTCGCGTGATTGCGAAAATCGCAGGACAGATAGCCGACGCGCAGACGCCGGCCGGTCTGTCCGGCTGGCGGCTTGCGGGAGACCGGCTCGCCGGTCGGCACCATGCGCCGCAGATACGCCTGCGTCACGCCGAGATTGCGTTGTTCGTCGGCACACCACGTAAGGTGCGTGAGCGGATATTCGTGCGCGGCGTCGAAGTCGCCGGCGTCATACAAGACGCCGATGCGTTTCTGAAGTGCTTCGATCCATTCCCATTCGCAGGTGAATCGTGCCGGGACAAGCGCGGCGCCGGCAACTGCGGGGTCGTTGGGCGCGAGCTCGACAATTTTCTTGAAGGCGTTTGACGACTCTTCGTAAAGGTCGTTGCTTTGCAGCAGCAGCGCGGCATGCGAGAGAAAGCGCGGATTCCCGCTGACCGCGAGCTGGCGGCGTGCGTACTCGATGCCTTCATGCTGACGATTGGCGTTGAACAGCGTAGTGATGAGCGCGTCGAGCACCTCATCGTTGTCCGGCATCTCGGCAAGCGCATTTTGCAGGCAGTGGAGCGCTTCTTCCGTGCTGCGCTCGGCGGCAAGGAGCACGCCGGCTGCGAGCCAGTTGCGCGCACCGCCGCCGCTCTCGCCCACAGCGCGAAAAGTGGCGATTGCTTCAGTCGGCCGGCCGGTCAGGCGTAGCGCCTCGGCTCGCAGCGCTAGAGCGCCGAGGTGTCCGGGATGCTGGACGAGCAACGCGTCGAGCTCGGGCATCGCCGTGGCGGCGTCCCCGCTGTTCACCTGATGGAGTAGCGCCTCCAGGCGCTCTGCCAGATTTGTCATACGGATCGATTGCATGAAGATTTTGAGCCTGCCGGGCGAGGCAGTTTAGCAAGCTCCGTGCACCGGCAGCGCCCTGCGCTGTGGATCGCAGGGCGCTGCCGGCGCGGCAAAGCGTGGCAATACCACACTCCCGAACGGGATTTGCCAGTGTGAAGAGCATTCCGGGCCTGTCCCGCGCGGCAGTCGTCGCGCGGGACAGGGCCCGGATCGCAGGCTGCCGCGTTACAGATTCAGATAATCGATCTGCGTGGCCGTCAGCTGGCCCATCTGCGTCGACGTCAGCGCATGCACCTGGGTCGTCGTCAGTGCGGCGATCTGCGTAGTCGTCATCACGCCCACTTGGAGCGACGTCACCTGCGAGGTCGTCAGCGACGCGATTTCCTTCGTCGACAGCGCTTGAACCTGCGACGTGCTCAGCGCAGCCAGAACCGTGGTCGTGAGACCCTGGGTCTGTGCGGTGGTCAGCGCGCCGATCTGGGAGGTCGTGAAGTTCGTCACGAGCGCGCCGATCTGCGCGTACTGCATCGCGGCGACCTGGCTCGTCGTGAACGCCTGCACATCGGTCGTGCTGAGCGAACCGAGTTGTGTGGTGGACAGCGAACCGACATCCTTCGTCGTGAACGCCTGCACCTGGGCAGTGCTCAAGCCTGTCATCGTCGTGGTCGTGATGCCCGCGAGCTGCGCGGTGCTAAGCGCGCCGATCTGGTTGCTTGTGAGCGCCGTGCCGAGCGCGCCAACCTGCGAGGTTTTCAGCGCGCTGATCTCCTTGGTCGAGATGGCTTGCATCTGCGCCGTGCTCAGCGTGCCGATGACCGTCGTCGTCAGGCCGGTTGCCTGGGCCGTCGTGAGCGCCCCGATCTGTAGCGTCGAGAAGCTCGCGCCGAGCGTGCTCACCTGCTGGTAGGTCAGCGCCGCCACTTGCCCGGTCGTCAGGGCTGTCACATCGGTGGTCGAGAGCGAGCCGAGCTGGCTGGTCGAGAACGCGGCGATTTCCTTGGTCGTGATCGCCTGCAGCTGCGTGGTCGTCAGCGCCGCCATCGTTGTGGTGCTCACGCCGGCAGCCTGGGCCGTGCTCAGTGCGCCAATCTGGCCGGTCGTGAGCGTCGAGCCGAGCGCGCCGATCTGGGCGGTCGTGAACGCCGAGATTTCCTTGGTCGAGACGGCCTGCATCTGCGCCGTGGTGAGCGAACTGATGACGCTGGCCGAAAGTCCCGACGCCTGAGCGGTCGTGAGCGCGCCGATCTGGCCGGTCGTCAGCTTGGTGGCAAGCGTCGCGATCTGGTTGGTCGTGAGCGATGCGACCTGGGCGGTCGAGAGCGAGCCGACCTGCGCGGTCGAGAGCGAGCCGAGCTGGCTGGTCGAGAACGCGGCGATTTCCTTGGTCGTGATCGCCTGCAGCTGCGTGGTCGTCAGCGCCGCCATCGTTGTGGTGCTCACGCCGGCGGCCTGGGCCGTGCCGAGCGCGCCGATCTGGGCGGTCGTCAGGCTACCGGCCAGCGTTGCGACCTGGTTGGTCGTGAGCGAAGCGACCTGGGCGGTCGTGAGCGCGGCGACCTGCGTGGTCGAGAGCGCGCCGAGCTGGGCGGTCGAGAACGAGCTGATTTCCTTGGTCGCGATCGCCTGCAACTGCGTGGTCGTCAGAGCCGCCATCGTCGTGGTGCTCAGGCCGGCTGCCTGGGCCGTGCTCAGTGCGCCGATCTGGCCGGTCGTGAGCGTCGAGCCGAGCGCGCCAACCTGTGCGGTCTTCAGTGCGCTGATCTCCTTGGTCGAGATGGCCTGCATCTGCGCCGTGGACATCCCGCTGATGATCGAGGTGCTCAGGCCCGCCGCCTGGACGGTCGTGAGCGCGCCGATTTGCGTCGTGGTGAGGCTGTCGGCGAGCGTGGTGACCTGATTGGTCGAGAGCGAAGCGACCTGAGCGGTCGTGAGTGCGGCGACCTGCGTGGTCGAAAGGGCGCCGAGCTGGCTGGTCGAGAACGAGCCGATTTCCTTGGTCGTGATCGCCTGCAGCTGCGGGCTCGTGAGAGCCGCCATCGTCGTGGTGGTCACGCCGGCTGCCAGGGCCGTGCTCAGTGCGCCGATCTG
Organism: Paraburkholderia panacisoli; assembly: GCF_008369935.1. GTDB lineage: Bacteria > Pseudomonadota > Gammaproteobacteria > Burkholderiales > Burkholderiaceae > Paraburkholderia > Paraburkholderia panacisoli. Next base: position 125,632 of record NZ_VTUZ01000006.1, on the reverse strand, counting down.
GCCGGTCGTGAGCGTCGAGCCGAGCGCGCCGATCTGTGCGGTCGTGAACGCCGAGATTTCCTTGGTCGCGATGGCCTGCATCTGCGCCGTGCTGAGCGAACCGATGACGCTGGCCGAAAGGCCCGGTGCCTGAGCGGTCGTGAGCGCGCCGATCTGGCCGGTCGTCAGCTTGGCGGCAAGCGTCGTGATCTGGTTGGTCGTGAGCGATGCGACCTGGGCGGTCGAGAGCGAGCCGACCTGCGTGGTCGAGAGCGAGCCGAGCTGGCTGGTCGAGAACGCGGCGATTTCCTTGGTCGTGATCGCCTGCAGCTGCGTGGTCGTCAGAGCCGCCATCGTCGTGGTCGTCACGCCGGCGGCCTGGGCCGTGCTCAGTGTGCCGATCTGGCCGGTCGTGAGTGTCGAACCGAGCGCGCCAACCTGCGCGGTCGTGAATGCCGTGATCTCCTTGGTCGAGATGGCCTGCATCTGCGCCGTGGTCAGCGAACCGATGACGCTGGCCGAAAGGCCCGGCGCCTGAGCGGTCGTGAGCGCGCCGATTTGCGTCGTGGTGAAGCTTGGCGCGAACGCCGAAACTTCGGCGGTCGTCAGCGCCGCGACTTGGACCGTACTCAGGTTGCTGATCTGAGAGGTCGTCAAGGCAGCGATCTGGCCCGTACTGAGCGCCGCGACGTCCTTCGTGGAAAGCGCGTTCAGTTGGGAGCTGTTGAACAGCGCAAGTGCCGCCGTACTGATGGAGACGATGTCGGATGTCGACATGGCCGCGATCTGAGCCGTCTGCAACGCCTGTGCTTGAGCAGTACTTAGAGCGGCGATGTCGGATGTGGACAGCGCCGCTATTTGTTTCGTCGTCAGGGCTGCGACTTGCGCAGTTGACATTATTGTTACGATCGAGGTCATGTGTCGTCTTTTATGGATTTATCGTTCCTGGGGCGGCGACTTCATAACCCCGCACCGCCACCCAAAGCGTTAGCGGCTCAATAACCAGCCGAGCCCAAGCTGGTCAACGGCATTACCTTTGAAATCTTTAGAAATATGTGGAAAGGGAAAATAACTGATACGCAAAGATTCGCGTGGCGTAGGGCGCCGTACGAATTTCACGTAAAAAACGATAAATGGCGGCGCGTATCCCCTCGCTGTGCTGAGGAAGACGTTTTGCCTGGTAGAGGGGGCGCCAGATTCGATTTGGCTGGCATTGGCGCGACGACGGCAATGTCCGGTGCAGATCGAACGCGCCACTCAGGCGGGTCTGCGGTGCAGGAGGCAAGGTTGTGGCATGCCGCGTTGAGCCAGCAACACGGGTGATAACAAAAATTGCAGAGTTCAGGCCCGGGCGGACAATCTCGCTCAACTGTCAGCGCAAGTTGTAGTTGGCAGCTCACAGCCCCGCGTGTAGCGCGTCGTTGTCTTAACCCTTCAGCCGGCAGCGCCGCGTTCGGTGATCCTGCTTTACATGGCCGACTGATTTGGGCAACCACGTCGGCGCAAAAAAGCGAAATAGCAGCTTCATCATGGGCCGGCAATCTCACTTCAAACAAGTAGCTGGATTAACGCATGCAAGACCGCTCCCTTAGGGCGCGATCTCATTGCCATAAGCTTGTTGAAAGCAGCGGCTACCGTTAGAATCCCACGGTCATTGGGGAGTAGCCTTCCTTCATCCATTGAAGGAGAGCGCGTCAACATACTTGACCTGCGGGTCATGGCGCGTTCGACCGAGTCGGTTTGGCGAGACCATTGACGCATTGCCTCGTTCTGGTCGGACGGGCGGCGGTGCGTCATTGGTTCGTTACATACGTCCGACCGCGGAGTTGCCCTGTGAATCACCGTAGCGCCTTGTCAGTCTCCCCGCATGCTTTCGCGTTGGCCCGCCATTCGGCGAGCGGCCGTGCTTTTTGCGCATGCGTCGGGAGTCACGCATGACTGGTCTGCTCTTCGAACTCGCGATCATGCTGGTCGTCATCCTAGTGGCGGCTGAGCTCTTCACCAACGCGCTCGAACATCTCGGCGAACGTCTGAAAATCTCCGAAGGCGTGACAGGCTCGCTGTTCGCGGCGGTCGGCACCGCGCTGCCCGAAACGCTCGTGCCGCTGCTCGCGATTGCGAGTGGCACGACCGATAGCGCGGTCAATCAGGAGATCGGCGTCGGCGCGATTCTCGGCGCGCCGCTGATGCTCTCCACGCTGTCGACATTTCTGATGACGCTCGCCATTCTTCGCGCACGCGGCGTCAAAGGCTGGGTCGCGCCCGAGCGCACCGGTTTCACGCGCGACCTGAACTATTTCCTGTGTGCGTTCGTGCTGGCGGCCGGGGCGATGTACGTGCCGCACACACAGATGATCGTGCGCGCGATGTTCAGCGTCGCGCTGGTGGGCGTGTACGTCACCTACGTGGTGATGACGTTTCGCGCATCGAGCGAACTCGTCGACGCAGGGCACGGCACCGAAGCGCCCGGCAAGATGCTGCTCTCTCGCGTCGGCGTGCCGACCAATCTCGCGACCATCGTGCTGCAACTGGCGCTCGCCGTTGCATTGCTGGTGTGGGGCGCGGAAGGGTTCATCCACGGCGTGCGTGGCGTGTCGCAGGTGCTCGGCGTGTCGCCGCTGCTGCTGTCGCTGCTGATCATTCCGATTGCCACCGAGTTGCCCGAGAAGGTCAACAGCATCCTGTGGATTCGACGCGGCAAGGACACGCTGGCGTTCGGCAACATCACCGGCGCGATGGTGTTTCAAGGCACTTTGCTTCCCGCGATCGGTATTCTGCTGACGCCGTGGACGCCGCGTATCGAAGTGGTGACCGGGATCGTGATCACGCTCGCTGCTGCTGCGTGGCTGCGTGTGAATGTGCGCGAGCGTGGTGTGCCCGTGTGGGCGCTGCTGGTGTGCGGCGTGTTGTACGCCACGTATCTGGCGATCACGCTGACGCGTTGAGTGATCGGCTTCAGGCCTGTCGTCATGCCTGGGCGATCGATTGAGGGCGGTTGACTTTGACCGCCTCACTCCGTTGTTAACGGCACGATATTGGCAAGCTTGAGGGCTGCGCGTGCAGGTCGCCTGATCATTCCGGTTAGCCGGCGATTGAGCCGCGCGAATCGACGAATATGCGTGTTGTCCCCATAAAGTTTTTCCTGGCCGGGCCGATACCCCAAACAAGGCGGGCGGCAAACGAACAGCTGCCACGTTCGCTGATGCCTTGGTCTACATGGCATGTAACGGTCTGATGGCCCCAACAGGAGAATTTCCATGCTCGGAATTAACAGCAACATCAACTCGCTGGTTGCACAGCAGAACCTGACCAGCTCGGGTAGCGCACTGTCGCAAGCAATCACGCGTCTGTCGTCGGGCAAGCGTATCAACAGCGCAGCGGACGATGCAGCAGGTCTGGCGATCTCGAACATCATGCAGACCCAGATCAACGGTCTGACCCAAGGTGTTTCGAACGCGAACGACGGCGTCTCGATGGTGCAAACGGCATCGAGCGGCCTGTCGTCGCTGACGAGCAGCCTGCAGCGTATCCGCCAGCTCGCGACGCAAGCATCGAACGGCAGCATGACCGACACCGATCGCGCAGCGCTGCAACAGGAAGTGACGCAACAGATCCAGGAAGTGAACCGTATCGCGTCGCAAACGACGTACAACGGCATGAACGTGCTGAACGGTTCGCTGGGCAGCGTGTCGTTCCAGGTCGGCGCGAACGTCGGTCAGACGATCAGCCTGAACCTGTCGCAAGGCGTTTCGGCAGCTTCGCTGGGTGGTGGTGCAGTGCAAGCGGGCGACACGGTCGCGTCGCTGGCTGTTTCGCTCGACTCGACGGGCGCAGCGTGGAATGCAACCAGTTCGACGGGCACCGAGGTCACCCAGCTGAATGTCCTCTCGGACGGCAAAGGCGGCTTCTCGTACACGGATCAGAACGGCAATGCACTTTCGTTCGACCCTGTGGCGACGAACCTGCTGACCAATACCAACGGTTCGCTCTCGATCAATGCAGCCGGCGCGCTCAATGCAACGACCGAGATGGGCTCAATCGACGCGGCCAACGCAGCCAACTCGTACACCTCTGGCACGACGCTGGGCACGATTTCTGGCCTCGACATCAGCGCGACAACTGGCGCAGACGCGGCGGCCGCATCGTCCACTGATATCACGTCGATCACCGTGAAGTCGGATGGCAACAAGGGCTATACGTTCTGGGACCAGAGCGGCAACCAGATTACGAGCGGCACCGCGGCCGGCACAGCTATCCTCGGTGCGGCTGGTCTTGGCTATACGGCACCTGTGGGCGCCACGCCCGGAACGATGACCAAAGGCGGTGGTATCACGCAGACGACGCTTCCGTGGACTGCCGCTTCGACCGCAACGACGCAAACCGTCGACCAGATCGACATCAGCTCGGTTGCTGGCGCGAACAAGGCCATCGAGTCGATCGACGACGCACTGAACACGGTCAACAACATCCAGGCAACGCTCGGCGCCGCGCAAAACCGCTTCAGCGCAATCAGCACGACGCAGCAAGCCCAGTCGACCGACCTGTCGTCGGCACAATCGCAAATCCAGGATGCCAACTTCGCAGCGGAAACGGCCAACCTGAGCAAGGCGCAAGTGCTGCAGCAAGCTGGTATCTCCGTGCTGTCGCAAGCGAACTCGCAACCGCAGCAGATCCTGAAGCTCCTCCAGTAACGCGCTTCATGTAGCATGCGTTCCGCGCCCGTGTGCCATACCCGGCGCGCGGAACGCAAACCCGTCGGGAGGCCAGCCTCCCGATTCCCGTTTTACAGACCTGAACCGATTCATCCGGCATCGCCGAAACACGGAGCCTGTCCATGTCCACCGTATCCTCGACCGCAAGTTCGATCGCCAGTACCGTCGCCGCCACGACCGCAGCGAGCACCGCCGCGCTGCAGGCAGCCGCGCAGTCGATTATCAGCGGTTCGACCAATTCGACGATGGACGTGAATTCGCTCGTGACGGCGCTCGTCAACTCCAAGATCGCCGGCCAGGCCGCGACGTTGGCCGCACAGCAGACGCTGGACAACACGCAGATCTCTGCCTACGGCACGCTCTCCGCCGCACTCTCCGCGCTGCAGGCCGGACTGACCTCGCTCTCGAATGGGACAACCGTGAATGATTTCACGGCGACGACCAGCGGCACCAACACCGGCATCACGGCCACGGCGGCTAGCGGTGCGGTGGCCGGCACGTATTCGATCGACGTGGCCCAGGTGGCGACGGCCCAAGTGCTGACGTCGACGGGCTATGACGCGAAGACTGCGCTCGCTACGGGCCCGAGCACGATGACGCTGTCCGTCGGCGGGGCGAGCACGACGATCTCGCTCGACAGTTCCAACAGCACGATCTCCGGCATCGCGGCGGCCATCAACAGCGCGAGCAACAATCCCGGCGTTTCGGCGACCGTCGTCAACGGCTCAGACGGCGCGCACCTCGTGTTGCACGCGACGTCGACCGGCTCCTCGAATGCCATCAGCGTCCAGATCAGCGATTCGACATCGACGGATAAACTGAACAACCTCGCCGTGACGAGCAACAAGGGTACGTCGCTGACGGGTATATCGAGCGCGACCAGCGCGCAGCTCAAGGCCAATCAGTCGACTCTCGACGATGGCTCGGGAACGGCAGTCACCAGCACGTCTAATTGGACCCAGACGACGGCTGCACAGGACGCCTATTTCACGATCGACGGCACCGGCGTCACCAATTCGACCAACACCGTGACGTCCGCGCTTTCCGGCATCACGCTGAACCTTTCGGCCGCTTCCGTCGATACGACGGGTTCATCGCCGCAGACCCTGACGGTCGCCCAGGACACCACCTCGCAGGCCAGTACGATCAACCAGTTCGTCACGCTGTACAACACGCTCGTCACGACGATGGGCACGCTGACAGCGTACAGCTCGACCGCGACGTCGCAGGGCGTGCTGCTTGGCGACTCGACGCTGAACATGGTCCAGAACCAGTTGGCGTCGATCGTGGCGACGGGCGTGAAAAGCGGCAACACGACGACCAGCCTCGCTTCGATCGGCATCTCACTGAATGCGGACGGCTCGCTCTCGGTCGACAGCGACACGCTGAATAGCGCGCTGAAGAACAATCAGTCGACGGTGGCTTCGCTGTTCAACTCCACGAATGGCATCGCGGAGCAGCTGAACACCAACATCACCAACTATCTGTCGACCAGCGGTGTCATCCAGACGCGCACAACCGCGCTCAACACGGACCTGACGAACCTCTCGACGCAACAGACGTCGCTGACGAACTATCAGACGCAGCTCACCAGCATGTACAACGCGCAATTCACCGCGCTCAACACGCTGATGGCGACGATGAACAACAACTCGCAATATCTGACGCAACTCTTCGGCGGCACTAACAGCGCCGGCGCGCTCGCCACCAACAAGGGCTGAGCGGAACAGGGAGGCAAGACATGGAATTCGCGACTTGCATCGATCGCATCTGGCAACTCACCAAGTCTATCGAGCAGGCAACGGCCGTCGGCGAATGGGAACGGGCGGCGGAACTCGCGAGCGAGCGTTCGCCGCTGCTCATGTCGCTCTCCGCGCAACAAGCGGGCGCCGCGCTCGATGTGCTCACGCAGGTTCACGCGATCGACACGCGGATCGCCGCAGAGGCGCAGTTGGCCCAGACCGAGTTGGGCGCCGAATATCGGGCGGCCATGCAGGCGGCCGGCCATGCGAATCAGTATCAACGCGTCGCGCAATTCTGAAGCCGGCGAATCGCGCCGCGTCCTGAACGATCCCAATTCATCGCGTCCTTGTGGACGTACACGTCAATCGCCTCGTGCGAGCCTGGCTTATCCGCAGGCGCTGCGTACGCGGGCGGGCATTGCCCGTGAGCATGCGAAATCTCCTGAATAAGCCTTGAGCCGATACGCCCCGTTGGCGTCGGCAGCATGCGCTGCAGCGAATTCAAAGTCGGCGTATTCTCGGTCGCTCGCTGCTTATTGATCGTGGAGAAATCATGCAAAAACGCAGAATCGGCCGTTCCGAATTACACGTCGCGCCGCTTATGTTCGGCGGCAATGTTTTCGGCTGGACCGCGGATGAAGCCACGTCGTTTTCGATCCTCGATGCGTTCGTCGATGCAGGGCTCGACTTCATCGACACCGCCGACGTCTACTCGGCATGGGTGTCCGGCAACCAGGGCGGCGAGTCGGAAAGCATCATCGGCAAGTGGTTCCGGCAAAGCGGCAAGCGCGACAAGATTGTGCTCGCCACCAAGGTCTCGAAACATCCGCAGCGCAAGGGCTTGTCGGCGGCCAACATCCAGGCGGCGGTCGAAGATTCGTTGCGGCACTTGCAAACCGATTACATCGACGTCTATTTTTCGCACGACGACGACACCGAAACGCCGCTGGCCGAAACGCTCGGCGCTTATCAGAAGCTGATCGAGGCGGGCAAGGTGCGAGTGATCGGCGCTTCGAACCACAGCGGCGCACGCACCGAAGCAGCGCTCGCCGTGTCCCGCCAGCGCGGACTGCCGGAGTATCAGTTGCTGCAGCCGGAGTACAACCTGTACGATCGCGCGGACTATGAGCGCGATATCGAGCCGGTGGCGCTCGCCAATCAGCTTGGCGTGGTGGTGTACTACAGCCTCGCGAGCGGCTTTCTGTCCGGCAAGTACCGCTCGCAGGCGGACCTGGCCGGCAAGGCACGCGGCGGCCGGGTTGAAAAGTATCTGAACGAGCGCGGCTTGCGGATTCTGGGCGCGCTCGATCGTGTCGCCGAACGGCACGGCAGTTCGCCGGCCACCATCGCGCTGGCGTGGCTGATCGCCCGCCCGAGCGTGACGGCCCCGATCGCCAGCGCCACCTCGGTCGAGCAGCTCAAAAGCCTCGCGGCCGCCGTCCATCTGATGCTGACCGGTGACGACATCCGCGAACTGAACGAGGCGAGCGCCTGATCGCACCGGCAGACCTGGCGCGAACGCTAAACCCCTGGTAGGATGGATAGTTTCCTGATATCATCGGGAGTGAATTGAGATCTTTGCCTGTTTCGTCAGTGTTTTTCATTGATGAAAGGTTGGCGAAACGGCAACAGGCGCGGCAATTGCAGCACGTCTGTCCGCGTTCCGCGGTGAGCTCCCCACCTCTCTTTTCCGGCCTCCGTGGCCGCTTTGCCTCTCGTTCCATTCGTGGTTTGGCCGGGGTTTTCCCCGCGTTTGCCTGTTACTGGCCATGAATCGAAACGACCGGAGGGCCGGCGCGTGAGCGGTCTACCGCCACGCAAATTAACCCGTATCAAGTGATTGAGTTAGGAATTACATGACGACGATTCTTCTGAAGGAAAACGAGCCGTTCGAAGTGGCAATTCGCCGCTTTCGTCGCGCAATCGAAAAGAATGGCCTGATCGCTGAACTGCGTGAGCGTCAATCGTACGAAAAGCCGACCACGGCACGTAAGCGTAAGAAGGCTGCTGCTGTGAAGCGCCTGCACAAGCGCCTGCGCAGCCAGATGCTGCCGAAAAAGCTGCACTAAGCACGCTTTTTTACACGCCGAACGGCGGTGTGAGCTTCGAAAGAAGCCGCATCGCCGTTTTGCTTTTGGTGCTCTTTTTTGTTGGGGCGCGCGTTTGGAGAACGCAGCTGCGTAGGTAGATGAAATGCTGGCTGCGCGGTTGCGGCGTGGGGTGTAGCGGCCCCGGCCAAAGCGCGTGAAAGTGCGCGATTTAGCGGCGCCGTCGCGTCATGTAAATCCGTTTGGTCCGGTTAAGCAGCGCTCTTCAACCGCTCGGCGGACAGGCCGAACTGCCGGGCAATCGAGCCCAAGCGCTCACGCCATTCCCACGTGCCGAATACGTCATGGACGTTTTGCAGGCAGCTGAGCAGATCGACGGTGACCGGGTCGTACACATTGATGCGCGCGCGCAGAAGCGCTTTCTTCAGGGCGGATACACCGACATCCATGTAAGAAGGCACCTCGACAGGCGTTTTGGCTATATAGCGCACCGGAATGCCTTCCATTGCAGTCATATAGTCGCGCGGCCTGATGAAGCTGCCGACCGGGCATCCGCCGCAATAGCCTCGATAGGCCCCACCGCCGCGCGGCAGCAATGCGGCGCGCTTCTGCTCGAACAGATGAGCCACGGCCTGATCGAAAATATCCTGATGCGTCAGAAAGCTAAGTGTTTTCATGGTTGGTCTCCCGTGCTAACGCAGCGGTTATTCGTTGTTTGAGCACATGAGCAGTAGTATCCAACGCGTGCCACTGAGCGAAGTCCGGACTAGGGCGGCGAAAAGCCTTCAATTCCCGGTTTTGCGCGTGGCGTCCCGGCGAGGAGAGAGCCAGCGTTCTCCCTGCTCAGTGCCTATAACCCTATAACGACCGGGACGCGCGAGAAGCGTAGAGGGGCTTTGTCGGACGGCGTTATGGAGTGGCCCTCGACATGTGTCGAGCGCCGATTTTGAGCCGCCCGGCCTTGCGCCAACAGGCAAACGAGGCTTGGGGAGCCGCGGTACTCGGGAGTTTCCCTAGGCACCTGTCATTTGTTAGAACCGCGGCACTAAGCGGCAACAGGCATCAGCGGGCGGAAGCCGGAGGCACCCATCCAGAGCAGATCGCGCCCAGCTCAACCGGCCTTGCGACTACGCCCCTTCTTGCCCAGCGCCACGCATCGCGCGCGACACATGCAGTTCGTCTCATGATCGTTGACCATCCCGACCGCTTGCATGAACGCGTAACAGATCGTCGAGCCGACGAACTTGCAGCCGTAGCGTTTCAGCCCTTTGCTCAGTGCATCCGACACGTCCGTCGATGCGGGCGCCTGCTTGTACGAGGCCCAATCGTTCTGGATCGGCGTCTGATCGACGAACGACCACACGAAGTTGGCAAGCGACCCGTGCTCGGCCTGAATCTGCTGCACCGCGCGGGCGTTGCTGATGGCTGCTTCGATCTTGCCGCGGTGGCGCACGATACTTTCGTCGGTCACCAGCTTGTCAACGTGCTTCGGCGTAAAGCGCGCGATCTTGTCGATGTCGAAGTCGGCGAACGCGCGGCGGTAGCCGGCCCGCTTGTTGAGAATTGTCGACCACGACAAACCCGCCTGCGCGCCCTCCAGAACCAGCATCTCGAACAGATGCCGATCGTCGCGCGAGGGCACGCCCCATTCGGAGTCGTGGTACTGTGCGAGCGCTTCGCTCGATACCCAGTTGCATCGCTGTGTCACTGTCGCGCTCCTGCGTGTCCGTTGTCGTGTCGCCCGTCAGCATAGCTGAAGCTGGGCGCGCCGCAAGCTGGCCGTTTGGCCAATTGCCGGATTGAATCTGACCTGCCACGCTACGCGTTATTCATTCACGGAAATCATTCGATTCGATGAACCAAGACTTCTTTCTGATCGGCATTGACGGTGGCGGCAGCGGCACGCGCGTCGTGCTCGGCGACGCGCAGGGCCGCGAACTGGCACAGGCAGCAAGCGGGCCGTCGGGTTTGGGGCTCGGCATCGAGCGGGCGTGGCAGTCGATCGAGGCCGGCTGCGCCGAAGCGTTCGAGCGTGCTGGCGCAAGCCTGGACTGGTCGCGCTGTGTGCTGGGTTGTGGATTGGCGGGCGTCAACAATCGTGACTGGCTCGCCGAGTTTCACGCACGAGCGCCCGGGGTCGCCGGACTTGCCGTGGAAAGCGACGCATATACGACGCTGCTGGGAGCGCACGGCGGCGCGCCCGGCGTGATCGTCGCGCTCGGCACCGGCAGCGTGGCGGCTTCGCTCGCTGACGACGGCGAATGCCGCGTTGCCAGCGGCTACGGCTTTCCATCGGGCGACGAGGCAAGCGGCGCGTGGCTCGGGCTGCGGCTGATTGTGCATGCGCAGCAGGCGCTCGACGGGCGCGCGCCCATCGACGACCTCGCGCGGGCGCTGCTCGCGCACACCGGCGCACAGGACCGCGAGAGTCTCGTCGTCTGGCTCTGCGCGGCCAATCAGACGGCTTACGCGAGCCTCGCGCCAGTCGCGATCGCGCATCGCACGCATCCGTTCGCCGCGCGGCTGCTCGGCGAGGCCGGCGGCGAAGTGGGCAAGATGATCAGTGCGCTGGATTCCTCGGAAAGCTTGCCCGTCGCGTTGTGCGGCGGACTTGGCGCACCGTTGCGCGAGTATGTGCCGCAGCGCTATCAGGCGCGCCTGCGCGAGCCGCTGGCGGACTCGGCGCATGGCGGACTGCAACTCGCGCAGCGCGAAGCCGCGCACCTGGCTGACTGAGTATTGCTGGCTGAGAATGCCGACCTTGCCGGCCGCGATTCTGGGTGCGCGTCCGGCAACGGTAAAATACGCTCTTCGACGCTGCCCTAACCGCTCATACCATGTACAAAGTCATCGCCACCGATCTCGACGGCACGCTGCTCAACGCCGATCATCAGGTGGACCCGTTCACGGTCGCCACTGTGCGCAAACTGGAAAACGACGGGCTGCGGTTCGTGATCGCTACGGGGCGGCATTATTGCGACGTCGCGGGCATTCGTGATCTGCTCGGAATCAGTCCGTATCTGATTACGTCGAACGGCGCGCGCATCCATGCGCCGGACAACACCGTGATTCACGCCGACGACCTGCCGCCGGCCATCGTCCAGCGCCTCGTGCAACCGGAGATCGCCGGCTCGCATGGCCGCGTGATCGTCAACCTGTTCGCCGACCAGGCGTGGCTGATCGACCGCGATGCGCCGGATCTGCTGAAGTTCCATCAGGACTCGGGCTTCACTTACGAAGTGACCGATCTGCCGAATCACGACGGCGTCGACATCGCGAAAGCGCTCTACATCGGCGACCCCGCCGATCTCGCGCCGATCGCCGCGAATCTCGCGCGCGAATTCGGCGATGACCTGTATGTGACCTATTCGCTGCCGGATTGTCTGGAAGTGATGACGTCGAACGTATCGAAGGGACGCGCGTTGCAGATCGTGCTTGAGCGTCTCGGCGTCGATGCATCGCAGTGCGTCGCGTTCGGTGACAACATGAACGATATCGACCTGCTGGAAACGGCCGGCCATCCGTTCATGATGAACAATGCCAATCCTGATCTCATCGCGCGTCTGCCGGACGTGCCGCGCATCGGCAACAACTTCGAAGCGGGCGTCGCGCACCACTTGCGCAAACTGTTCTCGCTCGACGACGAATTGGCGTCCTGAAACGGAATCGGCCCGCATCCATGTTCATGGAATGCGGACCGTTTTGACGCGCTGACTTTTTTTCGCAGCGCTACGTGGTCTACGCCGGCACGAGACGGCAAGTCGTAGTCGACTTACGCCACCAAGGTTGGCGATCTGCCACTGTGGCTCACCGGCTCACGCCGAGATCAATCAACCATGCCATCCGCCGCGGTGGTCGCCCCGATCATCGTGACCCCAGTGACGGTCGTTGTGATTCCAGCCGCGGTCATCCCGATGGTCGCCGCGGTAGTAATCGCCCCGGTCGTAACGATGGTTCCAGCCGCCGTAGTACACCGGCTGCGGCGCCGCATAAACGCGGGCCGGCTGTGCATACACCGGTGCGCCGAGCGACAGGCCGACATTCATTTCCGTATGCGCTTGCGCGACACCGCATGCGCCCGCCGCAAGACCGGCAGCAACCAGCAAGTGAGTGACGATGCGTTTCATGTTGTTCTCCTGTGAAGCGACGTGGGTTTGTCGCACAGGTCCAATGTACGCATTCAATCCTGCGGGTACTGCGACCAGATGTTACGGACTGCAAGCATCGTCGCTGCATTTGAAAGGAGCGCAGCATACGGTTCAATCGGAGCTCGGATTGTGGACAACCCACGCGAAGCCACGCCCAATAAGGTTTTTCGTCTTCTTTGGCGCTAGCAGTGCGCGCTCGGCGCACCGCGCGGCCGGAATCGGGCCGCTGCGTGCGTAATTGCGGCTTACATCTGTATTACCCGATTAATCTGCCGCGCTGCCGGAAGCACTGGAAGCTGCCGCCGATGGTGTGCCTGGCAGCGCAGCGCAAGGACAATCGGTGGCGCGTCCGTCCAGTCCCTGGCGGTCTCGTTTGAAACTGGCGCGCGCCGTGCCGTTTTGCCAGTCGAGCCGCACGATATAGATACTGTCGAAGTCGTCGCTTTGCCAGTTGGGGACATCGGCTGCTTTGCCGCCATGAGCGCTCAGCATCTGGCGCAACAACTTCACGATCAGTTTGTGCTCCCACGCCACGACGATCAGCTTGTTGCGATTGGCCGGGTTCACGAGCGTGGTGCCGAGCTGGTCGATCTGAGCGAAGCCATAGGGCGTTTGCACCGGCATTTGAAACTGGATGGCGGTTGGCTCGATCGTCGCCAGCGGACGGATGTAGTAATAGGGATGACCGCTATCGTCTTTTTGCTGGCCGGGGTCGGGCGCGTAAATCGCATCGGGTTTGCCGAACTTCGCAGCGATCACCGCCGGCAGCGCCAGCGCACGGTTCAGGCCCTGACAGTTGAGTTGTCCGAAGCCCTGCGCGGGCTTCTCGCCATGTCGCACGAAGACCAGCGTTTCGGTGTTGCCGTCGGCCGCATGCGCGGTGGGCAGCGCCGCTGCACCGACGCACAAGCCGGCAAGGGAGAGTGCGACGCCATGCAGGAATCCGCGGAAACGGTTCATCGGTAGCACCTCTGCAAGCTTGGAAGTCGCCCGATTCTAGCAGCGTGCCATGCCTTGCCACTGTCGGACTGCCCCACTGCCGGACTGTCGGCCAAACAGCGTCGTTCGAGCCAGAACAAAAACGGGCGCCGTAGCGCCCGCTTTGACTGGCTGGATAAAAGCACTCGCCGATCAGTCGAGCGCCAGTTCCTGTGAGCTAGCGGTGCCGCTTTCCGCGATTAGCGGATAAAGCACTCCCGCGATCACCGCCCCGATGATCGGCGCGACCCAGAACATCCACAACTGGTCCACGGCTGCGCCGCCGACAAACAGCGCCGGGCCGGTGGAACGCGCCGGATTGACCGACGTGTTGGTGACCGGGATCGAAATGAGGTGGATCAGCGTCAGGCACAGGCCGATCGCTATCGGCGCGAAGCCGGCCGGCGCGCGCCTGTCGGTTGCGCCCAGGATGACGAACAGGAAGAAGCCGGTCATCACCACTTCGCACACGAATGCCGCGGCGAGCGAGTAATGGCCCGGCGAGCGATCGCCGTAGCCGTTGCTGGCGAAACCGCTGGCCACGAGATCGAATTCCGGCTTGCCCGATGCGATTACCGACAACACCAGCGCAGCCAGCACGGCGCCGACCACTTGCGCGGCGATATACGGCACGAGGTCGCGAGCCGGAAAACGGCCGGCGACGGTCAGCCCGACGCTGACGGCCGGATTCAGATGACATCCGGAAATATGGCCGATTGCATAAGCCATGGTCAGAACCGTCAAGCCGAATGCCAGCGACACGCCGACGAATCCAATGCCCAAGCCGTGGACCGGGCCGGCGAAGTTCGCGGCGAGGACCGCACTGCCGCAGCCCCCGAGCACGAGCCAGAAAGTGCCGAACAGCTCAGCGGCAAGGCGCTTTGACAAACTGCATGATTGGTATTCCTAAAAAAGTGCGACGCTTTGAGAGCACTCACGGCTAAGCGTGGGTGTATGCCTTGAGCGCGCAATTCTAGGCAAAGACAGCCAAATTGAGTGTCAAGAATTGTCAATATGGAGTGGGCTTTACTATTATTGCCGGATAAAGCCGTCGTTTTGCAATTCAACAACGTTTAATAATTATCAGAGGATAGATTCCTGAATCGGTATTACTGGCCATTGCGAATTTTTATAATTGCAGTTAGTCTGCCGTCGAATGAGTTCTAGAAAAGGGGAGAACCGAATGTCTCAATACGCAGACCTCAAGGCGCAGATCGCCAAATTGCAGGCACAAGCAGAAGAAGCGCGGCGTACTGAAATAGACAATGTAGTCGCCGACATCCGCCAAAAGATCGCTGAATACGGTCTTACCGCTCAGGACCTCGGCTTTGCAGTTGCCGCCAAGCGTGGCCGGCCGCCCAAAAAGGCGCCGCTGCCGGCGAAATATCAGGACCCGAAATCGGGCAATACGTGGAGCGGTCGGGGAAAGCCGCCCAAGTGGATTGTCGGCAAGAATCGCGAGCGCTTTTTGATTGGCGCGGTCTGAACCGGTTGCCGCTCATGGCGAAAGCCAATTGAAGGTTGACCGAAGCCCCTTTTTTATTTGCCGAACGTCAATCAGGATGGAAGCGCATCCATCCGCTTAATAAAAAAGCCGCCCATCGGGGCGGCTTTTCCGTAGAAGAAGCGGGATAACTCTGATTTCCGCCTGCGCAAACGATTCACAGTCGAATTTACCTGCCATTTACCGCAAGAACCGGAAAGGCGGCAGCTGTGCGCAAGAGCAGTAAGCGGCTAAAGCTGGCAGCGCAAAAAGCCCCGCCGCTTTAAGCCTGCCGCTTAGCCGACCGCAACCTGACGCAACACCGGGCGACGGGTCGCTTCGATCAGGGTCGAATAGCCGTCCACATAATTCTGCGCCATCGTTCTGGAACTGAAGCGGCGCTCGAATTGCGTGCGGATTTCGGTGCGCGACAACTCGTCCAGACGCTGCAGCGCCGCCACCGCGCCCTGCACGTCCTCGACAATGTAGCCCGTCACGCCGTGGTCGATCACTTCCGGCACCGACCCGCGGTTGAACGCAATCACCGGCGTGCCGCACGCCATCGATTCGATCATCACGAGGCCGAACGGCTCCGACCAGTCGATCGGGAAGAGCAACGCCTTCGCGCCGGACAGGAACTCGGGTTTCTGCGCCTCGTTGATCTCGCCGACGAATTCCACGTGCGCCATCGACAGCAGCGGCTCGATCTCGCGCTTGAAATACTCCTGATCGACCTTGTCCACCTTGGCGGCGATCTTCAGCGGCAAACCGCTTTGTGCAGCGATCTTGATAGCTGTATCGACGCGCTTTTCCGGGCAAATACGACCGAGGAACGCCAGGTACTCCGGCTTCTTGTGCGCCTGCGGCGTCAGTAACTGTTCCGGCAGACCGTGATAAATGGTGTTGAGCCAGTTCGCCTGTGGCAGCGGCAAACGCTGCGAATCGGAAATCGACACCACCGGCACGTTGGAAAAAGCGTCGAATACCGGTTGCAGTTCCGGCAGATCGAGACGGCCGTGCAGCGTGGTCACGAACGGCGTGTCCATCGTGGTGAAGAGCGGGAACGGCATGTAATCGAGGTGAAAGTGCAGCACATCGAATTCATGGGCGATCTTGCGCACCTTTTCCATCATCAGCACGTGCGGCGCCAGCGCGTCGCGGATCGTCGGATCGAGGCGCAGCGCGCGCGGCCAGGACGCTTCGAGATTCGCGGACGTGACCGAGTCGCCGCTCGCAAACAGCGTGACATCGTGGCCGAGATCGACCAGAGCTTCGGTCAGATACGACACGACGCGTTCGGTGCCGCCATAAAGTTTCGGCGGGACGGCTTCGTACAGCGGCGCAATTTGTGCGATTCGCATGCGGTTTTCTCCTGTTCACAACGGCTTCGCACAACTGCACTCGAATAGAGCGAGGAGCGAATGCCTGACGGACGGTTGGGCGCGGTAAGCCGCCGCCCGGGGGTGCTCCGAACTTGCATCGGGTATTCCCTTAGCGTCCATTATCGGGATCGGCCGCGCTAATTCGAGTCATTTTTCAAACACTTAAGGTTGTTACAGCGCGAAACACCCCCCGTTACAGGTCATGTGGACGGCCGTCCCGATAGTCGGGACGGCCGGTGCGAGCGGCATAATCAAACGCTGAATAGTGGCTGATAGACGATAGCAATTCGCGTGCCCGAGCCGTTCTGAAGTCTTAAGGGAGTCTTTAACGCAGTCACATTGCATAAGCGTGAAAAGTCTTATAATCTTTTTCAACGCTACAACGGCGCGCATGGTGAGTCACCGGGAACTCACAATCAGTCATTCTCCGCCACACAAGAATATTTAACGCGCATTACGCGTCCCAAGCCGCGCGCCATTTCGGTCGATTCCGTTTTTCCTCGCATTCGCCTTTGTAGGAAAAATTCCTACAACAATGACGGATTAATCCGTCAAACAGGCTGGGTGTCTCTCCGATTTTCGACCGCTTCCCCTTTCGCCACAATGCTTGCAAGACCAGAGACGAGCCGATCCGTGCGGTTTCAGTGCGCGCATTCGAGCAAACGTTTCCGTAACGGCCTGACCAGCCAGATACACCCCGGGGGAATCAATGAGCGCGACAAGCGAAATGCTCAATGAGATCAGAGAAGTCAATCTGTCGTATCTCCTGCTCGCGCAGCGCCTGCTGCGCGAAGACAAGCCGATGGGCATGTTTCGCATGGGGATTTCCGACCAGCTAGCCGATGTGCTCGCCAATCTGTCGTTGGCGCAGACCGTCAAGCTGGCGGCGTCCAATCAGGTGTTGTGCCGTTTCCGTTTCGACGACCATGCCGTGCTGTCCGCGCTCGCCGACAAAGGCAAATCGAGCGCCGTGGCCCAGGCGCATTCCGCGATCCTGATGGCGAGCCAGCCCGTCGAGCAACTCGGCTGATGGCGGCCTCTTTCTCACACAAAGCGATCGGGCGGGGAGATCGGCGAGCGGATGGCCTATAAAAGCGTCGTACTCGAAGTCAGGGAAATCACCCTGGCCATCGAACTGATCGAACTTGGCGCGCGTTTGCAATTGCTGGAAGCGGAAACCAGTCTGTCGCGCGACCGGCTCATCAAGTTGTACAAGGAACTGAAAGGGGTGTCGCCGCCCAAGGGCATGTTGCCGTTTTCGACCGACTGGTTCATGACCTGGCAGCCGAACTTTCACTCATCGCTGTTCTACAACATCTACTGTTTCATGGCCGGACACGGCGGCTGCCTGACGATCCAGTCGATCGTGAAGAGCTACCGGCTCTATCTGGAGCACGTTCAGCTGCACGACGACGAGCCGGTGCTCAGCCTCACGCGCGCGTGGACGCTGGTGCGCTTCTTCGACTCCGGCATGTTGCAGATGACCGCCTGCTGTCGCTGCGGTGGACGTTTTGTCGCACACGCGCACGATCCGCAGCATGCGTTCGTGTGCGGGCTGTGCCAGCCGCCGTCGCGGGCAGGTAAGACAAAGAAATTTGCCGACGCCAAGGCCCGCGAGAGTCTCGCTGCACTGGCGGTCTGAACGCCGCCGCAGCGGGCGGCTCGCAGCGCGGGCCGCTGGCTTTTCCGTCCGGCGGGCGGCGCGGGCCGCCAGGCAGGCTTCCCGGCCATCCGGCTCCAGCGCCGCAGCTATCCTCCCGACTGCTCTCGCCGGGTGAGCCCCGTCCGTCCTCGTTGCGCCGCTGCGCGCCTCTGGTTTACACCAGACCACCGACCCGCTTTTCCACCAAAGTTTTCTGCTCCGTTGCCGTAAACCAGATTAACGACGGTTACCGTCGCTTCTTTGTGAGGGCTCGGCAGTGCTGATTTTCGTGGGAACACTCGTGACGCTTTTGTCCGTTTTCGGCGGTTACGCGCTGGAAGGCGGCCATCTCGGCGCGCTGCTGCAGCCCGTTGAAGTGCTGATGATCGTCGGCGCCGGCCTCGGCGCGTTCATTCTCGGTAACGGAATGAAGACCATCAAGGCGACGCTGCGCGTCATTCCGACCCTGTTCAAGGGCGCGAAGTACAACAAGGACGTCTACATGGAGCTGATGGCGCTCCTCTACGTCCTGCTGGCCAAGGCGCGCAAGGAAGGCACGCTGACGCTGGAAGCCGATATCGACGATCCGTCGAAGAGCCCGATCTTCACCCAGTATCCGAAGATTCTCGCCGACCATCACATCATCGAGTTCCTGACCGACTACCTGCGTCTGATGGTCGGCGGCAACATGAACGCGTTCGAGATCGAAAGCCTCATGGACGAGGAGATCGAGACGCATCACCACGAAGGCGAAGCGCCCGCGCATGCGCTGACCAAGGTCGGCGACGCGATGCCGGCGTTCGGCATCGTGGCGGCGGTGATGGGCGTGGTGCACACCATGGCCTCGGCCGACAAGCCGCCAGCGGTGCTCGGCGAGATGATCGCGCAGGCGCTGGTCGGCACCTTCCTCGGCATTCTGCTTTCGTACGGGCTGATCAGCCCGCTCGCGAGCGTCGCCGAACAGCGCGTGACCGAGTCGACCAAGATGTTCCAGTGCATCAAGGTGACGATTCTGGCGAGCTTGAACGGCTACGCGCCCGCGATTGCCGTCGAGTTCGGCCGCAAGGTGCTCTTCTCGACCGAACGCCCGTCGTTCGCCGAGCTGGAAGAGCACGTGCGCCGCGTCAAGGCAAAGTAATCAGAGCGCGCCCGGAACCGAATCGATGAGCAAGGACAAAGACCGCGCGATCGTCGTCAAGCGCTCCGCGCCGAAGAAGTCCGGCCACCACGGCGGCGCGTGGAAGCTCGCTTACGCGGACTTCATGACCGCGATGATGGCGTTCTTCCTGCTGATGTGGCTGCTGAGTTCGGCGTCCACCGTGCAGTTGAGGGGCATCGCCGATTACTTCAACCAGCCGTTGAAGATCACGCTGTGGGGCGGCGACCGCAGCGCCGAAGACTCGAGCATTTTGAAGGGCGGCGGGCGCGATATCTCGACCGACGCGCAAGGCGTGACGCGCTCCACCGACGGTTCGAGCAGCCGCTCCGAGCGCTCCGTCTCGCACAACAACGAAGACTCGATGAAGCAGTTGCAGGGCGAGTTGGAGCGTCGCGAACAGGTTCGCCTGCACGACCTGCAGGTCAAGCTGATGGCCGCGATCGAAGCGAACCCGGTGCTGCGCCAGTTCAAGCAGCAGATCCGCATCGATTCGACGCTGACCGGCTTGCGCATCGAGATCGTCGACTCGCAGAAGCGGCCGATGTTCGCGACCGCGAAAGACCAGGTGGAGCCGTACATGCGCGACATCCTGCGCGAAATCGGCCACACGCTGAACGACGTGCCGAACCGCATCATCGTGCAGGGGCACACCGACGCCGCGCAATACGCGGGCGGCGAGAAGGGCTACAGCAACTGGGAACTGTCCGCGGACCGCGCCAATGCGTCGCGCCGCGAGCTGATCGCCGGCGGCATGGATGAGGCGAAGGTGATGCGCGTGCTCGGCCTCGCGTCGACGCAGAACCTGAACAAGGCGGACCCGATGGACCCGGAGAACCGCCGCATCAGCATCATCGTGCTGAACAGGAAGTCGGAGGAGGCGTTGAATCACGACGACTCCACCACGACCACCTTGTCGGACGACGCAGCCGGCTCCAAACCGCTGCTGCAAAAACTTGCGCAACCGGTGACGGTTGCACCGAAGGTGCCGACGGCAGCGCCGGCGGCCCAGTAACAGACAGCGATCGCCTAGCCCGATCATGCGCCCCACTGGCGCAGACGGCCGGCGATTTCGAGCGCGAAGCGCAGCGAGGTTTTCATGATCAGGCACATCCTGGCAATCGACGATTCGGCATCGATGCGGCAAATGCTTGCCGCGACGCTGACGGCGGCCGGCTATGAGGTGACGCTCGCGGCGGACGGCAACGAAGGGCTCGAAAACGCGCTCGCGATGTCGTTCGACCTCGTGCTGACCGACCAGTACATGCCGGGCAAAACCGGCCTCGATCTGATCACCGCGCTGCGCGGCAACCCGGCTTATCAGGCCACGCCCATCCTCGTCCTCACGACGGAATCGGGCGAGCCGTTCAAGGCGGCGGCGCGGGCGGCGGGCGCGACCGGCTGGATCGAAAAGCCGCTCGACCCCGACATGCTGACCGAACTGGTGGCGGCACTGGCCGAACCCGATCCCGCGTAAGCGCCACTCATAGACACGTTATAGAAAGCTCTCGACGCGGCGGCACGCTAGCCCACGCCTAGACAGGAACTCTCGCGGTGACCCAGGCATGACACTCGACATCACTCAGTTCTATCAGACGTTTTTCGACGAAGCGGACGAACTGCTCGCACAGATGGAGCAGTTGCTGCTCAATCTGAATATCGCTCAACCGGACCCGGAAGACCTCGCGGCGATTTTCCGCGCGGCGCATTCGATCAAGGGCGGTGCGGCGACCTTCGGCTTTACCGCGCTGACGGAGACGACCCACATTCTCGAATCGCTGCTCGACCGCGCGCGCAATAACGAACTCGTGCTGCGCAAGGACATGATCGACACGTTCCTCGAAACCAAGGACGTGCTGTCCGGCCAGCTCGCCGACTATCGGGCGAGCGCCGAGCCGGACGCGGCGGTGGCGCGTGCGATTTGCGCGAAGCTCGAACAGTTGAATGCGGAGAGTCTTTTCGGCGGCGCGCCCCAGGCGGCGGCGCCGGTTGCAGCACAGGCAGTAGCAGTGGCAGCACAACGCGGTACCCCGCCCGAGCACGTCGTCGAACAGGCGGTGCAGGCAGCAGCGGGTGAATGGACTGACGGCGAACCGGCACAGACCGGGCAAGCCGTGGGGGCAGGCGCGGTCGACGGCATCGCCGAGAACGCCGGCCCTCATCTGAAAATTACGCTACGGGGCGTTGGTGAGAAGGACCAGGAACTGCTGGCCGAAGAGCTCGGCAACCTGGGCAACATTGTCGGGCAGGTCAAGAGCGGCGGCGATCTGATGCTGTGGCTCGCGACCGATGTGACCTCCGACGACATCATCGCCGTGTGCTGTTTCGTGATCGACGAAAGTCAGATCTCGATCGGCCGCGGCAAAGCACCGGCGGACGACACGCAGCAAGGCGAACCTGGAACGCCTGACGCTGCCGCCTCGTCCCCGGCGCAAGCAACACGTGCGGCTCATGCGGAGCACGCGGCATCTCCGGCGCCGGCAGCCGGCATCGCCGCACCTTCCAGCACGGCCCCGCACGGACTGTTCGACGCACCGGCCAGCGCGCCGGCAGCGCCGGCGCCCGCTTCGGTCCAGCAGGCGGCGGCGCACAGCCAGGCGTCGGCAGGGGCGGCGAACACGGCGCCTGCGGCATCCGGCGCGACCGCCGAACACGACCGCAAGGCCGGCCGTCCGGCTGCTGCCGCAGCAGGCGCGGAAGGCAGCTCGATTCGCGTCGGTGTCGAAAAGGTCGATCAGCTAATCAACCTGGTCGGCGAACTGGTGATCACGCAAGCGATGCTCGCGGAAACCACCAGCACCTTCGACCCGGCGCTGCATGACCGGCTCTTCAACGGCATGGCGCAGCTCGAACGCAATGCGCGCGATCTGCAGGAAGCCGTGATGTCGATCCGCATGATGCCGATGGATTACGTGTTCAGCCGCTTCCCGCGTCTGGTGCGCGATCTGGCGGCGAAACTCGGCAAGGAAGTGGAACTCGTCACCTTCGGTCAGGCGACCGAACTCGACAAGAGCCTCATCGAACGGATCATCGATCCGTTGACTCACCTCGTGCGCAACAGTCTCGACCACGGCATCGAAACCGTGGAAGCGCGGCGCGCGGCGGGCAAGGATTCGACCGGCCAGCTGGTGCTGTCGGCGGCACATCACGGCGGCAACATCGTGATCGAAGTCAGCGACGACGGCGCGGGCCTGCGCCGCGACAAGATTCTCGCGAAGGCGGCCAAGCAAGGCATGCAGGTCAGCGAAACGATGTCCGACGAAGAAGTCTGGAACCTGATTTTCCTGCCGGGCTTCTCGACGGCGGAACAGGTCACCGACGTGTCGGGCCGCGGCGTCGGCATGGACGTGGTGAAGCGCAACATCCAGTCGATGGGCGGTCACGTCGAAATCACCTCGCATGCCGGCAAGGGCAGCACCACGCGCATCGTTCTGCCGCTCACGCTGGCGATTCTCGACGGCATGTCGGTGAAGGTCGGCAACGAGATCTTCATTCTGCCGCTGAACTTCGTGATGGAGTCGCTGCAGCCGCAAGCCGACGACATCTACACGGTGGCCAACGGCGAGCGCGTGGTGCGCGTGCGCGGCGAATATTTGCCGCTCGTCGCGTTGCACGAAGTGTTCAACGTTGAGGACGCGAAGCAGGAACCGACGCAAGGCATCGTCACCATCATGCAGACCGAAGGGCGCCGCTTTGCGATGCTGATCGACGAACTGGTGGGGCAGCAGCAGGTGGTCGTGAAGAATCTGGAAACGAACTACCGCAAGGTGCACGGCATTTCCGCCGCCACCATTCTCGGCGACGGCAGTGTCGCGCTGATCGTGGACGTGGCGGCGCTGAACCGCGAAACGCGGAACGCGCACAGCGCGATGAGCCTCGCATGATCACCGTCACGCTCGCACGACGCACAGCATTCGCAACACTCATTCAACTCATTTCATCCCAACCGTTTGGGGGCTAACGTGGCAGAAGTCCAATCCATCAATTCGAGCAGCGCGAACGCGAACGGTACGAGCAGCCGCCGCGACGCGCAGCAGGCGGACGCCGGCGGTCAGGAATTCCTCGTCTTCACACTCGGCGCCGAAGAGTACGGCATCGACATTCTCAAAGTGCAGGAAATCCGCGGCTACGACAACGTGACGCGTATCGCCAATGCGCCCGAGTTCATCAAGGGCGTGATCAATCTGCGCGGCATCATCGTGCCGATCGTCGACATGCGCATCAAGTTCCATCTGGGCCGCGTCGAGTACGACCATCAGACGGTCGTGATCATCCTGAACGTCGCGCATCGCGTGGTCGGGATGGTGGTGGACGGCGTGTCGGACGTGCTGACGCTCGCCACCGATCAGATCATGCCGGCGCCGGAATTCGGCGCGACGCTGACGACCGAGTACCTGACGGGTCTGGGCACCGTCGACGGCCGCATGCTGATTCTGATGGACATCGAAAAGCTGATGACCAGCCGTGAAATGGCGTTGATCGAAACGCTCGGCGGTTGAGAGGAAACAGCGGGAAAACAGCGGTGAATCGCGAACGAGAGACAGGAAAGGGAGCGTCAAGATGCTGAGCAGGTGGTCGATCCGCACGTCGTTGACGATGGTGGGGGTCCTTCTGGTTGCGCTGACCGTAGTGGTCGGCGCGCTTGGGCTAACCGCGCTGAATCGCGCGAGCCAGTCGCTCGACCGCATCGCGCGCGGCGACCTGGTGGCGATTCATGCAATCGACGACGCGGCCTCGTATCTGCTGCGTTCGCGGGTCGCGGTGGACCGCTTCAACACGCTGTCGGCGGCGGGCAACGCCGACGAGGCGAAGAAAGCGATCGACCGCGCGCAGGAACTGCTGGCGCTGGGCAACCAGAGCTGGCAGACCTATCTCGACGCGCCGAAGCCCGGCATCGATCAGGCGCTGCTCGACGATGTGCTCGCCAAACGCACGGCGGTGATGCACGACGGCGTCGAGCCGGAGTTCGCGGCGCTGAACGCGAACGACATGGCCGCCTATCATGCGGTCGCCGATACGAAGATCAGCCCGATGTTCATCGCGTACGACGCGGCGGCGGCCGCGGTCGTCAAGGCGTTGCAGAAGAGCGTGATGGACCAGCAGGCGAACGCACAAGCGAACGCGTCGCTGATGATGACGCTGATCGTCGCGGTGACGGTTCTCGCGTTGCTGCTGGTGGTGGGCATCCGCTTCGCGCTGCGCGGTCTGATCGTGCAGCCGCTGAAAGACGCGACGGCCTGCTTCGAGCGGATCGCGTCGGGCGATCTGTCCGAGAAGATCGAGGTGTACAGCCACAATGAAATCGGCCATTTGTTCGACGGCATCAAGCGGATGCAGGAAAGCCTCGCGACGATGGTGAAGGCGGTTCACAGCAGCGCGGAGTCGATCGACACAGGCGCGCGCGAAATCGCGATGGGCAACACCGATCTGTCGCAACGCACCGAACAGCAGGCCGCGTCGCTGCAGGAAACCGCGTCGAGCATGGAGCAGCTGACCGGCACCGTGCGGCAGAACACCGAGAACGCGCGCCAGGCGAGCCAGCTCGCCGTCAACGCGTCGGACATCGCCACGCGCGGCGGCGATGTGGTGAGCCAGGTCGTCACGACAATGCAGGACATCGCGACCAGTTCGAACAAGGTCGTCGACATCATCGGCGTGATCGAAGGCATTGCGTTTCAGACCAATATTCTCGCGCTGAATGCGGCGGTCGAAGCCGCGCGCGCCGGCGAACAGGGCCGCGGTTTCGCGGTGGTGGCCGGCGAAGTGCGCAGCCTCGCGCAGCGCAGCGCGAGCGCCGCGAAGGAAATCAAGGAATTGATCGGCGACTCCGTCGACAAGGTGCAAAGCGGTTCGACGCTGGTCGGCCGCGCCGGCGCGACGATGGACGAGATCGTGCAGGCGGTGCGCCGCGTGACCGACATCATGGGCGAAATCAGCGCGGCGTCCGAGGAGCAGTCGGGCGGCATCGAACAGGTGAATCGCGCGGTCGTGCAGATGGACGAAGTCACGCAGCAGAATGCCGCGCTGGTCGAACAGGCGGCGGCTGCGGCGGCGTCGCTCGAGGATCAGACGCGTCAGTTGCAGACGGTGGTGGATGGTTGGAAGGTCGCAGGCGCTCAGACGCGCGGCGGCTCGGCAGCGGTGCGACCGCAGGCGGCGGCGCGTGTGAATGGCGGCGCGGGCCGGCAGTCGGCTAAAGCCGGGGCGCATGCGTCGACGGCGAATGGCGCGGCGCATCCGGTGGCAAGCAACGCAAATGCGGCAAACGCGGCGAGCGCGGTGAGCGGAAACAGCGGGGCATCGTCCGCGAACTCCGCGCCGGCTTCAACGAGCCACGATGCAGGCGCGCGCGTCGAACCGGCGCTCAAACCGAAGACGCCTCGCGCCGCAACCCAACCCGCTGCACGCCCGACTCTTGCGAGCCCGGCCGCAGCGAGCGCTGACGCGGATTGGGAAACGTTCTAGAAAGTGGCACAAAGACATGCAGTCATTCGGCATCTCGTCCGTTGATGGACGAATCATCGAAGCACGCCGGTATGGCGTGTCGCGGGCCGACTGGATGTTCGCAGACCTTGCGGGAGGGCGCGACCCCGCGAACACAATTGGTACTGCCCAGGAGTCCGCTTCGGGTGGCAAACGGAATGGCTCGTATCGCAGGCAGGCATTCACATGATGACAACGCGCGCACAGCAACGTCCCGAACGGGCAAGTCCCGAACGGGCAAGTCCTGAACGGGCAAGTCCTGAACGGGCACGTCCTGAACGGGTGGACCCGGGCAGGCCCTCTGACCAGGCACGGGATTTCGAATTCACGTCTGCGGATTTCGCACGCATCCGCGAACTGATTCATCGCAGCGCGGGCATTTCGCTGTCGGACCACAAACGCGACATGGCATACAGCCGCCTCGCGCGCCGCTTGCGCGCGCGCGGCCTCGACACGTTCCGGCAGTATCTCGATCTGCTCGAAGCGGAAAACGATCCGGCCGAGTGGGAAGCGTTCACCAATGCGCTGACTACCAACCTCACCGCGTTCTTCCGCGAAGCGCACCACTTTCCGATTCTCGCCGACTTCGTGCCACGTCGCGCACAGCCGGTTTCCGTGTGGTGCTCGGCGGCATCGACCGGCGAGGAGCCGTATTCGATCGCGATGACGCTGATCGAAGCGCTCGGCGACAGCGGCGCGCGCCAGGCTTCGGTGCTCGCCACCGATATCGACACCCAGGTGCTCGCGAAAGCCGAAGCCGGCGTGTACCAGTTCGACCAGGTGAAGCACCTGTCGCCCGAGCGGCTCAAGCGCTTCTTTCTGAAAGGCACCGGCGCGCATGCGGGCATGGTGAAGGTGCGCCCCGAAGTGCGCGCGTTGGTGCGCTTCGAACAACTGAACCTGACCGACCGCGATTACCAGTTGCGCTCGCAGTTCGACGCGATCTTCTGCCGCAACGTGATGATCTATTTCGACAAGCCGACGCAGGCGCAAGTGCTCGCGCGCTTCGAGCCGCTGATGAAAGCGGGCGGCCTGCTGTTCGCCGGTCACTCGGAAAACTTCACGTACGTGACGCAGGCATTCAAGCTGCGCGGCCAGACCGTCTACGAGTTGACGCGTGACGCGGCCGGCGCGCGCACGCCGTCGCGCGCAATCGGCACGGCGAGCGCAGCGGCGCATCACACGGCGAGCGGGGTGGCAGCATGAGTAGCGCCCTGCCGATCGCTTCCAACCTGTATTACGACAACCACTTCCAGCGCCCCGGCGTGAAGCTGTTGCCCAACGAGTTCTACACCACGCACGAAGACATGGTGCTGGTCACCGTGCTGGGTTCGTGCGTTGCGGCTTGCATCCAGGACCGCACGGCGGGTATCGGTGGAATGAATCACTTCATGCTGCCCGACGACGGCGCGGACGTCGCGCAAGCCGCGTCGGATTCGATGCGCTACGGCGCGTACGCGATGGAAGTGCTGATCAACGAACTGATCAAGGCCGGCGGCCGGCGCGAGCGCTTCGAAGCGAAGGTATTCGGCGGCGGCGCGGTGCTCGCCGGCATGACGACGATGAACATCGGCGACCGCAATTCGGAGTTCGTGCGCCGCTATCTGGCGCTCGAAAAGATCCGCATCGTCGCCGAGGATTTGCAGGGCTCGCATCCGCGCAAGGTCGCCTACATGCCGCGCACCGGCCAGGTGATGGTGAAGAAATTGCGCCTGCAACAGGAAGCGGGCGTGGCCGAGCGCGAGCAGGCGCTCGTGCGGCAGAGCGCCGAGGCGCGCGCCGAGCGGCTCGCGGCGGCGCGCAAGCGCGTCGAACTGTTCGCGGCGCCGGCCGCCGCGCGGCCGAGAATCGAACTGTTCGGCGCGAACCCGCGCGCCCTTAATTCAAACAACGCCAGAACCACAGAGGAGGCGTGAGCGCTGTGCAAAAGATCAAAGTACTGTGCGTCGACGATTCGGCGCTGATCCGCAGCCTGATGACCGAGATCATCAATGGCCAGCCGGACATGAGCGTCGTGGCGACCGCACCCGATCCGCTGGTCGCGCGCGAACTCATCAAGCAGCACAACCCGGATGTGCTGACGCTCGACGTCGAAATGCCGCGCATGGACGGCCTCGACTTCCTCGAGAAGCTGATGCGTCTGCGGCCGATGCCGGTCGTGATGGTGTCGTCGCTGACCGAGCGCGGCAACGAAATCACGCTGCGCGCGCTGGAGCTGGGCGCGGTCGATTTCGTCACCAAGCCGAAGGTCGGCATTCGCGACGGCATGCTCGACTACTCGGAAAAGCTCGCCGACAAGATTCGCGCGGCGGCCCGCGCGCGCGTGCGCCAGGCCGCACCGGCGCAGCATGCGGCGGCGCAGGCCGCGCATGCGCCGGTGGGCGCCGCGCCGCTGTTCAACAATCCGCTGCTCAGTACCGAGAAGCTGATCATCGTCGGCGCGTCGACGGGCGGCACCGAAGCGATCCGCGAAGTGCTGGTGCCGCTGCCACCGGATGCACCCGCGGTGCTGATCGCGCAGCACATGCCGCCGGGGTTTACGAAATCTTTTGCGCAACGCCTCAATGGTTTGTGCCGGATTACCGTTAAAGAAGCAGAGCACGGCGAACGTGTGCTGCCTGGCCACGCGTATATCGCGCCCGGCCACGCGCATCTGCTGCTGGCGCGCAGCGGCGCGAACTACATCGCGCATCTGTCGGACGAGCCGCCGGTCAACCGGCATCGTCCGTCGGTCGACGTGCTGTTCCGCTCGGCCGCGCAGCATGCGGGCAAGAACGCGGTCGGCGTGATCCTGACGGGGATGGGACGCGACGGCGCCGCTGGACTGCTGGAGATGAAAAAAGCAGGGGCCTACACCCTTGCGCAGGACGAGGCGAGCTGCATCGTGTTCGGCATGCCGCGCGAAGCAATTGCGCTCGGCGCGGCGGACGAAATCGCGGCGCTGCCGGAAATGAGCCGACGCGTGATGGCGCGTTTGTCGTCGATGGGCGATCGCGTACAGCGGGTATGATGCGGGCCGGATAGTTTGAGGCGGTCAAGCGCCGCAATATGGAACAAGCAAAGGGAATGACATGGATAAGGGAATGAAGATTCTGGTGGTTGACGACTTTCCGACGATGCGCCGGATTGTCCGCAACCTGCTCAAGGAGCTGGGCTACTCGAACGTCGACGAAGCGGAAGACGGCCAAGCCGGTCTCGCACGTTTGCGCGGAGGCACCTACGACTTCGTGATCTCCGACTGGAACATGCCGAACCTCGACGGTCTGGCAATGCTCAAGGAAATCCGCGCCGACGCCCACCTCACGCATCTGCCGGTGCTGATGGTGACGGCCGAATCGAAGAAGGAAAACATCATCGCGGCGGCGCAGGCCGGCGCGAGCGGTTACGTCGTCAAGCCGTTCACCGCCGCGACGCTCGACGAGAAGCTCAACAAGATTCTCGAGAAGATGGCGAAAGCCGGGAGCTGACGTGACTCTGCCGACCCAAGCGCCTGACGCCGAAGCGGTCAGCGAGAGCCGTGACCACGCGTCCGACCGCATTCTCGCCCGCATCGGACAACTGACGCGCACGCTGCGCGATTCGATGCGCGAGCTCGGGCTCGACAAGCATGTCGAGCGCGCGGCGGAAGCCGTTCCCGATGCTCGCGACCGTCTGAAATACATCGCGGACATGACCGAGCAGGCCGCCGAGCGCGTGCTGTCGGCGATCGATGTCGCCAAGCCGGTCCAGGAGCAGTTGCAGAAGGACGCGGGCGAACTCGACGCGCGCTGGGAGCAGTGGTACGCGGCGCCGATCGAGCGCGAGGAAGTGCGCGCGCTGATGAACGACACGCGCACCTTCCTGCGCGGCGTGCCCGAGGCGACCAGCGCGACCAATGCGCAGCTGATGGAGATCATGCTGGCGCAGGACTTCCAGGATCTGACCGGCCAGGTCATCAAGAAGATCACGGATGTCGTGTACCTGATCGAGCAGCAGTTGCTCGGCGTGCTGGTCGAGAACATCGCGCTCGAACGGCGCGAGCAGTTCGCGGCGAACGCGGCGGCACTGGCAGCCGAAGTGTCGCCGACCGGCAGCCCCGAACATCTGCTGAACGGTCCGCAGATCAATCCGGAAGGCAAGGCGGATGTAATGCAGGACCAGTCGCAGGTCGACGATCTGCTCGCCAGCCTCGGCTTCTGACGCGGCCGGGCGCCTCGTCGCGTAAGCTCGCCGCGCGCAACTGTGTCACACCATCCGCGCGCGGTTTCATCAGACGACCATCCGGACGCCGCGCGCGGCCCGGATGTGTGGCAAGCCACGCCCGCGCGTGCGCTTGCTGTCTCCTGACACGAACCACAGGCATACTACGAACTCGAGCAGCGGCACCCCGCTCCGGCAACGAGCATTCGCCGGCCGGTGGCACGGTGAGGAGGCTCCTTCCCAAGTGCGACCGCAGCAGTGCCGTATCATCTGCGTACACGCAGCCGGTTCGCGCGCCTTGCGAGCCAGGCCATAGTTCGGGAGGAGCATTGTCATGTGGAGTCGTGTACGCCGCGCCGGAATCGTTTCGGCGCTAGCCTTTTTCTGTTCGTTGTCCGCCGTGCAGCCCGCTCACGCGGGCCTGGGCGGCGCCCCGATGACGCCGCCCACGGACGCGTCGGTTTCTTCCCGCGTCGTCCAGCCTGCCGGAAGCGCGGTCAACTCCGCGCAGGGCGTGATGCGCTCGGCATCGAGCGCCACGTCCTCCACGTCGGCTTCCGCGTCCTACACCGTGCGTGAAACCACGCTCGGCAACGGTACCGTGGTCCGCGAATATCTCGCCGCTGACGGCGCCGTGTTCGGCATCGCGTGGCGCGGCCCGCAAATGCCGGATCTGAACGATCTGCTCGGCAGCTATTTCCCGCAATACGTGGCGGGCGTGAAGGCCGCGCGCGCGGCACGCGGCGGCGGCCACGGCCCCGTCAGCGTCGATCAGAGCGGTCTCGTGGCGCGCTCCGGCGGCCATATGGGCGCGTTCAGCGGCCAGGCGTGGCTGCCGTCCGCGCTGCCCGCCGGCGTCAGCGGCTCCGACATCCAGTAATGGCAAGGACGACCATGCGACCCATCCATATTGGTGTGAATCTCAAAGACCGGCTGCGCGCCGCGCTGGCCGTCGCGCTGCTGGCAACCCTCGCCGCGTGCGGTGGCGGCGGAGACAGCGGCAGCTCCAACAACAATTCGAACATCCTGAACGGCGGTTCGCTGCCGCCCAGCCCGACCCAGCAGCCGATTGCCGCGACCGCCGCGAACACCGTGCCGATCACGGTCGGCAGGGGCCTGAGCGGCGTTATCAACATTCCGTCGGTCAGTGTGAGAATTTGCGCGCCCGGTTCGACGTCGATCTGCCAGACCGTCGACAACATCCAGCTCGACACCGGTTCGTTCGGACTGCGGGTGGTCAGCTCCGCGCTTAATGCGCCGCTGCTCAACGTGCTGCCGCCCAGCACCGTGGGTAGTAACAACGCGCAGCTCGCCGAGTGCGCAACCTTCGCCGACGGCTTCACCTGGGGCACGGTGCGCACCGCGACCATCGCGATCGGCGGCGAGACCACGACAACCGCCATCCCGCTGCAGATCATCGGCGACAAGGACGCGAGCACGGTGCCTGCGGGCGGTTGCGGCGGCGGGTCGCCGGAAAACACGGCCGGCGATCTCGGCGCCAACGGCATACTCGGCGTCGGCACCGCGCTGACCGATTGCGGCGCGACCTGCGCAAACCCGGCGACCGCCCAGACCTACAGCAACTACTTTGCGTGTCCGGGCGGAACGTCGTGTACCCGTACCGCGGTGCCGCTCAATCAGCAGGTCGCCAATCCGGCGGCGAACTTCGCGGCCGACAACAACGGCTTGATCGTGCAGATGCAGCCGGTGCCGAACGGGGGCGCAGCGTCGGCCACCGGCACGCTGGTGTTCGGGATCAACACACAGACGAACAATGCGCTCGGCGGGGCGCAGGTCTTCACCACCGACCCCTTTGGCGACCTCAACAACAGCACCTTCAACGGCACGACGGTGCAGGCGTTCCTCGATTCGGGCTCGAACGCCTATTTCTTCACCGATGGCTCGCTCGCACAGTGCGGCAGTAATTTCACCGGCTTCTACTGCCCGTCATCCGCGCAAACCCGCTCGATTACGCTGGTCGGCTTGAACAAGGTGACGACGAACGCGAACATCGGCATTCTCAGTGCGGCCACGCTGTTCGGCAACGTCAGCAACTACGCGTTCAACAACCTTGCCGGACAGATCGGCGGCAACAGCAGCTTCGACCTCGGTCTGCCATTCTTCTATGGCCGTCATGTGTTCTACGGCTTCGACAGAACCTCGACCGGCGGCGCTTCGCCTTTCGTCGCCTTCTGACGCGTCGCACCAGGGTCGACGCCAACGCCGGAGACGCCCGCGCGCAAAACGCGCGGGCGTCTCGCACTCATCCGTCGAAATACCCCCCTTTCTCCGCCTTTATCCGCCGATCGCCGCTTGCGTCGAGCGGGAATAATCGCTCTCACTGGAAAGAGGCGCCGTGCCTCGGCCGACTGGAGAGCTTGTGTGGCAGAGGACAGCGACCTCGAAAAAACCGAATCAGCCACTCCCCGGCGCCTGCAGAAGGCGCGCGAGGAAGGGCAGATCGTGCGCTCGCGGGAACTGTCGACGTTCGCGCTGCTGGCGGCGGGGTTCTACGGCGCGTGGGGGATGTCCGGCAGTATCGGCGAGCATTTGCAGAACATGCTGCGTGCGTCGCTCACGTTCGACCACGCCAGCAGTTTCGAGACCCGCCGGATGCTGATCGGCGCGGGCGCCGCGAGCCGCGAAGGCCTGTACGCGCTGCTGCCGGTACTCGGCTTCACCGGACTCGCCGCGCTGCTCGCGCCGCTGGCGCTGGGCGGCTGGCAACTGTCGGCGAAAGGGTTCGAGGCGAAGTTCAGCCGGCTCAACCCGATTGCAGGTTTCGGCCGGATGTTTTCGATCAACGGGCCGATCCAGCTCGGCATGTCGCTTGCGAAGACGCTGGTGGTGGGGATCATCGGCGGCACGGCGATCTGGAATCGCCGTGAAGAAATTCTTGCGCTCGCCACCCAGCCGCTGAATCTCGCGCTAGCCAATTCCATGCATCTGATCGCCGTGTGCTGCGGGATGACGGTGGCCGGCATGTTCGCGGTGGCGGCGCTGGATGTGCCGTACCAACTGTGGCAGTTTCACAAGAAGCTGCGCATGACGAAGGAAGAAGTGAAGCGCGAGCATCGCGAAAGCGAAGGCGATCCGCACATCAAGGGCAAGATTCGCCAGCAGCAGCGCGCCATTGCGCGTCGCCGGATGATGGCGGAGGTGCCCAAGGCCGACGTGGTGGTGACCAACCCGACGCACTTTGCGGTCGCGCTGCGCTACACCGACGGCGAGATGCGCGCGCCGAAGGTGGTCGCCAAGGGCGTGAACCTGGTGGCCGCGCGGATTCGCGAACTGGCCGCCGAGCACAACGTGCCGCTGCTCGAAGCGCCGCCGCTCGCGCGCGCGCTGTATCACAACGTCGATCTGAACCGCGAGATTCCCGGCCCGCTGTATGGCGCGGTCGCCGAGGTGCTCGCGTGGGTGTATCAGTTGCGACGCTTCAAAACCGAAGGCGGCGTCGTGCCGGTCGCACCGACCGAGCTCGACGTGCCGGCGGAACTCGACAAAGGCGGCGTATCGGATGAAGAAGCCGATCAGGAAGTCGCCGACGTACTCAACCCCGACAACCCCGCTAACGACGACGCTCCAGGAGCCTCCGCATGAACGCTCGCGCCGGTTTCCTCGCCCGACGGCCGGATGCCCTGAGCAGCACCAATTTGCGCGCCCTCGCCGGCCCGGTGCTGATCTGCATGATCCTCGGCATGATGATTCTGCCGTTGCCGCCGTTCCTGCTGGACCTGCTGTTCACCTTCAACATCGCGCTCTCGGTGATGGTGCTGCTCGTCAGCATGTACACGATGAAGCCGCTCGACTTCGCCGCGTTCCCGAGCGTGCTGCTGTTCTCGACGCTGCTGCGCCTGTCGCTGAACGTGGCGTCCACGCGGGTCGTGCTGCTCGAAGGCCATACCGGCCCGGACGCGGCCGGCCAGGTGATCGAGTCGTTCGGCCACTTCCTCGTGGGCGGCAACTTCGCGGTTGGTATCGTCGTCTTCATCATCCTGATGGTGATCAACTTCATGGTGATCACCAAGGGCGCGGGGCGGATCGCGGAAGTGTCCGCGCGCTTCACGCTCGACGCGATGCCGGGCAAGCAGATGGCGATCGACGCCGATCTGAACGCCGGCCTCATCAACGAAGAGCAGGCCAGGAAGCGGCGTGCGGAAGTCTCGCAGGAAGCCGAGTTCTACGGCTCGATGGACGGCGCGAGCAAGTTCGTGCGCGGCGATGCGATCGCCGGTCTGCTGATCATGGTGATCAACATCGTCGGCGGGCTGATCGTCGGGATGGTTCAGCACAATATGGACTTCGCGGCGGCGGGCAAGAACTACACGCTGCTGACGATCGGCGACGGCCTCGTCGCGCAGATTCCGTCGCTGGTGATTTCGACCGCAGCGGGCGTGATCGTGTCGCGCGTCGCGACCAACGAGGACATCGGCACCCAGCTTACCGGCCAGCTGTTCACGAATCCGCGCGTGCTGATGATCACCGGCTGCATTCTCGTGCTGATGGGCCTGATTCCGGGCATGCCGCACTTCGCATTTCTGTTGCTCGGCGGCGGTCTGATCCAGCTCGGCCGCACGATGAAAAAGCGCGCCGAGGAACGCAAGACCAGCACGGCGCTCGTCGATGTCGCGCCGGCCGCGATGACCCCGGCCGAGAACACCGAGGCGAGCTGGGACGACGTAACGATGATCGACGCGCTTGGCCTCGAAGTCGGCTACCGGCTGATTCCGCTCGTCGACAAGAACTCGGACGGCGAACTGCTCAAGCGGATCAAGAGCATCCGCAAGAAGTTCGCGCAGGAAATTGGCTTCCTGCCGCCCGTCATTCATATCCGCGACAACCTCGAATTGCGGCCGAACGGCTATCGCATCGCGCTCAAGGGCGTCGAGGTGGGTACGGGCGAAGCGTATCCGGGGCAATGGCTGGCGATCAATCCTGGCCAGGTCTCGGCCGCGCTGCCGGGCACGCCGACGCAAGACCCGGCGTTCGGGCTGCCGGCCATCTGGATCGACACGAATCTGCGCGAACAGGCGCAGGTGTATGGCTACACGGTGGTCGATTCGAGCACGGTGGTCGCGACGCATCTGAATCACCTCGTGGTGACGCACGCGTCGGAGCTGCTCGGCCGCCGCGAAGTGCAGGCGCTGCTCGAACGGATGCAGAAAGACACGCCGTCGCTGGTCGACGATCTGGTGCCGAAGACGCTGCCGCTCACCACGCTGCAAAAGGTGCTGCAAAACCTGCTGGAAGAAGGCGTGCCGATCCGCGACCTGCGCACGATTCTCGAAGCGCTGTCCGAACACACGCCGAAGATCACCGACGCCCACGATCTCACCGCCGCCGTGCGCCTCGCGCTGGGCCGCGCGATTACGCAGCAGTGGTTCCCCGGCACCGGCGACATGCAGGTGATGGGCCTCGATTCGAATCTGGAGCGGGTGTTGTCGCAGGCGCTCGCGACCGGCCCGAACCCGGGGCTGGAGCCGGGGCTCGCGAACACGCTGCTGAACGAAACGCAGAAGGCGATGATGCGTCAGCAGAACCTCGGCCTCGCGCCGGTGCTGCTGGTGCAGCACGCATTGCGGCCGATGCTCGCGCGCTTCCTGCGCCGCAGCCTGCCGCAGTTGAAGGTGCTCTCGTACGCGGAAGTGCCCGATACGCGCAACGTCAAGGTGGTGAATCTGATCGGCGCGCACGGCTGACGCGCGGCATGGGCAGTTGCGGCGCAGAACTCGCAACGCGCAGCCCGCAACGCGCAACTCGTCATTGCGACGATTACCGGCGCCACTTTGGGCGCCGGTTTTCATTTCGACGCCTTACTTCGCATCGGCTTGCGCGGTCCGGCGCATACGCCCGATGCCGCCGAAAGCGCCGCGCGGCCCCGCTCGGCGCCCCGTTCGAAACCCGCGTGCGCGTCCTATCGGCCGCTTTTCCATCGCGCGAATTGCCTACCTTTAACGGTCTTTATCCATCGATCGTCGCTCGACAGCTTTCGCAATAATTGATCTCAATGGGAAGCGGTGTGTTGCCGGTTCGTCAGTCCGTATACCTCATTGGGGGTCCAGCTTGAACATTCGTAAATTTGTCGGTGCCACCAGTCGCGATGCTCTGCGTCTGGTTCGTGAAGCGCTTGGCCCGGATGCAGTCGTGTTGTCCAATCGCACGATGGACGACGGCAGCGTCGAGATCGTCGCGCTGGCCGACAGCGATCTCGCCGCCATCACGCCCAAGGCTCGCGAG
The DNA here is from genome assembly GCF_008369935.1 of Paraburkholderia panacisoli. Lineage (GTDB taxonomy): Bacteria > Pseudomonadota > Gammaproteobacteria > Burkholderiales > Burkholderiaceae > Paraburkholderia > Paraburkholderia panacisoli. Next base: position 89,460 of record NZ_VTUZ01000006.1, on the reverse strand, counting down.
CGCGCAAGCGCGGCACTGGCCGCGCCGACGGGTTCGAATGCTGGACAGCCGCCCCTCGCCGCACCGCGCGCACTGACGGCACTACAGGCGAATCCGTACGCGAGCGGCATGCCCGATGTGTTCTCGTCGGTGTTCGGCGCGAGCCCGGAAGCGGGTGCCGAAACGATGTCCGCGAGCGTGCCTGTCGATGGAGCATCGACCGCGCTCAAAGCCGTGGCGCCGAAAGCGATGCGCGAGGCAACGGCCGCGGCCGCACCGACGACGGCCTTGCCGGGCGCCGCAGCGAACCCCGTGCCGGCCGTCGGCCAGCAAGCTCATCAACCCGTCGTGCAGGCGGTTGCCCAGCCGACCCCCGCAGGCCCGAGCGCGCGTGCAGCGGCGGCGCGTCTGTCCGAAGACATTCGCGCCGATCTGCTCAAAGCCGCCGGCGTGCCCGTCACGCCCGCCGACCAGAAGGCCGAGACCGCCGCGCCGCGCACCATGGCCGAATCGAACCCGTGGCTGATCGACCACGCGCGCCGCATCGCCGCCGAACAGCCGGAAGAGCAAGGCGAATACAGCGCACGCCCCGCCGCAATGACGCCGTCCGTCGCCACCGCCAAGGGACTCGGCGCCGCCGTCGAAGTCGCCAGACCCGCTGCGCAGCCGGCCGCCGCCGCGCCCGTGACCGAGACGCCCGAATGGGCCCGCGAAGCCGCGCAAGTCGCCGCACGCCGCACCGCGCAGAAGAACGCGCCGGCACAGCCCGGCAGCGACGACACCCGCACGCCGGCGTCGGTCGCCGAGGCGATCAAGGCGCGCATGGAGCAGGTCGTCAACGACACCGTGATGAGCGAACTGTCGTCGATGCGCGGGATGATGGAAGAACACTTCGCCGGCTTGCTGTGGGGCGAGCGTCAACGCCGCAACCCGGCGCGCGCCGCGCTCACCAAGCATCTGTTCGCCGCGGGCTTTTCCGCGCAGCTCGTGCAGATGATGATCGACAACCTGCCCGATGACATCGACACGATGGACGGCGGGATGGACTGGGTGCGCTCGGTCCTCGAATCGAACCTGCCGGTGATGGAAGACGAAGACGCGCTGATGGAGCGCGGCGGTGTGTTCGCGCTGATGGGCCCGACGGGCGTCGGCAAGACGACCACCACCGCGAAGCTCGCCGCGCGCTGCGTAATGCGCTTTGGCGCCAGCAAGGTCGCGCTGCTCACCACCGACAGTTACCGGATCGGCGGCCACGAGCAACTGCGCATTTTCGGCAAAATTCTCGGCGTGTCGGTTCACGCGGTGAAAGACGGCGCCGACCTGCAGCTCGCGCTTTCCGAACTGCGCAACAAGCACATCGTGCTGATCGACACGATCGGCATGAGCCAGCGCGACCGCCTCGTGTCCGATCAGATCGCGATGCTGTGCCGTGCCGGTCAGCCGGTGCAGCGCCTGCTGCTGCTCAACGCGACGAGTCACGGCGATACGCTCAACGAAGTCGTGCAGGCCTATCAGCGCGCGCCGGATCAGCAGCCGCTCGCCGGCTGCATCCTCACCAAGCTCGACGAAGCGACCAATCTGGGCGGCGTGCTCGACACGGTGATCCGCTACAAGCTGCCGGTGCACTACGTGTCGACCGGGCAGAAGGTGCCGGAGAACCTGTACGTCGGGACCAGGAAATTTTTGATCAAGAGCGCCTTCTGCATTCCGCGCGACAACTCACCTTTCGTGCCGCACGACGACGACGTCCCGGGCTTGCTGTCGGCACTCTCAGCGCGTTCGACCGCCGAGCTGCACGAGGTTCGCTTTGGATAAGCTCGTTTCGGATCAGGCCGAAGGACTGCGGCGGCTGCTCGCCCGCAGCGGCGCGCGCGTGATCGCCGTGACGGGCGGACCGGACGGCGTGGGATGCACGACCGTGGTGGTCAATCTCGCCGCCGCGCTCGCGCAGCAGGGCAAGGACGTGCTGGTGATCGACGAATGCGTGGGCGACAGATCGGTGAGCGCGATGCTCGGCGGCTTGCGCGGCGCAGGCAATTTCTCGGCCGTGATGCGCGGCGAGATGACGCTCGACGACGCCGCCGCTCGGCATCCGCTGGGTTTTTCGGTGCTGGCCGCGTCGCGCAACAACCGCGAAGGCCACACGGCCCAGCAGTTCAAGGTGCTGCTCGGCGGTTCCGCGGACATCGTGCTGATCGACGCGCAACTCGACGAGCAAGGCCATCTGTCGCCATTCGCGCGGCAAGCGCACGACGTGATGATCGTCACGCGCGTGGCGGCGCAGGCGATCACCGACGCGTATGCGTGCATGAAGCGTCTGCACTACGCACACGCGATCGCGCAGTTTCGCGTGCTGACGAATCACGTGCAAAGCGTGGCCGACGCGCACACGACGTTCGCCAACCTGGCCGGCGTGGCCGGGCGCTACCTGACGGTGGCGCTGGAAGACGCCGGCTGTATTGCCGCCGATGCGCGGATGGCGCGAGCCCTGGAGTTGTCGCGTTGTGTCGTCGATGCGTTCCCGTCGACACCGGCTGCGCGCGACTTGCGGCACCTCGCTGCCGAATTGCAGTACTGGCCGATGCGGCCAGCGATGTCGTCGCAAACGCCACGGATGGCGCCAGCGACAGTTACAGCGGCGCAGCACGCCGACCAACCGTCCGTACAGCACGCCTGAGAGGCGGCATAAGGACAAGGGGAAGCACGATGTATAACGCCCAGGGAAAGATTTCCCAAGCCGAAGTTCTGACGAAGTACGCACCGCTCGTGCGTCGCCTCGGCTTGCAGCTCGTCGCCAAGATGCCGGCGAGCGTCGATCTCGACGATCTTATCCAGGCCGGCATGATCGGTTTGCTGGATGCCGCGGGCCGCTACAAGGAAGATCAGGGCGCGCAGTTCGAGACCTACGCCAGCCAGCGGATTCGCGGCGCGATGCTCGACGAGTTGCGCAGCAACGACTGGTTGCCGCGCAGCTTGCGGCGCACCTCGCGCGAAGTGGAAACGGCCGTGCACAAGGTGGAGCAGAACCTGGGCCGCTCGGCGAGCGAAACCGAGATTGCCGAGCACCTGCAAATGCCGCTCGACGAATATCAGTCGATGCTGCAGGACCTGCACGGCAGCCAGTTGATCTACTACGAAGACTTCGACCGTTCCGCCGACGACGAACCGTTTCTCGACCGCTACTGCGTGGACCATTCCGACCCGCTGTCGGCGCTGCTCGACGACAGCCTGCGCTCGGCGCTGGTGGAGGCGATCGACCGGTTGCCGGAACGCGAGAAGCTGCTGATGTCGCTGTACTACGAGCGCGGCATGAACCTGCGCGAAATCGGCGCGGTGATGGAAGTCAGCGAGTCGCGGGTGTGCCAGTTGCACAGCCAGGCCGTGGCGCGACTGCGCACGCGGCTGCGGGAAATGGCCTGGGCAAACGCCGAGGCGAACTGAAGCGCCGCGCGATGTTCGACACGGCGGTCCGCTATGCGCCCGCCTTCTTCATGCGGCCATTTCATGTTCGGCGGCAAGCGCGAGAAATGCCGAGCGCGACATGCCGTGCGCCTGCGCATACGCGTCGATCTCCTGGACCAGTACCTCGGGCAGCGAGATGTTGATGCGGATCGCCTTCTTCAACGCCGGAATGTTGCGCGTTGTCACGAAACCCCATGTGAACCCCGCGAAGTCTGGATTGAGCCGATGTTCGTCGAGCGAGCGCCGTTCGGGCAGCGGCATGCCTTCGTCGATCAGCGTCTCGAGATGCGCTTCGATGGCCTCTTTGGCGTTCGCATACGCTTCTTCCAGCGTGTTGCCCGCGGAGTGGCAGCCGGGAATGTCGGGCACTACCACGCCGAACGCATGCTGCTGGTCTCCAGGCTCGATAGCGATCGGGAAAATCAGGTTCTTCATTTCAGGCCTGCCTGTTTGAGAATGCTGTTCAGGGTGCCGGGCGGCAGATCCTTTTTCGGATGCGGGATGGTCACGAGACCGGGCTTTACCGCGTGCCGGAAATGATGGTGGCTGCCCGATATCCGGACGAGCCGCCAGCCATCGGTATGGATCAGTTTGGCGACCTCGGCGCTGTTCATGTTGGACTCCTCTAACTATACACACGATTACACAACCTCGCTAGTGGGGCAGAGCTTTGCCTGTGGGCGCGCCGCAACTCACGGTCGCGGCGATCGCACAAAGCTCGATAGGGGGTTGTCATTTCAACGCGGCGCGGCGTTGTGCGCCAGTTAGCCGGATGGCTAACGTTGAGGTCGTTGGAGCGAGGCGGGCGGGAATGAAACGAAGGAGTCGCGGCGGCAGAAATGCGAAAGGCCCGTCAATGACAGGCCTTTCGTTTGATATTTCGTTCGAAGTGGAGCTTCTTGGCTGGCAATCAGCAATCAGCAATCAGCAATCAGCAATCAGTAGTCTTTTACAGCGCGGATTGAGCCGGAATCCGGCCATCAGGCCCATAGAAACCGGCCTTGCGCGGCACGTTCACCTGCAGTGCGGCCAGCGCCCGCTGGTTGTAGTCCATGCGCACGCGGATCAGTTCGCCGTTGTTGGTGTTGGCGCGGCGGGCGCGCTCCGCCGCTTTTTGCAGCAGCGTCCATTGCGCGGCGACCCGCGCATCGGTGCTGGCCGCCAGCTCCATACCCGACCAGCCGGCCGGAAAGCCCAGCTCGGCCAGTTGCGCGTCGCGGGCGGCTTCGAGCCTGGCGAGCACGCCAATCAGCTCGGTTTTCTTCTCGACGATCGCGGGCAACTGCTCCAGCGGCGACAGGGCGGTCAGCGCCTTCGATTCGAGCGTCAGAATCGAGGCGAACGCCTCGACGGTCGAATATTCTTCTATGAGGGTGGCAAGCAGGGCGTCTTTCATCTCAACAACTCGCTAGGCACAGCGGCTCGCGCATGACTCGCGAGCCGGGTTTGTCGAACGCCGCCCGGTACTCCACGGCACTTCGATGTGTCGATCAATGGCCGGTCGACGAGGTTTTGGTCTGCAACAGGTCGCGCGCCGTCTGCAAGACGCCGTCGGCGATCTTGCCCGAATCCATTTGCAGCGTGCCGTCCTTGATCGCCTGCTTGATCGACGCGACGTGTGCCGTGTCGATGTCCGCCGAGCCGGACGCCGCCAGGCTGCGCAAGTGCTGCGACAGTCCCGACAGGCTCACGCTTGCGTCGCCCGAACCGCTGGCGGTGGCCGGCGAGGCCGTGCTTGCGCTCTGCGCGGTGTTGGCCGCCGGGGTGGCGTCGCTTTGCTGCGAGCGGGACAGAGCGTCTTTCAACGTCGGCAGATTCGAATTGGTTGTGGAATCGACTTTCACGATTGGCTTCCTGAACGATTTGATCCTGATAACGGCAACCGTTGATCAAAACTTTAGCGCAATCGCCCCACGTCGGACTGTGCCTTTCAGCGCAATCTGACCCCATCGACACCACGTCTGCCCACGCCGACGCCACGGCCTCTTCCTGCACGAGGGCGAGGCCGGCCACCCGGTTCACAGTTGAATCTCCACCGTCGCGCCATCCTTGACGATGCCCGAGATGATCTGGCCGTTCGCGGTCTTGACCCGCACCTGCTGTCCCGGCGACGCGTTGTTCATCGCGCTGCCTTCGGACGAAATCGAGAACCCGTTACCGGCCGCCACGACCCGCACCGTCTGGCCGATCGCGATCGCCGACGCGCTCTTGAGCATGTCGCGGCGCAGTGGCATGCCGCCCGCGATCCGCGCGAGCGAGACCGAGCCGATCGCCTGCGACGGGTCGGTGACGATCGCCTGCGGCAAGCCGGTCAGGTCGCCGTCGCGCGCGACGAGGTCGGCGGCGGTGAGCACTTCGCCCGGCGCCATCGCACGCGCGGCCAGATAGTAGGTGGCGTGCAACGAGACGCGCGCCTGTAGGTAAATGGTCCACGGCCGCTCGCCCGCGCAGCGCACGCCGACAGTCGTGCGGCCCCACAGGCGCGCGCCGGTCGGCATGAACGGTTCGAGCGCGGTGCAGGCAGTTAGGCCGCGCGGGAAGGCCGCCGCGACCGTGATGTCGATCTTGCCGGGCAAGCCGGCGGATTGCTGTTGCAGGAAGGCGAGGGCAGCGGCGTGAATCGCCTCGGGGTCCTGCTGGCCGGGTAGCGGTGCCGGCTGCGCGATGGCGGCGGCCTGCAGGTTCTTCTGGGCGACCGCCGGCGCCGGCTGGCGCGTCGCCGGCGTCGCGGCGATCACGGGACGGCTTGACAGCGCGGCCGCTGTCGCGACCGGCTTGCCGTTCGCGCCGAATTGCGGCGGCTCGCCGCGCGATGCGAGACTGTCGAAACCGCCGCCTTGCGGCGCGCTGGCGGCGACCGGCTGCACACCGGCAGGGCTCGCCGGCGCGGGCGTCACCACCACCGGCACGACCGCGCGCGAACCCGGCGCGGCATTCGCGCGCACCGCATCCGCGGACGCGGCAACATTGCCCGGAGCGGGAATCGTGATGACGCCGTTGGCGTCAGGTTTAAAGCCGGTGCGGATCATCGCCGGTGCGGCGGCGGGCTCGTTCGCGCCCGCAATCACGATCGCGCCGTTGGCAGCGGCGGCGCGGGCAAACGGGTCGGCGTCGCGTGGCGCGGGCCCGCGTCCGATCGACTGCGCGGTGGCGGCGGCCAGCGTGGCTGCCGATGCCGCGCGCTGCGACGGCGTCTGCATCTGCTGTGCGATATCGGCGAGCGCGCCGGGGTTCTTTTCAGCCGGCCCTGGAATCACGATCGGGCCGCCAGCTTCCTGGGCCTGGCTCGAGCCCGGCAGCAGCACGATGCCGCCCGCGACCCACAGCGCCACGCTCACCACCAGCCGTGTGACAAGACGCGACGTGGCGCGCAGCGCGAGACGCGGAGCCAGCCGCACCGCACGCGCCGGCCGGCCGGCGCGCGAGCCCGCACGATGCACCGGCGCGCGGCTCGCACGCTGCGGCAAATCGGAAGTGGGCTGGTCCATCACGGTTCTCCATGGAATGCATCGGTACGCCTTGCATTCTAGTGAGCGCCCCCATTGCGCAAACGTTGAATAGAAGCCCCCTTTCCCGGTTATTCGTCCGATTGCCGCTTGCGTTCGGCCCATAAGATGCACCTCATGCAAAAAGGCCTTCCCGGTCGATGCAGTCCTCGAGCGAGGCAGTCACGGGAAGCCTCGGGAACCGTCTCGGGAGATCTCTATGCTGGACAAACTCGATTCCGAATTCGCGTTCGGCCGCCAGGCGCTGGATGTGCGCGCCTACCGGCAGGAGCTGCTGTCCTCGAATATCGCCAACGCCGATACGCCCGGCTACAAGGCGCGCGACGTCGACTTCGCGTCGTCGCTGGCCGGCGCGCTGAAGAAGACGGGCGGCAGCACCGCGGGCCAGGCCGCATCGAACAGCTCGACGCTGGCGATGACGCAGCCCGCCGGCGTGACGAGCGGCATGTCGATGACGTCGACCGAGCCGGGCCACATGGCGGGCAAGGCCACGCTCACCGCGACGGGCGGCACGCCCGACGACTACGGCAACCTGGCATACCGGATTCCGACCCAGCCCGCGCTCGACGGCAACACGGTGGATATCGACACCGAGCGGGTCCAGTTCGCCGACAACACGCTGCACTTCGAATCGGGCATGACGGTGTTGTCGAACCAGATCAAAACGATGCTCTCGGCGATCACGTCGGGCTCGTAACAGGACATGCGGCGCACGCGGCAGCAGATCCAACAGCAGACGCGGCAGCACGCACGAACAAATCGCTACGGGACTTAATTGCAGCCGGCTCGCGCCGGCAGGAGAGGTCAGGAAACCATGCCATCCCTGATGAACATTTTTGGTGTTGCAGGCTCCGCGATGTCGGCGCAGTCGCAGCGGCTCAACGTGACGGCGTCGAATCTCGCCAACGCGGACAGTACCACCGGCCCGGACGGCCAGCCGTACAAGGCCAAGCAGGTGGTGTTCGCGGTGAACCCGCTCGGCGGCGCGCGCTCGGCCTCGGGCCAGCAGGTCGGGGGCGTGCAGGTCACCGGCGTGGTCGACGACCCTACGCCGATGAAGACGGCCTACGAGCCCGGCAATCCGGCGGCCAATGCGGACGGCTATGTGACGTTGCCCAACGTCGACCCGGTGCAGGAAATGGTCAACATGATCTCGGCTTCTCGCTCCTATCAGGCCAACGTCGAAACGCTGAACACAGCCAAAACACTGATGCTGAAAACGCTCACGATCGGAACCTGAGGAGAGAGCCTTGACCACCAACACCACGATCGGCAGCAGCGGCACGACCGTTTCGCAAACGCTGCTCGACACGATGAACGGCGCGAGCAGCAGCACGAGCTCGACCAGCTCGACGAGCGGTACGTCCGCCGCCGACCTGCAGAACACCTTCCTGCAACTGCTCGTCGCGCAGTTGAAGAACCAGGACCCGACCAACCCGATGGACAGCTCGCAGATGACCTCGCAGCTCGCGCAGATCAGCACGGTGCAGGGCATCAGCCAGCTGAACACGTCGCTCAGCTCGCTGTCGACGCAGCTCGCCGCGGGCCAGCAGTCACAGGCCGCGCTGCTGATCGGCTCGACCGTGCTCGCGCCGGGCAGTTCGATCTCGGTGGCGAGTGGCAAAGCCGGCTCGTTCGGCGTGCAGTTGACGAGCGCCGTGAGCGACCTGCAGGTCGTCGTGAAGAACTCGGCCGGCACGATCGTCAACACGATCGATCTCGGCAAGCAGTCCGCCGGCACGATTCCGGTGGGCTGGACGCCGACCGACACGGCGGGCAACACGCTGGCCGACGGCACCTACACGATCACCGCAACCGGCACGATCAACGGACAGGCGGCTACGGCCACCACGCTGACCGGCGCGACGGTGGAAAGCGTCGTCACGCAGAGCACCGGCACACCGGGCCTCGTCCTGTCGAACGGTTCGACGGTCGACTTGACCAGCGTCGCCGCGATCCTCTGATTCAGATCAATTCGATTACGACTATCCAGATACGGAGCACGTCATGGGTTACCAACAAGGTTTGAGTGGTTTGTCGGCGTCGTCGAGCGATCTCGACGTGATCGGCAACAACATCGCCAATGCCAACACGGTCGGCTTCAAAAGCGGCACGGCCCAATTCGCCGACATGTACGCCAATTCGGTGGCGACGGCAGTGAGCCAGCAGATCGGCATCGGCACGAAGCTCTCCGAAGTTCAGCAGCAGTTCTCGCAAGGCACGATCACCACGACCGACCAGGCGCTGAACGTTGCGATCAACGGCAACGGCTTCTACCAGATGAACAACAACGGCACGCTGACCTATTCGCGCAACGGCGTGTTCCAGCTCGACAAGAACGGCTACATCACCAACGCACAGGGCCTGCAGCTGATGGGCTATGCGGCGAGCAACGGCGGCATCATTAACAGCGCCCAGACCGTGCCGCTGCAGGTGCCGACCGCGAACATCGCGCCGTCGCCGACCACCACGATCGCCGCCGGCCTGAACCTGAACGCGCAGGACGACCTGATGTTGGGCACGCCGACGGTGACGCCCGGCACGATCACCGGTTCGCAGAGCACGCCCACTGTGTCGATCACCAACGCCGCCTCGGGCACGAACGCCGACGGCTACACGATCACCTTCGACGGCACGGGTGGTTACACGGTCACGGACACCACGCTCAACACCTCCACTACGGGCACCTACACCGCAGGCACGGCGATCCCGCTCGGCAACGGCCAGACCGTGACGTTCGCCACCGGCACGCCGGCGGCGAACGACAGCTACACCATCGCGCCGACGCCGACCGCGTTCAACCAGAACAGCTCGTCGACGTATAACTACTCGACCAGCACGACGGTCTACGACTCGCTCGGCGGCTCGCAGCAGGTCAACATGTACTTCGCGAAGACCGGGGCCGGCACGTGGGACGTCTACGCGGGCGTGTCGACAGGCACGGCGACGCTGGTCGGCCAGGCGAGCTTCAACTCGTCGGGCACGCTGACCGGCACGAGCCAGGCTGTTGTTCCGGCCACGACGCCCCCCACGTTCGTCGCCACCACCACGCCGTACATGTTCAACGTCTCGATCCCGACCACCGACGGTTCGTCGACGCCGCAGAACCTCACGCTGAACATTGCCGGCACCACGCAATACGGCGGCAAGGACGGCGTGAACACCCTGCAGCCCGACGGCTTCGCGGCGGGCACGCTGACCGGCTTCACGGTCGCGAGCGACGGCACGCTGACCGGCAACTACTCGAACGGCCAGACCTCGGCGCTCGGACAGATCGTGCTGGCGAACTTCTCGAACCAGAACGGCCTCGTCGATCTCGGCAACAACGAGTATGGCGCGACTTCGGCGTCGGGCGTCGCGCAGATCTCCACGCCGGGCTCGACCAACCACGGCGTGCTGCAAGGCGGCGCGGTGGAAAACTCGAACGTCGATCTGACGAGCGAACTGGTGAACCTGATCACCGCGCAACGCAACTATCAGGCGAACGCGCAGACGATCAAGACCCAGCAGACCGTCGACCAAACCCTGATCAACCTGTAAGCGACCGGGACCCCACCATGGATCGGCTGATCTACACCGCGATGTCGGGCAGCGCCCAGGCGCTCGAACAGCAGGCGATCGTCGCGAACAACCTCGCGAACGCATCGACCACCGGCTTTCGCGCGCAGCTCGAGACTTACCGTGCCGTGCCGATGTCGTTCGGCGACGGCAGCTCGATCAACGACAACACTACCCGCACCTTCGTGCTGTCGTCGACGCCGGGCGCCGACTACACGCCGGGGCCGATCCAGCAGACGGGCAACCCGCTCGACGTGGCGATCCAGGGTCCGGGCTGGCTGTCGGTGCAGACCGCCGACGGCAACGAGGCTTACACGCGTGCCGGCAATCTGCACGTCGACGAGAACGGCCAGCTGGTGAACGCCACCAATCAGGTGGTGCTCGGCAACGGCGGGCCGGTATCGGTGCCGCCGGGCGCGGAGATCACGATCGGCAAGGACGGCACGGTGTCCGCGTTGACGCCGGGCGATCCGCCGACGGCCGTGGTGACGGTCGATCAGCTGAAGCTGGTAAATCCGGATCCGCAAACCATGACGCGCGGCGACGACGGCTTGTTCCGCACCGCCGACGGCAACCCCGCCGACGCCGATCCGGCCGTCACGCTGGCGCCGGCGTCGCTTGAAGGCAGCAACGTGAATCCGGTCAGCGCGATGGTCTCGATGATCACCAACGCGCGCCAGTTCCAGATGCAGACCAAGCTGCTGGAAAACGCCGATAAGAACGATCAGTCCGCTAACCAGTTGCTCAGTTTTAGCTAACGGGTTGCCACGGCATAGCAACCGTGTTGCATGGGACGGGAGTGAGCGCTGAAGCGCTAACTCCGGTCGACCGCAGTTTGCATGGGACCGGAGTAAGCGCTAAAGCGCCAACTCCGGCCGACCGCAGTTGCATGGGACCGGAGTAAGCGCTAAAGCGCCAACTCCGGCCGACCGCAGTTGCATGGGACCGGAGTAAGCGCTAAAGCGCTAACTCCGGTCGACACAGGAGAAGATAAGTGAATCGCTCGCTCTACATCGCCGCTACCGGCATGAATGCGCAACAGGCGCAAATGGACGTGATCTCGAACAACCTAGCGAACGTCAGCACCAACGGCTTCAAGGGCTCGCGCGCGGTGTTCGAGGACCTGCTGTATCAGACCATCCGCCAGCCGGGTGCGAACTCGACGCAGCAAACCGAACTGCCGTCCGGCATTCAGCTCGGCACCGGTGTGCAACAGGTCGCGACCGAGCGTCTGTACACCCAGGGCAACCTGCAGCAGACCGGCAACTCGAAGGACGTCGCGATCAACGGCGCGGGCTTCTTCCAGGTGCAGATGCCCGACGGCACGACCGCCTACACCCGCGACGGTTCGTTCCAGACCAACGCCCAGGGGCAGCTCGTCACGTCGAGTGGCTATCAGGTGATTCCGGCCATCACGATCCCGACCAACGCGACTTCGCTGACGATCGGCAGCGACGGCGTGGTGTCGATCACCGTTTCCGGCTCCACTAATACGCAGCAGCTCGGCTCGATGCAGGTTGCCACCTTCATCAACCCGGCCGGTCTGGATGCGAAGGGCGAGAACCTGTTCTCGGAGACGGCTTCGTCGGGCGCGCCGAACATCGCGCAGCCCGGGCTGAACGGCGCCGGCACGCTCAACCAGGGCTATGTGGAAGCGTCCAACGTGAACGTGGTGCAGGAACTGGTGAACATGATCCAGACCCAGCGCGCCTACGAAATCAACAGCAAGGCCGTGACCACCTCCGACCAGATGCTGCAGACCCTCAGTCAGATGCAGGTTTGAGGGGCTGGAAACTGAAGAAGGTAATCACGATGTCGTACTTCACTCGCACTCCGGTTCATTCGCGCACCGCTCAGGCGCTCGCGCAGCTCACGCTGCTCGCGGCCCTGGGTGGCTGCGGCCTCGTGCCCAAGCAGCCCATCACGCAACAGCCGATGACGGCGCTGCCGCCGGTGCCGCCGCAAGCGCAGGCGCCGGGCTCGATCTACAACCCGGGCTACGCGGGCCGGCCGCTGTTCGAAGACCAGCGGCCGCGCAATGTCGGCGACATCATCACGATCGTGATTGCCGAAAACATCAACGCGACCAAGTCGTCGGGCGCCAATGCCAATCGCAACGGCAGCACGAATTTCACCGTGCCGACCGCGGGTTTTCTGGGCGGCCTGTTCGCCAAGACCAATCTGAGCGCGAACGGCGCGAACGTGTTTTCCGGCACCGGCGGCGCCAACGCGTCGAATACGTTCAACGGCACGATCACCGTCACGGTGACCGGCGTGCAGGCCAACGGCAACCTGATCGTCAGCGGCGAAAAGCAGATGCTGATCAACCAGGGTAACGAATTCGTGCGCTTCTCCGGCGTGGTGAATCCGAACACGATCTCCAGCCTGAACGCGGTGTATTCCACCCAGGTGGCCGACGCGAAAATCGAGTATTCCGCCAAGGGCTATCTCGACGAGGCCGAGAACATGGGTTGGCTGCAACGCTTCTTCCTCAACGTGTCGCCGTGGTGATCATGCGTACCGTTTCCCCGCGCCGCGCGGCCGGCGCCGTCCTCACCGCTGGTTTTGCTGCTGCATTCGCTACGGCCTCGCGTGCCGGCCGCGCGCTCGCGTTCATCGCGCTCGCCTGCGCGGCGCTGCCGGCCGCCACGCCCGCGCATGCCGAACGGCTGAAAGACCTCGCCCAGATCCAGGGCGTGCGCGACAACCCGCTGATCGGCTACGGCCTCGTGGTCGGCCTCGACGGCACGGGCGACCAGACCACCCAGACGCCGTTCACCACGCAGACGCTCGCCAACATGCTGGCGAACCTCGGCATCTCGATCAATAACCAGGCGGCGGGGTCGAGCAACTCGCAGTCGTCGCTGTCGAACATCCAGTTGAAGAACGTCGCCGCAGTGATGGTGACGGCGGTGCTGCCGCCGTTCGCGCGTCCCGGCGAAGCGATCGACGTGACAGTCTCGTCGCTCGGCAATGCGAAGAGCCTGCGCGGCGGCACGCTACTGCTCACGCCGCTCAAGGGCGCCGACGGTCAGGTGTACGCGCTCGGCCAGGGCAACCTCGCAGTCGGCGGCGCCGGCGCGAGCGCCAACGGCAGCCGGGTGCAGGTCAACACGCTGGCCGCCGGCCGCATCGCAGGCGGCGCGATCGTCGAACGTGCGGTGCCGACCTCGGTGTCTCAAGCTGGCACCATGCAGCTCGACCTGAACGACATGGACTACGACACCACGCAGCGCGTCGTCGCGGCGGTCAACAATGCGTTCGGCAGCGGTACCGCCACGGCGCTCGACGGCCGCACCATCCAGTTGCGCGCCCCGGCGGATCCGCAGCAGCAGGTCTCGTTCATGGCGCAATTGCAGAACCTCGACGTCAGGCCGGCGCAGGCCGCCGCGAAGGTGATCCTGAACGCGCGCACCGGCTCGATCGTGATGAACCAGATGGTCACGCTGCAGAACTGCGCGGTTGCGCACGGCAATCTGTCGGTGGTGATCAATACGCAGCCGGTTGTGAGCCAGCCGGGCGCGTTCTCGAACGGCCAGACCGTGGTCGCGCAGCAGTCGCAGATTCAGATGAAGCAGGACAACGGCGCGCTGAAGCTGGTGAATGCCGGCGCCAACCTCGCCGAAGTGGTGAAGGCGCTCAACGCACTGGGCGCGACGCCGGCGGATCTGATGTCGATCCTGCAGGCCATGAAGGCGGCGGGCGCTTTGCGCGCCGACCTGGAAATCATCTAAGGAAGAAACCAGATGAATTCGGATACGACCAATACCGCAAACGACCTGACCCAGCGGTTCGCGCTCGACGTGCAGGGGTTCGCCAGTCTGAGCGCGCAGGCCAAGGCTTCGCCGCAAGCCGGCATGAAGATGGCCGCGCAGCAGTTCGACGCCGTGTTCACGCAGATGATGTTGAAGAGCATGCGGGACGCGACGCCGCAGGACGGTCCGTTCGATTCGCACGACAGCGCCACCTTCACGTCGATGATGGATCAGCAGATGTCGCAGCAGTTGTCGAAGAAGGGCATCGGCGTGGCCGACGCGATGCTCAAGCAGCTGATGCGCAATCAGGGCATGCAGGTGAGCAACGGCGCGGGTGGCGCGGGCGGCCTCGCCGGCATGGCGAACGCACTGGGCGGCGGCAGCGGCGGCGACGAGGGCCAGACGGCCGCGCTCAACGCGCTCGCGAAGGCCTACGGCAACGCGCAGGCCAACGGCCAGCTGGCGATGGGCAAGGGCTACTCGGCGAATAGCGCGTTGACGCCACCGCTACGCGGCGACGGCAGCTCGCCGAAGGTCGATGCATTCGTCGACAAGCTCGCTGCGCCCGCCCAGGCCGCGAGCGCAGCGACCGGCATTCCGGCGCGCTTCATCATCGGCCAGGCCGCGCTCGAATCGGGTTGGGGCAAGAGCGAGATCAGGAAGGCGGACGGCTCGACCAGCCACAACGTGTTCGGCATCAAGGCCACGAAGGATTGGACTGGCAAGACCGTGTCGACCGTCACGACCGAGTATGTGAACGGCAAGCCGCAGCGCACGGTCGAGAAATTCCGTGCGTACGATTCGTATCAGGAAGCGATGACCGACTACGCGAGCCTGCTCAAGGGCAATCCGCGCTACGCGCAGGTGATCAATTCGTCGCACGACGTGAACGGCTTTGCCAACGGCATGCAGCGCGCGGGTTATGCCACTGACCCGCACTACGCGAGGAAACTGATGTCGATCATGCAGAAGATGGGCTGACCTGCCGTTAACAAAGCAGTGAAGGGACAGCAGTAATCCGGCAGCAGTGCGAGGCAGCCGGACCGGATTCGGCGCAAGCTGATCGACCCGGTTCAAAACCACGCATGCGACGGGGCGAGGTGCATGACAAGACGGAAGAGGCCAGCCGCCCACGGGCGTCTGGTCCACCCGCGACAGGGCAGATCGGGTTTTAACGTTTGCGGCAAATATTTCATTCCGAGCCCCTAAATTTTGCCTGGATGCTGCCGCTAAAGAGTTAGACCCGATACCGGAAAGCGACGTAACGTCCGGTTGAATGCACGTGTCGCGGCTTCGACGAAGGCTTCACGAAAGCCCAGCCAGAGCCCAGGCACGCGCCCGCAAGAACAAAGCATACCGGCAAGCCCATGGATATGAACCAGTCGAACGGCCACACCGACACGCACGGTCAGCCGCACGCCCCGCAAGACGAAAGCGCGCCCGATTTCGGCCGTCGCAATCCGTTGGAGATCGGGGTCCAGTTGCGTAATCTCGTCAACCGCGGCGATTTCCTCACCGTCGAATTCGCGGGCGGACAGCTCGTGACGCGTCTGCTCGACGTCGACGTGCGCGAGCGCACCTTCACTTTCGATTGGGGCGCGCTGGCCGAGCAGAACCAAGGCCTGCTGGCCGCGCCGCGCTGCCAGTTCCACGCCGCGCCGGACGGCGTGCGCGTCGAGTTCGCCACCAGGACGCCGCGCGAGACCCGTTTCGAAGGATTGCCCGCGTTCGAGTCCGACTTCCCCGAGGTGCTGTTTTACGTGCAGCGCCGCGAGTATTTTCGCGTCAACGCGCCGATTCTCGATCCGTACGTGTGCAGCGGCCGGCTGCCCCAAGGCGACCCATTCCGCTTCGAATTGCACGACCTGTCGCTCGGCGGAGTCGGCATGCGCACCACCGACGAACGCGTGGCCGAATTGCCGATGGGCACGCGGCTGATGGATTGCGAGCTGTCGTTCGGCTCGCTCGGCCGGCTCTCGCTCGATCTGCAACTCGTGTCGCACCGCTCGACGTCGCTGCCCAACGGCACGCAGCGCTATCAGCTCGGCTTCCGTTTCATGACGCTGCCGGGCAGCGCTGAAAACACGCTGCAACGGCTGATCACGCAGCTCGAGATGAAGCGCCGGTCGCTGGTGCGTTGACGGGATGCTGGATGGGCGGGGCGCAAGCTGTCGACCGCGCTTCGCTTCGCTTGACGAACGTGGTGATGCCGCCGGCTCAACGGCGGTTCGCCCGCGTGATGGACAGGCCCGCCCGGGCCACCTGATACAGCAAGGCGAGCACAGGACGCGTGCGCAGCGAGCTTGCGCGGCTCGCCTCGCAAACGTTGCAACAAACGTCGCACATGCACGGAATGGCCCTCAATTTTTCTTGCCGCGGGCCGATAAACAGGATGTTCAAGTAACGTGGCGGCATGTCTGCGGTGTCGCCCTTCAGGATGACGCATGTCCAGCAATCTCTTAAACATCGGTCTCAGCGGACTCAATGCAGCCCAGTGGGGTTTGACGACCACCGGTGAGAACATCAGCAACGCGTCGACACCCGGTTATTCGATCGAGACGCCTGTCTATTCGGAAACCGGCGGCAGCTACACGGTCTCGGGCTATCTGCCGATGGGCGTGTCCACGACCACCGTGCAGCGCCAGTACAGCCAGTATCTGTCGACCCAGCTGAACAACGCTCAATCGTCGAGCAGCGCGCTGTCCGCCTACAACACGATGATCACGCAGCTGAACAACCTGGTCGGCAGCCCGACCACGGGGATCGCGAGCGCCATCACCGGTTATTTCACGGGCCTGCAGAACGTGGCCAACGACGCGTCCAGCGTCTCAACGCGCCAGACCGCGATCAGCGACGCGCAGACCCTCGCGAACCAGATCAACGCGGCCGGCGAGCAGTACGACCAGTTGCGCGCGAGCGTCAACACGCAACTGAGCGATGCGGTCACGAACATCAATACCTACACCGCGCAGATCGCGTCGCTGAACACGCAGATCACCGCGGCCAGCGCCCAGGGCCAGACGCCGAACCAGCTGCTCGACCAGCGCGACGAAGCGGTCGCGAACCTGTCGCAACTGGTCGGCGTGTCGGTGGTGCAGAGCAACGGCGGCTACAGCGTGTTCATGGCCAACGGCCAGCCGCTCGTGTCGGCCGGCAACAGCTTCAATCTCGGCACGGCGACCTCGTCTACCGATCCGAGCGAACTGTCGGTCCAGTATCTCGGCCAGGCCGGCGTGAAGCCGACCCCGACGCCACAAACGCTGTCCGACACCAGCGTGTCCGGCGGCACGCTCGGCGGCCTGCTGCAATTCCGTTCGCAGACGCTCGACCCGGCGGAAGCGCAACTCGGCGCCATCGCCACCAGCTTCGCCGCGCAAGTGAACGCGCAGAACGAACTCGGTATCACGCTGAACGGCACCGCGGGCGGCGCGCTGTTCACGGTCGGCTCGCCGACCGTGTACGCGAACGCGCAGAACACGGGCAATGCATCGCTGAGCGCGTCGTTTTCCGACGCAACGCAACCGACCACCGGCGACTACACGCTGTCGTACAACGGCACCGCGTACACGCTGACCGACAATTCGACGGGGAGCATCGTGGGCTCGGCCACGAGCCTCACCAATCCGATCGGCGGCCTGCAATTCTCGGCCACCGGCACGATGAACCCGGGCGACTCGTTTTCGGTCCAGCCGACGCGCGGCGCGCTGAACGGCTTCGCGTTGACCACCACGTCGCCGTCGGCGATCGCGGCCGCGTCGCCGGTGCTGGCTTCGGCCAGCGCATCGAATACCGGCAGCGCGACGATCACGCAGGGCACGGTGGCGGCCGGCTACAGCGCGCCGACCACGGCGTCGACGATTACCTATACCGCCGGCACGGGCCTGACTGGTTTCCCGCTGAATTCGGTGGTGACGGTGGCCGGCACGCCGCCGACCTCGGTCACGATCACCTCGGCGACCACCCCCGTGCCGTACTCGCCCAGCTCGGGCGCGACGCTGACGATCAACAACCCGGCCAATTCGACCAGCGCCGGCAGCATGAACGGCGTGACGGTCACGATCAGCGGCACGCCTTCTGACGGCGACACGTTCTCGATCGGACCGAACACCGGCGCGACCAACGACGGGCGCAATGCGCAACTGCTGTCGAACCTGACCACGGCACAGGTGTTGTCGGGCGGCACGTCGACGTTGACGACCGCGTACGCGACTTACGTGAACCAGATCGGCAACCAGGCGACCCAGGTCCAGACGTCGAGCACCGCGCAAAGCGCGCTCGTCACGCAGATCACGAGCGCGCAGCAGTCCGTTTCCGGCGTCAATCTCAATGAGGAAGCAGCCAACCTGCTTCAGTATCAGCAGCTCTATCAGGCCAACAGCAAGGTCATCCAGACCGCTCAGACCCTGTTCCAGACGTTGCTCGGCATCTTCTCGTAAGGCGTTGAACCATGCGCATATCCAGCTCGCAGTACTTCAGCATGAACGTCGAGACAATGAGCAGTCAGCAGGCTCAGTTGTCGCAGATCTACCAGCAAATTTCGAGTGGCGTCAGCCTCAGCACCGCCGCCGACAACCCGCTCGGCGCGGCCCAGGCCGTGCAATTGAGTTCGACGGCGACGGCGCTATCGCAATACACCAGCAACCAGGGCGCCGCGCTGTCGTCGTTGCAGGCCGAGGATTCGACGCTCAGCGGCGTGCTCAGCACGCTGCAAAGCGTGAATACGCAAGCGCTCAGAGCGAGCGACGGCAGCTTGAACGATGCCGACCGCAGCGCCATTGCGACACAGCTGACGAGCTTGCGCGACCAGTTGCTGACCTATGCCAATGCAACTGACAGCGCGGGCAATTCGCTGTTCTCCGGGTTCCAGAACGCCACCCAGTCGTTCACCACCAACGCAAGCGGCGCCGTCGTCTATTCGGGCGACACCGGCACGCGCACCGTGCAGGTCACCGACAGCAACCAGGTGGCGACGGGCGACAACGGCATCGCCGTGTTCATGAGCGTCGGCGCGGTCAATGCGCAGCCGGTCGCCAGCGGCAGCTCGGGCAACCTGGGAACGGGCGTGATCGGTGCGGTGACGGTCAACGATCCGACCAACGCGGCGAACGCGGATTCGTATCAGATCCAGTTCAGTGGCAGCGGCGCGTCGCTGACCTACCAGATCAACGACACCACCACCGGCGTCGCCGGTACGGCGCAAGCCTATACGGCAGGCGCCAACATCACGATTGCCGGCCAGACCGTAGCGATCACCGGCACGCCGTCCGCCGGAGACACCTTCACGGTCCAGCCGGCCAAACAGGCGGGCACCGACGTGTTTGCCAACCTGAACGCGATGATCTCCGCATTGCAACAGCCAGTGGCGGGTAATGCGGCGGCGGCTGCGACCTTGCAGAACGCGATGAACACCGGCCTCACGCAACTGGCCAACACGATGAGCAACGTGACGGCGGTGCAGGCGTCGGTCGGCGGACGCGAACAGGAAGTGAAGGCGCTGCAAACCGTGACGGAGACCAACTCGCTGCAAGCGCAGAGCAACCTGTCGGACCTGACCTCGACCGACATGGTGACCACGATCAGCAAATACACGATGCAGCAGGCGGCATTGCAGGCTTCGCAGCAGGCCTTCGTGCAAGTGCAGAACATGTCGCTGTTCCAGTACATCAATAACTGATAGATCGACGCGGCACGAACAACAAAAACGACGCAATTGTGAACTGCACCCCAAATCGTTGGACAGCCGTCCAACGATTTGGGGTGTTTTTTTTTGTGACCAAATACAGCGCGGAAGTGTGGAAGTGTGGAAGTGTGGAAGTGCTTTAGCGAAGCCCCGCCGCGACCCGTCCCATCTGGTCGATGCCGCTGTCGAACAGCCGCATGAAGAATGGAATCATGTTCGGCAGCATCAGCTGTACCAGCAGCAGGCCGATCAGCATCGTGAGCGGAAAACCGATCTGGAACACGCCGATCTGCGGCGCCGCGCGATTGAGAATGCCGAGCGCGAGGTTGGCGATCAGCAACGCCACCACCACCGGCAGCGACAGCAGCAAGCCCGCCGAGAAGATCGAACCGCCCCAGTTGGCGAGCGTCTGCCAGCCGTGCGGCGCGAGCAGGTTCGCCGACACCGGCACCGACTGGAACGTCGTCACGAGCGCGGCCAGCATCTGCAGGTGGCCGTCGACGGCGAGAAACACCAGCGTTGCGATCGTCGTCATGTAGCGCGAGATCACCACGCCCGAACCGGTCGCCTGCGAGTCGAAGAAGGTCGCGAAGCCGAGACCCATGCCCAGGCCGATGAAGTAGCCGGTCGCGTCGATCGCCTGGAAGACGATCTGCATCGTCACGCCGAGCGCGATGCCGATCAGGAACTGGTTGACCAGAATCCACACCCCGGCGGCGGAGAACACCGTGACTTGCGGCATCGCGCCGATGGTCGGCGCGACGATGATCGTGGTGAACGCGGTGAGGCCGATCTTCACGCGCGCGGGCATCGACGCGTTGCTGAACACCGGCGCGGTGGCGACCAGCGCGGCGATGCGCGCGAACGGCCAGAGGAACGCAGTCAGCCAGACATTCAGTTGAGCGTAGGTGACCGTGAACATGGCGGCAGACGAAGCGGCGGCGAGCCGCTCAGTTGACCAGCGTCGGAATGCTGGTGAGCGTGTGGCGCAGGTAGTCGAGCATCGTCGTCAGCATCCACGGGCCGGCGATCACGAGCGTGACCGCGATGGCCAGCAGCTTCGGAATGAACGAGAGCGTCGATTCGTTGATCTGCGTGGCCGCCTGGAACAGACTCACCACCAGGCCGATGACCAGCGCGACGAGCAGGAGCGGCGCGGCCAGCACCAGGCCGACGTACATCGCCTGGTGGGCCAGCGTCATGACTGATTCGGGTGTCATGGTGAGAGTGCCGGAAACGTTAGGGGTTAAAGAGCCGAGCGCGGATTAAACGAAACTCTGCGCGAGCGAGCCCAGCAGCAACTGCCAGCCGTCGACCAGCACGAACAGCATCAGCTTGAACGGCAGCGAGATGGTCGCGGGCGACACCATCATCATGCCCATCGACATCAGCACGCTCGCCACCACCATATCGATGATCAGAAACGGGATGAAGATCGTGAAGCCGATCGTGAAGCCGGTCTTCAACTCGCTGGTCACGAACGACGGCACCAGCAGCGACAGCGGCACGTCCTCCGGACCTTGCATCGGCGCGGCGTGCGAGATGCGGGCGAACAGCGCGAGATCGCTTTCGCGGGTCTGGCGCAGCATGAAGGTCTTGAACGGCGCGACGCCGCGCGAGACCGCCTGGTCCATCGTGATGGTGCCGTCGGAGAACGGCTTGTAGCCTTCGTTATAGGCCTTGTCGAGCACCGGCGACATCACGAAGAGCGTGAGAAACAGCGCGAGCCCGACCAGCACCTGATTCGGCGGGGTGGTGGTCGTGCCGAGCGCCTGGCGCAGCAGTGACAACACGATGATGATGCGCGTGAAGCTCGTCATCATCAACACCATCGCGGGCAGGAACGACAGCATCGTGAGCAGCAGCATCGTCTGCACGCTCAGCGAGTAGGTCGTGCCGCCGTTGGGGCCGGGGCTCGTGTTGAACGCGGGCAGGCCTGCGGTCTGCGCGAAGGAGAGCGTGGGCAGCGCGAGCATCAGCGCCGGCAACACGAGCGGCGCGTAGCGGCGCAGCAGGGCGAGTACGGCTTGCGAAGGGGATTGCGAAGCGGCTTCTGAAACGGCCGCGGCGTCAGGCGCCGGCTGAAGGCTGACTTGCAAGGAACTGAACTGCATTACCGATCCCCGCCGCCTTGGGCGTTGAAACGTTTGCCTACCTCGTCTTTCAACGCGTCGCGAAAGCGTTGACCGAAGGTGCCCGGCAACGGCGCGCGAGCGCCTTGATTTTGCGCAGGCGTGCCGGCGAGTGCATCGGGCGCGGCGGAGCCGGCCGGCATGGTATGCAGCAAACGCACGTTGCCGGGCGCCGCGCCGAGCACGAGCCACGTGTCGCCGATCTCGACGACCGCGACGCGCTCCTTGCCGCCGAGCGACGCCCCGCCGATGGTCTTCACGAGGCCGCCGCGATTGCCCGGCTGCAAGCCGAAGCGGCGCGCGAGCCATGCACAGCCGAACACGAGGCCGATCACGACCAGCAAGCCGACGATTGTCTGCAATACCGCGCCGACGCCGAGCGCCGGGACGGCCGCGCCCGCGCCGACACCCGACGCGATGCTCGCGGCGTGGTTGACCGCGTTCATATCGGCGGCTTGCGCGGGGAAGGGCACAGCGAGCGGCGCGCACAGCGCCGCCGTGGCGGCCGCCAGGCGGGCGGCCCGAAGCAGGGCATCGCGCGAAGCGTGGAGCGCGGCGCGACGGGCAATGCGTTTCATCGATTCAACTTCCGGATGCGTTCGGACGGCGTGATGATGTCGGTCAGACGGATGCCGAACTTGTCGTTCACGACCACCACTTCGCCTTGCGCGATCAGGCAGCCGTTCACCAGCACATCCATCGGCTCGCCGGCCATGCCGTCCAGCTCCACCACCGAACCCTGCGCGAGTTGCAGCAGGTTGCGGATCGCGATCTTGGTGCGGCCGAGTTCGACGGTCATCTGGACAGGAATGTCCAGGATCATGTCGATATCGTTGCGCGTCGAGGTCGGCTCGACCTTCGACAGCGGTTGGAACACGCCGGCCGCCGCCGGATTGACTTCGGCGTTGTCGTTCTGCTCGGCCAGCGCACTGGCCCAGTCGGCCATCGCGTCATCTTCCTCGGAGCTTACCGCGCCGGCGGCCAGTTCGGCCTCGGGCTTTGTGTTCAGGTCACTCATATCCACCTTCCTTCATCGTGTCGGCTGCGCTGATCATCTTCTGGACCCGCAACGCGTACTGACCATTGAAAATTCCGTAGCCGCATTCCATCACCGGCACGCCGTCGACTTTCGCCGTGATGTGCTCGGGGATGTTGACCGGCAGAACATCGCCTTTGCGCATGTTCAGGATCTGTTCGAACGTGACCGGCACCTGCGCGAGATCGGCGGTCAATTCCACTTCCGCTGCCTGGACCTGCTGCGACAGCACGCGGACCCAGCGGCGGTCGATGTCCATCGCCTCGCCCTGGATCGGCGACGACAGGATGTCGCGGATCGGCTCGATCATCGAATACGGCATGCAGATGTGCAGCGTGCCGCCGGTCGTGCCGAACTCGATCGAGAACTGCGTGACGATGACGATCTCGTTGGGCGTCGCGACGTTGGCGAACTGCGTGTGCATTTCCGAGCGCACGTATTCGAACTGCAGCGGGCGCACGCTTTTCCACGACGCCGCGTAGTGATCGAAGGTCAGATTGAGCAGCTTCATGATGATGCGCTGCTCGGTCTGCGTGAAGTCGCGCCCTTCGACGCGGGTATGGAAGCGCCCGTCGCCGCCGAACAGGTTGTCGACCACGAAGAACACGAGGTTCGGATCGAACACGAACAGCGACGTGCCGCGCAACGGCTTGACGTGGACCAGATTCAGGTTGGTCGGGATCGGCAGGTTGCGGGTGAATTCGCTGTACTTCTGCACCTTCACCGGACCGACGGAGATTTCCGCCGAACGCCGCATGAAGTTGAAAATGCCGACGCGCAGCAGACGCGCGAAGCGGTCGTTGATGATTTCGAGGCCGGGCATCCGGCCGCGGACGATGCGTTCCTGCGTCGCGATGTTGTACGGGCGTACGCCGGTACGGTCGCTTTGCTCGGCTTCGGTGTCGGATTCGCCGGTGACGCCCTTGAGGAGGGCATCGACCTCCTCCTGGGACATGAACTCTTCGTGGCCCATTCCTTATTCCTCGTGCGTCCCGTGGCGGTTGATGATGGCAGCGCTAGACAACGTCACTGCACGACGAATTCGGTGAACAGCACGTCCTGCACGCGGAGCGGCGCAGCGCCCTTGTCGCTCGGCTGCTCGATCAGCGTCTTGAGTTCGTCGGCGAGCGCGTGCTTGCCTTCGAGCGGCGCGAGTTCTTCCGGATGCTTGTTCGACAGCGCGAGCAGGATGTGGCTGCGCACTTCCGGCATGTGGTCGGTGAGTTCCTGCTGGGTGCGGGTGTCGCCGAGCTTGAGCGTGAGGCCGATGCGCAGGAAGTGCTGCTGGCCGTCGTCCGACTGCAGGTTGACCGTCATCGATTCGAGCGGAAAGAACAGCGGCGCCGCGGGCGGCGGCGGCGCGGCTTCGGCCGAAGCGGCGGCGGGTGCGCGTTTGGACATGAAGAACCACACCCCCGCGCCGGCTGCGCCCGCGGCGATGATCGCGATGAGGGCGATCAGGATGATGCGCTTCAAGGGGCCCGGCGAGGCGGGCGCGACTTGCTGAGGTGCGGTTGTGGTTGCCATGAGGTTTGCTTTGCTTGCCTTTAGTGCTGGTGATGGTGATTGTTGTTGATTTGGCTGTCAGGTGATGGGTCGAAAAGAAGGGGTATTGCGGGCTATCTCTGGTTTTTGGGGTTCTTGGCCCCGGAGGGCTGGCGGGTTTGCGATTCTGGCTTGGTGACGTTCCTGGCTGTTTGCGAGCGGCGTTGGCCTCTCCTTGCTTTCACGTCGGTCTGCTAGCGTTGCCCCTGTGCGGGGCGGCACTCACTTTCTTTGCGGTCGCAAAGAAAGTAAGCAAAGAAAGCGGCTTTACACCGCTAATTCTTAAGCGGGTCCCTTGGCTTGGAGGGGGTAGTGGTGCATCTGGAATCCGTGTTCCCGCACACTCCGCCTCAGTGACAAGGCAGTCATTCTTCCGGCGGCGCTGCGCGCGCCGTCGCGCTGCTTCATGAACCGTCGGCGTGGGCTGGTCGTTCGAAAGGAGAGTGCTCAGGTCAAGCGCAAGCTCTCTGCTTGCAGCGAATGCCGCGCCGCTGGCAAACCGTCAGGCCTGGGTATCGTCCGCGCAATCCGTCATGCGAACGTGTCCACCAAGCCGACCTTCCGCCGCACGGCGACGTTGGCGACCGTGTCGACCGTGTCGGATGCGCCGCCGCCCGCGAACGAGCCGCCGTTGCCGCTGGACTTGCCGCCCGAGCGGCCCGAGTCGGCGCTCTGGTGGCCGCCGCTCTGGCGGGCGAAGCCGTCGCTCACGCTGGCGCTGCCCAGCCCGATGCCGTTCGATTCCATCGCCTCGCGCAGCTTCGGCAACGCAGCTTCGACAGCTTCACGGACCGATTGATGCTGCGAAACGAACAACGCATGTGCATGGTTATCGGCAACCTGCAAGACAACCTGTAGCGGCCCGAGATCCTTCGGATTCAGCGTCAGTTCGGCACTCTGCGTGTGCGCGTTCGACAGGAACACCACCTTCTGGCTCAGCGCGTCCTCCCAGTCGGTCGTGCCGACCTGCGGGGTCAACGCGTTCGCCACGTCCGCCGCGCTCGCATTGCCGGTGCTTTGCACCGCCGCCGTCGTGCTCGCGGCATTCGCTGCGGCTTGCGTGGCGGCCAGTACCGCGTTCGCCACGTCGGCTGCGCTCTTGAAGGACGCCACGTTGTCGGCCTGCCCGCTGCTGGCCGCCGTCGCCGTCAGCGCGTCGAGCGTCGATTTCGCCGCCGCCGGGTCGGTTAGTGTCGTCGGCGCGGCAGTCGATGCCGTCGCTGCGGCCTTGCTTGCGCCCAATCCCTTGCCGTCGCCGAGCAGGCCGCTCGCCGCCGATTTGCCGTCCGCCGCGCCGTTCAGCGCCATCCCTTTGGCCGCCGTGGCGGCGGACGCTGCCGCGCCGCTCGCCAACGTCTGCGCCGGCACCGCGCCCTGGCCGCTCGCGAGCGCGGCGAGCGCCGCCTGCAACGCGTCTTGCAGAGACGTCGGATCGGTGGCCGCGGTTTTCTTCGACGACGCGCTGCCGGTCGTCGCGGTTGCCGCTGTGCCGGCCAACGCGGTCGCGGCATCGGCCAAGGTCGTGGCGGGGTCGGCGGTAGTGGTCGTCGTTGCGCCGTTCGGGTCGTTCTGGGCTTGCGCCTGAGCCTGGGTTTGAGCCTGTGCTTGGGCTAGAGCAGCGGCTGCTGCCGCAGCAGTGCACGGGTCGGTCTGGGCCGCCGCTTTGCCGGACTTCGTCGATGTCGCGGCGGTCTTGCCTGTCGAGGTTTGCTGCGTCTGCCCCGTTGCAGCAGCGGACGCCGCCGTGCTCGTCGAACTGCTGTTGTTCACGCTGCTGCTTGCATCGGCGTTCGCGCTGTTCGACGCGCTCTGGGCCGGCGGCGCGTCATGCACGCTCGCCGAAGCCGAAGCCGAAGCCGAAGCCGAAGCCGAAGCCGCCTTCTGCTGACTCGCGCTCTGCGCGGCTGCGCTGTTTTGCTGGTCGATGCTCTGCTGCAAGGTTTGCGAGAACGGGTTGGCGCTCGCCGCGGCGGCCATCACCGCGCTGGTCGAGGTGCTGCTGGCGGAGCCGAGCAGCGAGCCGATCTGTGAAAGAAGCGACATAAGGAATCCTGTCAATCCGTCAAACGGGGTGGTCGGTCAGACGTGGCGGCGCTCGCGCCGCTCAAGCGCCTTCGGCGCGCATGCGCAGAATTCGCGCGGCATGTTCGTCGGCGTCGCGCTGATCGCGCCGCGCGACGGTTTTCGCTTCGGCCGCTTCGCCGCGCGCCTGCAGCACTTCGTACGAGCCGAGCTTCTGCTTCTGGCGCTGCCAGTCGGGCTTGGCGGCTTCGACGCGCGCATTGGCGGTCACCAGCAGATTGCGCTGCTGGTCGATGGCCGCGTCGAGCGTGTCGATGAACGCCTGGAAGTTGCGCATGTTGCCGGCCGGCATGCCGCTCTGCGCGGTCGCCGTGAAGCGCGAATGGTATTCGTCACGGTATTGCACGAGCGAGTCGAGCTGCGTCTGCACGTCGTTGCGCTCGCGCTGCGCGCGGCCCAGACGTTGCGCGGCGGCGTCGACATCGTCTTTGGCGAGGCCGATAAGCGTCTTGATCGGAAAGTGTTTCGCCATCGTCAGCCTCCTTAGGCAAACAGCGCGTTCAGCATGTCGACACTCGGTTCAAAGTTCGCGCATTCGCGAAAACCTTGCTGCAAAAATGCTTCCATCCGCGGATACAGCGCGATCGCGCGGTCGAGCACCGCGTCGCGTCCGCTCGAATACGCGCCGACGTTGATCAGATCGCGGTTGCGCTGATAGCGCGACAGCATCTGCTTGAACATACGCGTTCTGTTCAAATGGTTGTCGTCGATCAGCGCGGTCATTGCCCGGCTAATCGACGCTTCGATATCGATCGCCGGATAGTGGCCGGCTTCGGCGAGCGAGCGCGACAGCACGATGTGGCCGTCGAGGATCGCCCGCGCGGAGTCGGCGATCGGGTCCTGCTGGTCGTCGCCTTCAGTCAGCACGGTGTAGAACGCGGTGATCGAGCCGCCGCCCGCCGGACCATTGCCGGTCCGTTCGACGAGTGCCGGCAGCTTGGCGAACACCGAAGGCGGATAGCCCTTGGTGGCGGGCGGCTCGCCCACGGCCAGCGCGATCTCGCGCTGCGCCATCGCGTAGCGGGTCAGCGAATCCATCAGCAGCAGCACGTGCTTGCCCTGGTCGCGGAAATATTCGGCGAGCGACGTGGAATACGAGGCCGCCTGCATCCGCAGCAACGGCGATACGTCGGCAGGCGCTGCGATCACCACCGAGCGCGCGAGACCTTCCTCGCCCAGAATCTGTTCGATGAATTCCTTCACTTCGCGGCCGCGTTCGCCGATCAGGCCGATCACGATCACTTCGGCGCTGGTGTAGCGCGCCATCGTGCCGAGCAGCACTGATTTACCGACGCCGGAACCGGCGAACAAGCCCATGCGCTGACCACGGCCGACGGTCAGAAGCGCGTTGATCGCGCGCACGCCGACGTCGAGCACCTTGTGAATCGGCTCGCGATTGAGCGGATTGATGACCGGCGCGGACAGCGGCGCGTCGGCCTGCGCGCCGAGCGGCCCGAGGCCGTCGAGCGGCCGGCCGGACGCGTCGAGCACGCGGCCGAGCAATTCCCAGCCGACCGGCAGACGCTTCGCGCCCGCCAGCGGATCGGCGATCGGCGCGCTTTCCAGCGGAAAGACGCGCGCGCCGGGCAGCAGGCCGATCACTTCGGTGGTCGGCATCAGGAACAGCTTGTCGCCGGAGAAGCCGACGACTTCGGCTTCGGCCATCGGCAGCGAACTGCCGGGTGGCAATTCGATCATCACTTCGGCGCCCACCGACAGGCGCAGGCCAACGGCTTCGAGCACAAGACCGGCGGCACGCGTCAAGCGTCCGCATGCGCGCAGCGGCCTGGCGATCGCGTTGCGCGCGCGCAGCGCGTCGAGCCGGCCGCGCCACGCCTGCACGTGCGGATTGCTGTCGAGCGCGGGGTCATAAGGGGCTTGAGCGATAGCCGGGGAAGCGGCGCTTGAAGCCGCGGAATCGCGGCTCGCGGCGGCGCCCGTCGCCGGATGGGCGTGAGCCGGATCGCGCAGCGCGGCTTCGATGGCGGCAACCGCGGCCGCGGCCGGTGTCACGGCGGGTGTCGCCACGTCCGGCACATCCGCGAGCGCCTCGGGGCCGAACGACGCCAGCGCCAGTTCGCGTTCGAGCGGCGTCAGATCGCTGGCGCGGATGTCTTCGAGCGTCGGCTTCACCACGTGCTCACCTTGCCGAGCGCGGCCGCGACGCGCTCCCAGCGCGTCTCGATGCCGGCGTCCACTTCGCCGCTGCCGGCTTGCGCGCGGCAGCCACCGCGCTCCACCGATGCATCCGTGCGCACGGTCCAGCCGCGCGTTTGCAGTTCTTCCATCAGATAGGCTTCGACGACCGGCAGATCGGCGGGACTCACGATCAACGCCGGCGCGCCGACCAACGCGGGCTCGGCGGCGAGCACCTCGCGCGCGGCGGCGATCAGCGCGGTCGGGTCGTGCTGCACGTGCTGGCGCACCACCTGTTGCGCGATGTCCAGCGCCAGCGCGACCAGCGTTTCGGAGATCGCGCCCTGCACGCCGTCGAGCGCGCTCTTGAAGGTGGCCGCCAGCGCGGCCAGGCGCGCCGCTTCTTCGCGCGCTTCGCTTTGGCCCTGCTCGAAACCCTGCGCATGGCCCTGCTCGTAACCGGCCTGGTAGCCGAGCGCCTGACCGGCCACGTGGCCGGACGCGATGCCCTGCGCGTGCGCGGCGTCGCGCAGGCGTTCGAGTTCGGCTTCGAACGCGCCTTCGTCGACTTCGGGTTCGGGCGGCGGCGGCGGGGGCGCCGGATCGAACGAGGCCATTTCCCAGCGCTGGTAGGCCGAGAGGCGCTCCTTCGCCGTGGCGTTCTGATCAGACATAAGCATCTTCCGCCTTGCCGCCTAGAACGATCTGCCCGCTCTCGGCGAGGTTGCGTACGATCTGCAGGATGCGGCGCTGCTGCGTTTCGACTTCGGACACGCGCACCGGGCCGCGTGCGTCGAGGTCTTCGGCGAGCAGTTCGGCCGCGCGCTGCGACATGTTCGACAGGAACTTCTGGCGCAGCGCGGGCGGCGCACCCTTCAGCGAGATGATCAACGCTTCGGACTCGACTTCCTTCAGCAGCAACTGGATCGCGCGGTCTTCCAGATCGAGCAGGTTCTCGAACACGAACATCTGGTCGATGATCTTCTGCGCGAGTTCCGCGTCGTACTGGCGAACGTTCTCGATCACGCCTTCTTCATGGTTGCTCGACATGAAGTTGAGAATCTCGGCCGCCGTGCGGATGCCGCCCATCGGGCTGCGCTTCAGATTGTCGCTGCCGGACAGCAGGCCGGTCAGCACGTCGTCGAGTTCGCGCAGCGCGGCCGGCTGGATGCCGTCGAGCGTCGCGATGCGCAGCAGGACGTCGTTACGCAGACGGTCAGTGAAGCAGGCGACGATTTCCGACGCCTGATCGCGGTCCAGATGCACGAGGATGGTCGCGATGATCTGCGGATGTTCGTTCTTGATCAGCTCGGCGACCGCCGCGGAATCCATCCACTTCAGGCCTTCGATGCCGCTGGTGTCGCTGCCCTGCAGAATCCGGTCGATGATCGCGCCGGCCTTGTCGTCGCCCAGCGCCTTGGTCAGCACCGAACGGATGTACTCGTTCGAATCCAGCGACATGCCGGTGTGCTGCTCGGCTTCCTTCACGAACTCCTGCAGAACTTCGTCGACCTGCTCGCGGGTCACGTTCTTCAGCGCGGCCATCGCAACGCCGATCTTCTGGACTTCGCGCGGCCCGAGGAACCTGAACACCTGCGCGGCTTCTTCCTCGCCGATCGACATCAGCAGGAGCGCGCTTTTCACTACGCCTTCAGCGCTCATCGGACACCCAATTTTTCACGACGGTTGCAACGATCTTCGGATCCTGGCGCGCGATGTTGCGCGCAAATTCCAGGTTCCGCTCATATTTGTGTTTCGAGTTTTCCAGCGCGAGGGTCTCGCTGTCGGTCTCGATTTCGACCACGGCGCCTTCGCGCTCGGCGGCCGGGATGCCGTCCAGCAGCATCGGCTCGTCCGGCGACGCCAGCGCGGCGAGGGCGGGCTCCGGCGGCGGGAAGGCACGGCGCAGCGCCGGCTTGACCATCACGAAGTAGAGGAACAGGGCGACCGCGCCAATGCCTAGGTAGGTCGCGATCTGCTTGTAGAGCGCCAGCATGTCCGGCGTGCGCCACCACGGCAGGTTCGCGTTCGGATCGATGTCGGTGGTGAACGCGCTGTTGACCACGTTGACCGAGTCGCCGCGCGTCGAGTCGAAGCCCATCGCGTCCTTCACCAGTTGGGTGACCTGCGCGAGCTTGTCGGCGGTGACCGGCACCATGCTCACCTGACCCTTCGCGTCGACCACCTTCATGTAGTTCACCACCACCGCCACCGACAGACGCCGGATGTCGCCCATCGGCCGGTCGATGTGGCGCACGGTCTTGTCGAGTTCGTAGTTGGTGGTCGAATCCTTGCGGTCGCTAACCGGCGTGCTGCTCACGCCGCTCGCGCCGTTGCCCGCCGTGATCGGCGCGGAAGCCGGCTGCGGTGGCTGGTTCGAGAGCGCGCCCGGCACGCCCGAGGCGCCGCTTTGCGACATTTCGGTGGCGCTGCTGCTTTGCTGGCTGCGGATCGCCGCCTGCTGCGGATTGCCGTTCGGGCCGTAGTTTTCCGAGGTCTGTTCGGTGTGCGAGAAGTCGATGTCGGCGCTGACCTGCGAGTGCGCGTTGCCCGAGCCGAACAGCGGCGCGAGGATCGCGTTGATGCGCTGCTGCGTGTTGCGTTCGATCTGCTGGCGGAACTTCAGTTGCGATGCGTCCAGCCCATTGCCGGCGGTCGGTTGGGTCAGCAGATTGCCGTCCTGATCGAGGATCGTCACGCCGTGCACCGGCATTTCCGGCACCGCCGACGACACCATGTGCGTGATCGCGACCACCTGGCCTTCGTCGAGCACGCGGCCCGGATAGAGGTTGACCAGCACGGCCGCCGACGGCGCTTCCTTGTCGCGCACGAACACCGAGGGCTTGGGTATCGCCAGATGCACGCGCGCCGACTTCACCGTCGAAATCGACTCGATCGTGCGCTCCAGTTCCCCTTCCAGCGCGCGCTGATAGTTGACCTGCTCGTCGAACTGGCTGATGCCGAACTTCTGGTTGTCCATCAGCTCGAAGCCGACCGAACCGCTCTTGGGCAAGCCTTGCGACGCGAGGCGCAGGCGCATCTCGTGCACCTGCTCGGACGGCACGAGGATCGCGCCGCCGCTGTCGGACAGTTTGTATGGGATGTTGGCCTGCTGAAGCGCAGCGATGATCGAGCCGCCGTCGCGGTCGGACAGATTGCTATAGAGCACCTTGTAGTCCGGCGAGCGCGACCACAGGAACAGGCCCGCCACGATCGCCACCAGCAGCGCGACCGCGAAGATCAGCGGCGCGCGCGGGTTGCCGCGCATTTGCGCAAGCCCCGACAGCCGCTGGGTGAAGTTGCCGCCCATGCCGCCGAGCCCGCCAAGGTCGGCCGCGCCGCCTGCCTGGCCGCTGCCGGGCGCGACGGCGCCGGGCTGCGCGCCGGTCAGCCCCATGCGGGCGTCGGGGTTGATCAATGAGTTGGCTGACGAATCCATGCGTCGGGTATCTCCGGGATGCCTTTGCGTTCTGCCGCCTGCCGCCGCACCGGGGTCGGCGGGCGTACGGACAGAGACTTTCACCATTGAAATTATCCGCAGCGCGGCTCAAGCCGATTGCTTGAATAGAGCCGGGTTTCCCCCCTACTTTCGGGGCTTTCCCGATGTGCGCGCTTGCTATGCTTTCGCTCAGATCGGTACGGCCGTCGTGTGGCTGCGCCGCACCGGTCGCTCAATAAAGGGAGAGAACATGACCATGCCCGTGAACGCGCTCTCGTCGGCGCTGCAACAGATGCAGTCGATGGCGGCGCAGGCGGCCGGCGGCACCAGCCAGGCGGCGCCCGAAGGGTCCGGTGCGGCGACGGCCGGCGGCTTCGCGTCGGCGCTGAAGGCGTCGCTGGACAAGATCAGCGGCGACCAGAAAACGGCGATCGGCGAATCGCAGGCGTTCGAGCTGGGGTCGTCGAACGTGTCGCTGAACGACGTCATGGTCGACATGCAGAAGGCCAACGTCGGCTTCCAGTTCGGCCTGCAGGTGCGCAACAAGCTGGTCGCCGCCTACAACGAAATCTCGCAGATGGCGGTCTGAGCGGGCGTCGGACGGTGGGCGACGCCGTCCGCTGCCTGCGTTGCGCGAACCCGCACCAGTGAGCGCGGCGCCGCGGTTGCGGCCGTCCGCGCCAGCGCGGTGCGGTGGCCCGGTGCTGCCGGCATGGCTCGCCAGCAAAAACTGACGAGCGCCTGCCGGCGCAGCGCTGGCCCGTGCGCGATGCGCCCCTTAATCCCCCTTACATCGGCCTAAAGCTTTGTCGTTGCCTATCCGATAACCCGGGTATAGGGCAGCTTGGGGCAGCAACGTCCCCCACGGCCCTGCCACGACCAAACCGCAGTCTGTATGAGAGGAGGAGCGCCGATGTTTTCCCCAGGGCACGCTGGAGCCAATGCGTACGCACGCGTCGGTGTCGAGACGAGTGTGATGGGCGCGAGTCCGCATCGTCTGATCGTGTTGCTGTATCAGGGCGCAAGGCAAGCCATCGCGCAGGCTCGGATGCATTTGCAGGCAGGGCACGTGGCCGATCGCGGCATGGCGGTCAGCAAGGCCATTCGCATTATCGAAAGCGGGCTGCAGCAGTCGCTGAACCTGGAAGTGGGCGGCGAGATTGCGGAGCGGTTGAACGCGCTGTACAGCTACATGACGCGTCGGCTGTTCGAAGCCAATATGAAACAGAGCGAGACGATGCTGGTCGAAGTCGACGGCCTGCTGGCGACGCTCGAAGAGGCTTGGATCGGGATTGCCCCGGAGATCGCGCGGATGGCAGCCCAGCCGGCCGCGGAAAGCATGAGATGACATCGAACGCAGAATATTTTGCCCGCTACGAGGCGGTTGCCGCGATTTCCTGCCGCATGCTGATGGCTGCCCGGCGCGCCCTGTGGACCGATCTGGTTCACTTGCAGGAGGAATACCGGCACCTGGTGGAAGCCTTGAAGGACGCCGACTGCGGTGTGAAGCTCGACGAGGCCGAGCGTTTGCGCAAGTACGCGCTGATCCGCCAGATTCTCGCGGACGACGCCGCCATTCGCGATCTGGCGAATCCGGGCATGGCCAATCTGTCAGCGCTGTTCGCCGGACGGCCGACGCGCGTGCTCAAGGAACTGTACGGCGCACGTTGAGTGTGCCGCGACAGGCGACACTCGTGCCGCTTGCGCCAGGTGCGCCGCGTCCGGGTCGCTGCGCGTGACTGGATTGATTTGAGATTTGAGCGCGCTGCCGCCAATGTGACCAAGGAATCGGCATGAACGGAATCGACACGGCCATCGCTTCGCTGCTCGCGAGCCGGGTCGACAGCCTGCTCAACATCGCGCCGGGGAGCGCGGCCACGTCGCAGACCGGCGCGGCGGTCGTCGATACTGCACCGACCACCGCGCCTCCCGCCGCCACGCCCCCACCACCGCCTTCCGCGCAAACCGCGCTGTCCGCCGTCGCGCTGACGCTCAATGCGATCGCCCGCTCGGGCGGCGACGCGACGCCCGCCGTGCTCGGGCAGCGGCCGATCTGGCCGGCTGCGCCGGCGCTCGATATCGAAATCGGCGGCCTGCCGCTGTTCGATACACCGGCTGCTTCCACTGCCGCCAATGCCAGTCCGGCTGCCGCGGGAACTACGGCCACAGCCAATGTGGCGGCCGCCCAGGTGCCGGTCGCGGCGCTCGCGGCCGCGCTCGAACAGACGGTCGGCGACAGCGGTCTCTTCTACGAAGCCCATCTCGCGCAATGGCTGGCTGGCCAGCGCTCGCCGGCGGAGTTGGCCGACGAGGCGCAAAACAGGCTGGTGGCCGCCGCGCAATTGCCGCTCGACTGGGCAAGCGAAGAGGGCGACGCCACTTTGCCGAACGGCGCCGCGCGACAGGGCATGGGAGCATCGCCCCATGGCGCCGCGCAAAACGGCGCGCCAGGTGGCACGCCGGACAGCAGCGCCGCCGCTCGCGCAATGCCGTCGATTCTGACCGCGCAAGCGGCACGCTTCGTGGCCGGCGAAGTGCTGGCCAGTTCATTGTCCGACCTGAACGGCCAGCCCGCGCATGCGGGCCTGCACAGCGCGGCGGCGCAAACCGCCGACGCGGGCTCGTCGCAGAGTGCGCAATCCATGGCGGCGGCGGTGCATCCCGCGACCGTGGCGCTGGTGCGTCAGCAACTGGATCTGCTCGCCACCGGACAGTTTCGCTGGAGCGGCGAAGCATGGCCGGGCGCGCGCCTGGATTGGACCATCGAACAGGACGGCGACGAATGGGACCGCAGCGGCGGCGGCGCCGCGAGCGAAGACGACCAGCCGTGGCGCACCCGTCTGACACTGTCGTTGCCGACGCTCGGCACCGTCGACGCAGAACTGACGTTGACCGGCATGCGCCTCGTGGCGCGCGTGCAGGCAAGTCCGGGCGGCGCGGCGCGGCTCGCGATGCAGGGCGAGAGCTTCCGGCAGCGGCTCGCGGCGGCAGGCATCGAACTGAACGGCTTGACGATCCGCGAGATCGGCGGCGGCGCGCCGGCCACGGTGGCGGCCGCGGCGGGAGCGCAGGCGGCGGCTTCAGCGTATGCGCGTTCGGCTTCGGCGGCGAGCGCGGCGACATCCTCGGCTGCGGCGGCTAACGATGCCGCCCGCGCAAGCACCATCGGCGCCACGGCTGCTCGCCGCGCCGCGCGCGCGAGCCGCGCGTCGGCCGGGCAGCGCGACGACTTCGACTGGGATATCTGATGAGCCGCCAGCATCGCCGCAGCGCGGCCGCACTCGTTTACGACGCGCAGAGCAGCGACCCCGCGCCGCGCGTGGTCGCCAAAGGCTACGGGTTGCTGGCCGAGATGATCGTGCAACGGGCCAAGGAAGCCGGCCTGTATGTCCATGAGGCGCCCGAAATGGTGTCGCTGCTGATGCAGGTGGACCTCGACGCGCGCATTCCGCCGCAGCTTTATCAGGCGGTCGCGGAATTGCTTGCGTGGCTGCATCGGCTGGAAAGCGGCGCCGAGGAAGAGCCGGTGCATGGCGCCGACATCGTCGCCCAGGACGTGACCGATGTGGTCGCTACCGAGGTGGCAGGCGGTCCGCCCGCGCGCTGAGCGTCACCACGCGGCGCAGCGTCCACCGGTTGTCCGATCCCGTCAGAAACGCATCATCAACTTCAGCAACGCGTCGACCCGCTTGCCATACGGCGGAGCGATCCAGCTGCGCGCGTTCAGCCGCGCCTGCGTCAGCACCGGCTTCATCTTCGAGAAAGTCACGAAGCCTTCGTAGCCGTGATAAGCCCCCATCCCGCTCGCGCCGACTCCGCCAAACGGCAGGCTTTCGCACGCCAGATGCATCAGCGTTTCGTTGACCGCCATCCCGCCGGCAATCGTTTCGTGCGTCACGCGTTTGATCGTGTGCGCGTCGTCCGCATATAGATACAGCGCGAGCGGACGAGGCCGCGCGTTGATCCACGCGATCGCGTCGTCGAGCGTGTCGTACGGAACGATCGGCAACAGCGGCCCGAAGATTTCCTCCTGCATCAGCGCGCATTCGTCCGGCGCGTGGGTGACGGCGATCAGCGGAAAGCGGCGACTCGTGGCGTCGGGCACGGCGTCGGTGAGCGCGTGCAGTTGCGCGCCCCCGGCGCGGGCTTCGTCGGCGAGCCGTTCGAGGCGCGCGAAGTGGCGCGCCGAAATGATCGACGTGTAGTCCGGGTTGTGCGCGAAGCCGGGGTACATCTTCGCCATTCGCGTGCGGGCCCGTTCGATGAACGCCTGCTCCTTGCCGCGCGGCACCAGCACGTAGTCCGGCGCAACGCAGGTTTGCCCCGCGTTGAGGGTCTTGCCGGCGACGAGGTTGTCGACCGCGTGGTGAAAGCGCGCGTGCGCGCCGATGAGCGCCGGCGACTTGCCGCCGAGTTCGAGCGTGACCGGCGTCAGATGCCCGGCGGCCGCGCGCATCACTTCGTGGCCGACCTTCGTGGAGCCGGTAAACAGCAAGTGGTCGAACGGCTGCGCACTGAACGCGGCGCCAAAAGCCGCGTCGCCGTTCACCACCGCGATGTGATCGCGCGCGAAGGTCTGGCCGATCAGTTGCTCGAACAGCGCCGACGTGCGCGGCGTCAATTCGGACATCTTGATGATCGCGCGATTGCCGGCCGTCAACGCGCTGACGAGCGGCCCGGCGGCGAGCAGCACCGGATAATTCCACGGCACGATGATGCCGATCACACCGAGCGGCTGCGGCACGACCTTCGCACGCGCCGGCAGAAGCCATTTGTTGGTGCTGCGTCGCTGCGTTTTCATCCAGCGCTTGCCGTGCTTGAGCGCGGCGTCGATCTCTTCCTTCACGAGCAGGAATTCGGCCAGCAGCACTTCCTGTTTCGCGCGATTGCCGAAGTCAGCGTTCATCGCGTCGGCGAGGGCGTCGCGATTGTCGAGCATGAGTTTGCGCAACGTTCGCAGATGCGTGGCGCGCGTGTCCCACGAAGGATACGGCGCGCGCAGGTAAGCATGGCGTTGATCGCGCAGCAGCGCTTCGAGCGCGGCGACCTCTGCCAGATCGTTCTTCATGGATGTCCACTCCCTGATGGATGACGGTGCGCGTTGGGTCGCGCTTATTTGATTCGCGGGTTTTTTTCAGTTGCTGCTTTGGCGCTCTCCCGCACCTCACGCGGGAAACGCACGCTCGATGATCGCCGCATGATCGAACGTGGCCGGCAGCGTGCCGTACACGCGGCCGCTTTCGCCGCAGCCGTCGGCGAGACGGGTGGCGATGAACGCTTCGGCGATCACGGCGGGCGCATGCCTGACGAGCAGCGTGGCCTGCGCAATCAGCACGATCTGCTGCGCGATGCGCCGCGCCGACGCTTCGCGCTGCTCGGCCGGTGCGTTGAGCGTGGCGGCCAGCTTGGCGAGCGCGGCGCTCAACGCCGGATGCGAGTGCGCATCCGCTTGCCACGCGGCGAACAACGCTTGCGCCGCTTCCGGCTCGCGCTCCATCGCGCGCAGCACGTCGAGGCACATCACGTTGCCGGAGCCTTCCCAGATCGAATTGACGGGCGCTTCGCGATAGAACCGCGCCATCGGACCGGTTTCGACGTAGCCGTTGCCGCCCCAGACTTCCATCGCCTCGCCCGTGAATTCCAAGGTGCGCTTGCAGACCCAGTACTTCGCCGCCGGCGTGACGATGCGCCGCCATGCGCGTTCGGCGGAAGAGGTGGCCGAGTTGGACGAAGCGTCGGCGGATTCCTCGAATGCGCGCGCGAGGCGCATGAACAGCACCGTCGCGGCTTCCGACTCCAACGCCAGATCGGCCAGCACGTTGCGCATCAGCGGCTGATCGGCCAACTGCCGCCCGAACGCGCTGCGATGGCGCGCATGATGGATCGCCTGCACCAGCGCCGCGCGCATCAACGCCGCGCTGCCGATCACGCAATCGAGCCGCGTGTAGTTTGCCATTTCGATGATGGTCGGCACGCCTCGCCCTTCCTCGCCGATCATGATGCCGAACGCGTCGAGGAACTCGACTTCGCTGCTCGCATTCGAGCGGTTGCCGAGCTTGTCTTTCAGACGCTGGATCTGCACCGCGTTCTTGCTGCCGTCGGGTGCGAAGCGCGGCACGTAGAAGCACGACAGGCTCGCGTGATCGTCGGTGCGCGCGAGCACGAGGTGCGCATCGCATTGCGGCGCGGAGAAAAACCACTTGTGGCCGACGAGCCGGTATGCGCCGTCGCGGCCGCCGGCGGCGAGCGCATGCGCGTAGGTCTGATTGCTGCGCACGTCGGAGCCGCCTTGCTTCTCGGTCATGCCCATGCCGATCATCGCGGAGCGCTTCTGCGCGAGCGGCACGTCGCGCGGATCGTGTTCGCGGGCGTAGAGCTTGTCGCGCAGCGTATCGAATAGTGCGGGCTCGCGCTGCAGCACGGGAATACTGGCGAAAGTCATCGTCAGCGGACACAGCGACCCGGATTCGATTTGCGCATGCAGAAAATAACCGGCGCAGCGCGCGACCATCGCACCACGCTGCGGATTGGAAAACGGCAGCGCATGCAGACCCTCGCGGCGCAACAGCGAGAGCAGCGAATGCCACGCGGGATGAAACTCCAGCGCGTCGATGCGCTCGCCTCGCGGACTATGCGTGAACAGTTCGGGCGTATGACGGTTGGCGAGTTCGGCGAGCGCGAGCGTGTCGGGTGTGGTGAGCGCCGCGCCGTGGCGCAGCAACGCGTCGCGATGCCAGCCGGCGCCGTCGCGTTCGAGCGCCGCGGACAACGCGGTGTCGCAGGCAAACAGGTTGTAGTCCGCCAGCGGCGGGACCTGGTTGGTCACGTCGTGAGTCTGGCCGAAGTGATGCCGTTCCATTTGCTGTCTCCGTTCACCGCGGGCTCGCCGGTGCTGATCGACGGGATGCTGCGGAATGCTGTTGAATCGCCGCGTGTCGTGCCGCACGCTGGGAGGATGGCGCGCGCCGCGCGCTGTTTGAATGCCGCGCGCGGCCGGCGGGCGGCCCCTCGCGTGCCTTTCATCATAGGGTCGCGATGGCGCTTGCGTTTAGAGGATTCGCCCTGGCACGAAGCCGCTGCAGCCCCGCGACGCTCCCTACAATGCCGGGGAAACACACGTAGACAAGTGTGCACGAGACAGGGTGCGCGAGCAACGCGGCCCACCAGGAGGGAGCGCATGCAATACGACTACATCATCGTCGGTGCGGGCTCGGGCGGCTGCGCGCTGGCGAGCCGTCTCGCGGATAGCTGTCCCGACGCGACGATCGCGCTGATCGAAGCCGGTCCGCACACCGACCGCAATCTGCTCGTGAATATGCCGGTCGGCGTGGCGGCCTTGGTGCCGAACAAGCTCAAGACCAATTACGGCTACTTGACGACGCCGCAGCCGGGGCTCGCCGGCCGGCAAGGCTATCAGCCGCGCGGGCGCGGCTTCGGCGGATCGAGCGCGATCAACGCGATGATCTACACGCGCGGCCATCCGCTCGATTACGACGAGTGGGCGCAGCTCGGTTGCGAAGGGTGGTCGTGGGCCGAGGTGCTGCCGTATTTCCTTCGCGCCGAAGGCAACGAGCGCGGCGCCGATGCGTGGCACGGCGATGCCGGTCCGCTCACCGTGTCCGATCTCCGTTACCAGAATCCGTTTTCGAAGCGCTTCGTGCAGGCGGCGCTGGAAGCCGGGTACAAGCCGAATCGCGATTTCAACGGTGCGGACCAGGAAGGGATCGGCTTCTATCAGGTGACGCAGCGCGATGGACGCCGTTGCAGCGTCGCGCGCGCGTATATCTACGATCGCGTGCGTCCCAATCTGCACACGATCGCCGACGCAACTGTGCTGCGTGTGTGCTTCGACGGCAAGCGCGCGAGCGGTGTCGAGATCGTGCGCGGCGGCCGCACCGAAACGCTCGAAGCGCGCGCCGAGGTTGTGCTCGCGGCGGGCGCGTTCAATTCGCCGCAACTGCTGATGTGCTCGGGCATCGGGCCGGCCGCGCATCTGCAGTCCTTCGGTATCGGTGTGCTCCACGATGCGCCGGAGGTCGGCCAGAACCTGATGGATCACGTCGACTTCACGATCAACAAGCGTGTGTCGTCGAGCGAGACGACCGGGTTTTCGTTGCGCGGAATCGCGCGGATGCTGCCGCAATTCGTCGACTTCATGCTTCATGGGCGCGGCATGCTGTCGAGCAATGTCGCCGAGGCGGGCGGCTTTCTGAAGAGCCGGCCGACGCTCGAGCGCCCCGATCTGCAACTGCATTTCTGCGCGGCGCTCGTCGACGATCACAACCGCCGCATGCACTGGGGCCACGGCTATTCGCTGCATGTGTGCGTGCTGCGGCCGCACAGCCGCGGCGCGGTGATGCTGGCGAGCGCCGATGCTCGCACAGCACCGTTGATCGATCCGCGCTTTTTCAGCGATGCACGCGATCTCGATCTGCTGGTTGACGGTGTGAAGATGGCGCGGCGCATTCTGGATGCGCCGTCGCTTGCGCTGCATGGCGGCGCCGAGTTGTATACGCGTGCGGGACAGCCGGACGCGGAACTGCGCCGGATCATCGGCGAGCATGCGGACACGATCTACCATCCGGTGGCCACGTGCCGGATGGGCGGCGACGGGCGTTCGGTGGTCGACCCGCAATTGCGGGTGCGAGGCGTGACGGGGCTGCGGATCGTCGATGCGTCAGTGATGCCGACGTTGATCGGCGGCAACACCAATTCGCCGACGGTGATGATCGGCGAACGTGCAGCCGAGCTGATCGCGGTTAGCTGGCGCGATGGGCCGATAGCGTTGAACACTGCACCGGCGGATACGGCCAGCGGCGGGGTGGCGGGTCGAACGGCGCCGGCGGTGTAGGGCTGCGGGGAAAAGCCGGCCGCAAGGGCATCATTGGCCGGACGGTGGCGGCGTTGGCGTTGGCGTTGCCGCCGACGCCGTTTGCTCCACCCCAGCCGCCGTGATTCCACTCATCCCAATGCCCGGCCCCAGCATGAAATCGTCGCCGGCCTGGCCGGGCAACGCATCGCGCGCAACCTGGAGCCACGCGCGCGCGGCGTGCGACAGATAACCGTTGCGCCGCCAGCCGATCGCCATTTCCCACAGAATCTCCGGGTCCACGACCGGCAGACAGGTGAACTGCGCCGGGTCGAGCCGCCGGCAATACGGCGCCGGCAGCAGCGCAATGCCGACGCCGGCCAGCACCAGCGCCGCCATGAAATCCCAATGCCCGCTTCGCCCGACGATGGTCGGCGCAAACCCCGCCGCGCGGCACGCGTTCAGCACCACGTCGTTCAGTGCGAGACTCTCGCCGTAGAACACGAACGGTTCATTGGCGAGCTGGGCGAGCGGCACCTCGTGCAAGTGATCCCAACGCGAGCCGGTGCGCGCGACGAGCCATAGCAGTTGGCGCGTGATCGGCAGCACGTCGATATTTTCCGGGTCGACTGGTTGCAACACGCCGCCCAACTCCAGCTCACCGCTGATCAGCGCCGTCTCGATTGCGCGCGAACCCTGCTCGAATAGCTTCAGCTCGATCTTCGGATAGCGTTGGCGGAACGCGGCGATGGCCGGGGTGAACAGCGACCCGCCCATCGGCGGAATGCCGATGGTCAGCTCGCCGCGGCCGAGCGTGTCGAGATCGTTCAGTTCGGCCTGCAATTGCGCGTGCGCGGCCAGCACCTCCTGGCCGCGTTGATAGACGATGCGGCCGGCGTCCGTCAACACCATCTGACGCCCGTCGCGCAGCAATAGCGGCGAGCCGATTTCGTCCTCCAGCGACTTGACCATCTTGCTGATGGTCGGCTGCGTGACGAACATCAGTTCGGCGGCGGCGGTGAAGCTTTGTTGACGAACCACCTCGACGAAATACCGCAGCGCACGTAGTTCCACGATCTCGGGCTCCAGAATTCCAAATCGGAATGATTCGAATGATTGTAAGTCATTATATTTATGCTGCGGTGCAACCTATACTGACTTTCATTCGAAGTCACCCAGGGATTGCCATGACGACGCCAGCTGTCACACGTTTCGCCCACGCCGCCCGCGCACGCGGCGCGCTGCGCTTCGCGCGGATCGCGGTGCAGAGCGCGGCGCTGGCGGCTTTGTGGTTCGTCGCCGATTTCGCCGTGCGCACGCTGCATTTGCCGGTGCCGGGTGGCGTGGTCGGTTTGGTGGTGCTGCTCGCGCTGCTGTTCTGCGGCGGCGTCGCGCCGCGCTGGATCAAGGCCGGGGCTGACTGGCTGCTGTCCGACATGCTGCTGTTCTTCATTCCGGCCGCGGTAGCCGCAGTGCAATACGGCGGCCTGTTCCGCGAGGATGGCTGGCGCCTCGCGCTGGTGGTGGTCGGCGGCACGCTGATGGTGATGGTGGCGGTGGCTTTCGCCGTCGAGCAGGCTGCGCGCCTCGAACGGCGCCTCGCACTGCGCCGCGTGATGGTCGCGCGGCACGCGGCGCGCGCCTGATTTTTCCGCACTGATCGATCATTTCCGCCCGAGGCCCGTCGATGAGCACGCTCTATTCGTCCCTGTTCGCCGACGATGCATCGCGTCTGATCGCAGCCGGCTGTTTCGTGCTGACGGTGGCGCTGTATTTCGCGTCGAAGGCGTTGTACGCGCGCTTCAAATCGCCGTGGCTGACGCCGCTGCTGGCCGTGCCGGCTGTGCTCGCGGCGATCGTCGTGCTCGCGCACATTCCGTACCCCGTCTACTTTCAGGACACGCGCTGGCTGATGTGGTTGCTCGGGCCCGCGACGGTCGCGTTCGCCGTGCCCATCTACGAATACCGCGAATTGCTGAAACGCCACTGGATTTCGCTGACCGTCGGCGTGACGGTGGGGATCGTGGTGGCGGTCGGCGGATCGCTGATGCTTGCGAAGCTGCTGCATCTGTCGCCGGAATTGCAGCGCAGCCTGATGACGCGCTCCGTGTCCACGCCGTTCGCGCTCGCCGTGTCCGACCGGATTCACGCGCCGAAAGATCTCACCGCGCTGTTCGTGATCGCCACCGGGGTCTGCGGGATGCTGTTCGGTGAGCTAGTGCTGGGACTCGTGCCGCTGCGCACGCGGCTCGCCCGAGGCGCGCTGTTCGGCGCGGCGGCGCATGGCGTGGGCACCGCGAAAGCGCGTGAACTCGGCAGCGAAGAGGGCGTGGTCGCCAGTCTGACGATGATGATCGCCGGCGTGGTGATGGTGCTGCTGGCGCCGATGCTGGGGCTGCTGCCGATTTGAGCTTGCGTGCGGCGGGTGCCCGCTAACCTGCCAGGCAGTCGAGCTGCTATCACCCCGCCACGCCGCGTCTCCATTTCGGGATAGCCATTGGCGAAAGGCAGATAACATCGTCGGCCTTTCATCGTTCGGCCGCGCGCGCTTCGCTCCATGACGCCCATTTCGATCCTCATCCCCTGCTACAACGGCGCGGCGACGCTCGCGCGTGCACTGCAAAGCTGCGTGATCCAGCCAGAAGCGGCGCAGATCGTCGTGATCGACGACGCTTCCACCGATGCATCCGCCGACATCGTCGCCCATTACGGCCGCCGTGACCCGCGCGTCGGCCTGCTGCGCATGCCGCACAACGGCGGCGCGGCGCGCGCGCAACTGGGGCGCGCTGCACGCGTCGCAGGAACTGCTCGCCTTCCTCGACGCCGACGACGAATACCTGCCCGGCGCGCTGGCCGCCGCCAGCGCGTATCTCACGCAAAATCCGACGGAAGTGTCGGTGCGGCTCGACGTCGAGTACACGGATTTTCCCGACGAGCTGACCGTTCACACGGACTTCGCCGCGCATGCGGCGGCGCTCAGCAATACGGTGCCGAGCAGCCTGATC
Source organism: Paraburkholderia panacisoli (assembly GCF_008369935.1). Taxonomy (GTDB): domain Bacteria; phylum Pseudomonadota; class Gammaproteobacteria; order Burkholderiales; family Burkholderiaceae; genus Paraburkholderia; species Paraburkholderia panacisoli. The sequence continues at coordinate 45,336 of NZ_VTUZ01000006.1, read as the reverse complement.
ATCCGCCGTTCGGTGTACGCGGCACTCGGCGGCTTTCCAATGGATGACGCGTTTCGACGCCTGGGTGGCGAAGACGGCGCGTTCTCGTGGGCGCTGCGCGAGATCTTCGGCAACCGCCGTCTGGACGACGTGAAGCGCGTGCGCATGCATTACCACGCGGGCATCCACGCCGAGCGTTACTTCCGCGTCGCGCTCGGGCTGCAGATACCGAGCCCCGCCGACGTGGCCGACGCGTTTCACTTCTCAAGACAGTTCCTCCACACCGCGCGTGCGCACATCCGGCAATTGCGCGCGGCCAGCGTGATCGACGGCTGAAGCCTGGCGCGGCCGGCCGAAACCCGCCGCGCCGAAAATCCGCACCGCGCCCCCACGCCCCGAAGCCATCCCGATTTGCTACAATCGCCGTTCGTCTTCGAGGAGCGTTGCGACGGGTACCGCGAATCAGCATATTCGCCGGCCGCCCGCCAGGCTCGAAGGCTTCAATCGGAGGGCTCGGATGCGCATCGCGCTGTCCCAACCACCGCATCGAACCGCGCTCACGTCAAATTTCTAGTCAATTTCTTAGAAAGGAGGGCGTGATGAACGCCGCAGTTATCGATTCGCAAGCTTCCAAAGACTACATCGTTGCCGACATGTCGCTCGCCGACTGGGGCCGCAAGGAACTCACGATTGCCGAGACCGAAATGCCCGGCCTCATGCAAACGCGTGACGAGTACAAGGCGCAGCAGCCGCTGAAGGGCGCGCGCGTCGCAGGTTCGCTGCACATGACGATCCAGACCGGCGTGTTGATCGAGACGCTCACCGCGCTCGGCGCCGATGTCCGCTGGGCTTCGTGCAACATCTTCTCGACCCAGGATCACGCGGCCGCGGCGATCGCCAAGGCCGGCACGCCGGTGTTCGCGTTCAAGGGCGAATCGCTCGACGAATACTGGGAGTTCTCGCACCGCATCTTCGAATGGCCGAATGGCGAATTCGCCAACATGATCCTCGACGACGGCGGCGACGCCACGTTGCTGCTGATCCTCGGCTCGAAGGCCGAGAAGGACCGTTCGGTGATCTCGAAGCCGACCAACGAGGAAGAAGTCGCGCTGTACAAGTCGATCGCCAAGCATCTCGACGCGGACCCGACCTGGTACTCCACGCGCCTGTCGCACATTCAAGGCGTGACGGAAGAGACCACGACCGGCGTGCACCGTCTGTATCAGATGGAAAAGGAAGGCCGCCTGCCGTTCCCGGCGATCAACGTCAACGACTCGGTCACCAAGTCGAAGTTCGACAACCTGTATGGCTGCCGTGAGTCGCTGGTCGACGGCATCAAGCGTGCGACCGACGTGATGATCGCGGGCAAGATCGCGGTGGTCGCAGGTTACGGCGACGTGGGCAAGGGCTGCGCGCAATCGCTGCGCGGTCTGGGTGCGACCGTGTGGGTCACCGAAATCGATCCGATCTGCGCGCTGCAGGCGGCGATGGAAGGCTACCGCGTCGTGACGATGGAATATGCCGCCGACAAGGCCGACATCTTCGTGACGGCCACCGGCAACTACCACGTGATCGGCCACGACCACATGAAGGCGATGCGCCACAACGCAATCGTCTGCAACATCGGTCACTTCGATTCGGAAATCGACGTGGCGTCGACCCGCCAGTACCAGTGGGACAACATCAAGCCGCAAGTCGACCACATCATTTTCCCGGACGGCAAGCGCGTGATCCTGCTGGCTGAAGGCCGCCTCGTGAACCTGGGTTGCGCGACCGGCCATCCTTCGTTCGTGATGTCGAACTCGTTCACGAACCAGACGCTCGCGCAGATCGAACTGTTCACGCAAGGCAAGAAGTACGAGAACAAGGTGTACGTGCTGCCGAAGCATCTGGACGAGAAGGTCGCACGCCTGCATCTGGCGCGTATCGGCGCGAACCTGACCGTGCTGTCGGACGAGCAGGCCGGCTACATCGGCGTCGACAAGAACGGCCCGTTCAAGCCGAACCACTACCGCTATTAAGCACGCGGGCGGTTTGAACGCATGACGGTCTGAAAACAGGGCGGCGCGCAATGCGCCGCTTTGTTCGCCATGCCCGCTTTTCTGGCGCATTTTGCCGCGCTTTTCCCGTTACCGGACATCCTGCCAAAGGAGTTCTACATGACCGTGCTGTTGACCTGGCTGATCAATGCGCTTGCGCTGCTGATCATCACCTACCTCGTTCCGTCGATCCATATCCGCAGCTTCGGCACCGCGCTGATCGTCGCGGTGGTGCTCGGATTGATCAACACGATCCTGCGCCCGGTGCTGATCCTGTTGACGCTGCCCGTCACGATCGTCACGCTCGGACTCTTCATTCTGGTGGTCAACGCGCTGTGCTTCTGGCTGTGCGCGTCGCTGCTGAAGGGCTTCGAAGTGTCCGGCTTCTGGTCGGCGTTCTTCGGCTCGATTCTGTACAGCATCGTTTCGTGGCTGCTGTCCGCGCTTATTTTCGGCAACCGCAGTTTAGGTTGACCTACACAATCATGAATCCGATCGAACTTTCATTCGAATTCTTCCCGCCGAAAACGCAGGAAGGCGTCGATAAGCTGCGCGCCACCCGTGCGCAACTCGCGTTGCTCAAACCCAAGTTCGTGTCCGTCACGTTCGGCGCCGGCGGCTCGACGCAACAGGGCACGCTCGATACCGTCGTCGACATGGCGAAGGACGGGCTCGAAGCAGCGCCGCACCTGTCGTGCATCGGCTCGTCGAAAGAGAGCCTGCGCGCGATCCTCAACCAGTACCGCGCGCATGGCATTCGCCACATCGTCGCGCTGCGCGGCGATCTGCCGTCCGGCATGGGCGAAGTCGGCGAACTGCGCTATGCGTCGGAACTGGTGAGCTTCATCCGCGCCGAGTTCGGCGACTGGTTCTGGATCGAGGTGGCCGGCTATCCGGAATACCACCCGCAGTCGCGCTCGCCGCGTCACGATCTGGAAAACTTCGCCAACAAGGTGAAGGCCGGCGCCAATTCGGCGATCACGCAGTACTTCTTCAACGCCGACGCCTATTTCCGTTTCGTCGACGACGCGCGCAAGCTCGGCGTCGAGGTGCCGATCGTGCCGGGCATCATGCCGATCACGAACTTCTCGCAACTGATGCGCTTTTCGGAGATGTGCGGCGCCGAAGTGCCGCGCTGGATCGCACGCCGGCTGGAGAGCTTCGGCGACGACCGCGAGTCGATTCGCGCGTTCGGGCTGGATGTGGTGACGGACTTGTGCCGACGGCTGATCGACGCGAAGGTGCCGGGCGTACATTTCTACACGCTGAATGGCGCTGCGGCGACCAAGGCGATTTGCGAACGGCTGGGCGTTTAATTGCACTAAAGAGCCTGGGCTCAAAGCTCGGCCCGGCCTATGAAAAACCCGCGCGGCTGCAACGGCCGCGCGGCCTAGTCCGACAACTTCCGCACGTAAAGCTGATACAGCGGCGCGGACAGCACTTCCAGCTTGCGGAAGTTCAAATTGACGAACGCATCGATGGCCGGCTTCGGGCATCGCAGCGGGTCCTTCCCCGAGGGCAACTGTTCGGCCCACAAATAGTCATCGAACGCGATGATCCCGCCCGCCTTCAATAGTTTGAAACCGAGCACGGCATCGGCCAGCACATCCGCGGCCTGGTGCGAGCCGTCGACGTAGACGAAATCGAAATAGCCCTTCTTGCCCGCGGCGATCAAACACGCGAGGCATTCGTCCGAGTACCCTTTGTGCACGGTGAGCTGCGCCCGCCCCGGATATTTGCCCGCAGCCAGCGTCACGTTGTGGTGAAAGCGCGACTCGACCGCGCTCATGTCGGTCTGCGCGACGCCGCCCGCCTGATGTTCTATGCCGCCTTCCCACGTGTCGATGCAATGCAGCTCGATCGGATGGCGCGGCGCCAGCGTGTCGATCAGATAGCAGGCGCTCGCGCCTTCATACGAACCGATTTCGACGATCCTGGCCGGAGCGTGGTGCGTCATCATCGGATCCCACACGCCTTTCGCGAGCGCGTCGAACCAGTTGTTGGTGAATTGGTACGAAGTCATCGTGCAAATTAAGGGTCTGCCTAAATCACCCATTATGGGGCGCCGGCTATTCCAAAAAAGATTGCCGCCGACGCCCCGCCTCGCGCCCGATGGCGTGGTAAGTCCCTGTTGAAGCCCATTTTTGCGCTGTCTATGATCGAAACGCAGCTGACCCGGCTGCTGTGCGGAGGACGATATGACAGTAACAACAAGGCTGTTTACGGTTTCCCAGTTCTGCCTGCCCGCGCTCGCCGCTCTTGCGGTCGCCGCGACCGGCATGACGCCGATTGCGGCACAGGCCGCCACGCTGCCCGACAAAACCCTCGTGTTTTGCTCCGAAGGCAGTCCGGCGGGCTTCGATACCGCGCAATACACGACGAGCGTCGAATTCAGTGCCGGCTCGTACACGGTCTACAACCGGTTGATCGAGTTCGCGCACGGCAGCACCGATATCGAACCCGGCCTCGCCGAAAAATGGGAAGTTTCGCCGGACGGCCTGACCTATACGTTCTATCTGCGCCACGGCGTGAAATTCCAGACCACGTCGTTCTTCAAGCCAACGCGCGAATTCAATGCGGATGACGTCGTCTTCACCTACCAGCGGATGCTCGACCCCGAGCAGCCGTTCCGCAAGGCGTACTCGGTGCCGTTCCCGTATTTCAACGACCTCGGCCTCGCCAAAAACATCGCGAAGATCGAAAAGATCGATCCGTACACGGTGCGCTTTACGCTCAAGGAAGTCGATGCGCCGTTCCTGCAGCAGATCGCCATGCCGTTCGCGTCGATCCTATCGGCGGAATATGGCGATCAGTTATTAAAGGCGGGTAAAGCGTCGGATATCAATCAATATCCGGTCGGCACCGGCCCGTTCATTTTCCGCAGCTATACGAAGGACGATACGATCCGCTTCGACGGTAATCCCGATTACTGGAAACCGGGCGTGGTCAAGGTGGGCAAGCTGATCTTCGCGATTACGGTCGATCCGGCCGTGCGTTTGCAAAAGTTGAAGCGCGGCGAATGTCAGGTGATGTCGTACCCGCGTCCCGCCGACGTTCCGACGGTCAAAGCCGACTCGTCGCTCGCGATGCCAAGCCAGGTGGGTTTCAATCTCGGCTATATCGCGTACAACACCACGAAGAAGCCGCTCGACAACGTGCTGGTGCGCCGCGCGCTCGATATGTCGATCAACAAGAAAGCGATCATCGAGTCGGTCTACCAGGGCGCCGGTCAGACCGCGACCAACCCGATGCCGCCGACGCAATGGGGCTACGACAAAAGCCTGAAGGACGCCCCCTACGACACCGAAAAGGCGAAAGCGCTGCTGAAGCAGGCCGGCTATCCCGACGGCTTCGACCTGACGCTGTGGGCGATGCCGGTTCAACGGCCGTATAACCCGAACGCGCGCCTGATGGCGGAAATGCTGCAGGCCGATTGGGCGAAGATCGGCGTCAAGGTGAAGATCGGCACGTACGAGTGGGGCGAGTACATTCGCCGCGCCCATTCGGGCGAGCATGAAGCGATGCTGATCGGCTGGACCGGCGATTACGGCGACCCGGACAACTGGCTCGGCGTCTTGCTGGGCTGCGACGCGGTGAACGGCAGTAATTTTTCCAAATGGTGCTACAAGCCTTACGACGATCTGATCAAAAAAGGCCGCGGCACCACCGATATGACCGCGCGCACCAAGGCCTACACGGAAGCCCAGGAAATCTTCAAGGACCAGGTGCCGTTCACGCCGATCGCCCATTCCACGGTGTATCAGCCGATCAGCAAGGACGTCGCGGGATTCAAGATCGACCCGTTCGGCCCGACGCAATTCATGAACGTCGGCATCAAATAAGCGCAGCGGGCCGCTTTTTTGCTGCCCCAACCCGCTACAGCCGCATCCTCCGGCCCGCGCCGGCGGTGCGGCTGCCCTTATGCCCGAATAGTTTCCGATCGTCAACAGAGGGAATTTCCTCCGCTTGTTGCTGCGAGCCAAGCTCAAGTAATATCGCGCTACGCTGGCGGAAGCCAGTCCTGAACCTGGAGGAAACATGAAGCAAAACAATCTGTTGCGCGCCGCGCGTGTTACGACGCTCGTCGCAGCTGCAGCGGCATCGCTGGTGGGTGCGAACAGCGCGCGCGCCGAGATTCCGAACAAGACCCTCGTCTACTGCTCAGAAGGCAGTCCTGCGGGTTTCGATCCGGCCCAATATACGACGGGTGTCGACTTCACGGCCAACACGTTCACCGTTTACAACCGCCTTGTCGAATTCGAACGCGGCGGCACCAAGGTCGAACCGGGTCTCGCGGAAAAGTGGGATGTCTCGTCGGACGGCAAGACCTATACGTTCCATCTGCGCCACGGCGTCAAATTCCAGACCACGTCGTTCTTCAAGCCGACGCGTGAATTCAACGCCGACGACGTCGTGTTCACGTTCCAGCGCATGCTGGACACCAACCAGCCGTTCCGCAAGGCCTACCCGGTGCAGTTCCCGTACTTCACCGACATGGGTCTGGACAAGCTGATTACCGGCGTCGAAAAGGTCGACCCGTACACGGTCAAGTTCACGCTGAAGGAAGTTAACGCGCCGTTCATCCAGAATCTGGCGATGGAATACGCATCGATCCTGTCGGCCGAATACGCGGACAAGCTGCTGAAGGCCGGCAAGGCGGCCGACATCAACCAGTTCCCGGTCGGCACCGGCCCGTTCATTTTCCGCAGCTATACGAAGGACGCGACGATCCGCTACGACGGCAATCCGGAATACTGGAAGCCGAACGCGGTGAAGATCTCCAAGCTGATCTTCTCGATCACACCGGACGCCGGCGTGCGCGTGCAGAAGATCAAGCGCGACGAATGCCAGGTGATGAGCTATCCGCGTCCGGCCGACATCGCGCCGCTGAAAGCCGAGCCGAACATCGACATGCCGTCGCAACCGGGCTTCAACCTGGGCTACCTCGCGTACAACGTGACGCACAAGCCGGTCGACAAGCTCGAAGTGCGTCAGGCGCTCGACATGGCGATCAACAAGAAGGCGATCATCGAATCGGTGTACCAGGGCGCGGGCCAGCTGGCCACCAATCCGATGCCGCCGACCCAGTGGTCGTTCTACAAGGATCTGAAGGCCGCACCTTACGATCCGGACAAGGCCAAGGCATTGCTCGCGAAGGCCGGCTACGCGAACGGCTTCGACCTCACGCTGTGGGCGATGCCCGTGCAGCGCGCGTACAACCCGAACGCACGCCTGATGGCGGAAATGATCCAGGCCGACTGGGCCAAGATCGGCGTGAAGGCGAAGATTGTCACGTACGAATGGGGTGAGTACATCAAGCGCGCGCACGCGGGCGAGGACGACACGATGCTGATCGGCTGGACCGGCGACAACGGCGATCCAGACAACTGGCTCGGCACGCTGCTCGGCTGCGAAGCGGTGAACGGCAACAACTTCTCGAAGTGGTGCTACAAGCCGTTCGAAGAGTTGATCCAGAAGGGCCGCGCGACGTCCGACGTGGCCGCGCGCACTACGGCATATGTCGAAGCGCAGAAGATCTTCGCGCAGCAACTGCCGTTCTCGCCGATCGCCCACTCGACTGTCTACCAGCCGGTCAGCAAGAAGGTGGTCGACATGCGCATCGAACCGCTCGGCTACGCGCGCTTCGACGGCGTAAGCATCAAGTAATCCGGCAAGCCAGCCGTAAAATTCGCGCAGTACGCTTTTCGCACGGTTAGAAAACTGGTCGAAATGGTCCGGCGACCGGGGTCACAAGCCCTTGTCGCCGGTTGCGTTTTTTCTTCACCAAGACCATAGGGACGAACCATGTTCCGCTTTGTTTTGCGCCGCATCGGCATGGTGATACCGACTTTCATCGGCATCACGATCCTCGCGTTCGCGCTGATTCACCTGATACCGGGCGACCCCATCGAAGTGATGATGGGCGAGCGCGGCGTCGATCCTGCAATGCACGCCGCCGCCATGCACCGGCTCGGGCTCGACGAGCCCTTGCCGATGCAGTACGTCCACTACATTGGACGCGCGCTGCACGGCGATCTCGGCACCTCGATTATCACCAACACCAGCGTGATGGGCGAATTCCTCGCACGCTTTCCCGCCACCGTCGAACTGTCGATCTGCGCGATGATGTTCGCGCTGATCATCGGCCTGCCGGCGGGCGTGTTCGCCGCGCTCAGGCGCGGCACGGTGGTCGATCACGGGGTGATGGGCACGGCCCTGACCGGCTACTCGATGCCGATCTTCTGGTGGGGCTTGATCCTCATCATGGTGTTCTCGGTCAAGCTCGGCTGGACGCCGGTGTCGGGCCGCATCGCGGTCGAATACGACATTCCGCACGTGACCGGCTTCATGCTGATCGACGCGATGATGTCCACCGACGAAGGCGCGTTCAAGTCCGCGCTGAGCCATCTGATCCTGCCGGCCATCGTGCTCGGCACGATTCCGCTCGCGGTCGTCGCGCGGATGACGCGTTCCTCGATGCTCGAAGTGCTGCGTGAGGACTACATCCGCACCGCGCGCGCGAAGGGCTTGTCGCCGGGGCGCGTGATCGTCGTGCACGCGTTGCGCAACGCGCTGATTCCTGTCGTGACGGTGATCGGCTTGCAGGTCGGCACGCTGCTCGCGGGCGCGGTGCTGACCGAGACGCTGTTCTCCTGGCCGGGCATCGGCAAATGGCTGATCGATGCGATCGGCCGGCGCGACTATCCGGTCGTGCAGGGCGGTATCCTGATGATCGCCACGCTGGTGATCGTCGTGAACCTCGTCGTCGATCTGTTGTACGGCGTGCTGAATCCGCGCATTCGCCATACGAGGTAACACCAAAATGGCAGACATTCAAAATACAGTCCCCCAAGCGGTCACGCCTCCCAGCGGCCGCGCCATCGCCGCCCGCGAATTCTGGGCGAATTTCTCGCGTAACCGTGGCGCGGTCGGCGCCGGCATCATCGTGCTCGTGCTGATCTTCGTCGCGATCTTCGCGCCGCTGATCGCGCCGCACAGCCCGATCGAGCAATATCGCGACTCCGTGAAGATTCCGCCCGCATGGCTCGACGGCGGCAACTGGAAGTTCATTCTCGGCACCGACGAAGCGGGCCGCGACATCCTCTCGCGCCTGATGTACGGCGCGCGGCTGTCGTTCTGGATCGGCTTCGTGTCGGTCGTGCTCGCGCTGATTCCGGGCATCGTGCTCGGGCTGATCGCGGCGTTCTTCGAGAAGTGGGCCGACACGCCGATCATGCGCATCATGGACGTGCTGCTCGCGCTGCCGTCGCTGCTGCTCGCGGTCGCGGTGGTTGCGATCATCGGCCCCGGTCTCGTCAACACGATGCTGGCGATCGCGATCGTCGCGCTGCCCGGCTATGTGCGTTTGACGCGCGCGTCGGCACAAGGCGAGTTGCAAAAGGAATACGTGACCGCTTCGCGCGTGGCGGGCGCCGGCACCTTGCGCCTGATGTTCTCGCAAGTGCTGCCGAACTGCACCGCACCGCTGATCGTGCAGGCTACGCTGGGTTTCTCGTCGGCGATTCTCGACGCCGCCGCGCTCGGCTTTCTCGGCCTCGGCGTGCAACCGCCGTCGGCGGAGTGGGGCGCGATGCTGGCCTCGGCGCGCGATTACATCGACAGCGCCTGGTGGATCGTCACCATGCCGGGTTTTTCCATCCTGATCTCGGTGCTCGCGATCAACCTGCTCGGCGACGGGCTGCGCGACGCGCTCGATCCCAAACTGAAACGGATGGCCTGACATGAGCAATAACCTATTGACCATCCGCAATCTGGCGGTGAACTTCGCCGGCTTGCCCGCTGTGGATCGAATCAATCTGGACGTCGCACCGGGCGAAGTCGTCGGCGTGGTCGGCGAATCGGGCTCGGGCAAGAGCGTGACGATGATGGCGCTGATGGGCCTGATCGACGCGCCCGGCAAAGTCACGGCCGACGAGATCACCTTCAACGGCAAGAGCCTGCTGAAAGCGTCGGCGAAAGAGCGCCGCAAGATCATTGGCAAAGACGTCGCAATGGTGTTCCAGGACGCGCTCACCAGTCTGAACCCGAGCTACACGGTCGGCTATCAGATCAAGGAAGTGCTGAAGCTGCACGAGGGCCTGCGCGGCGGCGCGCTCGACAAACGCGCGCTCGAACTGCTCGACCAGGTCGGCATTCCCGACCCCAAAGGCCGCATCGGCTCGTTTCCGCATCAGATGTCGGGCGGCATGAACCAGCGCGTGATGATCGCGATGGCGATTGCCTGCAACCCGAAGCTGCTGATCGCCGACGAGCCGACCACCGCACTCGACGTGACGATCCAGGCGCAGATCATGGAACTGCTGATCAAGCTGCAGAAGGAACGCGGGATGGCGCTCGTGCTGATCTCGCACGATCTCGCGGTGGTGTCCGAGGTCGCGCAGCGCGTCGCGGTCATGTACGCTGGCGAAGTGATCGAGACCAACAAGGTGCCGGACATCTTCGCGGCCCCCCATCATCCGTACACGGAAGCGTTGTTGGCGGCAATTCCCGAACATAACGTGGGCGCAGTGCGGCTCGCCGCATTGCCGGGCATGGTGCCGGGGCGCGACGACCGGCCCAAGGGGTGTCTGTTCGCACCGCGCTGCAAGTACGTGGTCGACGATTGCCTGAAGGCGCGGCCCGCGCTCGCGCCGATGCAAGGCCACGCGGAAGTGGCGCGCGTGCGCTGCATCAAACCCCTGAACCTGAGCGGCGACGCCAACGTTCACACCCACGGAGGCGCACGATGAACGCAGTCCACGAAACGCGGCGCCACCCGCACCATTCGGGCGATCACGTGCTTGTCGCCGATAATCTCGCGCGTTACTACACGGTCAAGCGGGGCATGTTCGCGTCCGGCACCGTGAAGGCGCTCAACGGCGTGTCGTTCTCACTGGAGCGCGGCAAGACGCTGGCGGTGGTCGGCGAATCCGGCTGCGGCAAGTCCACGCTCGCGCGTCAGTTGACCATGATCGAGACGCCCAGCGCGGGCCGTTTGCTGATCGACGGTGAAGACGTGGCCGGTGCCGATCACGCGAAGATCGCGGCGCTGAGGCGGCGCGTGCAGATGGTGTTCCAGAACCCGTTTGCGTCGCTGAATCCGCGCAAGACCGTCGAGCAGACGCTCGGTGAGCCGCTCGCGATCAACACGCAGCTCAATGCCGTCGAGCGCACCGAACGGATCGCGCAGATGATGCGCACCGTCGGCCTGCGTCCCGAGCATGCGAAGCGCTATCCGCATATGTTCTCCGGCGGCCAGCGGCAGCGCGTGGCGATCGCGCGCGCGATGATCCTCGACCCGCAGATCGTGGTCGCCGACGAACCCGTGTCGGCGCTCGACGTGTCGATCCAGGCGCAGATTCTGAATCTGTTCATGGATCTGCAGGAAGAGTTCAGGACGAGCTACGTGTTCATCTCGCACAACCTGTCGGTGGTCGAACATATCGCTGACGATGTGATGGTGATGTATTTTGGCGGCGTGGCGGAGCTTGGCGACAAGAAGCGGATCTTCTCGAAGCCGAGGCATCCGTACACGCGCGCGCTGATGTCGGCGACGCCTTCGATCTTCGAAGCAGATCGAAGCATCAAGATCAAGCTGCAAGGTGAAATGCCGTCGCCATTGCATCCGCCTTCGGGTTGCACGTTTCATCAGCGCTGCCCGTATGCGATCGACCGCTGCCGCAGTGAAGAACCGAAGCTGCGTGAAGTGGATGGCCGTCAGGTATCGTGTCACCGCGCCGAGGAGGTGGGGGACATGGATGCCTGATGTGGCGGCGGCGCGTCGTATTGCGCGCCGCTTGCGTGATGGCGGCCGCGCTGCAGCTTTCGCGCGGCGCTGGAGAGCGCGTGCACTGAACGGTGCCGCGCTGCTCGGCGTATGTTGTGCGCTTTATCTGGGCACAGGACCGCTCGGCGTCGCGCGCGCGGCGGGTGCGGCGGCCAATGCGCCCGCCCAGGCGGGTCGCCCGGTGGTGCCGGTGCCCGGCGTGCCGGCCCCGCCGCGCGCGAACCCGCCGGGCTTCGATCCAGCATCCGCGCCACCCGGCACCACCGCGAGCGGTCCGGTGCGCGCGCAACCGGCGCGCATGCCGTTCTATGTCGCGACACGCGGCACCACCACCATTTACGTGCTGGGCACGCTGCATGTCGGCGATCCCGTCGACTATCCCGCCGGACAGCCGTTCCGCGCGCCGATCCTCGCTGCTCTCGCCGCGTCGCCGACGCTGGCGCTCGAACTTTCCCCCGACGAACTGCTGGTCTCGCAAGACGACGTGTCGAAGTACGGCGTGTGCCGGCGCGACTGTCTGCCCGGTTTGCTGCCCGAGCCGTTGTGGCACAAGCTGGCCATGCGTCTGCGAGGCAACCTCGCCGCCCTCGATGCCATCAAGAAAATGCGGCCGTGGCTGGCGTCGCTGGTGGTCGAAACCTACGATTCGCTGAGCGCCGGTCTACAGACCGAGTACGGCACCGAAGCGCAATTGCAGAACGTATATCTGAAGACGCGCGGCAAGATCGTCGGTCTTGAAACGTTGCCGCAACAGATGCACGCGTTCACGGGGCTCTCGCTCGCGCAGCAGCGCGAAATGCTGGCGCAGGACCTGGTGCAGACAGCCGCGCAGAACGTTGCCGACGTGCGTGCGCTGCATCGCCTGTGGCGGGTCGGCGATGCCGATGCGATCGCCGCGTGGCAGGCCGCGAAGTCCGAAAATCTGGCGCGCGACAAGCGCGTGTCGGATTCGATCGACAACAAGATCGTCTACGAGCGCAACCGGCGCTTCGTGTCGCGGATGCTGCAGATCGCCGCGCCGAACAAGCCGGTGTTCGTCGCGATCGGGGCGTTGCATCTGGGCGGACCGAAAGGCGTGCTGCAGCTTTTGCGGCAGCGCGGGTTCGTGGTCGAGGCGGGGTGAGCTTACTGCGCCCTCAGAGCCTCGGCCACCTGCGCCACCACCGTGCGCCAGTCTCCAGCCGTCGTTTGCCGGAATAGTCTCATCCCCGGATACCACGGCGAGTCGCTGCGTGCTTGCAGCCAGCGCCAATCCGAATTGGCCGGCAGCAGCAGCCACACCGGCTTGCCCAACGCGGCCGCCAGATGCGCGACGCCGGTGTCCACGGCGATCACCAGATCGAGCTGCATGATCAGCGCGGCGGTTTCTTCGAAGCTGGTCAGATGAGCGGTGAAATCGCGCGCACGGAACGCTTGTGGCGCGTCGGCCAGTTGCGCATGCGCCGGGCCTTTCTGCAGCGCGTACCACGCGATGTTCTTCAACTCGCTCAACGGGTTCAGGTCGGTGAGCTTCATTGACCGGTAGCGGTCGTTGCCGAACGTGGGACTGCCGGCCCATACGAGGCCCACTCTGCGCTTCGTTTTGTCGACCGGACTCACCCGTTTGCGCCATGTCTTGAGCTTCGTCTTGTCGGCGAACAGGTACGGCAGTCCGGCCGGAATGCTGGACAGCTCGGTGCCGACACAGGAGGGCACGCTCATCATCGGCACCCAGAAATCATAGTCACGGCCGGGCTTGCCGCTAAACGCGCGATTCACGCCCGGTATGCGTTCGACCAGCGGCGGCAGCGGCTCGCGCACGCACAGGTCGACCGTCGCGCCGCGCTCTTGCAGCACGCGCGCAAAGCGCAGGAACTGGAAGTGGTCGCCGAAACCCTGCTCGCCGACCACCAGCAGACGACGCCCGTCGAGCGGCTCGCCGTGCCATTCGGCGACGCCCGGCACCGCGAGCGCGTCGTAGTCCTGCTTGCGCCAGCGCAGCGCGAACTCGGCCCAGCCCTGCTTGTAATCGCCGCGCTTGAGCAGCAGCCACGCCAGATTCTGATGCGCGTCCGCGTAATGCGGATCGAGCGCGAGCGCCTCGCGATAGAAGCCTTCCTCTTCGTCGAGCCGATCTTGCGCGGCGAGCGACCCGCCCAGGCACACGAGGTGGGTCGGCGTCGGCTTGAGCGCAACCGCGCGCCGGTAATGCGCTTCCGCGCCCGCGTAGTCGCCGAGACGGCCGATCAGGCTGCCCAGATTGACGTGCGCTTCCACGTAATCCGGGCGCAGCGCGAGCGCCCGCTCGAAACTCGCGATAGCCGCGTCGTGCTGGCCTTGCGCGCGCTGCGCATTGCCCGCGTTGAAGTGCGCTTCCGCCGAGTTCGGGTCGAACGCGAGCAGATCGCGGTAGCACGCCAGCGCTTCCTCGAAACGGCCAAGCCGGCTCAGCACCGTGCCCATGTTCAGATGCGCATCGGCCATCGTGGGGTTCGCCGCGAGCGCGAGCCGGTATTGTTCGAGGGCTTCGTTCAGCGAGCCTTGCGCCTGGAGCGCGACGCCGAAGTTGTTGCGCGCGTCGGCGAAATCCGGCTGAAGCTGCAATGCCTGGTCGTAGCAGATCATCGCTTCGTCCAGACGGCCGAGCGCGGCGGCCACGAGGCCACGGTTGCTCCAGCAGGCTGCATCGCGGCGGTCGAGTTTGAGCGCGCGGCTCATCAGAGTCTCGGCGGCGTCGTGCTGGCCGCGTTGATAGTGCAACACGCCGAAGTAATGCAGCGCCCTCGTATGCGTGGGGTCGAGGGTGAGGGCTTGACGATAGAGGGGTTCGGCGGCGTCGAACTGGCCGGCCTCGTGCACGGCGAGCGCGGCGTCGATCAGCGAGTTCACGTGGGCGGCGGCGGGTGGCCGCGCGGCGCGGTTGCCGGCGCGGCGGGATGGATGTTCCATTGACACCTGCTAGGAAGCGCGAGCAGCGCGACTGCGCGAGCCGGCGCGGGTGATGGGGAGACCGTCGGCGATTTTATTGGCCGCCCCTTGCCGCGACGATCGGACGCTTCCTAATTCATACACGCGCGCGATGCGCGATGGATTTGCTGCACCGATGCATCGCGGCAGCAAGCTGCGATGCATCGGACGAGGCCAGCAAGAAAGGCAGGCGCCCTACAGGAACATCAGGAAATTCAACAGGAAGATGTTGATGACCAGCAATGTCAGCGCGGTGGGAATCTGCACTTTGATCACCGCATTCTTATCCGGCAGTTCCAGCAGCGCGGCCGGCACCATGTTGAAGTTCGCGGCCATCGGCGTCATCAACGTGCCGCAGTAGCCGGAGAACATGCCGATCGCGACCATCACCGCCGGGTTGCCGTGAAACACGCCCACCAGGATCGGCACGCCGACGCCGCCCGTCATCACCGGGAACGCGGCGAAGCCGTTGCCCATCACCATCGTGAAGAGCGCCATGCCGATGCAGTACACGGCCACCGCGACGAAGCGGTAGTCCAGGCTGATGTAGGACGTGGTGACGTGCGCGACCGCCTTGCCGACGCCCGCGTCGGAAAACACGAGGCCGAGCATGCCGAGCATCTGAGGCAGCACCGCCGCCCACGACAGCGCATCGACCAGCCGGCGCGCTTCCTTCATCGACTGGCCGACGGTGTCGCGCGTCATCACGCAGGCCACCGCGAGCGCGATCACACAGCCGATACCGAAGCCGATCAGCGTGACGTTGGCCTTCTCGATCAGCGGCATGCCGCCGAATACCAGGTGGCTCGCCGACAGCGTGATGATCACGGTGATGACCGGAATGGTCAGCGCGGGCACGAACAGCTTGTTGCCCAGGCGCGCCGCGCTCGCCTTGCGCGCTTCGAGCGACAGCGTTTTCGGCTTGGCCGCCGTGACGCCGCCAAAGCCCGCCATCAGCGCCATCACGATCACCGCGACGCCGACCACGGCCGGCGGCAGTTTGTCGCCGATCAGGAAGATCAGCGCGTAGAGAATCCAGAAGCCGCCTGTGGTAAAGCGGCGCGGGTGCGCTTTGTCCGTCACGATCATGCCGCCAACGACCAGCAGCACCACGCCTAACAGCCAGAACAGATAGGTGATGGTGAACGTCATGCTTTGTCTCCCGCGGCGGAGCGCACCGGCGACGCGGTGGCGTTGCCGCGCAGTTCGCGGTCGAGCCGGCGGTCGAGCAGATACAGCCGGAAGCCGTGCACGATGAACGCGCAGATCGCGGTCGGAATGCCCCACACCGCCACGTGAATCGGCTCGACGACGATACCCGCTTCCTTCAGGAAGGTCGTCATCAGCACGATCGCGCCGAACGCAACAAAGATGTCCTCGCCGAAGAAGAGGCCCACGTTGTCGGTCGCCGCGGCGAACGCGCGCAATTTGAAACGCACCTCGTCGCTGATCTTGCCGAAGCGGGTTTCGGCCGCGCCTTCGGCCATCGGCGCGATCAGCGGACGCACCATCTGCGGGTGGCCGCCGAGTCCGGTCAGGCCGACCGCGGCGGTGAGTTCGCGCACCAGCAGATAAACGATCAGCAGACGCCCCGCAGTGGCCGCCTTGATGCCGCCGATCCACGCTTGCGCGCGCTCGCGCAGCCCATGCCTTTCGAGCAGGCCGATCACGGCGAGCGGCAGCAGAATGATGAGCGGGATGTTGCGCGTCTTGATGAAGCCGGTGCCGATGTCCGCGAGGATCTTGTCAGGCGGGAACTGCGCGGCCAGACCGGTGACGATCGCGGCGGCGGCCACGATCAGCATCGGATTGAACCGCAATAAAAAGCCGGCGATGATGACCGCTACGCCAATGAGCGGCCATAGACTGACTGTTGTCTGCATCAGGATCTCCAAACAGGGTTTCAACCTCGCCGCGGGTGGCGGCTGACGTGGGCCGGCGCGTGGTGTTCCCTGCGCCGTCTTGTTGCCACGGCTCTTGATGGCCGCGTCGCTTCGCACTGCAACTGCAACTGCAACTGCATTTGTGGCTGCGGCTGCTTTTTTTGCTGAGACTGCGGTGCCGCCGCTGCCGCAATACGTCCAATACGTGCCGCACCTGGCAAACGCCCCGCTGGAAAGCGGGGCGTTTGAGGTGTCGCAAGGGTCGATTCGCGCTGTCTGGCTCGCCGCCGAAGCTCGCGCTCAGACGCGTGCGGCGTTGGCCGCGTGAACTTCGATGCCGGCGGCATCCAGCGCGCCGCGAATGCGCCGCGCGAACGCCAGCGCATGCGGGCCATCGCCGTGCAGGCAGATGGTTTGCGCGTTCAACGACACCCATTGGCCGTCGACGGCTTGCACGCGCTGCTCGCGGATCATCGCGAGCGTGCGCTCCAGCACTTCGTTCTCATCGTCGAGCAGCGCGCCGGGCTCCTTGCGCGGCACCAGCGACCCGTCGGCGCGATAGCCGCGGTCGGCGAACACTTCTTCGATCGCGATCAGGCCCGCGTTGCGTGCCGCCGTCACGAGACCACTGTTGGCGAGCGCGAACACGGCGACCGACGGATCGAAATCGTGCACCGCCGACACGATCGCGTCGGCGATCTGCGCGTCGCGCGCGGCCTGGTTGTACAGCGCGCCGTGCGGCTTGACGTGTGCGATGCGCCCGCCCTCGGCCTGGGCGATCGCCGACAGCGCGCCGAGCTGATACAGCACGCCCGCGTAAATCTCGCCGGCGGGCAGATCCATTTCCTTGCGGCCGAAATTCTCCGGATCGTTGAAGCTCGGATGCGCGCCGATCGACACGCCTTTCTGCACCGCCCAGCGCACGCATTCGCGCATCGCATTCGGGCCGCCCGCGTGCCAGCCGCAGGCGATATTCGCCGAACTGACGAGGTCGAGCAGCGCCTCGTCGGAGCCGCAGCCTTCGCCGAGATCGGCGTTCAAATCAATGTCCATGGTGGTTCCCCAACTGAGTGTCACAGCGCCGCGACCGCCAGCCGGCGTGCGCAGCGTTCTTCATGCATCGCGATCGCGGCGTCGATCTGCCGCAAATACGTGCGCTCTTCCAGCAAAGCCTGGCGTGCCTCGAACGGCGTCGTCGGGATGAAGCGCACGGAGGCGTTCAGCCGCACCTGCGCAAGTTTCCACAGATCGGCCTGGATCACCGCGCCGATCTTCGGATAGCCGCCGGTGGTTTGCGCGTCGCTCATCAGCACGATCGGCTGGCCGTTCGGCGGCACCTGAATCGTGCCGGGCAACACCGCGTGCGAAAGCAGGTCGGTTTTCTGCGTGCGCGTCAGTTCGGCGCCGGCCAGGCGATAACCCATCCGGTTGCTGTTCGGCGTGACGAGCCATTCGTCGGACCAGAACGCTTCGTGCGCCGCGTCGGTGAAGCTGTCATATTCCGGGCCGCGCAGCACGCGGATCGGCACGGCCCACGGCACCCCTGACGGATGACGGCCACGCCGCAGCGGCTCGTGAACCAGCACGAACTTGCACCAGCTGGGCGCCTTCACGCCGAACTCCGGCGCCTCGGGCGTGAAGCCGATGTGGCCGCGCTGCTGCGGCGCGCCGACCGGCAGGCGGTCGCCGTCGCGCAGCGCGCGCCCGCCAAGTCCGCCGAAATGGCCGGCGAGGTCGGTGCTGCGCGAGCCGAGCACCGGCAGCACGTCGATGCCGCCCGCCACGCAGACGTAGCCGCGCATGCCGCGCTTCGCCGCGTTCAGCACCAGTTCCTGGCCGGCCTGCACGGGCAGGCTCCACCACGAATAGACCGGCTTGCCGTCGAGCGTCGCGCCGAATTCCGTACCGGTGATGGCAACCCGCGTCGCGCGCAGAAACCGCAGCACGGTCGGGCCGATGGTAATTTCGAGACCGGCCGCGTCGGGACGGTTGCCGACCAGCCGGTTGCCGACTTCGAGCGACAGACGGTCGAGCGCGCCCCCCATCGCGACACCGAGATGCCGGTGGCCGTGACGGCCGAGGTCCTGAATCGTGGTCAGCAGACCCGCGCGTATCACATCGATCATGCGTGCATCCCCGCGATGGTGAAGCGCACCCGGTCGCCCGGCTGTAGCAGCGTGGGCGGGCGGCGCGCCGGGTCGAAGAGGGGCAGTTCGGTGCGGCCGATCAGTTGCCAGCCGCCGGGCGAAGTGGCCGGATAAATGCCGGTCTGTTCGCCGCCGATGCCAACCGACCCCGCCGGCACTTCGAGCCGGGGCGACGCGCGGCGCGGCGCGTGCAATGCGGCTTCGAGGCCGCCCATGTAGGCGAAGCCCGGCTGGAAGCCGAGGAAGAAGACCACGTACTCGCCATCCGCGTGACGCTGCACGACCTCGCGCGCGGTGAGGCCCGTGTGATCGGCGACCGCTTGCAGATCGGGGCCGAACTCGCCGCCGTACTGCACTGGAATCTGCACTTCACGGCCCGGCGCGCGCGCCTTGCTCGCGGCGTTCCAGGCCGTCAGCAAATGCTCGGCGAGCGCGTCGCGGTCGGCTTCGAGCGGATCGAACGTGAGCGTCAGATTGTTCATGCCCGGCACGACTTCCAGCACGTGCGGCCAGTCGCGCGCGGCCTCGGCGGCCGCCCAGACGCGCTGCTGGCACTCCAGCGAGGCAGGCGGCGGCGCTTCGCAAACAAGCGCGGCATCGCCGAGCGGAAAGATTCTTGGTTGGCTCATTTGGCTGATGGCTTAACGGCCCAGGTCGAGTCGGAGGATTCGGGCACGGCGGATCCCGAGACGCGCTTGCAGCATCGCGCATGCGACATTGCAAGCGTACATTATCAATAAAATATCAACAATTTCCCAATAAGCGTTTTTGCCAGGCTCCCCGGGAGCGGGCGCTCGTCGTACACTCCCGACACCTTCTCATCTGACTCCCGAGACTCTTCGTCATGTCGCGCCATCCCACCAAGATCGTCTCATCGGAACACCTCGTATCCGAGACCAGCGCGGAACTGTCCGAACTCGAATATGCGCTGATCATGGCGGGCAACGCCTTCAACCGGTGGATGGTGCGCTGCATGTCGGCAGCGGGCGACAAGGACATGACCGCAATCGAAGTGTCGCTGCTGCACCACGTCAGCCATCGCGAGCGCCGCAAGAAGCTGGCGGACATCTGCTTCGTGCTGAACATCGAAGACACGCACGTCGCCACCTACGCGTTGAAGAAGCTCGTAGCTAGAGGGTATGTAAAAAGCGAAAAGACCGGCAAGGAAGTGTTCTTCTCGGCGACCGACGCGGGCCGCGAGTTGTGTCTGAAGTATCGCGAGGTGCGCGAGAGCTGTCTGATTTCGACGCTGAAGGAAAGCGGGCTGACCAATCAGCAGATCGGCGAGGCCGCCCAGCTGATGCGCAACGCATCCGGTCTGTACGACACGGCCGCCCGGGCGGCGGCGTCCCTGTAACGCGGGTTATGGCGGTTATGGCGGGCTAAGGCGAAGTTGCAGCGAAGCGACGCCGCGGCTTGCCGCAGGCTCAACTCAATGGCACGGGATAAGTCCCCGCTTCGGTGACGATCAGATCGAGCGGAATGTCATGGGCTTCGCGTTGCAGCGTTTGCGTGCGGCACGCTTCATAAGCGATGCCGACCGTGAGCGGCTTCTTCGAACCCGGCCATGCGGCCAGCGTGCGATCGTAATAGCCGCCGCCATAGCCGAGCCGGTAACCGTCGATGTCGAACCCCACGCAAGGGACGAACAGCAGTTCGGGAAGTACCCTTTGTCCGGTGGTCGGCTCGGCGATCTTGTGATGACCGATTTTCATCGGCGTATCGGGTGTCCATGCATGGAATTCGAGCGGCACGCCACGTTCTTTAACAATCGGCAAACTGGCTTCGCGCCGCGCGCCGGCAGCCAGCCAGACCGAGATCGCGGGGCGCGCGTCGAACTCGCCCGCGAGCGGCCAGTAGAACCCCACGCTACCCACCCCGTAATGCTCCAACGCATCGAGCAGGCGACGCCCGAGCGCGGCATTGTGCTCCGGCGTGGAAGCCGCTTGCAGCCTTGCTTCCAATAGCCTTCGGCGCAGCGCCTTTTTCGCTGCCGGGACAGCGTTGCATGCTATGCTTGGGTCCAATTCGCGCTCCAGAAATAACGATGTCAAAACGCCTTTATCGAGTATATCGCGCGGCCGGACTGGCGCTGGCCGCAGCGGCACTCGTCGCGTGCAGCACGGCCTCCGCCGTCAAACCCATTCCCCTTTCGCAGCTCACGAACGACGACCAGACCTTCGTCCAGTTGCGCGAGGCCGCCCGCAATAACGACGCGGCACGCGCGGCGCAGTTGGCGAGCATGATCCCGAACTATCCGGCGCCTTCGTATCTGGAGTATTTCCAGCTCAAGCCGCAGCTATTCGATTCCACCGGCCATGCGCGCGTCGACGCGCCCGATGCGCCGGTGCTGGCGTTCCTGCAGAAGTACGACGGCCAGGCCATCGCCGACCGTCTGCGCAACGACTACCTCACGGTGCTCGGCACGCGTCACGACTGGCGCAACTTCGATCAGCAATACGCCCGCTTCGTGCTGAACGACGACACCCAGGTGAAGTGCTACGCGCTCGAATCGCGCGCGTCGCGCGGCGAAAACGTCGCGGATGCAGCGCGCGCGCTGCTGGTCGATCCGAAGTGGTATGGCGACGGCTGCGTCGATCTGATCGTCTCGCTGGGCGCGAGCCGCCAGTTCAGCGCCGACGACGTCTGGCAGCAGATCCGTCTGGCGTACGAGCAGAACTACACCAGCACGGGCAGCAAACTGGTCGACGCGCTCGGGGACCCGACGCCCGATCCGGTGCTGTTCGGCCAGGCCGCGAACACGCCGCCGTTGCTGCTCGCGCGCGGTGTCGGTCCGGATGCGCAGTCGCATCAGTTGGCGCTGCTCGCGATCACGCGGATGGCGCGCAACGATCCGGCGATGGCCGCGGCCACCTTCGCTTCGGTCGCGCCGTCGCTGAACTCGCCCGAGCGCGCGATCGGCTGGGGCACGATTGCCTATCAGGCCGCCCTCAAGCAGATGCCCACCGCGGTGGACTGGTACCGGTTGTCGGCGAACGCGCCGTTGTCCAATCCCGCGTATGAATGGCGCACCCGCACGGCGCTGCTCGCCGGCGACTGGAACATGGTGCGCTGGTCGATCGAGCAGATGCCGGAGACGTTGCGCAAGCAGCCGTCGTGGGTGTACTGGCATGCGCGCGCACTGAAACAGGCCGGCGACACGAGCACGGCCAACCAGGAATTCGAATCGATCGCGCCGGGCTACAACTTCTACGGCCAACTGGCCGCCGAAGAACTCGGCCAGAAGATCACGGTGCCGCCGAAAACCACAGTGACCGATGCGGAAGTTCAGCAAGCCGGCAACACGCCGGGCTTCGATCTGGCGCAGCGGTTCTATGCGCTGAATCTGCGGCTCGAAGGCAATCGCGAATGGAACTGGCCGCTGCGCACGATGAGCGACCGCCACCTGCTCGCAGCCGCCGAATACGCGCGCCGTATCGAGCTGTATGACCGCACCGTCAACACGGCGGACCGCACGAAGAGCGAACACGACTTCTCGCTGCGTTATCTGTCGCCGTTCCGCGAGATCGTCGATCGCGATGCGCAGTCGAATGGTCTGGATGTGGAATGGGCGTACGGGCTGATTCGCCAGGAGTCGCGCTTCATCATCAACGCGCGTTCGGAAGTCGGCGCTGGCGGCTTGATGCAATTGATGCCGGGCACCGCGCAACTGGTCGCGAAAAAGATCGGCCTCGGCCCGCTTTCGCGCGAGCAGATGAACGACATCAACACCAACATCCTGCTCGGCACCAACTACCTGTCGATGATCTACAATCAGTTCGACGGGTCCGCCGTGCTGGCCACAGCCGGATATAACGCGGGACCGGGCCGTCCGCGCAACTGGCGGCAGTCGTTGCAGCATCCGGTTGAAGGCGCGATCTTCGCCGAGGCGATTCCGTTCCAGGAAACGCGCGACTACGTCAAGAATGTGCTGTCCAACACGGTCTACTACGCGGCGTTGTTCGAAGGCCGTCCGCAATCGCTGAAGGCGCGTCTGGGTTACATCGCACCGTAAAGCGCCGTGCCGCCGCGGCCTCGCTTCGAGGTTGCGGCGCGCCACGCCAGCCGTTGCCGCGGCTTCCACCAGGGAGTCGAAAATGCGACATAAAGCCATTGCGATCATCGGCGGTTCCGGGTTCATCGGCAGCCACCTCGTCAACGCGCTCGTCGACATGGGCAAAGACGTGCGCATTGCCACAAGGCGGCGCTACAACGCTCGCCATCTCACCATCCTGCCGATCGACGTGATCGAAACCGACGTGTTCGATCCGGTCCAGCTCGCGCGCTTCGTCGAAGGCGCCGATTGCGTGATCAATCTCGTCGCCATCCTGAACAGCAAACGCGGCACGCCCTATGGTCGGGAGTTCGCGCGCACGCACGTCGAATTGCCGACCCGGATCGTCGCGGCATGTGAAGGCAAGGGCGTGCATCGGCTCATTCACATCAGCGCGCTCGGCGCCAATCCGAACGGGCCCAGCATGTACTCGCGCTCGAAGGGCGACGGCGAAAAGGCAGTGCATGCGGCAAACGTCGCGTGGACGATTTTCCGGCCGTCGGTGGTGTTCGGCCCCGAAGATCAATTCCTAAACAAGTTCGCGTTCCTGCAACGGACGTTTCCGGTGCTGCCGCTCGCGATGCCGGATGCGAAATTCCAGCCGGTGTATGTCGACGATGTCGCGAAGGCGATCGTCAACGTGCTCGATCTCGATGCCGCGAGCGGCCAGACCTACGAACTGGGCGGCCCGACGGTCTACACACTCGAAGACCTCGTCACGTATTGCGGCGACGTGATTGGCAAGCATGCGCGCATCATCCGCTTGCCGGAAGCGTTGGCGCGGCTGCAGGCGCTGACCTTCGAAATGGCACCCGGCGAACCGGTGATCTCGCGCGACAATCTGGATTCGATGAAAGTCGACAACGTGTTGAGCGGCCCGCTCGCGCCTGAGCTCGGGATCGAGCCGGTCGCCATCGAAACGATCGCACCGGTCTATCTGACCGGCGCGTCGACGCGTTCGCGCTTCGACACGTTCCGCGCGACCGCCGGCCGCTAAACCTCTATTCCCACTCCGTTGATAACAGGCATGAAACTGCTTATTGGTGACAAGAACTATTCGTCGTGGTCGATGCGGCCGTGGCTGCTGCTAAAGCATTTCGGCATCCCTTTTGAAGAAGTGTTGATCCATCTGGACCAACCGGGCACGACCGCGGCGATCGTCGCTCACGCGCCGCAGGGGCCGGGCAAGGTCCCGTGTCTGATCGACGAAGCGGGGCAGGCCAGCTGGGATTCGCTGGCGATCGCCGAGACGCTGGCCGAGCGCTTCCCGCAGCACGCGCTGTGGCCGCGCGACGCGGCGGCGCGGGCTCACGCTCGCAGCGTCAGCGCGGAGATGCATTCGGGCTTCGGCGAGTTGCGCTCGAACATGTGGATGAACATTCGCGCGTCGTTCCCTGGCAAGAACGCGACGCCGGGCGCGCTGGCCGATATCGCGCGGATCGAGACCATCTGGCGCGACTGCCTCGACGCGCATGGCGGTCCATTCCTGTTCGGCGAGTTCAGCATTGCCGATGCGATGTACGCGCCGGTCGCGATGCGCTTCAACACGTGGCGGCCAACGCTGTCCGCCACCTCGTGGGCCTACGTCGAGCGGCTCACCGCGTTGCCCGCGGTGCAGGCATGGATCAATGCCGCGCGCAGCGACACCTTCGCGATTCCGTATCAAGACGTATGCCCATGAACATCTACGCCGTAGGCGGCGCGATCCGCGACGAACTGTTGGGCGTGCCGGTGCAGGACCGCGATTACGTGGTCGTCGGCGCGACGCCCGAGCAGATGGTGGCGCAGGGCTACCGTCCGGTGGGCAAGGATTTTCCGGTGTTCCTGCATCCTCAGACGCACGAGGAATACGCGCTCGCGCGCACCGAGCGCAAGACAGCGGCGGGCTATCACGGCTTCCAGTTCTTCTACGCGCCGGACGTCAAGCTCGAAGAAGACCTTGCGCGCCGCGATCTGACGATCAACGCGATGGCGCGCGAGGTGCGCCCGGACGGCGAGTTGACCGGCCCGGTCGTCGACCCGTTCAATGGTCAAGCCGATTTACAGGCGCGGCTGTTCCGGCATGTGAGCGATGCGTTTCTCGAAGACCCTGTGCGGATTTTGCGCATCGCGCGCTTCGCCGCGCGCTTTGTCGACTTCACGGTCGCGTCGGAAACGCTGACGCTGATGCGCAAGATGGTCGCCGACGGCGAGGTGGATGCGCTGGTGGCCGAACGCGTGTGGCAGGAAGTGTCGCGCGGCTTGATGGAGAAAAAGCCGTCGCGCATGTTCGAGGTGCTGCGCGAGTGCGGTGCGTTAGCGCGGATTCTGCCGGAGATCGACGCGCTGTTCGGCGTGCCGCAGCGGGCCGACTATCACCCCGAGGTGGACACGGGCGTGCACGTGATGATGGTCGTCGATCACGCCGCGCAGCAGGGCTATGCGTTGCCGGTCCGGTTTGCCGCACTGGCGCACGACCTCGGCAAGGCAACCACGCCCGAGGACGTCTTGCCTCGCCACATCGGCCATGAGGGGCGCAGTGTCGATTTATTGAAGCCGCTCTGCGAGCGGCTGCGTGTGCCGAACGACTGCCGTGACCTGGCGCTGCTGGTGGCGCGCGAGCACGGCAGCATTCATCGCGTGATGGAAATGGGGGCTGCGGCGCTGGTGAGGTTGATCGAGCGTTGCGACGCGATCCGCAAACCGGCGCGTTTCGCCGAAGCGTTGCAGGCGTGCGAGGCCGATGCGCGTGGGCGTCTGGGGTTCGAGATGAGCGACTATCCGCAAGCGGAGCGGCTTAGAGTGGCGCTTGTCGCGGCGCGCGGCGTGGATGCCGGCGCGGTGGCGCAGCGGCTGGCCGATGCGCCTGCCGGCATCAAGGACGCCGTGCATCAGGAGCGCGTTCGCGCAGTGGAAGCGGCGCTGGGGTAGAGCGCTTTTCGTGGGCTTGCCTTTGACGCGGCGCATGCCGCCGTGATCGAAGGCGAACCGACCCGAACGAACTTACAACACCCTCGCCAGCAGCGACAACAGCATCGACAACACCAGCGTCGACATAAAGGGAAACGGGTACTCGCGGCCGAACAGGCGCAAGGTCACGTCGCCGGGCAGGCGGCCGATGCCGAGCTTCCTGAGCCACGGCCAACAGCTCGACAGCACCGCCACCGCAACGAACGTAGTCAACAGCCAGCGAATCATCGCGAGTTCCTGACGCCCAATAAGGCAAAAATCACAACGTATGCGAGCGGTCGCCGCTGGAAAACGCTCGCAGCGTGTCGTCCAGTCCGCGCGAAAAGGCGATCACCTTGAACAGTTCGCCCATCTCCGCCTCGGACAACATTTTCTGCACTGCATTTGCCGCAGGCAGAAACCTCGCCGTGTCGGCCGGATCGATTTCCGACAACACTTCGGTAATCCCCGCATTCAGCAAAAACCGCGCTTGCGACGTGAAGCCCAGCAAGTCGGCGCCCGTCTCGACACCGGCCTCGGCGATTCCGGTGAATTCCACGTGCGCGGTGATGTCCTGCAAGCCCGGATAGAGGAACGGATCGCCGTGCGCGCGATGCCGGTAATGGCACATCAGCGTACCTTGCGCGCGCTGCGCGTGGTAGTACTCGTGACGCGGAAAACCATAGTCGATCAGAAACGCCGCGCCGCGCGTGAGCATCGTGCAAATGGTGCGCGTGAACGCGCCGGCGGCTTCGTGCGTTTCGGTTACGTAGTCGTCGCCGGCAATGTCGAGGTCCGCCAGCAGCGCGAGGTCCGCCGCCGCGGACACCGGCCGGTCGTCGAACGCGAACGCGTCGTCGCGCCACACCACGCCGCGCTCGTGCCAGACACCGCCGTTCGACGCGAACAGACGCACCGGCATCGCATCCAGCACCTCGTTGCCGATCACCACCCCCTCGAATCGCTCCGGCAACGCGTCCAGCCAGCGCACTTTCGCGACCAGCGCGGGCGCCGCGGCCGCGATCGTCTCGCGTTGACGTTCGCGCAATTCGCCGGACAGATCCACGATCGAGTAGCTGTCGAATCCGGCGCCCAGCGCGTCGAGCGCGTTGAGCAAGCCGGCGGCCAGCTTGCCCGTGCCCGCGCCGAACTCCATCACGTCGCGCGTGCCGCTTGCCTGCAAGGCTTCGGCGAGCGGGCGCGCCAGCGTCGCGGCGAACAACGGCGACAGTTCCGGCGCGGTGACGAAGTCGCTGCCGTCGTCGCCGCGCAGACCGAATTTGCGCGCGCCACCGCTGTAATAGCCGAGTCCCTGCGCGTACAGCGCGCGTTCCATGTAGCGGTCGAACGGCAGCCAGCCGCCGGCGCTATCGAGGTCCGCGCGGATTCGCGCGACCAGCGCTTCGGACTGCGCGAGCGGGCCTGGGCCGGGAGCAGGTAAACTATCGGGTTGGTGAGCTTTCGGATTCATCCCCGCATTGTAAATGACCGCCTCTCTGGACACCGCCGCTGCCCGCGCGCCTGACACGCCGCGTGTCGTGCTGATTACCGGCGCCGCCCGCCGCATCGGGCGCGCGCTCGCGCTCGGCTTCGCGGCGCGTGGCTGGGATGTGGCAGTCCACTACGGCGCGTCGCGCGAAGAGGCCGACGAAGTGGTCGCGCAAATCGCCGCGCTGGGCCGCCGCGCGGTCGCGCTGCAGGCGGAATTGGGCGACGAGGCGCAGGTCGAGCGGCTTTTGCCGGCCTGCACGGCGGCGCTGGGCCGGCCGGTGTGCATCGTGAACAACGCGTCGCGCTTCGAGGAAGACACGGCGCGCAATGTCGGCTACGACCTGCTGCTCAAGCTGACCGCGATGAATCTCGGCGCGCCGCTGGTGCTCGCGCGCATGCTGTTCGACGCGACGCCGGAGACCGCGCGCACCGACGAAAGCCAGCGCGGCGTCGTGATCAACGTGCTGGATCAGAAGCTGTACAACATGAATCCGGATTACCTGTCGTACACGCTCTCGAAGGCGGCGCTGCAAACCGCCACGGTCGCACTGGCGCAGGCGCTGGCGCCGAAAGTGCGCGTGGTGGGGCTCGCGCCCGGTCTGACGATGCAATCCGGCGATCAGACCGAGGATGCTTTTGCCGCCGCTCACCGTATTGCGCCTTTGGGCCGTGCGTCGCGGCCCGAGGACATTGTCGCCGCCGCGCTGTATCTCGCGGATGCAGCCGGCGTCACCGGAACGACGCTGGTGGTCGACGGCGGGCAGCATCTCGTGCCGCTGCCGCGCGACGTAATGTTTTTGACGGGTGCCTGAAGCGCGCGCGGCCTGCCTGAACGGGCGGCCGCCGCGCAGTGAAGCGCCCCTTTGCGTGCTCCGCACGCTTTTTTCGACTGGAACGAACATGTTTGCCGCTCTTTCGCACCCCCGGCTCGCCGATTGCCGCCGGCTCTTTCTGCGCAACTACGAAGTGCACATCAATATCGGCGTGCACGATTTCGAAAAGCGCGGCGAACAGCGCGTCGTGATCAACGTCGAACTGTTCGTGCCGCTCGCGCTGTCCACGCCGGTTCAGGACAAGCTGAACGAAGTCGTCGACTACGATTTCATGCGCTCCACCATTTCGCGGCGCGTCGAGCAAGGCCATATCCACTTGCAGGAAACGCTGTGCGACGACCTCGTCAGGACCATGCTCGAGCATCCGCAGGTGCGGGCCGCGCGCGTGTCGACCGAGAAGCCGGACGTGTATCCCGACTGCGACGCAGTGGGCGTCGAAGTCTTCCGAATCAAAGAGGATTGAGCCATGAACGCTCCGGAAATCCTGAACGACAGCTCGGCCGTCCAGACTGCTGACGCCATCGACGCCACGCAGACCGCCGTGCCCGCCGCGAAGGCCAAATCGCCGCTTACGCGCCGCGAGCAGAAGGAAGCGTACGAGAACAACAAGCTGTTCAAGCGTCTCGCGCGCCAGGTCGGTGAGGCGATCGGCGACTTCAACATGATCGAGGAAGGCGACAAGGTGATGGTCTGCCTGTCGGGCGGCAAGGACAGCTACGCGATGCTCGACATCCTGATGCGGCTGCGCGAACGCGCACCGATCAACTTCGACATCGTCGCCGTGAATCTCGACCAGAAGCAGCCGGGCTTCCCCGAGCACGTGCTGCCCGAATACCTGAAGCAGCTCGACATTCCGTTTCACATCGAGAACCAGGACACCTACAGCATCGTCAAGCGGCTGGTGCCGGAAGGCAAAACCACCTGCTCGCTGTGCTCGCGGCTGCGGCGCGGCATTCTGTACCGCGTCGCGGGCGAACTCGGCGCGACCAAGATCGCGCTCGGCCATCATCGCGACGACATTCTGCAAACGCTGCTGCTGAACATGTTCTATGGCGGCAAGCTGAAGGGCATGCCGCCCAAGCTGCAATCGGACGACGGCAAGAACATCGTGATCCGCCCGCTCGCCTACGTGAAGGAAACCGATCTGGAAAAGTACGCGGAGCTGCGCGAATTCCCGATCATTCCGTGCAATCTGTGCGGTAGCCAACCGAACCTGAAACGCGCGGAAATGAAGGCGCTGATCCGCGACTGGGAAAAGCGTTTTCCGGGCCGCATCGAAAACATGTTCAACGCGTTGTCGAACATCGTGCCGTCGCATCTGATGGATCACACGCTGTTTCCGTTCGCGGGCCTGCGCGCGACCGGCGAAGCCGATCCGCAGGGCGATATCGCGTTCGACGAGGAGCCGTGTTCGACCGGCAACGACGACGGCGCAACGCTCGGCGCGGCGAAGCCGATCTCGATCGTCCAGTTCGACGACCTATGACGGAAAGGCCCGGAAGGCGGGCGTTTCCGCGCTATTTCACCGGCGAGAAGCGCCCGCCCGCGCGCCTTTTTCACCATGTGGTGCATGATAGAATCGTCGGCCACAAACTGACGAATTTGCCGACGCCATGAACATCGTGATTTTGGCGGCAGGCACCGGCAAGCGCATGCGGTCCGCGCTTCCCAAGGTGCTCCATCCTCTGGCCGGCCGGCCACTACTTGCTCATGTCATCGACACGGCTCGCGCGCTCAAGCCTGCGCGTCTGGTGGTCGTGATCGGTCATGGCGCCGAAGCCGTGCGCGAGGCGGTTGCCGCGCCGGACATTCAATTCGCCGTGCAGGAGCAACAGCTCGGCACGGGCCACGCGGTGCAGCAGGCACTGCCGCTGCTCGATCCGTCCGCGCCCACGCTGGTGCTGTACGGCGACGTGCCGCTCACGCGCGCGAGCACGCTGCACGCGCTGACCGGGCGTGCCGGGCAGGGCGGCTATGGCGTGCTCACCGTCACGCTCGACGACCCGTCCGGTTACGGGCGCATCGTGCGCGATTCGCACGGCAAGGTGCAGCGCATCGTCGAACAGAAGGACGCGAACGCCGAGCAGTTGCTGATTGCCGAGATCAACACCGGCATCATCGTCGCGCCGACCGAGCGCCTCGCCGACTGGCTCGCCGCATTGAAAAACGACAACGCGCAGGGCGAGTTCTATCTGACCGATGCGGTCGAGATGGCGATCGAAGCCGGGCTCGAAGTCGTCACCACGCAGCCGGACGATGAGTGGGAAACGCTCGGCGTGAACAGCAAGCAGCAGCTTGCCGAACTCGAACGGATCCATCAGCACAACGTCGCCGACGCGTTGCTGGTCGCGGGCGTGACGCTGGCCGATCCGGCGCGCGTCGACGTGCGCGGCACGCTCGAATGCGGCCGCGACGTGTCGATCGACGTGAACTGCGTGTTCGAAGGCTGCGTGACGCTGGCCGACAACGTCACGATCGGGCCGAACTGCGTGATCCGCAACGCGAGCCTGGGCGCCGGTACGCGCGTCGATGCGTTCACGCATATCGAAGGCGCCGAGGTCGGCGCGAACGTCGTGCTCGGACCGTATGCGCGCTTGCGGCCCGGCGCGTCGCTGCAGGACGAGTCGCATGTCGGCAATTTCGTCGAGGTGAAGAACGCGGTGCTGGGCCACGGTTCGAAAGCGAACCACCTCACGTACATCGGCGATGCGGACATCGGCGCGCGTGTGAATATCGGCGCGGGTACCATTACCTGCAACTACGACGGCGCGAACAAATTTCGCACGATCATCGAGGACGACGTGTTCGTCGGTTCCGATACGCAACTGGTTGCGCCGGTCCGGGTGAAGCGCGGCGCGACGATCGCGGCGGGCACCACGGTCTGGAAGGACGTCGAAGCCGACGCACTGGTCTTGAACGACAAGACGCAAACCAGCAAGACGGGCTATGTACGCCCGAGCAAGAAGAAGAGCTGATGGGCACGACGCGCGCGCCCAGCGCGCTCCTTGAAACCCGGCACTGAAAAGGAATAGGCCATGTGTGGCATTGTCGGCGCGGTTGCGCAACGTAATATTGTTTCCGTCCTGATCGAAGGATTGCGGCGCCTGGAGTACCGTGGCTACGATTCATGCGGTGTCGCAGTGCTGGGCGAGAACGGGCCGGTCCGCGCCCGCAGCGTGGCACGCGTCGCCGATCTCGACGCTCAGGTGCACGAGGGTCCTCTCAAAGGCCGCACGGGTATCGCGCATACGCGCTGGGCGACGCACGGCGCGCCGGTGACGGACAACGCCCACCCGATCTTCTCGAAAGACACGGTCGCGTTGGTACACAACGGGATCATCGAGAATTACGAGTCGCTGCGCGAAATGCTGCGCGGCAAGGGCTACAGGTTCGTCTCGCAAACCGACACAGAGGTTATCGCGCACCTGATCCACAGCGTGTATCGCGGCGATCTGTTCACCGCCGTGCGTGAAGCCATCACGCAATTGCACGGCGCGTATGCGATCGCGGTGCTGCACAAGGATCAGCCGAACACGGTGGTCGGCGCACGCCAGGGCTCGCCGCTGGTGGTGGGGCTCGGCGACGGCGAGAACTTCCTCGCGTCGGACGCGCTGGCGCTCGCGGGCAGCACCGAACGCTTCATCTTCCTCGAGGAAGGCGACGTGTGCGAACTGTCGCTCGACGGCGTGCGGATCGCCGATCGCGACGGCAACGATGCGCAACGCGAGGTGCGTCAGGTGGCGGCCTATGGCGGCGCGGTCGAACTCGGCCCGTATCGGCACTTCATGCAGAAGGAAATCTTCGAGCAGCCGCGCGCGATCACCGACACGATCCCGCAAACGGAGTCGTTCGACACGTCGATTTTCGGCGAGGGCGCGGCCGACGCGTTCGCGCAGATCGACAGCTTGCTGATTCTTGCGTGCGGCACGAGCTACTACTCGGGGCTGACCGCGAAGTACTGGCTCGAATCGATCGCGAAGATTCCGACCCAGGTGGAAATTGCCAGCGAGTATCGCTACCGTGAGTCGGTGCCGAATCCGAAGTCGCTGGTGGTGGTGATCTCGCAGTCGGGCGAGACGGCGGATACGCTCGCGGCGCTCAAGCATGCGCAGTCGCTCGGCCACAAGCACACGCTGGCGGTGTGCAACGTCGGCACGAGCGCGATGGTGCGTCAGACGGAGTTGTCGTTCCTGACGCACGCAGGCCGCGAGATCGGCGTGGCATCGACCAAGGCGTTCACCACGCAACTGGTCGCGCTGTTCGTGCTGGCGGCCACGCTTGCGAAGCTGCGCGGGCATCTGAGCGACGAGCAGGAATCGGGCTACCTGAAGCAACTGCGCCATTTGCCCGCTGCGCTCAATAGCGTGCTGGCGCTGGAGCCGCAGATCATCGCTTGGTCGGAAGAGTTTTCGCGCAAGGAACATGCGCTGTTCCTCGGGCGCGGCATGCATTACCCGATCGCGCTCGAAGGCGCGCTGAAGCTCAAGGAGATTTCGTATATTCACGCCGAGGCTTATCCGGCCGGCGAGTTGAAGCACGGGCCGCTCGCGCTCGTGACCGAAGCGATGCCGGTGGTGACGGTCGCGCCGAATGACGCGTTGCTGGAGAAGCTGAAGTCGAATATTCAGGAAGTGCGCGCGCGTGGCGGTCAGTTGTATGTGTTCGCGGATGCGGATACGAAGATCGTCAACGATGAAGGGCTCCATGTGATCCGGATGCCGGAGCACTATGGCTTGTTGTCGCCGATTCTGCACGTGGTGCCGCTGCAATTGCTGGCGTATCACACGGCGTGTGCTCGGGGCACGGATGTGGATAAGCCGCGGAATCTGGCGAAATCTGTGACGGTGGAGTGAAGGGGGCGGCGGTTGGCTTTTTTTGCCTCGTTTGAATAGTTTGCCGACCGCTTTCTCTCTCGCCGCTGCCACAACCACCGCATCCCGACGGCTTTAACGCTGAAAAGAAACACAGCCCGGTCCATCCAGACCGGGCTGTGTTTCTTTGCGGACTCAATCCCTCACCAATTCCACTGCCACAGCCGAAACGAACTCGGCGCGTATGCTGTCGCCGACTTTCAACTCATCGAGCGGAATATCGCTGGCCGCGCGCAGCACCTGCCGATGCCTCGGTCCACGCAACGTGACTAGACGGTTCGTGCGATCGATCTTCGTCACCGTCGCGACCACCCGTACCCTATGCGCTGACGACACAAACCCCGCCGACGCCGGAATCGCCACGGTCGTCTCGACCCGCTCCCGCACACCTTGGGTCGCGAGCTTGTCGATGTGGAGCAGCAGTGCCTGCTGATAAGCCACGTTCAACCTGTCGCCGACCCGCAGCCGGCTCACGTCGGCCACCGCCGGATTCACGTCCACGTCCGCGAGATTGCCGTGCGGACCACGCAGCGTCACGCTATTGGTGGCGGCATTGATCGCGGCTACGCGAACCTGCGCGTGAATCATGTCGGCTTGTTTGAGCGCCGTTTGCGCGGCGTTGCGATAGGCGTCTTCATCCTGCGCGAACCCGGTTTCGCTGAATGTTGCCATCAGCGCCACCATCAGCACGAACTTTGGCACCGCGAGTTTCCACGACCCCGTGGCCAATAAGCTCTTTGCGCGCAGACAGGTCATTCGTCGCTCCCGAAACGATCGTACGAGGCGTAATCGACCAACAACTCTCCGCACGCCCGCGTCTACAACTCCGGACGCGCGAGGTCGCTGGTCACGATGTGCTCGCCGTACACCTGGGCTGCCGCGATCGCTTCCAGCTTGGTCGCGTACGGACCGAGTTCGGGTGCGCCGTCGAAAGGAAACAGCACGCGGCCATCGGTGGTCCGCACCACTTTCAACACGCCGAAAAAACGCCGGTAGCCGGCCAGCTTCGACGTCGCCGACACTTCGAAATCGTCCTCCGACGTGCCGGGCACGCTGGGAATAAAAGCGGTCTTGCTCATACCTGAAAACATCTCTTGTTCAATGGGTCGGCACCTGCGTGAGACGTCAAGGCTACACCCGGTTGTCCCGGAGCGACACTCGCGGGCGGTGCTCATTGTCTCAAATCCGGGCGGCTTCAACCGGCCACGCAACCGTCATCCAAAGGCTGCGCGGCCTGGCAGCCAGGCGGATCGACTCAGCGTCGAGCGTATGCAGCGCACCGATGACGCTTTATTACAGATGTGTTGCGACATTCACACATACGTCATACACGTTCCCTACAGTCTGGCCCGCAAATAAAACATACCCCAAAGGGCAAAAAGAACATGACACAACGCAACGGATTGCGTGTATTTCTCACGGTCGTTTGCGCGACCCTGATCGGACTGATCGTCGCGGCTTGCGGCTCGTCGTCCTCGCTCCAGACGACCGGACAGCAGCAAATCAGGCACGTCTTCATCATCACGCTCGAAAACGAAAACTACGCGACCACGTTCGGCGCGAACAGCAAGGCGCCGTATCTGTCGCAAACGCTCGCGTCGCAAGGTGCGATGGTGCAGCAGTACTACGGCACCGGACACGTGAGTCTCGATAACTACATTTCGATGATCAGCGGTCAGGCGCCCACGCTCGACACCGATAACGACTGCACCACGTACTCCGATTACAAGCTGACCGGCAGGACCGCCGACGGCCAGGCGATCGGTACGGGTTGCGTATACCCCGCGAGCGTCAAGACGCTGCCTGACCAGTTGAAGGCAGCCGGCTACACGTGGAAGGGCTACGAAGGCGACATGGGCAACGACCCGGCACGCGAAGCGGCAACCTGCGGCCACCCGACGCTCAACACGACCGACCTCACGAACACCCAGGAAGCGCCCAGCGCAGCCGTGCCGCTTGGCGACCAGTACGCGACGCGCCACGATCCGTTCGTGTATTTCCACTCGATCATCGATTCGCCGGATTGCGCAAAGAACGTCGTCAATCTCGACAACCTGACCAACGACCTGAAGTCGATCGACACAACAGCGAACTTCAACCTGATCACGCCGAACACCTGCGACGACGGCCACGACGCGCCTTGCGTGAATGGTCAGCCGGGCGGCCTG
Organism: Paraburkholderia panacisoli; assembly: GCF_008369935.1. GTDB lineage: Bacteria > Pseudomonadota > Gammaproteobacteria > Burkholderiales > Burkholderiaceae > Paraburkholderia > Paraburkholderia panacisoli. The sequence goes on along the minus strand of NZ_VTUZ01000006.1, from coordinate 10,210 downwards.
ACAAGCGCCGACGAGTTCCTGAAGAAATGGGTGCCTGTCATCACCGCGTCGGCCGCGTTCCAGAAGGACGGCCTGCTGATCATCAACTTCGACGAAAGCAGCTACGCGACCGTCACTGCGTCGGCCAAGGAGGAAGATCTGATCTTCGCGGGCACCGCCTGCTGTAGCCAGCAGCCGGGCCCGAACCTTGGCGCCTTCCCGCAAACCTCGTCGCTCGCCTACAAGGGCATGACGATCAACCTGACCAAGCAAAGCTTCGGCGGCGACCAGACCGGTGCGGTCATGATCTCGAAGTTCATCAAGCCAGGCACGGTGTCGACGGTGCAGTACAACCACTACTCGATGCTCAAGAGCATCGAAGACATCTTCCAACTGGATCACCTGGGTTATGCAGGGCAGGCCGGTCTGGTCGGCTTCGGCAGCGACATTTTCACGAACCTGTAAAGCGATCCGATGCTGTTTTCTGTAACTCGGTTCACCACGCGCTTCGGCGCGCGGCGCGCGGCGCTCGCTGTTCTGCTCAATGCGGCGCTGCTGTCAGGTGTCCAGGCCGCGGCAGCGGCGCCTGTCGATACGGCGCCGACGACGTATAGCGATGCCGCCGCGCTCGGCAAGCTGATGTTCTTCGACGCGTCGTTGTCGGCCTCGGGCAAGATGTCGTGCGCGAGCTGTCACAGCCCGTCGCACGCGTATGGGCCGCCCAACGGCCTCGCGGCGCAGCTCGGTGGGGCGGACATGCGCTCGCAAGGCACGCGCGCCGTGCCGAGCCTGCGCTACGTGCTCAACCGCACGCCGATCTGGAGTCATCCGCAGGCGGCGAGCCTGTCCGAACGGCTCAGCGAAACGGACAACGCGCCGATGGGCGGCTTCGGCTGGGACGGCCGCTTCAATAAGCTGCACGACCAGGCGAGCTTCCCGCTGTTCAATCCGAACGAGATGGCGAACAAGGATCCCGACGCGGTGCTCGCCAAGCTGCAGCGCACGCCGTACGCGGCGCGCTTCAAGGAAGTGTTCGGCCAGAACATCTTTGCCGACCCCACCAAGGCGTTCACGCAGGCGATGTATGCGATCGAACGCTTCGAGCTGGAAGACCCGAGTTTCCGTCCGTACACCAGCAAGTTCGATTACTATCTCGATGGAAAAGTGCAACTAACGGCACAAGAATTACGAGGCAAAAAGCTGTTCGACAACCCGGCGGGCGGCAATTGCGCGTCGTGTCACATCGACCAGCCGGGGGTCAACGGCGCCCACCCGTTGTTCACCGATTTCAATTTCCAGGCGCTCGGCGTGCCACGTAATGCCGAGTTGCGCGCGAATGCCGATCCGAAGTACTTCGACATGGGTTTGTGCGGGCCGATCCGCACCGATCAGTCGAGCGACAAAACCAACTGCGGACTTTTCAAGTCCGTCTCGCTGCGCAATACCGCGACCCGTCACGTGTTTTTCCATAACGGCCGCTTTCACACGTTGAAGGACGCGTTGCGTTTCTACGTGCAGCGCGACACCAACCCGGCGAAGTGGTATCCGAAGGATGCGCACGGCAAAGTCGACAAGTTCAACGACTTGCCGGTCGCTTTACGCGTGAACGTCGACACGACGGACGAGCCACTCACGCGCAAAGCTGGCGAGCGCCCGGTGTGGTCCGAGCAGGATATCGACGATGTCGCCGCCTTCCTCACCACGCTCAACGACGACTACGTCTTGAACGCGAAGCGTTCAAGGTAAAGCATGCAGAATTCCTGTTGGCCTTGATTTAAAAAGAGAAATTCCGGTCAACAGGAGCGTCTTGACGAGGCGGCGCTATAATGCGTGAACCCTCCCTTTTTTCCGTCTTCCGTTATGAGCCGGTTACTTTGCCTGATCGTGCTTTCGCTCGGCCTGATGCAAACCGCGACGGCCGACGAAAACACCGAACGCATGTCCGCCTATCTGACGCACAAGTTCGGTCTGGCAAAGGAAAAAGCTCAAGCGATTTCCGACGCGGTGCAGTCCGCCGCATCCAAATACTCCCTCCCGCCGGCGCTTCTGCTGGCCATCATTTCGATCGAATCCCGCTTCAAGGAAAAGGCCAAGGGCGCCAACGGCGCAACCGGGCTGATGCAGGTCGTGCCGCAAGCTCATCGCGGGCTGCTGAGGAACGTCAAGGACCTCACCGAGCCCACCGCGAACATCGAAGCGGGTTCGGCCATCCTGTACGGCTACATGCGCTCGGCCAATGGCGACCTGAACGCGGCGCTCAAGAACTACGGTGGATCGCAGGCGTACGCGCAAAAGGTGAACTTGCGCGTCGACGACTTTGCAGCGGTCGTGTCACAGCAAGACGCGGGCGCGCATCCGGATACGCGCGCCGGTACATGCGAGGCTGACCGTTGCGCCGCGCCCGGCTACTGGACCAACTCCTTTACCGTGCCGGTGGGCAATGGTGCAGGGGTGAGCGGCGCGGCGTCGTCGGCGGGCTTGTCCGCGGCGGTGCACTGAACGCGGCGCGGGCTTGCGCGTTTTCCTTCTTTTTGCCGGTGGCGATGTTTTCGCTGCGGTAATCGCTCGTCATATCGCGTAAGGGGTTGGCTGCGTGCTTTCTACGCACACCTGGCCGCCCGCTCTACAATGCATTTCCATTCGCGCTCCCGCAGCGCCCCTTGCGATCGACCATGTTGAACTCGTTTTCCAGAACCACGACCGCAGCCCTGTTCGGGCTGCTGACCCTCGCCGCGTGCAGCAGCACGCCGCAGCCGAAATTCCAGCAGGAATTGTTCGAAACAGGCGCAAGCCCTTACGCACGCAATTTCAATTCGAGCACCACGGATAGCTGCGAAGCCGCGCGCCGCGCATTGTTGAGCCAAGGCTACCTGACGACGATGCTGCGCCCGGACACCGTCGACGGAACCAAGAATTTCCAGCCGACCGGCGATACCCACGTCGTCGTTGAATTTCATGTGGTGTGCACGCCGGGCGAAGAGGCGAGCGATACGAGCATCGTTTACGTCAATGCCGTGCAGAACGGCTTCGCGCTGAAGAAAAGCGATACATCGGCAAGTGTTGGGCTCAGCGTGCTGGGCTCGCTCTCGCTGCCGATCCGCTCGAATAGCGACGCGATGGTCAAGATCTCGAGCGAGACGATTCCGTCGGGCAAGTTCTACGACCGTTTCTTCGGGCTGGTCGATCATTACTTGCAAACCGTTGTGCGTACGCAGCCGGTCGCCAGCAATCGCATCGAAACGCGGCTGTTGCCTGGGCCGGTGGAAGTGACCACGCCGGCGCTCGTGCCCAGCGTACCGGATGCGATCAATCAGGCGGCTGCCGCCGTCCAGCCGGCAAGCGGAGCCGGTGTAGCGCCGTGATGTGTCTTGCGAAGTTGGGTTTACGGCTGATCAAGTGCTGATCAGCCTGTAATCTCAGCGCGGAGCGGCACTTATCCTATGTCTTTTACTTCAGATGTATACATATGTAGTAGTAGTTAACAAGGGTTAACCCGTTCTGTGGATAACTCCCAAATGTTCCATCGCATCAACACCATGCGAAATCCATAACCCTGCGGAACGAATCTGTAGAAAAACTACAAAGCTGGGATAACTTTGAACCGGCGTTCTCCGCGTCCAGTTTTATCAAGATTCCGCACACAGGCTGTGCCCTACGCTATCCCGAAGTTATCCAGAGATAAATGTGGATAACTCGGCGCTCCAAAACAGTTTTCCACAGGCTGTTCGCGGTGACTTCACAATGCGCGAAGCGCTCGCCAGCGCACAGACCGCTCGCCGCCGCACGCGCACATTGAAGCTGGAAGGTACAAAGATTGCGTCTCTCTTTTTGCAAGCGCAACTGTTGCTATTTTGTCAAAACCATTTCAGCAACGCCCGATCCAGGCATAGAGTTAAAGTGTTTTCTGAAGTTATTGGTGCAGTGCGGGGGATGTATGAAACGCAGATCAGCACGACAGCTTGTCCGGCTTCTCTCGGATATCCGGCACGCGACCCATTGCAGCACGTTGCGGGCAGCGGCTACCAATCGGGCGATTGCGCTCGCTTCCGCTGAAAGTGAAGCGGAAGCCGCCGACGGTGACGACGACACCGAGTCCACGCGCGACACGCAGCAGCACAAGCCGTTCCGGAGCGAATCATGAGAGCCGCGAGCGAGCAGTCGCTGCGCTTTCTGGTTGAAAAGTGGCTCGCGCCAGCGCCGTCCGATGCGCTGCACGTCACCGCATTCAGCCGCACCCGACAAGGGGGCCGGCGCTATGTGCGCGTCGAGACTTCGTCCATCGGGACAGGTTCACGGAGCTTGTTCTTCTTTCGCCACGACGACGGTTGCTGGTGCGTGTTTCCGCCAACCGCCGATACCCCCAGTAGTCCGCGTACGCCGAGTTTCTTTGCTTACCCGCGCGCGGCGTAGCGCGCAGAGGCAGCCGAACGACGCGCGGACCATTCGCGCGCACCGGTAGAGAACGGGGACGATGGACTACGGAGTCACGACGCGTGGGACACGCGCTCGCGTCCGCGTCGCCAGCCCGGCATCACCTGACACACGATCAAACCCGCCAGCATCAGCGCGCATCCGAACAGCGAGCGCGCGGTCAGCGTTTCGTCGAGCACCAGCCACCCCGCCAGCGCGGCGAACACGCCTTCCATGCTGAAGATCACCGCCGCATGCGACGGCGCCGCGTATCTTTGCGCGACCACCTGAATCGTATAGGCGACGCCGACCGACAGCGCCCCGCCGTACAAAATCGTCGGTGCCGCGCGCGTCAGCACGGCGAGACTGACGGGTTCGATCACGAGCCCCACGGCGAGGCACGCGACCCCGCACGTCACGAATTGCACGAGAGCCAGCATCAGCGTGTCGTGCCGCAGCGCGAAGCGCCCCACCAGCATCATCTGCACGGAAATCACGAGTGCGCCGGCGAGCTGATACCAGTCGCCGTAGAGCATCGAAAAGTGTTCGTCGACGCTCAGAAAATACATGCCGGCCGCCGCGAGCGATGCGCCGAGCCAGGTCGCCAGTCCCGTGCGATGCCTGAATAGCACGCCGAGTAGCGGCACGATGACCACGTAGAGGGAACTGATGAATCCGGCATTGGCGACTTTCGTGTATTGCAAACCGATCTGCTGCAACGAGATCGATACGGCCAGCACCACGCCGAGCAACGCGCCGGCACCAAGCAGTTCACGTGCTCCGCCGGGTTCACGCTTCGACAGTTCGGCAAGCGCGGCGGGGCGCACGCAGACGATCATCGTCAGCACGACGAGTGCGCCGAGCAGGAAGCGCAGACCGGTGAACAGAAACGGCCCGATCGTGGCGAGACTCAAACGTTGCGCGACGAATGCGGAGCCCCAGATCATCGCGGCAATCAGCATCAGTAGATTGGCGCGCAGGTGTTGGCGGGTATCGGGATTCAAAGGCTTTGAATTTTCTGGTTCGATGGTTCGATGGTTCGCGCGAGGCGCTTCCAGCAGTGCGACGCGACGGTACTGCGTGCTGCACGAGGCGGATCGGATTCGAACGCGCTCGGCCACCGGTTTGGGATCGCAACATGATACGCGGGCAGCCGGTCACCGTCGGCACAACCACGCTGCGAATCGCGGCGCCATGCCATCGCGCTGGATCCGGGCAATCCAACAGACGTTCGTCGCAGATCGGGCGCTTCGCGCGATAATCGCGCAACGGCCATGCGTTCATCACGCACCCGCACCGGCCACGCCCCCAACTCGCCGAGCCCGCCGACTTTCAGACACACGCAATGGACGACAAAGACTGGATCGCCGGCGCCGCGAAGGCGCTGGCGATCATCGAAGCATTCGACGAAGAGCACGCGCGCATGACGCCGACGATGGTCGCCTCCCGCGCTGGCCTGTCGCGCACCGCTGCGCGCCGCTATCTGCTGACGCTGCGCGAACTCGGCTACGTGGATACCGACGGCAAGCTGTTCTGGCTCGCGCCGCGCGTGTTACGGCTCGGCCAGTCATATCTGGAGTCGGCACGCCTGCCGCGTACCGTACAGCCCTTTCTTCAGCGCATCACCGCCACCGTGCAGGAGACCGCGCTGGTTGCGATCCTCGACGAACACGATGTGGTGTACGTGGCGCGCAACGGCGTCAATCGGGCGATGGCGGTCGGCTTCGTGCTCGGCTCGCGCGCGCCGGCGCCGTTGTCGTCGGCGGGGCTGGTGCTCCTTGCGTTCCAAGCGCCGGAAAGCATCGACCAATGGCTCGCGTCCTATCCGATCAAGGTGTTCACGCCGCATACCTATGCGACGGTCGAACGGCTGCGCGAAGTGCTCGGCGAAATCCGCCGCAACGGCTACGTGGTCACCGATCAGCAACTCGAACTGGGCGTGCGCGGTGTCGCGGTGCCGTTGCGCGACCGGCATGGTGCGGTCGTGGCGGCTATCAGCGTTAGCATGCCGATCGGCCAGGAATCGGCGAGCGGCGCGTTACAGCGGGTGTTGCCCACCTTGCAGGAAACCGCCAGCCTGCTGCGCAATCTCGTCTGATGCCGACCTAGGGAATGCCCCTAGTACGGGATGCTTAATGATTGAAAGCACGACGAAAGGGAGCTGTCTCCCGGAAAATACATATCGAGTTTTGCGCATGACAAACCGCCTACGCTAGGTAATACTCTCCCGCGGGGAGCGGGAAGGCGCCTCAAGCCCTGCCTGCTTTACCATGCAGTTTATTCATTCACATTGACTCAGTCGTCAGGTTTGGGGAACAACACATGAAAAAAGTTATTGTCTCGCTCGCAGCCGCATCGATCGCGCTGGTCTCCGTTCAAGCTTTCGCACAGGCATCGGACGCTGCAGCGCCGGCCGCCGCCGCAGCTAGCGCGCCGAAGAAGCACCACGTCAAGCAGCTGAAGACGCACGGCAAGCGCGCTCCGGTTTCGGCAGCAGCTTCGGCCGCTGGCACGAACGACAAGGGCACGCAAAACTAAGCTGACGCCCGATTCGTCGGGCGAGCCGCTCCCCTTCGTCGCCATTCGCCGCGAGTCAGCCAGGGCGGCGTGGGAGCGGAACAAGGCGTTGCCAGCAAAAAGGCCAGAGCATCAGCTCTGGCCTTTTTGCATGGAACGGCGGTTTTTGCGGCGCGCGGATCAGCCGGCGAGGCCACGCTTGATCACTTCGTTCAGCAGTCCGGTCATGCCTTCGGGGTGCGAGGCGGCGCGCGTTTTCAGTTCTTCGACCAGTTCGATATTGAGCTTGCATGCGAAGGCGACGAGGCCTTGCGCCTGATCGAGCTTGCGCTGTTCGCGACGATCGAGCTTCGGGTCGGCGGCCGCGGTTTTGCCGAAGCGATCCGCGGTGGCCAGTTTCATTGCGTTGTTCAGCTTGAGCGCCTTGTTCTTTTCAAGGTCGGTTTTTTTCATCGCCATACGGAAGGCCTCTGCCAGATAAGTAATCCCGCATTGTACGCGTCGCGCCAGCGGCAATCCGAGCGGCGAGCGACGCTCAGCCGGAGCGGTCCGGCGCGGCTGCCACGCTGTCCATCAGCGCGCGCATGCGTTGCCAATGCGTGCCTTCCCAGAACACGCGCCGGCACACGTCGCAGGTGACGAACTGGTGATGACGCTCGAGCACGCCATCCGGCGCGCGGGTGCCGACTTCCTCCTTGTCGATTCGCCGCAGCGGCGCATTGCACATCAGACACAGACGGAACGGCTGCGCGCTGCCCGCCAGATCGAGCCGTTCGAACACTTCGCGCAATTGCTCGCGCGGCCGCAGCGTACGGACGTAGCAACCGTGCGTGATGCTGCGGCGTTTCAACAGTTCGCGATCGCGTGTCAGCACGATGCGCTGCTGTGCTGCGGCGAGCGCTTCGATATCGGCGTCGGGGAAGTGGTTGTCGTAAAGCGTGTCGAAGCCGGCGAGCCGCAGCAGCGGCGCAAGTCCGCCAAGATGCGCATCGGCGATGAAACGCACCACACGCAGCGGCCGTTCGCGCACGCGCAACAGCGGCTGAATGTCGAGCGCTTCGAACTTGGGATAGACGGCGACGCGATCGCCGTCCGCCAACGGGTGATTGAAACCGACCGACTCGCCGTTCACCAGAATCAGCTCGACCTCGGTATGCGGCACGCCCAGCGCCTCGATCATGTGCTTGGCGGTGGCATCGGCCGCGCAGGCGTAACTGAACGCTCGCCGGCGCAGCGGCCGGGCGAGAAAATCGTTCAGCTCCTCGTAGAAACGGAATGTCGCGGTGACCATCGCACCAGTATCGCACCGTGTTTTGTTGCGCGCTGTCCTGCACATGTCGCATGGGTGTGCTTTACTGCCAGTTCTTTAGAAGACGGAGCGACAGATGGACATCGGTTTTATCGGTCTCGGCGAGATGGGCGCCGCGATGGTTGCAAACATTTTGAAAGCCGGGCATCAGGTGCGGGTGTGGAACCGCTCGCCGGAACGGGCGCAGCCGCTCGCCGAACTCGGCGCGCGGGTCGTCGGCACGCCGGCCGAAGCGTTTGCGGGCGACGCAGTGTTCTCGATGCTGGCCGACGATAGCGCACTGCGCGAAGTCATCACCGCGTCGCTGCTGGAGCATGCCCCGCGCGGACTGATCCACGTGAACATGGCGACGATCTCTGTGGCACTGGCCGAAGAACTGGCGACGGCGCACGCGTCGCGCGGCATCCATTACGTCGCCGCGCCTGTGATGGGGCGCCCCGATGTGGCGGCCGCGGGCAAGCTGACGATCGTGGCGGGCGGGCCGGCCGAGTCGATCGACCGGGTTCAGCCGATTTTCGACGTGATCGGCCAGAAGACCTGGCGCATCGGCTCGCTGCCGCAGCAGGCAAACGTGATGAAGCTCGCTGCGAATTTCATGCTGGGCGCCGCCGTCGAGACGCTCGGCGAAGCGGCTTCGCTGGTCACGGGACATGGTCTCGCGATGCAGGATTTTCTTGATGTCATCACGAGCGGGCTGTTCCCGGGGCCGGTCTATTCGGGCTACGGCAAGATGATCGCGGAGCAGCGTTTCGAGCCGGCGCTGTTCAAGGCGCGTCTCGGTCTGAAGGATCTGCGCCTCGCGCTGGCCGCAGCCGACGCGGTGACGACCCCGATGCCGATCGCCAGCGTCGTGCGCGACAGTTTGATCGAAGCGGTGGCGCACGGCGACGGCGAGAAGGATTTCGCAGTGTTGGGGCAGGTGGCTGCACGGCGGGCTGGGCGGTAAGGGATGCGGGAGGGGGCAGGGTCGAGTTTGGAGTCGGCCGCAGCACCCGGCCGCGAACCCAAAAGGCCGGGCATAATAGCCGCCCGAACCCAACCCGTTTCGATCCCACAATGACTCTGCATACCTGGTGGCTGTTCGTTGCCACTGTCTTCGTCGTGTCCGCGATTCCCGGTCCGAACATGCTGCTCGTGATGACCCACGGCGCCCAGCACGGCTTGCGCCGTTCCAGCGCGACGATGGCAGGCTGCCTGTCGGCGCTGGTGCTGATGCTGGCGGTGTCGGCGGCGGGTCTCGGCGTGTTTCTCGCGGCGTGGCCGGCCATGTTCGACGCGCTGCGCATGATCGGCGCCGCTTACCTCGTCTACCTGGGTATCAAGGCATGGCGCGCCCCGCCTGAAGAATCCGGCGCCGACACCATTGACGATCTCGCCACCAGGCCCGCGCGTTCGCGCTTCGCGCTGTTTCGCAACGGCTTTCTGGTGGCGGGCAGCAACCCCAAGGCGATCCTGTTCGCGGCCGCGTTGCTGCCCCAATTCATCAATCCCGCGCAGCCCAAGCTGCCGCAGTTCGGCGTGCTGGTCGCCACCTTCGCGGTGATCGAGGTGAGCTGGTATCTGGTGTACGCAGGTTTTGGCACGCGCATCGGTGCCCGGTTGAAGAGCCGCAATGTGGCGCGGATGTTCAATCGTCTGACGGGCGGCGTGTTCGTCGGTTTCGGCGCGATGATGGCGCTGGTGCGCCATTAGGCGAGCAGCCGGCGAAGGGCCGAAATAAGGGGCCAATGGAGGAGACGGCGCCACTGTTGCTTGTAAGCAACAGTGAGGGTCAACCCTAATTTGTATGTTGCGACGCACCAAACTATTTGCTATAGTTCGTCTTGTCTCCTCCATGTCTCCTCTGATATGGATTCAGCCCGCCCACATAGGCGGGCTTTTTTTTGGTGCGCCGAGCATGCACAACAGCTTGGGGGTGCGAGTCCCCTGTCCAACCTGATGGTGGTGAAGGACTAGCGAAACGCAAGGGCGTCGTCGTGAGGCGGGGTCTGAAGG
>NZ_VTUZ01000059.1 GCF_008369935.1 Paraburkholderia panacisoli | reverse complement strand
TCAAACTGTCGAACAAGAAGCTGGATTCGCGTTTAAATTTCGCAATGCAAAAAAGTTGCGGCCGTAGCCGCGCACAGCAAGGAATGTTGTTTCTCGAGGGTGTATTTCCGCAGCCTGCTAGGGTAATCAGGTATAGGTTATTTGTCGGCAAACTTCCTGACTGATGAGTAACAACCACCTCTGACTGCTTTGCTATTCGAACATCGTCTCTAAAACGTCAAGTTGTGTATAGCCACATGCGTTAAACCGTGCCTTCCTCGTAGACATAGAATTCGTAGGCATGAAGTGAGACTCGCCATGGCATGCGATCGCCCGCGTTCTATGTTTGCAAACTGACGACAGCAAGCGCAGTGCGCATTGTCTCGAATAACGCATTCGTATCAAAGGCGGCCAGCGCAATTTCGTACTTCCGGTCGTCACCTGCGCCACGCGGATAGCCGGGCCTCAGCCTCCATTGACCTGTGCAACGACGGCCAGCCTGACGTCACCTTCTTTCTGACTGCGGCCGCGTCGACAATCTGTTAAGCATTCCAAATGGTTCGTCTCAACGCTTGCGACGAACAGAAGCGCGAGCTACTGGCGCGCCTAGCATTGTTGATGCAATGCGACAATGTTGATTGTAGAGTCGGGCGTGTGGATGTCAAATCGTTGGTTAGTCATGCCGGCGCACGACTCGCGAACATATCGGTCGATGCCGTGTCGGCACAGGGACGCAAACGTTATCTAAGTGGAAACCCGGCAATCTCTTATGGCGCTCATTGCGGTCTACCGTAGGACCATTTTCCCTGCGCGAGTCGTTTTCGACGAACGCTCGAAGGAACATCTTCTTCGATTAGTCGGGGAAGCACAGTCGTTTCTGCTGCTGGCATCGATGGGTCCAATCGTCAGTGCGGTTCTGCACATTGTTCCACAGCAAAAAGCGAAGTGCGGTCTCTATGCAGCGCATGGATTTTCTCAGAACTATTTTTTTATTTGACGCCGATGAGTATGCGGATAAATAGTTATGCACACAACTTCTATGCACGTTCGTAATCAAGGTGACGCAGGTGGCAAACGCGCGTCACACGGCTGTCATGATGAACACGGAACGTCATTCGACGCCGCGAAAAGGTTCGGTGCTAATTGCATAAGAATAATAGATGAGAGACCTAACAAGATGAATCCTCATGAGGCGAATATCGGTCACCTAGAGCGGAGCATCGAGAACGACCGTCTGAGGCGGGCCTTGGCGCCCGCCTCGACTCGAGAACTGGCGCGCGCACCGGTAGGCGCCGGCGGTGATTCCACCGCTTTCGTGATGGGCCGCAATCCGGCGACCATGGTCACGTTTCCAGCTCCCGCCACGTCGAACGCAGCGGGCCGATTTCCGGCACTACGCTCTCCTGTTTGCTTCATGCCAAGATTTATGCGACCTATCATGCTGGGCGCGCTTTCGGTGCGGCAGCACGACGAACACGATAGCCGTTGAACAGCTTCAGTTCCTCATACAGCCAGCGCCTACTCCACCGCTTCCAGCCGAAGCCCCGTCGACTCCGGGAGCGCCCATATGGCGCCTGATCTTCTTCTCTACCCAGACTTTGATGAAGCTGAAGCACTCGCTGGAATGTCCAACAGCGAAGTAATTCACCCAAGCGCGCAAACTTCCATGATGGCTCGTGCTGATGGCGGGCTCATCAAAAGCCGAATGTACGGACGCAGTCAACACCCTCAAAATGCACACCGATCTTGCTCATAGGCGGGAGTCCATGTACGTTTATAGGTGCGCAGTCTCTCCCGCCGCTCCATGCCCCACATGTCCGCATGACTCAGGAGACGCATCACGGACCCAGACAAGCCCCGCAACCCCCCTTGCTAAAACGGGCAAGTCCTGATAGATGGGTGTCTGGTGCGATCCGGTTCGCAAGCAGCCGAGAGGGAATTCAGGCAGCCGCGCCAGGATAACGGAAGGAATTTCGCCGGATTGACATGACGACGGTCATTTCCGTCGTCATGTCAATCCGGCGATGGGGAAGATTTGTACCTTGACTTCGGCCGACTAATGGGTGTCGCGATAAGGCGTTGCGGGGAGGGGCGATCCGGAACAAAGAGGATTCCTTATTTGGTAAGCGAGTAGAATTGGTCGGCAGGTGTTCGGTTCAAACCGTCGTTCTGCATTTGCCCCTTGGCGATCATGTGCATCAACTCAATGCCGCCGAGCAGAATGCGAGCACATCGGAAATCCTTGAAGCCCATCGTTGGTCGTGTTCGGCGTTTGATCGCCCGATGATCCTGCTCCACGAAGTTGTTCAGGTACTTCGCCTGACGAAGCTTGATGGGTTGCTCGCGGCCGGCGTTAGTGCTCTTGAGCGCCGCAAGGTTGGCTCCGCTTTTGTCGATGGTTACCGTCCCAGGCTCGCCGTTGTGCCTGATCGTGTTGCGCGAGCAGCCGGTGCAGGCCCTGACCCATCAGGACCTGCGTGCGAAGCTCGGGGACAGTTCGTCAGGCGGGATCGTGTTCGCAACAATCCAGAAGTTCATGCCGGGCGAGGACGAGGATACGTTTCCGGTGCTGTCAGAGCGCAGCAACATCGTTGTGATCGCCGAAGAGGCGCACCGCACCCAGCACGGCTTTGAAGCGAAATTCAAGGGCGACCAGAAGGACTATCAGGTCGACTACGCGCAGCATCTGCGCGATGCGCTGCCGAACGCGACATTCGTCGCATTCACCGGCACGCCGGTGTCCAGCGAAGACCGCGACACGCGCGCGGTGTTCGGTGATTACATCCACGCCTACGACATGCAGCAGGCGCGCGACGATGGCGCAACGGTAGCGATTTACTACGAGTCACGGCTGGCCAAACTCCGCCTGAAAGCCGAGATGTTGCCCGATGTCGATGACGAGGTTGACGAGCTTGCCGAAGACGAGGAAGACAGCGACGCGTCGAAGCTGAAAAGTCGCTGTCGCCGCGGCATGCGCTAACTATAATAACTTCAACCATCCCCCGTCACGCCCATGAAAAACTTTGACACCGCGATACAGCTCTTCATCGCGCAGCATGCTTTCGCGTCTTCCGCGACCAATCATGCTATCGCGGCACTAACAGATTTATACCTTGCGAGAGGATTGCCACTCGTGTCTATCCTGTGGTGGATTTGGCTTCAACCCGACGAGCAGAACAGTCAGCGACGCGAGATCGTCGTTGCTACATTGGCCGCCGGCTTCATCGCACTCTTCGTCGGGCGACTTCTTGCATATCTCTTGCCGTTTCGGCTACGACCCGAGTTTGACCCTACGTTGCATCTGCATTTCCCAGTCGGTGTGAAATCCGATGCTGTATTAAGGACTTGGAGTTCATTCCCAAGTGACCATGGAATGCTATGGTCTGCAATAGCGATGGGTATCTTTTTGATTTGGCGCTGCGCGGGAGTCATCGCACTAGCATACACGGCACTTTTCATTTGTGCGCCACGAGTGTATATCGGCTTGCACTATCCGACAGACGTGATCGCAGGGGCGCTGCTAGGCCTCACCATTACCTATCTGTTTACGAGGGCGCCTATCCGGGTTGTCTTCGCTAAGCCCATCTTGCGCCTTTTCGAGCTTTACCCCGGACCGTGCTACGCTCTCAGCTTCATATTCACCTTTGAATTGGTAACTCAGTTTGACGAAATTAGATTAATTGTGCAGTACCTCGTGAAAACGCACCTCTAGTCCGCCTGGTCGCTCCCGGCGGGTTGAACGGGTTCTGAGTACTGCCAAATTAGGGACCGTGGGCGAATGACCGAAGTTGGGTGGCGGAATCAACCGGCGGTGACGGCACCAGGCCGGTCACCCCATACCGCATGCGCAGAGCGCTGGAACCACTCCTTTACCGACGTGCCCCATCTGAAACCACGATTACCCGCCGGCGGAAATTTTCAAGCTAGGGAAGTCTGCAAAAGTCCTGGCGTTGACGTGTGTGTGGACTATCCTGGGAGCAGGTGTTGCAGATCGTTGCTAATGTTGCTAGCGGTGTCCATTGAAGCGCTAATGCTGTCCGTTAATTCTGTTAGCGTGGCTTTTCCACCGGAACACGAACTCGCTACCCGGAGCGACTGACCAAGCGCAGCACGATACCGCTCTTACCGACATCCACACATGGAATGTTGGAGGCCGCCGACGTGACACCCAAAGTGCCATGCGGTATGGCGTTTTTGGTCTGCACACTGAGATGGGCACCGTCCGAGGATCAAAAAAAAATCACCTCCGGTAGTTGAGCTTGCTGCCGCTTCAGGCCAATGGATCTATCGCGCTCCTCTACAACCGCATCAGCCGAATTAGAGGACACGCCGAACGCGCTAGCAAAATCAACGGACATCCTGCCGCTCAGCCGTTGCTGAAACGCAAGGGGCGACAGAACTGGCAGTCTGGCCTCCCAGCCTTATCTGGCGGGGCTGCGGCGCTTCTCCCGCTAGCAAATACCGTGAACATGGCTAGCAGAACTAAAGAACAGCAACAGCGGGAGCGGCTGGTGGAAGGCAAGCCCAACCGGGGTGACCATATGATGGATGAGCAGATTTTGATGACCGAGATATGGGCGGCCACTTTGCTGGCAAGTCCGTGGGGACACAGATGCGCGAGTGCTTCGAGAATTTCAGAGGTATGTACCTGCGTGCAGCGCGCTGCCCCGTCGGGAACGTCCCGAAACCGACCAGTTGCACGGCGTTGCCGACGGTCAGCGCGCGCCTAATCGCCCCAAGCACTGCATCGGGGGCTTCGCCAGTGGCGGGCCATGCTGTCGCCGGTGCGATCGGCGACAGCGTCGATGAGTTCCCGTGCCGCACCGCATCGCACTGCTCACAGGCAAACCCAGGACAAATCAGGCGAGCCATTTAGCAAGCCTAGATGCGAACGCGCCAGTAATTGATGCAAATCCCGGGCTCGCGTTTCTACCAAATCGGAGGAATACAGGTACGCGCTCATGCAGCGCGACACCCGAATGACACCATAAAAAAAGCCCGCCTCGAAAGGCGGGCGTAATCCATATTTCGTAGGGATCGAGACATGGAGGAGACGGAAATCAGTATAAACCCCTATGAAATGAGCCTAGTGCGACATGCTGACCCACCTGCAGGTTTCGAAAGATCGTTAACGGGGTAGTCATTCGAATCGTGCGAAATCTGGCGGTAGTCACTTACGGTGCCGCTTGCAGCAAGGCTTGGCGGTCGCACGGCTTTCGCGCAATCTGATGATGCACAATTCGTTGATAAATGACGGCTTTTATGATCAAACCGTCATAAATTGCATGAAAGGTACGATTACCCCAGTACGGCGACGATCGGCCGGCCCGACCAGCACAGCCAGTATCTCTGGCTTGCACCTTCCGAGCTGCTGGCGCACGCCGACGTCCACTACGGCAACCGGCGCCGCATGGCCCGGTTCGGCACGTCAGACGGCAGGAACTCCAGCATCGACGGCAAAATCAGCGCACACTAGCTCACCGCTCTACCGTGGAGCGACCGAGACCAAATGGGAGTCCATCATGGCAAAAGGTCAAATGCGCAGTAATCGTGAAGTCAAAAAGCCGAAACAGGAGAAAAAGCCGCAACCCACCACGGCGCCCTCGGGTGCGCCGCCGATCCGCGTAGCACCGAGTGTCTCGGCGACACACAAGAAGCACTAAAACAAAAAGATGCGGCCCGTCTCGACGAGGCGGCCCGCATCACGCATCACCCTTCAAGGGCTGCAACTGCCGCGCTACTTGGAAATATCTTCCAATGCCACATCGCGCGTTCCAGGCCCAGGCAGCCCAATCGCGCCCCCCACCACCGCCGCGCTGGCTGCGCGAAAGCAACGCGACATCGACCAGTGCCGCCGGATCGGCAAGGCTCTTGCTGAGCGCCGACGGTGCGATAAACTCGCGCTCGGCCGCGCGCGATCGTCCCTTCCTCGCAACCAGCGATGAACAAGCGCAGCGTCACCTGATCGATCTGCCACATGAGCGGGTACGCTCCCGAAATTTGAAGTGGCAAAATGATGCCCGACGCATGCGTGCGAGGCGCCGATCCTAGGGTATCCACGGCGGCGTCCTGCGGGTCGCGGCGGCTCGGTGGATGGTGTTGGCTGCTGGTGTCAGGCTTGGGTTTCAGGCTTGCGCCAAGGAGACTGCGCCCGGGCATGCACAACCTTGCCGGCGCTTTCCGCTCTGTCTATGCTGACGGACGCGTCGGCCGCACGCCTGAAACCCAAGCGCGCCGCCCCACCCGGCGCAAGGCCGCACGAACCGCAGCGAAGCTGCATCGAGCGTCACGAACCGCTGCAAGCGCCACCAACCAGAACAACCGCTCAAAGGCTTCCCCTTGTCCACCACCAGTCTCTTCTTCACCGCAGCGGGCGTCGGCCTCGCGATTGCCGCGCCGGTCGGCCCGATGGGCATGCTGTGCATCCGCCGCACGTTGACCGGCGGTCCGCGCGCAGGACTCGCGATCGGTTTCGGCATCGCGACCGGCGATGCGGTCTACGGCCTGATCGCGGCGCTCGGCCTCGTCGGCATCTCGCAGTTCATGCTCGAGTACGACCGGCCGTTGCATCTGCTAGCCGGGCTGTTTCTGCTTTATCTCGGCTTGCGCACGCTGCTGCAGAAGCCTGCCCCCGACACTTCAAACGGCAACGGCAACGGCGACGGCAAGCTCGCGCAAGTGGGCCGCGCCGGCGCGCTGCGCGCATACGCCAGTTCGTTGCTGCTCACTCTCACCAACCCGCAGACCGTCATCATGTTCGCCGCGCTGTTCACCACGCTCGCGCCGCGCGGCGCGTTTTCATCGGCTATCGCGCTGACCACGGTGGGCGGCGTGTTCGCCGGCTCGATCGCGTGGTGGTGCTTTCTGGTGACCGTGGTATCGCTCGCGCGCCATGCGATTGGCAGCAAGCTGCGCGTCGCCATCGACCGGGTGGTCGGCTTCATGCTGGCGGCATTCGGCGTCGTCGAGATTCGGCGCGCGCTCTGAGCGCGGCACGCCACTGGATGCGGCACGATCGCCGCGCCATGCGTGATCTGTACGCAAAAGCGACAGTTTTGCGACAATAGCGGCTTTTGCCGCGCCGCGGCGGCCCGTGGCGCGCCTGCGGAGACCCGAGCGGCGCGCGGCGCCGGCCTTGCCGCCCAACCTTTTCACCCACCCGACCGTCAGCGGTCCGCTCAATGGCTCTTCCCCACATCGATCTGCTGTATTCCGTCTCCGGCCTGTTCGTCGGCTTTCTGGTCGGACTGACGGGCGTCGGCGGCGGCTCGCTGATGACGCCGATCCTGGTTCTGCTGTTCAAGGTGCATCCCGCCACCGCGGTCGGCACCGATCTGCTGTACGCGGCCGCCACCAAGGCGACCGGCACGCTCGTGCACGGCCTGAAAGGTTCCGTCGACTGGCAGGTCACACTGCGCCTCGCCGCCGGCAGCGTGCCGGCCGCGACGATCACGCTGATCCTGCTGCATCGCTATGGAATGGATACGCCGGCCGCGGGCCGGCTGATCCAGATCGTGCTCGGCGTGGCGCTGCTGGTGACGGCGGTGGCGCTGGTGTTCCGTCCGCAACTCGCGGCGCTCGGCGCGCGCGGCCAGCGCACGCCGAAGCAGGGGCGCACGCTGGCGCTGACCATGCTGACCGGCGCGATACTCGGCGTGCTGGTGTCGCTGACGTCGGTGGGCGCGGGCGCGATCGGCGTGACCGTGTTGCTGCTCCTGTATCCGTTGCTGCCGACCACGCGCATCGTCGGCTCGGACATCGCGCATGCGGTGCCGCTCACGCTGCTGGCGGGCGCGGGCCACTGGCTGCTCGGCTCGGTCGACTGGTCGATGCTGGCCTCGCTGCTGGTGGGCTCGCTGCCAGGCATCGCAATCGGCAGTTATTTGTCGTCGCGCGCACCGGATGCGCTGTTGCGCAACCTGCTCGCCGCCACTCTGACGCTGGTCGGCGTGCGCCTCGTGCTGGCCTGAGGCTTCGACACGAGAGTCGGTACGAACGCCGGCTCAAGCGCCGTCCCGAGTGCCGGCCGCCCCACCGACCACACGCCGCGCCGCGCTGGCCCCGGCTACCTTGCTATTTGAAGAACCGGCAGGTCAGATCGGCCTCGAACTGCCTGATCCACTGACCATGGCGGTCCTGATAGGACTGCACCCAGCCGGCGCGACGCACGGTGACGAGACGCTCGTGCGCGGGCTCGCCCGGGCTCCCGCTGGCACTGATGTCGAAATGCACCGGCGCGAAACCGTGCCGCGCACACACCAGTTCGAAAGCCGCCCGATCGCCGATCGGCAGATCGATATAGCGAAACAGCGTGGTTCCCATAGCATTGACTCCGATTGCCATGCTTCACAGTACGCTTGGCGACACGTCAACTCTGTGTCGGAGCGCACGGAGCAATCACCGTTGCAACGCTGCCGTGCGGTGAGCAACGGCGGCAAACCTCATCGCTGGTTCAGAAAAAACATCGCGCCAAAAAATGGACGCAAAAAAGGCTTCGGCGTCACATCACGCCGAAGCCCTGGTGCACATCTGCATCATGACCGCGTTAGCCGTGTCGAAGCGCTTGCACCGGCGTTGCGCGGCAGGCGCCGGGCAAGCGCGCCGGGCACCGACCGATTCGTGTCGCGCGCCCACTGCAGACGCACTGCAGACGATTACTGCTGCATAACGGTCAGCTTGTTCGACACCGACGTCACACCCGCGACGCCCTTCGCGGCTGTGCCGGCGGACTCGATCTGGCCCTCGTCGGGCACCGTGCCCGTCAACGTCACCGCGCCGCCGCGAGCACGCACGGAGATATTCGATACGTCGAGGCCTTGCGTCTTCGTGAGCGCGCCGCGCACCTTACGGCCTAGCTCGTTGTTCGCGCGCTTGCCGGCCTTGACGTTCGAGGCCGCCGATGAAGTCGAGCTGGTCTGCGCGTCGCTTGCCTGAGCGTAGACGTTGCACGCCGCGACCATTGCCACGACTGCACCCAGCGTTTTCAGAAAACCGACCGATTTCATAGCTTCTCTTCTCCTTGGTTTCACATTGGACCGCGTGTACTAGCGGTTGCGTTACGACTACCGGCGGCCATGCGCGAGACGCGGCAAGATGCGACTGCGCGCCGGCCGACTATAGCTGCGACACGATGAGCGAGAGGCGAGAGAGGCCGGTTGCCGTTGCCGCGTGCGATGGCGAGCCATGCAATGCGGCACGGAAACTGGCAAGCCGCAAATTTGCCGGCGTGCCCGGTTCTGGTCTGTCGTGCCGGGTCACGCCGCGCAAATGTTAGTTCGCGGCGGCGATGCTCAATTTAATCTAGCCACGCCGGAAGCGCAAAGGGTTTAGTCATCGGCGTGGCACGCGCGCCAAGGCGGCGACCGCGGGGTATTCGCGCCGCATGCGCTGACTGCGTGCCGTACTCGCGTCGGGTTCGTACTGCGTCGATGCGGCGCTCATGTAGCGTCTCGCGACATTCACGCCGCATTCACGCTCCACTCACGTTTTGTTACGGGTTTGTCGGCGGCCAGCGCCGCCATGCGTTCCGCCGTCACGTGAATCTCAGGTACCATCGGCGCGACGCGCGTTTCGCGTGTTTCGCCCCGGTTCGTGCGCCGCAGAGCGCCGCCCTGTCCATTTAGGACGACCGTCACGTCATCCGTTGACTGCTCACCTCCCTAAAGGAAGGGGATTCCCACTTCACAGACGGCACCCCTAAATCATCTCAGAGAGACATGGGACTTACGCTTTCTCCGTGGGCTGACACCGCCAGTCCGGCGGCCAAAACATTGCGCGCAGCGTTGATGTCACGGTCGTGGATGCTGCCGCATTCCGGGCACGTCCACGACCGCACATTCAATGGCATCTTGGCGACGGTGTACCCGCAATCGCTGCATCGCTTGCTGGATGGATACCAGCGGTCGATGCCAACCAGCGTGCGCCCGTACCACTGCGCTTTGTATTCAAGTTGCCTGACGAATTCAGACCAGCTTGCATCGCTGATCGACTTCGCCAGAGATCGGTTCTTCTGCATGTTCTTGACGGACAGGCTTTCGATGGCGATCACTTGGTTTTCGTTTATCAACCGGGTCGAAAGTTTGTGCAGGAAGTCCCTGCGAGAATCTGCTGTCCTGGCATGCATGCGTGCGACTTTGAGTTTCGCTTTTTTGCGATTGGCGGAACCCTTTTGCTTCTTTGCAAGTCGCCGTTGCAACCTGGCGAGCTTGGCTTCGTTCTTGCGGAACGCATTCGGCGCAGCGATCTTCTCGCCCGTCGAAAGAATGGCGAAATGCGTCAGGCCCAGGTCGATACCGACTTGGGATTGCGCTTTGGGCTTGGCGGCCACCACGTCATCGCAGAGCATGGAAACGTGGTATCGCCCGGCCGTGTCTTTCGACACGGTGACGGTCGTTACTTTCGCACCCTTCGGAATAGTGCGTGACCAGCGGATCGCGAGAGGCGCATCCATCTTTGCGAGCTTCAGCGATACACCATCCCACTTGAATGCGCTCGTCGTGTACTCGGCAGACTGCACGCCATCCTTGCGCCTGAAATTCGGAAACTTCGCGCGCCTGGCGAAGAAGTTGGCGAATGCCGTCTGCAAGTGGCGCAAAGCCTGCTGCACAGGAACCGAACTGACTTCGTTCAGCCATGCGTGCTCAGGTGTTTTCTTGAGCGCCGTAAGCGCAGCGGAGGTTTCGTGGTAGCCGACTCGTTCCTGCCGCTGATACCACGCATCGGTACGCAACCGCAGCATGTGGTTATAGGCAAACCGCGCGCACCCGAACGTCCTAGCAAGAATCACTTCCTGCCCAGGCGTTGGGTAGAACCGAAATCGGTACGCGACTTTAATGTCCATGCCTCACACAGTATCATTAGTTTGTGTGAGACTCAAACGTTGGAGAAGCAGCCTTGCGGCTGCGCTCCTTTCACTCCCCGCCCTGAAGGACGGGGTTTCTCGGAGCAAATCCGATGAAGCCAGCCTCCGGCCGCAAAAACCCTCCCCGTCTCGTCGCCCGCTTCGTCGCGATCTCCTGGCGCGATCTTGCGGTCTCGTTCGGGCCGCTGTTGCTGCTCGCCATCGTCGCCATCTGGGCCGCCGTGCGGCTGATCCAGCCCGCGCCCCCCAGCACGCTGACGATCACCGCCGGCCCCGAAGGCAGCACCTTCTGGAACGCCGCGCAGAAGTACAAGGCGATTCTGGCGCGCAACCGCATCACGCTGAACGTGCTGACCTCGGAAGGTTCGCTACAGAATCTCAAGCGGCTCTCAGACCTGAACACGAACGTCGATGTCGGCTTCGTGCAGGACGGCGTCGCGCCCAACGCGGCGAGCAAAGGCCTGATGTCACTCGGCAGCGTCGCGTATGTGCCGCTGGCGGTCTTCTATCACGGCCCGCCCGTGATGTGGCTCTCGGAGTTCAAGGGCCAGCGGCTGGCGGTCGGCGCCGAAGGCAGCGGCACGCGCGAACTTGCGCTCGCCCTGCTCAAGGCCAACGGCATCGTGCCGGGCGGCGCGACCAAACTGCTGCCGCTGTCGGGCGACGACGCCGCCGACGCGCTCATCGCCGGCAAGGTCGACGCGGCCTTCCTCGCCGGCGATTCGGCGCAGCCGGCGGTGATGGGCAAGCTGTATCGCACGCCGAACGTGCGTTTCTACGATTTCTCGCAGGCCTACGCTTATACGCGCCGCTTCCCGTACCTGACCCAGTTGACGATGCCGATGGGCGCGTTCGATCTCGGCAAGAATCTGCCGTCGACGTCGATCAACATGGTCGCGCCGACTGCCGAACTCGTGGCGCGCGATTCGCTGCATCCCGCGCTGTCGGATCTGCTGATCGAAGCCGCGCGCGAGGTGCACGGCCGCGCGACCATCATGCAGCGCGCCGGCGAATTCCCCGCGCCGCTCGCACACGACTTCCCCATCAGCGACGACGCCGCGCGCTACTACAAGTCGGGCAAGAGCTTCCTGTACCGGACACTGCCGTTCTGGATCGCGAGTCTCGCGGACCGGCTGCTGGTGATCGTGGTGCCGCTGGTCGTGCTGCTGGTGCCGGCCTTGCGCATCGTGCCTGGGCTGTATGCATGGCGGGTGAAGTCGCGCATTTATCGCTGGTACGGTTCGCTGATCGCAATCGAGCGCAGCGCGCTCAGCGAGCACTCGGCGACCGAGCGCGCGTCGCTGATCGAACGGCTCGACGCGATCGAGGAGTCCGTCAACGGGCTGAAGATGCCGCTCGCGTATGCGGATCAGTTTTATGTACTGCGCGAGCATATCGGCTTCGTGCGCCGGCGGCTCATGCAAAGCCGCGATGCGCAGCGCGACGACGCGGATCAATCAGAGGATGACGAAGCGGACGAAGCGGATGAAAAAGCGGCCGGCCGCCTGGGCGACGCCCCGGATCTGGAGTCGCGCAAGCGCCCGGACCACGAGCCGGATCGCCGGTCAAACGAGCGCAACGAACCCAACGAGGCCGGCGCCGCGCCCGGCAACACCGCCGACGCCAGCGCCACGGACGCCAAACCCTAATTGACCGGTGCAAGCCGTGGCTGCACCGCGTAAGATCGTTACAATTTTGACGTTCTAGCAGACGCATCGTCAAAAACAGGCAATCCGGGAGACATTTATGACCGTTGGCATCGACGCCAAGCAACCGCTGTGGTTTTACGACTTTGTCTCGCCGTTCACCTATCTGTTGCTCGAGCAACACGACAAATGGCCTGGCTTCGACTTCGTGTTCACACCGGTCGTGCTGAACGACCTGTACGACCACTGGGGACAGCGGCCGGCCTACAGCGTGCCCGCGAAGCGCACCTTCATGTACCGGCACGCGCTGTTTCGCGCGGAGCAGCTCGGCATTCCGTACAAGATGCCGCCGGCCCATCCGTTCGATTCGATGAAGCCGCTGCTGCTTGCCACCGCCGCGGACGGCGACATCAACTTCGTGCGCGAAATTTTCCGCTTCATCTGGCGTGAAGGCCGTGACCCGTCGAGCGACGCCGCCTTCGCCGAGCTGTGTGATCGCGTCGGCATGCCGGACGGCCCGGAGCTGATCAGGAGCGCAGCGGTGATGGCCCAATTGCAACGCAATACAGCGGATGCGATCGGCCTGGGCGTATACGGCGTACCGACGTTTCGTCTGAACGATCAGTTGTTCTGGGGCGAGGACGCGCTGCCGATGGTGCTGTACTGCGCGCGCACACCGAACTGGCTCGAATCGGGGGAAGTGAAGCGGATCAGCTCGCTGCCTTCGGGAGTCTCGGAGAAGCCGGCGCTGGAGTAGCAAAGGCATGAGCGACGCGAAAGCTTCGCGCGAGGCAGGCAGGCGGCGTTGCGGTCTGGCTTTGGCATCGGCTCCAGCAAAATCGCGTCGAAAGCGCGCCGCTGATGCCGGCCATACCGCGCCCGCTATGCCGCTACACCGCAAACGGGCCTAAGGTTATAACCTTTTGCGCCCACACGCGGGCGGTGTTGCGAAGCGGTTGCGCCCGACGCCTGATCCGGGCCCGCTGCGCCCGCACGGCCACGCTCAAATCATGGATGACGACGACTCCGCCGCCTCACTCGACATCTGGCTCGTGCGCGTGCTGCGCACGCTGCTGGTCGAGCGCAGCGTCACGCAGACCGCGCTGCGTCTGAATCAAACCCAGCCCGCGATCAGCACCGCGCTGCGCAAGCTGCGCGAGACGCTGAACGATCCGATTCTCGTGCGCGGCAAATCAGGGATGGTGCCGACCGAGTATGGCGAATCGCTGCTCGCGTCCGCGCAGCGCGTGCTGCGCGAAGTCGATTTCGTCGCGACGCCGCACGGCGATTTCGATCCCGCCCGCTCGCGGCGCACTTTCCGCGTGGCCGCGCCGGATTATCTGAACGACTTCTTCATGCCGACCGTGATCGCGCAGTTTCGCGAAGCGGCGCCGCATGCGCGGCTCGAAATCGAATCGCTGGGTCCGCTGTTCGATCATTGCGCCGCGCTCGACGCCGGCGAACTCGATCTGGTGATCGGCAACTGGCCGAAGCCCGACCCGCGTTTCGAACGCAGCGATCTGTTCTCGGACACGGTCGTCTGCCTGATGCGCGCCGATCATCCGCTGACCCGCGCGCCAATGACTCGCGAAGCGTATCTTGCCGCGCCGCATCTCGCGCCGACGCCGTACAGCGGCGCGCGCGGCGGCGCGATCGACACGGGTTTCGCGCGGGCCCACGCGGCCCGGCGCATCGTCGCCACGCTGCCCTACTTCGGGCTCGTGCCGCAGACGCTGCTGCAATCGGATCTGATCTTCACGACGACCCGCCGCTTCGCGACGCACTACGCCAACATGCTGCCGCTCGCGGTGGTCGATGTGCCGATCGCGTTTCCGCGTATCAAGTGTTATCAGCTATGGCATCCGCATCCGGATCGGCCGAGCGATGTCGGCTGGTTGCGCACGTTGATGGCCCAGGTGTCGGATGGATTGGTCGCGCAGAAGGTGCGGCGCGCGAAGCGGCCGCGGCAGAGCGCAGGGCCGGGCAGGCAGAAGTGAAGCTTTTTGCGGCGCGGGCGTTTGGCTTCAGATGCCCGCATCTGCTGCCGCGTTCTCGTGAAAGTCTGTAGCGGCGCCGCCCTCGTCAAACAGTCGCGCAAAAATTTTGCGTCGCGGCCTGCGCCACCACCTGGCGCGTCCTGATCTGCAGCAACTCCGCGCACACCGCGACCGCGATCGCCGACGGCGCCTTGTCGACGATGCCGTCCACCCCGATCGGGCAGGTCATCTCCACTAGCCGGTCCAGCTCCACGCCGCGCTCGAGCAGACGCCGCTCGAATTTCACGCGCTTGGTCTTCGAACCGATCATGCCGAAGTACGTGAAATCGCGCCGCCGCATGATGCGTGCGGCGAGCGAAAAATCGAGCGCATGGTTGTGCGTCATCACGAGGAAGTAGGCGCCGGGCGGCGCCGTATCGACGATCGCATCGGGCGTGTCGGTCGCTTCGATCTGCACGTTGGCGGGCGTTTCGTCGGGGAACAGTTCGTCGCGCTCGTCGACCCACTGGACCACGCACGGCAAGCTGCCGAGCAGCCTGACGAGCGCATGCCCGACATGCCCCGCGCCAAACAGCACAATGTGCATCGGCGCCGGACGCGGCATCGGCACGGCGCTGCGCCGGCCGATCTGAACGGACGAGAAATCGTTCATAGCGATCATCCCAGTGAGTAGATTGTGCACGCTGTTTTTGCTTTGCGGCGTGCTCCGTTTTTTGTCCCGCCCGCCGCCGCGCTCATTGCCGCGTGGCCGCAACGGCGGCCCGCACTGCGCCGACCGCTTTGAGAATTTCCTCGCTGGTCGCGGGCGCGTTCAGCGGCGGATTGACCTTGTGGTCGCCCACCGCCGACACCGCGTCACGCACCGCGAAGAACACCGAGAATGGCAGCAGCAGCGGCGGCTCGCCGGTCGCCTTCGAGCGATGGATGCTGTCCTCGGCATTGCGGTTCTTGAAGAGGTGCACGCGGAAGTCCGGCGGCGTATCGTTGACGGTCGGAATCTTGTAAGTGGACGGCGCGTGCGTCATCAGCTTGCCGCCCTCGTTCCACCACAGCTCCTCAGTCGTGAGCCAGCCCATTCCCTGGATGAACGCGCCTTCCACCTGACCGACGTCGAGCGCCGGATTCAGCGACGCGCCCACGTCGTGCAACGCGTCCGCGCGCAGCACGCGCATTTCGCCGGTCAGCGTGTCGATCACCACTTCCGACACCGCCGCGCCATATGAGTAGTAGTAGAACGGCCGGCCTTGCAGCTTCGACTGATCCCAGTAGAGCTTCGGCGTCGCGTAGAAACCGTCCGACCACAGCTGGATACGCGCGAGATAAGCCTTCGCGACGACCTCTTCGAACGGCACGGCCAGGTCGCCGACCACCACGCGGTCGTGCGCGAAGCGCACGTCCGCAGCGCTCACCTGCCCCGCGCCGAAGCGCTCGGCGGCGAAGGCCGCGAGGCGTTCGCGCAACTGTCGTGCGGCGTCCTGCGCGGCCTTGCCGTTCAGGTCCGAGCCCGTCGATGCCGCCGTCGCCGACGTGTTGGCGATCTTGCTGGTATCGGTGGCGGTCACGCGAATGCGGTTGAAGCCGACGCCCAGTTCGTGCGCGACGACCTGCGCGACCTTCGTGTTCAAGCCCTGGCCCATTTCGGTGCCGCCATGGTTCACCAGCACCGAACCGTCGGTATAGATGTGCACGAGCGCGCCGGCCTGGTTGAAGTGCGTCACGTTGAACGCGATGCCGAACTTGACCGGCGTCAGCGCGAGCCCTTTCTTCAGCACTTCGTTGTTCGCGTTGAATTCGTTGATCGCCGCGCGGCGCGCGCGGTACTCGCTGGTCGCCTCAAGTTCGTCGATCAGTTCGTGGATCACGTTGTCTTCGACGATCTGGCCGTACGGCGTCTGGTTGCGCTCGGTCTTGCCGTACAGGTTGCGGCGGCGCACGTCGAGCGAATCCTCGCCGACCGAACGCGCGACGTTGTCCAGGATGTACTCGATCGCGAACGCGCCCTGCGGGCCGCCGAAGCCGCGAAATGCGGTGTTCGACTGCGTGTTGGTCTTGCCGCAGAAGCCGTCGATCGTCACGTCCGACAGCCAGTACGCGTTGTCGAAGTGGCACAGCGCGCGCGTCATCACCGGACCGGACAGGTCAGCGGAGAAACCGCAGCGCGACGTCATGTCGACCGTCACGCCGTCGATCACGCCGCGCTCGTCGTAGCCCACTTCATACGTGTAGTGGAAATCGTGGCGCTTGCCGGTGACCATCATGTCGTCGTCGCGGTCCGGGCGCAGTTTCACCGGGCACAGCAGCTTCCATGCGGCGAGCGCCGCGCAGCACGCGAACAGCGCCGATTGCGACTCCTTGCCGCCGAAGCCGCCGCCCATCCGCCGGCATTCGATCAGCACGTTGTGCGAGGCGACGCCCAGCGCATGCGCAACCAGGTGCTGCATTTCGGTCGGGTGCTGCGTCGAACAGTAGACGTGCATGCCGTCGTCGTCCTTCGGCACCGCGTACGAAATCTGCCCTTCCAGATAGAACTGCTCCTGGCCGCCAAGCAGCATCTCGCCGGCCTCGCGACGCGCGGCGCGCGCGATCTTCGTACCGGCTTCGCCGCGCGCGAGCTTCATCGGCGGCAACACGTACTGGTTCGCGGCGCGCGCCTGCTGCGCGGTCAGAACCGCCGGCAATTCCTCGTAGACGACTTCGGCGCGGCGCGCGGCCAGACGCGCCGTTTCGTGCGACGTCGCGACCACGATGAAGACCGGCTGACCAATGTATTGCACGACGCCGCCGGCGAGAATCGGATCGTCGCCGTGGATGATCGGGCCCACGTCGTTGGCACCGGGGATGTCGTCGGCGGTAAAGATCGCGACCACGCCGGGCGTGGCGCGCACCTTGTCGAGCGAGATCGACACGATCTTTGCATGCGCTTTCGATGACAGCCCGAGCGCGGCGTGCAGCGTGCCGGCGAGCGTCGGGATGTCGTCGGTGTAGGTGGCGCGGCCGCTCACGTGCAGATGCGCGGACTCGTGCGGACGCGACACGTGGACCTGGGTGAAGTCGTCGAGATCCTGAAGGTCTTTCAGGAACGGCTCGGCTTGCTGATTCATTGTGGTGTTCTCCGTATCCTTCGTAGGCTTGCCGCGTATCAGGCGCTCGCACCGGCCGGCGCGCATGCCGCTGCTACCGCGCGCACATCGAGCGCGCTTCTCGGCAGCGGATTGTGCGGACGCGTTTCGAGCCAGAAGCGGTACAGCGTGTTCTTTGCGGCTTCGAGCCGGTAGTTGCTGGTCGCGCGCATGTCGGAGAGCGGCGCGTAGTCGTTGCCGAGCGCGAGCATCGCGGCCTGGGCGGTGGCTTCGTGCCATTCGGCGTCGCGCAGCACGGCTTCGGCGTGAGTCGCGCGTTTGGAGGTGGCGGCCATCCCGCCGAACGCGATGCGCGGCTCGCGGATCTGGCTGCCGTCGGCGATGAACGCGAACGCCGCGCACACGGCCGAGATATCCGAATCGAAGCGCTTGGAGAGCTTGTAGGTGCGGAACTGAAGTTTTTCGCGCGCGCCGCTGCGTGTCGGCACCTTCAGCCCGACGACGAATTCATGCTCCGCCATGTCCTTCTTCTGATACGCGAGGTACAGGTCTTCGAGCGGCATCTCGCGCTCGACCTCGCCGCCGCGCACGATCACGCGTGCGCCGAGCGCGATCAGGCCGGGCATCGAATCGCCGATCGGCGAACCATTGGCGATGTTGCCGCCGAGCGTGCCGGCATTGCGAATCGGCAGCGACGCGAAGCGTTGCCACATTTCGGTCAGTTCCGGATACTGCTTCGCGATCTCCGCATAGCCCCTTTCGACGCTCACGCCGGCGCCGATCTCGATCCACTCGCCATTGGTTTCGAGCTTCTGCAATTCGGCGATCTGCCCGACGTAGACGATGTTGCCCAACTCGCGCATCTGCTTGGTCACCCACAGGCCAATGTCGGTGCTGCCGGCAAGAATGCGCGTGTCCGGCCGGGCTTGCTTGATGTTCGCGAGCGCGTCGACTGTGCGCGGCGCGTCGAACTGCTGGCCGGCGTGCTCGTAGTGGAACGTGTCGTCGCGTTCGAGCGTGGCGAGCGTCGCGGCGAGCGCGGCGACGTTCACCGGCGCTTTCGGCGCGGGCGCGTCGAACATGCGCACGGCCGCATCGACAATAGGCCGATAGCCGGTGCAGCGGCACAGGTTGCCGGTCAGCGCATTGCTGATCGCTTCGCGCGAGGGCACCGTGCGGTTCGCGCAGCTCTGCTCGTGACCGTGCTTTTCGTACAGCGACCACATCGACATGATGAAGCCCGGCGTGCAGAAGCCACATTGCGAGCCGTGGCATTCGACCATCGCTTCCTGCACCGGATGCAGCGAGCCGTCCGGCTGGCGCAGGTCCTCGACGGTGTAGAGCGCTTTGCCGTCGAGCGTCGGCACGAACTGGATGCACGCGTTGACCGCCTTGAAGTCGACGCCGCCCGCTTCGTTGCGCTCGCCGAGCACGACGGTGCACGCGCCGCAGTCGCCTTCGGCGCAGCCTTCCTTGGTGCCGGTGCAATGCGCGTCCTCGCGCAGATACTGCAGCACGGTGCGGGTGACGGGCGCGTCCTTGATCTCGCGGATCGCGTTGCGGTGGTAGAAGCGAATCGGCTCAGTCATGTCTCGTTACTCTCGAATGTTCTGTGTCCGTGGGGACGTGCTGCAGCAATGGTTCGAAAACTATCACCGTTAATAAAGCCAACCCATAGCGCGCTTCGCATGGGGGACATATTCGCAAAACGATATAGAGGCCGATTTGAGAGCAGGTCGGCTTATGTCGGACGGGGATTTTTGCCGTGTATCGCCGATTTCTGCGGTTTTATGGTCAGCGAAAATCATGACATGCCGCGGCGCCGGTCAAAATTCCGGGCGCTGAAAAGGCCACATTGCCCACTATGTGAGCCGACGACCACGATTTGGTCGGACGAATAATTAAGCAACTTCTGCAAGAGAATCGGTTCCATGGGAAAATCACGCCTTCCCGCTGTTTTCAAGTCTCGTTTTCCCCATGTCCACCGACTCCGCGCCACCTCGTAGCGAATTTGCGACGACCATGCAGATCATTCCGGTCGTCTTTTTTACGTTTCTTTGCTACCTGACGATCGGCATTCCGCTCGCGGTGCTGCCCGGCTACGTCCACGGCGATCTCGGCTATAGCGCGGTACTGGCGGGTGCGGCGATCAGCGTGCAATACCTCGCGACGCTGGCCTCGCGGCCGCTCGCCGGCCGTTCGGCGGACACGCTGGGGCCCAAGCGCACGGTGTCGATCGGGCTGCTGGGGTGTGGCGCGAGCGGTGTGCTGCTGTTGCTGGCCGTGCTGTGCGGACGCTGGCCGGTCTTGAGCCTCACGCTGCTGGTGTGCAGCCGCCTCGTGCTCGGCTTCGGCGAAAGCCTGTGCGGCACCGGCGCAATTCTGTGGGGCATCGGCCGGGTGGGCACCAGCAACAACGCGCGGGTGATTTCATGGAACGGCATCGCGACGTATGGCGCGCTCGCGATCGGCGCGCCGCTCGGCGTCGCGCTCACACACGCGACCGGCTTTGCCGCGCTTGGAATCGTGGTGATCGTGCTGGCCGCGCTCGGCTACTATCTGGCTCGCCTGATCGCACCGGTGCCGATCGTCCATGGCGAGCGGATGTCGTACCGCAGCGTGTTCACGCGCGTGCTGCCGCATGGGCTCGGCCTTGCGCTGGGGTCCGCCGGGTTCGGCTCGATCGCCACCTTCATCACGCTGTTCTATGCAGCGAAGAACTGGCCGAATGCGGCTTTGTCGCTGACGGTGTTCGGCACGCTGTTCATCGGCGCGCGCCTGTTGTTCGCCAACACGATCAAGACTTACGGCGGCTTTCGCGTCGCGATCGCGTCGTTCTCGTTCGAGTGCGCCGGCTTGCTGATGCTGTGGCTCGCGCCCGAGCCGCATGTCGCGCTGGCCGGCGCGGCGTTGACCGGCTTCGGCTTTGCGCTGGTCTTCCCGGCGCTCGGCGTGGAGGCGGTCGGGCTCGTGCCGCCCGCGAGCCGGGGCGCGGCGTTGTCGGCTTATTCGGTGTTCCTCGATCTCTCGCTGGGCATTACCGGGCCGTTGGCCGGGTATATCGCCGGGGAGTTCGGGTATGAGTCGGTGTTTCTGTTCGCCGCGATTGCCGCAGCCTTGGCCGTGGCGCTTTCCACCATGCTTTATCTGCGCAATGCGAAGGTGACCAATTTGCCCGCGGCATTGTGACGGGACGGGTTGACCGGCCTGCGCGGCGCGCAGGCCGATCAACCTATTTCCCTTCCGACAACCCTCGTTCGAGCGCCGCTACGCCGGCCGGCAAATCGACTTTCACGCCGAGGTCCACCATCGTCCTGCCGAGCGCGTGCACGGTGCGGAAAAGATTGTGTTCGCGGCATTGCTCGCCCATCTGGCCGATCCGAACGATCGGCAATCCGAACGAGCCGGAGATTTCCACTTGGTGCTGCCGCGAAATATGCGCGCACACATCCGCGGGACTCAGCCCGGCGGGCACCTCGATGCCGACCACCGAATTCAACCGGCAGGCCGCGGGCGCATACAGCTGCAAGCCCAACGCCGTCACCCCGTCCTGCAAAGCCAGAGAACATTTCAGGTGCCGCGCGAAGCGCTTTTCCAGCGTCTCGGCGCACACGAGACGCAACGCCTCGTGCAACGCGAGCACGCCGGACACCGGTGCGGTGTAGTGATACCCGGCGTTATGCCAGAAGTTCTCTGCCAGCGACGCATCCAGACACCAATGGGCGTTCGGCGCCGTGCGCCCCTTCACGCGCGCCCAGGCGGCGTCGGAAAACGCGATCAACGACACCCCCGGAATCGACGACAAGCCCTTCTGTCCGCCGGTGATCACGGCGTCGATGCCCCAGGCGTCCATTTCCAGCGGCATCGTGCTCAACGTGCACACAGCATCGACGATCACCAGCGCGCCCGCCGCTTTCGCGAGCGCCGCGATGTCCTTCAGGTGGTAATTCCACACGGTGTTGGACGTCTCGCCCTGCACCACCGTCACGATCTCCGGCCGCTCGCGGCGCATCGCCTCGGCGATCTGTTCGAGGCTCGCCACCGTGCGGTCGGCGACTTCGAGCGTGCTGACCCGCGCGCCGACGCGCCGGCCCATCTCGCCCATCCGGTCACTGAAGAAGCCGTTCTTGATGCACAGCACCCGCGTGCCTTCCCAGGCGAGATTGGAGATGGCCATTTCCATCGCGGCCGATCCCGGCCCTGCCACGCCCAGCACCCACTTCGATTGCGTCTGGAACACATAGCGCGCCATCGTCTTCACCTGCGCGATCACCTTCACCATCGTGCCGCCCAGGTGATTGATCACGATCGTGTTGGCCTTGGCGACGGCGGCGGGAATCGGCACGGGGCCGGCGCCCATCATCAGAAGCGGCTCTTCGGGAAGGATGGCGTCGAGCGATTCGACAACCGGACAGGGCACTGCGGATGCAACGGTAGGCATGGATGAAATCGGCATGATCGGTACGTGAATGTCAGGACACCAAGGAACGCGTGGCCTCGCCGGCGATGACGCCGGGGAGGCCACTCGTCCGATCATTCACTGATCCGCGCGATTGCGCAAGTTTTTTGACTGTGCGTGGGCGCGCGGTTCATGCGCCGCCGCATGAACCGCGCCGCAAAGCCTGGCGTCATTTCACCTTGGTCTTGTCGAGCTGCTTGCCGGTCGCGGCATTGAAACGCTCGACATAGTCCTCGATCAGCTTGCGCAGCGCGCGTCCGATCAAGCGGTAGTCCGATTCGTTGAGGTTCGCGAGCGACACCCGCCCCGACGGATGCTGCGTGCCGAATCCGCGCCCCGGCAGCAGCACCACCCGCGCCTCGCGCGCGAGACGGAACAGCAGCTCGGACGGCTGGGTGTTCTTCAGCAGCCAGTCGACGAAGTCGCGTCCGAACATCTTTTCGCCAAGGAATTCGATGTCGAGAATCGTGTAGTAGTCGACCTGATTGAGATCGTCGTCGTCGAATGTGATGCCTACTTCTTCGTAAAGCGCACGCTTGCGGCTGCGGATCAGGCGCTTGAGCGCGTTCTTGTACGCGTCGGGTGTGTCCATCAGCGAGAACAGCGAGAACAGCACCATCTGCACCTGCTGCGGAGTCGACAGGCCCGCCGTGTGATTCAGCGCGACCGTGCGGCTGTCGGCCACCAGGCGGTCGATGAACTTGAGTTTGTCCGGCTCGGTCGTGATCGACTCGTAGCGCTCGTGCAACTGCTTCTTCGTGTCCTTCGGCAGTTCGGCGATCAGCTTGTCGAGCACGTTGTCGCGATGCGTCGCGATCGTGCCGAGGCGCCAG
Source organism: Paraburkholderia panacisoli (assembly GCF_008369935.1). Lineage (GTDB taxonomy): Bacteria > Pseudomonadota > Gammaproteobacteria > Burkholderiales > Burkholderiaceae > Paraburkholderia > Paraburkholderia panacisoli. The sequence continues at coordinate 23,662 of NZ_VTUZ01000059.1, read as the reverse complement.
CCGGTCGCGCCGAAATACTTGGAGTACGAATACACGAGGATGGTGTTCTTCGGCGCGAGCGCGAACAGCGACACGAAGTTGTCCGCGAAGGTGCCGTACACGTCGTCGGTCAGCAGGATCAGGTCGGGCCGTTCCTTGACGATGTCGGCGATGTACTGAAGGCTTTCGTCGCTGATCTTCACCGACGGCGGGTTGCTCGGATTCACGAGGAAGAACGCCTTCACCTTCGGGTCGCGCAGCTTGTCGAGTTCCTGCTTCGAGTACTGCCAGCCGTTGGCGACATCGGCGTCCAGATTCACCACGTTCAGCCGATAATCGTTCAGGCGCGGAATCTCGATGTACGGCGTGAAGATCGGCATGCCGAGCGCGATCGTGTCGCCCGCCTTGATCAGGTGATTCTCGCGCATCGTGTTGAAGATATACGTCATCGCCGCCGTGCCGCCTTCCACCGCGAACACATCGAACTCGCCGACGAACGGATGATTGCCGATCATCTCGCGGCGCAGATACTGGCCGACGATCAGCTCGGACAGCTTGAGCATGCGGTCCGGCACCGGATAGTTCGACGCGAGAATGCCCTCGCACATCTCATACAGGAAGTCGCCAGCCGAGTAGCCGAGCTGATCGCGCACGTACGACACCGCGCCGCGCAGGAAGTCGATCCCCGGCACGCCCTTGTTTTCGCGCAGGAACAGATCGAAGCGCTCTCCGAGGCCATCGCGCCGCGGGAAGCCGCCCACCCCTTCCGGCATGAACGCGAACGAGCGCTCCGACTCGCGCATCGCAAACAGGCCGAGTTGCCAGAAGCCGTGGCGCGGGATCGTCGCGAGAAAATTCGGATTGCCGCGCCCGGCGTTGAGCATCGCCGCGTTGGCAGGCCGCTCCACCGCGCTGCCGCCGGCGGCCTTGATCAGTTCGTCCTTGAGTTCGAACGGACTGAGCGCAGCCAGACCCGCTTGCGCCATGTCCGAGTGTTTCTTGTCGCCCTTCTCTTTTGCCATGATGCGTTCTCCAATGAGCCAGGTGAATGACGCCAGGCCGGCGATGGATAGCCCGCTGCGCCGGCGTAACAGAGACGATGCTCGCGTGCGCTACACGAGCCCGACCACCAGCGGGCCGAGCAACGTCAGCGCGACGTTCGCGATCGCATATGTGATCGCGAACGGCACGGTCGGCACCGCGCTTTCCGCCTTGTCGAGCACACCGCCGAAGGCCGGGTTCGCGCTGCGCGAGCCGGACAGCGCACCGGCCAGGATCGCGGCGTTGTTGTACTTGAGCACGTAGCGGCCGAACAGCATGGTCAGCAGCAGCGGGAACAACGTGACGAACACGCCGAGCAGGAAGATCGTCAGACCGCTCTGCTTGACCGTCACCACCGCCTGCAAGCCGGAGTTCAGGCCCACCACCGCGACGAACGCGGCAAGACCGAAGTCCTTGAGCAATTGCGACGCGGCCGACGGCATCGCGCCGTACATCGGATGTTTGCCGCGCATCCAGCCGAACAGCAGGCCGGCCAGCAGACAGCCGCCGCCCGAGCCGAGCGTGAGCGGAATGCCCGCCACGTTGATCACAATCAGCCCGATCAGCAGGCCCAGCACGAGGCCGACGCCCATGTAGATGAAGTCGGTCTTGTTGCTGTACGGCAGTTCGTAGCCGGCGGCGTCGACCGCGCGCTTGGTGTCCTTGGGTGAACCGTAGAAGGTGATCACGTCGCCGTGCTCGACCTTGGTTTCCGGCAGGATCGGCAGCGGCTGGCCCGCGCGTGTGATGTTCTGGATGTAGACGCCGTGGCGCATATCGCGGTCCACGAGTTCGCGAGCGGCGGCCAGCGTCGTGTGGTTCATGCCTTTGCGCGTGAACACGCCTTCGCGCGTCTGCATGACGACGCCCATGTCCCCGCCCGCGTCCGCGACCTCGTTGCCGTTCGCGCCGAACGCGACCACGGCCTCGCGGCGGCCCACCACCAGCACCACGTCGTCGGGCTGCAAAACCAGATCGGGCGTCGGCTCGAGCGTCTTGCCGTCGCGCTTGATGCGCTCGATCGTCAGAAAGTCCTCGTGCAGCGTCTCGACGGCCTTGACCGTCTTGCCGGCGCTCACGTCGATCTTGTACGCGCGCCCCACCAGCTCGGGCAACGCTAGGATCTGCCCGGGCCCGCGCGAGGGCGCGCCTGCCGCCAGCTCGCGCTCCGCTTCGACCGATGCTTCGCGCAAGCCTTGTCCCATGAACTTCGGCAGGATGTTCACGCAGACGATGATCGCGCCCAGCGAGCCGAACACGTAGGTCACCGCGTAGGCGATCGCCACGTCCGATTGCAGCGACTTGACCTGATCGGCCGGCAGACCCAGGCGCGCGATCGCATCGCCCGCCGTGCCGATGATCGCCGATTGCGTCAGCGCGCCGCCGGCGAGCCCGGCCGCGAGTCCTTTATTCAGATGGAACAGCTTCGCGCACACCACGACGGTGATCAGCGCGCTGACGGCGAGAAACACCGCCATCGCGATTTCGCGCAGCGTCTTGCGGTTCAGCGAGTTGAAGAAGCCGGGCCCGGAGTCGTAGCCGACCGCGTAGATGAACACGGCGAACATCACCGCCTTCACGCCGTTGTCGATCGTCACACCCGCCTGGCTGATGACGACCGCCGCCAGCAACGAGCCGCCGACGCCGCCCAGCTGGAACTTGCCGAAATTGATCTGCCCGATGAAGTAGCCCGCCGCGAGCGACAGAAACAGCGCGATCTCGGGGGATTTCTGAAAGATGTGATGTAGCCAGTCCATCGTGTCCTCGCTGAATAATTGGCGATGCTCAGTACTGGTTGCTGCTCGTGCAAACGGCGTGGCGGCGTGCCACTTGCTGCCGCTGGCGTGCTGCCGGAGCGCCGCGCGCAGCGATTAACGGCGCGCCAGCCGCGGCGCCCAGCGTGGCTCCCTGGCGCCTAGCTGAACTTGCCGGCAAGGCCCACCACCACGGGACCCATCAAAGGCAACAGGATGTTCGACAGTGCGTAGGTGATCGTGTAGCCGATCACGGGGGTCGAGTTGCCGGTCACGCCGACCAGCGCGCTGATCGCCGGCGTGCTGCATTGCTGGCCGGCGATCGCGCCGAGCAGCATCGGCGCTTCCAGCTTGAGAAACAGGTGACCGATCCACAACGACAGCAGGCCCGGCACCAGCACCATCAGAATTCCGGCCACCGGCAACGCCAGCCCGTATTCGCGCACCAGCTTGATGGCGTCCGGTCCCGCCGACAAACCCACCGCCGCGATGAACGTGGCCAGCCCGAAGTCCTTGAGAATCTGCGCGGCGGCCGAAGGCAGCGAACCGATCAGCGGATAGCGCGAACGGATCCAGCCGAACAGCAGCCCGGACAGCAGACAGCCGCCGCCCGTGCCGAGCGCGATCGACACGCCGCCGATCCGTGCGCCGAGATGGCCGATCGCCATGCCGACCAGGATTCCCAGGCCGAGATAGACGAAGTCGGTTTTCTGGGTCGAGGCCAGCACATAGCCGAGGCGTTTCGCGCCGCGCTCGACGTCGGCCTTCGCGCCGACCAGGGTCAACACGTCGCCGCGGTTGAGTTCGGTGCCGGGCAGCGCCGGCACCGTCGATTCGAGCCGCGTGACGGCCGCGATGTAGACGCCGCGTCCGTCTTCCGGCTTGGCCCGCTCGCGCAGCTGGGCGATCGTCAAACCGTGCGCGTCGCTGTTCGTCAACACCACGTCGATGCGCTCCGCGAAAACCTGGCCGAGCGCGGCGCCGTCCACTTCTTCGCCGAGACTGCTTGCCGCCTCGACGACCGCCGCGCGCCGCCCGGCCACCAGCACGAGATCGCCCGCCGCAAGACGCAGTTGCGGTTCGACCGGCAGGTTCGCGCCGTCGCGCTGAATCCGCTCGATGGTGAGATTGAAGCCGTACTGCTGCTCGAACGCGAAAACGGTGACGCCGGCCGCCGCGCGCACGCGAAACGCGCGGCCCACCAGCGCCGGCGCGGCCGCGCGCTGCCCCTCGCTGAACGCGCCGGCACCCCCGAGCTTGCGCCACACGCGCTCGGCTTCGTCGCGCAGATTGATACGCAGCAAGAGCGGCGCGAACTGGCTCGTGAACAGAACGATGGTGATCAGGCCAAACAGATAGCTCACGCTGTACGCGGTCACGATATTGGCCTGCAGGCGCAAGGTCTCGGAGTTGGCGAGACCGAGCTTGGCGATCGCCTCGGATGCGGTGCCGATCACGGCCGACTCGGTTGCCGCGCCGGCCAGCAAGCCGGCCGCCGTGCCGATATCGAGCCGCAGCACGCTCACCGCGATGAGGATCAGCACCAGCACGGAGACGATCTCGATCACCGACAACACGCCGTAGCGCCAGCCCCGGCCAATGTTGGCGAAGAACTGCGGACCGCCGGTGAAGCCCAGCGCGAAGATGAACAGCGCGAACGCGATGTTCTTCAGATCGGGCGCGAGCCGCACGCCCGTTTGACCCAATACCAATGACACGATCAACGTGCCGCAAACGCCGCCGAGCTGAATCGGGCCGACGCGAAACGAACCAATAAAATATCCGATTGCAAGGCTTGCAAACAGCGCGATCTCCGGTTGCGATCTCAGCAATTCACCGATCATGTTGGCTCGCCGATTAACGAAATTATTAGCAAAAGGCCGAAAACCGCATGAAGCGAATAAACCGGACTGACCCAATGAATCAGGCCAATACGTGTACCTGGTGCCTGGTAGCTGACCCACTGCAGTAACAGTGAAATGCGGGCTGACGGGCTTATGGCAAGGCGATGGCGCAATGGCCGGCGCGACGCACACACCGTGCCGCCGCCACGATACGGGAAGGCGGTTCCTCTGGCTCGACAGTCACTTTTTCCTCGCGATGTTGCCTACCGCCGTGAAAAAGACATAATCTGCTGATGGCCAATTTCTTACAGCATGATTCAACATGCTTTTTCGAACCAATATTGCAGTTCGGCACGGCTGTCAATGTGATTTTTATTACAGCGAATCGACTTCACGGAAACTCGATCTTCGGTAAAACCCGCATATTGGCGCTACGCATTGCGCCACGCGGCGATTACGATGAACGCGTGATTTACTGAACCGCCCGCCTGCCGCGCGATGAGTCCGTGTCGTCGCACGGGCACTCTTCTTGGGAGTCCGACATGCGCATGATCCTGTTCAGCAGCCGCCAGTACGACAGCGATACCTTCACCGAAGCCAACGCCGCGCACGGCTACGAACTTCACTTTCAGGAATCGCACCTCGACGCCGACACCACGGTGCTCGCGCAAGGCTGCGAAGTGGTGTGCCCGTTCGTCAACGACCACGTCGACGCCGCCGTGCTGGAGCGGCTCCATGCGGGCGGCACGCGCCTGATCGCGTTGCGCTCCGCGGGCTTCAATCACGTCGACCTCGCGGCGGCCGAGCGCCTCGGCATACCGATCGTGCGGGTGCCGGCCTACTCGCCGCACGCGGTCGCCGAACATGCGGTCGGCCTGATTCTGGCGCTGAACCGGCGGCTGCCGCGCGCGGTCGCACGCACGCGCGAGGGCGACTTCTCGCTGCATGGATTACTCGGCTTCGATCTGCACGGCAAGACCGTGGGCGTGATCGGCACCGGCATGATCGGCCGCGTGTTCGGGCGCATCATGGCGGGCTTCGGCATGCGGGTGCTCGCGCACGATCCGGGCACGCCCGCCGACGACCTGCTCGCGCTCGGCGCGCGCTACGTGCCGCTCGACACGCTGCTCGCCGAATCCGACGTGGTCAGCCTGCACTGTCCGTTGTTGCCGTCCACCTATCATCTGATCGACGGCGCCGCGCTCGCGAAAATGAAGCGTGGCGCGATGCTGGTCAACACCGGCCGGGGCGGCCTCGTCGAAGCGAATGCGCTGATCGGCGCGTTGAAGGACGGCCAGCTCGGCAATCTGGGGCTCGACGTGTACGAGGAAGAAGGCGGCATCTTCTTCGAGGATCACTCGAATCTGCCGTTGCAGGACGACGTGCTCGCGCGTCTGCTGATGTTCCCCAACGTGATCGTGACCGCGCACCAGGCGTTCTTCACGCGCGAGGCGATGAACGAGATCGCGCAGACCACGCTCGGCAACGTCGCGGCATGGCAGGCCGGCACGCCGCGCAACGCGGTGCGCGCCGCGGACCAGGCCTGAGGCAGCAAGCGAGAAGCGGCGGGCTTTGGACGCTACGCGCCGCCCTCGCTGCCGAGCGGGACCGCGCGGATCGCGGTGCGGGCATCGTCGGCCGCGCCGCAGATTTCGCGCAGCAGCACCGCCTCGCGCTCGTGCACTTCCACCGGACACCAGCGCGCGCCCGCGTCGGCCAGATAGCGCGCGCGGTGCTGACCATTGCGAAACGCCACCACGCCTTCGCGCTCCAGACCCAGCCAGCCCAGCAAACCCGGCGCGCGACGCGTCGAGATCGTCACGTACGGCATCTGCGGAACGCGCGGACTTTCGGGGTCGAGAAACTCGCGGATGCCGCGCACCTTGCCCGAGTGCCACTCGGCGACCGGTTTCAGGACGTAGTCGGTGTTGTCGCGATCCGCGCAGGCGAGCAGCTTGCGCAGGTCGACCAACACAACCTGATGGCGCGTGCCGTCGGTGACGAAGACGCGTTTCAGGCGCACGTGGTCGTACCATGGATGATCGTGCAGAGGCACGATCCAGACCGTTTCGGCACGCCCCGAAGGAAGTCCCTCCGGGGGGCAAGCCGGCCCGGCGGCAGACGATGAATTGGACAAGGGCAAAGGCAGGCTCGATAAGCTGGCGAAAAAACGCCAGCGCGTGAATAGAGCGCTCACGCTACGAGCCGATTGTGAAAGAAGCATGACAGCCCCCCGGTTTAATTCTTTTGCATGAGCCCGCTGCATGAGCGCCCGGCACGAACGCGCGGACGCTGAACTTCGGCGAACTTTCAGGCAAGTTTTTTCTGGAATACAGACGATGATAGCCCTCCAAAACTTCAATGAATACGTGCGCATCGAAGCCAACGCGGACACCGGCGTCGCCACCATCGTGCTGGAGCGTCCGGAGCGCCGCAATGCCGTCGACCGACCGGTCGCCGATGCATTGCGCGCCGCGTTCAGCCGCTTCGAGGCGGAGCCCGCATGGCGCGCAGCCGTGCTGTTCGGCGCGGGCGGCACCTTCTGCGCCGGCGCGGACCTCAGCGCGCTCGCCGACGACACGCGCCGCAACGAACTGCACGCCGACGGCAGCGGCCCCGGCCCGATGGGACCGACGCGCATGGCATTCAGCAAGCCGGTGGTCGCGGCGATTGCCGGCTACGCGGTGGCGGGCGGCCTGGAGCTGGCGGCGCTGTGCGATCTGCGCGTCGTCGAGGACGATGCGGTGCTCGGCGTGTTCTGCCGGCGCGTCGGGATCCCGCTGATCGACGGCGGCACGATCCGGCTGCCGCGTTTGATCGGGCTATCGCAAGCGCTGGACCTGATCCTCACCGGCCGTGCGGTGAACGCCGAGGAAGCGCTCGCGATGGGACTCGCGAACCGCGTCGTCAGGAAGGGCACGGCGCGCGCGGCAGCCGAACAGCTGGCCGCGGAACTCGCCGCCTTTCCCCAAGCGGCGCTGCTGGCCGACCGCCGCTCGGTACTGGAAAACAGCACGCTCGACGATTTAGCGCAAGCGTTGCAGCGTGAGGGCGCCGGCGGCTATCGGGCGGTGTTCGAAGAAGGCATGGCGGGCGCTGCCCGGTTTGCTGGTGGCGCAGGCCGGCATGGCGACACGCTGGAGTCGCGCGATCCGGGTTGATCCGCCTGATCCGCTGCGCGGCGCGCCGCGCAGCCGCTAACCCGCACGCTCGATCACGCCCTACGGCGGCGGCCCCGAGCCGCCGCTTTCAGCAAAAAACAACAGCTTTCCCGGCGCTCAGCAGCATGGTTTTGACTTAGGTAGAATCCCCTACTGTTTTGCCCTCGCATGGCGCGGGCGTTCTCGCCCCGAAAACGCGCGCCTGCCGCACGACGCCTCCCGTCGCGCCGATTCACGCTCCCTCACCATGCCTTTGCCCCTGCTCGCCCTTGCCGTTGCCGCGTTTGGAATCGGTACCACCGAATTCGTGATCATGGGGCTGCTGCCCGATGTCGCGCGCGATCTGTCCGTGTCGATTCCGGCTGCGGGCATGCTGGTGTCGGCCTATGCGCTCGGCGTCACGATCGGCGCGCCGATCGTCGCGATCGCGGTCGCCAACATGCCGCGCAAGAAGGCGTTGATGAGCCTGATCGGCGTGTTCATCGTCGGCAATCTGCTGTGCGCGATTGCGCCGGGCTACGCGGTGCTGATGGCCGCGCGCATCGTCACGGCCTTCTGCCACGGCGCGTTCTTCGGGATCGGCTCGGTGGTGGCTGCGGGGCTCGTCGCGCCGAATCGCCGCGCACAGGCCATCGCGTTGATGTTCACCGGACTCACGCTCGCCAACGTGCTGGGCGTGCCGCTCGGCACGGCGCTCGGCCAGGCGGTGGGCTGGCGCGCGACCTTCTGGGCGGTGACGGGCATCGGCATCGCCGCGGCGGCCGCGCTCGCCGTGTGCCTGCCGGCGAAGATCGAGATGCAGAAGGCGAGCCTCGTGCACGAATTCAGCGTGCTGAAAAACCCGCAAGTGCTGATGGTGCTCGGCATCAGCGTGCTCGCGTCGGCCAGCCTCTTTTCCACCTTCACGTACGTCACGCCGATTCTCGAAGACGTGACCGGCTTTACGCCGCACGCGGTGACGCTGGTGCTGCTGCTGTTCGGCCTCGGGCTGACGGTCGGCAGCACGCTCGGCGGCAAGCTCGCCGACTGGCGGCTGATGCCGTCGCTGGTGGCGTTTCTGCTGGCGATCGTCGTGATCCTGACCATCTTCGCCGGCACGATGCACGCAGAGATTCCCGCGATGATCACGATTTTCGTGTGGGGCATCCTGGCGTTCGCCATCGTGCCGCCGCTGCAGATGCTGATCGTCGATCGTGCGAGCCATGCGCCAAATCTGGCGTCGACGTTGAACCAGGGGGCGTTCAATCTTGGCAATGCGGCCGGCGCGTGGCTTGGCGGGATGGCGATCGGCGCGGGCGCGCCGCTCACGACGCTGCCGTGGGTCGGCGTGGCGACTTCGATCGGCGCGTTGATGCTGACGCTGTGGTCGGTGTCGATCGATCGGCGCGCGCAGAGGATGGTGGTGGCGGGCTGAAGTTCCTCAGATCGGAAACTCGCCTCGCCTCTTTGCGAGGCGCCAGTTAGCGCGTCCATCAAACTCCGCGCAGTGCCAACGCCCCGTCTGCCGTAGTAGCATCTCGGCCGATGAAAGTCATCCTCACCCGCGATTTCCTCGCTCTGATCCTCAGCGTCGCCGTCGTCGGACTCGGCAGCGGCGCCACGCTACCCCTTACCGCCCTCGCGCTGACGCAAGCCGGCTATGGCACCGACGTGGTCGGCCTGCTGACCGCCGCGCAAGCGGGCGGCGGTCTCGTCGTCGTGCCGCTGGCCGGCTGGATCGCGACGCGCTTCGGCGGCCGGCAGGTGATCGCCGGCGCGGTGCTGGTGGTCGCGATCGCCACCGCGCTGATGCAACTCACGGCGAACCTGTGGCTGTGGGCGCTGTTGCGCGTGTTATGCGGCGCGGCGTTGATGCTGCTGTTCACGATCGGCGAAGCGTGGGTCAACCAGTTGGCCGACGACGCATCGCGCGGCCGCGTGATCGCGATCTACGCGACCAACTTCACGCTGTTCCAGATGTCGGGTCCGGTGCTGGTGAGCCAGATCGCCGGCTTCACGCAGTGGCGCTTCCTGCTCTGCGGCGCGATTTTCCTGCTGGCGTTGCCGATGCTCGCGAGCATCCGCAGTACGCCGCAAGCCTCCTCCGATGAACACGCCGAGCACGGCGGCTGGCGTCGTGTGTTGCCGCAGATGCCCGCGCTCGTGATCGGCACGGGCTTCTTCGCGTTGTTCGACACGATCGCGCTGTCGCTCTTGCCGCTCTTCGCGATGTCGCATGGCATCGCCAGCGAGATGGCGGTGCTGTTCGCATCCGCGCTGCTGCTCGGCGACACGACGATGCAATTTCCGATCGGCTGGCTCGCCGACCGGCTCGGCCGCGAACGCGTGCATATCGGCTGCGGGGTGGTCGTCGTGGCACTGCTGCCGTTCCTGCCGTGGGCGATCACCTCGCCGTGGCTATGCTGGCCGCTGCTGTATGTGCTCGGCGCGGCTGCGGGTGCGATCTATACGTTGTCGCTGGTCGCGTGCGGCGAACGGTTTCGCGGCGTCGCGCTGGTGTCGGCGAGTTCGCTGGTGGGCGCGTCGTGGAGCGCAGCGAGTTTCGGCGGACCGCTGGTCGCCGGTGCACTGATGAAAGGCGTCGGCAACGACGCGATGGTCGGCGTGCTGCTCTTCGCGGCGCTGGCGTTTCTCGCCGCCGTCTGGTGGGAAAAGCGCCGCGCGCCGCTGCGCGCAACGGGCTGACGCCGAACGCTCAAGACGGGCTCCGCAAACGCTGCGGCTGGTGCTAATCTTGACGCCACATTGCACGGCACTTCGCTGCATGGCCCATGCTCGATGGCGCCGCCGTCCGCAATCGGGAGTGCGCCATGGAAACTCAGCACCGCGCCCGCTGCCTGTACCTCCTGAGTGCGTTGATCGTGCTGTCCGTGATGCTGTTCGCAGATTGCGGCGGTGGCGGCGGCGATGGTGGAAGCGGCGCATCGAGTGGCGCGGCGAGCGGCGGCAGCGGCTCGACGGGCAGCACAACCGGCGGCAGCGGCGGAACTAGCTCCGGCACGAGCGGCACGGGCACCTCGTCGGGCGGCACGGCAATGGCCATCACGCACGACGTCCTCACGTATCACAACGACATTGCCCGCACCGGGCAGAGTCTCAACGAATCCATCCTGACGCCCGCCAACGTCAACTCGACGACATTCGGCAAGGTCGGTTTTTTCGCCGTCGACGGCAAGGTCGACGCGCAACCCCTCTATGTCGAGTCACTGACGATCGCGGGCGGCACCCACAACGTGCTGTACGTCGCGACGGAACACGACAGCGTGTACGCGCTCGACGCCGACAGCGGCACGCAGCTCTGGCAGGTCAGCACGCTCGGCACGAACGAAACGCCGAGCGACGACCTCGGTTGCGGGCAGATCACGAAGGAGATCGGCATCACGTCGACGCCGGTCATCGACCGCACGCGCGGCGCGCACGGCACGATCTACGTTGTCGCGATGTCGAAAGCCGCGAGCGGCAGCTACCATCAGCGCGTGCACGCGCTCGACCTCGCGACCGGCGCGGAGTTGCTGAACGGACCGACCGAAGTGAGCGCCTCCTATCCGGGCAGCGGCGCGAACAGTTCGAACGGCCACGTCGTGTTCGCACCGGCGGCGTATGCGGAACGCGCCGGCTTGCTGCAACTCGGCGGCACGATCTACACGACCTGGACCTCGCATTGCGACGCCGGCGCCTACACGGGCTGGGTCATGGCCTATAGCGCCGACACCTTGCAGCAGACCAGCGTGCTCAACCTCACGCCGAACGGTTCCGGCGGCGCAATCTGGATGAGCGGAGCCGGGCCCGCGTCGGACGGCACGTCGATTTATCTGCTGGGCGGCAACGGCACGTTCGACACTACGTTGAACTCCAATAGCTTTCCCGCGCAAGGCGACTTCGGCAATGCATTCGTGAAACTGGGCACGACAGGCGGACTTGCCGTCGCGGATTACTTTGCGATGTCGAACACCGTTCAGGAGTCCAATGCCGACGAAGACCTCGGTTCCGGGGGCGCGCTCGTGCTGCCCGATCTCACCGATGCGAACGGCGTCGTCCGGCACCTCACGCTCGGCACCGGCAAGGACGACATCATCTACGTGCTGAACCGCGACTCGATGGGCAAATTCAATGCCGCGGGCAACAACATCTATCAGGAGATTCAGGGGACGATGCGCGGTGGAGAGTTCGGCATGCCCGCGTACTTCAACGGGCGGGTCTATTTCGGGTCGGTGGGCGACAACCTGAAGGCGTTGACGGTGACCAACGCAATGCTGTCGACCGCGCCGATCGCGCAGACCACGATGACGTTCGCCTATCCCGGCACAACACCCAGCATCTCCGCCAACGGCTCGACAAACGGCATCGTGTGGGCCGCGGAGAACGGCGACACGGCGGCGCTGCACGCATTCGATCCGGTCAGTCTCGCCGAGCTCTACAACAGCAATCAGATGGGAACCCGCGATCAGTTCGGCGCGGGCAACAAGTTCATCACGCCGATGGTCGCCAACGGCAAGGTGTATGTCGGCACGACGAACGGGGTGGCGGTGTTCGGCTTGCTGAAGGGGTGAGTGGTCCGGCGCTGCTGGCGCGTACCGCACGCGCAGCAATGGACGACGCACCCAAGGCTCTGCCGATCGGGCACAGCGGCGGCCTTCGGTTCATTCGACAACACGAACGCCCGACGCACTCGCCGCCCAGCCGCCCGCCACCTTGAATAAAAAAGGCCGGCACATGTGCCGGCCGTCCTCGTCATTCGCCGCCTAGCGCTGCGCCGGCAGAATCTCACCCACGCAAGCGCCGAAGCCCACGCGATACCCATCGCCCTGGCACCACCCGGCAAGCGTCAGCTCGTCGCCGTCCTCGATGAACGTGCGCGTGCCCCCTTCGCTCAATTCCAACGGCTTCTTGCCGTTCCATGTCAGTTCCAGCAGGCTGCCGCATGAATCGTCGGTGGGACCGCTGATCGTGCCGGAACCCATCAGGTCGCCCACTCTCGTATTGCAGCCCGATACCGTGTGATGCGCGAGTTGCTGCGCCATCGTCCAGTACATGTGCTTGAAGTTGGTCCGCGAGATCGTGCTCGCCTGCTTCGCCTGGTGCGGGCGCAGCGTCACTTCGAGGCGGATGTCGAACGCATGCGCGCCGTCGTGGCGCAGGTACGCAAGCGGCTGCGGCTCCTGCACCGGCTGCGCGACGCGAAACGGTTCGAGTGCGTCGAGCGTGACGATCCACGGCGAGATCGTGGTCGCGAAGCCCTTCGAGTTGAACGGGCCGAGCGGCACGTATTCCCATTGCTGGATGTCGCGCGCGCTCCAGTCGTTCAGCAGCACCATGCCGAAGATGTGCGCTTCGGCGTGCTCACACGCAATCGGCTCGCCCAGCGCATTGCCCGCACCGATCACGAAGCCCGTTTCCAGCTCGATATCCAGCTTGCGGCACGCGCCGAACACCGGACGCTCCTGATCCGGCAGCTTCAACTGACCGTTGGGACGGCGCACCGGCGTGCCGCTCACCACCACTGACGACGCGCGTCCGTTGTAACCGATCGGAATCTCCAGCCAGTTCGGCAGCAGCGCATTCTTCGGATCACGAAACATCGCGCCGACATTGGTCGCGTGTTCCTTCGACGAATAGAAGTCCGTATAGCCGGGAATCTGCACCGGCAGATGCAATTGGGCTTCAGCCTGGCGCACCAGGGTTCTGGCGCGCAACGCGGCATCGTCGCGCAACGTCGCGGTGTCGCGCGCCAGCAGCTCGCTCACCTGGATGCGCACGCTGCGCCAGGCGTCGCGGCCGAGCGCGATGAAATCGTTCAGCGTGTCGCGCGCGAAAACGTCGGTCTTCGCGGCCACGTTCAACAAACCCGCCGCCTGCAACGCAACGAGGTCGACGATCTGGTCGCCGATCGCGACGCCGACGCGGCGCGCGTCGTTATGCCGGTCGCTGAAAATGCCGAACGGCAGATTCTGGATCGAAAAATCGTTGGTCGAATCGTTGGCCGACTCGATCCAGCTCTTGCGCGACGGATCGAGCGTCGCCTGGAGATCGCTCAATGCGCTCATCGTTGCTCCGGGTTGAAGTGTTTCTTGAGACCTTGCCAGCACTCGTAGTAGTGCGCCTGCAATTGCGCGGTTTCGAGCGCGAAACGGGTGGGCTTGATCAGCGTGCGCGTCTCGAACATGAAGGCCATCGTGTCGTCGACTTTCTTCGGCGTCGACGTATCGCCGTGCGAGGCTTTCTCGAACGTGTCGGCGTCCGGACCGTGACCCGACATGCAGTTATGCAGACTCGCGCCGCCCGGCACGAAGCCCTCGGCCTTCGCGTCATATACACCGTGCACGAGGCCCATGAACTCGCTCGCGACGTTGCGATGGAACCAGGGTGGACGGAACGTATCTTCGGCGGCGAGCCAGCGCGGCGGGAAGATCACGAAGTCGATCGAATCGACGCCTGGGGTGTCGCTTTGCGATTGCAGCACCAGAAAGATCGACGGGTCCGGATGGTCGAAGCTGATCGAGCCGATCGTGTTGAAGCGCCGCAAATCGTACTTGTACGGCGCGTAGTTGCCATGCCATGCGACGACGTCGAGCGGCGAATGGCGGATGTCCGCGCGCCACAGGTTGCCGTTCATCTTCGCGACGAGTTCGAAGTCGCCTTCACGGTCTTCATAGGCCGCATGCGGCGTGAGGAAGTCGCGCGGATTCGCGAGGCCGTTCGAGCCGATCGGCCCGAGATCCGGCAAACGCAGCAGCGCGCCGAAGTTCTCGCAGATGTAGCCGCGCGCCGCGCCGTCCGGCAAGCTCACCGCAAAGCGCACGCCGCGCGGGATCACCGCGATTTCGAACGGCCCGATTTCAAGGCGGCCCATTTCGGTCGCGATGTCGAGCCGGCCTTCCTGCGGCACGATCAGCAATTCGCCGTCAGCGCTATAGAAGAAGCGGTCCTGCATCGAGCGGTTCGCCGTATACAGATGAATCGCGCAGCCGTTCATCGCTTCGGCCGCGCCATTGCCGGCCATCGTCACCCAGCCGTCGATGAAATCGGTCGGCTCGGCGGGCATCGGCAGCGCGTCCCAGCGTAGCTGGTTCGGCGGGGTCGGCGGCACTTCGGCGAAATTGGCGACGAGCCGGTCGGAAGGCAGCGGCGTGAACGGCTTGTGCATGGCCGCCGGACGAATCCGGTACAGCCACGAGCGGCGATTGTGGCCGCGCGGCGCGGTGAACGCGGTGCCCGACAACTGCTCGGCATACAGACCATAGGCCGCGCGTTGCGGCGAGTTGCGGCCTTCCGGCAGCGCGCCGGGCAGCGCCTCAGTCGCGAATTCGTTCGCGAAGCCCGATTGATAGCCCGGCTCGATTTCGAGCCGCGAGCTGGCGGGGGCCGGCGTACGGGTTGGGGTATCCATGCAAAAGTTCTCCGTTGGTACTCGATCTCTCGATTCGCGCGGGACGCGATCCGCACGGATGCGTTGCCGCGTGGCGCCGGCGGGCAGAGTCACAGGCGTAATGGTGCTTCCGTACCCGCACTACAATTTACGTATAGTAAAACGAATTACGTATAGTGAAATTAACGTATACCCTGGACTTCGCCCGTAAAACCGGCCGCCGCCCCGTCCCATCAGCGTTCGGCCGATAACGTTATGAGCATTTTGTTCATATGCGCGGATTGCGGACTGCTACCATCGAAGGATGCGGCCATCCAGTCGCGTTGCCGGGCGCCGGGTGCGCCTTCCCTGTCGCCATCCATTCGCCTTCATGATTCCGCCGACCATCCCCGACCTCATTGCCCGCGCCGCCGCCCATCCGTTTCTGGGCGAACATCTGGTGATGGGACAAGGCGTGCACAGCGACATCGCGCTCGCGCAATTCGACGGGATGGAACTCGCGAGCGCCTACGAGCCGATCTTCGACATCAGCGTGCACGCGCTGGCGCAGTCGCTGTCATCGGGGGCCGAGGGCGTGGACCGCTTCGGCGATGAACTCGGCTTTCAGGCCGTCACGCATCCCCTGGGCGCGGCGCCGTTCGAAGTATTCGATCCGTTCGACCGCTGCGGCGCAGATCAGGAACTGGTGGCGCTGGACCGCATGGCGCGCGCGCTGCACGCGATCAATTTCTTCGGCGCGCAGCGGCATGGGCTGCTGTTTCTGCGCGTGCACGAGCGTCTGCTCAAGAGCGTGAAGTACGACCACGGCCGGCATTTCTCGAGCGTGCTGATGTCGTTCGGCTTGAACCCGTCGCGGGTGGTAATCGAGTTGCCGGCGGCGGCGGTCGCCCACAAGACTTTTCTCGGCTATCTGACCAAGAGCTATCAGCACTATGGGTTCAAGGTGGCGGGCAACCTGTCCAACGCAGGGCAGATTCTGTCGGTGTCGGAAACGGCGCGGCTCGACTTCATCAAGATGGATGCCGCCGTGGCGTTGCGCGAATCGATGGTGAAGGCGCTAGTCGGCTATGCAAGCCGGCTGCGGATTCCGCTGATTTTCAATCGCGTGATGGATGAGGCGCAGTTCGTCGCGCTGCAACAGTACGACGTGCGCTTCGTGCAAGGGCCGCTATTCAACGCGCATTATCACGACCGGGCGGTTTGACAGCGCACGCGCCCCGCTTCAACCCGGTTCACCCAGCCGCCGCGCGAGCGTCTTCAGACGCGGCGCGACGTTCTCGCGAAACACGTCCTCTCCCATCGACGACGCCGGCCCGCTGCAACTGAGCACCAGCCAGCGCCCTTCGCGCGGCTCGCGAAACGGCACCGCGACCGCGTTCACGTCGTCGTGCCACGCGCGAAACGAATAGCAGCAGCGCTCGGTGGCGAAGGCGGCGATCTCCGCTTCGGCGTCGGCCACCAACGCCGCGCCCACTTTCCCTGCTGCCTTCCTGAGTTCGGCCAGCAATGCGGCGCGCGCATCGGCCGGCTGCACGGCCAGGTAGGCGCGCCCCATCGAGCTCGTCAGCATCGACAGTTTCGAACCGGATGCGAGGCCGAGCGTCAGCGCGGTCTCGCTGCGAATCGTCTCCAGATAGATCATGTCGAGCCCGTCGCGGCAACCCAGCGAAACCGCCGCGCCCACCTCGCGCGCAAACACGCGCATATGCGGACGCGCGAGTTCGAGCGTGTCGGTACCCGACAGCAGCGCGAAACCGAGTGACAGCACGCCGGCGTCGAGCGCATATTTGCCGAGCGATTCGTCCAGGCGCAGATAGCCGAGCACGGTCAGCGTGTAGGCGAGACGGTTCACGGTCGCCTTCGGCAAGCCGGTGCGCTCAACGAAGTCGCGATTGCCGAGCATGGTTTCGCCAGGCTTGAACGCGCGCAGCAAATCCAGTCCGCGCGCGAGAGCGGCGACGAATTTGCGCTCGTCGACCGGTTCAGAGAAAGTGGATGTGTGCGTCATCGGGTGGTACACTCGGGTGTCGTTTGCAAAACATTGTTTCGCACAGCGGAACTTAAGTCAAGCTTGGATCGAGCAAGAAATCAGGAGATAGTCATGGCCGAGGCCGCGCAGTTTCACTGGGAAGACCCGTTGCTGCTGGATCAGCAACTCACTGAAGACGAACGCATGGTGCGCGACGCCGCTGCGGCCTACGCGCAGGACAAGCTGCAGCCGCGCGTGCTCGAAGCGTTCCGTCACGAGAAAACCGACATCGAGATTTTTCGCGAAATGGGCGAACTCGGCCTGCTCGGCCCGACGATTCCCGAGCAATACGGCGGTCCCGGTCTGAACTATGTTGCGTACGGGCTGATCGCGCGTGAAGTGGAGCGCGTCGATTCCGGCTACCGCTCGATGATGTCGGTGCAGTCGTCGCTGGTGATGGTGCCTATCCATGAATTCGGCTCCGACGCGCAGAAGCAGAAATACCTGCCGAAGCTCGCCACCGGCGAATGGATCGGCTGCTTCGGCCTGACCGAACCGAACCACGGTTCCGATCCGGGCAGCATGGTCACGCGGGCGAAGAAAGTCGACGGCGGCTATTCGCTGTCGGGCTCGAAGATGTGGATCACCAATTCGCCGATCGCCGACGTGTTCGTCGTGTGGGCGAAGCTGGAGGAAGACGGCAAGGATTCGATTCGCGGCTTCATTCTCGAGAAGGGCTGGAAGGGGCTGTCGGCGCCGACCATCCATAGCAAGGTCGGTCTGCGTGCTTCGATCACCGGTGAGATCGTGCTCGACGAAGTGTTCGTACCGGAAGAGAACCGCTTGCCGAACGTCGGCGGCCTGCGCGGTCCGTTCACGTGCCTGAACTCGGCGCGCTACGGGATCGCCTGGGGTGCGCTCGGCGCCGCCGAAGCGTGCTGGCACACCGCGCGTCAGTACGTGCTGGATCGCAAGCAGTTCGGCCGGCCGCTCGCCGCGAACCAGTTGATTCAGAAGAAGCTCGCCGACATGCAGACGGAAATCACCCTGGGCCTGCAAGGCGTGCTGCGCCTCGGCCGCATGAAGGACGAAGGCACGGCGGCCGTCGAAATCACGTCGATCATGAAGCGCAATTCATGCGGCAAGGCGCTGGACATTGCACGGCTCGCGCGCGACATGCTCGGCGGCAACGGCATCTCGGACGAGTTCGGTATCGCCCGTCATCTGGTGAACCTGGAAGTGGTGAACACCTATGAAGGCACGCACGATATTCACGCGCTGATTCTCGGGCGCGCGCAAACGGGCATTCAGGCGTTCTTCTGATGCCGGGTTGATGCATCGCTGATACCGCGGGTTGCGTCGCGCGACGCGCATGCTCGCTGCTCGACGGCAGCATGAAAAAGAAAGGCCGGTTCATTTTGAACCGGCCTTTCTCACATTGAGCCGCCGCGTTGCGCGTTGCAATCAACCACGCGCGTCGCGGCTCGACAGCCGCTTACCTGTTCGGCTGCGGCGTCATGCGCAGGTACGGACGCAGCGCCTTGTAGCCTTTCGGGAATTTCTGCTTGATGACTTCCTCGTCCCTCAGCGACGGGACGATCACCACGTCATCACCCTGCTTCCAGTTGCCCGGCGTCGCGACCGAGTGGTTGTCGGTGAGTTGCAGCGAGTCGATCACGCGCAGCACTTCGTCGAAGTTGCGGCCGGTGCTGGCCGGGTAGGTAATGATCAAGCGCACCTTCTTCTTCGGATCGATGACGAACAGCGAGCGGACTGTGAGCGTCTCGTTCGCGTTCGGATGGATCATGTCGTACAGCTCGGCCACCTTGCGATCGCCGTCCGCGAGAATCGGGAAGCCGACATTGGCGGCCTGCGTCTCGTTAATGTCCTTGATCCACTCCTTGTGCGACTCCGCGCTGTCGACCGACAACGCGATCGTCTTCACGTTGCGCTTGTCGAACTCGCCGGCAAGCTTGGCGGTCAACCCGAGTTCGGTCGTGCAGACCGGCGTGAAGTCGGCAGGATGCGAGAACAGCACGCCCCAACTATCGCCCAGCCATTCATGGAACCTGATCCGGCCGACACTCGACTCCTGCTCGAAATCCGGCGCGATATCGCCAAGACGTAAACTCATCAGTGCATCTCCTTATGGTCTTCGCGAGCGTTTGCCCACAGCTTTAAAAATTCGAAGCATACGGCAACAGCCGCATTCCCGAACGAACATCGCATCACTACCTTATGCGTTTTTGTAATTTTCACCTGTTTGGTGGAAACTTTTCGGGACAGATCAACTCCATCCTAAGCAAAATTTGGCTGGATTGCCTCTGAAGGGAGGATTCCATGCCTGGTCCAATCGGGAACGGTTCGTGCGTTTGTTGGGTTCAACCGGGCACTGCGCTCGCCAGCAGCCGTTTCTTTGGTTACGATTCACGCGTGGCGTGAGACGAAGGGGAGCTGTCAATGTCGGAAGTCAACAAGGAGAGATTGATGTCGGATATCAAAACCGTCCTCGCGGACGCTGAAGACCTGCTGAAACAGGCCGCGAGCGCCACCGGCGAGCGCGCTTCGGAACTGCGCGAAACGGCGCTTACGCGTCTGAAGCAGGCTAAGGAAAAGGCGGCCGACGTGCAGGTCGTGGTGGTCGAAAAAGGCAAGAAGGCGGCCCGCGCCACCGACGACTACGTCCATGAGCATCCATGGGCGTCCATCGGCATTGCCGCGGGCGCCGGCGTGCTGCTGGGCCTGCTGATCAATCGCAAGTAACGCTGGTGCGGCGGCCGGACGAAGTAGGTCCGGCGCATCAGTGAATCGAGTTGACCGGCGCATGCCTGGCCGGTCCGCTTCTCTTGGCGCGCATGTTTGCACGCGCCTCTACGCGCAACGCCCACAGCCATGACGATCGAAACACACTCGCAGCGCGGAGCACATAGTCCGTTGCGCCGCATTATCGGTTCCGTGTTTGCCATTTTGCAGACGCGGCTTGAACTGGTCGGCATTGAACTCGCCGAAGAGAAAGACCGTCTGCTCGGTGTGCTGTTCCTTGGCCTTGCCGCGATGATGCTTGCCACCATGGCGCTGATCACCCTCACCGCCTTGATTGCGATCGCGTTCTGGGACACCTACCGATGGCAGGCGCTCGCCGGCATTACGACGGTCTATGCGATTGCGGGGCTCGCATGTGCGTTCAAGGCCCGCAGCGGGTTGCGCAATGCGCCGATGGTGTTCGAAGCCACCATCGCCGAGTTCGAAAAAGACCGCGACGCGTTTCGCAAGCCTTGAGACAACGCACGCAAGGGGCGTGCGTTCGGCGCCCGGCGCCTGTTTCGTTGACTTCGTCGAGGGATTTCGTTGACTTCGTCGAGGGAAAGTCTCAGGCGATTTGCGGAGACTTATCGCAGCGTCCGAATTTACAGCGTCTGTTTGCCGCGTCATTAGCCGTCCCACCTCAACCGCCGCCGACATGCCATGAGCCAGAGCCATTCCGATACCGCATTCCGTAACAAGCGCCACCAGAGCAAAGAGCTGAGCGCACCGCACTTGCGAGCGCTACGCAAGGAATTGCTGCTGGTGCGAGCAGATGTCGAACGCATGGAACTCGTTCAGGCGACTTTCGAATTTCGGCAGGCGGTCACGCACTTCAGCTGGCTGAAATTCATCCTGCCGGGCTTCGGCGGTATGCGCGTGGGCAAAGGGTCCAAGGCGAGCATCATCAATGCGGGGACCATCGGCGCTCTGCTCAAACAGTATCCGTTCATCAGTTCGATCGCGTCCGTGCTGCTCGCCAAGCCGTTGCGCGCGACCGTCGTAGCGGGTGCAAAGCCAGCCCTCAAATGGGGCAGCCTTGGACTTGCCGCCTGGGAAGCGTATCGGATCTGGCAGCAGATGAAGCGCGATTCCGCTGTCGATGCCGCTTCTCGCGCGCAGGCTGAATCGACGAATAGCGGGTATTGAGCGGTTGCATAGGCGACTTGCGCAGGCGGCTGCGGCGCGGTGGAGTCGGCTGGTCGACGGGTCGCGCTGAGTCGCTAAGTCGCTAAGTCGCTAAGTCGCTAAGTCGCTAAGTCGCTAAGTCGTATTCCAGCATTCATTGCTAGCCGGCGTCACGCCGTTCACATCGCTTCTGTTGCCCCGCTGCCCCGTCGCATCGAGTGTAAATGTGCCGCACGGATCATCACGCATTGGGCCGGATTCACCTGGCGTCGCCTCAATCGAATAGCCGCCGTTCGCGTCGTCAGCCGGCAGTACACGCAAGCGATATATCGCGCTGCCGAATTGCGGCGCCTGGTCCAGCCCCGGCGGCAACGCCGGCGCGCCGTCGCTTGCCGCTCCCTCGACGAATTGCGCCGCGCGATACAGCGCGGACGCCGCGTCGATACGATGCGTTCGCGCTACGTGGTTGCGATAGGACGGCACGGCAAATGCAGCCAGCGTGGCCGCTATTGCTAACGCGATCATCAGTTCGAGCAGCGTGAACGCGGATGTGTACAGCCTCGTCATGCGCCTCCCGTCAAAATGGCCTGGCGACGACGCGCCGCCAATGACGTTCGATCGTCTCGCCGTCGATCACCAGTTCCATCTGCAGCCATACCTGCGAGTCGCTCGTCCGGCCGAAGCCGCGCGACGTCAGCAAATACGCCCGAGCATCGGCACGGGTCGCTAAGCTCCAAGGTTCGGTCAGGCATTGCGGGGCGCGGAGCGATCCGGGCCATTGCGCGACCGGCGTAATCGCGCCCGCCTCAAATGCGGTTTCGAGTTTCCACTCAACCGGTTCGCCGGACGCGGCCTGCGTCGCTGCCGACGCGTCAGCGTCAGCCCCGGCCGCGACGACACTGCGCGCGCACAAGGTCAACGCCGAATCCGCGGCGTGGAAAGCCTGCAAATAGTCGCGTACGTTGGCCGCCGCACGCGTCGCCGCAAGCGACGTTTCGAACCAGACCGCGGAGGTCGCCAGCATCATGGCCGACATCAGCAGCACAATCGGCAGAACAACGCCGCGATGACGAACACGTGAAGCATGACCCGCGCGACTGAGGCACCGTGAGTGTGCCGGCTCATCGTGAAGCCGACGATGCCACTCATACGTGCGACGCCGCCTGGCAGTTTCTGTCCGCACCGTCACAAAGAAACCCCCGCCTGATTGCGCAACGCCACTCGCCGCGAGAACGCCTGCCGCGGCCGCAAGTCGGCCCCGAGCACGCTCACGCCGTCGCAATCGACATAGCGTGAACGCTGTGCCTGTGGGGCGCCGCGCACGAGCACGCAGAGATCGACGGCGACGATCTGCGCCCATTGACCTTCAGACACCGCCGACGCGGGTATCGCATCCGGAGCGCCGGCCAGCCAGTATTTGATCCGCACGCTCTCGACACCTTCGGCAAGCGGCTGCGCCGACCCCGCGTTGCCATTGCCTTCACAGTAAAGCTCCGGCTCGCCGGTCGATCCGCTGACGCTGGCGAAGAACCGGTTGACGATCAACACGCCCTGGTCGGCGGGCACGGCGGCGGTGCCTGTCACGGATTGTCCAAGGCAATCCGTTGCCTGTCCGCTCGTCGATCGCCACGTGGACACGCTATCTCCCACGTAGCGCACCACGACGCCGTCGGAGCCGCTAGACAACTTTGTGCACGCAAGGCTGTCGTCGGCGCCCGTCGGCCGGCCGCCCGAACAGCCGAACAATGGCGGCGGTCCGTCGTAGCGCACGATGTCCGCGGGCGTAAAGCCGGCCATTTGCAGTTGCTGACCGATCAGCGTGAGCGCGGTCAAGCCCGCGTCGCGGATTCGCATCGCATTGCTCGCGTACTCGAACGCGCGTCGCTGGGTCGTATAGAGCGACACGGCGCCCACCGTCACCACCAGTCCCAGCGCCATCGCGATCACCAGCTCGAGCAGCGTATGAGCCCGAGCCAAATGCCGGCGCCGCATCATTGTGCGAACGCCAGCGCGACGCACGAGGAGCCGGCGGGAACATCCGCTGTGCCGCAAGACTCCGGTTGGTCGATCACACCATCGGCAGACGGCATGTCGCGCACGGAAGTCCATGTCACGAGCGCGGCGGCCACGGCAGCGCTCCCGGTCACCGAGGCTTCGCCCCGGGGCAAGAGGACGCTTGCACGGGCGCTCCACTGCCTCGTTGCGGCATCGGCGGTGGCCGGCGCATACGTGGCTTCCACCACCGAGTCGGCGATCCACGTCGCGTGTTCGCGCATCGACATCGCACGGGCTTCGCGCGCGATCCACAACTGACCGGCAATCAAGCCGAGCGCTGTCACCGCCATCAACGCGACCGCAAGCATTAGCTCGATCAGCGAACTGCCGCGACAGTTCAGTGCGCTGCGAGCCCTGGGCAGCTTCGACGAACCCCGCATCATGACGCCGCTCCGCACGCACCCTCGGAAATCCGCGCACGTCCACCCGCCGCAATACCCCAGGATTACCCACACCCATTAGCGGGCCGGTGTCAAGCGAACAGTTGTTACCATGGCCGCGACAGCGACCAACCTCAACTCCACGATTCCCAATCCCAGCAGCCGAGCGCGCCCGTTTCTTCA
>NZ_VTUZ01000058.1 GCF_008369935.1 Paraburkholderia panacisoli | reverse complement strand
GCTTCGCCTGCCCTTGACCCCCGCTACGGCGCTTCTTTACGGAGCCGCCCGATGGGACCTGGCCAATGATTCGTGAGACAGGTCGTGAAAGGCCTTGACAACTTCCTGCTCATAGAAGGGGGCGGCGGCGCAGTGATGCGCCGCTGCTACCCGACCAGATGTACTGGTTCGACGCTCTACAAGCTGCGCGCGACACAAGCAAGTTAGCCAGCAACGACGACGGCAATGTCGGCGGCGCATTCGCGACCGTCACGCGGCGCGGTCGCGCGAGGCCGCGCGCGTAGATTCACGCTTTCGGTTTAACGTTCTGGTTGACTCGAAACAGGTTGTTGGGATCGTACTTCGCCTTGATCGAGGCGAGGCGCTTGTAGTTGTCGCCATAGCTTAGTTCGACGCGGTTCTCGGCCTCGTCGACGTCCATGAAATTGACGTAGGCGCCTTCCAGATTGAACGGGTGAATGGCCTCCCAGTAGGCACGGCCCCAGGTCTTAAGCGCCTCGGCGTCCTGGGGATCGGGGCTGACCGCGGCAATTACCATCGAAAAAGACGCGTCCCGCGCGCTCCACGGCGTGGCATCCTTGGGAACCCGCCGAACGGCGCCGTCTATAGGGTAAAGGTGCATCAGGCAGAAGGGGGTCGGTGCCTTGAGCGCGTTGGCGATGTGCACGTCGATCGCCTCGTCAGGCAGCGCCTTGACAAAGTCGCCCTTCCAGTACCACTGCAAGCCCTTAGGGAAGAACGGGTCGAACAGACTGTTGATCGCAGTCCACGGCATCTCGCCCATCCAGTTGAACAGCGGGGCGGGCAGCTTCTCGAGCAGAGAGGACATGAGCTTCTGACCGTCTGGGATCGGCCCGTTGAAAGCGCCGATCAGAGCACAGGCGCGTTTGTTCCAGTGCTCCTTAGGGAAGGGATCGGTTGGAGGCACGGTTTTGAGGCCGACAAACAGGCCAAGGTCTTCGGGGGCGTTGGGGATGAAGTCGCGGTACATCGCCATAACCTGTTTGGCGTCCCTAGCGTCCCAGAAGATCGGACCGGCGAACACCATTTTGGCGTGGTGGGCCTGAAATAGAAAGCTCGTGGCCACGCCGAAGTTACCGCCGCCCCCGCGCACCGCCCAGAAGAGGTCTGCGTGCTTGTCCTTGCTAGCGGTGACGAAAGAGCCGTCGGCCAGCACAACATCCACTTCGAGCAAATTGTCGACCGTGAGGCCGTGCTTGCGTGTGAGATAGCCAGTTCCTCCGCCCAAGGTCAGACCTGAGACGCCCGTGCTGCCCACGATGCCGAGCGGTACGGCGAGGCCAAAGGCGTGGGTCGCATGATCGAGATCCGCTGCAGTGCAGCCTGGATCGACACGCACGGTGCGGCTCGCTGGGTCGACGCGTACGCTGCGCATCTGCGACAAGTCGATGACTAGCCCACCGTCGCAACTGCCTAACCCAGGGCCGTTGTGTCCCCCTCCGCGGATTGCGAGAAGCAGGTTGTTATCGCGTGCGTAGTTGACCGCCGCAATGACATCGGCGGCGTCGGTGCAGCGAGCGATCACCTTGGGCCGCTTATCGATCATACCGTTGTATAGCGCGCGCGCCTCGTCGTAGTCCTTGTCTGACGGACCAATCAGCCTTCCGCGAAATTCCTGAATCGCAAATTCGCCCATGACGCTGTCTCCTTGAAGAGTAAATCCATTTTGCGTACGCCCGCCGCGGGGCTGCCGTACCGGGAGGCTTCGCGCCGTACGCGTGCCTTAGCCTCGCCCCTCACTTGATCAAAAGCTTGGTGCTTCGATGGAACCCCTGCGCCGTCCGCGTCGCGATGCCCAGAATCTCCGCAAATTCGCGCGCGCCGCGTGTTCCCATCCCTTTAAGCAGATGGAATGCCGAAGGCTCGTACAGCGTGATGCTCGCCACGCCGTGCGGTCGTTCGAGCGCCACGCGCAACCCGACGCCGCCGCCATACGAATGACCGACGAGATGTATCTTGCTGCGCTGCCGATCGATTATTTCGACCGTGCGTGCTGCTTGGTCCGCGAGTGTGAACGCGCGCTCACCGCTCCACGGTCCGACCCTGTCGCAGCCGTAATGCTCAGGGGCGATCAGCGCATAGCGCCCATCGAGCAGTTCATCGAGCGCACGCCATTGATTTGCGCCAGCGCCCGAGCAATGCAAGGCGATGACGGATGTGCGCGCATTGTTCGAAGTCAAGCTCGACGGCATGTCGGAATTCCGTATCGTTTGTCCGTGTTCGATAGACGTGCGTCAGGCGTCACTTTCGATCGCGCGCATGCGCCGCTCGAGCTCGCCGATATCGGCGCAGGACGCGAGATATGCATCGCGCCGGCCGTGCTCCGCACGATTCAGGAGTATCCCGGCACACTCACTTAGGTATGCGAATAAAACATGACCCATCGAAATTAGATATATCAACATCGTGTCCTCCACTGGAGTTTGATGCTGCGGACTCCAGAGCGCCGGGTGGATCCGCGCGTGTCGACTACCTTTGCATCTTCCGCGCCAATTTTGCGGATGCCTTGCGCCGTGCGGCTTTCGTCGAAGTTACCCGAAATCGGCCCATACGAAGTGTCGGGTACGCGCCAACGCTTTCATTCTGAAAGACGTCCATGGCCAAACACTCTACATTGATGAGTGGCATCTGGAGACTCCTTTGATGGTGGCGGGGACTTTTCTGAATCGGCCGCGGCGTGCTGCGCGATGGTAACCAGTTTCAGTCATCCGCCTACATCAAGAAATACCCACGACGCCATCGAATTTGACCTGGCGTCCGAATTTATCGGCGGCAACGACACGGCGTGGATGATGGATTTGCTGGCAGAACTTGCGCCAGCACGGTCAGTTGAAGTGGCGACACTAGCTCGCAAACTCAGATAAGCGCAACGCCTCGGCCGCGCGACAGGGGACGGCCGCTTTCGCACGTGCGGCGGCCCTTCGAATGACTGTCCAACGATGTAGCCGATGTCTGCAACTGGCCGGAAATACGCATTCACCCAGCCTGCCGGAGGCTGCTGTTGATGACTCCAACGTCCGCTCTGGAGAGCGTTTGCCGAACTGGTGCTTTCGGCCACGACCTGCCGTTCACATGCGTCGTCGATCAGACGTTTAGGCGTCGGCTCCGCCCTCGCAACCGGCCGTCCGGTTGTCTAAGATGGATGCTTCGACATCGGCCTTAGTTGACTTTGGGGCCAGCCGAGTTCTACGTCAGAACTGCGGTTGATCACTGACGGTGGCGGCATCGATTAGCCGGACGGCAGCTTTTTTAGCGTTAGAGTGGCCGCCTTTCTGCGTCGATTGCATTTCTGGATCCCGGGTACCGGAACCGTTCTTTGTAGAACTGGGCGCGGCAATCAGGGTGGCGTCGACTGCGGATCCAGCCTTTAACGTCAAGCCTTTCTCCGTCAGGATCTGATTGACCAGCGCGAGTATTTGCGCCGCCAGACCATGCGTTTCGAGCAGATGGCGGAACTGGAGAATCGTGCTAACAACCCGTCGAGTTGAAGCGGAACGGTCGGTATCGGGGCAGCGCAGATAAACTCACCGGAAGCGAATTCAAAGAGGCCCCTCGTTGGAGGGGGCCTTGAGCTACGAAATCACCGTGTTTCGGTTAGTACGTCACAGAAGCCCCACTGCCAGTAAAACTGTGCTGGACCGGAGAGTCGTTTGCATAGTCGGAAACGGCCTGGATGATGTTCACCAGCTGCTGCGGCAACCTGCCGCCGCTGACGGCACTCATTGCAGTACGATCCATCTCAACGGCTACGGGGAGGTCTTTGATTACCAGCGTGTTCATTTCGATTCTCCAAGGGCAAATCAGTCAGTTAGGAATGTCGGAGCTTGTTTTGAGGGTGTCTCCACTCCTCGATGAGGATTAAGGCAAAGTGCGTGCCAAAGGGTGGCGCCGCGGTAAGCGATCGCACAACTAGTTGAAAATAGCGACCAGTGCGAATTCGTCGACAGACGTGCGCGCTGCGGCCGGTGGGTCGGATCCAACTCTTCGTCTGGCGCTGTGGGTTAGATCACGACACATGCGGTCCGCCTACGGATACGGAATGACTGTTCCACTCTGATACCTGCCCTTGCTACTCCGACGGCTCGACCGGCAGCAACGGGTCCGACTCCGGCCCCACGTCTCGCTGCAGAGCGGACGTCCGGTGAGTATTCGACGAGTCAGTCGAAACGCAAGCCCCGTGCGCTAGTCGGTGAAGGCCATTCAGAAGGGGCCTTTTACAACGCGACAGGATCATCCGTGGTGACAGGAGTCGAACGCACCGCGTTGGTCACGGAATCTCACTGGGAAGCCGTTCGACTTCGCGATCATCACACAAGCCCAGCTTCGTGGTGGACTCGCACAGGCGGGCCTACCGAGGCCCGTCATTGAGGCCGTGGGCTGGTCAAACGGCTCATGCGCGTCATGACGTTGCCCGTCTGTGTCTACCACCGCCTTCATCGCCACAACGGCGAGACAGTCTGCTCACGTTGCCTGCCTCTCCAAGATAACCGGCGACGCAGCAGCCCCGAACGCTCTAGCGCTTTCTACTGGGGGGAAGGCGGATTCAAAAGCTTACTCAACGGCTTCAGTGGGCCTATTGGGAGGAGCGAGAACGTCATTAAGTGCGCTTTCCCCAAGGGAAGTGCCTCAAGCATTTCATGCGCTTGACTTACGTCCGTAACGTTCAGGAGGAACGCCACCCCAGCCCGGTCTTGCAATGAATACCACTGGTCAATCTTGCCCTCGAGGTAGAGCTGCGCCGTCTCGCGAACTTCGGTCGGAAGAATGTGTTGGACAAGTTGCATGTCCGTGCCCGGCGGAAAGGTGCCAATCGCCAATATCTTCGTGGTTGGCGTGGTTGGCATCGGAGTGGTTTGCGCCATGGAGACTCCAGCAGAGGCGACCAGCACAGAGGCTGTTGTCAAATTAAGAAGAAGGCGTTTCATCATGTCCTGTTCTTTTCGCATTAGCCTGAAGGCTGCCGCGAGCCTCCGCCTGGTTTATGCATCGCGCGATAGTGTTCGCGTAGGCCATCAAGTGCATCAGTCATTGCAAAATCCTCACTGCTTCGATCGATAGATCGTTCGTTACGGCAATTCGTCAATACAAGGAGGCTGGCGCGAGGCCACACCAGATGCCGTATTCAGCGCTGCGGCTTCTGGTCCCGTCAGATAGCAATCGCGGAAGCGCTCATCGACGCGTTCGCACATCCGTTTCGAAAACAGCAGCGCTGCGTTGAGCGGGCGATGATTGATGACCACGGAATCCGTCTCGCCCTGTTCGTTCAGATGCGCGACGACCACCGTTTCGATCGGCACGCCCTGGATCTGCGACCGATAGGATTCCATGTACAAACCGTTGCCGATCTCGCCCTTGTAGCTGTGATGCTGGAATTCGTAGAGCGAGACCGCGTGTTGGATCACGGAGAGAATATCGGCTCGTCCCTCGATCGGACGCTTCAGGACGGTGGCTTCGAGCGTCGCGTTTTCGGCAAGCCTCGCCAGCCAGAGCGGCGGACCGCCTGCGGGCGCCAGCACGGGGGCTGTGTCGTTGAATTTCATGCTGGGCGCTCCAGTTGCAGTTTGCTCGTCATGCCCGCGCTAGCGGCATCGAGCGTTGCTTCGAGCGTGATGCGCGCCTTCTCGAGGCGGCGTCGCGCGAGGCGTCCAACGCCCACGCCGCGCTCAGACTCGCCCGCCAGCAGCGCATGAATATCGGGCAGCATCCAGATCGCGCCGCGCGTCCCCCAGGCGCCATCCGGAATCTCGGTCGGGAAGACCCAGACGCGCGGCGCGACGTCATCGAACGGCCGGTTCTCCGCGCGCGCCACCGCTTCCGTGACGTTTCTGACAAGCGAGCGACGCGATTCGTCGGTGTATTGCCCTTCGGGTGCAGACGGAATGATCCGGTAGCGTACTGTGTTCGTGCGTTCGCCGCCGATGTAGATCGCGGCGGGCCGATGAAGATGGAACACGGTGACACGCTGTGCGATCGGATTGGCGGGATCGTACCCTTCCGCCTTGATGAGGATGTCGGTCAGTTCCTTGACGAGGCGCGCTTCGGCCTCGGGTGTCAAGGCGTCTTCGGGCCACAGTGCATCGATCATTGGCATGGTGCGGCTCCTGCTTTCAGGTCGTTGGATGTGGCCATGATCGGGGTTTACTCGTGCGACCGGAAGTGGCAGCATCGCCATTATTCAAGGAATTTCAGACACGCAAATGGCCATCGTCCGCATCTGGGTCTATGACGGAATCCTCGCGTCCGGCGTCGCGGGCCCTGTTGACGTCTTCAGCGCGGCCAATCAGTTCCATGCGCGCAAGGCTGCACGGGGCACGACATCCGCGCCCGTGTTTGCATGGCGCGTGGAATCTCTCGACGGGCAAGCCGTCACGGCTGCGTCGGGCCAGACCATTCACGTCGACGGCAAGATCGACCCGCGCAAACGGGCGGACGCCGTTC
The DNA here is from genome assembly GCF_008369935.1 of Paraburkholderia panacisoli. Taxonomy (GTDB): domain Bacteria; phylum Pseudomonadota; class Gammaproteobacteria; order Burkholderiales; family Burkholderiaceae; genus Paraburkholderia; species Paraburkholderia panacisoli. Next base: position 41,747 of record NZ_VTUZ01000058.1, on the reverse strand, counting down.
TGCTGACGGCACCATTTTTCTCGAACATCGACGAGTTCATCGGGCGCCGCGAGCAGTTGAACGCGCTGTCTTCCGCACTGCGGCGTCAACGCAAGACAGGTGCCGTGCTGGCGGCCTATTGCACGGCCAACTACCTGCTCGCCGAGGCGGGCCTGCTGGATGGCCGCGCCGCAACGACGCACTGGGCGAGAGCCGCGGACTTCGCGCGCCGCTATCCGCGTGTCGAAGTTCGCGCACAGGAATTGCTGATCGCGCAAGACGGCATCATCTCGGGCGGTTCCGTGACGTCGTATCTGAATCTCGCGGTGCGGCTCGTCGAAACATTCGCCGGCGAAGAACTCGCCACGATGACCGCGAAGGCGCTGTTGATCGACATGAACCGGACTTCGCAGGCTTCCTTTGCAACGCTTCTCGACGAACATGGGCATACCGACACGCTCGTCGCGCGCGCCCAGCAACAGATGGAGGCTACGTTGCAGCAGGGATTCCGGTTGAGCGATCTGGCGGCGTCGCTTGCTGTCAGTGAACGCACGCTCAATCGCCGGTTCAAGGAAGCCGTCGGGCTGGCACCGTTGACGTATCTGCAGAATCTGCGCATCGAGGTCGCGAAAAGGTTGCTGGAAACGCGGCCAATTGGGCTCGAGGCGGTGAGTCAGCGGGTCGGTTATGGCGATATCAGCACATTTCGGCAATTGTTCAAGCGCAAGACCGGGTTGTCGCCGAGTGAATATCAAATGCGGTTCTCGCGTGCCGCGGCGGAGAATATAGAAGCCGAGTCAGGCCGCAACGGCGGCTGAGGCCTCGCGAGATCATCACGCCGCAGCGCTCGTCATTTCCCTCCCTCTTTCCCCGCACTGTACGTTTTTGTATCTCAACGTATCTAGAACAGATAGGGATACGCACGCTTACACAAAAACGATTTTCGGACACGAGCGAGATACGTTCATCCGCTCAAATACGCCCATCGCGAGCAAAACACCGCACCGCAAAAAACTGGGCTTACCGAGATAGTGCATATGCAACACGAGTCGAACGGAACCGTTGAACTGGACCGCGCCGCGGATGAACCGCTGAGCAGCCAGATCGCGCGCAATTGTCTGCTGACGCGCGCTCGGCAGCTCTCCCGCGTCTTGACTTCCGTCTATGACGATGCGTTGCGTCCGTTCGGCATCGTGGCGCCGCAGTTCTCATTGCTCGTCCTGATCGCGGAGTTCGAGCCTATTAGCCGCTCAGATCTGAGCCGACGGAATCATCACGAGCGCTCGACACTGACAAGGAATCTGCAGCCGCTGATCGCGCAGGGCTGGGTTGCCGAGGGCGTCCCGGCACGCGATGGTCGAAGCCGCCCTCTCTCGCTCACGCACGAAGGCAAGGCGCTGCTCAAAACCGCCGCGAGCGCGTGGTCGGCTGCACAGAGCCACGCCACGCGCCTCCTCGGCGAAGGCGGCGCCCATGAGCTCATGAATATCGCGCGGAAATTGCCGCTGCGCATGGTCTGAAGTTTTTCGGTCGATGTTGCATATGCAAGATTGACCAACGCCTGGTACCCCTCCCCCCTCGTCAAGGAGTTTGTCATGAAAGTCGTCAAAGCCGCCGCCGTCCAGTTCAGCCCGGTGCTCTATAGCCGTGAAGCAACCGTCGCCAAGGTCGCGCAGAAGATCCACGAACTCGGCCAGAAAGGCGTGCAGTTCGCCACCTTCCCCGAAACGGTCGTGCCTTATTACCCTTACTTTGCGGCCGTCCAGACCGGCATCGAGCTTCTGTCGGGCACCGAACATCTACGCCTGCTCGAACAGGCCGTGACTGTGCCGTCCGCTGCTACCGACGCGATCGGCGAAGCCGCGCGAAAGGCCGGCATGGTCGTGTCGATTGGCGTCAATGAGCGCGATGGCGGCACGCTGTACAACACACAATTGCTCTTCGATGCCGACGGTACGCTGATCCAGCGCCGCCGGAAGATCACGCCGACGCATTTCGAACGCATGATCTGGGGCCAGGGAGATGGCTCGGGCTTGCGTGCAGTCGACAGCGCAGTCGGCCGCATCGGCCAGCTCGCATGCTTCGAGCACAACAACCCGCTCGCCCGCTACGCGATGATCGCCGACGGCGAGCAGATCCATTCGGCGATGTACCCGGGTTCCGCCTTTGGCGAGGGCTTTACCCAGCGCATGGAAATCAACATCCGCCAGCATGCGCTCGAATCCGGCGCGTTCGTCGTCAATGCAACCGCCTGGCTGGACGCGGACCAGCAGGCGCAAATCATGAAAGATACCGGTTGTGGAATCGGTCCGATCTCGGGCGGCTGCTTCACCACGATCGTCGCTCCTGACGGCATGCTGATGGCCGAGCCGCTTCGCTCGGGTGAAGGCGAAGTGATCGTCGATCTCGACTTCACGCAAATCGACCGCCGCAAGATGCTGATGGACTCGGCCGGCCACTACAACCGCCCCGAATTGCTGAGTCTGATGATCGACCGTACGCCGACCGCGCATCTTCACGAACGCGCTTCGCACCCGACGATCGTCAACGACCAGGGTTCCGACGATCTGCGCACCCAGGCTGCATGACCTGCGAACGTCGAATTGCCCCTCTATCGAAGGAGGATTTGCTTTGAAAGCAATGATCAGGACCGGCTGCGCGAGCATCGTCGTTGCGGCGCTGATGGCGACCGCCTCGCCCGCCTACACGCAGACGTCCGCAACGGATGCACCCGTCGCAATGCATGCGCGCAAGCCTGCGGTCGCAAAGACCGACATCTCGGACGGTACGCTGGTGAAGTCGCTGCCCGGATTCAGAAATGGCTATGCAACCGTGAACGGCGTACGGCTGCATTATGTGGTCGGCGGCAAGGGCGAGCCGCTCGTGTTGCTGCCCGGTTGGCCCGAAACGTGGTGGACCTTCCACAAGATCATGCCGGCGCTCGCCGGGCATTACACCGTGATCGTGGTGGACCTGCGCGGCATGGGCGCGTCGTCGAAACCCGCTGACGGCTATGACAAGAAAACGATGGCCGCTGATATCCATGAACTGACGCAATCGCTTGGATACGACAAGGTTGCGATTGCGGGACACGACATCGGCTCGGCTGTGGCGTTCTCCTACGCGGAGAACTATCCGGAAGCCACCGACAAGCTGGTGATGATGGAGTTTCCTCATCCCGACGATAGCCTGCAGACGTTTCCGCTTCTACCCGCCCAAGGCGCATACGGCGACAGGCTGGGTTCGGCGCGCCCGAACCTGTGGTGGTTCGCGTTCAATCAGGTCAGAGGTTTGCCGGAGAAGCTGCTGGCAGGCCGCGTCCGGCTTGAACAGGACTGGCTCTTCCACTACTTTCTTGTGAATGAGAAAGCCGTCGACGCGCGCGACCGCGCCGTGTACGAGCACGCCTATGACAGCGCCGCCGCGATCCGCGCAGGCAACGCGTGGTATCAGGCCTTCCCTCAGGACGTCAGCGACAACAAGGATTACGGCCAGCTGCAAATGCCCGTTCTCGTGATGGGCGGTCCCGCATACAAGTGGATGAAAATGGTCGTCGGAGAAAAGGCAGTCAAGATGAGCGCCGTCGACGTAGAGAACAGTGGGCACTTTATCCAGGAGGAGCAGCCCGAACTCGTTACGAAGACAATGCTCGGCTTTCTGCAAGGCGCACGCGAATGATGACCCGGTCGGCGCGTTGATCGACGTATGCACGCGCACATTTTCACCCATAAGTGTGTATATGCATATATAAATAAAGTGAAGTCTCTCATTGAAAGGTATGTGATATGACAACGAAACCTGCTCATGATGGCCCCATTCTCGTGACGGGTGCCGGAGGCGCGATTGGTGGAATTGGCCGCAACGTAACAACGTCATTGCTCGCGAAGGGCTATAAAGTGCGGGCGCTGGTCCGCAAGGAAGACGATCGCGCGAACGAGTTGCGTCGCCTTGGCGCCGAAGTCGTGGTCGGCGATCTGACCGATCTCACTGCGATGCACCGCGCAATCGAAGGCTGTTCGCGCGTCTATTTCGGCATGTCCGTCTCTGCGGCCTATCTCGAAGCAAGCGTCAATTTTGCTGCGGTGGCGCGTCATCATGGCGTCGAAGCCATCGTGAACATGTCGCAGATGACAGTCACGGAAATGAGCATCACGGAGACGACCGACAGCCCCCAGCATAAGCTGCACTGGCTTGCCGAGCAGGTCTTGCAGTGGTCGGGGCTGCCCGTCGTCACGGTACGGCCCACGGCGTTTCTCGAGAGCTTCTTCCTGACGCTTGGCGCAGCCGGCGTGCGCGACAACGACGAACTTGCACTGCCGCTCGGCAACAGCAGGACCTCGCCCATTTCAGCCGTTGACGTCGCGAATGCGGTTTCGGTGATTCTCGAGAATCCGGCGCCGCATATCGGCAAGATCTATAACCTGACGGGCCTCGAATCAAATGATCTCGAGCAGGCCGCGCGCGTCTTTTCGGACGCGCTCGGCCGGCCCATCCGTTACCGGAATGTGCCTGTCGCGCCGTGGTCGGACAACTTGCGCGAACTCGGCATTCCCGCTCACGTCGTCGATCATCTGGCCGTGATGGCCGACCTGCACGCTCAGGGACGATACGACCGCATGACGAACGACCTGTTCGAACTCACGGGCCGCAAACCCATGAGCATGTACGACTTCGTGAGACTGCACATCGCAGACTTCACGCGCAAGGCAACACGCTGATCCTAGGCAGGAGACTGATCCCATGTCAAAAGACACGCCCCAATCCTCATCGCGCCGGCACTTTGTCGGTATGGCCGCCGCGGCGCTCGCGGCAGGCTCGCTGAGTCGGCTCGCCTTTGCGGAGACGAGCCCGGCAATCGGCAAGATCACCGAACCCGCGAACGGCGAGAAGACGGCGATCCGGCCGTTCCACGTTCACGCCCCCGACTCGCAGCTCGTCGACATGCGGCGCCGCATCAAGGTCACGCGCTGGCCGGATCGCGAGACGGTGCCCGACGAATCCCAGGGCATTCAGCTCGCTACCATTCAGGGACTCGCGCAATATTGGGCAACCGGCTACGACTGGCGCAAATGTGAAGCGCGGCTGAATTCGTATCCGCAGTTCATCACCAAGATTGACGGACTCGATATCCATTTCATCCACGTGCGGTCGAAGCACGAAAACGCGATGCCGCTGATCGTGACCCACGGCTGGCCCGGCTCGGTCATCGAACAGTTCAAGATCATCGACCCCCTCGTCAATCCGACTGCGTACGGCGCGCCGGCTTCGGATGCCTTTCATCTCGTGATTCCATCATTGCCCGGTTACGGCTTTTCGGCGAGACCTACCACAACGGGCTGGGGACCGGAGCGCACCGCGCGCGCGTGGGTCACATTGATGAAACGCCTCGGCTATGAGCGCTTTGCTTCGCAGGGCGGCGATCTCGGCGGGATTGTCACGAACATCATGGCCAAACAGGCGCCGCCCGAACTGATCGGCATTCATGTGAACTTCCCTGCCTCCGTTCCGGCGGAGATTCTGAAGTCGCTGGCCGCGGGCGACGCGATGCCTGCCGGCTTATCGGACGAGGAAAAGCACGCGTATGAGCAGTTGAGTGCCAACTTCAAAAAGAAGCGCGGCTACGCTTTCGAAATGGGCACGCGCCCTCAGACGCTGTACGGACTCGCCGACTCGCCCGTCGCGCTGGCTTCCTGGCTACTCGACCATGGCGACGGCTACGGCCAGCCCGCGGCGGCGTTGAGCGCAGCCGTGCTCGGTCATCCCGTCAACGGTCATTCAGCAGGCGCGCTGACGCGAGACGACATACTCGACGACATCACGCTTTACTGGCTGACCAACACCGGCATCTCGGCGGCGCGCTTCTATTGGGAGTCGCACGCGAATTTCTTCCTGGCGGCCGATGTCAGCGTGCCTGCCGCTGTGAGCGCTTTTCCGGGAGAAAACTACCAGGCGCCGAAGACCTGGACCGAAAAGGCCTATCACAACCTGATTTACTTCAACAAGCCTGAAACAGGCGGGCACTTTGCGGCATGGGAAGAACCGATGATCTTCGCGAACGAAGTGCGTACGGGATTGAGGCCCTTGCGCGCCTAAAGTGCGAAGCGCTCCGACGCGCATGCGTCGGAGCGCTCCTCGATGTAATCGTGTTAGTCGGGTCCATGCAATGTTGTTCACATTGATCGGCCGTTTGGTTCGGCCCCGGGTCCGCTTTCGAAACGCGGGTTTTCGACGAAACAGGTCGGACTGCGGCATTCATGAAGGCGGCCCGGGCGTTTGACTTGCTTCGGCCATGCGGCGCCGTCCGCCCGCCTCGTTCGACGATCACTGGCGCGCATGTCTGATATTCCTCGAAAGATGGCAATATTGCCACTCCCGTTCGTTTCGGCAAAGCCCGACAATTAGGCGACTTTCGATTTCTGGAACCCAAACATGACTGGAAACGCCTATCTCTCGACAAACCTGCTGCTTGCCTATGCAGCGTATTTCGTTGGCACCGCGAGTCCAGGGCCGAGCAACCTCGCAATTATGTCCATAGCGGCCAGTCACGGTCGGAAAGCGGCGTTGATGTTCGCACTCGGTGTCATCTCGGGGTCAATGTTTTGGGCGACGGTGGCAACGCTAGGCGTGTCGGCTGCCCTGATCGCCTATTCGCAATTCATCATTGCAGTCAAGATTTTTGGTGGTCTATATCTCTTGTGGCTAGCCTTCAAATCCGGACGCAATGCGCTTGCGACAGCAGCGGCATCCGCACTGAAGGTGGAGCGAACACCGACATTGACGAGCGTCTACTCCCGCGGAATGATGCTCCATCTCACTAATCCAAAAGCTATCCTCGTGTGGGTTTCAATTGTTGCTCTATCGTCGAACAGCACGGGATCTGCCCATAGCGCTCTAATTGCAGGCTGTGCGGCCATCGGATGTCTGGTGTTCGGCGGTTATGCAGTACTGTTTTCGACGGACTCGGCTCGCAGGATGTACGTTCGGACCCGTCGCGCCCTGGAAGGATGCCTGGCCATAGTATTCGGGATTGCCGGCATCAGGCTCCTCGCCTCGCGTGTCTAGCTAGTTTCAGTACCTTCGTTTGTCCAACGTCATACCGCGGGGGAGTCCTGCTATTTCGGTCGAAAGTACGCATCCGAATGGAGTGAAGCCATGACTTTCATGGCGATAGAGGCGGGACTATCAGGAAGCCGACTGAATGTCGGCAGGGGCCAACAGATGGAAGGCGTTGAGCGTGCGCGAACGGCGGCTGGGCAATGGCGGATTCAACCGGTGGATGCAATAGTTTGCTGGAATCGCCGATGACTTGTCCTCGAGCGACGGTTGCGTCCGAGCCTCATCAGCGTGGAGAATGCGTCCCTAGGTTCGGTGGGAAAAAGATCGACAAGCGCAGTTGACTCACGGTCGTCGAACCGTTTGCGCTGCATACAGCTTGCGATCTTCCAGAAGGACGTTGATATTCCAATCGCCGTGGCGAGTGGGTTATGGGGTCTCCACTCGTTCGAAACCGAAGAGACCCTTGCGCGCCCCGACGATACACGCGGGCCCAGTGATGCACACCCGAACAGGCCTCCATACCAATCAGACACGACGGCGGCAGTTGCGCAATCAGCGCTCCGAGTTGATCACGGGTGACTTTCGGCTTGACCAATACCGCCCTGCCGATTTCATCCACACCATGGATGGCAAACACACTTTTGGCAAGATCGATTCCGACGGTCACAGTGGACATGGACTTCCTCTCCTGCTGGCGTTGATGAAGGCTCGACACTCCATCATGGCACTTTGATGCCGATTCGCGGCTTCCGCCGCAGCCTCGGGACGGGGGGACGTCGTGTTCATTCGACTACCCCGAATGACAACGCAATGAATTTATAACCCACCACGCTATCAGTCTTCGGTGCTGGTCATGTCCTTATGTAGCTTGCGGGCTGGAGCTTGACGGCTGCCTTGCCTCGGGTACGCGAAAGCTGAGATAGGTACCTGAACTGAGGCCCATTAGCGCCAGCAGGTTGGAGTTCAGGTCAGGCATCGTCAGATCGTAGTAGACATCCGAGATAAAGATTAATCCCAAGACAATAGTCCACGCCAGCATTTGCAAGCGATGAAAGGACACGCCATGCTCGTCGGACAGTAGATCGCGCAAGAAACTATTTATGCCGCGGCCGATGGTTTGGCTTGATTTCGCGGCTGCTAGTTGGGGCGATGGTGAGTCAGGGGCAGGATCCGGAGATGAAAGGACGGGGCCTGATGTGACTTCCCCTGCTTGACTTGGATTGGCTTCGGCGGCGACAGGCAAGTTCGGCTTTACGGATTTGTTTTGCGAAATCAGTAAGTCGCCCAGTGCCGTCCCCGCACTGATGCCCAGCAGCACTAGAACCGAAGGATTCAGCGAATTTGCCTCGCCTGTCGCTACCCATATTCCAAGAAATGAATCGAAGATTACTAAAAACCAGAAACCCATCTGAATTTTGGCGAGACTGAATTTTTTCCGACCGTGCACCGTCTCACGTGACTCGTCTTCACGAAAAATGTCGGTGGTGACCGCCAGCCATATGCACAGAGCGGTGATAGAGATAATAAGCCCAACCGTGATAATGGCCCATTGCTTCTCCACCACTATCAGTGTGGCGGGATGCTGTTCGTCGAGCATGGAGGTGAAGGGGGCGCCCTTCTCCAGACCGACGGTAAGCGTCACGGGACGGTTCAATGCAAGCGGTCCGAGCAAGTCGATCCATTCCTGCTTGTTCTTATCTGTGATCTGGAGATGATAGACGAGACGACCTCGAGAAAGATTGACGCCAAGCGGATAGTTGCCCTTCAATGCAAGGTCGTTCATATAGGGCACGAGCTTCCATGGATCATTGCCTTTGATAGTGCTCCACTTTTCCAGGTTCGAAACCGATACGGCGATGACCGCGTCAACTTCGGGACTATCGGACACCGTGGTGACAACCGGATTGCCCGAATCGGGAGCGGTCTGCGCCTCGGTCGATGCTGACTGTATGCCCAGCAGCAGGAATATCATCGTAACGACCTCGACGTACCATGTCCGGATAATTGCCGGTGAGCTCTGTTGTGGTCCCATCGAAGCACTTTGGGTCGGCGTCATCATAAGTAACTCATATCTATTAATCGATCAGCAAAACGATCAAGCATCATCGTCTGGATGCACACGATGTGATTGCGCGGCGTCATACGTGATCCCAGGCGTCCGAGCACACGATCCGATTACGACCCCCGCGAAAACCGAGTGAGGTAATTGAAGGTCCACCCGGGCGCTCGTGCAACTGCGATTGCTCGAACGCGGTTCGGCTAACCCGTCCAGATTGCTTACGGATCTGCAGACGCGAGCGCTATGTCGAAGTTCTTGAGCGCCGCCACTCGGTGAACGAAGCGTAGGGTGACGTATTTAACTTAGGATTATTCAGACGTGATCGGTATGCCACTTATTGCGTATTGACAATCGACTCAAATCGTGGCCCGGCGATTCAAGCGCGATGAAGTTCGAGTCGACGCCCGACAGCGTTGATTACTCGTGTGAGCTAGGGTCTTTCGAAAGGTGGATTTACGTAATCCACACCGTTGCATGGCCAGACCTTCTATCATATAAAGCGCGGCGGCCGGTCGTTAGATCTCATTTGTCAGCATTGCAGACAAGTGCGCGGCATTCTGACGGTTTCTTCTTTGGAGATCGTATGGACACTGAGACATTCCACCGCGCGGCGAACCTTTCGTCGGCACTCGCCGAACGCTGGATCTCACCGATCACGGCGGCCGCCGACGAGTTCGACATCAACACCCCCGCGCGTCTTGCCGCGTGGCTTGCGCAGATGGGGCATGAGAGCGGCGGATTCAGGCTGCTGAGCGAGAGCTTCAACTATGCACCGGATGCACTGAAAATTTTCTCGCGCATTCCCTCCGGCATGCGTTCGCAACTCGGACGACAGCCAGGCGAAAAGACGGTCCCTATCGCAAGGCAACAGCAGATTGCCAACCTGGCCTACGGCCGCCGATTTGGTAACGGCGACACCGCGAGCGGAGACGGCTGGCGCTATCGGGGGCGCGGGCTCAAGCAGGTTACGTTCAAGGATAACTACCGGGACGCCGGCCGCGCGCTCGGCGTCGACCTCGTGAATGACCCGGATCAGCTCGCGACGGACGATCGGCTCGCAGCGCGCAGCGCCGGCTGGTACTGGAAGTCTCGCGGCTGCAACGAGGCCGCTGACCGACGCGACTTTGACGCGTGCACACGGGCAATCAATCCTGCCATGGACGGCAAGTCGGAGCGCGACGCGCGCTACAAGCTATGCTGCGACGTCTTGCTCAAATAGGGAGCTCGATGCCGATCTGTGTCAAAGGGAAAGGTCATAAGATCCCCGCCCGCTACGCTCGAAGCCGCCACGCCGCCCGATTCAGATCATGCTGTCGATGCCGCTCCGATCACTTCGGCGGCGAATTCGGCGAACACAGTTCCGCCACCGGTCGAAACCGATCCGACGCCTCCTTCATGAAAGCCTCCGGCGAACAACAGTTCTTCCAGCGAGACCTCGGCGAAGTCCTGGTGCTGCTCGACTCCTTAACCGACGCGCATCGTAATGACTGAAAAGCCACGCAAATTTATGTCGGAATCCGATCACAGGCTTGATGATGCCGAACACCGGTGTTGATCTGGTCGCGTTCCGTGGCAGCGCCTTGCAGCGGTTTCGGGTCCTTGCCCGGCGACTTCTTGGCTCTTTGCGCTGTGCCTCGCGACGCGTCACCCTGGCTTCGTAATCCTTCTGCCCGTCCGCGAATCGCTCCTGCGCTCGCGCCTCAACTGCTGCACTTCTTCGCGCAACTGCGCTTCGATCCGGCCGATGTGTCCGTGCGACAGCGCGCGCTACTTACTCGCGTTGGCTTTGACCTTCGTGCCGCCCAAGGCAATGCGGTCTAGCTTGATCAGCATCATTTCGTTGGCGAGCAGCAGCACCTACACAAACGCCTTCTCCTGGTAATCCGGCAACCAGTCCTCCACCGACGGTGGAAACAGATAACCGGTTTGACGATCAACGCGCACAAAGCGACTCATCTATATGCTCTCGGCAACTTGTTGCCCCGCCAACGCACAACCTTATCCTTCGGATAGCCGTTTTCGACCGAGCTCCGACAAACTCTCAGGCCTTCGATATCAAACGACTTCCCCTTTTTACTCCTTGCAGGTCTCCGGGTGCACTGTCGCAAAGCTAACAGTTTTGATGCGCTCTACGTCACGATCATGAAAATCACCCGACGGATTCAATGGACTCAAGTCTCACGCCCCGAGAGAAAGAAGTCCTGGATCTGTTACGCCTCGGGTTAAGTAACAGGGCAATTGCTTCGCGCCTCGAAATCGGCCTTGATACAGCACGACGTTATACCAGCCGCGTCAAGCAGAAAACTGGTGTTCCGTCCACTTTCGCACTGCCGTGTTTCGACCTTCCGGACGAATCCGACTGGCCGGGTGAGCTCGATCTGGGCGGAGTTCGGATAAGCGAAACCGAAATGCGGGTGCTGCGCCTTCTATGCCGCGGACATAGTAGCAAGCATATCGGGCGTGTTCTTCAGGTCAGTCCTCGCACCGTGGACAAGCATCGGGAGCGTTTGCTGCGCAAGTTTGGGCTGCAATCAACAAGACAACTTACAGCATGGATTGCCAGCCGATACGCGAAATGTGGCATAGGAAAAAGATCGGACGAATCCTAATGTGTATCTAACGCCGCGACAATCGAATCGACACTAAAAAGATGAGAAATTCATGTTTATGCACTCAGCATAATTTTGAATTTTTCAATTATTCGGATTCGGACATTGCGGTTGACTGAAGTGTCCCCCGGTGTAATGCAGGCCGGGCGTTGTATCCACTTAAGGCGTAGCAGGACTTTCTGCAAGTCACGCGTCGACGGCAACATCGGCTCGTGGATGACGCTCGTAAATTTGCCGCATACACGTATCGATCTCGATTTCTTTTCAGTTTTCTGAAGGCTTTCTGACGAGCCGTTCTCCAGGCTCACTCACAGCAAGGATGTTGAATATCCAAAATGGATTGAATTAGCAAATACGTCTTCCTATTTAAACACCGAATTTTGTTTCGATGTTTTTGATGACGTTCGCGCCCTAAGGATGAGAACGCTGTCTTGTGTGAGGTGAAGAAAGCCATGCCCTCGTTACCGATCATTGCCGCGCAAGGTACGCCGTGTTGGCAAAGTGTCATTCGGACGGAGAACTTCGATCTGCTTTCGGCGTACGACAACCCGCATCTTTACTTCGCCGTTCCAAAGGCGGCGAGTCTTGCGACAAGGCTGGACGGCTCTCCGGTGTTCTTTCTGGAGTTCTTCTCCGACAAGAATGATCCCAATATCGACAACAGCTTATACGCGATGATCGAAATGGCGTTGGAGCAGGACGGTGACCTCTCCGATGCATACGACATCCTCAGCAAGGTCCGCAGTGGCACTACCCTGCTTCCGCTTACGTTCACCACCGGAAGCTACGTTCACGTGGAATGCGGCGATTCGCACGCGTCGGCGCCGTTTGCCTGGGAAAGCGCGAGGCGCGCCACGATCAATGCACGTATCTCGCTACTCACCGCGCGGCTGCTCTTTGGTGCGCTCGCGACAGGCGGAGTCACCATTGCACGTGCCGCGATCGAATGCGAAGTGCCCGCCGTCCTGCCTCGCCTCGAGGCGACCATTCGTTTCAATGCGCGCGATGTTCCCGACGCGCTGCGCACGGCGCTCAATCCTGTGGGAGCAAGCCTTGCGTTCGATGCGTTGGTCCGGTTTCTGGACAATCCTCCGACTGCGCTGTTTCGGTTCGACGGCGAGCCCGTGCCCGCAGGAATCGGGCTCGGGCTCGCGCTGGCCGGCCGCTTCCGTCATTTCTTCGGGCGCTTTGCGCCTTGCCCGCGGATCGACGACGGCCCGCACATCACGCTCGATCAGTCCGCAGATGCAATTCCCGATTCGACGACCTGGGATTTGCGCACGCCACTGATGACAGGCGTGCCGGTATTCCTGCGCTACGACCCGTTCGGTTTTGTCGCGGGACGCACGACGCGAGATCGCGTGACTGCGTTCACACCTGTCCCGCTGCTGCCGGACGAATTGCGAACCCGCCATCTCACGGTTGCCTCGGGACTTCCCCAGAGTTTCGTGAATTGTAATCAGATCGCTGTGACCGTGCGGGTGAACAAGGACGTCTCGGCATCAGGCAGCACGGAAGCGCGGTCCATCGTGCTTTACCCGGCGCAGCCTCGATCTACCACCCTCGACCTGAAGTACGCGAAGATCAATTCGGCCAAGCCCTACAGCACCAGCGTGAAGGTGGTCGGCGAAAGCGACGTCACTGACGGACCATGGTCCGACAGGACCGACGACTACCTCTTCGTCGATGCAAGCCAACTGTCAGTGACCTATGTCACGGTACGCGCCACCATCGAGTTGCTCCAGGATGCGGAGATCTCGTTCGCATTCACGGTAGCGCCGGACCAAACGCGCATGTCCGGCGCGCTGGACGCTGCGCACCCGGAGGCCACCTACCTCCTTGGCGCTACGGACGCGCCAATGCGCCTCTCGATTTCCGCGCGCGACCCCGCGAATCTTGCGAACGTGATCAAGCTCGACCTGCCCTGCCGCCCGGTCGAACTGGATATGACGTCATTTCACGAGTACGGCACGCAGAGCGTCCGCATCGTCGTGCAGTTCCACGATGACACCACCTTGGCGAGGCTGGAGTTCGCAGTGGAGTCGGACGATGCGGAGCGCGTCGTGCTGGGTTTTACGCCTGCCACGCCTGAAGGCCAGTTCAACTACTTCGCCGCCAGTCTCTTCAGGCGTCGCTATCGCTTCCGGGAGTACACAGGCGAGGACGACTCCTCGACCGCGTGGTCGGCATTCCTCGCGCCCGGACAGGACCTCCACATTGGCATGTATCGCGGCGGAGCGCGTCAGGAACCTGCGCCCGCCCGTCAAGGGGCTTCCGAATGACTGATCTTCCGAAAGGCCACTATGTTGGCGAACTCTACTACCTCCCGGTCGGGTCGCCCAAGGACGGAGATTTCGTCTTCGTACCCGGATCGCCAGGCATCGAGATCGAGCAGGGAGCCGTCAAGGCCAGCCTCCTCTCAAGCCCCGGTGGGGCCATGGTCTCCGTACAGGCCGTCTGGCAGGCCGACGAGAGCGCGCTGGAATCAGCCCGCGCCGACATCGCGACCCACTACCCGGATGCCGATGAAATCCGGCTCGACGCTGCGCCACTCTCGGACGTGACGGCAACCCTCACGATTGGAAGCGCGAGCGGTGTGCTGCACACGGTCGGACCCAATCAGGCTTCAGGGATGCCCTCTAACCGCGTGGTCTTCAGCGAAACGCTGACAGCGGCAGAGAAGCTGGAGACCATCAACGCGTTTCGCGGCAAACCAGGTGTGCTGGTGCTCGACTATGCAGGCACGCTCTCCCTGGACGAAAGCGCGACTGTCGAGATCGCGGGCGACCTCGTCGACATCGTGAAGTCCCTCGCACCCAAGCCTGTCGAAGAGAAGTCCGGCGGCTTCTTCTCAAGAAAGAAGGATCCGCCTCCCCCCGAGCCGCCAACGCTCGACATGTGCGCCGTCGCGTTGAACGATGCGATCGCGAGCGGGCGTCTGCACATTGTCAACATGGACACACCCAATGTCTCGTCCCGCGTACGCGACAAAGCGACTGACGAACTCCGCGCGACGCTCGCGAAGATGCTCTTCGACAAACTTCAGCAGATGGGTGCAGATGCAATCTACCTGTCCTCGTTCCCGGTCAGGCTGAGGAAGTCCATCCCTGAAAGCGTGACGTTCCAGATCAGCCGTACGGTAGATCTGGGTATGTGGTTCGCGCAGAACGGTGGTGCTCGCCTCGTCGCAGAGGCGGGCGCGCCAATTCCTGAACCACCGCGATAGACGAGGTCACGGGATCGTCAAGACAACTTCGCGGCAACCCTTTCGCACAAAGGAGTAGACCCATGCTCAAGCTTTCGCCTGCTGTAACGGTGAACAACGTTCCCGGCGCTTTCAAGGACTCGGTCAATAGCTACATCGTCTTTCCCGACAGCGAGGACAAGAACACGTTCTACGCAATGGCCGAGAAGCCGACCTACCTTTCCGACAAGGGCACCCCCAGCTTCAACCTCACGTGGTATTTCGGTTCAGGCGTGAAAGCGGGCGGCATCTGCACGATGACCGTCGCGCTGCCAATGCCCGACACGGACAATCCGCAAGTGAAGAGCAAGTTCGTGGATGCCATCCGGGGAGATACAAGCACTTCCACGATCGCGAAAACGACCCTGGCGCTGTGCAAGGCCATGGACGCGAACGACGCGACCAAGGTGGCATCGCTGAAGGCAGAACTTGGCTTTAACGATGAAGCCGCCGCGAAGAGGAAGGCGACGTGGGACGGAAGCGACCAGTGGGAGCAGTTCCTGCCGGACAGCAACATCAAGATCGCACCGATTCTCTATACGTCGGGAAAGGTCGTGGTGCAGGCGTTCGCCAACAAGGAAGCCTATGACGGTCACACGCCGACATTCACGGGTGCCTTCGAGACCACGCCTTCGCAGTTCAACAGCAACGCGGCCGTGATCACCTTCAATCTGAGCGATCTTGGCGCCAACCTTTTCTGGCATGGTCTAGGCGGCTGGGCATTCGATCAGCCCACCAAGCCTGAGGCATATGATGTCGCTGCCGGCGCCAGCAGTGTCCTTACAGTCGTCTACACCGTCACCTTCGACGGCCTGTTGCCTGAGGCCAGGGCCACCGTCTCCCTCAAGCATGAAGTTCTCGCAAAGCTGAATATCGAAGAACAGGTCAAGACGGGAGCATGGGGACGCACCTATCGGCAGGAGGTCGTGCGCGGCAAGGAATTCAACGATGCGATCAACAGCGCCACCGAAATCGTGCTTCCCGCCGTCGCGTCCCCCAATGACAAGAAAAACGTTCAAGAGTTGCTGACCGACTGGGCTGCAAAGCAGCTCGAGGTCATGACGCAGGCGCAACTTCCGTCGGTGAGTCTCGCCGACCTCAGGATCGAAGACGTGCGTCAAATCAAAACGGTCCAGGAGCAGGCAAGGACCTACAAGCTGACGCAAGCTGTGACCTTGCCGAAATCGCCACAGGCGCAGTTGTCGAAAATCAATGCCCTCGTCGATGAGAAGACCGTCAGGAACGTGTTCCAGCTCATCAATCTCAATGATGTCCCGCACATCAAGGTGGATCTGACGGTCAGGCCGCCGAACATCGACTACATGAAGACCAGGCAGATCGATCGCTTCGTCGTGACACAGCTGACGTTTGCCGGGCAGAAGCTCCTGAACAAGGATGCCAAGGAAGTCGCCAGCATCGAATATCTGATGAGCAAAGATCAGCCGAACAGCGAGATACTCAACGGCGTCTTCGGCAGGGATACCAAAGACAAGACGATCCAGTACAGCTACCTGGTCTCCTACAACGACGGCACACCGCCGTTCCGCGTGTCGGCCGCCAGCCAGACCGACAACAACTATCTGGATCTCGGCGGCGTGGACATTGGCGTCCTGAGCGTGTCACTGGATGCAACCGGTCTGCCATGGGATGTCATCAGCAGCGCCAAGGTCGACCTTCGATACGCCGATTGGGAAAAGTCGATCGCGCTCAAGAAAGACTCGGCCCCCGTGCTCATCACCAAGCCATTCGGGCAGACGATGAGCCAGCCCTTGAGTTACAAGGTGACGCTGACGCTCACGGCCGGTATGCCGATCGTCGGCGAGGTCGTTGAGGTCATGCCGAAGCACGGCCACGCAGAAATCACGCTGCAGAACCCGCTCGGCAACATGATCGATCCGATCACTTTCACGCTCGAAGCAGGCGTGACCAAGGCCCAGCTTCGCGTGGAATACACCCTTCGGAGCAGCGGCACGCCGGATCGCATCTTCAACCAGCTCGTCCAGCTCGACAGTTCCAAGGATTCGGGGAAGTTCGTCTGGAACGTACCCCGGCAGAGCAACAGGCCCCCCGCGATGCGGGTCACGAAGGCACGCGTGACCTCTGCCGCCGGTGTCAAAGACCTCACGGACCTGAGCCAGGGCGCGCTGGACCCGCTCGACACTCAGGCATCGATCACCGTGCTGGCCGACGGCCTGTCGAATTTCTAGTGAATTGAATTTATCCTCGAACGGTGACTCCCGATGCTCGGCGACGATCTGAAAATTGATCTGGAGAGCGCGCGAAGCGTCCTGGTGTACCAGGATGCTTCCTTCCCCACGATCTTCTACTACGCATCGACCCGGCCCACTCTCGCGCGCAGCGACGCCGGGTATCAGCTCACCCTCGTGCACTACGACAAGCCGGTCAATGGGAACGCCGGCATGTTGTCGCTCGTCGTCAATCTTCAACCGGACGACACGGAGATGGACAACGCGCGCAAAGAACTCCAGGAAAGGAATCAAGACAAAGTCCTGGAATTGCGGCCCATCCCGTGGATCTCGGGCAAGGTCGCCACTGCTGTGATTGGCGGCAACCCCGTGTTCAGCACGCCTTCGCTGCTCGGCGAGAACACGGCGGTCCTGTCGATAGGACTGACGGTCGATCAGTATCTGATGCTCCGCGCGAAGGAGAACAACACTGCAGCATCACCGATATCGATCGTGTACGACCTCTCCTATGAGGCGTTCCGGCCGAAGTTCAGCTTCTCGGTCCAGTTCGACGAATCGAAGTTTCGTGACTGGATTCAGAAGAAGTGTTCGGCGAACTTCCTGTTCATCAGCGTGGAAAAGCTGGAGACGTTCGAAGAACTCCGCCAGAGCGGCGTGATTCGAGTCGTCTCCGAGAACCTGACGGGCGAAGCGCCGCCAGACGGCTTTCGCGAAGCGTTTCTCAGGAGTCTGAAGAGCATACTGGTTCCGCTGCCCCGATTCGCGCCGGCACCTGAAGCGGGAAGCGGAAACTGGCTGGTCGGCTTCGACTGCGGCGCCGTGCGCGATGTCCAGAACATCTCGAAGCGGCTCGATACCAACATGCAGGTGAGCGGCGTCGTCGCGCGCAAGGCGTTCATCCAGGGCGCCATCGCGGGATTGAACGAGGCTCTCGCTTCCCGGCCCGATATCGAGCTCACCACCGGGGCGAGCTTCACGCGGACGCTGACCGTGCGCTGCCACGACGCGTTCGGCGGCAGCCCTCTCGATGCAGCCAACGTCGCCATCCGGTGCGCCAACGCAAACCCTCTCACGCGCGAGTTCAAGGACTCCGCGACAGAGTGGGCTGTCACGCTCGTTGACCCGCCAGGCAGTGGCTCCGGGTACGCGTACACCTGCGATCTCTACTTCCGCGAGCGCGCCGCGATTCCGACCGCCGCAGTGAGCATCAGCCGCGACCAGACGTATCTCGACATCGTGCCGTCGGCGCTCTACACGTACCGCCGCTACGCGGCCAGTGTCGCCGACGATTTTCCCTGGAAGCTCGTGAAGACGATCGGACTCGCGCTGCGCGGCCCCGACTCACTGGTGTTTCAACCCGGTCAACTCACACTCAAGCCCGACACACCAACGGGTTCGATCAAAGCCTTTGCACCGTCGCGGGTCGACCTCGATGCCGTGTCAGTCAGCGCGACCTACACGCCCGTGGCAGGGGCAGGCACGCCATTCGAGTTGGTCCTACTGCCTGCGGGGACATCGATCTTTCTGAATCCGTTCAGCCGTCGGGTCGTGACCTTCCGCGCCGCCGCGGACTTCGACTGGGCAAGCATCACCCAAATCGGCATCGCGATCGTTGTCTCCGACGACAGCCCTCAGTTGTGGGAGACCCGAAAACTTCTGCTGTCTCGAGACACCCCGCAGATCAAGGCCACCTACTGGTATCCGATCGACAAACAGTTCTCGTACTACGCCGTCTTCTTCCGGAAGAACGGGAAAGACATGAAGACCGCGCCGATGAATACGCGCCAGTCGGACGTGATCCTTTCGGCGCCATAAAAATCTCCCAACTCCAAGGAGTCAAGCATGATCTACATCGACCAGAAGAAGCTCACGGTGGACGGCGTCGACGTCTATCCTGACCATATCTCCCAAACGCAGTTCTGGTATATCCCGGGCACGATCCGGCTCGCGCAGCGCAACAACAGGAAAGTGCTTTCGTACCTCTGGTACACGGATTCGGAAACCGACAACGAAGGCATAGGCTTCCTGAATTTCGAGGTCAACACGGCTGTGCCAAAGGCTACGCTCGAGGAGATCGAGAAGCAGATCATCGCGAAGTGGAAACCTGAGGGGAAGATCACGCTCTCGACGGTGCCCTATCACACGGGCAGCGTGAGCTTCTCTGTGCTCGGCGGGGGCGGCGTGGATGTCGCGAAGGCCGGCGACCTCTCTAAAGACCCCTCCGTCGTGTACCAGAGCAAGGAACAACTGGTCTGGAACGCGGGCTCCTCGTCGCTCGTCGGCGACAACGCGGCCGTCTGCTCGGTGAGGTTCAGCAAGGAAGGCAAGCTCGCAGGGGCCATGAATGCGGTGCTGGAGAACAAGCTGCATAACATCGCCGCGCTGTATCGCCTGGAGTTCCTCGCGATGCGGCCATCGGTCACCTTCACCGTGAAGGGTACGTTCGAGAAGACCATCCAGGACTTCAAGGCCAGCATCGGAGCGTCGATCCCGCTGGAAGTGCTGCTGCTCGACATCGGTGTCCAGGCCCAGTGGCAGAAGATCATGCAGAACACGGACCTGAAGATCGAAGTCGTGAACTACACGGGGGAGAACGAACAGGACGGTCTCAAGTGGGCGCAACAGGTTCTGCTCGACTACGTGTTGAAGAACTTCTTCGAAGTTCAACTCGGCGCGGAGAAGGATGCCTGGAGCCCATTGTCGAAGGCACCGGACGTCGAAGCGACCGTGCAGAAGGCCAAGGACGTCGAACTCGCCGCCTCCGACAAGGTGGCGGACAAAGAAACGACGGATAACGACAAGGACAAACCTGCTGACAAGGACACAGACGCGGAGAAGGACACAGACGCCGAAAAGGACACCGATCCAAAGAAGGACGAGGACACCGGGAAGGACAATGCCACGACGGAAAAGGACAGCGCCGTCAAGCAACTGATCAAGGCTGCTGCGCCATTCATTCCCAAGGTCAGCGTGCGGGCCTCGTACTACCACGGCAGCCAGGTCAATTCGATCGACTTCATGTATTCGGAAAAGAAGGCAAAGTCGATGCCGGTGTTGCCACAGGCCCTCGTCGCCCTGGACGCCAGCGACAACGTCGATGAATACGTCACCAAGTTGAACCGTGCGGGGACCCCGTTCGGTCGTGCATACAACGTGGTGGTGTCGATTCCAGACGAAACGGATCAGGCCAAGGTAGGCCTGCAGGCGCTGAACGTGCAGGCTCGCTATCCAGCCAGCGCCCCAACGAGCAAGCAAACGCCGTTCAATCTGACCGTCAACGCAGGAAAGACGACGGGACAGAATCCCCTGCCGTTTCAGTACGACGCCAAGGGAAGCGCGGAGGTCGAGTACACCGCCGATTTCGTCTTCAAGCCGAGCTCGGACTGGGAGAGCGATGCGTTCCAGTATTCGCTAAAGGGCACCAGCGAAAAAGGCTTGATTACGGCGA
Source organism: Paraburkholderia panacisoli (assembly GCF_008369935.1). Taxonomy (GTDB): domain Bacteria; phylum Pseudomonadota; class Gammaproteobacteria; order Burkholderiales; family Burkholderiaceae; genus Paraburkholderia; species Paraburkholderia panacisoli. Next base: position 21,145 of record NZ_VTUZ01000058.1, on the reverse strand, counting down.
TGGCCGAATCCGTCGTCGAATTCCTCACGATCAGCGTCGCGCTCGGCACGGATTTCGTCTGGAACGTCGATCAGGCCGTGGTCACGCTCACCAGCGCGAAGTGGAAGGGCGAAAAGCGCGTGGTCTTCCAGAAGGGCGCGAAGGATGCGATGGACGTAAAGGTCATCAAGCTCCGCAGCGACGCCAGGTTCCAGTCCGAACCAGTTCAATACAGCGTCGATCTGCGCAAGGCAAACAAGAGCGTGTATGCGTATGGACCGCTGCAGGTGATGGACAAGCAAATCACTGTCGTCGACCCCTACGCCAACCATATTCCCGTGTACTTCACGGCTGGATTCAAGGACGAAAGCGTCGACATCACGCTGACCTATCAGGACGGCGACTACGTCTGGGAAGATCAGTTCTCGCTCGAAGCCGGTGAGAAGAAAGTGCAAAGGATCATCCCGACCCTGAAGGACATCAAGCTCAAAAGCGAACTCGAAGCACAGTACGAAGTCACGCCCGAGTCGGGGGATTCGTTCAAAGGAACGATCAAGGGCGGCATGACAAAGGTCATCAAGACCTCGGCGTAACAACGACTTCCTGAATGGATCTCCCGGTGAACGCACCTATTCTCGCCATCGACAGCGCGCAGCGCCACGCGCTCAAACGCGCCCTTCATATCATCGAAGGGCTCGATCCTGCTGCCGCGCGTGAGTTTGCCCGCGTGACGGGTGTCGTCCTCGGCGACGAAACCGAGCTTGCCGCGCGGACGTCCAGGTTGCTCAACCAGACTGGCTCACCCCTGGAATTCTCGTTCAGTACATCGTCCGATGATCTGCGCTACACGATGGAGGTGGGCGGGAGCGAGACTCCGCCGGCGTGCCGCCTGGATCGCATCAAAGGCCTGCTGGCCATGCTTGGCGTCGATCCGGATTGGGATGGCGTCGCTCGGGAGTTCCCGGTGTTGCAGAACGAACGTCGGCTCGCGTGGGGCGCATGGCTCGGGGCCCGCCAACCATTCCAGAACGCGCATGCCGCGGCGAACCGGTACAAGATCTACGCCGAAGTTCCGTACGACTCGAACGCTGAGACGTCGTCCCTGCTCCAGCGGTATCTGGGTGTGCAGCCACTTCGTGCCGGTCCGTGTGCGCAACTCGTCGTGGTTGGAGCGGCGCCAGGATCGCAGCGATGTGAGTTCTATTTCGAGATCGGCAGTCGAACCGTCACACGGTCTTACCTGAGCGCGCTTCTCGACCGCGTCGGACTGGCGCGCAGACTCGATGATCTCGCTTCGCTGATCGGTTCGTTTGAGTTTCGACATGGACGTGCGTCCGATGCGCTGCCCAACGCGCAGTACGGGTTTAGCTATTCAGTATTGCCGGGCGGCGGCGAGCCGATCTTCTCCGTATTCATCTTCGCAGCGGATCTCGCGGGCGGCGATGCCTGGGTGCGCCACCAGATACTCGCGTCGCGCCGCAGGCAGAGCGAGCTGCGCAGCTACGCAGCCATGACCGAGTCGTTCTCCGAGCGCCATGTCTGCTGTTCGTCGCACAACATGGTCACGTTCTCTGTCGATGAAAATGCCCCCGCTGGACTGCAGGTTTCCCTGAGCCCGCCGCCCCCTTCGATCGATCAAAACTGAGAGGCCCCAGATGTCCAACCCTTCCGTATCCGTAGAAAAAGGACGCGCGCACAAGAATGAATTGGGAGCTGCGCTGATCGCGCCGTCCTCGGACCTTTCCGCGCCCGGCGTTCTCGTGAGCGCGTCGGGTGCGAAGTCCTACCTGCCCGCCTACCGGTCCGCCGCACAACAGGCAGGTGGACACGAAGCGTTCTCCACGACCATCACGGATGACGGAACCCTCACCATCTTTCTCGAGACTGCAATTCCGGACGGTCTCTCCGGCGACGCAAGCGGCGCGGCTCCTATCGTCGACGGCACCTCGTTCGAGCTGGTGATCGCAGCCAGTGGAGGCGGTTCGCGCTTTGCGCTCCAGTACCTACGCAAAGGCGGCAATGTCGAGCTATCGGTGAAGCTCGCGGACGACGACCTCACGCGCGCCCGTGCTGCGCTGTTCGACATCGATCCGAACGTTGCCGTTCGCGTGACGCAGCGGGTCAAGCTGGCAGCACGCCAAACGAGTGACTTCATCCAGCGCAACTGGTCCAACGACACGATTCGACAAGGCCTGCTGGACCAGTTCGGCGGAATTCCCTTCGATTCGGCCTCGACCTACTTCCAGATGGCAAGCGGTGGCGATCCGGATTTTCCGAACCAGTACCTCGTGCTCGCATGCACCTACACGTCGACTGTGGGCGTGCCGCCGCTCCTCGGCTACATCCAGTGGCAGGTCAACTGGAAGGGCCGCGCCTACAACTACTACCAGGACAACAGGGAACGCTCGCGCGTGTTCTATGTGCCGGACAGGTTCGAATTTGCCAAAGGCCCGAGCGGCTCGCCCACAGTGTCGCTGCTGCAGTTCTCGGTACCGACCGACGCAAGCTCGGTGACGCAGACACGCGCCCTCTTCCGCAATTTCGGCAACGCCGTGGTAGACGCGGCCAGGATCCAGGACGCTTCGCAAGCCCTGCGCGAGCGGATCGGCGCGGTTCCGCAGATGCTCTCCATCGAGGACGGGCATGGCGTGAAGAAAACCTTCACCCAATACCTGCCCAACGCCGAGGCCAGCAGCGAGGCCGGAAACCCGACCGTGCAGCCCAATGCGAGCATCGATCTGGTCAAGGGGCTGCGCAACGAACTCGACCTCAATTTCAACCAGTTCCGCGCGCTCTGGGCCGCGATCTTCAGCGATGCTCCGGAGAAGACGCTGTTCCGGGGCTGGATCGACGTGGAGCTGGCCGATGGCAGATACAAGGACCGCATCGAGTTCAACGGCAGACTTCCCAAGGAAACGCAGGCCTCCTTCTTTGACGATATCCAGGATACGTCGAGCAAGAACACCTACCCTGCGCAATTCACCATTCAAACGGTCGCGAAGGTCTTTCAGGGCACGCCGGCCGTGCTGCAGATCGGACTGAACTTCTCAGGCAAGACACAGGTGACGCTGGAACCTGAAAAAACCAAGGTGACCGTGAGCCTCGAGCGCTCCATCCGGGACATCATCCTGGGCAATCAGCCACCTGATGCGTATCCCTACCGGATGCGCGTGGTGCGTGAGGACGGCACCATGAACTGCTGCAGTCTCGCGGCAGACACCGGTGACCCAGATCTTTGGATCATGCCGGCCATGATCGAAAGGTGCGCCGGTCCGTGTTCGTAACGACATCCCCCACTCAAAGGAGCGATCTCATGGCAGGAAGGAAGCTGTTTACCAATGCCAGCCCCTATTCGATGGCGATCTCGCTGGTGATCCGCGCCAGCGAGGATCCGCGCAATCAGGCCGGCACGAAGGAGTTCACGTTGAACTCGAACCAGTCGCAGTGGCAGGACTACGGCGACAACATCAACATTTATCTCAACGGCATCAAGCTGGCCGCCATGTTCAACGGACAGATGCTTGGCCAGCAGTACATCGTGATCGTGCGCGGGTCATCGCTCGACAACCAGTTGAACACGCGCAATGGCGTCGACTTCGCATTCACGAGCGGCAACTTCACGCTTTCCACCCGGCAGGTCAACTGACAACCTCATCGAGGAGAAAGTCATGGCAGGAATGAAGACTCTCATCAATCGCACGGGCAATGATCTCAAGGTCACCCTGATTGTGCGCAAGGGTGACCGTCCGGAGGGAAACGCCGGAAGCGTCGACGTGCGTCTGGCCGCCGGCCCTGATGAGGCGAGCGGCGAAGACGGTAGCCGGCGGGTCGTGACCTACGGCGATGATGTCGACATTTACCTCAACGGCATCGAAACCACATTGATCTCGAAGGGCGCGGCCATGGGCAAGCGTGAAGTCGTCGTCGAACGCGGCTCGGCATTCGACGACCAGCTCAATACCAACGACACCATCGAGTTCCTCTATGACGGGCACCAGGTCCTCGTGTCCGCCAGCAACTCCGACGATAAGCCTTTCACGTATGCCTCGGAGCAGTGAGCCACTTTCATGGTTTCAACATGGATGGCCCGTCGCACCGTGACGAACTGTTTTCACCCCCCGATCAATGGTCGGGGCCCTTACGCAACCAGGAGAACGTTATGGCTACACTTGTGAACATCAGCCCCAGCAAGGAGGCCGTGCAGATCTGGGGATTCCACGATCCATGCACCGTCAGGGACGTCGCAGCGGCTCTGAACAAGATCGCGGCAGGGTTGAGCGGCGACGGCAACACGATCCATGTGATGTCGGGCACACATGGCTACTGTAGCGGGCAGGTCGGCGCCGTCGCGTCACGCGAGCAGAAGTTCGCCGCAGAAGACCGGTCTCTCGCCAACCCGAAGACGAAGGACAACAAGACAGTCGCCGTGGCCGTCCATGACTTCAATACCAACAAGCTGCCGGCGCCCGACTACGTGACTGCGGCAATGGCGAAGCTGAACACGGACATCCGCACGATCGTGACGAGCAAGCCCGGGGGCAAGCATACATTTCTCCTCGCCTACTGCTGCAGCGCTGGCACGAAGTAGATTCGCGTGGGAATTTCGACGCCGGCCGGTATGCCTGTCATTCGACGCTGTCTGCGTCGATTGAGTTTTGAGTGCGGGTGCGGCCTGGTGCGATGAGGTATCCGCTGGATAGGTTTGTGGTTTTCCGGCTCGCTATCTTGCTTCGTGTCGTGCGTGCTGTGCGATGCAAGTCGTAAAGGGCTTGCACCGCGCACCTACTTCAACGCGTGCAACGGGCCATCTCCGGTCGCTCGACCATGCTTTCACATGGGCGTTCGAAGGGCACTGTCAAGTTGAAGAGCGCCGGCTACGCGTCTGGCTAAAACGTAGTTATCTTTATTAGATAACTCGCTCATCTGCGACTGAGACAGTCCAGCCATGCCATGTGACGAGGCGTTCTTTCAGTATGGCGCGGTGACATTCCGTTCGTCCGATGCCTGGGTAACGCGAGGTGCCGCCGGATCGGGCCGAAGCATGAGAGAAAAGCCTGCGTGCGACGCGCGTCGCGAAAACCGCACATTTGGCGCTCGCGCCTGCGGGTTGGTTGATGGCTATTCTCGGCGCGATTGTTGACCCGTACAGCTATTTCGCTAATCGATCCATCCCCGTCCCTCAGTTAGTTTCTGCGAATGTCACCATTGCTCTGGCGGATTCGATCCTCGGCGCATCGCGGGCCGATCTGTGCCGAAGGAATAACCGGATGCGCCAGTCAGCGGTGCGCCTGTCTTGGGGTAATCGTCCGAATCGTGCCAATTCTGGCGGTCTGCTTGAGAAAGCTCCAGTAGATCAGTGGTTTGCATATCTCGCAACTGGCTGACATTCAGAGACCGGCAGATGCTTGCTGCGTAAGCTTTTGAGGCCTGCCACCGACAGAATTGGCATGGAAGGTACGATTACCCGAATCTGCGCACCACTTCTTCAGGAAATTAGCGGTCAACGAGCGACAAAGCATAGGCTACCCTGACCGACAGGGCAGCCGAAGTTCCCTAAGCCTGAGTCGCCGAAAGCGCCGCATTCAACGTCTTGCTCGGACGCATCACGGCGTCGAGCTTTTCGGTGTCGGGCTTGTAATAACCACCGATGTCTACCGGCTGGCCTTGCACGGCCGAAAATTCGGCCACAATGACCTGCTCGTTCTCAGTCAGTTGCTTCGCCAACCGCGCGAAATGCGCGGCAAGAGCGGCGTCTTCGGTTTGCGCGGCCAATCCCTGGGCCCAGTACATGGCGAGATAAAACTGACTGCCACGATTGTCCAGTTGTCCTGTCTTTGGAGACGGGTTCTTGTTGTTTTCCAGTAGCTTGCCCGTAGCGGCATCCAGCGTCTTTGCCAGTATTTTGGCCTTGGCATTGCCGGTCTTGATCCCCAGTTCTTCAAGTGACACCGCCAGCGCAAGGAATTCACCCAGCGAGTCCCAACGCAGGTGATTTTCTTCCACCAGCTGCTTGACGTGCTTGGGAGCCGAGCCTCCCGCCCCGGTTTCGTACATGCCGCCGCCGGCCATCAGCGGCACGATGGAGAGCATCTTGGCGCTGGTACCCAACTCCATGATGGGAAACAGATCGGTCAGATAGTCGCGCAGGATATTGCCCGTGACCGAGATGGTGTCCAACCCGCGAATAACGCGCTCCAGCGTGTAACGCATGGCTCGCACCTGTGACATGATCTGAATGTCCAAACCGGTAGTGTCGTGATCCCTGAGGTAGGTCTCGACCTTCTTGATCACCTCGGCCTCGTGCGGACGATACGGGTCCAGCCAGAAAATGGCCGGCATGCCGGAGTTGCGGGTGCGGGTGACCGCCAACTTGACCCAATCGCGAATCGGCGCGTCCTTGACCTGACACATGCGCCAGATGTCGCCTTCTTCGACGTTCTGCACGAGCAGCACTTCGCCCGTGGCAATATCGACGATGCGGGCTTCGCCCGCTTCGGGCACTTCAAAAGTCTTGTCGTGCGAGCCGTATTCCTCAGCCTGCTGGGCCATCAGCCCGACGTTGGGGACGGTGCCCATGGTGGCCGGGTCGAAGTTACCATTGGTTTTGCAGAAGTTGATGATCTCCTGATAGATACGTGCGAAGGTGCTTTCCGGAATCACCGCCTTGGTGTCCTTCGGACGGCCATCGGCGCCCCACATTTTGCCGCCAATGCGGATCATGGCCGGCATCGAAGCATCCACGATCACGTCGTTGGGCGCGTGCAGGTTCGAGATTCCCTTGGCCGAGTCCACCATCGCTAGTTCGGGGCGGCGCTCGTGGCATGCGTGCAGGTCGCGGATGATTTCTTCGCGCTTCGAGGAAGGCAGGCTCTCCAGCTTGTCATAGAGATTCACGAGGCCGTTGTTGACGTTCACGCCCAGTTCGTCGAACAGTTCGCCATGTTTCTCAAAAGCCTCTTTGTAGAAGATTTTCACTGCGTGACCGAATACGATCGGATGCGAGACCTTCATCATCGTCGCCTTCACGTGCAGCGACAGCATCACATCGGTCTTGCGGGCATCTTCCATCTGCTCTTCGTAGAAGTCGCAGAGCGCTTTCTTGCTCATAAACATGCTGTCGATGATCTCGCCGTCGAGCAACGAGACCTTAGGCTTGAGCACGATTGTCCTGCCGCTGCGGGTAAGCAGTTCCATCTTGACGTCGCGTGCGCGCTCCAAAGTCATGGACTTTTCACCGTGGTAAAAATCGCCATGCTTCATGTGAGCCACGTGGGTGCGCGAAGCCATGCTCCACTCGCCCATGCTGTGCGGATTCTTGCGAGCGTAATTCTTCACGGCGGCGGGTGCGCGGCGGTCCGAGTTGCCCTCGCGCAGCACGGGATTAACGGCACTGCCCAGGCACCTGGAGTAACGCTGACGGATGGTCTTCTCGGCTTCGGTCTTCGGTTCCTCGGGGAAATCCGGCACGTGGTAGCCCTTCTCCTGCAACTCCTTGATCGCTCCGACCAGCTGATGAACTGAGGCGCTAATGTTGGGCAGCTTGATGATGTTGGTATCGGGCAGCAACGTCAGACGACCGAGTTCAGCCAGGTTGTCGGGCACCCGTTGCTCCTCGGTCAGAAATTCTGGAAATTCCCCCAGGATGCGGCTAGCCACGGAGATGTCGGTCGCGGTGACATGGATTCCGGCCGACGCGGTAAACGTGCGGATGATGGGCAGGAAGGCACTCGTTGCAAGCAGCGGAGCCTCGTCGGTCAGGGTGTAGATGATGGTAGATTGCTGGGTAGCCATTCATTGCCCCAAGAAAGTGAAGTGGATTGGCGAACTGCGTCACAGACCGACATCAATGCTGGGATTCTGCCCGACTTCGCGCTCCAGCGGGCTGAACCGCACGCCCCTTTCACATTACGCATGCATTGCAATCGCAGAATGGAATATCCGATTACAAGCGAACCTTTCTGTACGTGGATCGCGTCAGTTCGTGATCTTACGATTACGACATGAACTCGCGCTGTTGGCAACCGTTGCCGGCCGCCAGGTTCGCCAACGCATCGCCCAGGCTGATCAGCGCTTTGTCGCGGTAACGATAGAGGGACGAGCGAGATCCATATGCAAAGTACAACTTGTATTGCGAGGTCGTGGAATTGACGAGCAGCGGACGGATAGGTTCCGCGAGCACACTTCATCTGTCCTTTCGCGATCCTGCGCGTCAGTTCGATTCCGGCAAGGAGAATCCGAACGCAGCGGAAAGTCTTGAAACCTGGCATGGGTCGCGGGCGTCGCTTACCGCAGATCGTCCATGCTCCAGGTGCCGATGTGAGATCTGTCCAGAACGTCTTATATGACAAGGCTCTCGGCTAAAACGCAGAATTTCGCACGCAAGCGCAATTCTCTCTCGCGGCCTTCATTCTCGATGTTTTGGCGCCAACTCTTATATAAGACATAAGACATTTGACGTTGCGGGGCTATCGCGATTAAAATCACGATTAAAGCAGCACCTGGAACAGCCTCGACGGCCTGAAAAGCCTCTCCTGAAACGCAATATCAGCAGGTCCCCCATGCTTGAAAACTTTCGTGCTCACGTGGCCGCACGCGGCGCGCTCGGTATTCCTCCCCTGCCGCTCACGGCTCAGCAGACCGCCGAACTGGTCGAACTGCTGGCGAATCCGCCCGCTGGCGAAGAGCAGACTCTGCTCGACCTGATCACCCACCGCGTGCCTGCCGGCGTGGACGAAGCCGCCCGCGTGAAGGCGGGCTTCCTGGCCGCCGTGGCCAAAGGCGAGATCGCCTGTGCGCTGATCTCGCGCGCCCGCGCCACCGAACTGCTCGGCACGATGCTGGGCGGCTACAACATCCAGCCGCTGATCGAGCTGCTGTCCGACGCCGAAGTGGCAGCCGTGGCCGCGGGTGCACTGAAGAAAACCCTCCTGATGTTCGACCAGTTCCACGACGTCAAGGAACTGGCCGAAAAGGGCAACGCCCACGCCCGGGCCGTGCTGCAAAGCTGGGCCGATGCCGAATGGTTCACCAGCCGTCCGGAAGTCCCGCAAAGCCTGACCGTCACCGTCTTCAAGGTGACAGGCGAAACCAACACCGACGACCTGTCGCCGGCTCCGGATGCCACCACCCGCCCGGACATTCCGATGCACGCGCTGGCGATGCTGAAGAACGCCCGTCCCGGTATCACCCCGGAAGAAGACGGCAAGCGCGGCCCGGTCAAGTTCATCGAGTCGCTGAAGGAAAAGGGCCACCTCGTCGCGTACGTGGGCGACGTGGTCGGCACCGGCTCCTCGCGCAAGTCGGCCACCAACTCGGTGCTGTGGTTCACGGGTGAAGACATCCCCTTCATCCCGAACAAGCGTTTCGGCGGCGTGTGCCTGGGCGGCAAGATCGCCCCGATCTTCTACAACACGATGGAAGATGCCGGTGCCCTGCCGATCGAACTCGACGTGTCGAAGATGGAAATGGGCGACGTGGTCGAACTGCGTCCGTACGAAGGCAAGGCCCTGAAGAACGGCGAAGTGATCGCCGAGTTTCAGGTCAAGTCCGACGTGCTGTTCGATGAAGTGCGCGCCGGCGGCCGCATTCCCCTGATCATCGGTCGCGGATTGACCGCCAAGGCACGTGAAGCTCTGGGCCTGGCCCCGTCGCCCCTGTTCCGCCTGCCGCAGCAGCCGGCCGACAGCGGCAAAGGCTTCTCGCTGGCCCAGAAGATGGTCGGCCGTGCCTGCGGCCTGCCGGAAGGCCAGGGCGTCCGACCGGGCACGTACTGCGAGCCGAAGATGACCTCGGTCGGCTCGCAGGACACCACAGGCCCCATGACCCGCGACGAACTCAAAGATCTGGCGTGCCTGGGCTTCTCGGCCGATCTCGTGATGCAGTCGTTCTGCCACACCGCCGCCTATCCGAAGCCGGTGGACGTGAAGACCCACCAGACTCTGCCGAACTTCATCAGCAATCGTGGCGGCATCGCGCTGCGCCCCGGCGACGGCGTGATCCACTCGTGGCTGAACCGCATGCTGCTGCCCGACACCGTGGGCACGGGCGGCGACTCCCACACCCGTTTCCCGATCGGTATCAGCTTCCCGGCCGGTTCGGGCCTCGTCGCCTTTGCGGCTGCCACCGGCACGATGCCGCTGGACATGCCGGAATCGGTGCTGGTCCGTTTCAAGGGCAAGATGCAGCCGGGCGTGACACTGCGTGACCTCGTCAACGCGATTCCGCTTTACGCCATCAAGCAAGGCATGCTGACGGTCGCCAAACAAGGCAAGAAGAACATCTTCTCCGGCCGCATTCTCGAAATCGAAGGCCTGCCCCAGCTGAAGGTCGAGCAGGCCTTCGAACTGTCAGATGCTTCTGCCGAGCGCTCGGCCGCCGGTTGCACGGTCCATCTGAACAAGGAGCCGATCATCGAGTACCTTAACAGCAACGTCACGCTGTTGAAGTGGATGATCGCCCAGGGCTACCAGGACCCGCGCAGCCTGCAACGCCGCATCACGGCAATGGAGCAGTGGCTGGCCGACCCGCAACTGCTGCAACCGGATGCCGACGCCGAATACGCGGCCGTCATCGAGATCGACCTGGCCGACATCCACGAGCCGATCGTGGCCTGCCCGAATGATCCGGACGACGTGAAGACGCTGTCCGACGTGGCCGGCGCCAGGATCGACGAAGTGTTCATCGGCTCGTGCATGACCAACATCGGCCACTTCCGCGCCGCGTCGAAGCTGCTGGAAGGCAAGCGCGACATTCCGGTCAAGCTGTGGGTGGCCCCGCCGACCAAGATGGACCAGAAACAGTTGACCGAGGAAGGTCACTACGGTGTGTTCGGCACAGCCGGTGCCCGTACCGAAATGCCGGGTTGCTCGCTGTGCATGGGCAACCAGGCACAGGTGCGCGAAGGCGCGACGGTCATGTCGACCTCGACGCGTAACTTCCCGAACCGCCTGGGCAAGAACACGAACGTGTACCTCGGCTCGGCGGAATTGGCGGCGATCTGCTCGCGTCTGGGCAAGATCCCGACCAAAGACGAATACATGGCCGACATGGGCGTGCTCACCGCCAACAGCGACAAGATCTACCAATACATGAACTTCGACCAGATCGAAGACTTCAAGGAAGTGGCCGACGCCGTGGACATGTAAGCGTGCGGTCGGACTACGGCGTATTGTTCTAGTCGTAGCATTACGGAATGGCGCCGCAGGCTGCGTGCCTCCGGGGCCATTTTTTTCGCTGCGCCTGAGGGGACCACTTGGCTGCCTCTCGAAGAGTCGCGTCGCTGAATAGCTTCCTATGCTCTTGCATCGCCGCAGACGGGGAGGCGCACCTTGATCGACTGTCCCTGTGGCTCAACGCCGCGCCGCAGCGCCGACAATGGGTCTGGCTCGGGAGCAACCAGGCCCCCGGTTCTGAATCAGCTCGGCCCGCACTTTGGCTAGCAGCGATCGCCCGACCAGGATGCGCCTGTCGGCTGCGCGCCAGTTATCTGTTTGCCAAGGCCAGCATCGAACCGTTACACCACCTGGCCCCGCAGTGGCAAGAATATGCGGCGGCTAATTCGGGAGTCAGTGCCTCATCGGTCGCGAGTCCATAGGTGATAAAAAGCTCGTCGCCCGGCATCACGTCTCCGAGCGTCTCGATAAAAACCCGCCCCCTCTCGTCCTCGATCGCCTCGCAGTTCGGTTCGCAGGAGTGGTTCAGCCAGCGGGCGCTGTTACCCCCGACGCTGCCGTCGATCACGCGCCCGTCAGCCAGTCCAAAAATGAACGTGTGACCGGGTAACCCGGATCGCCGGTACCGGGCCGATGCCCGCCGCCATGATGTCACCTCCCCGCGACATTCAAAGATCCGCTGGCCAGCAGGAATCGCCTGCAGCGCGAAGACGCCCCGCCCATGGACCAACGACTTCCTGACCGTCATGCGCCGCAGGTTGTGATGTGATGGACGACTCCCGCTAAACGGCGAGACATTCATGCCAAAGTGAACGGGTCGTGATGTCCACGGCAAAGGAGCGTTCGCCGGAATTGCACCACAACCCTCACAAGCGACAGCAGCAGCGGTCCGCAAACAGGTCGCACCGCTGAGCGGATAGGACGAGCGAGAGTACCGAATATCTGCCCAGACGAATAAACCACAAATATCCGTCATACGAATATGAAGTGAGATTGCTCGGATTGTATACACAGCACGAGGGGCGACGCGTCGAAATGCCGGCATCCGAAGAACCTCCGGGCCGACCTGTTCGACGAATACCCCGTGTTCCTGCTTGCCGAATCTCATAGAACGTTGGCGGCGAAGATGAAACGCGAATGCCGTCGAACTGCGGGAAGTCCGGGCGATGGCTTGATAACGGAGATTGAGATGCAGACCACTAATACAGACGCCGTGCCGAGCCTGCTGCCGTGCCCGTTTTGCGGCAACGGTGCGACGAGTATCAAAGAGAACCGGAAGGTCTGGATGGGGATGCGCTACAGCGAACCGTCGAGCGTCTAGGTAATCCACTGGTGCCCGGAGATCGACGGCCAGCCCTCGCGCCGAATCGAACGCGTTGGCCGCGACGAGGAATCAGCAATCGCCGCATGGAACCGCCGCGCCCCCACGCCCGAAGTTCAGGCAGACGCGTGCAAAGCGGTTGCAAAGAGTGTATTCGGCGGCATCAACGCTCTGTGGTGACTGCTGAATATCACGACGGAGTTCGACCGGAAAGACGTGCGCACACGCCAAGCCGCACGGCTTCTGGATGAGTACTGCACGGGCAACAGCACAGCAAACCGCGACCATCTTGAGCATCTCTTGAAAACACTGAACGACGTGCTCTCGCTCAAAGACATGCGCGAATGCCTCGTTGCCCCCGGTTTATCTGCCGGGGATCAGGCATGAGCGCCGTTATCAGCCCGTGCGGGCACTATCGCTACCGACCGTAGCGTGACGTCCCAATAAATGGCCTGACCTTCGCCTTCTTCGGCGTCAATCCTTCGACAACGGATGCCACGCTCGACGACGCGACCGCTCGAAAGTGCATCGGCTTCACGAAGCCTAACGGCGGCAGGCGCCTCATCGTCGGCAATGTGTTTGCCGTCCGATCGACCGACGTACATGAATAGCAACAAACGCTCGCTGTACGGGGCTATCGGGGGCGACCCAGCACTGTCAGTGGCGCCCTCCTCCAGTCATTATATTCAGCAGGCTTGCGCTCAGGGACTGGCTCGGCGGGAATGCTCGACTCGCATGCCGACCAATGGCCGGCCGGTGATCCATGGGATGTGTTCTGTTTCATCCAGCAACCGCAAGACGTGCATCGGTACAGGACGTAACGTGTTATCGGCTTTTTTGGCGTACCAAAAACGCCCGCTCCAGAGCACTGGAGTTTTTCGTGCGGAAAGACTGTTGAGGCTTTTCCGATCAACCTCTCACAAGCAAGGCAGCTTTCCATTTCGTCCTCACTCCCGGGAACACCTGACCTACGCCATAAGCATAGACCATACAGGTGGGTCCGGAGCAGAGCCGATCTCAGAACGTCAGTGATCGATTAAGCGGCAGCGGCAGCAGCAGCAGCAGCAGCAGCGAAACAATAATCCGAAACCACGAGAAAACACTGGGGCGTCAATGAGCGAATACCTTACCGCGCATGAGCTGGCCGACCTCGTCGGCTGCAAACCGAACCAGCGTGCCGCGATGGCGCACTGGCTCGCTGATAACCACTGGCAATTCGTCGTCGACAAGAATGGCCTGCCGAAGGTGGCGCGCGAATACCGAGACCGCAAGCTCGGCCTCACCATCGAAACGAAGTCAGCGAAATACGATGCCGGTCCGAACCTCCAAGCCTTCGCATGAAAACCATGTCGCCACTAGCGAATCGACCGGCATCGATCGGCTGGACAAGCGATGCGGCGCGCGGAAGATTTCATTTTGGTACAAGTACCCCGACGGCCGCAGCGAAACGCTGACGGCTGCACCGCGCGGCGACCGGGCCGAAATCGCTATCGCCGAGTGCAGTGCGAAGCGCAAGGTGCTCGACATTCAAGCCGTTCCGCGCTGACCCATTTGGCTCGCAAGTGCCCGCCTCAGCTTGCGCGAGTTCGTGCATCCACAGGACGCGTCCCTTTTGCCCCGCGACCTTGCCGCCCGTACGCCGATAGACAATCACGCTCTTCACTGCTTCGCATCCGCCCATTGCAAGGGCTTCGTCCGCAATGTTCTTCAGCGGCAACGCCTTGCCACCGCGCATCTGTTCATCACAGGTGACCAGCGCAACGGCACCCACGTTGACGATCCGCTCATTGAGCGACTTCGACGAGAAACCGCCGAATACGACTGAATGGGTCGCGCCGATGCGGGCGCAGGCCTGCATCGCCACAATGCCTTCGATCGACATCGGCATATAGCTCACCACGCAATCGCCCTTTTTAACGCCACAAGTTCGTCAAGCGTTAGCAAAGCGGCTCACGCGTTCGAGCAACTCACGATAGGTCACCTGCGTGACGGCACCGAAGTCGGCCTCGAAGTTCACGGCGACATGATCGCCGTTACCTGCTTCAACATGGCGGTCGAGGCAGTTATACGATGCATTCAGCGTACCGTCTCTGAACCATTCATAGAACGGTGCACGCGATTCGTCGAGAACCGAAGAAAACGGCGTTTTCCGTAGGCCCGAGATTGATCAGCCTCGATATAGTCATGGCAAGCTATGCTCCAGCCCGTCAATGGCGTGGGACAGCTTCGCTCTCGATCAGAATGACTGTTTCTGGTCGAATTGCGGCCATCGGAAGCCGCTTGGAACGGACTATCTATATTGGGTCGAGTGCTGTCCTCCCGCAGGCGAAAAGCTGTCGTTCGAAGTAACCGGTCGTCCAACGACTGTGGAGCAACCTTCTGCCGCCAACAAATCGCCCTTCTGCTCGCTCATGATTCCCCTTGGCGGGTACCGGAAGACCGGTGGCACACATGGACTATTGACATTGCAACGTGATGCAGCGCCTTGAAATCACCCTCGCCAGGCTTTGAGAAAACGCACGCGGGCGGTCGCGCCCGAGATCACGGAAATCAAGGCGTCCGCCGTCTTGAGGCCGTCCCGCGAATCATTTGCGCAGGCCGTAGCCCTTGAACTTCTCGATGACCTCGTCCATCTGCGCGTCCGAGAGCAGCGGCGGCTCGCCAAGCTGGCACGCGAGCAGGTATTGTTTCGCCAGCACCTCGACTTCGTTCGCAAGCCACAGGGTCCGCGCGAGATCACGCCCCAGTGCGATCACACCGTGATGCGCGAGCAGACACGCGAGCCGGTCGCGCAGCGCTTCGAGCGCATGATCCGAGAGCGCCTGGCTGCCGAAGGTCGCATACTGCGCGCAGCGAATCGAATTACCGCCCGCCGCGGCCACCATGTAGTGATGCGCAGGAATGCCGCGGCCGTGGATCGCGAGCGCCGTCGCCGCATTCGAATGCGTATGGACGACCGCGCTCACATCGGGCCGCGCGCGCAGGATGTCACGATGGAAGCGCCACTCCGAAGATGGGCGGTCCGCCTCGAAGAGCGGATCGTCCTCGCGCACATCGAGCGGCATCCAGACGATACGATCGCGCGTGAGCGCCGCGCACGGCACACCGCTCGGCGTGATCAGGAGTCCGTCACGCCAGCGCGCACTGACGTTGCCGGAGGTCCCCTGATTGATGCCGAGGCGCTCCATTTCGAGAGCGGTATCGACGATCTCCTGACGCAATTCGGCTTCGGCTCGCGCCTCGCGTGCACCCGACGCCGCTTCGCTCACACGGCGCTGGCTGCCTCCCTCGTTCGTGTCGCTCATGCGCCCTCTCCCTTCGCGAAGAGCGCTGCCAGATTGGCTTCGAACGGCGCGCGCACAATGCCCAGCTCCGTCACGATACCCGTGACGAGCGCATGCGGTGTGACATCGAACGCCGGATTGCGCACCTGGATGCCCTCCGGGGCGATACGCCGGCCCGCGAGCTGCGCCACTTCGTCGGCGCCGCGCTCTTCGATCACGATGTCCACGCCGCATGCGGTGCGCAGATCCAGCGTGGACGAAGGACAAGCCACGTAGAACGGAATGCCGAAATGCTTCGCCGCGATCGCCACGCCGAGCGTGCCAATCTTGTTGGCGACGTCGCCGTTCGCGGCCACGCGGTCGGTGCCGACGATCACGAGATCGATGAGCCCCTGCGCCATCAGCGTGGGCGCCATGCTGTCGGTGATCAGTGTGACGTTGAGCCCGGCCTGCTGCAGCTCGTACGCGGTGAGCCGCGCGCCTTGCAGGAGCGGGCGCGTCTCGTCCGCGTAGACGCGAAAGGATTCGCCGTCGCGATGCGCGCAATATAGCGGCGCGGTTGCGGTGCCGATGCCCGTTGTCGCCAGCGCACCGGCATTGCAATGCGTGAGTACGCCACTGCCGGGCGCAATCAGCGCGCGCCCCTGTTCGCCGATCCGCGCGCACAGTTCGACGTCCTCACGATGAATGCGCATTGCCTCGGCGACGAGCGCGTCGTAGACCTCTGTGCTCGTCTGGGCCGCAACGCCACGCGCGTGCGCGCGCATCCGCTCGAGCGCCCAGCGCAAATTCACGGCCGTCGGCCGCGCGCTGTCCAGATAGGCGGCGTGATGTTCGAGCCGCGCGAGGAACGCTTCGCGCGATGCCTGCCGCTCATGCTGCATCGCCACGCACAGACCGTACGCCGCCGCAACGCCGATCGCGGGCGCGCCCCGCACGCGCAACTCATGTATCGCTCGCCACACCGCCTCGACACTGTCGGCCGCCTCGACCACGCACACCTGCGGCAGACGCGTCTGGTCGAGTAGATAAAGGGTGTCGTCGCGCCACTCGATGGTGGGTGGCAGACTCGAATTGAGTGGCTGCAAAGCCATAGGGTCTCCGTCGATTCCGGTAAGCCGGACCATGCCGCATGGGCGGCGGATTGTGTCAGTTACGCGGGCGCGCTCAGACGTCCACCGTCTGGGCGAGCACCTGAGCGGCCAGCGCGGTGACCGCTTCGACCGAAGCCAGTTCGCGCCGCTGCACGAGGAGCGCTTCGGCCAGGCGCAGGCAGCGCACTTCCACGCGTGCGCGCACCGCTTCGTCCTTGATACTGGTGATCTCCGCGACCTTCGCCATGCCGACGATGCGTCGGATCATCTTGCAGCCCGCGAAGCCTAGCGTATCCGCGAGGAGCCGCCGCATGAATTCTTCGCGGAACGCCTCGGCCGCGCGCGCCTCAGCGGGTCCACCGATCCAGGCACGGCCCGCCTCGCGCTCATGCATGCGCCAGAGCTGCGCGAACTTCTGCGCAAAGCCGTTCCACACCGCTTCGACCTGCTCGAGCAGCCAGCGCTGAAACGCGAGCGGCTCGCGGCCGGCCATGCGATCGTGCCAGTCACGCGGATAATACGCGAGCAGCAGGTTCGCGATAAACGCGCCGGTGTCGAAGCCCATCGGCCCGTAGAACGCGAACTCGGGGTCGATCACGTACGTCTCGTGCTCGTTCGCCATGATCGAGCCCGTATGCAGGTCGCCGTGCACGAGCGTCTCCGCATGGTTCATGAACGCCCATTTCATCTCGCCCGCCGCGCGACGCAGCGGCTCGTGCGTGCGCAGCCGCTCGATTGCGACCGCAGGCAGCGCAGGGCTGTACACGTTCGATGCATGGTCTTCGAACGGATACGTGAAGACGAGATCTTCTGTAATCTTGCACAACTCTGTGTTGATGCCGCCGCTTGCCGCCGCCTTCTTCGCCTCGGGCGAGAGATACAAGTCGGAGCCGTGAAAGAGCGTGCGCGCGAGAAAAGTGGAGATGTGATCGGCAAGGTGCGGATAGACGATGCCCTCGGTCAGCCCTTGGCGCAACACACGATGCGAGGCAAGCCGCTGCATCACAATGAGGTACTTTTCGCTGTCGGCGTGATAGACGCTCGGCACGTGCTGCGGGCACAACGCACCGAAGCGGCGTAACGCAGCCACTTCGCGCTCAATGCGCTCGCGCGGCAAGGGCCAGGCTTCGCCCACGAGCCGCAGGAACGGCGGTGCCTGCTTGACGACCACGCTGCGCCGCGGGTCGCGCGCGCTGCTCACGAAATAGACGTAGTTCAGGTTGCCATCGCCCACTTCGACGACCTGCAGTTCGCTGTCGTCGCCAAGCCGTGCATTGACGGCCGGAATACCCCTCAGGTATGCCGCCAGTTCGGAAGAGCTGAAAGCCTCGAAGTGCATAGTTTTCCTGTCCGGAAAGTGGACGCGCGGGTCCGTCTTACATCGTTTGCGTACGAGATCGAACTTAACGATGCTGGCGTTGTAGCAGACCGCGCGCCCAGTGTCATGGAAATCCATTTCGTTGATCAGCAGAAAGAGAACGAGGCTCTCCTACAGATCCGGCAAGTCGCGCCGCGCATACGCTCCAGCCACCCGTAGGGCTCGTCCTCGGCGAGACCGAGCTTCTGTGGGAGACTCCCGGAAGCTACAATCATCTTCATCTGCAGACGGTTCTTGGAAGGCACCGCGCCGACGCTCCGGATCATGTCCGTCACGGACATCAGATCATCGAACCCGCCTTGCAGCTTCAGCGCGATCTGTCTGACGAGGGCGCACTTGCCATGCACGCGCGTGAGTAAGCCGTGGGTGATCATACGCTCAGCCGCATGGTTGCCTTTGGTGGCTACGTTGAGCGTCAATTTACATCAGACGTCTGATGTTATTGTCTTGTGGATTTCCCTTGATCATGGTGCAGCGTCGTGATTGTCAGGGAGGTCCCATCGCCCGTCAATTGGCGTTCGCCATCGCGGCGAACCCATTCGGGAGCGCGAACAGTGACGCGCCTGCGCTCTCGCCCGCGTAACCTGGTGACTCCGCGAGACTTGCATTCAAATGGATACGCATCCTCTATCGTTGCTGGCGGACCGGGACCCGATACGACGAAAGCGTCTATCTAAACGCATTGAGCAAGCGAGGCTCCCCCCTTCTTGCAAGCGTCTCGCTTCCTCCTCTAAAAGCTTGACGGACTGACTCAGGGCGTGAAGCGGTCCCTTGCATCATCGGCAGCCGAAGGGCTGCTATCACGTCGAACACCGGTAGCCGCTTCGGGTCGAGTCTGGGCCTCCGCTTCACGCGGAAGCGGCCACTCGTCAAGTGCAGTACTGATCATACAGTCGATGACCGCATTGGTCGAACCGCTGCCCTCGGTAAACCGGCTTGGGTGACTGGACCACTCAGTTACCCGTCGTTGCACCCCCGACAGTGTGACCGGCGGAAGTAGGTCCATGCCGCCAATTCGGGATCGCGCGAGAGCGGTCACCGGCGAACGACGGCGATGGAGAAGGCGTCAATGGCCGATCAAGTAACGTTCGTCTTTTGCAGTCCAATGCCCGTTTGCAGATGCCGGCCCAACGTCTGAACGTCAAACCAGTGGTACATGCGAGTGACACTTCGTGGCCGCTCTCTGCCCTATTTCTGTTGACGTAGCCTCAATCTGATGCTGAGTCGGGGTTGGGGAGATCGAGGATCGAGCAAAATTTCATTTTCCACCTTAATTAGTATTCCTGATTAGAACCCGGAACAACCGTCCAATCAAGCCCCTGTCACACGGCTCCAGATACTTTCACGTATACAGGTCATGGAACTTGCAGAGCACGTGCGCCATGCGTCCAGCCGCACGCACGCCGCCGTCATCGTGGATCGCGTGGTACCCCCGCGAACGCGTCAGCCTGGAGCATTGCCCCGAAGTCTTTCAGATCAGCTATGGGTAACCTATGACGCGGACCCTCCGCTTATTGATTACCCGCGTCAATAGGCTTCAAGATGTATAAGTAGGATTTTACTTACTACTCCCACTCTATTATCTTTGCATCGAAACATCATTGAATTTAAAGGCCTTTCTTGATGGTGGCACACCGGATACCGTCATCGTAGGTACACCGAAGAATCGCCCTCACCCGCGCTCTGTTGGAGCATTTCCCACTAGTAAAGTACATTTTCGTAGCAGACAAACACATATACCGCACACTCTGTTTTGCCGCCACCACGCGCGTCCGTGCGAATTCCATCGCTCACGTTCACTGCCCCGACGTTGACCAGCCTTCTTTTCTCCGACTGTTGACGCCCCCGATGCCGGCGTTCGGCTCGCCGCGAAAACTACGGCCGTTTCCAAAGTCCAACGGCCATACGCTCATCCGGGGTTGGCCGCCGCTTATCGGCCAAACCCGCCGTTTGCATGAGTTCTCGGTCGGACGTTCAGGCGTCAGCTTTGCTCGGTAACCGGCCATCGGACTATCAAAGACGAATACTCCTTCATCGGCCGTTGTTGACATTCGATCCTCGTCGATCGTGAGGCAGGTTCAGGTCGCTCTTCTGTCATTCGGACATCCGAAGCGGCGAATGTCGCGCTCGCCGTCCGCGGATGCGTACTCTTGACCCACAACGGTCGGTCGAACTTGCGTCGACTCAATGGCCGGTTCCCAGGTCAAACCGCCATCCGATTGCACCGAGGTCGCAGCGGCTCCTCGGCCAGTCGGCATTCAAGTATCGGCTTGGGTGAGGCGGCTACGCGACATGAACTGTCAGTGGAAGAGTTCTGCCGAGGACAGGGCTTTGTTCCTGAGCTGGCCCCCGGCAACGAGCACCCGGCCATCGGACAGCAGGGTAGCGGTGTGCGAGTCGCGCGACAGGGCGAGGCTGCCGGTCTGTGACCAGCCGCCCGTGGCAGGATCGTAGAGTTCGTCGGAGAACAGGTCGAGTTGCGCGATTCCCGCCGTTGCGAGCACCTTGCCATTGGGCAACAGGACGGCAGCATGTTCTTCCCGTGCCTGACTCATGGAGCCGGTTTGGGACCACGTACCCGTAGTCGGATCGTATAGTTCGGCTGAGGACAGCGCCCCTGCGTTGCCCTCGCCACCCGCGACGAGCACGCGGCCGTCGGGCAGCAAGGTAGCGGTATGATGCTCGCGAGCCTGGATCATGCTCCCGGTCTCTGACCACTTGCTCGTAGCTGGATCGTACAATTCGGCTGATGCCAGGGCGCCGCCGCCCTTGCCGTCGCCGCCCGCCACAAGCACCTGGCCATTGTGCAGCAGTATGGCGGTGTGCGCGTCACGCGCCTGGTTCAGGAAGCCGGTCTGCAACCACGTGCCGTTGGCCGGATCGTACAGTTCGACTGACGACTGTGCGTCGCCTGAGGC